>JBNJJO010000012.1:0-125291 GCA_051750265.1 Bacillota bacterium | reverse complement strand
CCTATAAAGGTGCTAGATCACATAATCGTAAATGCTAATGCTGATTATTACAGCATGAAAGAAAAAGGATACGTCTAAGAGTCGAAGGAGAGGGTTCGCCTTCTTCTTTATTTTTATCGATATAGTCAAAAAACATTAATACTTGTTAATTCAGCTTTTTGATAATGAATGGGTACTTTTGAAGTTTTATCTCTGAAGATTAGCTAACCGGAAGATCAAGGGCTTAAAAGAATAAAAGTTCATAAGGAATGCCCCGTAAAAATACTTCATTGTTAGGATTCATCTAATATTTTTTAAATCTTTTTGAAGCTAGTTTAAATACAAAATCTCTACTCCTACGTTCGATTGTTAGAATATATACAACTCTTAATATCTCAACTGTTTCATTAGTTGAAGGGATTAATATAATTTTATTCTAGAATTTAAAAACAGCCATCCCTTTTTGAATGGCCGTTTTTAAAAAATTAGATTTTAACGTCGACTTTAGCATTTTTCTTAAGCTCTTCTACTTGTTTAACGAGCTTTTCTTGTTTCTTTTGTTGCTCAAGTTGTTGCTTGATTTGAGGTTTTACTTCTTCAAGCTTAGGAAGCTTTTGACCACCACTGCTTCCTTGCTTGGCAGCTTGATCATAATACTTTTGAATTTCTTCATCGGTTACTTCATCTGTCGCTATTTCTTTCTCAACGTACTCTGTAGTTTGAATTGCTTCAGCAATTTGAATTTCTAGTTCAGTTATATCCAAACTAGCAAACTTTCCTATTCTTTATACCGCAAATACTGGTAATTTTCTGTAGGTTTATTCTCAATGATGTTGCCTTCTTCATCCTTATATACCTCATATTCACGGTAAACTTCAACGACATATCCATCGTCCTCTGTAATATCAACTAGTTTTGTTTCTAGTATAGGTTTCTGCTGTGATTGTTCATTGTTTTCATTTGAAATGGTCGCTGAGGCTGTCCCTTCTGTTGGTATAGGGAAGCTGGATATTAAATCTTCTTTTTCAGCAAATAGGGCGGAATCAAAGTATCCAATGATGGCGATTGTAGCAACAATAATAAAAATAGGAGCAAATTTTTTCAACGGTTGCTGCCTCCTAAATAATTTGGTTATCACCATTGTATGTCTGTCCTATCCAACAATATGCTTCAAAGCTTTTTTATCTGCTAAAAAAATGGATTAACATTTCTCTGGGGATTTTACCCTCCTTTGCTGCACTACTAAGATCTAACATTGACCAGTATGGAAACTTTTTTGTACACTTAAAGAAGTTTTGAAAAGAGATAAGGTGATTTTAATGAAAATTTTTATTAAAGGTATAGACGATGAGCGTTTCCATAGACCACTGCGATTAATTGGTAATTTATTTTTTGAAGAAACAGAGCTCTGCTTTACGGAAGATGATTCAACCCTTGAAGCAGAGTTTTTCTTTGAAGAGCACAACGAGGGTGTTTCGATAAAAGGATATTTGCGTACGGAGGATGGGAAGGAATTTGTAGCAAATAAAAAACAACAAATAGCTGCTCACATTGAAGGTAAGGATCGTTTAAGACAAGTGAAAAATACACTTTCATACGTGTATTTAACCATCCTTCAAGACTATACGGGAATGATTCAAAAATGGGGAATTCTCACAGGAGTTCGACCTACCAAGCTATACCACAAAAAAAGACAAGAGGGTATGTCAGAGCATGAGATTCACCGCATGTTTAAAGAGGAATATTTGCTTTCGGATGAAAAAATTCAGCTTATGCAACAAATTGTTAAGCGGCAATTACAGGTAGTCCCTGATCTTGACTCCCTTTCAAATGAAGTAAGTATTTATATCGGTATCCCATTTTGCCCGACAAAATGTGCGTACTGTACGTTTCCAGCGTATGCAATCAACGGTCGTCAAGGTTCTGTGACTTCATTTTTAGGTGGCTTGCATTTTGAAATAAAGGAAATTGGTCGTTGGTTAAAGGAAAAGGGAATTAAAATTACAACTGTCTATTATGGTGGGGGAACGCCTACTAGTATTACTGCAGAAGAGATGGATATGCTTTATGAAGAAATGGCTGATTCCTTTCCAGATGTTGAAAATATTAGAGAAATAACGGTTGAAGCTGGAAGACCTGATACGATTACAAAGGAAAAGCTCGATATATTAAACAAATGGAAAATTGATCGAATAAGCATTAACCCGCAATCGTATATTCAACAAACATTAAAAGCAATTGGACGTCATCATACGGTAGAAGAAACAATTGAAAAGTTCCACTTAGCAAGAAGTAGGGGTATGAACAATATTAATATGGATTTAATTATTGGTTTACCTGGTGAGGGTGTTAAAGAATTTGATTACACACTTTCAGAAACAGAAAAGCTTATGCCTGAATCACTGACTGTTCATACGTTATCTTTTAAACGTGCATCTGAAATGACGAAAAATAAACATAAATATAAAGTAGCAAGTCGTGAGGAAATAAGTACGATGATGGACCATGCGGTTAAATGGACAAGGGATCACGGTTATGCACCTTACTATTTATATCGTCAAAAAAATATTCTAGGCAACTTAGAAAACGTTGGCTATGCATTAAAAGGGCAAGATAGCATCTATAATATTATGATCATGGAAGAACAACAGACGATTATTGGAATCGGCTGTGGTGCGGCAAGCAAATTTGTTCACCCTTCAACAATGAAAATCACTCATTTTGCGAATCCAAAGGATCCTAAGTCTTATAACGATGGATTTAAGCATTATACTGACGAGAAAATTAACATTTTGGAAGAGTTGTTTACACGTTCATAAGATTAGTAAGTAAAAGTAAAAAAAGAATAACCATATCCTCTCTGCTTATGTTGGATATGGTTATTTTTTATGTTCAAATCTCCACCTATTCATATGAAGAAGTATTAGAGGGATTCGTTTGAAATGAGAGAAGTATACTATAGGATTAAATTTTAGTGGGAGGAATATATATGTACGCAACTAATTGTAAAAAATAGTGTTACGATCAATGTACCCGTTTCAAAAGTCTGGAAAGTGGTGAGTAAACCTGAATTTATACGACAGTGGGACGATTTACCGGAAGATTTCAGTGCTGAATCTTTAACACTTGGAAGTGTAATTGAATGGCCTGGATATTCAAGACTGACTGTTGTGGCTTTTGAACCCAATAAATTGTTACGACTTTCACTTTATGTACCAAAATGGCAACTACAGCCAACTTCATATGACATAGCTTATACTTACACATTATCTGTTGATAACGAAAACACATTACTTTCAATTGAAATAGGAGATTTCGCACAACTTTCTGATGGAGAGAGATACTACGAGGAATCATTAACATATGGGAACATAGCATTAGAAAAAATAAAAGAGCTGTCGGAACAATAAAGAGGTTGGTTGAAAAAAGTGGTATAAACTTCAATTATAAGTTAATTCTATATACATAAATGAAGAGAAAAAGGAGATTACTTCGTGAAGCCATATGAAATAAACCACATGATTATAGATGACGAGTTTGATGGCGAAGAATCGGTGACAGCTGATTTTACTCACAATAATAAAGATTATAGCATTACTTTTAAAAAAGCAGACCTTGAAATAATTAATAGCTGGGTTTTTGAGGATGATACATCGTTTCCGGCAAATTTATCAAACAATTTGATTGAGTCAATAAGAGAAGACGTTAAAAAGAGGATCTAGTCACTGTACTAGATTTTTTTTTTCTAAAAAGAAGGATTATGATAGTAACTTTCCGAAATCAAACCTTAGCTATAAAAATAAGGGGTGAATAAGGATGAAGTATCAAACGGTTGAACTTTTTAAAAAGGGGAACGTAGCCACTTTATATTTAAACAGAGTGGATTCATTAAATGCAATGGACGTGCAAATGCTGCAGGAATTAACAATGGCGTTAAAAGAGGTTGGCTCATCTGACATAAAACTTTTGTTCATCACAGGAAGAGGTCGAGCATTTTCTGCTGGGGGCGACCTTAAGACGATGCTTTCAAATAAAGATGAAGATGGTTATCATCCTGTCATGGAGACGATTAAAAATATGATCGTTACCCTGTACACGATGCCTGCTGTAACTGTTAGCTTAATTAACGGAGCAGCTGCAGGTTTAGGGTTAAGCTTTGCATTAGCTTGTGACTATGTGAAACTTGAAAAAAATGCAAAGGTAGCCATGAATTTTATTAATATTGGACTTATTCCAGATGGAGGCGGCCATTTTTTCTTAAAGAAAAGACTTGGTGATCATTTAGCGAAACAAGTTATTTGGGAAGGCAAGTCGATGTCTGCAAATGAAGCATTAAAAGTAGGGATTATTGATGAAGTGTACGAAGGGGATACTGATGAACATCTTGAAATAGTGAAGAGAGAAATGGGAGCGCGACCATTACAAGCTATGATTACTTCAAAAACAATTTTTAGTACACAAGAATTACCGTTATTAATTGATACACTCAATCAGGAAACGATGAATCAGCTTGAGCTGAGAAGAACTGATGAACATCGTGAAGGTGTTGCAGCTTTTTTAGAGAAGCGTGTGGCAAAGTTTAGTGGGAAATAATGATAAGGGCTTATACGTTAGATCAGCCCTTTCTTAAAAGATAAGAAAGTATAAGTTTTGGACTCAGTTTTCGTGTCCAGCTCCAGCAGTCCGACTTTGTTAAAAGTCGGATGCCTAGCCCCGAAGCACAGGACGTGCAAGTGCAGTTACAGCGACAGGACGTCCCGTTTGTAACTGCCTCGAGTCATAAGCCACCCAATAATTGAAGGCAAAGAGCGCCTTCTATTATTGGGTGTCTTATGCTTGTCGGGACTGACCAAGGCGCTTGCGTATTTCTTACTTATCGTCCAAATAAGACAAGTTTTCCAGCAGCTGAAGTACAACGATGTGTTTTATCTGACCAATGATTCTCTTCAAGTTTACGTTGCCCAATTTCTTTTGCTTCCTGCTCTGTTTGAGCTTCGAAGCTTTCATCTAAAAGTTTTTCCCCATTTTTCTCGAAAACTGTTAAATAGTACATACCCATTCTCCCATCTCCCTAGTAGCTAAATACTATCATTATATAATTCTTACTTGAATTTTATTTTCCTGCATGAAGATGAAACCTTCACTATAGGTTTTCCGTACTACTATATGGTAAAGGAGGATGATTATGAGCCTGAAAATAGAAGGTGTAACAAAGCGTTTTGGTACACAAACAGCTGTTGATCAGCTTTCAATTGCCATACCAGAGAAAGAGATTTTTGGCTTTCTTGGTGCGAATGGCGCTGGGAAAACGACGACATTTCGAATGATTCTGGGGTTATTAAATCCCTCTGATGGCGCGATCACGTGGAATGGAAAACGAATCACATATGACGAAAGTGATCAAATCGGTTATTTACCTGAGGAGCGAGGTCTTTATCCAAAGCTAAAGGTAAAGGATCAGCTAATTTATTTAGGTAGATTAAAAGGAATGTCAAAGCAAGAAGTTCTTGTAGAAATGAATCATTGGCTTGAACGGTTTAAAGTGCCTGAGTATGCAAACAAAAAGGTAGAGGAACTTTCAAAAGGGAATCAACAAAAAATTCAATTTATCGCAGCAGTTATACATAAGCCAAAGCTTCTTATTTTAGATGAGCCTTTTAGTGGACTGGATCCAGTGAATGTAGAGCTATTAAAAAAAGCAGTTGTTGATTTAAAAGAGTCTGGAACATCAATCGTGTTTGCAAGTCACCGAATGGAACATGTGGAGGAGCTCTGCCAGCATCTATGTATCATGCACCAAGGAAAGTCTGTTGTGCATGGTTCGCTTCGAGAGATTAAAAGATCCTATGGCAAAAAGAATGTGTTTGTTCAAGGTGATTTTGATATGAGCTTTTTAGAAGAAGTACCAGGTGTTACTAAATTCAAGAAAACATCTGAAGGAGTAGAACTCCAAATTAATAGCGAGGATGTTTCTGGGATTATTTTCCAAGAACTTCAAAACAAAGGGTTTGTCCGTAAATTTGCACTAGAAGAACCATCTTTACATGACATTTTTATTGAGAAGGTAGGTGCAACTTATGAATAAGTTTTGGATTATGGTTGCACACACATTCTTAAGTAAAATAAAAACGAAATCATTTATTATTACTACGTTACTAACGGTACTGATCATTTTTGGCTTATCTAATATTGCAAGGATTATTGAAGCTTTTGATAAAGAAGATGAAGCTAAAACATTCGCTGTCCTTGATGAAACAAATGAATACTATACGATGTTCGAAAAAAACCTGGTGGCAAGTGGAATGCTAATTGAGATAGATAAAACAACATTATCAGAAGCAGAACTTGATGAACAAGTCCTAGCAGAAGAAATAGATGGAATGATTATTTTATCAATGAATCAAAATCAACAACCAACAGCAACTGTAAAAACGTTATCAATGACAGATAGTCAAGTGTTCTCACAAATCGAACAAGTTCTTCAGCAAACAAAGCAGGAAATTGGAAGAGTGAATTTAGGGTTAGATTCAGATGAGTTAAACCAATTGTTCACACCTGTTGAACTTAAAAAAGTTGCTCTAGAAGATAATGCGAAAACAGAAGAAGAGTTAAACCAAGCAAGAGGGCTCGTCTATATCCTGTTATTTGTTATTTATTTTTCGGTGATTTTTTATGCGAGTATGATAGCAACAGAAGTGGCAAAGGAAAAATCCTCTCGCGTCATGGAAATTTTAATTTCAAGTGTATCTCCAGTGAAACAAATGTTTGCTAAGTTAATAGGAATTGGTTTTTTAAGCTTAACCCAAATGCTCGTGATTCTTGGTGTTGGCTATGCATCAATTAAATCACAAATCAATGATTTAAATGCAATGACAGGTGGTGCATTAGGATTTAGTGACCTTCCGACATCAACATTCGTCTATGCAGGCATTTACTTTATTTTAGGCTACTTCTTATTTGCAACATTAGCTGCTTTTCTTGGTTCACTTGTAAGTAGAATTGAAGATGTGCAGCAATTAATCTCACCAATGATTTTCTTAATTGTTGGAGCATTTATGATTGCGATGTTTGGGTTAACTAATCCTGAAACCCCATTTATTACAATTAGCTCATATATTCCGTTCTTTACCCCAATGATTATGTTTTTACGGGTTGGAATGTTAAATATTCCTTCTTGGGAGATTGGACTATCTATCTTCATACTGCTTGTTTCAATAACCCTATTAGCTATTTTTGGCGCACATGTTTATAAGGGTGGCGTTCTAATATACGGAAAATCTTCATCCTTTAAAGACTTAAAAAGGGCTTTGATGATAGCGAGGGATAAGTAGTTAGGGAAATATACGAATAGTTGGATTTATTTCCAACTGATTTGGTAGTTAATGACCATGCCTAGTTAAAGGTAGTATTACATGAATATGTGATGCTACCTTTTTATTTTGTGCTACCCAGCTCTAGCACTTTTGTTCATTTGTTGAGAAATGAAGTAAAAATGACATGTTTTTTCCACTTTTATTAAATATTCACAAGTGGAGAACGTGCATTCGTATTTTAACGATGGTAAAATGAGTGTAGTGCACGAATTGGAATTTATAGAGCTAAATCAAAGGGTGGATCATTTATGAAGAATCCAATTACATTTATTCATGCAGCAGACTTACATTTAGATAGTCCATTTGTTGGTTTGAAACATATGCCTTCTCGTTTGTTTGAAAGAATGAGAGAAAGTACGTTTTTAGCTTTTTCCAGACTAATAACGTTTGCGATAAAAGAGCAGGTAGATTTTGTGTTACTCTCTGGTGATTTATATGATGAAGAAGAAAGAAGTTTAAAAGCACAACTGAAGTTAAAAAAGGAATTTGAACGATTACATAAAGCGGGTATTGAGGTTTATGTGATTCACGGGAATCATGATCATATGGGAGGTAAATGGCTTGACCTACAGTGGCCATTAAATGTTCATGTGTTTTCTAGTAAGCACGTAGAAATGAAAATGTATTGTAAAAATGAGGTTCCGCTTGCCTATATTTATGGCTACAGTTATCCTTCACGTTCAGTTATCGAAAATATGACATCCCATTATAAAAAAATGGACAACTCTACTGTGTACCATATAGGAATGCTTCATGGCTCAATCGAGGGGAATAAAGAGCATGATGTGTATTGTCCTTTTAAAGTACATGAACTGATCAATAAAGACTTTGATTACTGGGCGTTAGGACATATCCATAAGCGTCAGCTTTTACATCAAAACAATCCGATCATTGCTTATCCAGGTAATATTCAAGGACGACACCGCAAAGAGTCAGGAGAAAAAGGATTTTATTTTGTTGAAATGAAAGAAGGAGCCTCTACCACTTCATTTATTTCAAGCGAAGAAATTATTTGGGAAGAGGTTGATATTTCAATTGACGGGCTAAATAGTGTCTCAGAGTTAATGAAGAAGTGTGAGATGATTGTTGAACAAATTCGCAAAAAACAACGTTCCACTTGTTTAACTATTGCTTTCACTGGTACAGGGGAGTTATCAAGCTCTTTACAAGAATCACAAACGCTTCAAGATGTAATGGATGCCCTCAATGAGGCTGAAGGTGAAAACAATCATTTTGTGTGGATCGTTAAAATGCAAAATAAAACATATCAACCAATTGAAAAAAATCCAAAGCTTGCTTCCTTTTTTACCGATTTACATGAAACAGTTGAACACTATCAATCATTTGCAGATGTAATGGAGCCTCTTACGCAGCATCCTGTCTACAGAAAATACATAGCAGAGTTTACGTTAGATGAACAGAATCAACTTCTTAAGGAAGCAGAACAACTTTTACATAATGAGCTTTTGCAGCAAAGTGACACAAAGAGAGGTGAGTAGAATTGAAGATTGAAAAGCTGATGATTTACGGATATGGGAAATTTGAAAATGAAAGCATTGAACTAGGTGATTCCCAGCTCCAGATTATTTACGGGGAAAATGAAGCTGGTAAATCGACAATCATGTCATTTATTCATAGTATCTTATTTGGTTTTCCTACTAAACAACAAACTGAAAATCGCTATGAACCCAAAAAAGGAACAGCATATGGAGGTTATCTTGTTATTCGCACAGAAGATAATAACCAGATAAAAATAGAAAGACTTCCCGGAAAGGCTGGTGGAGAAGTAAGTGTTGAATTAGTGGGTGGATCTGCTCAAGAAGAGGAGTATTTACAAACATTGCTCGGTGGGATTGATCGAGAGACCTATCGAGCTATTTTCTCTTTTGATATTCATGGTCTTCAACAGATTCAAAAAATGAAATCAGATCAAATTGGGAAATTTCTCTTCCTCTCTAGCATTTATGGAGCAGATGCTCTTTTTACAATTGAACATACACTTATGAAACAGCAAGAATTGCTTTTTAAGCCTAGTGGAAAAAGACCGACGTTAAATGAGGCACTTTCAAAGTTAAAAGAGAGCAATGGTCAGATGCTTGAGGCGAAACAGAAAAACAATGAGTATCAACAGTTTGTAAATAAGAGAGATTCTCTAGAAGAACAACTTATATCGTTAGCTTTGACGAGAAAGCAATATATAGCAAAGCAAAAGGAGCTCGAAAAGATACAATCGGTTCTTCCACTTGTACGGGAAAGAAGTTGGTGTGTTGAACAATTAAATAATCTTCCTAATACGACAGGATTCCCAGAGGACGGATTACAACAGCTGGAGCAATATTTGGTAACGATCCAACCTATAGAGGTACAGCTACATTCATTAAGAAGTAAAAACAAACAGTTTCAACTAGAAGAAGAAGAGCTAACTGTCAATCAAAAAGTATTACATATGCTTCCAACGATTCATTCAGTGCGGGAACAAATTCCTCTGTATGAAGAAAAAAAGAAAAATAGCCAACAGAAGGAGCAAAGGATTGAACAGCTTCAGCATGAAATAAAGCTGTATAAACAAAGATTATACCCACACTTAAAAGATGAAGACATAATGCTGATTCATGCAACGGTACCAATTAAGGAGTCTATTAAAAAAGAATTAGCTGAAGATCAACACTTAAAACAGCGCAAAAAAATGTTAGATGACCAATTTGAGCAGGCAAAAAGTTCATTAGAAGAAACAGAATGGAAAATCGGTGATCTGCAAAAGTATGCATTATCTGATGATAAAAGAACTTCATTGGACAATGAAGTTTCAAAAAGAGAATCCTTAAATACAACACATATAAAGAATGAGCATCAGCAAATTTTATCACAGATTCAAAGTAGAAGAAGAGAGCATAAACAAGAGAAAAAACAACGAGCTCTTTTCGTGGGATGTTTAGCTTTTCTACTATTCGTAGGTTCTGGATGGTTTTTTATCGAACAAAGCTGGTTATTCGTAAGTATTATGATAGTAGGAGTGATTTTTGCTCTACTCCAGCTTAAACGGGTAGTATCGAAAGAAGATCCTCTTATTGATCATTTAACAACTAGATTACAAACTCTTGAGCAGGAATTATCATCTGCGGAGGAACGTGGTGCATCAACTGATTATCAATCATTGTCCGAATTAATGATTTTACTTGAAAAAGACAATAAGATTAAGCAGTCTTTACATCACGAGCAGCTTTTACATAAACAACAAGAGAGAACCTATGATAGAGTTCTTAAGATTTATGAGGAGTGGGAAAAAGAGTATTTTAAATGTACAGAAAAGACTTCTCTATTAGCCAAACAGCTTCAAATTGAAAAAAATACGACACCAGAAGCCCTATTAGAAGCGTTCGAGCTGATGCAGCAAATCCAGCAGTTGATTTTGAAAAAACAGCAATATCTAACAGAGCTGCAGGTGGTTAAGCAAGAACTTTATAATTATGAAAAAATAGTGATTGAAACAATGGAAGCTTGTCAGGTTCAGGTAAAGATAGATTCTATAGAGGAAGCGGTATTTGAGTTAAGCAAACTTTCTAGAGTAGAAGTGGAAAAGAATGAGAAGCTAGTAAAACTAACTGAAAGAAAAACAGAAACCGAAGAAGAAATAAACACACTAACAGACAAAATCAATTATTTGAAAAAAGAAAAGCATAAATTAATTAATAAAGTTGGTGTGGAAAATGAGGATGAATTTCGTCAATTAGCAAAAATACATCTAAAAAGAGAAGAATTAAACAAACAGATGATTTGGATTGAAAAACAGCTTACGACGGAGAAGAATATACATCTTGATCCTTTCCCATTTGAAGAAAGTAAGGATATTGAAGATAAATTACAGGAGCTTGAGAAAGCGATTGATCTTAATGAAAAGAGTGAAAAGGAAACACAACAAGAATATTCAAGCATTTTAATTAAGATTCAAGATATGGAACAAAGCGGAACGTATTCAAGGCTTCGACATTCATTTGAAAATGAAAAGGCTGTTGTAAGGGAGTACGCTGAGCAATGGGTGATTCGAGCACTAGCGAAGGATTTATTAAATCAAACAGTTGAACGGCATCGGGAATTAAGGCTACCAGCTTTACTAGCTTATATAGAGGATTACTTTAAAAAGCTAACATCTAATAAATACCAGCATGTGTATTTACCAGATAACAAGCAATCGTTCATTGTTGAACGAACGGATGGGATGAGGTTTTTCGCAGAAGAGCTAAGTCAAGCAACTGCAGAGCAATTGTATTTGTCCATTCGGTTAGCACTAGTCAAAACAATTAATGAACAAATTAATTTACCAATAATAATTGATGATAGCTTTGTCCATTTTGATTATCAGCGAACCGCTAATATCATGCAGCTTTTACAGGAGCTAAAACAGGAAAACCAAGTGATTTATTTTACATGTCATCAGCATATTGCAAAAAAGTATTATACAGAAAATGTAGTTAACCTATCAGAACTGTATGTAGGCTAAGATAAATGATTTTTCTCCATTTATCTGTTATAAATCAAAATAACCTCTAACTGTGCTATACTATCCTTACAAAAATGTTGATGGCGTATTCACGCCTCTATATAGTGATGATTAATAGTTGAAATTAAATTCATCTAATAGAATCTTTAAAAACTGAGAGGAGCTTTGTTTATGGCTAAAGGAATACTCCATTATGACACCGGTGAACAAGTAGATGTTCATCTGCTTATCAAGTCTTCTACAAAGGGGATTGCAAGCAACGGAAAAGCATTTTTAACACTAATCTTACAAGATACTTCAGGTGAAATTGAGGCAAAGCTTTGGGATGCTACGCAGGACGATGAAGTTATGTATTCGCCCCAAAGTATTGTGAAAGTCTTTGGGGATATTCACCATTATCGTGGTCGTAATCAATTAAAGATACGTAACATTCGTCCAAAGCATGAGGAGGAGACCGTCGATATAGCAGACTTCCTAGAAACGGCTCCAATTCCTAAAGATGTAATGAATGATAAAATTACACAATATATATTCGATATGAAAAATCCAAATATTCAACGACTAACAAGATACTTACTAAAAAAACATGGTGCTGCGTTTATTGAATACCCAGCAGCAACTAAGAATCATCATGAGTTTGTATCAGGCTTAGCATACCATGTTGTATCAATGCTTGATTTAGCAAAATCCATCGCGACTTTATATCCAAGTCTTGATACAGATCTTCTTTATTCTGGTGTCATCCTTCATGACTTAGGAAAAGTCATTGAGTTATCAGGCCCAATCAGTACAACTTATACCGTTGAGGGGAACCTGTTAGGTCATATTTCAATCATGGTTAATGAAATTGCTAAGGCTGCGGAGCATTTACAAATTGAAGGAGAAGAAGTTGTGATTCTTCAACATTTAGTGTTAAGTCATCATGGTAAGGCTGAATGGGGAAGTCCAAAGCCACCAATGATTAAAGAGGCAGAAATTCTCCACTATATTGATAATCTTGATGCGAAGATGAATATGCTTGACCGTGCACTTGAACGTGTTAAGCCTGGAGAATACACAGAGAGAGTATTTGCTCTTGATAATCGATCATTTTATAAACCGTCTTTTCACGAATAATATATAAGAAAAGCGCAAGCGCCTTGGTCAGCCACGGGCAAATAAGACGCTCATGAATAGAAGGTGTTCTTTACCTTCAATTCATGAGCGGCTAGGCCCTAGAGGCAGATACGAACGCGACTAGGCAACTGCGCTGGAGCTAGACACGAAAACTAAGTACAAAAACTTTCCTAATCAGAACATAAAAACTAATACTTTTTCTATTAAAATGGAATATTAGTTGCTTCCCCAGCATAAATTTCAGTAAAAGGGCTTGTTATCATGAATTGTGTACAAGTTAAAAGGGGGAAGCATAGATGCTTGTATTACCATGGTGGATATACGCGTGTATTATCGGGATACTTGTTAGTGGATACATGGCCTTCAAAACATCCCGTCAGGACAAGATGGTTGATGAAGAGTTTATTGAGAAGGAAGGACAAGTCTATCTTGACCGAATTGAACAGGAACGTCAGAAAAAACTAGAAATGATTGAAAAACAGCAACAGCTTCAGAATGATCAATCAGCAAGCTGATTTGCTTTCTAGAAGGTTTTAAACATAAAAGATAGGCTGACTCTTTGAGTCAGCCTCTTCTTGCTTACTTATTTTTCTGTTTCAGGCTCTTTATCTTTAAAGAGGTCTTTTAAGTCTTCATCCTTAACATCAACGTTTGCGTCTTTAATTACGGTATTTAAGGCATTTTGAATTGTGTCTGGCTGTTGAATTTTTTGATTACGAACCTCTTCTTTTAAAGATTCTTTCATTTCTTCAAATGGTTTTACTGTTTCCGTCACTTTAATAATATGATAGCCAAATTCAGACTTAACGGGTTCACTTACTTCGCCTTCTTTTAACTTAAAGGCAGCATCTTGAAATTCTTTAACCATTGCGCCCTCACCAAACCAGCCTAAATCTCCACCGTTTTGACCAGAACCAGGGTCTGTTGAATATTCAGCAGCAAGGTCTTCAAATTTTTCTCCAGCTGCAAGCTTTTTCTTCACTTCTTTTGCTGTAGCCTCGTCAGCAACTAAAATGTGGCTAGCTCGAATTTGACCTTCCAACGTGTCGTAATATGCTTTTAAATCTTCATCTGTTACTTCTACTTCTTTTTCAGCTGCTTTTTTTCTTAGTAAATCAACTTTAACCATTTGCTTAACGACATCTTCACCTTGCATTTCAATAACACTTGTAAATTGGTCACCATATTGAGTTTTTAATTTATCAAACTCAGTTTGAATTTCCTTATCGGAAATTTCGTACTTATCACTTAAGACTTTTTCATGAACAAGCTCGGTTAGAACGTCTTCACCAAAGCGATCCTTCATTGCTTCGTAAAATTCTTCTTTCGTAATGTTACCCGCTTTTGTTTCTACAACAACTTCAGACTCAGCATTGTTGCAAGCGCTTAATGCGAATAGGCTTGTTGCTGCCGCTAATGCAATTGCTACCTTTTTCATCTTCTAATACAACTCCTAGTTATGATATTTAGAAAATTTTTTATTAGAAAAACTTAGCTTATCGCGAAGTCCTAATGGCGAAAGCCTTCGTATTTCTTATACTATCTGCATTAAGATATAAATCCTGGATAGTACAAGAAATACTATACCATAATGTGACAAGTTCAAAAAGTTTTTTCAAGATAGTCAACTTATAAACGTGGTTTTAACGACTTTTAATTCTAAGAAGATGAAATATCGATTTTAAGAATTCAGGTCATATTGGGTAAACGTCCAATCAAACAAGAGCAAATGACCATAAGATACAAAGAAAAGATGAAGGAGGTAATTGAATATGGGCAAAGGTTTTTCAAACAACTTCGCATTGCTTGTTGTATTGTTCATTTTGTTAATCATCATTGGAGCGTCTTATCTTTACTAAAAGATACGGAAAAAGCACATATATTTTCTACGAATGTGGCAAATGCCCATTCGAATTTAGGAATTGCTTCATAGGATATTTTAAACCTGTAAAGGGGGTGTCATAATGGGCGGAGCATACTCAGGTGGATTCGCGTTGATCGTTGTATTATTCATCTTGTTAATCATTGTTGGCGCAGCATGGTTATAAGCTAAAAAAAATAGCTGACAGGGTAACCTGTCAGCTATCATACTTAATAACTAAAATCACGATCTATTCTCTATAGAAGAATCTTTCTACGTAAACAAGATTTCTATGTATGAAGAGATTAGCAAAATAGTAATAAGAACATTTATCGTTCTAAAAACCTTTGTTTGACGGTCTTCAGGAATCTCACGTACTAGGCATAAAGCATTTGTAAGCTTGTTTATGTAAAACAAGATAAAGACTGCAAACAAAATGAAGAAAATTAACATTTGAGATCCCCCTTCCCTCATTATACATATTAGATTACCAAACTATTTATGAAAAAGATAGCATTAGCAATTGATAAAATTTAGAAAAAGTGAAAGCGTCTGCTTGTCGGTGCTACCAAGGCGCTTGCGCTTATGTTATTTTTGTACAAGTACGTCAAAGCCATCTTCAAATTCTTCAATAAAACACGTTTTAGGTGCGAATAATAACTGCCTAATGAAAATAAAATCTGGTACGCAAAGACCAATATGAAAGGCCATAGCGATACAGAAATAATGCATATAAGCTGGGAAGCTAACGCCACCTAAAAAAAATACGGATGTAAAAAATAAAAAAGGTGCAATTAGAGATAAAAGCATATTCACCTTCTTAATACCATTGCACGATTTTATTTGAAAAATAGGTAACATGTAATAATATTTTATTTTTAATGAAACACGATATCCACTTACTAACAATGGAAGTGCATGTAATAATTTATGAATTGGAATCATGCTAACCATTACTAAAACAAACATTAAAAAATGTCCGTCTTTAAGATGAACTTTTGGAAATAGTAAATTAATAGGTAAGTAGGTTAAAATAAAGGAAAAAACCATCGTAAGCTTGAAATAAAAAGGATTCTGTGTAGACCTACTTCCTTTGAAAGGTTAATGGTTTTCCAACAGTTCATCTTCTCACCATCCAAACTAATGTCAAAACTGAATACTATCATACTTTACGACGGTGGGATAAAAAAATCAATACGGAAAAAGTCATTGAAAAGGTTGATATTGAAAAAGAGATAAAATATCGGCTTTAAGCTATTAATCTATAGTAATACATTTGAAAAAAAAACAAACAAACAAATGAATGTAAAAAGGAAATTGGCGCTTAAGATGAATAAAGTCAGAGATTAGTCCTGATGAAACCTTTCTAAAAAGCAGGAAATACTATACAATAAAGGACAATAATGTGTGTTTAGAAAGAAGGTACGGCATGGATTCTTTAGAAAAGCGTTTGGAAACATTAGAATATTATCAAACGTTATTATTGCAAATGATTGAATCAACTCCTTTTCCTTTTTATCGATTAGTTATGGAAAGAGGATTAAATAAAGGGGAAATAGAAGATATATATAGGTTATGTAATGAGCTCAGTTTTCTTCATGAAGAACAAAAAGCGCAAGGATTAGTGATCTATACAGATCTCCTTACGCAGTTTGCAGGTCAATTAAATTCAAAGCTCGATATAGTTGAAACAGTACAAGCAATGTCAAAGCAAGGCTTATATAGCTCTTTAATGAAAGACTTCTTAGCCCTAATGAAGTAATCATTCAATACTTCAACTTGAGGATAATAGCTGTTCAGACTTAGTCTCTTTTTTTAGGCTTCCGTTATCCTCATAAAATGAATCCTCTATGTTATTAAAGGAGCGTTCAAATATTTCCATAAAATCATCACCATAAATGTTGCGGATGATGCACATCATTTCAATCATTTCAGGAAATTTCCCATACAAATTTTGAAGTGGGAGGGCCCCTTTAAAAACAGAATTTTTGTCTGGATTAAAATCTTCTAAAAGCTGTGCAAGAACTTCTTCCCCTTGCTTTGTAAGCTTTATATATGTGTTTCGCTTATCATTAGCCTTTTTAGAAAACTCTAAAAATCCTCTTTCCTCCAGTTTTTTCGAAAAGTTAAACGCAGTAGATACGTGCATTACTCCGAATTTAGCAATCTCTGAAATGGAAGCTCCATTTAAATGATCAGCAATCCAAAGGATATGGTGCTCGTTGATATTTAAGTCATACGGCTTTATCCATTGTTGCCAATCCTTCTCGATCGTTTTCCATAATGCTTTACTCAGCTGCGCAACACGTTGACTAAATAATAAGGCTTCTTTGATTGTATATTCCTTTTCATTATGTTTCATCACCGGTCACCCCTGCTCTTCCCAGATTGTATTATTATCTATTATGCCAATAAAATAAAGATTAATAAAGATATAAATTTACGAAATTTTTAAATATTTTCATAATTCCTTAATTACCAACAGTTTAAGGCGAAAAAAAGTGTGCTGGTATATTTTGGCCAGCACACTTTTACCTCGAAAACAAAAACATTTAGCTCTTTAAGTAGGGAACAAAATCATACAATAATGATGAAATGAAAACAAGGTGGCTATTGTAATGTTTGCTCAAGCTGCTTGATTTTCAGCTCAACTTCTTCAATTTCTTTTTGTAAATCCTTTTTATGAGGTGCGATTTCTTGCTGAAATTGATTGATCGTTCTTTTTAAATCGGTTGAGACTTCTTTTACTACACCTGAACTTTCTTTAGCCGTAATAATAATTTGGTCCTTTAACGCAATGCTCTCGGTCTTTAACTGTTGTAATGTCTCCTCAAGCTTCCTGCGGTTAATCTGTAACTGTCCTCGAAGCTCTTTCCCAGTTGATGGGGTAGACATTAAAACGGCTATTCCTCCAATTAACCCACCAACTAGTAGTCCGCACAATAATGATTTATTTTTTGACATACTCATCACTCCAATAATTGATAGATATATGTACATTTCTACATTAAATAAAAACATCCTTCTTAACAAGTTACCCAAAGAAGTGTTCATTAAACATTATACATAGATAAATAACTGTAAGCATAATAATTAGATAAGACTTCTGGGAGCTCCTTCTACGGGGAGAGTAGCTAAACATTATTGGACATGTTGTAAAGGGGGGATGAGCTTGTTAGGTGTTATCTTTTTATTTTTTGCTATAAGTTTATTACTTTTTATTGGAGCTTTTCATTATTTTAAACTATTGCAACAATCAGCCTCTTATCCACCTAAAAAGGTTGTAAAGCAAAAGGTATCGGTTCTTGCTTCAGCAGGAGGAGTTACATTGCTGATTGGTATCGTGCTAATTTATTATCAATAAGTAGAGTATAGTGGGAAGCATGGTAATAAAAGAAAGACAATAGAAAAACCCGATCATTAGGGATCGGGTTTTTCTATTGTACTATAAGTTCTTACGCGATTGTTAAGAGTTTAGATCGTTTAAAAATAGCTTGAACAATTGGTAGTATAACAATCATCGATGCTCCATTAAATAACGTTGCTGGAAGAACAACCGTTAAAAATAATGTTGTGAAGGCTACGCCGCCTGGTAATCCAACAATCATTAATGCAGCGGATAAGAAGATTGTTCCTGAAACAATTGTGCCAATAACTGCTAGAACAGTTGCTGTAGCTACTTTTTGTGCAATTTTCTTTACTACTAAGAATAAACCGTAGAACACGAATGCTGTAATGAATTTGTCTATGACATTAGGAATTTGACCACCTGGAAAGGTCGTTGTTAAAGCAGATAGAATTCCTGTAACAATACTAAGTAATGTTACATTTTTTAAACTAGGGAATAAAATAATTCCGATAAACATCATGATTAGCATCATATCCGGCTTCATTCCATTGTAGAAAGGTGGCATGACCATATGAAGCACAGCCCCAATTGCAGCAAACAACGAAAGTGTAACTAATATTCTTGTATTCATTTCTCAACTCTCCTCTTCTAATCTCTTATCTTTTTCCCTCCAATAGTGAGCTATTTTCCTATTGCGAGAGAAGTTATATTATATTATAGCAGTAAAATTATTGATCGTACAGATAAAAAAGAATAACCCTTTCCAATAAGGGAAGGGTTGTAGAGAGGAATCATTTACTGATTTTGGTTTTTAAATTCAGTCATAAATTTTGCTAATGCATCGCATGCTTCCTTAGGAACTGCATTGTAAGTAGAAGCTCTGCAGCCACCTATAGAGCGATGACCTGCAAGTCCGATAAACTGACGCTCTTTTGCTTCTTGAAGAAATTTTTTCGTTAATTCTTCATTAGGTAGTGTAAATGTAATATTCATTAAAGAACGACTGTCTTCTGTAGCATGTGCTTTATAAAAGCCATCACTTTCCTCAATAGCAGAATAAATGTAGCCAGCTTTTTCTTCGTTGATTTTTTGGATACTCTTCACTCCACCTTGCTCCTTAACCCACTCTAAAACAAGTGATAGCATATAGATAGAAAAGGTTGGTGGTGTGTTATATAAAGAGTTATTTTCCGCATGTGTTGAATATTTTAATATCGTTGGAACGTTTGTACGAGCTGTTTCTAAAAAGTCTTTTTTCACGATCACGACAGTTACACCTGAAGGACCAAGATTTTTTTGAGCTCCAGCATAAATAAGTGAAAATTTCTCAACGTCGATTTCCTTGCATAAAATATCGCTAGACATATCTGCAATTAATGGAATTGGACTAGTTGGGTAATCATTCCACTGAGTACCGTAAATCGTATTGTTAGATGTAATGTGTAGGTATGCGCCATCTTCAAATTCTTCTAAAGAATAGTCCCTTGGAATATGAGTATAATTAGCATCCTTACTTGACGCTAAAATACGAGTTTCACCAAAAAGCTGTGCCTCTTTTAACGCTTTTTCAGACCAAGAGCCTGACATAATAAAATGAGCTGTTTTGTTTTCTTGAAGAAAATTCATCGGAATCATAGCAAATTGTAAACTTGCTCCACCTTGTAAAAATAATACCTCATATGTATCAGGTATGCCCAGAAGCTCTCTTAGTAGAGTATTCGCACGATTGTGCACTTCTTCATAATCTTTGCTACGGTGGCTAAGCTCCATGACAGACATACCCGTATTTTGAAAGTTAACTAGTTCCTTTTGTGCACGTTCAAGCACCGGTAATGGAATAGCCGCTGGTCCTGCATTAAAGTTATAAGCTCGCAATTTTATTGCCCTCCTTGATTTATACGTAAAATAATACTCATATCCTATCATGAAAAGGAACGGAAATATAGACTGAATATTTTCATCTTTGTGAATGTTGGTAGAAAAAGCGATATCAACATTTAGTCTAGCACTTAGAGTAAATAAATATGATTAAAATGAACAAATCACAAATTTATCTTTGAAAATGAGTAATTTATCTTCAGTTTATTCTATTTATCGATTATTCGACAAAAATTCTAGGGCAGCTTCATCTCAAATGAAAAACCAAAACTGAATGAGCACAATTTTGGTTTCTTCATTTATTCGGAAATCCCGTTATT
This sequence comes from Bacillota bacterium, assembly GCA_051750265.1. Lineage (GTDB taxonomy): Bacteria > Bacillota > Bacilli > Bacillales > Bacillaceae > Metabacillus. The sequence continues at coordinate 104,917 of JBNJJO010000012.1, read as the reverse complement.
AATCGAATTTGCAATTTCTTGAAGCTGTTCAGGTGTGTATTCATCTGCATGGGATTTCCAAACAGCACCAAATCCGTCGCCTTTTCCGTATCTTGGGATGATGTGCATATGATAATGGAAAACAGATTGTCCAGCTTTTTCACCATTGTTATTCAGTAAATTTAATCCTTCAGGTTGAAATTGCTTTTTGATTGAATTCGCAATTTGTGGTACAACCTCAAATAATTTACTCGCAATTTCAGGCGTTAACTCGTAAATATTTTCTTTATGTACTTTAGGAATGACAAGAGTATGACCCTTTGTTACTTGACTAATATCAAGAAATGCAAAAACATGCTCATTTTCAAACACTTTAGCACTAGGAATTTCTCCGTTAATTATTTTACAAAAAATACAGTTACTCATGTTTTTCACGCTACTTTCATAAAAATTTTCCAAGGAACAATTTTCAACATCATATGTAGAACAATTATGTTATTTTTTCATTGATAACCGTATTTTACCATAATTAGTGAAAATAAAAAAAGAACAGGGTGAATCGGAAGATCACCCTGTTCCTGAAGAAGGGAAGTTAAAACTCAAAATTTGGGATATTATCTTTGATAAACACCTCATTTAACATTTGTTTTAAATGCTATCTGATGTGAAATCACCATTGTTCAATACGACCATCCCCTTGTTAAGTGATTAAATAAGCTTAACAATTTGAGAAATTGTCATTGTCTTTGACAAACACCTCATTCACAAAATGATGTTAAATGCGAGCGTATAATTCAGAGAATTGCGGCCCGTAGACACCTCATTTCGAAAGTGTTTCAATGGTTACAATATAGCTTCTTTTAGAGAAGGTTACTTGCGTTTGATAAACACCTCATTTAACATTTGATAAAATGCTATCTGATGTGATAATCACCATTGTTCAATACGACCATCCCCTTGTTAAGTGATTAAATAAGCCTAACAATAAGAGAAAATGTCATTGTCTTTGACAAACACCTCATTCACAAAATGATGTTAAATGCGAGCGTGTAATTCAGAGAATTGCGGCCCGTAGACACCTCATTTCGAAAGTGTTGTTCAATCAATGGATAAGAAAATTTAACTCCCTTTGAGAAAAATAGTTGTCTGGGACAAACACCTCATTTTAAGGTTTTCGTTTTTGACAAGCTATCCCTTCCTCACTAAATATAATGTCCGATTTGACGTCAATTATGCAAAAAAATTAAGAGACAGGTTTTTGTGTCTAGAAAGTAAAGAACACCTTCTGTTAGTATGCGACTTAGTTGCCCGCGGTTGATCAAGGCACTTGCGCTTTTCATATGTTAAGATAAAAAGAAAAAGGAGATCCACAATAATGGCATTGTTAAAAGTAGATCACTTAACAGGTGGATATACTAGAAATCCTGTATTAAAAGATATTTCATTTGAAGTAGATAAAGGGAAAATAGTCGGCTTAATTGGGTTAAATGGAGCTGGTAAAAGTACAACTATTAAACATATCATCGGGTTAATGGAAGCTCATAAAGGACAAATCTCAATTAATGAAAAAACATTTGCTGACGACGCGGAAGCGTATCGCTCACAATTCAGTTTTATTCCTGAAACACCTATTTTATATGATGAATTAACACTTCATGAACATTTGGAATTAACGGCAATGGCATATGGACTAGATAAAGAAACTTTTGAAAAACGTCTTCAACCTCTCCTAAAGGAATTTAGAATGGAGAAAAGATTAAAATGGTTTCCAGCACATTTTTCAAAAGGTATGAAGCAAAAGGTAATGATCATGTGTACGTTTTTAATCGAGCCTGCGTTATATATTATTGATGAACCATTTGTGGGGTTAGATCCACTTGCCATTAATTCACTGTTAGAAATGATGGAAAAGGCAAAAAAACAAGGTTCAGCGATTCTCATGTCGACACATATTCTTGCTACAGCTGAAAGATATTGTGACTCGTTTATTATTTTACATAATGGAGAAATTCGTGCTAAAGGAACATTGGTGCAGCTAAGGGAGCAGTTTGGAATGAAGGATGCGACTTTAGATGATCTTTATATTCAGTTAACAAGGGAAGATCAAGATGAAGAGCATTGATGAAATTTGGAAAACAAGGGTTAATCATCATATAAATGAAACAAGAGCTTACTTGAAGTATATGTTAAATGACCACCTTCTTTTTGTGTTTATATTTTTAGCAGCAGGTGGGGCATTAACATACTCAAAATGGCTTGAGACATTGTCTCCAAATTTCCCAGCTATTTTAATTATGACCATAACGTTTTCGTTTATTGTGATTAGCTCAAATGTCCGTACGTTGTTAATAGAGGCTGATATGGTTTTCCTGCTCCCTATGGAACATAAGCTGAAGAATTATTTTCAAAAAGCTTTTTCTTATAGTTTGATCACTCAAAGCTTTATTATCATTGTCACTATTGTTTTGTTTTCACCGCTTTATTTTAAAGTGTCACCTTCTAATGGAAGTGTTTTACTCTTAAGCTTAATATTATTGCTCATCGTAAAGTATTGGAATTTACGTGTAAGCTGGAAAATGGGGTATTATACTGATTCATCCGTAAAATGGAGTGACATTCTTGTCAGGTTTACGATTAATATATGTGTGATCTTTTTTGTCTTTTCCCAACAATATTTGTTTGTTTTGGTTATATTTCTACTTATGGCAGGATATGATGCTTATTTTTCAAAGCTTGTTAAGCCGAAAGCCATCAAATGGGATCAGTTAATCAAAAGGGAAGAAGAAAAGAAACAATCGTTTTATAAGATCGCAAATCTGTTTACAGATGTACCAAAATTGAAAAAAAGAGCAAAACGTCGAAAGTACCTCGATTGGATTTTAAAGCAGGTAACTTATCATCAAGAGAATGTATACGAATATTTATATGTTCGAGCGTTTCTACGTTCAGGAGATTATTTTGGAATAGTTATAAGGCTGACGATTATCGGAAGTGTTATTCTAACATTTATTCATGAGCAACTTGTTGGAAATATCATTGTTGGTGTGGTTTTTACTTTTTTAACTGGGATTCAGATTATGAGTTTATATAAGCATTTTGAATTACTTGAACTACCGAATCTTTATCCAAATGCTGAAAAGAGTAAGTTGAGTAGTTTTTTAAAGGTTATTTTCAGAGTATTGATCGTGCAAACAATTATTTATTCTGTCGTTACTTTGCTTACATCATCAATTTATATTTTTGTCGTGACATTAAGTGTAAATGGTGTATTTGTTAGTCTGTTCGTTCTTGTTTATATGAGAAATCGATTAAAGAAGAGTGAAAAGGATGTATACTAAATGACCTATGAAACGCAAATGGAGGAAGAGTCTAGACTATGGAAACAAAAGCTTATGAGAAAGCCTTCTTTTCTAGAACGATCCTCTAAAAAGGCACAAGTTAAGATCAATCAATTTATACCGGAAAAGATCCATCATACGATTACGGAAAGTATTAAGAAAATGGTCCAGGCTACACTTGTAGGCTCCAATATGACAACATTTCCAAAGAAAATTGAAAACCTCACGTTTGAAGAACGAGAAGATCTAGTTAAGAAATCAATAGAGACATTTAAGAAAACGGCTGCTATAGAAGGTGCATCAACAGGTGCTGGTGGTATCCTCTTAGGATTAGCGGATTTTCCATTATTCCTTAGTATTAAAATGAAGTTCTTATTTGAAGTAGCAAGTATTTATGGTTACAGCACGAAGGAATACGAGGAAAGATTGTTTCTTTTGTATGTTTTTCAACTAGCATTTTCGAGTGAAACGCACAAAGAAGAACTCTTTGAAATAATTGAACATTGGGAAACAAAAAAACATGAAGTGAAGGATTTAGATTGGCGAGTGTTTCAGCAGGAATATAGAGACTATATCGATGTTGTAAAGCTTATGCAAATCCTCCCAGGTATTGGTGCAGTTGTAGGTGGGGTTGCTAATTACCATCTTGTTCAGCATTTGGGTGAATGTGCAATGAATTGCTATCGGTTGAGGATTTTTTCGAATCATTGAGCTTTTTTTGAAAAAAGCTGTAAGTGGATGACTCATAAGTGTCTGACCTTTCGAACAACACTTTATATGTGGTTTGAGGAGGCTGACACTTAGCATTTGAGTCATCCACCTGCTTTTTTTAATTCGAACATTTTAATCGCTTCTTTTGAATATTTGCTTCTAAAGAAAGAAAAGCTCCTGATTATCTGTCAGGAGCTTTTGTTATGTCTATTTTTAAAAATAAGTTATGGCAGGGAAGAAAAGTAGATTCATAAAAGATAGTAAGAAATTAATTCTGCTATCTTAATAAGTCTATTTTATGAGAGTTGGGATCAAACAAACCGACAAGTTATTGTAGTTGAATTGTGGGTAAATATCCTATATTTTAAAACTTTTGGATGCTTCATTCGTATAAGTATATGTAACTAGTTATATGGATAGCAGGTGCTAATTTGGGATTGTTTCAGAAGTGAAAAAGTAAGGAATTGATTTTAGTATTTTAAAAAATTATGTTAAAGATCCTAGGTATTTAGGGGTTAATTAGATATTTTTATCAGGAGGGGAAGCGTGAATGTTAGATTTTATCGGAGTACTTATGTTTTTAATTCCAGTGTTGATTATTGCAGTACTTGGAGGTATTGGGTATTTTTTTTGGGTGAGATTTCGTTACCGCACTGCTAGGTCTTCTCTGCGAATCTTAGCTTTCGCTTCCCCATCAATCTCTGCTTTACGAGCTTCAGCTTCAGCTTTACGAGTTGTTTCATAGTATTCAGCATCAGCCTTTGTTTTGCGAACTTTACTTTCTTCTTCCTCTAACTTAACTGCACGTTCACGTTCTAGGAATTTAAGTGTTAATTCCTCTTCTTTTACTTCTTTTGCTAGTTTTGCTTTTTCTAACTCATACGATTGTTCTGATTTAGCTCGAGCACGTTCGGTTTCTTCTTTGAAGGCTGCATCTTTAATATCCTTCTCCTTTTTAGACTCCGCAACTGAAATTTGACGTTTGTATTCTTCCTCTTTCGCCTCTTGTTCAGTTTGCGCTCTATGGATACGAGTTTCACGTTCACTATTTGCTTCAGCGATTTCTGCTAGTTTTCGAACCTCTGCAATACGTGGTCTACCTAAGTTTTCTATGTGGCGGAATTATTAAGGTCATATGCTTCTAGGTCCAATGGCTTTACAAATCAAGGTGCTATTACAGGCTCACCTAAAGATCGCTCGGGCAATCGCGAGGTTGAAGATGTAACCATTGAGGATGGAATCGAAAATAAGTAGACATATATAATACAAACAGGCGCTTCCTTCTAAAAAGGATAGCGCCTGCTTTGTATAGGCCTATATGATGAAATATGATTGTAACGGTTTGTTTTCTTCATTTTTTTGCAGAGTCATTCATTATGATATTGAGACTGGCTTTTCATTCACTGAATCTAGTTGATACTGAATAGCTGCATTACATAATGTTTTTGCAGCAATGAGAAGTGCTTTTTCATCAATATCAAACTTTGGATGATGGTGAGGGTAAACGTGTTTTTCATTTGCTGGCTTTGCACCGGTAAAAAAGAATGTTCCTTTCACATGTTGCAAATAATAAGCAAAATCCTCACCGCCCATTTGTAATGGACTTTCTTCGACCTCATAAACACCTGGAACCTGTTGTGAGACATCTTTTAGAAATTCCGTTGCTTCCAAATGGTTTACAACGGCTGGGTATCCTCTAAAGAAGTTATAATTGTATTTAGCGTCATTCATTAAGCAGGTACCTTTTACGACATGTTCAATCTCTTGTTCAATTTGCTTCCGTACATCATCGTCAAATGTACGAACTGTTCCGATTAATGATGCTGAGTTTGCAATGATATTAAAGGCATTTTCAGCAACAAAAGAGCCAACGGTAACAACGGCTGAATGGATTGGATCAACCCTGCGGCTAATAATTTGCTGTAAATTGGTGACTACTTGAGAGCCAATTAATATGGCATCCTTCGTTTTATGTGGTTGTGCCCCGTGACCGCCTTGTCCCAGAATGTTGATTTCAAATCGATCTGCTGCTGCCATTAACGGTCCAACCCGATATTGGATTTTTCCAACAGGTTCACTTGCCCAAAGGTGGGTACCAAATATGACATCTACTCCATCTAAGCAGCCATCTTTAATCATCGACATTGCCCCACCTGGAGCATACTCTTCTGCATGCTGATGAATAAGCGCAATATTTCCGTTTAGATGATGACGATTAGTATGGAGAACTTTTGCTAAAACAAGCAATGTTGCTGTATGACCATCATGGCCACATGCATGCATCACACCAGGTACAGTGGATTTGTATTCAACTTCCTTTTCATCTTGGATCGGAAGGGCATCAAAGTCTGCTCTTAAAGCAACTGTTGGTCCCGGTAAATCACCTTTTATTGTTGCAACAACACCGTTTCCACCTACATTTGACCTTACCTCAACCCCAATTTCCTTATAATAATCCACTATATATTTAGCTGTTTTTACTTCCTTAAAGGATACTTCAGGGTGCATATGTAGAAAACGACGAATCTCTACCATTTCTGAAAAATGGGAATCGAGTGATGACCAAAGATGATCAAGCATATTATTCCTCCTAATAAATAGTGTTCATAAAAGCAGACGATTATATATACAAAAGCTGTGTAAAAAGCATATGTCTTGAAATCAAAATGTATTAAAATAGAAAGGTATTTTTATATATTAGATAGATTGTAGTTAAAAAATTGGGGAATTTCAAGAAATTAATTAGAGTAGGGGGAAGATTGTGAAAAAGGTATATTTATCATTGTTGTTAACACTGTTATTTATTGTGCTTGTTAGTTTCATAAAAACGAATGCAATCATTGAGATCGACACATCAATAGGGAAAGCATTGTATAGTTTACATGACCTTTATTTGCTTAATGTTATAAAATGGATCGGGATGCTTGGGTCTACAGTAGGAATTATATGTGTACTCTTTTTATTCATGATTATATTCGCATTTGTAGAAAAAAGTTTAGTATCATCAGCCATTCTTTTTTTATCTGTTCTTTTGGGTAATATAGTAAACAAGCTTCTGAAAGCGATTATTGAAAGGGAGCGACCAGCGTTTGTAGTGCACATGGAAGATGGCTTTAGTTTTCCAAGTGGACATGTCATGGTTGGACTACTATTATTTGGAATGATTGCATATTTCTTAGTGAAAACAAGTCTTTCAAAGAGAATAAAACAAACAATTATTATGAGTACCAGTATTTTGCTTATTTTAATTGGTTTCAGTAGGCTTGTAGAAGGAGAGCATTTTTTTACTGACGTTTTGGGTGGTTTCATATCAGGTGGCCTGATGTTGGTTGGAATGATTTCATTGGATAAGCTAGTACATATAAGATTACAAAAAAGAAAAATGAAAAGCGACGTTGCTTTATAGGTCGTTTTAAAGCTAGTGAAACCCCTATATACGAGGGGTTTTTTAATTTCACTAAATTTGAAGTATTGCATTTTTATGGAAATTATTATATAGTACATTACAATAGTAATGCACTATATCAGTTGATGTGTGAAAGGAGGTTGCTCTTGATTCTTAATACAGATGGTACGAAACCAATCTATGTGCAAATAGCGGAATGGTTAGAAACAGAGATTTTGAGTGAGAACATCAAACATGATGAAAAAATCTATTCACAATATCAGCTTGCAGATATGTTTAATATTAATCCGGCAACTGCTGCAAAGGGATTAAATATATTGGCTGATGAATCGATCTTATATAAAAAGCGGGGACTAGGGATGTTTGTTTCAACTGATGCAAAAGATATTATTCTTTACAAAAGGAAAAATCAAACATTGAAGAGATTAGTAAGAGAAACCGTTATGGAAGCTGAGCGTTTGAATGTGAGTGAAAATGAATTGCTCCAGATGATTAAAGCAGCAAATAACAAAGGCAAGGGGGATGTGTGATGAATGTCGTCGTGTGTAATGAGGTTTCAAAAGTGTATGGTCAGAAAAAGGCACTAAATCAATTGTCTTTTACGATTGAAGAAAATAAAATAACGGGTCTAATTGGTAGAAATGGAGCCGGAAAAACAACGCTTTTAAAAGTAATCGCAGGATTTATACATGAATCTTCTGGAGAGGTACAAGTATTTTCAGAAAAACCGTTTAACAATTTGAAGGTTTCTTCAAACAGAATCTATATTGATGATCATATGGATTTTATAAATTCTTTAACCCTAAAAGACATCCTACAATCAGCAAGTACTTTCTATACAAAATGGGATAAAGAACTTGCTAATCGTCTCTTTGACTATTTCTCTTTTCATCCAGAGCAACGTCATAATAATCTTTCTAAAGGAATGAAAAGTACTTTTAATATGATTATCGGTTTATCGGCAAGGTGTCCTCTAACAATCTTTGATGAACCAACAACAGGTATGGATTCTTCTGTAAGAAAAGATTTCTATAGAGCCTTACTAAAAGATTATCTTGACCATCCTCGAACGATTATTCTATCTAGTCATCTATTAAATGAAATTGAGGATCTTTTAGAAGATGTGCTACTTATTAAGGACGGTAAAAAGCGACTGCATATGTCGGTTGCTGATCTGAAGGAATATGCAATTGGTTTAAATGGCCAGGAAGATACTGTGAAGCAAATCGTACGTAACAGAGAAATTCTTCATGAAAAACGAATCGGTTTAGACAGCGTCTATGTTGTTGTGAAAAATAATTTAACAGATTTAGAGAGGGAACATGCTAGCTTTAGAGGTGTAGACATCAAATCAGTAGCTTCTGACGATTTATGTACATATTTAACAAGTAAAACGAATGGGGGCATTGATGATGTATTTAACAGAGGTTAAGTTATTCGATGTCGTGAAAAAACAGTTTATGTATAAAGTAAAGGCGTACCTTAGTGTTTTTAGTTCGTTGCTCATCATACAGGCCATTGGCATACTTTTATCAACAAATGGAAGTAGTTCTTTCGGTACGGGTTCTAACGGTTTATCACTGGAAATGAGCCTATATAATGGAAATATTATCATTATTTTTACGATGTTGTGGGCTTTTATTAGTGCAATTATTATTACATCAAAAGCTTATCGAAACGATGATTTTGTATTTATTTCCAATCGGTTAAGCAGCAATCTTTCTAATATTGGATTTTTATTACTAGCTAGTATTGTTGGAGGCATTACATGTATGCTTTCGGGGGTTTTGTTGAAGGTTGTGATGTATTTCATGCTAGATGATAGAAATGTGATAGGGACATTGATTAGTTTTCAAGAAATAATGTTAGGGATAATTGTCAGTATCTTTTATTTGTTTATACTAACTTCTTCTGGTTATTTAGTGGGAATGCTCGTTCAGTTAAGCAGGTGGTTTAGTGTGTTACTTCCGACTTTATTTTTTGGCTATGTGTTTTTAGGAGTAAATAAAAACGGGGAGGCACCTCTAATAGTTGAAACTGTTAAATTTTATGTAGAGGAAGCTTCCATATCTTTATTTCTATTGAAGGTCATTGTATCAGCTAGTTTCTTATTTTATATTTCTATTATTCTGTCAAATAAGATGGAGGTGAGACAATGATTATAGCTACAATTGCTCCGTTTTTAATTATATTAATAATAATTGCGGTAATTTTTTCAATTGTAAATGCGATTAAAAAAGCTTCATTTTTTCAAAGGCTTAATGTGAAGTGGGTGTTAAGTTTTTACGGAGTGCTTTTACTTGTAGCCCTTGTCTTATTTTATGTGCTTCCGAATGAGAGATCCTTAAATTATATCGTTGATAATAAGCCAGAATTAGCAAAAGCTGAGAAGGCAAGTCAACAATTAACGATGGCTACGTCAGAAGGAAAACAAATAGATAAAGAAAACATAGATGGTGTCAAAGTTAAGAAACGATGGGACTTTACTTATGAAGGAAAGAAGCTTGAAATTACTGGATATGACGAGCAGTATGCATCTGGTTTTACTTTAGTAGAAAGAAAAGATGTCAATGATAATAAAATAGAGGTTACACAATATCATACAAGAACAATTATCCAGAATATTGAACTTACGAATGAAGTTGGCCCCTTTATTATAGAATTAGCAGAAGATACTTTAACGATTGGGGACCCTAATGATATTGAATTTCATGTTGGGAAATTTGATAAAGAATTCACGATTACCCAATTTACTGAAGAATGGAGCATAGAAGATCCATTTTCAAATGAAGAGGATATCTGGGGCGAGAACGTACTTTATATTCGTGTTCCAAAGGATGTAGAGGTAAATGGAGAAGTCCAATTTGTGACGGAATAATGATTTTATTCAACTCGTGAAATGATAGTAGTCTGATAAAAGGGACTAGATCAGATCATGAGTTTTTAGTTTGCAAAATAATTAACGTTTGATTCATTACTATATAAAGGAATAAAAAACTAAATCTCGAATATAGAAAATTGGTAGATGATAAAAAAAGAGATGGGAGCGAGAAGATGGAATACAAAGCATTAGGGAAAAGCGGTTTATTAGTTTCTGAACTTTGCTTAGGGGCAATGACCTTTGGTAATGAGGTTAATGAAGCAGATTCGATTAATATGATTCATCGGTTCCTTGATCATGGAGGGAATTTCATTGATACAGCGGATGTTTATGTAGGTGGAGAATCGGAACGAATTGTTGGTAAAGCGATTAAAGAGCGTCGTTCCGAAGTTGTATTAGCAACAAAGGTGAGAATGCGTGTTGGTCCACATCCAAATGATTTTGGCTATTCGCGCCGTCGTATTTTAGAAGGAGTGGATCAAAGTCTAAAGCGTTTAAATACAGATTATATCGATCTATACCAACTTCATGTGTGGGATAATATCACTCCTATTGAAGAAACGATCAGAACGTTAGATGACCTCGTTAGTTCAGGAAAAGTAAGATACATAGGCTGTTCAAACTTTTTGGCTTGGCAAATGATGAAGGCTTTATCCTATAGTGATTTTAATAATCTTGTCCGATTTATCTCAATTCAACCACAGTATAGTCTAATCAATCGTGAAATGGATCGTGAAATTCTTCCGCTGTGTAAAGAAGAAAATGTCGGTGTGATCCCGTGGGCACCAATTGGTGGAGGGTTTTTAACAGGGAAATATAAGCAAGGCGAAACCCCTGCAAGTGGCAGGCTTTCTAATAGTGTTGGGGAATCTAGCTGGGAAAATAGAGCATATGATAAAAATTTTGAAATTTTAAAAGCTGTTCAGGGAGTTACTCATGAGATTGATAAAACCCCTGCTCAAGTTGCATTAAACTGGTTATTAAACAAAGAAGAAATAACATCACCTATTTTTGGTGCAAGTAGTCTAGAGCAATTTAAAGAAAATATGGGCAGCGTAGGTTGGAAGTTAAGTGAAGAGCAATGGAATAAGTTAGATGAGGTTAGTAAGCTTCCTAGTGAATATCCGGCAAGATTTCTTGAGAAGTTTCAAAGATAACTAGGAAGATTAATTTGTTGAAAAAGAAAAATCTAACAAAAGCCTTTTATGGAGTTTTGTTAGATTTTCCTTTTCCCCTTTTTAAAGATTTTACTAAAGGTTATATCAAAAACATCGCCACAATCGTTGTTACCACTAATCCAATCGAAACCGGAAGAAGATTTTTTCGTGCCAATTCAAATGGATCGACACCACAAATCGCTGCTGCAGGAATCAATGCCCACGGAATTAACGTACCTCCACCTACCCAAATGCCTGTTACTTGACCTAAAGCTGTTAATGTGGCAGCACTAACTCCTATTGCTGTTGAAAACAATTGAGCAACAGAGCCTGCAAGTGAAATGCCTGAGAAGCCAGAGCCATCAAGTCCTGTTAAAATTCCAACTCCAGTTAATGTAATTGCTCCAACCTCTGGTGTAAGTGGAACCACATTTGCTAGGGCAACACCTAAATCATTTACGATTCCTTGAGAGTTTTGTGGTAAATATTCTCCTATAATCGAGTAGAAACCAGCATCACCTAAGTAGAAAAACGCTGCAATTGGTATGACTGGACCGAATACTTTAAACCCGAACAGAAAGCCTTCGATTAGGTAGCTAGTTGATTTTTCAAGTCCTCGATCTTTGTGTGCTAAGCATGTTGTTACGATTAAAATAAGTAGTGCAGTTCCTCCTATTAATGCTGTAGCATCCCCACCTTGTAAGTTCAGCGTGAACATTAAAACGACATCTAATAAAAAGATAATTGGTATTAAGGCGGCGAGCCATTTTTTGCTTGTTGTTGATAAGAGCTTCTCATCTGTTTCTTGAATCGGAGATGAAGATGTGACTGTTGGGAACGGTTTTTTTAGCTTAATATCTCTCATTAAAATGAAATATGCAGATATTGTCGTCACAATTCCCATTGTAAGGACAAGCGGGATACTCGCATTAATAACGTCTCCTACTGGGATTCCTGCAGCATCTGCAGTAAGCTTTGGTGCAGCTTGAATGATAAAATCTCCAGAAAGAGCGATCCCGTGTCCAAATAGATTCATTGCAATTGCAACACCTAATGCAGGTAGACCAGCTCTAATGGCAACCGGTAATAAAACAGCCCCTATTAAAGCAACAGCTGGTGATGGCCAAAAGAAAAAAGAGATGATCATCATTAAAATCCCGATTGTCCAGAATGCAGTTGTTGGATTTTTAATGACTTTTGAGAAAGGTGAGATCATTACCTCATTGATACCTGATATCGTTAATATTTTACTCATTGCGACAATAATTGAAATAACGAGAATAGTTGGTAATAGTTCTGTTATCGCAAAGGTAAAACTATTAAAAAGGCTGCTTACAGAATCACTAACAGATAACGTTGATACAGCAGCCAGTGAAAGAATGCCAATGATACATACAATGGTCGTATCACGCCGAAAGAGCATAAAGCCAATTATGGCTACGATGAATATAACATAGATCCAATGTATGAGTGTAATATCTACCACCATTTATATCACTCCTAAACAAACGCCTTTAGTAGGTTTTAATTACACTGTATGAACGAAGGAAATAAGATGTGATGAGTTTGAAGAAATAATCTTTCGTCTAATAGGGCGAAATTATGTAGAAAGAAGTTGTCATTTCCAAGGAAATATTGTCAGAAATGCATAAGGTGTCTAATTATCAGTGGTGGGTAATTCAATTATATTGTGAGAGGTAGGTATGATTTGAAGTTAATTGCATGGATAATATACGTAAACTAGAAAAAACCTCTGCAAATTTTGCAGAGGAATGTAGTTGTTATTGGTCTTCAACTTCAACTGAAGAGTATGTTGTGATATATGATGGACGTGAGAAAATAGATTTTTGCGCAAATCCCTCATTGGAGTACTTTTTATTATGAGCTTTGTCATATGCTTTTGACTCCTGCCAAGCTTTGAAGTATCGTTCATTTTCCCATAATGTTAAAATGATATAGGTATCACTTTTGGCAGGTCGTAACACTCGAATAGCGGAGAATCCAGGTTCTTTTTCGATAAGGCGTGCCAGGTCACTAAATCGCTTTTCAAAAAGGGGCCTTCCTTCATATGAAACAGGGATATTGTTTAACGCAGCATATGCTCCATTTACAAATTCACCCGTTGAATCTACTATTTCATATGTTTTTGGCTCTTTAAAAATGGATTTATCATCAGTCTCTTGAAACAGGACTGCAGTATCATTGTTAGCCATAAGCCGTAGGTTTATGTCGTTATGTTTTTTTACAAGTTTTGCTAAGTAATCAACAGTACCATAGGTTATATAAAGCTTCACCTTTTCATCACCTCATCCTTAAATATGCTAATTTATCCATCTAGTATACCAACTATTTTTCAACATTTTCCAATTTCAGCATTTTTAACACATATACCTGCCTATTATTAACAATACTAAAGGATATAAAGGGGTGATCGTATGAGAAAGAAACTTCTTTTATCAGGGCTTTTTTTATTATTGACAGTAACACTCGCGTTCGTAGGTTATTTATTTATACTTTTTATGGGGAATTACGTATTAGATGAAGAAAAATTAGTCATGAACACGGCTTCGAAGCTAGTTGATATAGAGGGAAATGAAATTACAAAGCTCTATTTAGAAAACAGGGAGCTTGTTGATATTTCTGAAGTTCCAGACTATGTCCAACAGGCTTTTATTTCTGTTGAGGATCAACGCTTCTATGAACACCATGGCATTGATGTTCGAGCAATAGGTCGAGCGCTTTATAAGGATATACTTGCTGGTGGTAAAGTAGAGGGTGGTAGCACGATTACTCAGCAATTAGCTAAAAATATCTTTCTGACAAATGATAAAACGGTCCTTCGGAAGACAAAAGAAGCGATTATCGCTGTTAATTTGGAGAAGCGTTATAGTAAATCGAAATTACTGGAAATGTATGTAAATCAGGTTTATTTTGGACATGGTGCATATGGTATTAAGTCCGCAGCGAAATTGTATTTTAATAAGGATGTATCAGATCTAACGCTTGAGGAAGGAGCCTTATTAGCGGGTATACCTAAGGCACCTTCGAACTTTTCACCGATTTCTAATGTAGAAAAAAGTAAGGAACGTAGGAATGTCATTTTAAGCTTGATGGGTGATCAAAAATATATTACGTATGATGAAGTTGTTAGAACTCAAGGGAAAACTGTGAAGCTACAAGTAAACAAAAAGCAGGAGAGCCCTTGGTTATCAACCTATATTGATATGGTATTTGATGAAGCGAAAGAAAAGTATGCTTTGTCTAATGAAGAATTGTTAAGAGGTGGATATACCATTACAGTTCCTCTTCAAGTCAATATTCAAAAGTCTGCTTATGAATTGTTTCAAAAAAAAGAGTATTTTCCCGGAACAGATGAATCTGCACAAGGTGCGTTTATTCTTATAGATAATCAAACTGGGGGTGTTTTAGCGGCCATTGGTGGAAGGGATTATGTTCCAAAAGGGCTAAATCGACTGAATGTAACAAGACAGCCCGGTTCCACATTCAAACCAATTGCAGTTTATGCCCCATCAATTGAGGCCAAGCTTTTTCATCCTTATTCTTTACTGAAAGATGAAAGGCTCACATATGGGAATTACGCACCGGAAAATTACGATGATCAATATGCTGGGAAAGTCTCGATGTTTGATGCAATTGTAGCTTCTAAAAATGCTGCAGCTGTTTGGACTTTGTCTGAATTAGGGATTAAAGAAAGTAAGGAATATCTACATGAGGTAGGGATTTCTATTAAAGACGATGGATTAGCAATCGCATTAGGTGGGTTATCAGAAGGGGTAACTCCTATTCAAATGGCTAACGCATATCGTACTTTTACAACGAATGGAAATTACAGTAAGCAACACCACATTCAAAAAATAATGAGCAGAGATGGAAAAGTGATTGCTGAAAATCTCGCAGATATAAAACAAGTGTATTCTCCACAAACTGCGTGGGATATGACGAGAATGCTACAGCATGTAGTGAGTGAAGGTACTGCACAAAATGGAATGTTTCAAGGTGATTTAGCAGGTAAAACAGGGACAACCTCTTATCCTGGGATACAAGGAGCAACAAAGGATGCATGGTTCGTAGGGTTTACTAAAAATGTCGTTGGAGCCCTTTGGATGGGCTATGATAAAACAGATGAACAACATTATCTCACGTCTGGTAGCTCGTACCCAACTAAATTATTTAAAGATATTTTAACAGATGCCAACTGGGATCAAGATGTAGCATTTACAGTTCCAGATGGAGTAAATGACTTAGACAGTCCAATTCGAATTGAGAATATAGATCAAGTTGATGCAAGATACACGTTTAAGCCCCTGGGTTTAATTACGTTAACACTAGAGTGGGAAGCACAAAAAGATGATCGAGTCGAATATCGAATATATGAACAAACAGATAAAGAACAGAAGCTCGTTGGTACAGTTACGGGTGAAGGTTATTATGAAATTCCATATGTAAATGTCTTTTCTGAAAGCACGTATATGGTTGCACCATATAATGTTCAAACGAATGAGGAAGGTGTAGCTACAGAATTCATTCACCCCCGCTTTTTTAGTTCTAATTAGTTTGGGGAAATGGCTTTATATCAGTGATTTCGTCTATTTTTCGACATTTACTGTTGATGGCTATACAACATTACTTGAAAACGTTATAGTTGTAAGTGTTGGATATAAAATATGTAATTAGTATTACATTATAATTAATATTATTTAATAAAGGGGTTTTTCCCTTCTTTACATAGAAAGGTGGACTTTTTGGAATGGCTGAAAAAAGAATCAATGATACATTTTTAAAAGCGTGTCGCGGAGAAAAGACGGACTATGTTCCGGTTTGGTATA
This sequence comes from Bacillota bacterium, assembly GCA_051750265.1. Taxonomy (GTDB): domain Bacteria; phylum Bacillota; class Bacilli; order Bacillales; family Bacillaceae; genus Metabacillus. Next base: position 88,598 of record JBNJJO010000012.1, on the reverse strand, counting down.
TGAGACAAGCAGGGCGATCACAGCCTGAATATCGTGTGATAAAGGAAAAATACAGCCTTTTTGAAATTACACATCAGCCTGAGTTATGTGCGTATGTAACGAGATTGCCAGTTGAACAATATGATGTGGATGCTGCGATTCTTTACAAAGATATTATGACTCCTCTGCCAGCGATTGGAGTCAATGTTGAAATTAAATCAGGGATCGGCCCGGTTATTGATGACCCAATTCGTTCTTTACAGGACGTTGAAAAACTAGGAGAAATAGATCCTGAAAGTGATGTTCCATATGTATTAGATACTATTAAGCTACTTACGAAAGAACAGCTTGATGTTCCGCTTATCGGGTTTACTGGGGCACCGTTTACTTTAGCAAGCTATATGATTGAAGGTGGTCCTTCTAAAAACTACAACAAAACAAAAGCATTCATGTATTCAGAACCGAAAGCATGGTTTGCCCTAATGGATAAGCTTGCTGAAATGAGCATTACATATGTTAAAGCACAAATTAATGCTGGCGCAAAAGCGATTCAGGTTTTTGACTCATGGGTAGGTGCTCTTAATGTTGTAGACTATCGCTATTATATCAAGCCAACAATGGAACGGATTTTTAGCGAGTTAAAACAGGAAAACGTACCTTTAATCATGTTCGGAGTAGGGGCTAGTCACCTTGCGAAGGAATGGCATGATCTTCCATTAGATGTTGTAGGTCTTGATTGGAGACTGCAGGTACAAGAAGCGCGTTCTATGGGATTAACGAAAACACTTCAAGGTAATCTTGATCCAGCAATTTTACTTTCTCCTTGGGAAGTGATCGAAGAAAGAGCGAAAGCAATTTTGGATCAAGGAATGCAACAGGATGGATATATCTTTAACCTCGGACATGGAGTTTTCCCAGAAGTGAATCCAGAGACGTTAAAGAAGTTAACTACTTTTATTCATGACTATTCAAAGAAAGCAAAGGTAAACTCTTAATACCGATTTATGAAATCAGTAACATGATCCAAAGAGGAATAGACGATGATAGAAACGAACTAGAGGTGAATCATTTTGAGTAAGAAAAAAATGGGACTATTAGTCATGGCATATGGAACGCCTTACAAAGAAGAAGATATTGAACGCTATTATACTCATATCCGTCATGGCCGTAAGCCTGCACCAGAAATGCTTCAAGACTTAAAAGATCGTTATGAAGCAATTGGTGGAATCTCTCCACTAGCAAAAATTACATTAGAACAAGGCGAGAAGCTTGAACAATACTTAAATCAAATTCAAGATGAAATTGAATTTACCATGTATTTGGGCTTAAAGCATATTGAGCCATTTGTCGAAGATGCTGTACAAAAAATGCAAGAAGATGGGATTACCGAAGCAGTGAGCCTTGTATTGGCACCACATTTTTCAACCTTCAGCGTTAAGTCATATAATGGACGTGCAAAAGAAGAGGCAGATAAGCAAGGTATAACCATTACATCTGTTGAAAGCTGGTACACTGAGCCGAAATTTATCGCATATTGGGCTGACCGTGTGAAAGAAACATATGAAGGCATGACTCCAGATGAAAGAAATTCAGCAGTACTAGTTGTTTCTGCACATAGTCTTCCAGAAAAAATTATTGCAAATGGCGATCCATATCCAAATCAATTACAAGAAACGGCTGACTTAATTACGGGAGCTGCTGGAGTAAAGGATTATGTGATTGGTTGGCAGAGTGCTGGGAATACGCCAGAGCCTTGGTTAGGACCAGATGTACAAGACTTAACAAGAGATTTATTTAACGAAGGTCACAAAACATTTGTTTATATTCCAGTTGGTTTTGTCGCTGAACATCTTGAAGTGTTATATGACAATGATTATGAGTGTAAAGTTGTAACGGACGAGCTTGGAGCGAGCTATTATCGCCCTGAAATGCCAAATGCGAAACCTGAATTTATTGATTGTCTTGCAACTGTCGTTCTTAAACAATTGAAAGAAAGCAACTAGTATAAATGAAGTCATTTATACAAAAAGGTTGTCACCATTGGCGGAGGGATAACATGGTTATCCGCCGTCTTTTATTTATGCCTACACTTATTTCCATTCGCTTACTTTCACATCGAAAATCGTTAAAAGAGATAAAATAAAGACAATAGATAATCCCCATGCTAATAAAGGCCTTTTATGATGAATGGGTAGAATGAGGAAAATGATACCGGTAAATATAATAGACCATAACATATTCCAACCATTATGATATGTAATAAACCCTAGTTTATTGTTTATATATTCAATGATTAGAAATATCCCAGACCAAATGAAGAACCATAGAGTACGTTTTTTCAATCCGTTAGGAAATCTACCTAAATAAATCAGTACTGTTGCAGAGTAAGAAACAGTCATAGCTAAAATAGTAATTAGAGTATGATTGGGCAGGACTAGGTCGTGAAAGACCCACATTGATTTATTGTAAAGTAAAAAGTTATATAAAAAATCTCCAACAATAAAGAAAAGAATTGTTGGGTAGTATTCTTTCCAATTCCTCCAATCACCCCAGATAAACCCTGCGATCAGATATAAACCATTAATCAAGATATACATAACAACCATCCTTTTAGAAATTAGTCATGTTAGTATTCCCTTTAATGATGAAAATGAGCTATGGTTATTTAAATAAAATCTGATTTTTATTTATCTCTTCTAATAATTTTATATGTAATGTTTACGCTATTCATTTATTTCTAAACCCTCCATTCGAAAGAAACAGGAGCTACTCAAGTTAGCGGAAGCTCTCAACACCTTAGATCAAGGTGGAAAACAGCTATCCACAAATCTTAATAAATTAGCTGTTGGAGCTAACGAGCTAAACAGTAGTGTTGCTGATTTACCTACTAATTCTGAAAAACTTTATGCAGGTAGTGTTACTGTACAAGATGCAATCACTCAATTAGTAGTAGGTCAAGAAAAGCTATACAACGGTGCAGTTCGGGTGAAGGAGGGGCAATCACAAATCACAGCTGGATTGGGTGTGTTTGGTGATAAAATAACTGAAGCGAAAACAGGATCCAATCAACTTCGAACAGGTGGAGTGGCTCTTGAGAAAGGGATTAGACAACTAGCTGATGGGTCTGTTGCATTAGAGAACGGATCAGTTAAACTGGCGGACGGAGCTGATCAAAATTGATGAAGGCTTATCAGAGATTTCTGATGGGACAAGTGAGCTTTCTACAAAGCTAGGAAATACATCTGAAGACACGAAGGATGTTAAAGGATCAGACGAATTATATAATATGGTAGCAGATCCAGTGGATTTAAAAACAGAGGAACTAAATGAAGTGCCGAACTATGGTACTGGACTTGCGCCGTATTTCTTATCTCTAGCTTTATTTGTTGGAACTCTACTATTTACAGTAGTCTTCCCACTACGTAAATCATCTGGAACGCCAAAATCAGGATTTTCATGGTTTGTTAGCAAATTTAGTATTTTGTTCATAGTTGCTATTATCCAAGCTTTACTAGCAGATTTGGTTCTTTTATACGGTTTAGATATTGAAGTACAAAGTGTTGGTCGATTCATCTTATTTAGTATATTGACTAGTTTAACATTTATTTCGATCGTTCAGTTGTTCGTAACAACTTTAGCCGATCCTGGTCGTTTCATTGCAATCATCGTATTGATTCTTCAATTAACAACAAGTGCTGGGACGTTTCCACTAGAGTTAATACCTAATGCACTTCAGGGAATCCATCAATGGTTACCAATGTCTTATTCAGTAGCAGGATTTAGAGCTGTCATTTCTAGTGGGGATTTTGCATACATGTGGTCACAAGCACTTGTTTTAGTCGGATTTTTAGTGTGTACAATGATAGGAACGATACTCTACTTCACTCTGAAGTTAAAAAAAGAAGAACATACTAATCCTTACGAGGAGCTTCATGCATAATAAGAACCATGAGCGGCTTATTTGCCCGAGGCCGTTTTAGTTAGAGCAGCCATGAACCTGTTTACCAGCAACAATTTAGGGGATTTCATTTTTTTGTATTAGGTGAGGATTTTCAATTTTAGAGAGTTATTTAACTAAAAAGAATTTTGATAAAAAGACAGGGATCGTACCTTGGTTAATTATAAACTATAATTTTTAAATCAAGTATTAGTAGTGACTTAAATCAATTTAATCAATTACTGATTTCAACAATCGGGCGCGTTTCTTTAGCAAGAAAAGCGTCCTTCTTCATGTATTGGGCCAGATTGTTGAGGAACGCTTAGGCTATTAGATATTTATGTTAAAATATATTATAGAGATTGTGAAGGTTTGCACTTAAACTGACGGGGAAAGAATGTTTAATAAGAGGGTGAATAAATTTTCATATTATTACTAATAAAAATAATAATATGGATATACACATGTTAACATTCCTACGTCCGTCTGCGTTCTGTTCCGCGTCAACAAACAAAAAGAACGCCTTTCAATCAGGCGTTCCGTTCACGTTTTCTTCTATTTATTACATTGTAAAATATCATCTTTCTAACGTCCGTCACGTCTTAAATTTACTTGTTGGTCTATTGTTTAGTGTCGTAAAGCTTCAACGCTTTTTCAACGTCTTTTTCGTTCTTCTTCTAACCTTTTTGGTCGTTCCCTTTTTGTTCGTGACATAGGTATGTGAATCAATATTTGTTATGGGATTACGCAAACCATACAAACTATTTACTTTGAGATAGTTGGATGATCTGGTTTCGGTCAAAATCCCCTAGAGATGATTCAGGAGCAACATGAATAAACTCCTCATTCTTATTATATTCGGAATGTTCTTGTTTCCCAAATGACTTATATCTTATATGAACTTCTTCTAGAAATTCATCAGGTATCTCTTCTACTGAAGATGACTGTTTCATTCCGGATATCCAAGTCTCGAGTTTATAAGTTCCTCTTTCAATGATTTGACACAGATCTTCAAGGGATTGGACCAACTCACTTAAACAATCCAATCCGTTCCTTAACACTATAAGACCTTTTTCTTTTGCTTTTTGAACGGAGTGTTCGATCCTGTACGAATTTTCCTGATAATGAAATTCAATAAAACAACTGCTGCGATCCCAATTGAAATTGAAATCTTCAATTTTTAAACGCTTCATAACCCTTTTAAGCTTTCTTTCACACATACCTTGCTCTTTATGTGGCATCCATTTGAACATATCATTCACCTTCCTTCTTTATTGGGCCTAGTTGTGTAATGCCGTTCACCTTATACTATTGACTTCTACAAAATGAACAAATTCCCTGTTATAATCGTTTTACATTTGTCGACTTTTTTTTCCAAAATAAACGGGGAAGGACTTCATAAAACAACATATTACTGCTCACCATTAGGATATAGAGGATTTTGAAGGGTTAAAAGAAGATATCTGTCTAAATTTGTAACGTATTGTTGATAAAAAAATTTTAGGGCTTTAAGCCAATCAAAAAAGACAAACGATGTCATTTACGCTTGTTCGTTTTTACTAACATGGCAGGTTGGAAGAAGCTAAAAATCTTAAAAGGTACTATGTAATAGGATGATGAGTTTCGTGTTTGAGTATAAATTCCTATATTTTATTTTTTTGAAAAATATTATACTTTTTTCCTTATAAAATTTTGCTTGTAAGTCTATGATGATTATGGGGAATAAATGGAAAATGGAAGTGGTTTAGTATGGAACATATAACTGGTATCTACAACTATTACTGGTTAGTTTTTTCAATTCTTCTATGTATTCTTTTTTCATACATTGCTTTAGACCTTCGTTGGAAAATGATCGTATTTAAAGATTTCATGTACAATTTATGGCTATTAGGTTGTGCGGTTGCAATGGGTATTGGAATTTGGACAATGCACTTTGTTGGCATGGTTGCTATGAAAATGCCAAATCAAATCATTTATGATATTAGAATTGTTTTACTTTCGTTGGTTATTTCTATTATTGGAACAGGAATCGCATTCTTTTTTATGAAATTAAATCAATTTAGACTCCTTTTATCTAGTATATTTATGGGGGGAGGAATTGTTTGTATGCACTATCTAGGTGTTTGGGCAATGAATCCGAATTTTTCCATCACTTATAACCCCACTATTGTCATCCTGTCTATATTGATTGCTGTTGTAGCGTCATTTGGATCTTTATGGTTGCTTTTTTTCTTTAATCACAGTCACTCTATGTATTTTAAATGGAGAATATTAAGTAGTATATTAATGGGAATCGGAATATCTGGAATGCATTATATTGGGATGTGGGGGACAGAATTTATCATTAAACCAAATCCTTTATCATTTAATACATATTATTCAGTTAGATCCGATACTTTAAGTTCTTTTATTAGTGTTCCAGCTATTATCGTAGTGTTGATCATGTTATTATCTAATGCCTTCCTTGATAAGAAGCTTATATCACAAATTAAGGATCTAAATGTAAGTGAAAGAAAGTTAAGAGAGTCAGAGAAACTTTCTCTTGTGGGAGAGTTGGCTGCTGGTGTTGCTCATGAAATTCGGAATCCATTAACTTCATTAAAGGGATTTACTCAAATGATTGATGAAAATACAGATAATAAGTCAAATAAAAAATATCTAAAAATTATGATTGATGAAATAAACCGGATCAATTTTATCGTAAGTGAATTTATGGTACTTTCTAAACCACATATAGTAAATATTTCGGTAACAGATTTATCAATAATTATTAAAAATGTGATAACACTTCTTAATACGCAAGCGATTATTAAAAACATTGAGATTTTTCCACAAATTGTTGGAGATTCCTTTTTATTAAAATGTGAAGAAAATCAAATAAAGCAAGTATTAGCAAATATAATAAAGAATTCAATCGAAGCAATGCCGGAAGGCGGAAAGATTTACATTAAATTAGAAAAAAAAGATTCCTATTTAGTCATCTCGGTAATTGATAATGGGGTAGGGATACCAGAGGAAAATATTCATTTATTAGGTAAGCCATTTTATACCACCAAAACAGAAGGTACAGGTTTGGGGTTAATGGTGAGCAGGAAAATTATTCAAAACCATAATGGTAAATTTGAAATTAATAGTGACCAAAAGAAAGGAACAACAGTAATTATTTCATTACCTATTGAACTAAATCATTTAGAACAATTAAAAACGAAACATAAATTAAAAGAGGATACAACGTTATATCAATCCTCTTAAGCTAAAGCTCGCTTTACCTCAAAAGGGGTAAAGCCTTTTTATTTATTCAACGAAGCAGGTTGGTTTAAGATCATTTCATCACAAACTACATTTTAACAGTATAGTAAAAGAAATTTTTGGAACACATAATCATTAAGGCTTTGGTTTTTGTGTGTTCCTAGGCCTTGTGGACGGACTTCTCACTTTTTACCAACTTTTAAATAATTCATAATTATCATATAATAGTAGATATTTTAATCTATAAATAATTCTACTACACTATGATATGGTTATAATAGAGACAGAAAAGGTGTGTGACTAGGTCGCGCCCTTGGTGTGACGCCTACATCTTTTCTGCAAATTTCAGGGGAAAAGGTTGGTAAAAATGAGCAACAGTGAAACTAAAACAGACGTCATTTTAATTGGCGCCGGAATCATGAGTGCGACTTTAGGGACACTCTTGAAAGAATTAGTACCGGAATGGGAAATTACAGTGTTTGAGAACCTCTCAAACGCAGGAGAGGAAAGCTCTAACGAATGGAATAATGCGGGAACGGGGCATGCGGCACTGTGCGAGCTTAACTACACGGTAGAAAAACCGGATGGATCTGTAGATATTAGTAAAGCTATAAAAATTAATGAACAGTTTCAGGATTCAATGCAGTTTTGGTCTTATCTTGTAAACAGCAAGCTGATACATAATCCACAGGACTTTATCATGCCATTGCCTCATATGAGTATGGTACAAGGGGAAGAAAATGTATCGTATTTAAAGAAACGTTTTGAAGCGATGTCAAACAATCCTCTGTTCAAAGGGATGGAATTTTCCGATGACCCAGGAAAACTGATGGAATGGATTCCGCTTATTATGCAAGACCGTCCATCGAATGAAGCTATAGCGGCAACAAAAATCGACTCTGGAACGGATGTCAACTTTGGTGCTTTAACACGCATGTTGTTTGACCACTTAAAGACTAAAAACGTCGATATCAAATACAAACATAGTGTTGATAATATTAACCGTACTAGCGATGGCTCGTGGGAATTGAAAGTGAAGAATCACGATAGCGGTAGCGTAGAACGCCATACGGCAAAATTCGTCTTTATCGGAGGCGGGGGTGGAAGCCTGCATTTACTGCAAAAATCCGGTATTCCTGAAGGTAAACATATTGGTGGATTCCCAGTAAGCGGAATCTTTATGGTGTGTAATAATCCGGAGGTTGTAGAGCAGCATCATGCAAAAGTATACGGCAGAGCTAAGGTTGGTGCTCCGCCAATGTCTGTTCCGCATCTTGACACAAGATATATCGACAATAAAAAATCGTTGCTATTTGGACCTTTTGCCGGCTTCTCACCAAAGTTCTTAAAAACTGGTTCAATGTTCGATTTAGTAACTTCCGTAAAACCGAATAATGTCTTAACTATGTTGGCGGCAGGCGCAAAAGAGATGTCATTGACAAAATATCTGATTCAGCAAGTTATGTTATCGAAAGAACAGCGCATGGAAGAGTTACGTGAGTTTATCCCGACAGCTAAAGCTGAGGATTGGGATTTAGTGGTAGCGGGCCAACGTGTGCAAGTTATTAAAGATACAGAGGCAGGCGGTAAAGGAACGCTTCAATTTGGTACGGAAGTGATTACTGCCGCTGATGGCTCGATCGCAGCATTACTAGGCGCTTCTCCGGGTGCTTCTACTGCCGTTCACGTTATGCTTGAGGTAATCAAAAAATGCTTCCCGCAACATATGAAAGAGTGGGAACCGAAAATCAAAGAAATGATTCCTTCTTATGGCGTGTCACTAATGGAAAACCCAGAGCTTCTGCACGAAATTCATACTTCAACAGCGCAGACGCTTGGTCTAAGCGAAAAAGAGCTGGTCTTTAGTTAATTCTTTGGATGTAGAAACAAAGGTATTGAATGAAAAAGTTTAAGCAATATTTTTCATTAATGGACAAGCGTTTCTATGATGAAGAGATTGAAAAGGCAATGATTGAATAAAACAGAGATAAAATAAAAAATTTACTTAAGGAATTGAGTAAATAATAGAATATCATTGGAAATAAAACACAGAACCTTTGATCTATCTTTGGATTGAAGGTTCGGAAGACATAACGACACCTCCGCTTTACTATGTACAGATACAGCAACAAACTACAAGAAATTTGCAATAATGAAAGGTTTGCATCACGAAGCTATCAATGTAAGCAAAAAGGAATACAAAAAGAAAGGTATATATCACACCCAACACGTCAATGGGTATCACAAACGGTTAAAAAAATGGATGGACAGATTTCAGGGTGTAGCGACCAAATATCTTGATAATTACCTTTTCTGGCATCGTTTTCTCGAACTGAATAACAAAATGCTTATTCAAGAACGTATTAAATTGATGCTTCTTGGTTCTTGTCAAAAAGTGAATTTTACAACTACCAATTTAATAAGAAGTTCTTAACTATAACTATTGATTAAGCAAAATAATCTCCTTAGCCTCAACTTCTCTGCTTTCATTACTTTTACTAATATTTTTGGGATTTGCAAGAATGACTCTTACTGATGCTTCTTCTGTGAAGTCTTCAACACTTAATTGGTTGCTATTTTCGTTACTGAACATTGTTTTATCTGTAATTTGGACTGTGCAAGGATAACCAATATCTTCTACGCTCTTTTTCCCTTTGTTCACTTCATTCGAACAGTCCACTTCAAAATAACTTTCTTCGATATCATAAAGTCTTCCATCAAAAGACTTTGTTCCTGTGCAACCAATCAAAAGCAAGCTAATTAAGATTAATAGAATTACACTTCTAATCATTTTGAATAGCACTCCTTTCTTACAGTAAATAACAATTTATTTATACTATATCATTCAGCAACAATAATTACGAAAAGAGCCTAAATAAAAGATAATAAGAAGGAGATTTTGCATATGAAATACGGTTAATGCTAGGGTAAGTACAGTTATGAAGGATTTAAAATCACAATTACAAGTACCGTAAAATGAAGGTTGCGATAAAATTATTCTGAAAAGAGTTTACAGGAACTAAAGCAGATCGTTCTAAATTTAAAGAGGTGCTTTCTTTACTAAAGGCTCTTTTCTAAAAGTTTGTTGCTTTTAGACTTATAAAAATCGGCTTTTGGATTTTTATAGTAGAAACTATAAGAAATTTCAAGAGAGTGCCACTTAGTAAATAAGCGAAAAGAGCACGAAGATAGGCTATATCCGTAAAGTATAGTTATTTACGAAAAGCAACAATCTTTGCGAAAACAGCCTTACTAAAAGAAGGTGATACACTGTTTGTTGTTAAAAGTATGCATGTTATTTTATTATCTGATTATTTTAGGACCAGAAAATTGTATCTTGATAAATTGCTAGGCTTGTAATAAGATAGAACTTACGATGAAAGCGTTTGCTTAGTTTTCGTAGCGTGGTTTTGGTATCGCTTCTAAACTCTAGCTGTACAGAAGAGTACCAAAAGGTTGTGCTAGGAAAAAGTCTATCTACTATTTAGACTGAAGGATGATGTGCTTTTGTAGGGAATGTTAGCATGAATGACTCACCGTGCACCAACCTTAGAAGGTACGATTGTAATCGAAATCCCTAAACAGCTCCGCTAATTTGCGCAAACGTTTGCCTTAGTTGAGAGGAGGATATCATTGGAAAAAAGAACAATAGTTTTCTTTTAGTTTAACTGTATTACTAGTACTTCGTGTAGTTACTTATTAGTCGTAAAAAAGATTACGTTCTACTCAATCACTATCTTGTTGAGACTTTAATTTAAATAAGGGAGATAGTTATAATGAAAAAATATTTTTATAATCCTGTAATAATCATGATGGTATTTGTCATTGTATTTACTACTGGAGGTTTTCCGTTTACCAATTCTATAACAAATGCACAGATGGCAGAAAACAAAGTAGAATCTTCAGAAATTCCTGAAGATTCGATCAGAATACATTATCAAAGAGAAGACAATAATTTCGAGGCACTTGGTCTTTGGGTATGGAATGACGTAGCATCCCCTTTAGTAGGTTGGCCATCGGGAGCAATCGCTTTTAGTGAAGAACAAACCGATAGTTATGGTGCTTATCTCGATGTTGAGTTAAAAGAAGGAGCAGAAAAAATAGGGTTCCTGGTTGTAAATAGAGAAACCGGAGAAAAAGATGGTGGAGATAAAAGTTTCTCTATGCTTAAAGATTATAACGAGTTATGGATTAGAGATAGAGACGATACAGTATATACTTCACCAAACTTGGAAGCTTTTACAGGACTTGTTTCTGGAGAATTATTATCCGATAGTAAGGTTCTTCTTGGCTTTACAAGTACAAAAGATTTAAATCATGAAGAATTAGTAAATTCAATATCTATTACTGATAAGGATAATAATGCGGTATCAATCGATAGCGTAAAAATATCAAGTGACACAACAGTTGAAGTAAACACTTCAATTAATTTGGACAATGCACCTTTCAATGTTACATTCCAAGGAAGAACAGTCATTGCGACTGCTGGTTGGAGAATGTTAGATGAAAAGTATTCATACGATGGAGATGACCTTGGTGCAACATATAATTCAGGTAATGCAACATTAAAGCTTTGGGCACCTAAAGCAAGTAAAGTAGTTGCTACTTTTTATGATAAAGATGACTCTACAAAAGAGATTGGTAGTCTAGATTTAACAAAGAGCGATCAAGGAGTGTGGTCGATCGATGTTAAAGGAGGGGACCTTGGTGTCACAAACGTGAAAGGGTACTTTTATCAGTTTGAAGTAACGAATGACGGTGTGACCAAAAAAGTTTTAGACCCATACGCAAAGTCGATGGCGCCATTTACTGTAAACACAAAAGGTGAATTAGGTCCTGACGGAGATGGCGTTGGAAAAGCTGCAATCGTTGATTTAAGTCAAACAGACCCTGAAGACTTTAGTTTCGCCAATATAAAAGGGTATGAAAAAAGAGAAGATGCTGTAATCTGGGAAGTTCACGTTAGAGACTTTACGTCTGATCCTTCGATTGAGGGAGACTTAAATGCAAGATGGGGAACATACAAAGCATTTATCGACAAACTTGATTATATAAAATCTCTTGGTGTTACGCATGTGCAATTACTTCCTGTAAATGCTTGGTATTACGGTGATGAAACAACAATGGATGAAAGAGAGCTTGATTATTCAGCTGGAAGTAATGAATACAACTGGGGATATGATCCACATAATTATTTCTCCCCAGATGGTGCATATTCCGAAAATCCTGAAAATCCAGAACAAAGAATAAAAGAACTAAAAGAGTTAGTAGATGCAATCCATGAGGCTGGAATGGGTGTCATATTTGATGTTGTTTATACTCATATGTCAAAAGCAAGCTTGTTGGAGGATATCGTTCCTAATTATTACTTTTTCCAAGATGCTAATGGTAATTTCGTAGGTGGTTTTGGGAATAATCTTGCAACAAGTCATAAAATGGCTGAAAAACTGATGGTAGACTCTGTGAAATATTGGTTTAAAGAATATAAGATTGATGGAATGAGATGGGATATGATGGGAGATGCAACATATGAATCAGTACAAAATGCATATGATGCAGCTGCCGAAATAAATCCTAATGCTTTATTTCTTGGTGAAGGTTGGAGAACATTTTCAGGACATCTCTCAGATCCTTCCCTAACAGGAAAAGGAGCCGATCAAGACTGGATGGATGATACTGATAATGTGGGCGTATTTTCTGATGAGGTTCGAAATGAATTGAAATCAGGATTTGGTTCAGAGGGTGAGCCGAGATTTATTACTGGTGGGGCAAGAGATATCAGTGTAATCTTTAATAATATAAAAGCCCAGCCATCAAATACTCCTGAAGATGATCCAGGTGATATGGTTCAATATATTGAAGCTCATGACAATTCTACGTTATATGATATTATAGCAATGTCTATAAAAAAGGATCCGTCAATACCGGCAAATGATTTAGAAATTCATAAGAGAATCAGACTTGGGAACGCTATGCTATTAACATCCCAAGGTACAGCATTTATTCATGCAGGACAAGAATATGGAAGAACAAAACAATGGAAAGCAGACGGAGTCCCAGAACAAAAATATCATGAATTAACAGATGAAACAGGAAATCCACTTGCATATTTTATCCATGATTCCTATGACTCTTCAGATGCTATAAACATGTTTGATTGGTCTAAAGCAACTGATGAATATAAGTACCCAGTTAACAATATTACGAGAAAATATACAGAAGGTCTGATCGCACTTAGAAGGTCTACAAATGCCTTTAGACTTGGTGATACGGATTTAGTTAACTCAAATGTAACCTTAATAAATGCTCCTGAAATAATGAAAAACGATCTTTTAATTGGTTATAAAAATGTTTCAACCGATGGAACTGGAACCTATTATGTATTTATTAATGCAGATAATAAAAAAAGGACCATTACTTTAGGAGAAAATTTTAATAGGGGTACAGTTTTAGTTGATAGTGATGAAGCTGGAACAAACAGAGTCTCAGAAAGATCAGGTTTTAGATTGACGAGCCACAACATAACGATAGATCCTTTAACAACCGTGATAGTAAAAAAATAGTAAGGAAGAGAAAGTGAAAAATAGATAAAAATTAGTGAAAGAGGTAAAAAGTCCAAATGGGTAAACCAGAGGGCACTGAAAAACTTACGTTTTTAAAATTTGTAAGTGCATCTCAAATTAAAAAGGCACCATTCCGTCCGATTTTTGAACGAAATGGCGCCTTTCTCTTTATTCTAGGCTGTTTTCGCAAAGATTGTTGCTTTTCGTAAATAACTATACTTTACGGATATAGCCTATCTTCGTGCTCTTTTCGCTATTTACTAAGTGGTACTCTCTTGAAATTGCTTATAGTTTCTACGATAAAAATCCAAAAGCCGATTTTTATAAGTCTAAAGCAACTAGAAGTATATATTCGCTTTATAACAATTACGGAAAGGTCGGAGAAAACACTTATGCCTGAAGTATATTCAAACAAATATCATGATAGTTTTCTGCAATATCATATTGCTTTTTTCAAGAATAATCACATTGCACTTGAAAGATATGAAGAAATCATTTATTCAAATGTTAGGAGCAGCAACAAAGATCCGAGTTTAGATAAACCAATCATGTTTTTATAGTTAAGTTGGGGGAGAAGTATCTTCCATGGATTTCATCGCCATTTGTTCAGAAAAGAAAGCCTGGTTTTTTTAATACACTGAAACAGTTGATACTCTTAGCTTTTAATGATCAGTTATTCAACACTTTTTTAGTGTTGTTTTTTAAAAATAGAAGCCCTTAATGTCACATTATTTATCCCGCTCTAACGTGCAGTAAGACCCCCGCCTCAACGCCACATCCTGTGGGCCTACTAACAATCAGTGGGGATGAACAAAACCCCTACTGATTGAAGGTTTACTTTATATGACATATTATTCCACCAGCTGTCTTGCTTCCATAAACAACGCTTGGATAAATTTTTTCATATTAATGCGGCTCTGGTTGCTTGCTTTTTCGCTTTTGTCATCTAGCTCCAGCATTTTTTTGCGGACTTCCGAGAATTCAAAAAATGTGGAAGAATAGGCTTCGAATTTTGGATTCGCATAATCTGTCAATCCTAATGAAGCGATATGGATGAGTGCCTGGTAAAGAGCGCGACGGACACGCTGCTCTGAAGCTTTCATTTCTTTCTGGATGTCGGTCTCTTTCGCTTGATCTCCGAGCTTTTCAGCAGCGATGCCTGCAAAAATTTCCTTTAAAGATGGAAACGTGTAGGCAGAACCGAGTCTTTGCTTTTCATTTTGGAGGAATTCTAAAATTTTTAGTAAATCCTCGCTTCCCCCTTCGCCAATCATACCTAAATCGGAAATTAAGGGACGTCCGGCTTCCATAATATTTTTTGTATGATAGGAGGACACGAACGGAGACTGCGGTTGGCCTGTAAATAAGTTCAACGATTCTTGAATGCCTCGCATCGATTGTTCCAACAGCACCCGCTTGTTTACTTTTTTTAATATGCATGCAATTTCAAGCTGGTTCAGCGGTTTTGTAATGTAGTATTCCGCCCCTAAACGATACGCCTCTCCAATCAGTTCCTTCGTTTCTACTTGAGAAATCATCACAAACTTTCCTTGAAATCCATCAGCAAGAGCCCGGATCGTTTCAATTCCGTCCCTTATTGGCATGAGCAAATCAATTAAGACAACGTCTGCTTTTTTTAAAGACAACAAGCCATTATCCACTAACGATCCGTCCTCCGCTTCTCCCACCACGTTTCCTAAATCTTCGTCTTCAATCATTTCAATCAGCATTGCTCGAATGGCAATATCGTCATCTATAATGAAATAATTCATCTCACTAACCCTTTCTCGACCATCGCATTCATTGGAAGTTCTAATATGAATACGGTTTCTTTATAGTTATCCATAAGCCTGATATGTCCTCCCCATTTTTCAACCGTTTGTTTCACATACGATAAACCGATACCCGTCGAAGGGTTTCCAGCCGCATCAAATTTCTTTGTAAAGCCTTCTGTAAAAATGACTTCCTTCAGCCTAGGTGCAATGCCGGGGCCATTGTCGCTGACGCAAAACTCCACGAATTGATCTTTCCTTTTCACATGCAGCGATACGTATCCCTCTTCTTTAATGGCTTCCACGGCATTGGCCAACAAATTATTGATTAATGATAATACCATGTATACATGGTAGGGCGGATGGTCCCCATCTACATGCAAGGAAAATGAAACATCTTTGCGAAGGGACTCTGCATATCGTCTATTGGACACGATCATAATGTTACCAAGCTCTTCGATTGTCATATAATCTTGCAGGTTTTTGGAAGACATGAGTTCCGACAACCCTGCATAAATCCGCTGGTTATCTTTTTTGATCTCATGGACAAGACCGGCAATCTGCAGTGCCGTTTGCGCATCATGGCCGTTGGTCTCCCGTGATTTTAACCGACGATAAAAATCATAACACATGCTGGTGATTTCTTCCGCATTTAGCATCGTTTTCTTCAGTTGAACAGATTCTTCATACAAATTTGAAATGAAAAGCAGCATTTGCTCCTTTTGCCTGCGTTGCTCTTCTTCTGCTAATTTTGCTTCTCTCAGCTTGAAAATATTAAAAAAGCCGAGAACGAAAAAGCTTCGAATAAAGGCGATGAAAACGAGTTGTTCAATGGTCAGCAAGGATATGTCCTGATTTGCCAGGAAAGAACGGATCGCCATTTCCGATACGCTTGCAAAAAGCTCGATCAATACCCCTAAAAGCCCGATCATAAACGGCTGATCATGCCGTTCGTTCAATTTCGTCCAATGAAATACGAACGCGTACATGACGTAATAGAAAAAGGCGGGAAAATGAAGATACATCGATTCCTCAACAGGTATGTCTCGTATCCCAACAGCCAGCAAAAAACGAAAAACAAACACACTCAACCCCGTTAAAATGCCTGCAATATTCGGATGAATCCCCCTCCCCCACAGCAAAAACAAGAAAAAGACAGGCGTCCCCAAACTGACTCTGAATGTATCGTCGAATGGATAAAACATGAATTCACCCGCAAGAGGCACCGCAATCATCATTAATAGTAAAATCCTTATACGCTCTTTCAATACAGTCCCTCCCCAGTCACTATATAAAAACATAACACATTGTACTATTGGTAAAAAAGAGGAAAGGGTTTTGACTAAGATTTTTTATTTTCCTATTTGCCTTTGTGGGTTTCAGTAGGTTTTAGTTGGTTTTAGTGGGGGTGAGTATAAACTAAGAATAATAATAATGAAAGCGTTAACAAAAACAACTAACATTAGGGGGAATTTATTTGAAAAAGTTTGGATTAGCTACACAAATTTTTGTTGCACTTATACTAGGTATCTCTGTCGGTGCAGTATTTCATGGGAATGAAACAGCCATGGCTATTATGGCGCCGATTGGAGACATTTTTATTCATTTAATTAAGATGATTGTCGTTCCGATTGTCATTGCTGCATTAGTAGTCTCAATCGCAGGAGTCGGCGATATGAAAAAACTAGGAAAATTAGGCGGGAAGACCATTCTCTATTTTGAAATTGTCACCACAATCGCCATTGCTATTGGATTACTGGCGGCAAACTTGTTCCACCCGGGTTCTGGTTTAGATACAAGCAATCTTGAAAAAAGTGATATTTCAAATTATGAAGAAACGACGAAAACAGCTGAAAGCCAGGGTTTTGCGGAATCGATTGTTCATATTGTTCCGAAAAACATATTTGAATCCATGGCCCAGGGTGACTTATTGCCGATTATTTTCTTCTCTGTGCTTTTTGGTTTAGGAATTGCGGCAATAGGAGAAAAAGGAAAACCTGTCCTTGGCTTTTTTGAAGGTGTATTAGAAGCAATGTTTTGGGTGACAAACCAAGTGATGAAGTTTGCCCCGTTTGGTGTGTTTGCACTGATCGGTGTAACCGTAGCTAAATTTGGCATTGTAACATTAATTCCATTAGGGAAATTAGTGCTTGCTGTTTATGTTACGATGGTATTTTTTGTGTTCGTCGTACTTGGGATTATTGCGAAAATGTCCGGAACAAACATTTTTGTTCTCTTGAAAGTGTTAAAAGACGAACTGATTTTGGCATTTACAACGGCAAGCTCAGAGGCTGTATTACCAAGGCTAATGGACAAAATGGAGAAATTTGGCTGTCCAAAATCGATTACTTCTTTTGTTATTCCAACAGGCTATACGTTTAATTTAGACGGTTCATCGATTTATCAAGCAATAGCTTCACTTTTCGTGGCACAAATGTATGGTATTGATCTATCAATTACACAACAGATAACGTTATTACTAGTATTAATGTTAACGTCAAAAGGAATGGCCGGCGTTCCGGGTGCGTCATTTGTTGTCATTTTAACAACACTTGGTTCTATGGGACTGCCACTGGAAGGGGTTGCGTTTATTGCCGGTATCGACCGTATTTTAGATATGGTACGAACAGCGGTTAATGTCGTAGGGAACTCATTAGCGGCGATTGTCATGTCAAAGTGGGAAGGTGAATTTAACCAAGAAAAAGCAAACAATTACGTTGATTCAATTAAACAGTCAAACGTAGCATAAACTTGCATGAGGATAAAGGGGGAAACACCATGTCAACAATCAATATAGATCATAACGTACGCATTGAAAAAGATTTCTTAGGTTCAAAAGAAGTACCTGTAGATGCATACTATGGGGTCCAAACATTGCGTGCGGTCGAAAATTTCCCAATTACAGGCTATCGTATTCATGAAGAATTAATTAAAGCGTTGGCTATCGTGAAAAAAGCAGCAGCTTTAGCAAATATGGATACGAAACGTTTGTACGAAGGACTTGGTAACGTAATCGTTCAGGCAGCAGACGAAGTGATCGAAGGCAAATGGCATGATCATTTTATCGTGGATCCAATCCAGGGCGGTGCAGGTACATCAATGAATATGAATGCGAACGAAGTCATTGCTAACCGTGCACTCGAATTGCTTGGAAAAGAGAAAGGGGACTATGTTCTTCATCTAAGTCCAAACACCCATGTGAACATGTCACAATCAACAAACGATGTGTTCCCAACCGCAATTCATATCGCCACCCTTCGTTTACTCGAAAAATTGTTACCTACGATGGAGTATATGCTTGATGTCTTTAAGAAAAAGGCACAACAATTCGACCATGTGATTAAAATGGGACGGACACATCTTCAAGATGCGGTGCCGATCCGTCTTGGTCAGGAGTTTGAAGCATACAGCCGTGTGTTGGAGCGTGATATTAAGCGTATTCAACAATCACGCCAGCATTTATATGAAGTGAACATGGGGGCAACAGCGGTGGGAACAGGATTAAATGCAGACCCTCGTTACATCGAAAGTGTGGTTAAGTATTTGGCGGATATTAGCGGCCTTCCGCTTGTTGGGGCAGAGCATCTTGTTGATGCGACACAAAATACAGATGCTTATACAGAAGTCTCTGCAGCGTTGAAGGTATGTATGATGAATATGTCCAAAATCGCGAATGACCTACGTTTAATGGCCTCAGGTCCTCGCGCGGGCCTTGCGGAAATTAGCTTGCCGGCCCGTCAGCCAGGCTCATCCATTATGCCGGGAAAAGTCAATCCGGTTATGCCTGAAATGATCAATCAAGTAGCGTTCCAGGTCATTGGCAATGACCATACTATTTGCCTGGCATCTGAAGCAGGTCAGCTTGAACTGAACGTGATGGAACCAGTGCTTGTGTTCAACTTGCTTCAATCCATCAGCATCATGAACAATGCATTCCGTGCCTTTACAGACTACTGTCTGACAGGAATTGAAGCAAACGAAAACCGTCTAAAAGAGTATGTGGAAAAAAGCGTAGGGATTATTACGGCTGTTAATCCGCATATTGGGTATGAAGTGGCAGCTCGTATCGCAAGAGAAGCGATTTTAAAAGGTAAATCCGTACGTGAACTATGCTTGCAGAATGATGTGTTAACAGTGGAAGAGCTTGATCTTATTTTAAATCCTTATGAGATGACAAAACCAGGAATTTCTGGGGCAGCTCTATTTGACCGAGATTAAATAAGTTTTTATAAGCCCGATGAATCTTAGAAAACTGGCAACAGTAATTGGTTTGCGTGAGTAGATATGGAGGTCGAAACAATACAGGTGGGTACTAATTATACAACGTGTAATATCACTGTCCTAGTTGAGCATGAAGAACAGCTATCAGAGTTTTGGGAGCTATCCACAAATTAGAAGAAGGCTTCCGAATCCACACTGTCTCTGACGAAGTCCGTCGTTCTCATGAAGGAAAAAAGATTCACATGAAAAATGTAGTTTACGGACGGTTAATTCTTAACGTTCACGGTCTTTTACTATAAGAAAATTGTCATTATATAGATTTTAAGATAAATAATCATCCACTCTATAAAATGAGGGGAAGAGGGGATAGATATTGAAAAAGAGATGGATCATTCCATTAGTTTTCACTGTTGTCCTTGTAGCTTCGATAAGCCTTGCAGTTCGTTTTCCTAAAGAAGAGGATAAGCCTAAAATTGTAGTTGTTGCACAAAGATTAGATATAGAGTATTGGAAAATTTTTGAGTCAGGAGCCAAAAAAGCGTTTCATGAGTTTGACATAGATGGCAAAGTCATAGCTCCTGATTCTCTCTATCCCATCAGTAATCAGCCTAATATGTTAAAAAAGGTTCTAAATCAACAACCTGATGCACTAATCGTAGCCCCCACAGACCCATTGGTTGCCATTCCTGTATTGGAAGAATATAAGAAAAAAAATATTCCCGTGCTTTTTACGTCCAGGGACGTTGATTGGGAGTACAAAACCGCCTATATCGGAACGGATCATTATGAATTGGGTAAAACAGCAGGAAAGTTATTAGGTTCGATGCTACAGCCAGGGGATCAAGTAGCTATCATTTTTGGAAGACTAGATGATCGAGGTATGATCGATCGAAAAAATGGTGTAAAGAAAGTGTTAGAGGATATCGGAATAGAGGTTGTCACAGAACAATCAGGTTTTGACCATTTTGGGAATCCAAAACCAGTCATGGGAATTATTATGCAAATTTATCCCAATATTAAAGGTGTAGTTGCTACTAGCGATCGATTAGCTCTAGAGGCATTAAAAACAATAGAGGAAGAAGACGCGTTAAAGATCCCTATCATCGGTACGGATGGTCTTATGGAAATGACAGAATTCATTGAAGCAAGAAAGATAAGCGCTACCATAGCCCAGAACCCTTATGATATGGGATATCGAAGCGTGGAACAAGCACAGAAAGCACTTAAAGGAGTCCACATCGAAAAGAGGATTGATAGTGGAATTGACATCATAACTGAGGATAATGCGAAAGAGAGATTAAATTTCTTAAAAAGAGTATTGGATGAAGATAATTAAACAACACACAAAACACCGTTCCATTTTCGAACGGTGTTTTGTGTGTTTGGAGCATTAAGAGTAAACGACTTTATTGTAACTTCACAGGATCGTTTATCATAGATTAACATCTCGTTCAACTTTCTAGGCATACCACTCCATTTTGGATAATATGATTGTTGGAGTAGAGTTCGGTCATTTTTTGTACAAGAGTAACTTAAGTTATTGACAGAATCAACTTCAAGTTAAATTTGTTATAGAAGGGATGTGAGTAGCAATGATGAAAAGTTATATTGGAAGACTTGGTGATACTCTATTAAAAGTTGCAGAGAAAAATCATGTTACGGTTGAAACCCTTATTTCATTAAATCCTCAGATTAAAAGTCCTTACCACTCCATTTTAGGGAGGAAAATAAAGATCCCTACTAAAAACAACGCATATGGAAATGTTACTTACAAAATTCCCCCCTTTTCTTCACCGAAGAATAATTGGATTCCTGTTACTCCACTAGAGCAAATGGAAAATACTGAATACGATGTTTTGATTATTGGGACTGGGGCAGGAGGAGGAGCTGTTACCTGGCGACTATGTGAACAATGGGGCAGAAATGGAAAGAAGATTGGTGTTGTTGAAGCTGGAGATTTCGTGCTTCCGACACAAGCCGCCAACCTCCCTACGATGAATAATGAACGTATGAAAAAATACCATGAATATGTTTCCAAACCGTTAGGCGAATTCCTACCTGATTTTCGCGGTGCGAAGCAAGTATTTGCCTTTGGTGGAAGAACATTATTTTGGAACGCGATTTGCCAACGATTAAATAGGTTTGAAATGGCAGAATGGCCAGTAACGTTTCAAGAAATGGAGGCTTATTATACAATTGCGGAGCGGATTATGAATGTTTCCCAAAACTATACGGAGGGTTCCCCGATTACAGAAATTTTGTTGAATCGATTGCAGCGGAAAGGAGTTTTAGAAGCTAAAGGTACCCCTGTAGCAGCGGATCTTTATTCTCGCGCTATTGAAAAGATAGGTTCAGAGGTTTTTTTTAGTTCTATTTGTTTTATTGCTAAAGCATTAAATATACGGCCCTTTGATATAGCTGTAAAAACTCGTGCTGTTCAAGTACTGGTCGACAAAGATGAAGTGGTTGGTGTAAAAGTCATGTCACCAGAAAAGAAGCCTTATCTATTAAAAGCAAAAAAGGTCGTTTTGTCAGCAAGTACATTTGAAACCCCACGTTTGCTTCTTCACTCGGGGATCAAAGGAAAAGCGATTGGACATTACTTGATGAATCATTCCTATGTAACTACTACTGGAAATATACGCCGACATAAGTTTCCGGAACTTTTAGGGACTCTAGGTATTTTGATTTCGTCAACAAAAGAAAGACGTTATCAGCTCCAGCTAAGAGGCCCTAGTGGATACTTTTGGTATCAACCGTTCCAACAAAAACCATTATTAGAACATGTAGAAATAGACTTTCTCTGTTTTGGTGAAGTTGAACCTAGATTTGAAAATAAGGTCACATTAGATCCATACAGAATTGATGAATTTGGAGTGCCAGAGGTACAAGTTAATTTTTCCTTCAGTGAAAAGGATGAAGCTATCATTCGTAAAATCGTTGCCGCTGTTAAGAAAATCTCTTCTTTTTGCAACATCAAATTGAATGTTAATCAAAAACAGGCTCCCATCTGTCTTATGCCACCTGGAGATCTAAATCATGACTCGGGAACCTGTCGCATGGGTGATGATCCATCTATATCAGTCGTAAATAGGTTTGGGCAAGTCCACGGTGTAAAGGGACTATACATAGCAGATAATAGCGTCTTTCCTTCTATTGGAGCAGCGAACTTAACACTGACAACAGTTGCCTTAGCCATCCGTACTGCAGATAATATGATACGCCAGGAGTGAATTGAAATGATTACATTGTCAGCTATCGCAGATGAAATATCTCCAGATTTAGACATTCAAATGGATGTTCTAGCCTCTGAAGGGATCGATTATATCGAATTGCGAAGTGTAGGAGGAAAAAATGTCTTACAACTTAATGACGATGAGGTTGTAGAAATAAAAAATCGACTAGATGCTCGAGGGTTCCATATTTCTTCAATCGCTTCACCGATAGGAAAGATCATGATAACGGATCGTTTTCCTGAGCACCTGAATGATTTCATGACAGCCATTCATCTTGCAAAATTTTTTGGGACTCCTTTTATTCGTATTTTCTCATTCATCATTCCTAAAGATGAAAATCCATTTAATTATAGAGAGGAAGTATTAAGACGAATAAAGGAGTTGACTCGAATAGCTGAGCAGGAGGGTGTCATTTTACTTCTTGAAAATGATTCGACTATGTATGGAGATAAAGTAGAGCGCATTCGGGACATTTTTGAAAATGTTCATTCGCCTCACTTCCGCTTTTTATTTGATCCTGCAAACTTTATACAATCTCAAGTATTTCCAATGACACACGCCTACCCGCTTGTAAAACCTTATATATCGTATATTCATATTAAAGATGCAAGGATTAATACAGGTGAAGTGGTCCCAGCTGGCGAAGGAGACGGTGAAATTAGAAAATTATTCGCTGCATTAAAAGAACAAAACTATTCTGGCTTTCTATCCATTGAACCGAGAGGAAGACCAGGGACTGCAGATCTAGATTTCTTCCTGAGAGCAACAAAAGCATTAAAAAGTTTATTGAATAAAGCAGGATTAACGTGGAATGGAAATCAAGATCTAAATACTCCCGGTAAATTTGTTACTTCACCTACATTATTGAAGGACCAGCAACCTTATCCTCCGCCATGCCCACATATGTTTTCATCAGATTCTGTGGATTCTTGGATTCCACTTAGCTCGTTAGATAAAATGGAGCAAGCGGATTATGATGTGCTTATTATAGGAAGCGGTGCAGGAGGTGGTGCTGCTCTCTGGAGAATATGTGAAAAGTGGAAAAATTCAGGAAAAAGAGTAGGGATGATTGAAGCAGGAGACTCATTATTACCAACACATGTACAAAATCTATCTTTATTCTCTGGCGGGCGTGCAGAGCAATATATTTCAAAAATAACAACACCGATTGGCAGGTCCCTCCCAGAATTTTCAGGTGCTAAACAAATTATTGCCCTAGGGGGGAGGACCTTGCAATGGGCAGCCGTTTGTCCACGAATACCTTTATACGCCCTATCAGAATGGCCTGTTACGATGAAAGAGATGAATTATTACTATAACATTGCTGAACAAGTTATGAATGTGAATAAACCTATTGCTAGGTCGAGCTACCTTACAAGAACCTTACTAAATCAGCTGTGGTCAAATGGGTATGGTCAAGCGACAGATTTTCCAATGGCTGTTGACATTAACGAAACAAAATATGGAGAAATTCATTCTAATACTTATTTTAGTTCTATTCTTTTTCTTGCAGAAGCTTTAAATAATATGCCCATTGATATAGCAATAAATGCTCGTGCCGTTCAACTGCTCATCGAAAAAGGGAAAACTGTTGGTGTAAAGGTTATGTCTCCAGATCTACGTTCTTACTGGATTAAAGCAAAGACAATTGTTTTGTCAACAAGTACTTTTGAAACACCAAGACTACTGCTTCATTCGGGGATTACTGGGAGAGCAATTGGTCACTATTTATTAGACCACTCCGCTGTAAGGGCTACTGCAACAATTAACCGAAGAGTGCTCTCTGATAAATTAGGACCGGTAGGCATATTAATTCCAAATTCAAAGAATAGACCCTATCAAATAGAATTTGGCAGACTTGTAATACCGGTACAAGAAGAAGTAGAGTTCCTCTTTCACGGATATGGAAATGTAGAGTCCCGCTTTAAAAACAAAATTTCCTTGGATCCCTATAGAAGAGACGATTATGGTGTACCTGAGATCCAGATAAACTTCGACTATAGTCATAGGGATCGAGCTATCATACAGCAAATGACTGCAGGGATGAGAAGGGTAATGTCATCTTTAGATTTAATTGAAGGTCAACCTACAATTTATCTAAGAGCGCCTGGAGAAGCTAACCATGAAGCTGGAACCTGTCGCATCGGTGATGATCCCTCAACCTCGGCAGCTAATCGGTACGGTCAAATTCATGGCATTTCAGGTCTTTATGTTGCGGATAACAGTATGCTGCCATCACTAGGGGCAAATCCTACACTTTCAACTGTTGCCTTAGCCATTCGTACGGCGGATTATATTCTTTATCAATTAAAATAAAAGATAAAAAGTAGATTTAGACAAATTACAGGGAGATAAGTTCCCTAGAAATAGTAGGTATGTTTTTATAAACTTATCGAATCTCCAGTCATATGGTTTTAACCAGTCCTCAATTTCGATTTTGTATATTATATAGTAGAAAGTAGATAGAAGATGAATAAATCTCTATTAAAAAGCTCGTTTCTTTAAGTATCTCTTTTAAAAGTAATGACTTGGGCTGAATATCACCAGCGTTAGGCAATATTGCTCTTGCTTTCCGAGATGCAAGTGAAACAACATTAAAATTAATCTTAACGTTACCCTCAGTCATGATTATCCCTTTTATTTTTATTTCTAGCTATTTAACGAGACGTTATCCAAAGAAATATATTCTCTTGTAAGAAGGAGCATCTAACAAATAGTAAAGAACAATTAACATCTTAAAAAATCACCTTAAATAATAATTCGTGTAAATGCTGAAATGTAACGTAAAAAGGAGCACTTATAAGGTGCTCTTTTTAGGTTAGAAGAGAGGGTTTTATTATTTAATAAATCATTGAAATGAAGACCAGAAAAGTGGCTGTTTGGTTAACAGCCACTTTTAAACTTGATATTACTTTTTAATTTTTGTTAACTCTTTATTAAGAGTATACAACAACTTTTCACTGAATTTTTCGGGTGCTAATTGTGCCATATCTTCAACTACAAATCCTTGTGCCATCCCAAACATAGGATGATCTTCTAGACCAGCTAAATACTTATTAAGAACTCCCTTGGATTCTTCATTTTCAAAAAGCTTACCAAAGGTATCACGAGTTGAATATACATCATCGGTAATGTTTAGTTCTTCAACTTCAACATCATCTAGGTCTGGCATTTCAAACCAGTTTGCTACTGGGCCGCCTTCTTCCTCAGGAGCTTTATAACTTTCATTTGGTTCATTTACTTTAATAAATCTAGCTACGTCTACTAAACTCTTACCTTCTTGGTTAGCTACTACTTTTATTTCATTTATTTCCGCTTCTAACACTATGTTTTCAAAAACAAAGACATGATTATCACTTGTTTTTGTAGACACCTCAGAACCATTTGCATAAAGTGTCACTTCATCACAGTTAGAATATACTTTCACATTAATTTCATTGTCAGCACGATCAACAAATCGTTTGCTTGTAATATGAACAAATTTTTCATCAGACCAATTCGCTTTATACATATAGAAAGCGTCTTTCTTAATTTTTCGATCGTAAGTGATTAACCCCTTATTATTTCTGCCTTTTACTCCGCCTTCATCGCGGATATTTGCACCGAAGTCAAACATATTCCATACATATGTGGCCCAAAGGAAAGGACGTTTTGAGAAGATGTTCCAAACTTTTTCATGATATAATGCATGATATTCTTCAGTGTAGTCTTTTACTTTTGGATCATTACTATGATATTGTAAAATTCCTTCTGCTCCGTATTCTGAAATACCTAATTTTACATTAGGATTAGTCTTATGGAATCCATCAAGCCATCCTGCAAAATCCTCAGCTTCACCATTATACCAACCATAATATTTGTTATATCCAATGGTATCAGTCATGTAATTATATTCATCTTCATCTTTCACGAACATAACATTTGCCATTGTCGTTAATCTAGTAGGATCTTCTTTTTTAGTTAACTCATTTAATTCTTTAACAAGTTTTCTAAGTTCTGGTCTCTCTCCGCTAATTTGAATTTCATTTTGAATACCCCAGAACATAATTGATGGATGGTTAAAGTTTTGTCTAATTAATTCGATCATCTGTTGTTTTGCGTTTATTCCCTCTAATTCTGTTTTTGACATAACAGATATAAATGGTATTTCAGCCCAGACAACCATACCTTCTTTATCACATAACTCATAGAAATATTGGTCATGTTGATAGTGGGCTAATCTAATAGAAGTTGTGCCTACCTCTTTAATTAATTCCATATCTTCGTCGTGTTCTTTTTCAGAAATTGCCCAGCCCATATCTTTTCTATCTTGATGTCTTGAAACACCATTCAAGGCAAGATGTTCACCATTTAAGAAGAATCCTTTTTCAGCATCAACTTCAAAGTATCTTACACCTATAGGAATTGAAAGCTCATCAACTATATCGTTAAAACTCTCCATAGTTACTTTGGCTTCATACATATAAGCATTTTTTCTCCCATTCCACAATGTTGGGTTTTCTATAACAACTGGCATCTCTACTTCTTTCGTTTCTCCAGTAGCTAGTACCACTTCTTTTGCCGCATAAGCTACATTATTACCTTCTGCATCTAATATATTTGCCCAAAGCCTTACTTTCTTATCTTCTTCATTTTTATTAACTAACTTAGATTTAATTGTTAATGAAGCTTTCTCTTTATTTACTTCCTTTTGAATGACATATATTCCTTTTGAACCATAATCCATTAAATCAAAGTGAACATGATTAGCAATTACAATATTAACATCACGGTAGATTCCTCCGTAGAATGTAAAATCTGCCATTTGAGGATATACATCATCAACAACTGTATTGTCCACCTTTACAGCTAATGTGTTCTTCGTTCCAACTTCAATAACATCACTAATATCAAATCTAAATGTAGAATAACCACCTTTATGTTGTCCCATATGTTGACCATTCACAAATACATCAGTAATGCTGTTAGATCCGTTGAACTCAATAAATACTTTGTTTCCTTGGGCCATAGTATCTATAATAAACTCTTTTCTGTACCAACAAGCACCTTTATAAAAGTCAAATCCGTTTGCCCCATCAATAGCGTTCCACGTGTGAGGGACATTAATAACTTCCCAGTTTTCATCATTATAAGCTTTATCCATTGCTTTTACTTCATCTTGTCTTATAAATTTCCATGCACTATTAATATTAATTATCTTTCTCATTGTACTTCCTCCAAGTTTTATTTTTGCTCTTTTGCTGGTAGAACGATAAAGGTTAAGCGTATTCAAAACAATTAAAATCACTAACAAATATAAAAAATTTATACTTAAACTTAAAATCATTCGAATTGTTTAGTTAATAATATTATATTGTAATTATTTATAATCATACTATTTTGACTAAGTTAGCACATATATTGCTTTTTATGGATTTGCTATAATTAATAGGAGACATAAATAAACTGAGAGGTGATTTCATGTCAGAAAAATCAGAATTTGATTATCATGACTTCAATAAAAAATGTACTATTTTGCATACGATCACTAAATTGGCTGTTAGGTTAATTGATAAGGATGGAAATGCTATTTTACAACTGGTTAATCATAACACTCCAGCATTACTACAAAATTTCAACAATGAATATCTTACTATTAATGAGACATTAAGAAAAAATGTATCTTTTAGTTTTTATTACTATATAAATTCCTATGGTATTGAGTATATTTCATCTGGAATATGGAGAAAAAAAACTTTTTATGGCTCTATTTTAATAGGTCCTTTTCTTTCGAGTATACCTAGTATTGGATTTATAAGTGATGTTATATCAAAAAATAAACTGCCTGTTAGTGAAAGAAAAGAGCTCCAAGAATTCTATAAATCATTATCAGTTTTAAGTAGCAAGGATTCAAATAGCATCGGAGATTTACTTGTTAATATGTGTATACATGAACATATTAATTCACAACTAATAACATCTGAAATCATTAAATCACCAATAAACAAAGAGCAACTAAAAACCAATATTGCTGAAAGTAAAAATATTATAGAGTTTAGATATAAATATGAGAAGAAACTAATGAATGCTATTTCCAAAGGAGACAAAGTTAAAGTAGTCCGTATTTTTAAAGAAAATAGTAGTATCTTAAATATTACCGATAGAATACCTGAAAGTCCTATTAGATCTGTCAAAAATATATCATTGGTTTTAAACACATTGTGTAGAATAGCTGCTGAAAGAGGAGGAGTTCATCCAATTTATATTGATAATATTTCAGAAAAATTTGCAATTTTGATTGAAAAAGCTCCAAATCTACCTTATTTAAAAAAATTAGGTGTCGTAATGGTCAATGAATATTGTGATATTGTAAAAATATTTTCTACACGTAATTATAGCCCTATTGTGAAAAAGGCTGTGGATTATATTGATTTAAATATAGAAAATCATTTAACACTTAATGATATTGCTGCAACAATACACGTGAACCCTTCACATCTTTCACGTAAGTTTAAGAGGGAAACCAACATGAATATAATCGATTATATTAATCAAAAGAGGGTAGAAGAAGCAAAGTTATATCTTCAAAGAGGAAATATATCCATTACAGAAATTGCTTTTATGGTAGGATTTAATGATCTAAATTATTTTAGTAGGGTTTTTAAAAAGTTTACATCATTAACACCATCCCAATATATTAAAAGACAAAGTCACTAAAAAGTAGAGCATGAAGATTGGCTAACATCTAAACCCCAGAAGTCATCATAATCCACATAATTTCCAACTGAAGGACAATTATCATCCGATTGTGTTAACCGACTAATAATTTCAAATTTCAGCGTTATGATGTACGCTATGACAGAAAGGTAAAAAAAGTTTGTTGACGAAAAAGTATAAGGGTGATAAGCTACATTTAATTAATTAATTAATTTGTTTGGTATACGAACTAATGTTAGTGGATGGAAAACTAGAATCTTTATTTGATACTTTCTATTATGAAAGGGTTTCCTAATGAAAGGAGAAGATAATGTAGTTAATACAAATATTCCTGAAAGCGCATAATAATGATAGGAAACATAAAAACAATAATGTAAGCACTTTCATAGTTCTGTTACCTTGAAATTAATAATCTGAATAAAACCAGTTACATTTAACAGAAAAGAGGCGAATATATGTCGACAGCACCAGCAACAGGAAACGACTTTTTACACAGATCCAAAAATTGGCAAATAGGATTTTTCGCTCTAAATAATACAGCAACGAACCTTTATTTATTCGCAATGGGCTTTGTTTCGTATTACGCGACAGGTATTGCAGGAGTAGCTGTTGTTATGATTAGTACAATCTTGACTGCCATGCGCTTATTTGATGGAATCACCGATCCACTTATTGGGTATATCATTGATAAAACAAATTCGAAAGTCGGTAAATTTAGACCGTATATGGTTCTTGGCAATGTTATTTTAGCAATATCGGTTCTGTTAATGTTTACAGTAACACATCATATTCCGGAGTCATACCGTCTCCCATTCTTTATTGTGATTTATGCAATTCATATTATTGGATATACATTTCAGACTGCTTGTACGAAAGCGGCTCAGACAGTTCTAACAAATGATCCGAAGCAACGACCGGTTTTCTCTGCATTTGATGCATCATATAATACAATATTGTTTGTAGGCGGTCAGTTTTATATAGCATCGTATCTTCAACCAAAACATGGCGGATTTAATCAGGGATTCTTTAATGAATTTAATACGATTGCAATTATCACAGCGGCAATCTTTACTGTTCTTGCCGTTATAGGATTATGGGAAAAAGATAGAACAGAATATTTTGGTTTTGCAGAAAAAACGGTAAAAACAAGTTTTCGTGACTACTGGCCGGTTATCAAGAGAAATCGTCCACTTCAAATGCTTGTAATCGCAGCTTCAACAGATAAATTAGCTGGTACACTTCAAAGACAGCCAGTTGTTCCAGTGATGTTTTTTGGGATTTTGCTAGGTGACTACGCATTAAGTGGCACTGTATCAATGATTACTATCATCCCTACACTAATATTCACTTATATTGGCGTTGGTTTTGCACGAAAAAAAGGATTGAAAAATACATTTGTAGGAGCGACTTGGGGTGCATTATTCTCATTTACACTTCTGCTTATTTTCTTCCTTTTGATAAACGATCCTACAACGATTTCTTTATCAAACTTAGGATTAACAACAATCATCTTTCTAGTTCTGTTTACATTAGGGTATTCGTTTATGGGTTTGACAGGAAATTTAGTTATTCCGATGATTGCAGATACATCTGATTATGAAACGCATATTACAGGCCGGTATGTACCCGGTATGATCGGAACCATTTTTTCTTTTGCCGATAAAATGATTTCATCGTTAGCCGCCACAATCGTAGGAGTCATGCTTGCTGCGATTGGATTCAAAACAGTTTTCCCGGAAGTAGATACACCGTTAACAACTGGTTTATTTGCGCTTTCTTTATTCTTCATGTTAGGAATACCGATGCTCGGATGGATTGCATCCTTGATTGCGATGAAGTTTTATGAGCTGGATGATAAACGAATGGCTGAAATTCAAGCGGAAATTTCAGAAGTTAAACATATGCTTGCTGACAAAAATGAAATCTCTGTAAAACCAACAGCTACCGAACATTAATCTTTAAATCCAATTACGATTATAATAATCTTGATTGATATATAGCTATAAAAAGTGTGTATAGAGAAAAAGTGGACTCTTGATTGAATTAGAAGAGGCTCAATTACAAAGGAAAGCGCAGTTATGCATAGAGTTATATTTGTTTGTTTAAATGTAACATGAAATGAATAAGTCGGTGTTAAATAAACAAGAATACTACAAACAAAGAAAAGTGAGTTTATAACTTTTTTACTGTTTGTAGTATTCTTTTTCTATTTAATAATGTTAAATTGTTTTAAATCAAGTCTTTGCACACAAGTACATCAGCCATTCTGGTAAATCTTGTAATTTCTAAAACATCATGCACACGACCCATTTGAATACTACCACTTTGCTAATGCTGCAGTAGAAAAGGGTGTTGCATTCGTTCCCATGACTCCTTTCTATGTTGAAAAACCATAGTACAAATACATTCCGATTAAATTTTAGCCATTCAACTCCTGAAGAATTTAAAGACGGAATGGATCGTTTAGTAGATGTCTTACTAAGTCCATTTCTCATCTAAGTATCTTACGAATTCCTCCAACATATAGTCAGAGTAGATGCTTAAGTAAGGGAGTGGAAAAAATGTATGCGCGTTTGGTGATTTTTAAATTAGGAAATGAAAAAAGAAGATTTGCCGAAAAAGTGACGAAAGAATTTGATGCTGTCACAAGGAAATTTAAAAGGATTTAGAGGGAATGTATACTTTTTTGACGATGGTGCCGGAGAATATAGGGCTTTAAATTATTGGGATACAAAAAATCATGCCGAAGATGCCAACAGTGTGATGCTTCCAAAGTTAGTAGAGGAACTTGAAAAAATCAACGTGAAAAAGCCGATAGTGAAACTTTTTGAAGTATATGATCCTATGGACAGTGAAGGAGTAATGTTTTCTCATATCAAAATTTAACTCTATAAATATAAAAATGAGGACACACTCTCGGTTCCTCATTTTTATTTTACAGTTTTCATTTATTAAAAAAACGTATTAGTTTGCCTACATTAAATCACCAAGTTTACTATTTAAATAGATAAGCGAGCAAAACTTTAGCTCTTTCCTCACCAATATTTATAATAAACCATGTATTATTTCATATTTTTTTGTGGGATGTAGGGGAAGGTTCAAAGGAAAAGTGGTATAAAGCACATCTTCGATGAATGAAAATGATAAATATGAATGGCAATAGGGGTATCGTCAATGGCGGTACCTTAAATAACATGTCAATTTTTTAGTTAAGGGGAAAAGTAAAGTGTTCAAATAAGGCGGATACAGGCATTCGGGCTTATACAAATTTCAATGTTGACGAAACAATATAATAAATGATATCCTTTCATTATTAATTTGTTTACAAAACAAATTAATAATAGGTGATTAATTAATTACACTAAAATTGTATAACAACATACTGAAAGATTCAAAATATACCGAATTGATTTCTGCATAAAAAATAGACCAAGATAGAAAGTGGGAGGACAAAAGTGTTGTATCCACAATGTAATTTAAAAAGAGAAATAATCGATTTGAGTGGTATATGGAACTTTAAGCTGGATGACGGGAGTATTGACCATACCAAATCACATGTGAATAAGCTTGAAAAAACGACTGTTATGACTGTACCTGCAAGCTACAATGATTTATCAGAAGATCCAAAAGTCAAAAAACATGTCGGTAAGGTATGGTATGAACGTGAATTTTATATTCCAGATCATTTCAATGGAAAAAGAATTATCTTAAGATTTGGAAGTGTTACCCATTATGGAAAGGTATGGGTCAATGGTCAATATGTGATGGAACATGCTGGAGGATACACTCCATTTGAAGGTGATATATCTAATTACGTAAGCTTTGACAAAAAGAACAGAGTAACGGTTGTGGTGGATAATGTATTGGATTTCACGACAACACCTATAGGAAGAATGGAAGGAAAAAACTTAGATTATTTCTTTGATTTTTTCAACTACAGCGGAATACATCGACCTGTAAAACTTTACACAACTTCAAAGGAATATATTGAAGATATCACTATTATTACTGATGTAAAACAAGGAAATGGAATTGTAAACTACGATGTTGAGACAGTAGGTTCAGAGAACGTGAAGGTCAGTGTCGTTGATGAAGATGGCAATGTCATAGCGCAATCTGCCGGAATCAAAGGGAGTATTAAAATAAAAGATCCTAGACGTTGGGAACCAGGTAACGCCTATTTATATACCCTCAATGTTCAGTTAGCTGATAATGAAGGAACAATAATAGATCATTATGAAGAACAATTTGGGATCCGTACCGTTGAAGTGAAAGGAAAGAACTTCCTTATTAATGGAAAACCTTTTTACTTTAAAGGATTTGGAAAGCATGAGGACACTGAGTTAAATGGAAGAGGCTTAAATGAAGTAGCCAATATTAAGGATTTTAGTCTGATGAAATGGTTAGGTGCCAATTCGTTTAGAACGGCTCATTACCCATACTCAGAAGAAATTATGCGTCTTGCAGACAGAGAAGGTATAGTTGTCATTGATGAAACTGCTGCTGTAGGGTTACACATTAATTTAATGGGCGCTATTATGGGTGGGGTTGCAAAACGTACGACATGGGAACAGGTTCAAACCCATGAGAGTCACGCCCAAGCGATCAGTGAATTAATCAAGAGAGATAAAAATCACCCTTCTGTGGTCATGTGGAGTATTGCAAACGAACCAGCTGGTGATGAAGAAGGTGCGTATGAGTATTTCAAACCGCTTGTGGATTTAACAAAAGAGCTTGATCCAACAAGACCTCTTACGATAGTAAGTTTCCAAACGGCAACACCTAAAACTGACTTAATTCATTCATTATGTGATGTATTTTGTTTAAACCGTTACTATGGATGGTACACTCAATCAGGAGATTTGGAAGCAGCTGAAGAGCAATTAAGAGGAGAGTTAAAAGAATGGTGGCAAACGTCTGAGAAACCAATTATTATCACTGAATTTGGTGTAGATACGATGCATGGTTTAACATCTACAGTTCCTACAATGTGGACAGAAGAGTTTCAGGTTGAATTTTTGAAAATGTATCATAAAGTATTTGATGAACTTGATCATGTTATTGGAGAACATGTATGGAATTTTGCTGATTTTGCAACAAAAGAAGGAATCATACGTGTTGGCGGTAACAAAAAAGGTGTGTTTACAAGAGATAGAAAACCTAAGAAAGCTGCGTTCCTATTGCATGAAAGATACAATAAAATGCCAGATTTCATCGATTTAAAATAATAAATAATTTGTTAAATGTTAATGAGAGAGGAATTGAAATAAACATGACAAAACAACAAATTGGTGTAATTGGTTTAGCTGTTATGGGGAAAAATCTTGCATTAAACATTGAAAGTAGAGGCTATTCAGTTGCTGTATTCAATCGTTCATATGAAAAAACAGAAGTGTTTTTAAAGAACGAAGCAGAAGGGAAACATTTTATTGGGGCTAAAACTGTTGAAGAGTTTGTTAACTCATTAGAAAAGCCACGTAAAATCCTTTTAATGGTTAAAGCAGGTACAGCTACAGACGCAACGATTGATTCGTTAAAACCTTATCTTGAAAAAGGCGATATCCTAATGGATGGTGGGAATACATTTTTTCAAGATACAATTAGACGTAATAAGGAATTAGAATCAACAGGTATTCACTTTATTGGTACTGGAGTTTCAGGTGGTGAAGAAGGAGCACTAAAAGGACCTTCTATTATGCCAGGCGGTCAAAAAGAAGCGTACGAGCTTGTTGAACCAATTTTAAAAGCCATTTCAGCAAAAGTTGAAGACGATACATGCGTTACGTATATTGGTCCTAACGGTGCTGGACATTATGTAAAAATGGTCCATAACGGTATTGAATATGGTGATATGCAATTAATTTGCGAGGCATATTTTATTCTTAAAAATGTCCTTTCTTTAAGTGCCCAAGAGCTTCACGAAGTATTTGCAGAATGGAATAAAGGTGAATTAGACAGCTATTTAATTGAGATTACTGCAGACATTTTTACAAAAGTTGACGAAGAAACAGGTAAACCGCTGGTTGATTTGATTTTAGATACAGCAGGACAAAAAGGTACAGGAAAATGGACAAGCCAAAATGCATTAGATTTAGGTGTGCCGCTTCCAATTATCACAGAATCCGTATTTGCCCGATTTATCTCTGCTATGAAAGAAGAGCGAGTTAAAGCTAGCAAATTGTTAAAAGGTCCTAAAGTGGAAGCATTTAAAGGCAGTAAAGAGGAGTTAATTGAAGCAGTTCGAAAAGCTTTATATTTGAGCAAAATTGTTTCATATGCTCAAGGTTTTGCCCAAATGCGTGCTGCTTCTGAGGAATATGACTGGAATCTAAGTTACGGTGATATCGCAATGATTTTCCGTGGTGGTTGTATCATTCGTGCACAATTCCTACAAAAAATTAAAGATGCTTATGATCGTGATCCTAACCTAGCTAACCTTTTATTAGATCCATACTTTAATGAAATTACCGAAGGCTACCAATCTGCATTGCGACAAGTTCTGGCAGTGGCAATTGAGAGTGGTATTCCAGTTCCATCTTTCTCAAGTGCAATCGCTTATTATGACAGTTACCGTACAGAAACATTGCCAGCTAATTTATTACAAGCTCAACGTGATTACTTCGGTGCGCATACTTATCAACGTGTGGATAAAGAAGGAGTCTTTCATACGAACTGGATGTAATAATCCTTATGTTTTAATCTCACTTACGTAGCAATCGTAATAATTTAACATGAATTATTAGCCCAAAGTTTTACAGATCCCCTTCTTGCGGAAATTGACCGGCTATGAAGGGGATTTTTTTATATAAGTAAAGCAGAATAAAATGAATCAATGATTAAAAGTATGTACAGACTGAATTTTTACTCTGATCGAAACAAGAACAATCGAATAATTTATCCAGTATTATTTTTATAGAAGCACTCTCAGTCAATTTTTTATAAAATCAAGACAGTTTGAGGTAATGTAATTTTTCTTTATTTCTTATAAAATGAGAGTAGTTTCATTGGAAGGGTTGGTTTACTTGAATGAAACGTTGCTTGCTTTTTATCGGGTGCAGGGACATGGAGGATATTCTTTTGACTTTCATTCACATCAAGAATACGAGATATATTTCTTTCATGCAGGTTCTTGCCGATATTTGATTCACAATCATATATACGACCTAGAGCCAGGAGATATTTTATTGATGGATGGGATGACACTTCATAAGCCTAATATTAGCCCGAATAGTGAGTACGTACGCAGTATGGTTCACTTTTCACCTCATTGGATTAAAAATGTGCTGACTGAATTGGGCAGTATGTATTTACTAGAGGCATTTCAAAAATTACACCATTGTTTAATTCGAACGAATGAAAATAATGAATCGAAACGACTAGAGGAAGTCATTTGTCGTCTAGCCGAAGTAAAAAGAACGTCTGAATTAAATGATATCCATGCAGTAACAGAAATGAAAGTATTGTTATTACAGGCGTTAATTACTGTGCATCAACTAGGTCAAATGCAATCAATCAAAATTCCGAACAAAAAGGTTGACAAAGCTGTGCATGCTGAAAATATAGCATCGTACGTTCAGATGAATTATATGCAAAAATTGACTCTACAGACGATTGCAGAAGCACTTAATTTAAGTAAGTCGTATGTAGCACATGTATTCAAAGAAATGACAGGGTTTACAGTCATGGAGTATTTGATGGGATGTCGGTTAACACAAGTGAAATATTTACTTGAAATGGAGCCTGATAAACCATTAAAAGATATCGCGTATGACTGTGGATTTGAAAGCGTTTCACACTTTAGTCGTTATTTCCATGAGAAAGTGGGAGTAACTGCGAAAGAGTATCGTCGATTACGGCTTAAATGAATGGTGTGTTTAGAAAAAGTAATTTTATTAATATTAACTAAAGTGCAAAAAAGGAGGAACAGTCATACATGAATCAAAATTTAATGATTTCAGGATTCTCAGATGAAATCTCGTCTGTATTTGATACCCAGCTTGAAGTTGTCTCAAAGCTTGGCATGAGCTATATCTCATTACGTGGTATTGACGGGAAAAATATTGGAGATTTTTCTGTTGATGAAATAAAAGAGAATGTACTACCACGTATACAAAAAGCAGGTGTCGGTGTATCTTCAATCGGATCACCGATTGGCAAGGTATTCATCAATGATGAAGATGGTTTTGCAAAACAAAAGAATAAGTTGGAAACGCTCTGCCAAATTTCCAACTTATTAGATTGTAAATATATTCGTATATTCAGTTTCTATATTCCAAAGGGTGAAAATCCTGATACGTATAAAAATGAAGTTATCAGCAAGTTAAAGGAATATGCCGCGATCGCGGAAAAATATAATGTGATCTTAGTACATGAAAATGAAAAGGATATCTATGGTGATATTGCAAGACGTTGCCATGAGATTTTGACGCTTGTTACTTCTCCATACTTCAAAGGGATTTTTGATTTTGCTAACTTTGTACAATGTGGTGAAGATACTCAGGCATGCTACGATTTGCTAAGAGATGAAATCGTTTATATCCACATCAAGGATGCTGTCACAACAGATAGCCAAAATGTTGTATGTGGTACAGGAGAAGGTAAAATACCAGAGCTATTAGCACAATTTATCCAAAGCGGCTACAAAGGCTTCTTAACTCTTGAGCCACATCTTGTACTATTTGATTCCTTAAAGGATCTAGAACTTGAGGATGCTACAGAAGTTATCAAGGATAACAAAGGGCTTGATGGTGAAGGCGGGTATAAACTTCAATATGACGCTTTACTAGAAATTCTTGAAAAAATTGAAAGTGAGGAGAATTAATTATGAAACAAGTTAGATTAGGTATTATCGGAATAGGGGCACAAGGTGGAGCTTACGCTGGATTTATATCAGAAGGAAAAGTTAAAAACATGGTGATTGGAGCGATCTGTGATATTGACCCTGCTAAAAAGGAAATGTGTGCAGAGAAGTATCCAGATGTACCATTTTATGATAATTATATTGATATGCTTGAGAGCGGTAATGTTGACGCAGTTGTTACGACTGTACCACATTACTTACACCCGGAAATCGGTATCGAAGCGTTAAAAAGAGACATTCACACTTTACTAGAAAAACCAGCTGGTGTTTACACAAAACAAGTAAAAGAATTAAACGAATTCGCAGCAACAAAACCAGAATTGACATTTGGTGTATTCTTTAACCAAAGAACAAACCCACTTTATCAAAAATTGAAAGGGCTTATTGATAATGGTGAAATTGGTAATATTCGTCGCACAAATTGGATTATTACAACATGGTGGAGACCACAAGGTTACTACGACCAAAGCGCGTGGAGAGCAACATGGGGCGGCGAAGGCGGTGGTGTTCTTGTAAACCAAGCACCACATCAAATCGATTTACTTCAATGGATTTGCGGTATGCCTAAAAATGTCTATTCCAATGTAAAATACGGCTACCAAAGAAATATCGCAGTTGAAGATGAAGTAACAACAATACTTGACTACGGTAATGGTGCAACTGGTGTATTCATTACAGCAACACATGACGTTCTCGGTACTGACCGTTTAGAAATTTTAGGCGATAAAGGGAAAATCATTGTTGACGATAGCAAAAAAATTACAATCAAACGCCTTAAGACATCTGAGTCTGAAATGAGCGCTACGATGAGCTGGGCAGACGTAATGAAAATTTTCACTGGTCAAGGTCTATCAGAAATATCCACTGAAGAAGTAATTGAATTTGAAAGTGTATGGGGTGCTCAACATATAGCTGTTTTAGAAAACTTCACGGCAAACATCGTAGATGGCACACCTTTAATTGCACCTGGTAGTGATGGTATACATGGCGTTGCATTAGCAAACGCAATCCACCTTTCAAGCTGGTTAGGTAAAGAAGTAGAGCTTCCAATTGATGAAGATTTATACTTTGCAGAATTAAACAAGAAAATTGAAGAAGAAAAAAAGAGTCCTGTTAAACAATAATTAAATTAAATCAAACCAACTCATGTCCACATTGGACATGAGTTAGTTTTCAAAGGAGATGGGATTATGCTAAAAATAGCAGTTATTGGACTTGGAGATATCTCTAAAATACATATACCAGCTATACAAGCTAACCCAAATGTTGAATTAGTAGCGGTATGTGATCGTGATGAAACATTAAAGGATACGGTACCTGGTGTTAATTTTTATACCGATTATAACGAATTGCTAGAAAAAGAAACATTGGATTGTGTTCATAATTGTTTACCACACTACCTTCACTACTCTGCAACGAAGACTTGTGTTGAAAAGGGAGTTCATGTATTTCAAGAAAAACCTTTGGGATTGAACACAGAAGAGGGATTAGAACTAGTAAAACTAGAGGAAGACAACAAGAACATTAAAATTGGTGTATGTCTTCAAAATCGTTATAATGAATCTTTTGAAAAGCTGAATGAGATTGTTGCTAGTGGACAATATGGCAAAATGATCGGTATTAAGGGGTTAGTAACCTGGTTTAGACCAAAAACTTATTATGATGTTAAACCGTGGCGGGGAAAAATGAAGTATGCCGGTGGAGGCGTCTTGATTAACCAGGCTCTTCATACGTTAGATTTAATGCAACTACTTGGCGGAGAAATTGAATCCATAAGGGGCTCTATTGATAAATTATTGGATTATGGTATTGAAGTGGAAGACACTGCTACAGCGAATATTAAGTTTAAAAACGGTGCGACAGGGTTATTTTTTGCAACGAATGCTAATTCAGTGAATTCCAGTGTTGAACTTCAAGTAGTCTTTGAGAAGGAAAAATTCACAATTAAAGACAGCATCCTAACTAGACTAAATGAAAATGATAAGAAGGAAGAAATAATTGAGGATACAAGGTTAACTGGTACAAAATTCTATTACGGAGCAAGCCATACAAAATTAATTAATCACTTCTATTCATGTATAGAAAATAATACGCAAGATTATGTTCACGCTAAAGATGCACTCACATCGATTCAAATGATTGACGCAATTCGCAAATCATCTGAAGAAAAAGAGGAAATAAAAATGGAGGTTTAAACAATGAAAAAAGGTAAAATTGGCGTTCAAATGATGATGCTTAAAGGTAAAGTTGAAGAGCTCGGTGCCTATGAGACGATG
The DNA here is from genome assembly GCA_051750265.1 of Bacillota bacterium. Lineage (GTDB taxonomy): Bacteria > Bacillota > Bacilli > Bacillales > Bacillaceae > Metabacillus. The sequence continues at coordinate 47,809 of JBNJJO010000012.1, read as the reverse complement.
AGAAAAATAAATGAGCTGGGATATCACGCTGTCGAAGTATCACAAATTCCAATGACTGCAGAGAATGTATCTGAGTTAAAGAGAGCTAGTGCAGATTTTGATATAAAAATTGCCGCTATGTCTGCCGCTTTAGAGCCAATGCTGCCCGGAGCACCTGGCGAGACGTTGACAAATGACTTTGAGAAAATTGTGAACGATTGCAAAACGTTAGATTGTAATTTCTTGCGCATAGGTATGATGCCGTTAAACAGAATGGTCGATAAAGATCAAATCATGGAGTTTATCGGTAAAGCTGAAGTCATGGCAGAGAGATTAGCTGAACATGGAATTGAACTGTATTATCATACTCACCATCTCGAATTCCAAAAATTTGATGGTGTCTATTTATTAGATATGATAAAAAATAACACTTCTAAGCTTGGTTTTGAGTTAGATGTTCACTGGATTCAAAGAGCTGGGGAAAATCCTGTGGAATTTGTAAAACAATACGCAGGTCGTATTTCTCTATTACACTTGAAAGACTATCGAATTGGACAAATGGATTTAAGTGAAGTCGACTTCAAAGACATGGCTAAATTCATGCACATCTTCACGAATATAATTGAATTTGCAGAAGTCGGTGAAGGAAACCTTGATATGAAAGCAATTATTGAAGCTGGCCTTGAGAGTGGCGCACAGTATTTCCTAGTTGAGCAAGATGATGTATACGGCCGAGATCCATTTGATTGTCTGAAAACTTCTGCTGATAACTTGAGAAAACTTGGCTATGAAGATTGGTTTTAAAAGTAAACACGGATATGAAATGGTGTGAAATACCGATTAATCATTAAACGCAAAATGAGGCTGTCCAAAAAGGATTAATTTTTGGACAGCCTCTATTAAAAGTCATCCACGTGATAAAATGATAAGTTGGGTCTTATGACATTTTAATTCTATTTCGTAAAAGGGGACTTATTAGGAGTGCCAATTCACAAAGAAAATAATGATAAGACTGTACCAATCTTAACAGTACTTTTAATAGGGGCGATTGCTGCTATCTTAAATCAAACGGTCCTTAATGTGGCATTGCCGACATTAACAGAGGAGTTTGGTGTGCCTACTTCGACCTCCCAATGGTTAATTACACTTTATATGCTTGTAAATGGCGTCTTTATCCCTATTACAGCCTTTCTTATGGCTCGCTTTTCCACACGTCAGCTCTTCTTTACAGCAATGATAACCTTTTCAATCGGAACGCTGTTATGTGGAGCTGCACCGACATTTTCGTTACTTTTAGTAGGACGGGTAGTACAAGCGATAGGGGCAGGAATCGTTATGCCACTGTTGATTAGTGTAGTCTTCAGGCTTTTTCCGCTAGAGAAGCGAGGGGCGGCGATGGGAATTGTTGGTTTAGCGATCATGTTTGCTCCTGCAGTAGGCCCTACTCTGTCAGGATTACTGATTGCACAACTGTCGTGGCGATATATTTTTTATGCCATTCTACCATTTTCGCTTACAGCATTGATCGCTTCTATCTTTTTGTTAAAAAACGTCTCAGAGCCGAAAAAGATGAAGCTCGATGTCTTAAGTGTTATTTACTCCTCATTTGGGTTCGGTGGTATTTTATATAGCTTTGGTATAGCAGGAGAGCAAGGATGGGGGAGTGTTTCCGTCTTGTCTACTTTATCGATAGGTGTTCTTTCACTTGCATTGTTTATAATACGCCAATTTACGACAGAACAACCATTGATCGATTTAAAGATTTTTAAATCATTAGAGTATACATTATCAATTATCATAAGCTTCTTCATGAATGGTGTTACTTACTCAGCAATGATACTACTACCGATCTATCTGCAAGAAAGTCGGGGGATGTCAGCACTAGAATCCGGATTATTTCTTTTACCAGGTAGCATTGTAATGGCCATAATGTCACCCATTTCTGGAAGGATGTATGATCGATATGGAATGAAGTGGATAGGGATTGTTGGAGCAATCTGTCTTGTTGCGTCGACAGCAGCCTTCACGAATTTGACTTACAGCACAGGGATTATTTTGATGGTGATCATTTTTATGATACGTTCTTTTGGTGCCACTTTTTTAATTATGCCACTTACGACAACTGGATTGAATTCATTGCGTCCTGAATTACACGGACACGGTACAGCGATGCAAAATACCCTTCAAGCAATATCTGGGGCTGTAGGAACAGCTATCATGACAACAATTATGACTACACATATGAACCTGTTTGTTACGAATGAAGTAGCGAAAACTGGTCAAGAAAATACTACATCGAAACAGTTAAGTGACATTACATCGGATGGATTATTATATGGGGTAAATAGCTCGTTTAAAGTAGCAGCTAGTTTCGCAGTAGTCGGACTTGTCAGTATGATCGTTTTGGCAATTGTGATTGAAAAGAAAACGAAAGACTTACCATTAAAAACATCGACGTTAAATGAGGAAGTATCATAGGGAAAGAGAGTGCATTCAAAAATTTATAGACTATTCAAAATGGCAATTGAAAATTAGGAGCTCTCGAAACCACTCTGTTTGTTTAGTCAATCTATCTATTATTAAGGGGGAAATATCATGTCAAGTACAAAATTGGAAAATGGGTATGAATATAACTCGGCGAAGTTATGGCAAATTGGTTTTTTTACATTAAATAATACCTCAACAAATCTCCACCTGTTTATTTTAGGTTTTGTAACTTATTATGCGACAGGAATAGCAGGACTCGCTGTGATGATAATAAGTACGGTTTTAATGGCGGCGCGGTTATTTGATGGTATTATCGATCCGGCCATTGGCTTTATTATCGATAAAACAGAGTCCAAATTTGGCAAGTTTACGCCATTGATTATTTTAGGAAATATTATTTCAGCAGGTACCATAGTAATTATATATAATGTAACTCATTTATTGCCGGAATCATTTCAATTTATTTTCTTTACTGCGATGTTAATAGTTAATAAAATTGGTTATTCTTTACAAACTAGTGTTACAAAAGCAGCGCAAACTGTTTTGACTAATAATCCAAAGCAACGACCGCTTTATGCTATTTTTGACGGAATTTATATTGCAGGAATCTTTACTGGTGGGCAAATTTTCGTTTCTTCTTATCTGATTGGTAAACATGGTGGATTTAATATGGAATTGTTTACTGAATTAAATACCTATGGGCTTATTCTTTCGGGAATATTCGGTCTTCTAGCTATAGTGGGTATTTGGGCGAAAGATCGTAAGGAATTTTATGGATTGGCAGAGGAAACTACCAATACAAGTCTTCGTGAATATTGGCAAGTTATTAAAGGAAACAGGCCATTGCAAATGCTCTCTATTTCAGCTTCCTTCGACAAACTAGCCACTAGTTTACTTCGACATCCAGTAGTAGGGGTAATGTTGTTTGGAATTTTGCTAGGAGATTATGCGCTAAGTGGTACAATTGGATTAATTACACTAATACCAACTCTATTGATAACATTCACAGTAGTTGGAATTGCGAGAAAAACAGGTTTAAAAAGTTCTTATGTTAAATCGGCTTGGATAGGTTTGCTGTCTTTAATTGGTCTGATTGCTCTATTCTTAATAATAGATGATCCTACAACGATCTCACTAAATAATAATATCGGGATAGCCACTGTATTGTTTTTAGTTTTATATTCATTAGCTGTTGGCTTTGCTAGTATTCCAACGACTCTTGTAGTTCCAATGATCGCAGATGTTTCAGACTATGAAACAAATAAATCAGGACGTTATGTACCTGGAATGATGGGCACGATTTTCTCATTTATTGATCAATTAGTTTCATCCTTAGCTCCGACAATCGTAGGTGCTGTTGTAGGTATGATTGGATTTACTTCAAAATTTCCGGAGGTTGGAGATGCACTAACTACTCCTTTATTTGTCGTAACATTAATATTGGCATTCGGTTTACCAGCACTTGGATTGGTAGTGTCACTTATTGCGATGAAATTCTATAAACTGGATGATAAGAGAATGGAAGAAGTTCAAAAAGGTATTGCAGAGATTAAAAATAAAGGCAAAGATACAGATGAATCTGTTGTCGTATAAAGTAAGGAAACAATATAACTAAGATTTGTTAATAGGTAAATGTAAGCGTTTAAAAAACGCGGCATTATCTGCAAGACATGGAAAGATTAGATGGTGAAGTTACAATCATTAGATGACAGTAAAAGTAAAGAAGGGGGCTAAAGAATGCTCCCTTCTTTACTTTGGCTTTCAATTAGACATAAGTAGAAATTTTTTTCTTTAAGTACGAAAATACACTTTAGAATTAGAAACACGAATGACTTTAATAAATTAAAGGTGACTCAAAAGTATCCATGTTTAGCTATTGTTTCGAAAGTAAAGCACAAAATAGATATGGTTATCAGAATAGTCAGAATGGAGTAAAGATATTACCAAACTAGTAATAATAATTCATTATGCAGTACGATTTTTGAAACTATAATAATACTAGATTCATAAATAAAAAAAAGAGGGGTGAATAAATTGAAAAGCCAAGTAGAGTTACAAGCCGAAGAAAACGTAGTAAATCTAACTACTCAAAAAGAACGAAAAAAACGATTCAAGGGGTGGCAGGATACACTAGCTGGTTATATTTTTATAGCACCTATGTTAATAGGAGTTACAGCTTTAACCATTTTCCCAATCCTTGCTTCTATCTTCTTAAGTTTTACAGACTGGAATTTTATTACTGGGATCAAAGAATTTAATTTTATTGGATTTGATAATTTCAAAAATTTGTTTAACGATTCGATATTTTTGAAATCGCTTACAAACAATCTTATCTTGTTATTAGTTGTTCCAATTGGTTTATTTATATCGTTGATTCTGGCAGTTGTCATTAACAAGCAAGTTTATTTTAAAGACTTTTTTAAAGTCATCTATTTCATGCCATATATTTCAAGCGTGGTGGCTGTAGCAATTGTATTTCAGGTATTGTTTCATCCAACTTTGGGTCCGATCAATCAATTATTAATGTCAATGGGAATAGACGATCCTCCAAAGTGGATTGCAGATACCAGCTATGCACTCCCATCTGTCATGATTATATTAATTTGGACACATATTGGCTTTCAATTGATCATTTATCTAGCAGGGCTACAAAATATTCCTAAAGAGCTCTATGAAGCTGCAGAGATGGATGGTGCTACAACATGGTATCAATTTAGAAAGATCACTATACCACTTGTTTCACCAACAACATTTTTACTACTGGTTACAGGATTAATTTCTTCCTTTAAAGTATTTGATTTAATTATTGTGTTAACGAATGGAGGGCCTGCTCATTCTACCTCTTTACCAGTAGTTTATCTTTATCAACAGGCGTTTGTAGAATTGAAAACAGGTTATGCTTCAACGATTGCATTAGTATTGTTTGTCTTAATACTTTGCATTACAGTGTTGCAATGGTTTGGCCAGAAAAAATGGGTAAACTACTAATCTAAAAGGGGGTGGAGGAAATTGGAACAGTTAGTAAAAAAGATAGATATAAGAAAATTAATAACAACAATCATTATGGCAGTGGTGGGACTACTATTTTTACTACCCTTTGTTTGGATGGTATCTGCCTCATTCAAACTAGAGGAAGATGTCTTAGCCTTTCCTATTGAATGGATTCCGACAACATGGAATGCAGTAGAGAATTATTCGAAAGTTTGGTTTGGTGACAAGTCTTTTCTCTTATATTATTGGAATTCATTTAAAGTAACAATTTTGACTACATTAACTTCTGTTTTTGTTTCTAGTTTAGCTGCCTATGCGTTTGCTAAGGTGAAATTTAAAGGTAGAGATATCATTTTCTTAATCGTACTCGCAACGTATATGATTCCACCACAATCAATCTTAGTGCCACAGTTCTTATTATATAAGTGGATTGGATTATTCGACTCTCATCTAGGTTTGATTCTATTAAATAGTTTTAGTGTATTTGGAACATTTATGTTAAGACAATTTTTCTTAGGAATAAGTGATGAAATAGTTGAATCCGCAAAAATAGATGGTGCCGGACATTTTAGAACCTTTTTCTATATTGCTCTTCCATTAGTACGACCTGCAATCGCAACATATGCAATTCTACGTTTCATTTGGACATGGAATGATTATCAGTATCCACTTATTTTTCTGCGATCTGAAGAACTCTTTACATTGCAACTAGGAATTGCACAGTTTGCAGATGCTCACGGGACGATCTATACATTAATGATGACAGGAGCAGTTTCTGCGATTGTACCGCTGCTTATTGTCTTTATTATAGGACAGAAACATGTCATTGAAGGGATTTCGTTAGGAGGTGTTAAAGGATAAAAAAATGATACCGAATTTATTCTTCGTAATCAAAAAAGGGGGAAAAAAGATGAAACTCAAAAGGTTTGGCGTATTGTTAAGTGCATTAATCCTAGTTTTTGTGATGGTTGGGTGTTCAAATGGCAAGGAGGCAAATGGAGGGAAAGAAAATTCAGAAAATGGTGTTGTTACCTTAAAATTTCACCATTGGTATAATGATGAAGCTGGAAATTGGGATAAGGTCATTGAGGCATTTGAAAAAGAACATCCGGGGATAAATGTGGAGTCTACGCCTTTAGTTGAAAATTTAAATCATGATGAGTATCTAAAAAAATTAGATTTACTTGCTTCATCAGGGGAACAATTAGATGTGTTTATGTTCTCAAATCAAGCTGACTTTGCTAAGCGAGTTAGCGCTGGATTAGTAGCACCACTTGATTCTTTTATCGAAAAAGAAAACCTCAATTTGGAAGAGGAGTATAATAGCCCTCCTGGTAAAATGGATGGAGCTTATTATGGGTTACCAGCTAAACTAACAACGAATTTAATTTTACTAAATAAAGATCATCTGGAGGCTGCTGGATTACCAGTTCCAACTGATTGGACATGGGATGATTATCAAGAATATGCTAAAAAGTTAACAACAGGAGAAGGAACTTCTAAACAATTCGGATCTTACTTTCATACGTGGCCAGACTTTTATCTTACCCTTAAATTGTTAAATAAAGAAAATAACACTTATATTATTAATGAAGACGGTACATCTAATATGGATGACCCAATGGTGAAAGAATCACTAAAACTGCGATATACAATAGAGCAAGAAGACGGATCATCAGTACCAATGGCAGAAACTCTTTCTCAAAAGCTTAACTATCGACAACAATTTTTCTCGCAAGCAGTTAGTATGATTCCGACGGCTAGTTATATGATCACTGAATGGGGAGAGTTTACACCAGACTTTACAATGGCATGGGCTCCTTTCCCAAAAAACAACAAAAGTGACAAGCCTTACACAATTATGCAAGGAGACGTAATAAATATTGCGGAAAATTCAGAACACAAAGAAGAAGCATATGAATTTATTAGATGGTTTACAACAGAAGGATTGATGATTCAACAAAAAAGTATACCAGCTTGGAAAAATGCTGATTTGAATCAAGTGGTGACTGACCTAGTCGCTAGTACAAAAAAACCAGAATCTGTTGATACAGAGTCACTAATATATACTTTAGAGAATGCGATACCTGCAAATCGAGGTATTCCGAAAGGCTATATTACAGAAGCATACGATGCCTTTAATGCTGAGGCAGAATTGTATTTATTAGGTGAACAAGATCTAGATACTACTATTTCAAATGCAACAAAGAAAGTTGAAGAAATAATTGATGCAAATAAAAAGTAGGTATTAGATGAACAAATTAGTATGATAAAATGTAGAGGGGACTCTTTGTTCTCTCTACATTTTAATTTTGAGAAAAAAGGGGTAAGTAAAAATGAAAAGGGTTACACATAAACTCGCTACTCTCTCTTTGAGACAGCGATTAATTATTTCTGCTATTCTGTGTGTACTCCTACCTTCGCTTATTACCTTTATGGTATCAAACTATTTTACAAAAGATGCACTAGAGCAGCGAGCAGTAAAGCAATCGGAAGACACATTACGATTGTTGGATTTGAATATTTCCAATTATTTAGAGGATTTAATGTATGTATCGAACTATATTCAATTTGATAACCAAATTAATTCAATCTTAAAAGAAAATCGATACCATAGTAAGAAGGATGGTCCTACTAGCAAGATTAGTGCACTTCAACATGTTAAAATATCAAGAAATTTAGAAGGTATTACTGATTTATTAGCACCTTCTTATATAACAATTTTAATGCAAAATGGTTTCTCATATACCAATTATCCTACTTATGAATATAATCCCAACAACTTTTACAATGAAGATTGGTTTAAAAAAATAGAGAATTTAGATTTTTATGAAACGTATTGGCTTGGAGCACATCCAACCTACATTGAATCACAAAAGGATAAAAATCCTTATTTAATTACCATCGCAAGAACTATAGAAATATCTGGAAAAACATATGCCTACACAATTATTAGCATAAATGAAAAAGAAGTAAGCAATATTTTTGAGCAATTTGTTTCTAATGATGAACAAAAGCTTATGTTAATTAATTCGGATGGGACCATTTTATCCAATCAAAACGAAAAAGAAATTCAAAAAAAATTCAGCTATATAAATCACATTCCAAATAATCGGGATAGTTATAGTATTGTTGATTATACAGATAAGGATTATTTGTTGGTCAGTCGTCCTTTATCATATGCCGACTGGAAGCTGGTAAGTTTAGTTCCCTATAAAAAAACGGTTGGAAATATTAATGCGATTACACATACTACATTATTATTACAAGGTGTCCTTTTTACTATTTTTCTAATGATCCTTATATATTTAGTAAAAGAGTTAACTAAGCCCGTTTCAAGGTTAAGTCGTGTAACAAAAGAAGTGGAAAATGGTAATCTACGGATTCGATCAGGTATTAGAGGAAAAGGAGATATCGCGTTATTGGGAGACTCCTTCGATAAAATGCTTGATAAAATAGAAGACATGATAGACCAAATCAAGAAAGAAGAAAATAGCAAACGTAAAGCAGAGCTAGAGATGCTCCAAGCTCAAATTAATCCGCATTTTTTATTTAATATACTAAACTCTATTCGGTTAAAAATAATAATGAATGGTGATAAAGAAAGTGCGAAATTAATTCAATCACTCTCTTCACTTTTACGTATGACGATAAACCGGAACAATGAACTTATTCCATTATATGAGGAAATAGAGGTCGTTGACCATTATGTAAGGTTGATGAACTTTAGACACAAGGACCATATAGAATTAATTAATAATTTAGCCTCGAATACATTAATGGAAGAAATACCAAGGTTTTTTCTACAACCAATAATTGAAAACGCTATTATACATGGATTCGAACAAAAAGGTGGAACAATCATTATATCTGCTTGGATAGAGAAAGATTTATTGTTTATAAGTTTAAAAGATAATGGTAAGGGCATGGATCATGAATGTCTACATCGTATTAAAGAGAATTTCTCAAATACGAGGTATAGTCAACAGTCGGAAAATAAATCGTCACTCACTGGAATCGGAATAAATAATGTTTATCAACGTTTATTGATGATTTATGGGGAGGGATTTCGTATGGAAATAGAAAGTCAATTGGTTGAGGGAACCGAGGTTAAGTTTTATATACCAATGAAATAAGGAGTGTTGAGTTTTGTATAAAATCATTCTTGTAGATGATGATTTTCTAGTCTTAGAGTTTCTAACCCATATGATTCCTTGGAGAGAGCTAGGTTTTTCTATTGTCGGATCGTTTCAGGATGGTGCTCAAGCTCTAGAACATGTTAAATCGGAAATGCCGGATGTGATCATTACAGATATTGGAATGCCCATAATGAATGGTATTGAGTTACTTCGAAATATAAAAGAATTAGATTCAACTTGTTATTCGATTATCCTCTCCTGTCACGATGATTTTCAGTATGCGCAACAAGCGTTGAAGCTGAAAACCTTTGATTATCTATTAAAAGAATCTATGGAATCCGATATGATGATAGATTTATTAAAAAGTTTAAAAGGGAAACTTGATAAAGAAAAGAGAACTGATTTTAAAAAAAATCAAATGGAATCTCTAATAAAAGAAAATCTCATCGTTCTAAAAAGTAGATTTTTACATGCGGTAATAGAAGGTAAAACAATGTTGTGGGAACAACAAGGAAATGAATTAGGGTTAGATTTATCCTTTTTAAAGTGTAGCCCTGTCCTGTGTTTCATTGATAGATATGAGGAAACGAAAGAAGCATTTATTTCAGATGAATTACTAAAGTTCAGCATTGATAATATTGTTAGTGAGATCCTAAATAAAACGGGAAAAAGTTTTAGCATATTTTATAAGGAATCCATGTTTTTTATTTTTTATCCCCATGAATCGAACATGGAAATCGATCAATTTCAGGTAATGCAGAAGTCCTTAAGTGAGATTCAGAACAGGTTAAAAGATTATCTGGAAATAAGTATTTCGACTATTACTGGTAATGATTGTAAATTAACAAGCGAGCTAGTAAAGCAATTAAAAATGATGATAAATACATCTGATCAAAGGTTTTATATGAAAAATGGATCAATTGGTAGAATGGAACAATTAAATTTTTCCTCAGAAAACATCTTTGCTTGCTATATGGAGGCTATGCAAGAGTTGAAATCGTTAATCATGCAGGAAGATGTTGATGGTTTAGAGAAATCTATTCAAAAATGGATGTCATATATAGAAAAAAATAGGTATCACCCTAATGTAGTAAGAGAATGGATCATGAAAATAGTATTAGAAATTAAATTAAAGTTTAACTCTCTACAGAATTTCGAATCCACATTCTCAGTATCAGTTACGGATAACCTAATTGCAAATGTCGAGACAGTTTATCAACTTGAAGAAGCACTAAAGAAATCGTTTATGAAATTAGTTCAAAGTATGAAATATATAAAAGAACTTCCTAAAAGAAATGAAATCTTAAAGGCTCAAAAGTATGTGTTAATGAACTTAGATAAAAAGATTACCCTAGGAGATGTAGCAGAATATCTTCATCTAAACCCGAGTTATTTCAGTAGACTTTACAAACAGAATACAAACGAAAACTTCATTGATTTCGTGACTAAATCTAAGATGGAGAAAGCAAAGGAAATAATAGATAATTCAAACGAAACGATTGAAAAAATATCAGAAATGTTAGGCTTTGATAGCAAAAGTTATTTTCTTAAAACGTTTAAAAAGTATTTTGGTTTCCCTCCGAAAGATTATAAATATCATTCACTAAAAGGGTCGGGTAGTAAAATGATTGATAATATCATATCCTGAATTTTAGTATGTTTAATAAACTAATCAACTAGTTGCTTAAAATTACAAATGAATACTTTAGAAGAAATTCAAAAAGGCATTGCAGAGATTAGAAATAAAGGCAAAGATAATGATGAATCTGATCTGTTGTCATATAAAGTAAGTAAACATTATAATTAAGATTTACTCTAATATGTGAATGTAGGCGTTTAAAAATGTGACATTTTCTGCAAAATAGGGACACTCTACAGATAACATAAACGGTTCCTATATTAGTAGATTTAGTAAAATATTTTGTCCATTAAATCTATTAATCTAGGGCCGTTTTTTTTTTTGTCTCGATAATGAGTTCAACTTTCTAACAAGAAGTTTTTTGAAAATGTCATGTATTCTAAAAAAATCCCCTTTTCAACAAAATTTTAAAGAAACCTGTTTGAAAAGGGGGAATTTATCTATTTAGTAGCAAGTTAAAATTTTATTAAAGACTTATTTCCTCACCATAACTTTTAATATTCTGTTCGAATACATCATTCTCAAAAGTTAAGCTTATCTCCGGAACTTCCAAAAAGTTTTTAATAGCTAAAGCACATGCTCCCATTACTGTTGCATGTTTTCCTAGTTCAGATATCAATAATTCATTATAGTGGCTAATGGAAGAAGTAAGATGGGATTTAATTTTATTTTCTGCATCTGGAACCAATTTCAATAGCTCACTATTTAGTACCAATGTTTCAGGATTAAGTAAATTAATAATATTATTTAAACCAATTGATACATATTTGATGAATTGTTCCAGTAGGTTGCAGGTTAATGGATCTTCTGACATTAAAAGCTCTTGTACATCTTTATATGTTAGATTTTGTTTTTGATGTTTTTCTGTTAATTGTTTAAAGAAACTGCCTTCAGAAGCATAGAGTTCCCAACAACCTAAATTACCGCAATTACATTGCATTCCATCAGGGACTATGATCATATGGCCCATTTCTCCAGCGTAACCATGGTAGCCTTTAAGAAGTTCACCATTTATTAATACTCCAAGCCCAATTCCTGAGTACATACTAATACTTAATAAGTTCTCACTTTGATGACGTTTAAATACTCTTTCTGCAAATGAACATAAGTTTGCATTATTCTCAATATGGATATCTATTTTAAATTCTTTTTCTAGGTCACCTTTTAGGTTTTTGTTTTGCCACTTATGCCGAGGAACAAAATTGATGATTTCGTCTTTCGTAACAATACCATGTATTCCAATTACGATTCCGATAATCCCAAAACGACTTTTTGAACATTTTTCTTCATAGACCTTTATTTGTTTTATTAATATTTCAAGAATCTCATTGTAATTAGAGTTCTGTATCTCAACAATATCAAAACAAATAGGATTACCCATTAAGTCCGATAATGTAAATGTGATATGTCTATAATCAAGATCGATTCCTAATGCATATCCAGCTTTGAGATTAAGAGAAAGCATGATTGGCTTTCTTCCTACATTATTATGTTCATGATGGGATTCTACAATTAATTCTTCCTCTAATAAATCAGCTGCTTGGACAGAAATTGTTGCTCTTGTTAATTTTGTGACTTTTGATAAGTCTGCCCTTGAGATCATACCTTGTTCAATAATTTTACTTATGATTAAGCTTCTATTCATTTTTTTAATAAAAGCAGCATCACCAATAGCCATAAAAATCACCCTTAAAAATAAAGTTGTATAAATATTATCAAATTTCACTAATTTAAGTTGTTAATCTTGTGTTATTCCAATAATTTCATTATACAGTTATTTTATTTAATCGCTATCTACGATGGGATAAATTCAATAATTATTATGAAATTAAGTAATCTAAACACTTAATATTGACTAGAAACTAAAGAAATGATATTCTAATATCAGTTAATTAGTTTTGTAAACAAATTAATTAGAATTAACCAATAATTACTATTTAAACCATTATAGCACAAATGATTATATATTTCTGAAAGGGATTACAAATATATAATAAAAGTAAACTTCGATTCGGTTGGTTTTAAGTTTTACTGCAATTAACGAGAAAGTATCCTATTAAGATTAGTTAAGCAAAAATAAACTATTGATCAAATCTTTGAAAAACTATGTTGTTATTTAACATTTTTTTAAGGTGATACGTTAATAATACTTTCAAGTGGGGGAATAAAATATGAAAGCATTTTTAGATAAGGATTTTCTATTAACTAATTCTACAGCTGAAAAACTCTACCATAATATTATGAAAGAATTACCGATTTTTGATTACCACTGTCACTTAAGTCCGAAAGAAATTTATGAAAATCAATCATTTGAAAACATCACACAACTGTGGCTTTCAGGTGATCACTATAAATGGCGTGCAATGCGTATCCATGGTGTGAAAGAAGCATTAATTACAGGTGATTCCAGTGATTGGGAGAAATTTGCGGCATGGGCAGAAACAGTTCCGCATTTATTTGGAAATCCTTTATATCATTGGACGCATATGGAATTAAAAACCTTCTTTGGGATTGATAAATTATTATCTCCAGAAACAGCTAGCGAAATTTGGGAAGAATGTAATGCAAAATTACAAACACCAGATTTCAAACCAAGACGTTTTATTGAAAGATCGAATGTTCAATTTGTTGGAACAACAGATGATCCAACTGATACGCTTGAATACCATAAATTATTACAAGATGACCAAACATTTAATGTCGGAATTGCTCCAACATGCCGACCAGATGGTGCACTTTTTATTGAGAAACCAAACTTTCAAGATTGGCTTGAAAAATTAGAGAATGCTTCAAATGTAACTGTAACTACATTTAGTACCTTAGTTGAAGCATTACAACAAAGAGTTGACTTCTTTACAGAGAAGGGCTGTTGTGCGTCTGACCATGATATTCCCAAAATGGTCTTTAAAGAGGTTTCAAAAGATGACGTAGAAAAGATCTTTACTAAACGATTAAATAATGAAGAGCTTACTAGTGAGGATATTATTGGTTATCGTTCATCTCTTCTTATTGAACTAGGAAGAATGTATGCAAAAAAGCAATGGGTCATGCAATTGCATATGGGAGCTTTGAGAAATAATAATACCCTTATGCAAAGTTTAATAGGATCTGACGGTGGATTTGATTCTATTGGTGATAACCTCATTGCTGAAGGATTATCACGTTTCTTAGATGCTTTAGATAAAACGAAATCTTTGCCAAGAACAGTACTTTATAACTTAAATCCTCGTGATAATTATGTGTTAGGAACAATGATTGGAAACTTCTTTGAAGAAGGTATACCAGGTAAGGTTCAATTCGGTTCTGGCTGGTGGTTTAACGATCAGTACGATGGTATGGTAAGACAAATGACTGACTTAGCAAACTTAGGAGTTCTTAGTCATTTCATTGGAATGACAACGGACTCACGTAGTCTTCTATCATATGTGCGTCATGAGTATTTCCGAAGAATTGTATGTAACATCATAGGTGAGTGGGTTGAGGAAGGTAAAGCACCAAATGATGAAGTAATTCTTGAGCAAATGATTAAAAATATTGGATTTAATAATTCACAAAAGTATTTTTCAGAACGTTAATAAGAAAAGCGGAAGCGCCTTGGTCAGCCTCGGGCAATAAGATCTCATGAATCGAAGGCGTTCTTTGCCTTCAATTCATGAGTGGTTTATGACCTCGAGGAGATAGGCGCTGAAGCTAGACACCAAAACTAGGTAAGAAAAATTATATATTCTTAACGTTTAAAAAGGAGTGGAAAATAGATTATGGGTATTCTCCAAGATTTATTAAAAGATATTCCTGTGCCAAAGATGGCAAAAGTAAAACAGCATTTTGACAATACAAAAATAGAAAATCTTGAGTATGCATTAAAAGAAAAATTGCAACGAGAAACGATTCAACACAAAGTTAAGCCGGGTATGGAAATTGCAATCGCAGTCGGTAGTCGAGGCATGGATCGACTTGTAGAAATCACTGCTACAACTGTGCAATTTTTAAAGGATTTAGGTGCCAAACCTTTTATCGTACCTAGTATGGGAAGCCATGGGGGTGCTACGGCTGAAGGACAGCGTGAAGTATTAGCACACCTTGGTGTAACAGAAGAAAGTGTGAAGGCTGAAATTCGTTCGTCCATGGAAGTGATCAAACTAGGAGAATTACCTAATGGTTTACCTGTCTATATTGATAAGTATGCGTCCGAAGCAGACGGAATTGTTGTTATCAACCGGATCAAGCCTCATACAGCATTTCGTGGACCTGTTGAAAGCGGAATCATGAAGATGATAAGCATTGGTTTAGGAAAGCAAAAAGGTGCAGAAGCAACCCATCAATTAGGATTTAAGTATATGGCTGAAAATGTACCGGCAATGGCGAAAATGATGATGGAAAAAACACCAATTCTATTTGGAGTAGCAACGCTAGAAAATGCATTTGATAAAGTAGCAAGAGTTGAAGTACTAGCAGTAGAAGAGATTGAAGAAAAGGAACCAGCTCTGCAAGCATTAGCAAAACAATTACTGCCCAAGCTTTTCTTTGCCCAACTGGATGTACTTGTGATTAATGAGATTGGTAAAAATATTAGTGGTGACGGGATGGATCCAAATATTACGGGACGTTATCCAACACCTTATGCTCAAGGTGGACCAGATGTCAATAAGATGGTTGTTCTAGATCTAACACCACAAACAGAAGGAAATGCAAACGGTGTTGGAACCGCTGATTTTACAACACAACGACTTGTGGACAAAATGGATCGAGAAGTTACCTATGCTAACGGCTTGACTTCAACAGTTTGTGCGCCAACCAAAATTGCGACAACTTTAGCGAATGATCGGGATGCCATAAAAGCGGCAATTAAAACGTGTAATATTTTAGATTTTTCAAAAGTGAAAATGGTCCGAATTAAAAACACACTAGAGATAGCTGAAATTGAAGTGTCTGAAGCATTACTTGACCATATTGGACAACATCCAGAATTGGAACAACTATCAGAATTAAAAGAAATGACATTTGATGAGAATGGAAATTTGAAATAAAAATGCTCATTTAGATTTAGATCCATCATTAGATAAAAATACAATTAACATGAACTTGAGGGGGATATAACATTGACGAATTTATTTGATTTAACTGGAAAAACAGCAGTTGCCATCGGTGGTAACAGTGTGTTAGGATCATCCATTGCGAAAGGAATGGCAGCACATGGTGCCAAAATTGCAATCGTAGGACGAAATCTTGATAAAGCTAACCAAGTTGTTGAGGAGATTGAAGAAGCTGGAGGCACGGCAAAAGCGTTTCAAGCAGATGTAAGTGAACGGAAATCATTAGAAAATGTTGTGAATGATATTGAACAATGGTCTGGCGGTTTTGATATTCTCTTGAATGCACCAGGTAAAAACAGTTCCACTCCATTCTTTGAACTATGTGAGGAAGAATGGGATGACATTATGGATGTAAACTTAAAAGGAATGATGATTACTTGCCAAATTTTCGCAAAGAAAATGATCGAGCAGGAAAGAAAAGGAAGTATCATTAATATTTCATCCGTTTCTTCAACAACGCCATTATCAAAAGTATTTACGTATTCTGTATCAAAAGCTGGAGTAAATAGTATGACACAATACCTCGCAAGAGAATTTGCTCCATATGGTATTCGTGTGAATGCGATTATTCCAGGCTTTTTCCCAGCAGAACAGAATAAAAAAATACTAAGTGAAGAAAGAATTGAATCAATCATGAACCATACACCGATGAAGCGTTTTGGAAGTCCAGACGAATTACAAGGTGCTGCTGTTTGGCTTTCTTCCGAAAATGCATCTAGCTTTGTAACAGGTGCTCTTATTCGAGTTGACGGTGGATTTGGAAGCATGACAATCTAACGCTATTATTTAGACATGATCCCCATTAATGAGGTGTGATTACTGCATATGATTAGTGATAAATTGTTGCTTTATTATTACATGAAAGCCAAAGATTTGTGTGTAAATAATTGATTTCATTTCATTGTTAAAAAAAGAAATAGAAAGACGGAATTTGTTTTAAAGTCTTAAGGAGACTTTTTATATACAAATTGACATATATTTATTAGATAATAATAAAATTGTGTAGGATTATTTATAGATAGAAAGATTTGTTTATTACTAACTGTGAAGGGAGAAAGGGCCATGATAAGTGGAAAGTATCAGAAGTTAGTGTCGATTCTCCGAGAAATGAATTCCGTTGTTGTGGCATTTTCAGGCGGAGTGGATAGTACGTTTTTATTAAAAGTGGCTTATGATACATTAGGGAAAGACAGAGTGCTAGCTGTGACAGCTGATTCGGAAACATATCCCTCAAGTGAGCTAAAGGAAGCAAAAGAGTTAGCCAAAAGGATTGGGGTAAAACACCATGTCATCGAAACGTCCGAATTAGCGATTCCAGGTTATACAGAGAATGATAAAAATCGATGTTACTTTTGTAAAAGCAGTTTATTCGAGCATTTGATTCCCGTTATGGAAAAAGAGGGCTTTAATAATGTAGTCTACGGTGTCATAGCTGATGATTTAAATGAATTTCGCCCTGGAATGAAAGCTGCAAAGGAAAAAGGAATACGAGGTCCTTTGCAGGAAGCGAATTTATTTAAAAATGAAATAAGGGAGCTTTCCCGTGAATTTGATTTACCAACATGGAATAAACCTTCATTTGCTTGTTTATCCTCAAGAATCGCCTATGGAGAACAAATTACAATCGAAAAGCTAACAAAAGTGGAGAAAGCAGAAGCTTATCTAAAATCACTTAATATACGTCAAGTACGGGTTCGAACTCATCAAGAAATAGCGAGGATCGAAGTAGAGCCAAATGATATGAAGACTGTGTTAGAAAATCATGAATCGATTTCTAGTGAACTTTTAAAATACGGATATAAATATATAACATTAGATTTAATAGGTTATAAGAGTGGTAGTATGAATAAGGTTCTTTCATAATAGAAAAGGCTTTGGAAAAAGTCCAAGGCCTTTTCTATATATAGGAAATATTTACTAATATATAACTAATACTTTTTTGAAAAGGAAGATGTCATCATGCCAAGAGAATTTGTCATTGGGCTTGATATAGGAACAACAAGTGTGAAAGCTGTTGTATTTCATTTGAATGGAAAAGTCATTTCAGAATCTGAACAATTAATTACCTCCATTTATCCACAGCAAGGCTGGGTGGAACAAGATCCTAATGAGATTGAGCAATTTGCTGTACAAGCTGTGCGAAATGCAATAGAGCAAGCAAATGTGCAGAAGAATGAACTGGTTGCGATTGGATTTTCTGCAGCGATGCATTCTTTAATCTGTATCGATGAAAATGGTGAGCCCCTATCACAAGCACTTATTTGGGCTGATGGAAGAAGTAGTGAACAAGCAGAAAAACTGATGCAAACTGAAGGGATTAAAATATATACAAAAACGGGGCTGCCGATTCACCCAATGTCCCCATTATCAAAATTATTGTGGATGAAGGATGTAGAATATGATCCATATCTTCAAGCAAACTATTTTTTATCGATAAAAGAATTTATCCTTCTTAAGTGGTTTAATCAACGAGTGATTGATTATTCAATGGCAGCTGCAACAGGATTATTTAATGCCAATACCCTTGAATGGGATGATGAAATTGTAGCTCTTGCAGGTATTAAAAAAGAGCAGCTATCGGATATTGTCCCACCAACAAAAGTATTAACGGGTATAAAAACCAATATCGCTGAAAAAATGGGTATCTCTAATGATATGCCTTTTACTATAGGAGCAGCCGACGGACAGTTAGCTAACTTAGGTATTGGTGCTATTTCTCCAGGAGAAGTCGCAGTAACAGCTGGAACGAGTGGGGCAATTAGACAATTTACAAAGGGGTTCCAAATTACAGATAAACATGAAACATTTTGTTATGCTTTTACTGAGGATTATTCCATAATTGGTGGTCCAACAAATAATGGCGGAATCGCTTTACAATGGCTAAAGGAACTCTTAAATTATGAAGGAAGCTTCGATGATTTCACGAAAGAAGCGGAGCATGTTGCACCAGGAGCAGAGGGAATGCTATTTCTTCCTTATATTAATGGTGAAAGAGCCCCATTATGGGACCAACAAGCAAAAGGGAATTTTTATGGGATGACCGTTACACATAAAAAAGAACATTTTGTTCGGGCTGTTTTAGAGGGAATCACATTTAATCTCTATCAAATTGGACAAGCGTTAGAAAATCTAGCAGGGGAACCGGATAAAATCTATGTAAATGGAGGATTGTCAAGATCCCAATTATGGCTTCAAATGCTTGCTGATGTATTTGGTAAGGAAGTCTATGTTTCAGAAAGTCATCACAGTGCTGCATGGGGTGCTGCTTGGACAGCATTGGTGGCTCTAGGAAAAGTCGGTTCCTTTGAAGAAATTAAAAAGAATATACCAATGAGTGATCCAGTAGTACCTAATGAAAAAAATCATGAAATATATTCAGCTGCTTATAAAAAATATGAGAGATTAGCAAAAGATATAGCAAAGTATTTTTAACCAATTCTTTACTAATAATAGAGAAAATTGGATGTAATTTGTTCATAATTGATTTGATTAAGGTGAGTGAAAAACAATGCTTGAAGAGATTTTAGCACAAGTTCAAACGGGTGCATTAAGTGTTGCAGAGGCAAAAGAAAAGCTTTCAACGTATGAGAATTTAGGGTTTGCTAAAGTTGACCATCATCGAAAGCAAAGACAAGGCTTCCCGGAAGTTGTCTATGGAGAAGGGAAAACGAAAGAACAAATTTTGTCCATTATTAAAGCAATACGATTTAAAGACAATGATGTGTTAGTCACACGGATTTCGGAAGAGAAGGCAGCGCATATTTTAAAAGACTTTCCCGAATTTATTTACAATGAAACGGCAAGAATCCTATATTGGAATGATTCAGAGGTTCGTAAGCCTTCCAAAGGGTATATTGCCATTGTTTGTGCAGGTACATCAGATTTGCGGGTAGCAGAAGAAGCGGCCGTTACAGCAGAGGCATTAGGTAGTAATGTTAGGCGCTTCTATGATGTTGGTGTCGCCGGGATTCATCGCCTTCTCGATAATATTGAAGAAATTAGAAATGCCACTGTTTCTGTCGTTGTAGCAGGAATGGAGGGTGCCCTGCCAAGTGTTGTTGGCGGTCTCGTTACTCATCCAATTCTTGCCGTTCCAACTAGCATCGGATATGGTGCAAACTTCAATGGACTATCAGCATTATTAACGATGTTAAATTCATGTGCATCAGGCATTAGTGTTGTAAATATTGATAATGGTTTTGGTGCTGCATACAACGCTGTATTAATCCATCAATTAGCACAAAAAGGGGAAGGACAAGAATGAAGACACTTTATTTAGATTGTTTTTCAGGAATCAGTGGAGATATGTTAATTGGAGCTCTTATTGATGCAGGTGCAGACCCTCACCATCTTGAAGAAGATTTAAAAAAACTTAAGATAAATGAAGAGTATAAACTAAAATGGAATAAGGTTGTAAAGAATGGTATTACCAGTACAAAGTTTGATGTGATATTAAGCCAAGAAGATCATGATCATGTCCACAATCATCGGGATGATCACCATCAAGGACATGACCATCATCATGCTCACGATCATGAGCATGGTCACCATCATGGAACTGAGCATCACCATGAGCATGGCCACCATCATGAAACTGAGCATCATCATCGCACTTACATGGATATTGTTGAGTTAATTGATGCCGCGGGGTTTGCAAATGAAGTAAAGGAAACAGCTTTAAAAATCTTCAAAAAAATCGGGGAATCGGAAGGGCATATTCATGGTGTACCAATTGAGAAGGTTCATTTTCATGAGGTAGGTGCGGTAGATTCAATTATTGATATTATCGGTGCTGCTATATTAATTCATCAACTTGAAATTAAAAATGTACGATCATCTACAATTCCTGTCGGTACTGGAAGAATTCATATTGACCATGGAATTTATCCAGTCCCAGCACCTGCTACATTAGAAATGTTGAAAGGTGTCCCAATTGAACAAAGTGATGTAAGATTTGAGCTTACCACTCCAACAGGAGCAGCGATTGTTTCGGTACTAGCTGAGGAGTTTTGCACGCTTCCATCAATGGAAGTAAAGTCAATAGGCTACGGAGCTGGGACGAAAACCTTTAAAGATCGACCAAATGTGCTCCGTGTAGTTATTGGAGAAACTCTAAAGTAAATATAATAGTAGGTTTAAAGAGAGATTAATCCTAAATTAAAAATGTAATATCTCATTCATATTAAGTTAATAATTTTATAAGAATTTTCCTAACGTGTTATTTTTAGATTTACCGACCTTATCTATAATTTCTAATTTATCTTTCTAATTAAAATAAATTTCCCGATTGTGTAAATCTGGATCGGGAGTCTTTGAACGATTTTGTTTTTAAGAATGGTATAACATGTTAGGGTTAATAAAACGGTGAATCAGAATCCATATAAGTTATTATCTGTTCAAATTGAACAAAAAAGAAATGATTCTTTTGGGAAGTTGATATAGGCTAACATCTCTAGATAGAGGAACCTTTCCCTTGTATTCACCAACAGCAGCTTATTTTTGTTTAAAGTACAGTTTTCCATAAAAAAACTAAAACTGCACCTCCAATTGTTAGTCGAGTCTAACAATTGGGGTGCAGTTCAATCGCAGATAAGAGGATTTCTTCTTTATGCTGCTTTGTGGATATCTATTTTTTTTCCTTCTTTACGCCACACTTTAAATTCAGCTGTTGCTGTGAAAAGTACGTCTGTGGATGAGTTAAGTGCCGTTTCAAAAGAGTCTTGTAAAACACCTATGATAAAGCCTACTCCAACTACCTGCATAGCAACCTCAGCTGGGATTCCAAATAAGTTGCATGCTAGAGGAATCAGTAATAAGGATCCACCGGCAACCCCTGAAGCACCACAAGCACATATAGCTGACAGTACGCTGAGGATGATTGCTGTAGGGAGGTCCACTTGAATGCCAAGTGTATGAACCGCTGCAAGTGTCAAAACAGAAATAGTAATAGCGGCACCAGCCATATTGATGGTTGCACCTAATGGAATAGATACTGAATAATTATCCTTATCCAAACCTAGATTTTCACATAATCTCATATTTACAGGAATATTTGAAGCTGAGCTACGTGTAAAGAATGCTGTAATACCGCTTTCCTTTAAGCACTTAAAAACAAGCGGGTAAGGGTTTTGACGTATAACTATGAACACAATGATTGGATTGGCAACCAGTGCCACAAAGACCATACAACCAATTAAAACGGCAAGTAATTTCCCATAGCTTAGTAACGACTCAATTCCATTTGTAGTAATAGACTCAAATACTAGACCCATGATTCCTAATGGCGCAAACTTAATAACCCATGTAACCATTTTGGATACAGCATCTGAAAAATTAGAAATCATCGTTTTTGTCGTATCAGGAGCATTTCTTAAAGCCAAACCAAGGAGTATCGCCCAAGCTAAAATACCGATATAGTTCGCATTATAAATTGCTTTAACTGGGTTATCAACAACGTTCAGCAGTAATGTTTTGAGAACCTCTACAACACCGTTAGGAGCCGTCAAACCCTCAGCGCCCTTTGCAAGTGTTAAGCTTACAGGAAAAATAAAACTTACAATAACGGCGGTTAATCCAGCTAAAAAGGTTCCTAAAAGGTATAAGAAGATAATGGATTTCATATTCGTTTGATGACCACTCTTGTGTTGAGCGATGGCCGACATAACCAAGAAGAGTACCAACACAGGTGCAATTGCTTTCAAAGCACCTACAAATAAAGAGCCTAAAATTACAACAGGTTTTGCTGCTTCTGGAATCGTTACAGCCAGGATAATACCCATAATCAAACCTACAATTATTTGTTTTACCAGACTCAATTGACTCCACTTTTTTAGTATATTTTTCATAGATATTCCCCCATTAGTTTAAGATAATATTGTAACTTTGCTAATATAGAGCTATTCATTTCTCATAACCTTGCGATAGAATTAAGTCTATTACAAATAGATACGATCGAATAATAGATAACTTTTATTAGATATGTACCAACCCCAGTCCTAGAGTTTGGCTTTGATTTTCTCCTTTGGTGCTCTTTCAGAGTCTCACCAAAGGTTCATCTAATAGAGGTCATTACTAATTAAATAGGTTTCTGGATGAATAAATTATTCTATGGATGGCCATTTTCATCACATTCCACTCCATGAAGACAACTGTATGTCTAATAAATAGTATTATAATGTTTTTTTGATATATTACAATATTATTTTCTTTATTAAGAAATGTTGTAATTATTAAAATATTCACACAAATATAAGACAAAACAATACGCATCGACAATCTCTTCGCGAGTGATTACTATTTCAAAAGAATTTATAACTCCCAGGAACTTAGGAGCTTTATGAATTGATGTACATCTCTATGAATCATACTTTCATACTTAAAAGAAAAAGCAGTGCTGTTTAATTATATACGCTTATAGAAAGCGCTTACTTTTTAATGGTTATAAAAGGTACATCACTTAACGTTAAAAAACCTCAAAATTTCTGAATAAAGTAACTCGAATAAAAGAGTGTTAAAACTCTTTTATTCGGCTAGCAGGCGTATTTATGCGGTAACTAAAAGTGACTTTAATCTCAGCTTTATCAACATATCCTTCGTCATTTTCTCCAAATCATATTCCGCCTTAAATCCCCACTCTTCCTTTGCACAAGTTGAATCTATGATATTGGGCCAACTGTCGGCAATAGATTGTCTTACAGGATCGACCTCATAATTCATGACAAATTCCGGAATATACCTTTTAATCTCGGCTGCAATTTGCTCCGGTTCGAAGCTCATAGCAGACACGTTGAAAGAATTCCGATGTTTGAGTTTTGAGGCATCTGCCTCCATTAATGTAATGATGGCATCTAAAGCGTCAGGCATATACATCATATCCATATACGTTCCCTTAGCAATGTAAGAAGTATATCTCTTGTTTTTAATCGCTTCATAGTAAATTTCAACTGCATAGTCGGTTGTTCCCCCGCCAGGAGGTGTAACATAAGAGATCAGTCCCGGGAATCGAAGACCTCTCGTATCAACCCCAAATTTATGATAGTAATAATCACATAATAACTCTCCGGATACTTTATTCACTCCGTACATCGTAGTCGGTCGTTGAATGATGTCTTGTGGAGTCCAATTTTTGGGAGTGGTTGGACCAAACGCGCCAATAGAACTAGGTGTAAAAAATTGGCAATGAAGTTCTCGTGCCGCTTCCAAAGCATTCACCAATCCCCCCATGTTTAAATGCCAGGCTAAAAGAGGCTTCTTTTCAGCTGTTGCTGACAATAAAGCAGCTAAATGAATAATCGTATCCACTTCATGTTTTTTTGCCATGTTAAACATCGCTTTTTCATCTGTAACATCTAAAATCTCAAATGGACCTGATTGGACAACATCGCTTTCCGTTTTTCGAATATCTGTTGCAATGATATTGTCAAATCCGTAAATCTCTCTCATTTTTAGCGTCAGTTCTGAACCAATTTGACCTAAAGCCCCTGTTACTAAGACCTTTTTCATCAAAAATTCCTCCCCTTTTTCACTCTGCAGCAAGAAATCCCCTTAAATAATCGACATCTCTTTTCCTACTTTTTCATAAATGGCTAATGCACGATCCAGCATCTCTTTTGTATGAGCAGCTGTCGGCATATTCCTCACTCTTCCTGTTCCCTTTGGAACGGTAGGGAATACGATGGATTTAGCATACACACCTTCTTCGTTCAGCAACTTACTGAATTGCTGCGTTTTTGCTTCATCTCCTATAATGCAAGGCGTAATCGGTGTTTCGCTCTCTCCGATATCAAACCCTAATTCTTTTAGGCCTTTTTTCAAATAATTGCCGTTTTCCCACAGCTTATTTTGAAGATCTGAGCTATTCATCAAAATATCGATGGCTTCTATACAAGCTGCAACTGCTCCCGGTGTGACAGCCGTTGAAAATAAAAATGGACGGCTTCTTACTTTTAACCAATCAATTAAATCTTTCTTTCCTGCTACATAGCCTCCTACAACACCAATGGCTTTGGATAATGTTCCAATTTGGAAATCCACTCTATCCGATAACCCAAAATGTTTTACCGTTCCTGCACCATTACCTAATACACCCGAACCATGTGCATCATCAACATATGTAATTAAATCAAACTCTTCGGCAATCTCTACAATTTCAGGAAGCTTGGCAATATCCCCATCCATCGAGAACACTCCATCGGTAATAATCATGATTTTGTTATACAATCCGGACTCTTTTGCTTTACTTGCTTTTGTTCGTAAATCTTCCATGTCGGAATGGTTATAGCGAATAATCTTTGCTTTAGCTAATCGACATCCATCAATGATTGAAGCATGATTCAGTTCATCTGAAAGAATGACATCATGTTTATCCATCACTGCTGAAATGGCCGCCATATTACAATTAAATCCCGATTGATAAGCAATGGATGCTTCTGTATGTTTAAATTCGGCAAGCTTTTCTTCTAATTTGACATGAATATCTAACGTTCCGTTGATAGTACGGACGGCACCGGCTCCGACACCATATGTTCTCGTTGCTTCTAAGCAAGCCTCTATTAATCGTCGATCTGTTGCTAAACCTAAATAGTTATTGGATGATAAATTAATTAGCTCTCTGCCTGCAATGGTGATCATCGGACCATTTGGACCTTCTACCGGATCAATAACGTTGTAAAGTCCTTTTTCTTTTAAGTCGTCCAAATTTTCTTTCAAAAATTGATTTAATGTTTCACTTGACATTTCATATACCCCCTCATTGATGGTTAGAATAAATGCAGGATTTTTTAATGATTTACCCCTATTCTCAAATATTGCTTTTAAGAGTATTGAATTTTCTCCCTTCAAGAAAATACACGAGTCCTCCCCATAAACACACGAAGAAGTATCGAAAATCCTTTTATCATAACGATTATAACAATAATAATAATAGAAGGATTTTGAATTGTCTATACTAAATGGACAAAAAAATCAGAAATTTATTCAAAATAACAAAACGAGATAAATGTGAATAAAAAGCAAAAGGTAATAAAAATAGAGGTCTTCTAAAAGATTATTTTTATTAGCGGTGCCTGTCACTACCCGAAGTTTGTAAAGTTTTGTAGAATAACATAAAGAAGTAGAAGACTTTGAACAAACATACATAGGGTCATACCCATTTCCTATATTTAACGTTGCAGATTCCTCTCTATGTGTTGGAGTTGCTCTATTATTTATTCATATGCTATTTGAAGGGAATCAAAAGAAGAACGTATATCAACAAATTAGATTGAAGAAAAAAATAAAAGCTAATCAAAAATAAGTTTCTTATTTAACAAAAGGGCGCTTTAGTTCAACAAGCTAAAGGCAGCAACTATACTCATTATCTTGATCTTCCGCAATCGGGCGCTATTGTGGAAGATCACTTAGCTTTTAAACAACTTTATTGTTGTTTATTTTAAGAAAAAGAGTATTGAATGAAGAAAACTTTTAACACCGTTCTATTTTCGAACGGTGTTTTGTGTGTTTGGAGTATTAAAATTAAACAACTTTATTGTAACTTTAAACTTTTCACTTATAAATTTACGACATTTAAATATAAAAAAATACGTCAAATAAAAAAGAAAGATTCCACAGGCTTTATATGACAATTTTTAATTAGGGTAACTGAAGTGTCTATTAAATACTATAAAATAGACCAATAGGAATTTTTTTCTTTCTATTATTTCGAAAAAATTTCCTTTGCATGATCCATTGCCATTTTATTTCCTAATGCTGAATAGTCAAGCCATGGCTGATCTGGGATTACGTAAACCTGATTGCTTTTAACTGCTTTTAACCCTTTCCAAATGGGTGACTCTTCTAACTGTTTGAAAGCTGTTTGAGCTTCATCATCTCTATTGACAACGACAAATATAGCATCAGCATCGAAGTCTGGAAGAACCTCTTGAGAAATAACTTCGTAAGGTCGATTTGTATCAAGATCTTCAACACCATTGGCAGGTTTTAAACCTAAATCTTGGAATAAAATCGGTCCCATTGGTCGTTTTGTACTAAATACTCGTAACTCTTTTGCTGTAACACGGATTGCCATTACTTTACTATCTTCACCAAGTTTATTTTTAATTAAAGTTCGTACTTCTTTTGTTTGTTTTTCGTAATCTGAAATGAATTGTTCTGCTTGCTGCTCTCGATCAACAAGTTTACCAATTGATTTTAAGTGATCTCTCCATGTTCCTTCATCAAGATTAAATACATGGGTCGGTGCAATTTTTTCATATTTTGATACATCTTGTCCAGAAAATTCTTTATCAAGATAAATCACAGAAGGGTTCAATTCAATCAATGCTTCCATGTCTGGATCTTTTACAGGTCCAAGCTTTTTCGTATCCTTTAATTGATCCTTTACGTGTGGCAGAAAATCTTTTAATTCTCCACCAATAACAGAACCCACAGGCGTAATACCTAATGCAAGCAAATCATTTGTTAGGTGAATAGAAAGTGAAGCAATTCTAGGTTCTTCATTGTTAGATTTATTTTCTTTTACTGAATTATTGTCATTTGAAGAGTTTTGTCCGCATGCTGATAAAACAAGTGTCAAAATGATACTAAATATAATAGTAAGTTTCTTTTTCATAATTTTCTCCTTGTTGATTAATTTAGTTTGTTTTTGTAAGTAAATAAAGAAAATAAGGGGCCCCTATAGCAGCAACTATTACACCAGCTGGAATAGCATTTGGTTGAAACATAGATCGTCCAATGGTATCTGCAAGCACCAAAATAACCAGCCCTATGAGTCCTGAAACAGGAAGGAAATGCTGGTACATTGGACCAACAAGACGACGTGCAAGATGAGGCGCAACTAGACCAATAAAACCAATACCGCCTACCATTGCTACACTTGCACAAGATAAACCAACGGCAGTTGCCAGCATAACCAATCGCTGTCTTTGAACAGAAGTACCAAGTCCAACTGCCACGTCATCACCTAGTGATAAGACATTCAATGTGCTAGACTGAAACCAAGCATAAGGTGCCAAAATAAGGATCCAGGGAAAAAGTGCAATGACATGAATCCAATCCCTCCCCCAAACATTGCCAACTAGCCATCTTGAAGCAAATGTATACGTTTCTTCATTAAGACGAAGAGATAAAAAAAGCGTAAAGGCACTAAAACCAGCTGAAACAGCAATCCCAATGAGAATAAGTCGAATAGGCAGCATACCCTTGGAACGATCATAGGCAAGTAAAACAATTATGAAAGCCGTTAAGAAT
The DNA here is from genome assembly GCA_051750265.1 of Bacillota bacterium. Lineage (GTDB taxonomy): Bacteria > Bacillota > Bacilli > Bacillales > Bacillaceae > Metabacillus. The sequence goes on along the minus strand of JBNJJO010000012.1, from coordinate 19,235 downwards.
CCACCTGAAAAAGTAAATAACGGGATAAGAATTGACGCAATTTCATCTAATGAATGAAAATATGTAACAAAAATAATAAGACCAAAAGAGGCACCTGAATGTAACCCTAAAATTCCTGGGTCTGCCAAAGGGTTACGGGATAATCCTTGTAATATTGCACCTGAAATTCCTAGGCCTATTCCCGCCAACATGGTAATCAAGATTCGTGGCATACGGTATTCAAACAAAACTAAAGAACTTTCAAAATCACCGTAGCCAAAAAGAGTTTGTATCACTTTTAATGGGGCAATTCGTAAAGAACCGGTATTTAAACTGATTAAAATGACACTAATACTGATCAGAATTAATATAATAGAAACTGTATATGCTCTCTTGTTGTCTGCATTGGCTTGATATTTCACCTATAAGTCCCTCCCTACTTTACGTGCAATAAACAGAAAGAAAGGAACGCCGACAAGGGCTACCAATATACCAATTGCCAATTCACGAGGTGGGTTCAACGTTCGAGCTCCTAAATCAGCCAAAATTAATAGGGTTGAACCCAATAATGCTGACATTGGGATGATGAGTTGATAATTTCCTCCAACCAACTTTCGTGAAATATGTGGGATTACTAGCCCAACAAACCCTATTGAACCGACAGCTGAAACAGAAACTCCCGCCAGAATAACGGCTATTACCATTGCAAGTACTTTAATTCGATTCGTACTCATCCCAAGATTAGTTGAGATATCATCACCTAGTGAAATGAGTGAAACAGAGCGACCTAATGATATTGCCCAAATAATTGTGATAAGAATAACCGGAACCAACACATTCAAATGATCCCACTTAATTCCTGCGACACCTCCGGCATACCAAAAAGCCAAATCTTGGGTCAAATCAAAATAAATAGCTACTCCTGCACTAAGTGAATGTAAGAGTGCTGCTATTACTGCGCCTGAGATAGTCAGCCGTAAAGGTGTTAATCCTCCTGGGACAGATGATCCAATAATAAAAATGAATAATGTACTCAAAACAGCACCAATAAACGAAAAAACCATCAAGAGAGAATATGGAATACTTGGAAAAAAAGCAAAACAAAGCGTTACGACAAACATTGCCCCTGAGTTAATTCCAAGAATTCCTGCATCAGCTAAAGGATTACGAGTTACTCCCTGCATTAAAGACCCCGCAACTGCAAAAGCTGCCCCGACTACTGCAGCACCCATCACTCGTGGAAGCCGTAGTTCATGGATAATCTGTTGCTCAGTCAATATAGAATTATAATCAAAAATTGCTGACCACACTGTATTGAAAGTGAGTTCTTTTGCTCCAAATGTTACAGCAAAAAATATACATATCACTAATCCCAGAATCGCCAAAATGAATAGACATATTAGTAGAAAAACATTTGAACGATTTTTAATGCCCTTTAGAGAAGGGTTTTGAAACATTTTTTAACTCATCCTTTGTTTGATAATGATTATCATTATTACATTATATTATTACCCCTTATTAATAGCAATCATTTTTTTAATATACTAATGAGTTAAATTGCTAAACAATGACAGCACAAAGATACTTTAGGTAAGTTTGTATCTGATGTGATTTAGCAACGGAAGAATAGTATCACGAACTAAATAAATGTTCGTGTTTTTTACTTTTATTGATTACATGAACCATACCAAAACCATACTTGTTAAATCTTTTTTTCTATAAAATTATCAATCTGATAATCATCTAAATGACTTTAAGAAACCTCCCTCCACTTTTTTCAAAAGCAAACAACATCCATTTTTCTTAGAATTTTCAATTTGAGAAAGTGGTTCAGTGAATCAAAAAGGGGCGATACACCACGATAGGAAGGAGGGTAGTAATTTATATTCTTAGTGTCAGTAAGGAACTAGCAATACACTAAATTACAAGAAAAATACGACTATGTATCGACAAAAAACCCCTAATAAATCCACTTGCTACTCCGAGTTGATAGTTCTAAAAGGAATTAATTTCGGTAGCTTATCAGTCGTTCATTTCTTCAATTTGTCTTTCGTCTAGTTTTTGGTTTAGCCAAAGAAGCAAATTCAAGGGAGGAAAAGCAAATGACAAAAAACAAAGCACTAGAAGAAATCAAAGAACAATTAGGTCAAGGGATTCAAGAGCTTATGACTAGTGAAAAATTTCAGGATTGGTTGAAATTTCTTTCTAGCTTCCATTAACTACAGTTTTAACAACACGATCTTAATATACAGGCAAAACCCAAAGCGACGCTTGTAAAAGGATTCAATGAATGGAAAAAGCATGGCAGGTTCGTGAAAAAAGGAGCTAAAGCCATAAAAGTACTTGCACCGTTAATCGGGAAGAAAAAAGAAACAGAAGAGAATGAGGAAAAAGAAAAAAAGGTTCTTTACGGATTTCGATATGTGAATGTATTTGATGTATCGAATACAGACGGGAAAGATCTTCCTCAACCAGCCGTAAACATGCTTGAAGGAGATGGGGAACAGGAAAAACCTTGCTTCAGGAATGGATAGAAAAAATCGAAATACCGGTTATTTTTAAGGATACGGAAGGCGCAAATGGATATTATCATCTAGTCGAAAATTACATAGCGATTCATGAAGATAGAAGCTCCACTCAGCAATTAAAAATGTTGATTCATGAATAAAGTCATTATTTATTACATGCAAAAGGAGCAAAGTTTGAGAAAGAAGGAAGTCGGATCAAGGAAACGCAAGCTGAAGCTGTGCGTTTTAGCATCGTGGAATTGCTATTTCTTTTGAAATTGGCACAATATGAACGTTCTTTTATTTACAAACAACGTCATACGTTCATCCAGGCATTAAAGCAAGGTGAAGATCAATTTGATGAGGGTGAACAATACACCCTTAAGGAATATGAATTTTACACACGTAAATGTTTTGTATTGGAAAATCTCATTGGGAGCGTATTGGGTATATTCCGGTAAAGTTAACAGAATCATATATTCAAAATCTTGCTGCCAAAATGGATGAATCGACCAAAAAAGATATGGTCATCCAGCAACCTAAACCAATTAATGTTTCACGATAAGAAAGTTGTTTAAAAATACCCTATTGCAATCGATTACATTCTTGGAAATTAATTTAAGTATTTCTGTTTCTCAATATGCCTAAGTTTATATATTGATATTCAAGTATGTATTTATCAAGTTTTTGACTTATTGCTAGTGTTTTAGGGTGTCTTAAACCATTTACCCTAACAGATTGTTTTAACTCATTTTTTAGTGAGTTAATTGAATTCTCTAGATGATTTTCTAAAACAGGTATTCTTTTCACAGTTGTTGTATTGAAAGACATTTCGGGTCACTCCTAGATATTTTTGACAAATAAGAACCCTATTCAGCATCTAGAATGCATATTGAAGAAATCTCTAATTTCATCAATAAAATACCTATTTCTAGGACATATCTAAACCTTTTTCGATAATTAAGGAACTTAATGTAACTTCTTAAAATATTTAAATATCTTAGGCAGATCAGCCATCTTAGTTTAGAACCTTAGACCTGTATCTTTGCGTCCCAATCTTTCAAAAGGTTTGCCTTTATCAATTAAAGGGTTAATGCTTACTGTTAAATAGTACTACTAGTTTTCCTAAAATTAAATAAAAACAATCCGACAAGTTTTTACATGTTTTTATATTTTTGAGAAAACAGTTTTTTGAACATTTCTTCTTTTATATTGGCTGTTTATGCTACTTGAACATCAAGACTAACCTTATTCATTTTATTTCCCTATTTTTTGCTTATGTTGGTTTGTAAAAGTGGTTAATCAAAATTAGGTCTAATAAAGTTGTTTTTCAAATATAAAGGCTCTTTTCTAAAAGTTTGTTGCTCTAGGACCTGTAAAAATCGGCATTTGGATTTTTACTATACTCTTTAAATCCATATTAAAAGAATATTGGAAGTAAATGAGCGAAAAGAGCACGAAGACAGGTTAAATACGTAAAGTAGTGCTATATACGAAAAACAACAATCTTTGCGAAAATATGCTTACTGTACTTTAACCCCTATTCTATATAAAATTTGCTACATTAAAAGAATTGGAATCATTTAATTATGCTGACTAGATCACTGGAGGCTCTCTATTCAAGATGAATTGTATCTTGAACGGAGAGTCTTTTTATTTTAAGAAGGCTGTTTTCGCAAAGATTGTGCTTTTCGTAAATAACTATACTTTACGGATATAGCCTATCTTCGTGCTCTTTTCGCTTTATTTACTAAGTGGTACTCTCTTGAAATTGCTTATAGTTTCTACGATAAAAATCCAAAAGCCGATTTTTATAAGTCTAAAAGCAACAATCTTTTAGAAAAGAGCCTTTAAGAAAAAACTGGATTAGTAATAATTTTGTTATTTTCCCATATTTTTGTAAAGTTCCCTGCTAATTTTAATAAGCGTTTTCTTTTTAGGGTTGAGCCAGCATATATTTCAATTTAGGTAAAGAGTATTTTCATCCTAACAAAGAGGTTTTTATTTTGGTGAGTCGGACGGTAACTTATGAATTGTAAAAACAATAATTTGTTACTCCTTACAACTATTAGTGAGGGCATATATACTGAGAATGATACTCATCTATTTGAATTGACTTTAACTGATTTAGAGGAAGAATATAATAAAATTCGAGATAAATAGAAGAGCATGAAATCATTAAATATAATCCGATAGATAATCCACTAAAGTTGTTTCTGAAAAAGGCGACCTCATTGGTCGCTTTCTTCGTTATATAACGGTTGATATTTATAAAACTCCTACCTCTTTATCCGTGATTTCTAATACGTTTGCAGTTTCCTATATAAGTTCCCTATTTAATTACATTCTCTGATTGTTATAAAGTTCACTATCCGAGGCATATAAACATTTATGTGACCATATTTAAAACAGTTTTCGTTATCAAATCATTAAATAGGATTGGTATTAATATTCCCTGGGTTATTATAGGCATTACCGTTACCTGTGTTAAACGAGCCTGCTCCGCCTTTTTGTAGTGAATTACTTAATGTAGGCTGATTGGTCATAGGGAAATTTATATAATTACTTCCCGTATTAAATGATGAGGATTGATTCATATTAGTGGTTGTTATATTTTGGATATTGAAAATCATAAAAAGGACCTCCTCGATAAATAACCTTAACCTAATTTTATCAGCTTATTACTATATAGAATATGTAAAAGTTGTTGCACCGTTTATAAAAAGTTAAACTGGTTTGAAAAAAATATACTGATTACCCAAATGGATATGGTTATTTAATGGGATTTTTATGACAAAAAGGATATTTGGACTGAAGATAAGAACTTATTAAAATGTATGAAAAAGCAGATACGAGATTGTTCAGTAGTTGTTCTAATTAGGTAATCATTAAACCGTTTGGAAAATTACACATACAAACAAAGAAGCCCATATCTAAAGATTGGGCTTCCCTTGCTTCTTATAACTTCGATTATATTAAGTTTATTTTTTTGATCTCAAAATTATTCCGATATACTGACAACAATTTTAAGAAACATATTTTAATTCTTCTGTTAATCGTAGGAATTCTCTTTTGTTTCTGTCTCGTAAGGACTGGTCGATTTTCTGTTGGATTTTCTCATTTCGGAAATCACGCAGAGCTTTATCTAACACCATTTCAGCAAATAGAGAATCCATGACATTTACTTCAGGTTGTGGTGAATTAAGCAAATTCTTTTCCATGAAAAATCAACTCCTTGACCTTTTTTCTATTATACTAACCATTTTCATACTATTCAAACATTTGGCTTGGTAGTTTCATGGTATTTATAGCCAACTAACTTTTGAAAATAACGAAGAAGGCTTTAATAGATTTCTAGAATGGATAAATAAATTAAAAGGTAAAAAAAGCTTGGACACAGCTATTGTGGGTATGGAACCTACAGGTTATTACTGGGTTAATCTTTCGAAATGGTTATCCAGACAAAAGATTATGTAGTAACTGTTAATCCTCACCTTGTAAAAAGAAATAAAGAATATCGGGATAATACTCAAACAAAGAGCGATAAAAAAGATGCTCTCGTGATTGCAGATATGGTGAAGAATGGTTACTATTCCTGTGTTCATTTAACTCCAGAGTCCGGGTGTTGGCTTGATAAAGGAGTATATGGACCGAATTTTATAAAAAATATTTAATTGTAAGAATTTCTTTTCTATTGTTTGAAAAATGCTTAGCTACTCATAATAACTAATCCTCACCAGTATTCAATTTTTATATGTTTATAGGGTTATATTACTTACCATTCCCTTTTTTTGATACTATTGTAAAAGACGATTTTCTACGAAAAGGGGTGTTATTTAATGAAAAAACACTACCTCATTCTAACAATAGCAGCATTGCTCATTTTCATAGGAGGATTTTTTTTAGTATCTATATTTACAAGTAACAATACAGAAAAAGGTCAAACACAAACTCAAAGTATACTCAAAATAGGAGAAACGCCTAAATCAGAACAACCTATTAAAAGGGAAAACCATGAGTTAGAACCAGTCGATTCAAAAGTATTAATAGGATATGTACAGGATTTTCGAGATCCGGGATCGATCGATTATTCGAAGTTAACACATATTATTTTTTCATTTACCCATCCAGAAAAAGATGGAAGCCTCATTATGAATGGTGAGATGGCCTTATCAAATCTTCGCAAAATGGTACAAAAAGCACACCAAGAAGATACAAAGGTGATGCTTGCTGTAGGTGGCGGGGACCACTTGAAAGGCGGAGAATCTTATGACTATTTTAAAGTCCACTTCTCGTACAAAGCTTATTGACGAGCTCATTGAAATAACGAATGAAGAGAATCTTGATGGGATTGATATTGATTTTGAGCACCCTCGTTCAAAAGTCTGCTAAAGTTCAACTACTATAGTTGAGCTTCTTTACCATATTCAATGCCTAACCAATATAGGCATCAAAAAGCTCTCAAATTATCATATTTAAGGACCTTTCTATGTTTCATTTCGAAATACTCATAAATTAATATTTTATATGTAATAAAAGAGTAAAAGTATGGGAATCATGAAGATAAGGAAGTTACATAAAGGAGGTAAAACAGTGTCAAGAGAAAGCAAATTAACGTTGTCTGATTTTGTGAATAAAGATCGATTTGAACTAAACACTTACCTCACATATTTGTTCCATCAAATCTATGATAATGTTCCGAACAGTCGGAAGATAAAATGGTAAAAAAATAGATTAACCAACTAAGTAAACTGAAAGAGCAAAAAAGTAATGAGTGAGGAAATAGTGTAAGCGACCTTGTTAATTCTAATCAGAATAACAAGGTCACTTATTGTGTTATAAACTTCATTAATTTGTTTAGTCGATATAGCGCTTGTTAAGTTGACTGTCAATAAAGTTGAAATTTACACCTACTTCAACGGCTGCATTACTTTAATAAGCAAATAAAGAGGGGGATACTCTCTTTATTTAATATCCTTGATAAAATCTTCTAAAGAATATATAACACGGATGGTTCCATTCACCGAGATCGGTCCAAATCCCCGGTAGATAAGTGCAAATCCCCTTGAGTTCGTTGTATTACCCGATATTTACGTTCAAATCCCTCGAGTTCATTGCAATTATTCTAAGTTTCACTTCCATTCTCTGACTCTATTAACTTTACTATTCTTTTGGTCCCTTCTTTGGCAATACTTCAAATGCGAGGAATTGTGTCACCTGACTAGAATTGAAGTTATTATCTGAAACTAGTACGAGACTGTTGTTCCCGTTCTCAAGTTTTGGCCCCCAAGAGATTCCTTCGATGTTGTCGAGTTTAGATAAACCTAACGTATTCAGATCAAGAATCAGACGCTTTTTGACAGGCTTAAATTTGCTTTCTTGTAACGATTCTATGTTGCTAATATTACTAGCTCCGTTAATATCAATCTCATAAAGACGTATGTAATTTTTAAAGCTTCCATCTTCACCTTGAACACCGGCACGTTCAATTAGTAGAAACTTGTGGTCGTTTACTGCTAGGATCTCCGTCACACCATTATCTGCATATTTACCAGGGCCAGGCGCTTCCGGAATTGGATCAATAGGGTATGCGTATTGTGCTAGTATATTCCCGGCACGATCGTATTGAGTGATACGTGAAAATGCTCCGGAATCTATAGTAGGTGCAGGTCCGTCCTGATATAAAGGTCCTTCCAATGAAACCCATAGCGAATTACCGTCTATTGCAAAAGTTGAACCTTCAAAGACCATGTTATTACGTGGTCCAGTCTCTTTTGTTGGTGATACTTTAAACATTTCTGATAAAGGCAAGGTAGACAAGTATTGTCCGTCAATAGTGGCATGTCTTACAAAAGGATTTAAGCCAAGATTAGGATCACCTTCACTTGTATACCAAATGCTACCATCAACGGGATCCAAGTTTATCGATTCAAAGTCTGGCACTTCTCCACCTAGAGCAGTGTATTGTGTTTGATTCGGATAATCAGTACCATCAGGTTGCTTAAAAAAATTTATATCGGTGAATTTAATAGAATTAAAATTGTTTATATCGTAGTTAAGTTGGGCATTATAAAAACGTGCTGGATTGTTACTTGATCTGTCGTCACTTATCATTACCCATGTGTCATTTTTAGTATCGTACCTAAGTCCTGAAAGACCACCTACAACAGTTCCTTTAAATTCCTCATTAAATGGGATCCTCTGCTCCCCAATCATCATTAGGCTCTTAACGGAACGTAATTGGTTTATATCATTCATTCCATCTTTTTTCTTACTAAACTGTTCATGTTTTTCCTGTGATGAATTATGTTCAACAGCATTAGCAGAAGGTGATAAAGCTAAAAGAGAAGTTAATGCAGCAACACTTAAAACGTTAAAATAATTTGATAAGCTTAGTTTCTTCATATACTCTCCCTGTTCTTTTTTTATTTTTATAAAATTCCTTACTCTAAAGTAGCATCAATATGTAAATCTTTATTTAAGATCCTATTAAAAAAAGTAAAGATTGTATTAAATTTTCAAAGAAAAGAAAAATAATAAGAAAGGTGATTCAAAACCTAAACTTACGGCTTGCGCCTACATTCCGTAGGTTCCTGTTCCATTTACGGTAAGCTGCCATACTGAACGAGCCGAAGACGGAAGATCAAGGGATTAAAAGAATAAAAGATCAAAAGGAATGCAGCCGTGAAGGCTGATGGACTATTTCAGCAATCCATTTTTGGCGGAATTAACGAAACAAGGGTACTATTACCATTTTATAAGAATATGAAACAAATTAAATGAGGGACAGATTTGATTTGAAAAATGGATATTACTAATCCAAAATTTGCTGAAGCAAATGGTGTGGATTTTGAATAAAGTTTGATCAAAATCCTGTATTAATATATACAGAATTTTTCTTTTTTGCTCTTGTTTATGTTGGCAACCCCCTGTCATTTACTCCATTAAAGGGCCATTTAATTGAATAAAAACCTTCAAATAATACTGGATATTTATATTATTATTGTATGAGATTGTGAAGAAATGTACTTAAACTATAGGTGCAGGATAGTTAAGGAAATAAATGGTATAATTTTATAAGGGAGGGGTGATTTAGTGGGAGTTTACCAGCCGTTGTATATTTTCTTCTTTTTAATTTTACTAGGTTTGATTTATATACCAGTATTTTTTTATACAATCAACAAGTTTAAATTTAATGTGATTGGACTACTTTTTGTTATTTTGTCCATTGCTAGTTATTTGTTAATCGGTAAATATATGGTCGATAGTGGTTATTATGCAGATGAGCATTCTTCGTCATTTGGGTTAGGTTTTCTTGAATTGACGCTTTTATCATATCCGTATATTTTTATTGGATTATCAGTTTTATTTGGAAAAAAAGGTGAGCGTATTTAGAAGTGACTTTAGTTAATAAAAGACAAATTTATTAAGCCAGAAGGTGCAAAACTTTCTGATGCTGAAGTCTTAAACAAAGCCTTAAACAAAAATACATACGGAAATGAAATTGTAACTGTTCAATCAATTTCATACGATGCTGCTAAAGATATATGGACAATTATTTTGAAAAACACTGACAGTTATGAGAAACAAACAGTTCAAGTAGAAGATAAGTAGCCATACAAACTAACTGGTGAAGGTCCTTAATAGCGATCTTCAGCAATCGGGCGCTTATCCGTAATAAGGTAAGCGTCTTTTTTTGCGGAAAAAATTGAGTTGCATGCCTGGTTTTGAAATAATTAATATTAAACAATAGGGCAGGTTGATGGAATAAGGATATAGCGAAACTTACTGCTAAGGATAAACGTCCAACTTAGTAAAGAGGAGGGATATTTTGAAGAAGTTAGTATTTATTTCAGTGCTAATTCTTTTATCTACAATTTTAACTGGCTGTAATTTATTCGACTCTACTAATGATTTGCCGATTGAAATGGTTGCATTCAACAGCCTATCGGATAAAGAAAAAGATTTAATCCCAGTAAGCCCTAAAGATTCAATTGTAAAGAAAGTGACTATTAATAGTGATATAGAATCTTTAATTGATAATAACTATGACAAAGACAAAATTTACTCTGTAACATTTAACCTTACAAATACTGATTCTTCTGCAAATCTTGTAGTTTTTGTTGATTTGGACAAAGAAACAGTCGTTGGGAAAGGGTTTATCGGAAAATGAATACCTAAAGTGATAATCTCTTCTTGTGCTAACCGGGTGCTTTTCATCAATAAAGTCTTTAAAACGATCTTCAACAATCGGGCGCTTTAATAAAATAAGGAGGTTTCTTATGGTTATAGAAATTATCCTTTTTACTATGATGATACTGATACTGGCAATTTTCCTTTTGATTATGAATTTAAGGTTTTCGTCAATGTTTCCGAAAGAAAGAGGACAAAAAATCATATTTAATGTTGTTCTGTTTGCTCTTGGAATAGCAGTGGTTAACATTCTTTTAAGTGTATTTGTAGATACATTTTTATTAAAGTAACTGGTGCGTTCAACAAGGAAAAGTACATAAGATCTTCAACAATCGGGAGCTATCCTGGAACAAGGATAAGCGCTCATTTTCCTTTTTAGGGCCAGTTTGTTGAGGAATCTTGTATAATAAAATCAAAAAGTTTGATTCAACTAAAGAGTAGAAAATTTTAAGAGGTATAAAAATGTATAATGAAACAGTTAAAAATATTAGAGAAAGTTTAACAGCTGATTGTATGAAGTGCTTTGGACTCTGCTGTACAGCGCTGGGTTATGAAATCCTGCGAATAAGTGAGCATTCGAGAGATATACGTATCGAACTGAGGGAGTTGAAGAAGATTGTAACTATTGATAGCCTTAGAACAATAAAAAAGACCCTTAAAAGGTCTCTTTTGTCTAATATCACACAGTTTTTCTATAAAAAATTAAGCGTTAAGCTGGCGAAGAATGTCATATACATCAACATGTGACCTTTTCTCAATAATCTTGCCGTCTGCAATACGTAACAGCATCATAAGAGAGAATTTAACGATTTTTCCCGTTGCAGGAACACCTTGGAACGGGATACCAGTATGTGTACCTTCAAATATGAAATAAACGGCTACGTGTTCACCTTCAGACATTATGGCTTTAATCGGCATTTTGAAGCCTGGAAAAGCATCAAAGTTTTTCTTTTCTGATTCTACAAGACCTTCTACACCAGGAAACGGCGTATCAACTTGCGGATAGAAAACAAAGTCTTTATGGCAGAAATCTTTAAGTGCCTCATAGTTTTCTTGTTCAATTGTTTCATAAAAACGACGAACTAATTCTTTGTTAGCCTCAACCGACACGCTTATCCCTCCATAAATTTGAAATTTATTACATGCTCTGTCCGTTTTTATTTTAAAATGTGTAATATTCACCGTCATCTGGCACTAACACATTAGATGTAATTCCTTTTTCATTAATAAAGCTCTTCAATTCTTCCCTGGACAATCCCCAATGATTTACAGCTTCCATGTGGACAGCAATAATTTTTGCGTTAGGAGCAGCCTTATACACTTCATGGACATCATCTTTCCCCATGATGAGAGAACCGCCTTGAAAGAATTGATTATCTCCGGCATTTACCACAATGATTTCTGGTTTATGTGTGTCGATTACTTCTTGAACTGCTTCATACCACACCGTATCTCCAGCAACATATAATGTTTTCTCCGTTGGGTGTTTGAAGACAATGCCACATACTAGACCAGCAAGTTTTAAGATTTCGCCTCTTCCGTGTTCGCCTTTAGTTTTAATTAATTGGATACCTTCAAAGACTGTATTCTCGTGTAAAACCCCTACATTTTGGAAACCATCATTTCGAATTTCTGTCGCATCTTCTTCATTTTGGGCAAATATTTTAATCTCTTTTGGTAATGCTTCTTTAGCAGCATCATCCCAGTGGTCATAATGAAGATGAGTAACGATAACTGCATCAATATTTTGAATAATATTGTCAATGGATGTTGGTAAGCTTACCAAAGGATTGTTTTGGTCTTGTCTTGGTGCATTTGGGAAAGGCGGGTAAGTTCCTTTTTCTGCTAACATTGGGTCAACTAAAAACTTTTTCCCTGCGTATTCAACGACTATTGTTGCATTTCGAATTTGATGTATATTCATAAACATTAACTCCTCTTCTTTGTAATTTCCTTTGAACAATGTATATTCTATACTCATACCTATTGACGATACATAGATTAAATAAAGTCTTTTTGACGTTTGACTTTATTAATGAAAGGAGTTAAATAAATGTTAGATAACACGGATACGCAAATCTTAGACGAACTATCTAAGAACAGTCGAATTACGATGAAAGAATTGGGTGAGAAAGTCCATTTGACTGGACCAGCTACTTCAGCCAGAGTTGCGAAATTAGAGGATAATGGAGTAATTGAGGGTTATACAATTAAAGTGAATCAAGTTAAATTAGGGTATTTCATACATGCTTTTATAACCATCATTACACAAAGCACTTATCATCACCCTTATCTGTCGTTCATTAAAACACAGGAGCAATTTATTATTAATAATTATAAAATCAGTGGGGATGGTTGTTACCTTCTCGAATGCAAATTTCCATCAAATGAACTAATGAATCACTTTTTGGAGGAGTTAAACGAGCATGCAAATTATAAATTATCGATTGTAATTGATAAATAGTGAATCAATAACAATGGGGAGTTTTTGAATAAATACACTTAAACGAAAGGGTGCGATACTTCAGTAAGGGGTATCGTTTTTTCTTTTGATGCAAATGGTGCAAGTTCAAGAAGCTAATAAAGGTTTATGAATAAACTCCATAAGTGTAAAAAGAATATTAAGAAGCACACGAGAAATAGGAAGGAGCGTTGGTGATGAAACCACACACTAAGGGGTTTATTGTTATCCTTGTTGCAGCTATATTAGGTTTTTTAACTGCTTGGGTTAGTTCGGGAATATTTAATTTAGAATTTATGATATATTGTGTTTCTTTTATTTTTGGTACCTATCTTCTCATCTCTATATATTACAGACGAAAAAAAACTTAGGTTTGTTATTTAACAATCGGGCCATATTCTTGAATAAGATAAGTAATACTTGTCGAAAAAACCAATATGCGATATATTGGTTTTATGAAAAAAGACATTATAAAACCAATTAAACGTTTGTCATTTAGAGATGAAGTATATCAAACTTTAAAAAATTCGATTATCACCTTGGAATTACACCCGGAAGAACGCTTAAATGACAAAGAATTAGCAGAGAAGTTTGGAATTAGTCGTACCCCTGTTAGGGAAGCACTTAAAAGACTTGAAGACGAAGGACTTGTTGAGTCACTTCCAGGATCATCTACTCGCGTAGCACCAATAAAATTAGAGGAGGCGAAACATGCATTTACTGTTGTAGCAGCTTTGCATGCTTTAGCTACTCGACTTGCATGTCCTTTATTGAAGGAAACGGATATTGAAGAATTAGAGTTTAGCAATAAGACTTTTAGACTTTCAATTGAAAAAGGTGATGTTATTAAGGCGATTGAGACAGATGAAGCTTTTCACAAGGTGTTCTTAGATGTGGCTGGGAACCCTGAAATAGTATTCGCATTAGACAGGAGTGTACCTAAAATTAAACGATTAGAGATTTCACAATTCACTACGCGAAAAGGCTTACATTCGGTTGAGCAACACAATCAAATTATATCTGCTTGTAAAAATCGGGATTACGAAATAGTCGTCCGTCTTGTAGAAGAAAACTGGCTAAGTCTTGGCGAATTACTAACACAACAAACGGACCCGAGGTGAGAGCAGTTGCTACCAATTTTAATAGGTATTTGTGCAGCCTTCTTTTTTGCTTTTACATTTGTACTCAATGCATCTATGGAGTTGTCTGGTGGTAGTTGGATTTGGAGTTCTTCGCTCCGATTTATCTTTATGGTCCCATTTCTTTTGTGTATTGTCATAATTAGAAAAAATTTACGACCACTCTTAAACGAAATGAGAAAACGACCAGGAACATGGCTTTTATGGAGCTTTGTTGGATTTGGGTTATTCTATGCTCCCTTATGTTTTGCATCTGCTTATTCACCTGGTTGGCTTATCGCTGGAACATGGCAAATTACGATTATTTCAGGTGCTTTACTTGCACCGTTATTTTTTGAAACGATATACACAAAGAATGGGCCTTTACAGATAAGAGGGAAAATTCCCTTTAAAGGTCTTATCATGTCACTTATCATTCTGTTAGGTATTGTTCTAATGCAAATTGAACATGCAAAACAACTTTTTTTAGAAAGTCTATTACTAGGAGTTGTCCCCGTTCTAATAGCATCATTTGCATATCCTTTAGGGAATCGTAAAATGATGGATGTGAGTGAAGGGCGTTTAGATGCCTTTCAAAGGGTGTTAGGAATGACACTGGCAAGTCTTCCATTTTGGTTTTTACTTTCCTTGTATGGCTTTTATACCGTTGGATTACCAAGTAGGGGGCAGAGTATTCAATCTTTATTGGTGGCACTTTGTTCTGGAGTTATTGCTACTGTCCTATTTTTCAAAGCAACAGATATGGTAAGGGGAAATATGCAAAAGTTAGCTTCTGTTGAAGCAACGCAATCAATGGAAGTGCTTTTTGCATTAGCTGGGGAACTAATATTTTTGTCGATACTAATTCCTTCTCCATTATCTTGGTGCGGTATTTTTATCGTCATTCTTGGAATGATTTTGCATAGTTATGTTTCAAATAGAAAAGAGGAAAGTCATTTTAAACAGTCAGTGAATCTTTAAATTATCTTTCTCTTATTCTACAAAGGGTGCTAAAGTTCAATAAGTGCGAGCCGGCTTCAATAGCCTTTGATCTTCAACAATCGGGCGCATTTCTGTAGTAAGAGATGCGTTCTTCTTTATGAATTTGGCCATTTAATAGAATAAGACATCCAAAAAAAGATGGATATTTATGTTATTCTTGTATGAGATTGAAGAAATGTACTTAACGATGCAGGTTAGTAAGCAGAAAGTACTTTAGGAGATATGTTGAAATAAAACACTATAATCCGCCATGAGTTGGCGGTTTTTTATTGTTGTTGAAAAAAATTTATTATAAATTACTTATTTTTTGTAACAAAAACGACTTTAATCGGATATATAGAGCGAAAGGAGGAAAAGCCTTGGGAGATCTACATGAAATTTATAATAATTATGCTGAAGACGTCTTTAAATATCTTATGTGTCTTAGTCATGATGCTGATTTATCCGAAGAATTAACACAAGAAACATTCTATCAGACTGTGAAATCTATTGATCGATATAATGGTGAGTGTAAAATGTCAGTTTGGTTATGCCAGATAGCGAAGCACTCCTATTATAAGTACTTGGAAAAAAATAAAAAGGAACGAAGAGATGTTTTTCAAGACCATACCTTACATACTTCTCCTGAAGCTGAGTTTGTTAATTCTGAGGATAAAATTGCACTATACCGAATCATACACCTGCTCTCACTATTCTAATAACACGATTTATTAATTCCGGTAAAAAGCACGAGACAAATGTAATCGCTTCCATTAATATAGATAGTATGAAATAGGAGAGGGGATACAAACAATGGAACTTTTATTTGAACAATGTGAACATAACCAGTCGGAAGAACCTTGTGAAGAGTGTATTCCAAAAAAAGAAAGGGAAGAGGATTTCGAATTGGGATAGATTAAAGGAAGTGTCGATGGACTGCAAAATTTATTAATGGGCAAGACTTACTAATACTAAACCTGTTATTGCTATATA
Source organism: Bacillota bacterium (assembly GCA_051750265.1). Lineage (GTDB taxonomy): Bacteria > Bacillota > Bacilli > Bacillales > Bacillaceae > Metabacillus. The sequence continues at coordinate 3,003 of JBNJJO010000012.1, read as the reverse complement.
TTTTTAGAACATCATTATATGAAATCGGGTGTGATGCAATTGCAAGATATGAAGAAAGTAAAAGAAGATTTTAATTCAATTGGTAAATTTTCTGTCCAAGAGTTTGAGTGGGATCACAATAATCACTATCATGATTATCTTCTTCGCTTTATGCCTAATAATTGCAAAGTGGCGATAGATATTGGATGCGGTACTGGAGAGTTCGCAAGGAAATTAGCAACCAAATCAGATCAGGTTTATGGATTCGATTTATCACCCATTACCATAAAGAAAGCGATCGAGTTTTCAAAGTCATATCAAAATATTCACTATCTGACTAAAGATATATTAGACTATACATTTAAAGATGATTCGGTAGACTGTTTTTCATCCTTGGCAGTTTTACACCATATCGATCTTCACGATATATTACCAAAGTTAAAGAAGGCATTAAAACCAGGTGGAGTTCTGATATTTCTAGATTTATATAACCAAATTATTCTTTGGGATTATTTACCTGACCTTTTAGCAGTTCCATTAAATAAATACTACTTAAAAAGAAAACCACAGCGAAAAAAAACGGAAGAAGAAATATTAGCGAAGCAAGAACATATGAAACATGACAGATATTTAAGTAAATATGAGTTAATTAACATTTATGATCCTTATTTACCGGATAATCAGTTCAAAATCCATCTATTTTGGAGATATTCATTGGTGTGGCAAAAACCTTATCAGTAAAAACTTTCTTAATGCTAACAGGTTAGTGATAAGTTGTTTACTTCTTCCACTAAAGGGCGCAAGAGTTGACAAAGGAGTTGTTGCTTAGTTCTTTTTCTTTTTGAACTAAACAGTCTCTTTCAAAAGTAACTAATCTATTTAATTTTTTTATTGAACAGTCCGGAGAATTGTTTATAGCCCTTCAACATAACTACCATGCATCAGGTCAATTTGAAACTGTTAAGGCATTGCCTCAAATCATTGACGAATTACGCGCACGGGGCTATGAGTTTGTTACAGTTCCAACACTCTTAGGTAATTAGAAACCAGGTATAAAATTAAAACTATCTCAATAGGGCTTACCCTATTGGGATGGTTTTGTTTCTATAGTCACGGACTGATTAATTGAATTTTAAATTATTGGGTAAAAATTGTTCTTTTACAAACGAGATAAAAATCACAAGATTTTTGGTGATTAGATACACTTACTAATTCACCCTTTGATAAAGTTAACGTTTTTAAATAGTACTATTGAGATTATTGTAACTCTGCTATCTCTTTTTTTGGATTAAACTGAATTCCTTTAATTCTCAACATGATCTCTCAGCCCTATTTGGTGTTGCTTCCGTTGGATAATTCTTATGCTATCATAAGTGATCATACAGAAGCGATAAAACCATAATCCACATTCTCTGAATCCATTATAGTTAGATTATCTTTTTCATCAAAAATACGTATATACCGTACTTTTGATGTATTGATAATAAAATCCTTATTCTCGCTTTTTACAATAATATACTCACATTGCTCTATTTTTTTTAACATATATTGTAAAACATCGTCTTTTTTAATATCATATCCTTTTCTTATAATCTCCCACTTCACATCAGCGTCGAGAGTATAACATACACTGAATTCTTTTAACAAATCCATCTTCCCCTTCAATTCCTTTATTCATTTCTAATGTTCTAATTTTTGAATTTATTTGATACACATGAAATAAAGAGCAATACAGATAAAGATAACGCCAATACTCCTATTGCTTTATTAAGATATCCACCTGTTGTATCTATAAATATTTTATTAATACCTATCCAAACTCCTGCAATTAGTAGTATGAGATCATGTACATCAATTTTTATTTTTCCTCACTCCAGTATACTAATTCCTTATTACTACTTAGAAATATTCGAAATGATAATCTTGTTTGATGGGGTTGAAATAATAACCTGATTTTTTAAAGAGACAGAAGATCGAAAAGAAATATATATAAAAGATTAAGCAGTATTTGCCTGACCTCTATCTTGAACCTATTCTCCCAATAAAACGGTACGTATATGGAATCACCAGTTAATTCGCTATGCAGGTTATAAAACTGAACGAGGTGTTTTGGGGGATCCACACTCCTTATCCTTTACAGAGACATGTATAAAACTAGGACGGGAACCAAAGTTTGGGAAATTTGATGTCTTACCTCTAGTTATTCAAATTAATGAAAATCATCCTAAATTAGTTGAGATTCCAAAGACCCTTCTTCTTGAAGTTCCAATTCGTCATCCTCATTACAAATGGTTTGAAGATTTAAATCTGAAATGGTATGCAGTACCTATCATTTCAGATATGATGTTAGAAATTGGTGGCATTACTTATACTGCGGCTCCCTTTAACGGCTGGTATATGGGGACAGAGATCGGAGCAAGAAACTTAGCAGATGAATTACGTTATAATATGCTCCCTCAAATAGCAAATTTAATGGGGTTGGATATTAAAAATAGTATATCTCTATGGAAAGATAGGGCACTCTTAGAATTGAATACTGCAGTCTTACATTCTTTTTGGACAGATGGGGTTAGTATCGTAGACCATCATACAGCTGCTAAACAATTTAAAAAATTTGAGGAAAAAGAAAGAAATAGTGAAAGGTCAGTTTCAGGCGATTGGACTTGGCTTATTCCACCCTTAGCACCAGCTACAACACATATCTTCCATAAATCATATAAAAATGAGATTAATAAGCCTAACTATTTCTATCAACCTAAACCATATTAATCCTCACAAATAATTCTCTAATTCAGATAACAGATTAATAAGTAGACACTTGAGAGGCAAATAAATCGCTTATCTATATATGGAAGTAAGTATTCTATCAACATTTTTTACTTTTACAGTAATTTTTAAAGATTGTTCCAAAGGTACAATAGAAAATAAATGCTATCAATTTTATTGCAGCTTTTCCTTATTTAGTTAAACCAGCTAATAGAAGAAACTTGTTATTTATTCTAGTAAAGGGCGCAATTCCAGAAT
>JBNJJO010000011.1:0-132035 GCA_051750265.1 Bacillota bacterium | reverse complement strand
TATGACGATGAGGTACGTTAAAAACCAATCTTTATTATTTACTCCTAGTGAAGACAAATGGAACATAATTGTCACCCATCAGTCCATAAGGGCTTTGTGATAAAAAGGAGGTATTCCCTCATTAACGAATAAGAAGTAACAACACAAACTTAACTTCTAAAGGAAATACTCCTATGCATACTCTATGACAACAAGTCTTGCGTTAAATTACTTAATAAAGTCAGCCATTAATTCTTTGACGATGTCTTCACAACTCTTTACTTCAGTAATGACATCAATAGCCGTGTTCACAGAAACGATTCCTTCATCCAGCTTCCCTTCTAGCATTCCCGGACGAAGACTAATTTCCTCGTCGGAGGGCATTCCATTTTTGTACATACTCTCTAATTCTCGAGCTAATTTATGTGGTGTGGAACGTTGAAGCGACGACACAAAAATCAGGTCCTTCGCTTTTGAACGAATAATATCTTGTTTCGTAATGTCTGAAGCAGGGCATTCTTCCGATACAATAAAACGAGTTCCTACATAGACGCCTTCAGCACCAAGAGCAAAAGCTGCTCTCACACCACGAATATCATTAATTCCACCTGTAGCCATTACCGGAATATCCACTGCGTCTACGATCGTTGGCACGATTGAAAATGTTCCAATTTGGTTCTGAGGAATCCATCCACCTTCATCATAGCCCGTCGCAATAATGATATCCGCACCTGCATCCACTGCCATTTTTGCAGCTTCAGGTGTAGGAGTCAATTCACGGTGAATTAAAATGGCATTATGTTCTTTAATTTGTTTAAATAATTTTTTGTTAACATAGCCAACACTTACGAATTTTTCAACTCCTTCTTCTAAAGATATATTTAGAACTGTTTGTGTGTAAGTATCATCCATCCCCTCTTCTGGAGAGAAAATATTCACAGCAAAAGGTTTATCGGTCAGTGCTTTAATTTTGCGTAATTCATTACGAAGTCTTTCTTCCGTATTAATTCGTTTAGAGCCCACAACTTTTGAACCAGCGTTAGGGCCTAAAACTCCCATTCCTCCTGCATTTGATACTGCTGCTACCATTTTCGCATCCGTGATCCAGCTCATGGCTGCTTGAACAATGGGATATTTAATTCCAAGTATATTGCAAAGACTCCAAGCGTTCTACCTATCGCTACTATTTCAGTAAGAATATCCATAACTGTTTCATCTTGCGTAGCATCACAAATTCATCGATACATACCACGATATAAGGTCTTTTCCGTTCCTCTGGTAGATCATCAACGTGACTAACCTCGAATGTTTCCGTTAAATTACTTCGTTCGTCTAATTCCTGGTTGATATGGTAAAGCATTTCAGCTATATCCTTAACATTACTTAACACACAACCTTCCTAAAGATGTGAAACTCTGACTTTTTACAATCCCCTAAGTAAAGCTCTAATTCACTTGGTTTCTTAGAAAGAATCAAGGTGGTAAGGATTGAACGTAATTGAGTTGATTTTCCTGAACCAGTTTCCCCAGCTATCAAGATCTGAGGTTGTTTAAGTAGATCAAAAGAGACGTATTGACCATTTCGATCTTGACCACAAATAATTCCTAACTTAACCCGACTTATGTTACGAATTACTTCTTCGTGGCTATATATCAACTCTTTAGGCATTGTCGTTTGATAGATCGTTAATGTGAACCGTTTATAGTCGTCTTCTAACTCGATATTTGAACCAAACGTTCGTTTGAATACGTACTCTTTTTTCATGACTTCCTTTGGATCCATCCCATTAAGTAACGTGATGGTATATTGAATCGAATCATCTTTGAAAATAACAGCATGTATTTTAGGGTAGTAGTAGAACTGTCGACCACTATCTTTTTATGGTAAATATATCATTTATTTATTAAACTATAGATAATAAAATAATGACTTTTGATCTACTATAAAGTAGCAACTAATAGGAGGGTTATCATTTGGAAGGCCACAAGCACACAACTTTTGCAAAAATTGTTGATAAAAAAAAGAAAACTGTCCCTCCTACTATCGGATCGACTAAATATCCATTTGATATTATGATAAGTATAAGAAAAATTCTAGGTGGCACACCCTTTTCTATAGAATATGATCACATAATTGACGGAATGACTAAAGTTGATGTTTTAGATAAATACATTGAGCATTCTGAAATAAAGATTACTGGTTTAATGTTCAGAGAAGCCGTTTTTCAAGTTTTCGGGATAAACTTAAACAGGATATCTGAAGAAGGTGAAGGAGCTAAACTCTTTATCTATCCTAACGAAATTATGGTAGGTGTTAGAAAGGCATTAAAAATCGAAATACAATCAAATGAAACTGATGATAAAATCATGTCCTTAAAAAAGGCTGAAGTGATGGACTTGTTCTTTGATACGTACAACATTTATATCTATTCGGATATGTTAAGGATTGTTAATCTAATATATGGTATCAACCTATCAGGGATCTCTTCGTTAGAACATTCACGAATTTCTCTATTTTCTAAAAGTCAATGGATTGTCCATAACGATACAGATTTATTTGTTGTTTACACTGGTACAGGTGATATTGATGTTAAAGTATATCCTACTCCTCAATACACAAAACTAACTGGTTTAAGTGAATTACCTCCAGAACTCCATGAGGCCTTGCTTATTCTTGGCTTTTGGTATCAAGAGGAAACAGGTGCCTTTTACTATCGTAACCAGAATGGAGAAACAGTCCCAGACTCTTTTAAGGGACAAACTCTTAGTGCAATTAAATCTGTCATCGGAAAAAAATTTGCAAGTCAGGTATGATGCATAAGTGGTTAGCACAATCAATCATATCTATACATAAATTAAACAACAAAAAAGACAATGATCTCATTAGAGAAGCTTTGTCTTTTTTTACGATTTTCACACTGCCCAACCAGGTAAAAACCCCATTGTATTTCTAAGCATTTCATCAAATAACAATGAAGCTTCTTTTCGATCAAGTGTCATTAATCTTGGCTTTTCGTATCCCCCGGAACAAGGCACCTTTTATTATCGTATTATCGTGATCCCACTGGTGAAACAGTCCCATTTTCACTTAGTAAATAAACAACAAAAAGTCAATACTTTGGTCAGTTCCGAGTATTGACTAATTAGTAACCTATGTGTTTTGACAAAGGGCGCAGTTAAAAAGCCATTCCAGAAGCATTTAGATACGGATAGTCTCCAAACTTAATAAGAGGCAATATTCATATAAAATGTCGTTCTAGAGAGAGAAGCTAAATGTAACTAGTTCCGTGAAACACTGATTACTATTTATCTTGCCTATCATAAGGCTTGTGACATTTTCCTGCATCCTTTTCTGTACTCATCTATTTACTCTTAAAACAGCAACCGCCTTTTATTACTTTTTGTCTTTTGGATGTAGAGGATTTTACAGTTTTTCTTTTTCTATTTATTATTGTTGGACTACTTTTCTGACTATCTCTTTTACTACTGTATATGCTCAAACTCAACATCTCCTTTTTCAATATAATTTATTATAAGCAATTCTTGGTGAATGGGATGGGCTATAATATAGATTTTTAAAAAATAGGGAATACATTTTATGCTCTTGTCTGAAGACACTGGCACTTACGATTGTGTGGTGTTGCTGAAAAGTTTAACTTCTAAAATTAGGTGGTTAAAAAATCAATACGAAGGAACAAATGTTGTTGATGGGCGTGAGGGATAAATAGTTAAAAAATCTTCGCTTCTTTTTTGTAATATATTGCAAAGTCTCTTCAATAAGTCTTTTAGAGGAATTGTTAATGTAGTCGTTTGAAATGGATAAAGCAATATGCTTTCTTATAAATCCCAAATCCCTTCATCCGATTTTTGCTCTTCATACCACCCTTCACTCGATTTTCTCTTGTTACGGCAGCAAACATTATTTACAACGTTTTGTCTTCTTGTGGTAGCAGGTTTTATATCGGTAGATTTTTTCACTATATCGCCAGTTGTAAGAATTTTGCTTTGGCTGTTTTTACTAAAATTCACATCTCCTTTGCTGAAATAGTATATTATAAGCAACTTTCAATTTAGTGTATGGACTAAACAATTGTTTCTATAATAAATGGCCATTCTTTATATGCTCCATTTTGAACACTATAGCACTTTACTATTGGTTTTTTTGTTTTGTAAGAAATAATGATCATTTTAACTTCAGATTCTGGGTGATTAATTATATCAACATATGAAGGTACAGGTACTGTCGTAGGGTGTGAGTGATAGATAGCTAAGACCTTTTCTTCTTTTTGGGAAATTTTTTGTAAAGTTTCCTCTACAACCTTTTTACCAACAAAAAACCGTCTATTTGAGTTCATTTCATTTTTTAACTTCCAGATAGATTGAACGTTATTATTATTTCCGGAAAGTATTCCACACACTTCAAAAGGCAGTTTAGATCGTCCATGATTGATTAACTCTTCATAACATTTTGCAGGAAAAATCAACTTGTCATTTTCCAAAATATTTACTCCTTTGTAAAAATGAAAAAAAGGATGGTTTTTCTTCCACATTATTTTCCGGTTCGTCTTCATCTAAAAATATTTGCTCTGTATCTGAAGGTTTAATGTTTGATCGAACTGGTGATTGTTCATATTCTGTTTCAACAGTTTGCATCTTGATATCTTCAATTTTAACTTCTTTTTGAACAGGGGCTTGGTAAACTACTTCCTGCACTTTATCTAGATTGACAGTGCTAATTTCAGAGATATTTTTTTGTATTTCTGTATGTTCGATCGTTTCGGTAGATGTACTGCTGTCGAGGTTTTGGTTAAATGTAGTATGATCTTGATTAACTTGAGGACTATTTTCTTGCTTCTCATCAATTTCAGCCATTTTGATTTGTGAATCTTCTGAGTTATTTTTGTAGAGTTTTTTTGTTTTTTTGATTATCAACTGATTATCCATCTGATTCTTTGGTGCAATATTTGTCATTATTTTATTATTTAAATGGTTTCTTTCTTGTTTGATCTTTGTGCCTTCAGTTGGAATAAATTGTCGATATTGTTGTAACTGGTTACTTTGATCTATATAACTAGCTATTATCCTTCTCTCAACATTTAAAGAAGAATGTATATTGTTTGAAGAGTGGATCATGTTCCTTAACTGTTTATAACTTGTAGGTTGTAGTTTTGTTGTAGTTTTTTTTAAAGGTGTCCCTTCTAATTGCTCTTCTGTAGTAAGATGTTTTTTTAATTGTGCAATTTCTTCTTTCAGGATTTTTATTTCACTTTTTTTTGCTTCTTTTGAAGGGGTTGCAGCATACTGTGTAGTAATCATATTATCTATTTTTATTAAAAGGTCATTAAAATTTAAGCTGTTAACCTTACTCGTTAATAATGTAACATCTTCCTTTAATTGTCCTAACGATTCATTAACTGACTCAACCTGATCTGAAATAATTTTAACCCGTTTTTCATACTCAGTTATTTGCAAATCTTGTGTTTCCTTCATTGTTTTCACTTCCCCTTCTAATTTAGAAACTTGATTTTTTATTGCATAACACTCATTTTTCATTAGAAGGTAATCTTCTACCACCTCTCCAGCTTTTAATGTCTCTAATGTGTGTTTATACGTTGCGAGTTTTTGTTTTAATACGACTATGTCCTGAGTGTTGTTCATCTTAAACCGTTCCATCATTCATCACCCTTTTCAACATAAGTATTCTAGGTATTAACCATTAATTCATGACAATAGCACAAAAATAAACTTGAGCTTATTTACTAAGAACCATTTTTACTACTAATCATATGCTACAAGTGATAAGAAATTAATCCCAATTCGGAGGTGTTTGCTATATGCAAGCAAAACATTTAACAGGAGGACAGGAGCCTGAGCTCCTTTGTATTAACACAACGAAGGTATATGATTGGATTGTTAATGAGGCGACATTTGATATTACATTAGTTGATGAACCTTTTGATCCAATCGGTGAAGAATTATTAACATGTGACGAAATTATAGGAGGAACAGGAGCGGTTACGTGTGAAGTTGCCCCAACAGATCCACTTATTCCTATTGAAGTAATCAGCCGTGAGGATCGTCCATTCATAATTGATGGTACAGAACTTACGCTGCAAGTTGTTACAATCCGTAAAAATTTCACTATTACATTTTTTATCCCAACAGTTGGGGGCATTGTAGAATTGCCTTTTGATTTCTCTCGTTGTGAACAGGTTGTTCTTTGTGCACCAGAAGGTACAAATATTGAAGTTACCTTTACAGATTTAGATTGTTTCATCTGTACTTTTGAATGTGATCTAGAAGATGATACGTTCGATGCAAATGTTACGGTACGTCTATGCCAAAGTATCCAATCTACATTCCCTGTTACACTAGAAATCGTAGCTGAGTTCTGTCAACCAAGAGATATTCTACCTATTGTTTGTCCGCCACGAACAATGCCGCCACAATGCCCAGTGTTATTCCCTGTTGATAATGGTGATATGGAAGATTAATTTTGCATATGGATAGAGAGAGGAAAATACAATACTCCTCTCTCTTATTTTTTCTAAGGAGTGCAATACGATGGTGAAAAATAATATGGTGAAACTTCAAGAAAAGATCAAACAGCTTAACCAAGAAACAACATCTTATCTAACCGAAATAAAGAAACTAATTTATTTGTCCACCAAAAACAATGATTTGATGATGTTAAGTTATTTTACATATACAACAAACATTTCTCATGAACAAGAATCTGAAAGCCTGATTATTGGAACGTATCATATACATAATATTGGGGATAAAACCATTACCAATCCCTATATTTGTATAAAACTTTCTTCAAATACTCCTTTTCATTTTTTCGGAAAATATGTAAATAAAAAAACGAATCTTGCAATGAAAACAAATGATGCTTGGGAACGATTAAACGAACAAACTGATAAAGGAGAATATTGGCTAAAACCAATTGGGATAGAAACCATTGCACCTTCTCAGATCATTTCATTTTCAAATTTTCAGGTCAAGTGGATTCCAAATGGATCATATGCTGGAAGCATCATGGGATTTACCTATTGTGATGAATTTAAAGATGGTATACCAACAATCAATCAAATTAACGTCAGTGGAAAATAAATGTGTTTGGGGAGAATTGAAATGGGTACAAATGATAATCAAGAACAAGAATTACAATTAAAACAAGTAACCCGCAACTTTATACAAAAACAACTGGAACAACTTAAAAATACGAAAAAGGATAATAATAGTTTTATTCATCTGGAAAGCGATACCCTAAACTTGTTGATCGGATACTTATTATTGAAGATTGAAACTCAAAATAATGATAAAACAACGAATAAAATTGAAAATGATTTGTTTCCTGATGAATTAATTGAAGAACTGGATTCAGTCATCATGAATAGTAAAACAGGATTAGAGGAGATTCTTAATCTTTTAAAAAAAGAAAAATAACTTTAATTATATTTTGACAATAACAAAAAATAGTGTTTAATTCTATATACAATGTTGGGTGTTAATTCCATATTTAGGAGGTGCTACTATGAACCCAAAAGATAGTAAGCTTAATGATCCTACCCAACTTCAACAAAAAATTATTTATTTCAATTCTGAACTTGCTAAATATAAAGCTCGAGTAGAAGAGTATGAGAATAACTACCACTACTCCCAATTAAGATTACTAAAACTAGAAAACCTTAAATTAATAGAAGAAAAAGAGCAAGTTTCTTTCCAATTAGAGAAAACGAATGAAAAGTTTGAGGAAACGATTAAAAACTTAAACAATAAAATACAATTTTATTGTAATGGAGAAAAAGAACTTAATACCTCTCTTTTAAAGCAAAAACATAAAATAGAAAAGCTGACGAACGAAAAAACAGAGTTTCAAGAAACAATTTCTATGTTAAAGGAAAATATTGAGGATTATAAGACGAAAATTGAGAATACAACTAAGGAGATTCGTTCTCAAGCTGCTCATTTAACTCAAAAACAAACTGACTTTGGAGTTTTAGAGGATAAAAATATTAAATTACAGCAAGAAAATAAGAAACATAAAGAAACAATAAATGATTACCAATCTATCAAAGAGGATTTAACGTTACAAATCGAAAAATGTAATGAAGAAATACAAACGTACAAAAATAAAATCTCAGAATTTAAAAAGATTTCAAGTAATTTAAAGGATAAAAATAGCAAATTAAATACCTATATAAAAAAGGTAGAAAGTGATCGACATACAGATAAACTTCTTCATGAAGAGCAAATAGAAAAGCTGACAAACGAAAAAACAGATTTTCATGAAACGATCTCTAGGTTAAAGGAAAATATTAAGGATTATAAAACGAAATTTGAGAATACAACTAAGGAGATTCGTTCTCAAGCTGCTCATTTAACTCAAAAACAAACTGACTTTGAAGTTTTAGAGGATAAAAATATTAAATTACAACAAGAAAATAAGAAACAAAAAGAAACAATAAATGATTACCAATCTATCAAAGAGAATTTAACGTTACAAATCAAAAAATGTAACGAAGAAATACAAACGTACAAAAATAGAATCTCAGAATTTGAAAAGTTTTCAAATGATTTAAAGGATAAAAACAGCAAATTAGATACCTATATTAAAAAGGTAGAAAGTGATCGACATGCAGAAAAACTTCTTAATGAAGAGAAAAACAAACAAATTAATAGTCTTCAAAACGATCTGAAATTATTCAAAAATGAGAAAGAACAGTTTAAAAAAAAGAACCTTGATTTGCAGCAAGAAAAAAAGAATTTAAAGTTTAAGCTTGAACAACTTGAAAAATTTAATGATGAATTACAAAAAGAGAACATTATGCATACATCTTCCACTGATAAGCAAAACCAGGAATTAATTCAAATCAAGAAACTTAATAATGAGTCGAATGGAAAAATTCAACATTTACAAAAAGAAAACACTCTTCTTTCAGCTTCTTCTGTTCAGTTAAACAAAGAGTTAAATGAGAATAAAAAACAAATTAAAGAATTAAATAGTAAACTTCAACATTTACTAAAAGAAAATCTCTCTCTTTCATCTTCTGCTGATAAGCTAAACCAAGAATTAAATGAGAACAAAAATCTTAACGAGTTATTAAATGGAAAAATCCATGAATTACAAAAAGATAACGAAAGAAATGTTACCTTAATAGACTCGTATGATTGGTTCCAAGAAGAAATGAAAAATTTAAAAAGTAATCAAAATGATATAGTTGCTAAAATTGAGAAAGTACAATTAGATATTGGTTCATTTATTCCTAAATTTACTTTGCTAATTAACAAAGATCAAGAATTTTCCACCCTAATACATTTAGAGGAGCAATTTAAACAAATTCTTGAAGATTCGTTTGATTACGAGAAAAAATTAGATTCAAAATCTATGCTTATTAATGAACTTGAGAATAAATTAATTGAAATTACAAATGAAATTGAAGATTTACAATTAAAACATAGACAAGAGAAAAAAGATTTGACTTAAGGATAATTTCTGGAATCATTTCACGAGAGAGTCTACCCTCAATAAGTTACTTTACATAATATCTAAAAAAATTACAATAAAACTAGTAACTTTAATACCTTTAAAATTTCCTAGTAGCCTATAGCAAACTTTAGTTTTATGCGCTTTGACATGAACCTATTGTGGGCAAGACTCAATCATAACTTGAATTATCTAGCCCCATCTTTTTCAAGAGCTCTAGGCCTATATCGGGCCCCTTTCTTTTCTTGATGTATTTATTAATATCCTCCCTTCCCTCTTACCTTAAGTTTAGACTTCGCTTCTCTCTATCTAAAGTATTTATCATTTCTTTAATTTCCGTTTTGTTTATTTCATTAAAGTCCCTTCAAACGGTAATTTCCCTAATCATAACAACTTTTCTGTTCATATATGCCCATTGAACCTATTGATTTCTAGCTGCTACAGATTCCTATTTTTGCGTTATTTCTAGTAAACCACATGCCTAAACCCAAAGACTTCATGTTGACTTTTTAAGAACATTAAAAAAAATGATGCATATTCTAATAATTATGAAGAAAAAAAGCTTGGTGGTGGATATTGTGTGTAAATGATTTTGTCATAATTGTTTTATTAATGTTGCTCATTATTCTAGTAAAAGAGTTGTTTCTTCCTGATATTACTCTCTTTTCAACAATGTCTATCTTTTTATTATCCGGAATTATTTCAGTGGAGGAAGCTTTCCAGGGTTTTTAAATGATGGTGTAATAACGATTGCCCTGTTATTTATTATTAGCTATAGTACGTTTAATAGTGGAATTCTTCAGTATATTATCAAAAAATATTTAGGAACAAATCAAAAACTTTCGTTTACTCTCATTAATCTGATGATTCTAGTATCTAGTTTGTCTGCATTTTTACTAACAACAATTTTAACGGAAATAATCCATAATTTAGCTGCTGCTGCAATGATGTTTCCTATTGGACTTTCAGTCGCAAGTGGGGGTTGACTCAAAGATATTTGCAATGTTAATCGCTATCTCTGCTTCATATAGCTTTATGACTCCTATCGGTTATAGTGCAAATTTAATCGTATATGGTCCTGGCGGATATCGATTTTCCGATTATGCAAAAGTTGGACTTTTTTAAGTATTATTTATATGCTTTGTACTGTCATTAATACATTATCAATTTGGAGGTAAGAATTTTCGTGAATGAAGAAATTAAATGGCATAAAACAACTGTAACAAAACAAGATCGGCAAATAATAAAAGGTCATAAAAGCGTGGTGGTTTGGCTCACAGGTCTATCTGGTTCTGGAAAGTCTACCATAGCTAATCATGTTGAAAAGGAACTTCTAAATCAAGGTGTCCATACGTATTTACTTGATGGAGATAACCTTCGACATGGAATTAATCATAACTTAGGGTTTAGTAAAGAAGATCGAGAAGAAAACATTCGGCGTATTTCTGAAATTGCGAAACTGTTCATTGATGCAGGTATTGTTATCCTTATTGCCGTCATTTCTCCTTATAAAAAGGACAGAGATAAGGCTAGACAAAAGTTTAACAAAGATGAGTTTATAGAAGTTTATGTAAAATGCTCTCTTGAGGAATGTGAAAAACGAGACCCAAAAGGACTCTATAAAAAAGCACGGTCAGGTGAGATCAAAAATTTCACTGGGATAACACAAGATTACGAAGAACCAATAAACCCCGATATAATAATAGATACATCAAAACAATCAATTTCAACTTCTGTTCGTCAACTTAAAAACTATCTTCTCAAAAGAATCTAAATAAATGGAGGTATTGTAATGATTAGCAGTGTTCCACATGGAGGAAAGCTGGTTAATAAAATTAATTATAATTATGATTACAGTTCATTAAAAAAGGAAATCGAACTAGACTCTTTGTCTTTGTCAGATTTGAAATTAATTGCCACAGGAGCCTACAGTCCATTAACTGGATTTTTAGGAAAAGATGATTATAAATCTGTTGTTTATCATATGCGGCTAACAAATGGACTTATATGGAGTTTACCTATTACTCTTCCAGTAACTGAAAAAATTGCTAGCACTCTTACTGAAGGAGAGAATATTAAACTAGTTCATAAAGGTATTGTCCATGGAATTCTAAACTTAAAGGAAAAATTCCAGCCTAATAAACAGATTGAAGCAAAACATGTTTTTAAAACAACAGATCCCCAACATCCAGGGGTAAAAAAGTTATTTCAACGTCCAAACATATACTTAGCTGGACCCATTACTCTCATTAAACATGTAAATACACATGAATCATTTAAAAACTTTTATTACAATCCTAAGGAAACGAGACAAGAATTTGTAACACGTGGATGGAAAACGATTGTCGGCTTTCAAACAAGAAACCCCATCCATCGTGCACATGAATATATTCAAAAATGTGCCTTAGAAATTGTCGATGGTTTATTCTTACACCCACTTGTTGGGGAAACAAAAGCCGATGACATTCCAGCAGACGTTAGAATGAACAGCTACCAAGTACTTTTGGATCATTACTACCCAAAAAGTCGAGTACATTTAGGTGTATTTCCAGCGGCAATGAGGTATGCAGGACCAAGAGAAGCTATCTTCCATGCACTAGTTCGAAAAAATTATGGTTGCACACATTTTATAGTAGGCCGTGACCATGCTGGAGTTGGAAACTACTATGGTACCTATGATGCCCAACATATATTTTCCACTTTTTCTGAAAAAGAACTCGGTATCAAACCGTTATTCTTTGAACATGCATTTTATTGTAAAAAATGTAAACAAACGACAACAAATAAAACATGCCCACACGAAAGCAAAAATCATCTTCATTTATCAGGTACAAAAGTAAGAGAAATGCTACGTAATGGAGAAACACCTGCACCTGAATTTAGTAGAGCTGAAGTTATTGAAACATTAATTAAAGGGTTAAAAAATTAAATTATAACTTCTAAAGACAACACATTCACACCTCTCCAGATAACAAGCATAGTCACCTAACTAGGTTTCGACCGAAGAAGCTTGTCATGACCATCTGTTTTCATTAAAGTAGTCGACCGGCTATCCACTATTACCGTCCGAACTGTGATGGAAAAACAAGAACTGACTTAACCAAGTGGTTCATAGCATTTTTTTATCTGAATGAACCACTTGTACTTTATCGTAAGCACGATGGTATGGAATGAAAAAAATATATTCTGAAACTAAGATCGTAATAAAAGATATAACAACCTTCTGAAAAAATACCTTTCTAAAAGATGAATAACTAAGTTCACCTTAAAATTGATATAATCTTCACTTTTATTCCTTCTAAGAAAGATCCTGAATAAGTTTCGAATATTTGTCCTTTTTATTCACAAAAAAAAACCGTTAAAACAATAGTGCACGGTTATGGATATTTCAACTTTTACAGAAATAAAGATTAATAATACTTCCTTTTATATTTAGGTTTAAGTACCTTTATCTACTTACCCATTCACTTTTATTATAGTTTCGTATAAATAATTTGCATATCTAATTGGTGTTGCATGAGTCTCTTCCCACTCTTCAATCATATTTGCATTTTGAAAAGTAACCCTTAAATCTCTTCCGTTGCACTCAATAAACATGGGTTTCCCTTCATGAGTTATTCCGACATCAAGTCCAAGATCAGCTAGATTAGGTATTTCACTTTCAAGTTGTTGAACCACTTTAATCGAAAGTTGTTCAATTTCTTTTTTTAGTTGTTGGTTATCTAAGTGTGGTAAGTCTTTCAGTATCTCCTTTAAAGGATAACAAGTTCCTCCCTGAGCAACATTTGTAATAAATCTACCTTTTTTAGCAACTTTCCCAACAATACCTGAGACTTGCCATTCCCCAGACTGATTTTTCTGAACTGACACCCTCGTATCAAAATGCCCACCTTTGCTCAGTGCAAGTGGAATTCTTTGTTGTATGAGAACATCAGTAGAAGATAATAAATCCTTCAATTTTACTGGCCAGTTGTCGGAAAACCTCTCCTTATTCAGGGATCTGTTTTTATAATAACTAAATTCCCAATTTCGTGCATTTATTCGAGATAGTTTTGAAATGCCAACACCTAAGCTTCCGCTGCTTGGTTTTAATATCAATTCATTATATTTTTTCATCATATACATTAAATTAGCTTTATTAGCCCTAACTGTCTCAGGAACATAGGGAAATAATTCTTTTTTTTTCTTTAATATTTCATAGATTGTTAATTTTGTATATCGGTTATTCTCGTTAAAAATATTAATTCCTTCGCTTTGTAATTCTTTCACTTTTTTCTTTTCTTTCGTTGTGTTCGTAAATATCCTATTATGGATGACAGGAGGTTTAGGGATCGCAGTTAATATATACTCTCCAGAGTTTTGTCTAATAAGTGCTTTAACCACCGTGTCTCCTGGTTCAATATCTGATAAACGAAAGTAACAAGGTATTATATTGAATTTTTTTCCTGCATTTTCATAAAATTGAATATTTTCATAGTATGTCTTTCCTCGAATAATTCCCTTATAAACAGAAGGACTAACTAAAATTCCAACATACCTTTGATTCATCTGCTCCCCCCAATCTTCTTTCTACACTCTTTATAAACATTTAAAAACCTGATATAGCTTTTGCATAATCAAAAGGTGTTGAAAAAAGAGTTTCTAGAAGTTTTTGATTTTTCATTTTTACAATACTGTTATAGCCATACACTTTATTTATTTCTAAAATCCATACACATAAGTTAGAATCAACGATTACATCTACAGCAACATCACCGTAAGTCCCAAACTTTTTATCGATCTCTTTACATACACCAATACATCGAAAATATATCTCTTCTTCAAGTTCCTTTGCTTTTTGACCATTTACATGAAAATATTTTTTGATTGCAGCATGACCATCTAAAATTTTATCAACATATTTAAGATTCGTAATAATCGTTCCTTGCTTAGCGACCCTACCAATCATTCCTTGACAAACCCAGTTCCGTAATCCATTTTTTTGAACATATACTCGAAAATCAACATTTTGGTTACCTACAGGTTTAATTGCTTTTTGTATAATATATTTCTTATTTCTCCATTCTCTTAAATAATCTGTTAAAACACTTTTATTATTAATAACTGTTATTTTATTTTCCCGGTCAATTAGATTTAGTCGATTATGTTTATCCACCGTAACTTTATACACTCCTTCACCTTGTGAACCATTTGATGGTTTAATATATACAGATTGAAAGCGAGTAATTAAAGCCTTTATTTGTTTTTCATTTCTTAATATTTCTGTATGAGGAAAGAAATTGTTGAATTTTTCATCTTTTTCTGCTTCTTGCACGATATCCGCTTTTAAAAAAAAGACGGAATTGATGACTCGATCGCCAACCTTTGAAATTAGGTGATTGTAACGAGTCGATTCAATCGGTACTCTTTTATAAACGGCATTTGGATATGGGTACCTTCCATATCTCCAACGGGTTTTTGAAGTCGTTCCGTTTGGGTTAAAATAATAACCTTCAATTGTATTAACGTTAGGGATAATACAATTTGCAGCACAAACAAATATCAAGCCCTTTATTCGTTCATAATGTAAGAAACGTAGTTTTAGCTTTTCTAATGCTCCACAGGACATTTTCTTTTTATCCCTATATGCCACCATAGCTATGATCGGGCCAATTGCTATACTATGATCATTAACGACTATTTCATATGGTAAATCTTCAGGAAGCCCACAAATCTCGTATAAATCAGTTGGTAAAGAAACTGTTTTTCCAGACAATGTTGCGTCTATATTGATCACCATGGCTTTTTCCCAGGCACCAATTTTAACTTTTTTAACTGAATTATCAATATTGTATTGGTTTGAAATTTCACTAGATATTAAAAGGGTATTTGATGGACTTTGATATACAATATCTATTACTCATCACCTTCTAACGTTATTTAATACAATAACTGTTTCGAATACTATCATTATTTTTTTATTACAGTGTATTCTTCTCATGTAGAAAAATTATCTTTTAGGATCGCTAACCATTTGATTTAAAGTCTTTACCTTTTATTTGGAGATAACTTGTGTTTCATCAACATACTTTCTATAGTCTTCTGTAATGGCAACCCTTTCTGATGTTACATCTAAATACTCCTTCGAAGGACGCCAAGTATGGTATTTAGCTGGTTTTCTAAATATTGCGAAGTTATAACGACTAGATGCACATATTTTATACCCTTTTTTCTTGCACCTTTGAAGAAAATGCAAACATTCCCCTAAATTTTTGTTTGGGAATGGCAATAATTGCAACAATTTCTTTGTCGTAAAAATAGTAGCACCTTGCAGAATATTCACCTCACAATTTTCCTTGCCTGGGAAACGAATCCTTATCTCCTTTTTATTAGGTAAATACATAAAACACGTTCTCTTCCCAACTACTGCAGCATCCATTTTATTCATTGTATCAATCGATTCGTCCAAATATTTTGGGCCGTAATAATCATCATCATCAACCTTAGCAATATACTTATATTTAGCTTTTTCCACTCCAAAATTTAGACATTTCCCTAAGGTCATATTTTCAGGAAGCTTATAGACAGTAACTTGTTTATACTTTTTAGCTTCCATCTTCCATTTATTCAAATTCATTAAATCATTGTTTAATATAATGATAAGCTCTTTATTCGCCCATTGCTGCCTTACATAATTGGCAAAAACATATTCCATGCAATTTTCCCTATTTGTAGCTGTTATGACGGAAATACCTTCCGTTTTATTCATTTGATTTTCTTTACTCATTCTAATTCACCTTACCTTTTATGTGGCCAATTTTTAGTACTGATAGATCTTAATTAGTACACCCGAAGCATTCTATCTTAAGGCTCAATCAAGGGATTTATAATTGTTTTCATACATCTAAAAAATGTTAATAACCCTTGACAACTAACATAAATAACTAAATTTTATCAAAATTATTTCTTTTTCAAAAAGTTATGAATAAATTTTAATAATATAAACTTTCAGTACTAAAGGCTCTTAAACAGTTTCACTTAAGTTAACTTAAAGGAAACATATTTTAGAAATTCAACAATTTATTGAGGAAAAATAAAAATAAGGAGTATTCTCATGAATGAACCAAAAATTAATAATAAATTCCATAAACATCGAATTATGATGGAAGATCCGTTCTTAGCAAATTTCATTCCTGAAACAAGACTTTTAACAAAAAATAATCTTATAGATTTACTAAACAATTTTAAAAAAGTCGTTGTAAAACCATCGCGTGGGTCTCTTGGTAAAGGAATAATCATAATAACTGAATTAGGAATCGAAGAATACGAACTACTACTCTTAAATAAAAAGAAGCATATAAATGGGCTAGATAGGGTTTATAATTATTTAAAAAGACAAGAAAATGTTTATATCCCAAATATTGTTCAGTATTATATACCATTGGCAAAAGTCTATGATCAACCAATGGATCTAAGATATATTGCACAAAGAACGGTTCCTGATTGGACTATAACTGGTAAGTATGCAAAAGTTGCAAAAGAGGGTTATGCCTTAACTAATTTTGAACATGGATCTAGCATCTTAACAGTTGAAGATGCCTTGGAAAATTCTACAATAAAAAACCTAAACATAATTGAATTAATAGAAAAATTGGATACCATTACATTATCTATAACGACATGTCTATCTCGATATTTTCCAAATCATAAAATATGGGGTTGCGATCTTGGTATCGATGAAAAAGGTTCGATCTGGATAATCGAAGTCAATTCCGCCCCACAAATTAAAGGATTTCTTGAATTGGAGTCCCTATTACCAATGTACAAAACCATAGAAAGCTACAAAATACGAAATAAAAAGAAATTTAGATAAATCTGATAAAAAGGTCACTCTAATAATAATGAAAATGGAGTGACCTCCATTTTTTAATTTGTTTTTACATGTTAAATTACTATTTCTAAGAAGGCGGAAAATATTTACAAAGTAAATAACTGTCATATTTTAATGAACATACATTAATCAATTAAGGAAATCCATAACTCTAGATTTTGTATAAAATGACAAACTATCAAATAAGGATTAACACCTCTAAATCTTTGAAAATAAAATAACTATTATGAATATTTTAGTGGATTAAAAGTAGTCATCCGAACCGGTTTTTGCCCTTTTGGAAAATAATTGCTTATTAAATCAGGATTAGAAGCAAATCGATTCTTAGATGTTTCCTTTATTTTGCGATTTTTTCCTCTTTTATAATTAGTTCTTTCTTGTGGGTAAACTCGTTGAATCGTTTCAGGAAAAATACCCTGTTGGAAAAACTCACTTTTATTCGCAAATTCGATGTTTTTTTTCTTCTTAATCTTATTTGTTGGCTTGGTAATTTTTATATCTGTATTATCCTTCGGACCCGTTTGTAATTCCTCAATCCTACGTTCTAAAGCTGCTACTTCATTTTGGTGAGCTTTTATTTCTTCTTTATAAATTTGAAGCTCATTTTCTAATTGATTAATTTTTTTCGTATATACCTCGTCTTTTTCGTAAAAACTTTGTAGCCTTTCATAGAGATCTGTTATTTTATTACTGCTCATAATCCCCTTTTCTTCATAACGTTGGAGATCATTGTAGAGATTGGTAAATGTATAATCATATTGATTTAATTTGAACTGTAATTCACTAATCTTATCTTCTAATTTTTTTGTATTCTCACGGTTTTCATGATCTTTTACGTTATCGTTTCCTTTTTCATCACTTTTCCATAATCTTAAAGCCATTTGCTGGTTTCACTCCTTATAATGCTTTTTTAATTTTGATTTCTTTACATACTTCAAAGTATTATTATGATAAAGAAATGAGCACATCCAATATTTTCACAAGAAAATTTTTTTTGACATAGAAGATACATTTTACCCTCTCTTCTTAGTTCATTAAGTAAGACTGAATCTCTAGATTAATTCCCTACTTTAAAATATATGATTAATTGATTAAAAAGTGATGGATGTTTTAAATTTAATAAAAAATCTGCCCAGTAGTACCATACTTAGATAAAACAACAAAATCGACTGCTTAACCATCTAATAAATTTATTATTGCATTTGTTTTACCCTCAATGATCGGTCTTGTAACGTTCAATATTATTTCAATACTTAAAGCTGCAATCATTAGTGTAATTATTTTGATATTAACGAAATCAATAAGTCCTTCAGAGGCACGAAAATCAATTGATTGGAGCGTTATTATATTAATGGCTTCTGCAATTGGTATTGGAACTGCAGTTGGACAGTCAGGACTAACCAATATTACTTTAACGGTTATACAACATGAAAAAGTAATTGTCTTATTCGGAATCGCAATTCTTATCTATTTACTAACAACAATTTTAACGGAATTAGTTCATAATTTGGCAGCAGCTGCAATGATGTTTCCAATTGGGAATTTAATTTCACTACAATTGGGGTGGATTCAAGATAAAAAAGCACGTACTGGTGAAATCAAAAATTTCACTGGGATAACTCAAACTTACGAAGAACCAAAAAAGCCTGAACTAATCATCGATACAACCTAACAATCGATTAAAACGTCTGTTTGTCAATTAAAAAATTATATTTCCGATAGAATTTTAACTTAATAGGAGGATTCAAAATGAATGGCAGTGTTCCTCACGGTGGAAAGCTAGTAAACAAAATCGACTTCAATTATGATTACAGTTCAATAACCGATGAAATCGAAATAGACTCTATGGCTCTGTCCGATTTAGAATTAATTGCAACTGGAGTATATAGTCCATTAACTGGATTTTCAGGAAAAGATGATTATAAATCTGTTGTTTATTCGATGAGGTTAGCAAATGGATTTATATGGAGTTTACCGATTACTACCAGTAACAGAAGATATTGCAAGTACACTAACTGAAGGGAACAAGATAAAACTTGTTCACAAAGGTATTGTCTATGGCATTCTACATTTAAAAGAAAAATATCAGCCTAATAAACAAATTGAAGCAAAACATGTTTTTAGAACAACAGATCTGAATCATCCTGGGATTAAAAAATTATTCAATCGCCCTAATGTATACTTAGCTGGACCTATAACTCTAGTAAAATCTAGTAACGCTGAACAGTCATTTACTAGATTTTATTACAATCCAAGGGAAACGAGAAAAGAATTTGAAACAAGAGGATGGAAAACGGTTGTCGGCTTTCAAACAAGAAACCCAATACATCGTGCACATGAATATATTCAAAAATGTGCCTTAGAAACAGTAGATGGATTATTCTTACACCCACTTGTAGGGGAAACGAAAGTAGATGACATTCCAGCAGATATTAGAATGAAAAGCTACCAAGTACTTTTAGATAATTACTACCCAAAAAGTCGAGTACATTTAGGTGTATTTCCAGCTGCAATGAGGTATGCAGGGCCAAAAGAAGCAATTTTTCATGCACTTGTTCGAAAAAATTATGGATGTACCCATTTTATAGTAGCCCGTGACCATGCTGGAGTTGGAAACTACTATGGTACTTACGATTCCCAACAGATATTTTCCACTTTTTCAGAAAAAGAACTCGGTATTAAACCTTTATTTTTTGAACACGCTTTTTACTGCCAAAAATGCAAATAAACAACCACGAAAAAAACATACCCTCATGAAAGCAAAGAACACCTCCATTTATCAGGTACGAGAGTAAGAGAAATGCTACGGAATGGAGAAACACCTCCAACTGAATTCAGTCGTAAAGAAGTATTTGAGACGTTGATTAAAGGATTTGAAACATGAGAAAGCATAATAAAACGACTAGTTGAGCAGAAAAGTCTTTGTTACGACAATTCCTACATTGAATCGTTTCATAGTGACCTAAGACAGAGCTAATCTTTCATGAAGTCGATCAAACTCTTAAACAAACTAAAAATAGAATATTTGAATATTTAAATGAGTTTTTATAACTCTTTCATAAATTTTTGAAGTGCATCACGCCAAGGTGGTAGATATTGGAATCCATTAGAACGTATAGCTAAGTGATCTAATACAGAATATTTCGGACGTGGACCCTGTCTTGGAAATTCGTCAGTTGTTAATGGTTTTACTTCAATCTTCTTACCCACTTCCTCAAAAATAGCACAAGCAAAGTCGTACCAAGAACAGCATCCTAAATTAGTCGCATGATAAATTCCATATTTTTCAGTTTGAATAAGTTCAAGTAGAAAATGAGCTAAATCAACGGTATAGGTTGGACTACCTACTTGATCATCCACAACTCCTAAGTTATCTTTTTCTTCAGCAAGACGAAGCATCGTCTTAACAAAGTTATTTCCCTTAGCACCATATAACCACGAAGTTCGAACAATAAAATACTTATTAGTTAAACTTTTAACAAACTCTTCTCCTGCATACTTTGACTTACCATAGACACCTAGTGGATTTACTTGATCATATTCTTTATAGGGTGAAGAACTTTTACCATCAAAGACATAGTCTGTGCTTATATAACAAAATACTGCACCAATCTCCTGAGCCATTATTAATAAATTTCTTGTTCCATAGGCATTTACGAGGAATGCTTCTTCTTCGTTACTTTCTGCCAGGTCTACCTGGGTATAAGCTGCTGTATGGATGATCACATCTGGATTATATTCTAAGAACTTTCTTCTGACAGTCTCCATGGATTTGATATCCACATCCTGTCTAGTACAACCTATAAAATTTATTCCTTCTTGCTTGAGTAACTTAACCACATCTGATCCAAGTTGTCCTTGAGCACCTGTTACTAATACTTTCATATTTATTCTCCTAGTCGTTGACCGTATTGTTTATTATAATAATTTTGATACTCTCCACTAATAATTCGCTTCCACCATGATTGATTTTGTAAATACCAATCAACTATTTGTTTAATTCCTTCTTCAAACGTGTACTTTGGATCCCAACCTAGTTCTTCTTTAATTTTTATTGCATTAATTGCATAACGTTTGTCATGTCCTAGACGATCTTCTACGAATTTGATTAGGGATTCACTTTTTTTCAATTGCCTTAAGATTATTTTTACGATCTCTATATTTGTTCTTTCATTATTTCCACCTACATTGTATACTTCACCAGCTCTGCCACGACACAAAACCAAATCAAGCGCTTGACAATGATCCTCAACATGTAACCAATCTCTAACATTTAGCCCATCTCCATATACTGGAAGTGGTTTGTTATTTAACGCGTTAATAATCATGAGTGGAATTAATTTTTCTGGGAATTGATAGGAACCGTAATTATTTGAACAACGTGTAATACAAACAGGTAGTTTAAACGTTTCATAATATGCAAGGGCTAGAAAATCAGCTCCAGCTTTACTAGCACTATACGGGCTGTTAGGTGCTAAAGGAGTTGTTTCGTGAAATACCCCTGTAGTTCCTAAAGTACCATAAACTTCATCTGTTGAAACTTGAACAAATTTTTCAACTCCATACTGTTTAGCTGCATCAAGTAATACTTGAGTTCCTTGAATATTCGTTTTAACAAATATGTCTGGGTTTGTAATACTCCGATCCACATGAGATTCAGCCGCAAAGTTAATAACTGCATTTATTCCCTTGTCAAATAAAGAGTTAACAAGTTCACGATCTGTAATATCACCTTTGACAAAAGCATATTTAGAATTTTGTTCAATCCCTGATAGGTTCTCTAAATTACCAGCATAAGTTAATACATCTAGATTAATAATGTTTACATCTTGATACTTCTTTAACATATAACGAATAAAATTACTGCCAATAAATCCACAACCACCAGTTACTAATAGTCTCATATTTTACTCCTTATATTTTTATTCAAAGTTATTTTTTGCTTCAGCAAATGTTTTTAGTTTTGCATCTTTTTCAGAAAGAATGGGGATTGATATAGGCCATTCAATATTTAGAATAGGATCATTCCAAATGATCCCACTCTCATGTTCAGGAGAGTAATAGTTATCTACTTTATAGAACACTTGTGTGTTAGCAACAAGTGTACAAAAACCATGTGCAAAGCCTCTAGGAACTAATAATTGACGTTTATTTTCTTCACTTAATATAAAGCCCTGCCATTTACCATAAGTTTTTGAATTTTTTCGGATATCCACGATAACATCATAAATTGCACCAGCTAACACACGTACTAATTTTGTTTGAGCAATTGGATTAACTTGGTAATGCAACCCACGAATTACTCCTCTCTCTACTGAATATGAGTGGTTATCTTGCACAAAATTAAATTCAAGATTGTTATCCTTAAATAATTGTTTATTGTAACTCTCAGTAAAAAAACCACGTTCATCTGGAAAAACGTTTGCTTCAAGTAGAAATGCATCTGCAAATTTAGTTTCTATTAATTTCAAAATATATCACTTCTTCCTTTCCAAAACTATTTACAAGTAGGTGTAGCCAATCTTAATAAATATTGTCCATACTCATTTTTAAGTAATGGTTTAGCTAGAGCTAGTAGTTGTTCCTTTGAAATATAACCTTTTACAAACGAAATTTCTTCCAAACAAGCGATTTTTAAACCTTGTCGTTTCTCTACTGTTTCTATAAAGAGAGATGCTTCCAATAACGATTCATGTGTACCTGTGTCTATCCACGCAAAACCTCTACCCAATAATTCAACATATAAATCTCCAGATTCTAAATATGCTTTATTAACATCTGTTATCTCTAATTCCCCTCTTAGAGATGGTTTAATTAATTTAACCATCTCTACAACCCGATTATCGTAAAAATATAACCCTGTTACTGCAAAGTTTGACTTTGGGTTCTCAGGTTTCTCTTCAATGGAGATCGCCTTTCCGTTCTCATTAAACTCTACTACTCCAAAACGGTGTGGATCTTTAACGTTATAACCAAATATAGTAGCTCCTTGTTTTCTAGATGCCGCACTTTCTAACATCTTCGTAAAGTTGTGCCCATAAAAAATATTATCTCCCAATATAAGAGCGACATTATCAGTGTCAATAAATTCCTCTGCAATAATGAATGCTTGAGCTATACCATCAGTAGATTTCTGAATAGCATACTTTAACGATATTCCTAGATCTGAACCATCTCCGAGTAACTGTTCAAACCTTGGGGTATCTTGTGGGGTTGAAATGATTAATATATCTTTTATACCAGCAAGCATGAGAACTGATAATGGATAGTAAATCATTGGTTTATCATATACTGGTAATAATTGTTTTGATATGGATCTTGTTATTGGATATAGACGTGTACCACTACCTCCGGCTAATATTATTCCTTTCATAAAGTATCCCGCCTTTTTCTTGAATCTCCTAATAAAAGTTACAAATCGTGATATAGAAGTTATTCAAACTCTTAATCTTTTTTCCAAAATGTTTTTTTTAAGGCTAACATTCGCATCAAAAGTTTTCCTGATAACAAACATATACGCTGTTGTTATAGCAAGGAGCTTCTTAAGTACCTAGATAATTAACTTTAAAGAAATGCGACAAAAATTTCCGACGTAACTTCAATTATTATATGGTTCTCCTAAACAAAACGTGCTTGATATAATAGCCCAGGGTGTCTTCAAATATGAAAAGCCTCTTAAAAACAGAATCAAATAAAAATACACTTCCTTTTGAGTTTATAAGGGAAGTGTATAAACTAGAGATATTGACAGGTACCATGATATTCTTTCTAATCTCATGAACAAACAACTTTGGCATGTCGAAATAGAAAATCGATAAATGAAGAGTGGTTAACAGAGGATTTTATAAAGAAAAGGAGAAAAAGTGTCAGTGAAAAAACGAGATTGTGCAAGTTTTTAATTCGGTTTTTGCTTGAAAAAACATCAGGAAAGAAAGTCATAGTCCAGTTCCTTAATAACTAAAACATCACCAACCTGCCTTATTTCAGATTAAATACTCTGAATTTAAAACATCTAAAATTTGGTCTACTCTAGTTTTAAAGCTATAGTCCTTTTTTACAATATCTTTTAATTTATTAATACTTGACTTAACATTTGGATATGAATTGTTTATTTGCACAATACACTTTTTAAATTCTTGCTTGTTTTTATAGTACAAAATACCATTAGGAAATGTTTTATATAATTCCTCATGATAGTCTGAAATAACAGGCAATCCACATGCAATAGCATCAAAAACTCGATTATTTATAAAACCAAATTTTTTCATATCCGACCAATGATCGTTTAATACAACACTTGATTTAGAGTACAAATTTCCCAAATCTTCATTTCGTATATATTTGTTAACAATATACTTTTTTTTAACCCACTTCTCCCAGCCTATCCCCCATATTTTTAATGGGATATTTAATTCAGTAGACCATATTGCGCAATCTCTTCGTACGCCTCTTGTATTCCCAACAAAAATAATTCCATTTCTCTTATATTTATCTCTTTCAAAAAATTCTTCTGTATCTGTACATTGTAACAGAGGGTATACTGGTACTTTTATCTTTTCTTTTAGAATATGAGCATATTTATTTGATGCTACAAAAACAAGATCATAATTCTCATATTCTTCTAATTTCACCGAAGATGGATGACTGATATTCCACATAATATTTTTTGAATTTCGCTTTGGTTTATATGGGTATTTACCTCTTAACACAAGTACGATGTCAGCTTCTTTTTCATTATTCCATTCTGGAAAATAATCTGTTTCAACATCAATTCCATATTTCTTAAGATATTTAGTTAGGGATCTACCAAAGTGAAAGTCCCCCCATTTTTCTTGTCTCCAGTCAGTTGGAGCAGGATTCTTTATAATCCATTTCATAATTTATCAACCTCTTTTTTAATAATACTCAAAAAAATCAGAAAATAACAGCATTCGGTTTTTAACCCTTTTAATGAGTTTTTGAATAATATTTTGTATTCATTTTCCATCTTATCTGTCGTTTTATAAACGCTTTAAATGTTATACGTAAATCTCTCGCATTACATTCTATTAGCATTGGAAAGCCGTCGAATTCCAATATCAAGTCCAATATCTGCAAGATTCGTGAGGTTTTTGCTAAGCTGCTCAGCAATTAATAAAGAAACATTATGAATATTTTCTTTACCTTATCTGCATCTAAATTTGGGAGATCTTTGAAAATTGTATCTAATGGGTAACATTTCCCACCTGATGCAACGTTTGTCACAAACAATCTATTTTGCCACTTTGGCTACCATTCCTGTTACTTGCCACTCCCCTATATCTTTTCTCTGCACTGAAACTCTTAAGTCAAAAGGATTCCCTTTATAAGTAGCAAGAGGTATTCTTTGT
This sequence comes from Bacillota bacterium, assembly GCA_051750265.1. GTDB lineage: Bacteria > Bacillota > Bacilli > Bacillales > Bacillaceae > Metabacillus. The sequence goes on along the minus strand of JBNJJO010000011.1, from coordinate 106,325 downwards.
TGAATAATATTGGTTAGTTTAGAAATAATTTTTTCCAATTCTTTTGGCCATTGTTTATTAATAGAAAACAATTGTGCCCTTTTTCCGTTATTAAAATTCCATAAATTCGTACTTTTCTTAGAGACCATTATAATTCCCATCCCAAGACTGCCATTGTCGGGCTTTATTATAAGGTTTTTATGTCTCTTTACCATTTGAAGAAAATTTGTTTTATTTGCTATAAGCGTTTTAGGTAAATGTTGGCTTAAAGTTTTATTTTCAATTAAGATTTTGTGAATTTTCAGCTTCTGATAACCTGTACATCCATTAAAAATTATTAATCCATCTCTTTGGAGTGATTTTATTTTTTCTCTGTCTTTCTTATTAGAATAAAATCCACGATTATGAATAACTTTAGGTTTCATGACTTTGTTCATTGAATATCCACCGTTTCCGCTCTTTATTAATACAGTTACCTCATTCTTTCCAACCTCTATATCTCTAATTCTGAAAAAACAAAGCGTTAAATCAAATTGATCACAAGCCTCTTCGTAGAATGATATACCTTCGCAAGTATTCAGTTGTTTGCTAATTTTATGGTGTAAATTGTCATTTAATAATATACCTAAATAGTCTCCCATAATTTCCCACGTTACAACCAACTGTTCCTATTTTTCTGTTATATAATATGCTGTAAATAATTAAATGCTCGCGTTTTTATCTCTAAAATTAGGTTAATATTTTTTTCCTCATGCTCAATAAGTTACTTTCAGTTGCATATAGAAAACTTACACTATCCGAAATGCACATTTTTATTCAAATCATATTCCTTTCACAACTGTTTTGAATAATCTATAAAGAATATCTCTTTCTATCTATATCTCTAAATTTACAATAAAACCCACTCACTAAATACAGCTTTTATTCTATAACCAATATTATTCTAATAAACACAGACATTACCAGTAAACCAATTGAAGACAATAATAGTAACTTTTGCACTTAGATTGGTGCATTAGCATACCCTAAACAAAGTGGAAGTCATCGATTGTATGTAGGAGGGTATTGGAATATAATCGGGGAACTGCAATTTAATTTTTTGGTAAAAAAAGGATTATTGCCTAATCATCAACTATTAGACTTAGGCTGCGGGAGCTTGAGAGGGGGGATCATTTTATCAAGTATTTAAAGTCAGGCAACTACTATAGAATGGACATTAATTCTTCCCTTAGGGTCAATTAGAATTAAAACGAGCAAATTTAGTCCATAAACAACCGAACCTTCTTGTGGATGCATTTTATTTTGAAAAATATAATCAAGAATTTGATTTTGCAATTGCCTATTCTTTATTCACACACCTGTCGCTAAATGTCATTAAAGATTGTTTTTTTAATATGGAAAAAGTTCTTAAAAAAGAGGGAACGTTTTTTACCACATTTTTCGAATCGAAGGAAAACAACAACAAAAAACCCATTAAACAATCCCCTGGGATTATCACCTATCCGAATAAGGACTCTTACCATTACCATTTATCCGACTTTGAACAATTGATTAAGGACTCTTCATAGAATTGAAATATATAGGGAATTGGGGGCATTTGAGAAACCAAAAAATGCTCTGTTTCAAGAAAAAGAGTTCTGAAATATTTTCCAAATTATTTTACAGCAGAAAATAGGTTCAAAAGTATGTAATTTAAATTTTCTCTCTTACTAGCGCTATTAAATTATAAAATGAACATCATATTTGCATTGGAGATGATTACGATAAAAAAAAGCTTATTATTTCTTATCTTAGGTCTCCATCGATCGGGGACTAGTGCAACAGCAGGTGTTTTAAATCAATTAGGAGTGAATATGGGGAAAAAGCAATTGGGAAGAGCAAAGTCAAATCCTAAAGGGCATTTTGAAAATCGTGAGTTTGTTCAGATTAACAACAGAATCTTAGCAACTGTCAATGGATCGTGGCATAGACCTCCGTCGCCTTTAAAAATAAAAAATATCAAAATGAACAAAAGCCATATACGGCAGTTTATTAAAGTTAATCAATTGCCGATCTGGGGCTTAAAAGACCCAAGAACTTTGCTGACTTATGATATCTGGAAACCCTATTTAGAAGAAACATCTGATATTACGTATATTTTTGTCCATCGGCCTTTTAAAGAATCTATTATGTCTTTAGTCCGCAGAAACCATTTTAGTATAAAAAAATCGAGAAAAATATTGACTCCTTATTTAAATAATAAAAAAAGGCTCAGAAAAAGGTTAGAAGATGAAGGGGCAGATATAATAGATGTGAACTTTGAATATCTGTTAAAAAATCCGGAAATTTTCGTTGAAGAAATAAATAAGAGAACAAATCAAAATCCTGATTACCATTTAGTAAACGTAAAGAAATTTTTAGACACCAAGCTAAAAAAATTTTAAAAAATTTAATGAGTATCCCTCTAGCTCATTATAAGTAATTGTCTTTGTTGATACACACAATGTTACTAAACGACCGAACCATTCTCCTTTGAATTTTCTTCGATTAAATCGATATCAAAATTCATCTAATTAGAATTGGAGATGCTTAGAGTCAAGTCCGTGGAACGTTCCACCAACAAACGCTTTTTCATTCGAAAGAACAGTGTGTAACCAGATTAAATGGTCTAGACTTTCCTTGGCATTATAGACTTGATATTCGTGCTTAAAACCAGCCCCATCAAGCGCTCGGTAGGAATGATAGGCATCACTATTAATCGTTAACCCTGGTTTGATGTTTTTCTTGGCAAAATAAATCAAGGTTTCCCTTGGTTTTGTTAGTTCCACGACCGCGTATTCCGCCTTCGGAGGGCGCACCAAAGAAAACATCGTCTAGTTCTACAATACGAGCTAACGTGTATTCTGCATTACGTTTCCTAATGGCTTTGCAAATTTTATGAATCATGAGCCATGCGTTTTTATACGTCACTTCAAGTTCTTCAGAAAGTTTTTGTAGCAGATACACCACGTTTATCATGAGCGATTAAATAGATGGCTAAGAACCACTTGGTTAAGTCAGTTTTTTTTCCATCACGGTTCCGACAGTGACAGTAGATTGATAACGGCATTTTTTGCATTCATAAAGCTTGTGCTTTCGCGTTTTTGTTTCAAAATAAGCATCGTGACCACATTTCTCACCATAATATCAGTTCGACCACCTCAGTGAAAATAGATGGTCATGACAAGCTTCTTCGGTCGAAAACTGTTTTTAGAAAGAAATCAAACTCATTTGTTGGTATCTGGACATTTAAAGCACCCTTTCAAGAACAATATTAGTCACCATTATTGACAAACATTCTTTCTTGATAAACATAATTCTGAGCAAAAGGGATACTCATTTTACTCAATAACTTTAAATTTGTTTTTCCATTCAATTAATTCCTTTTTTGTTTGATTTTCTAGATTTTTAATTCTATTTTCTAAATTCTTTTTGCCCCACTCGTACCATTTCGTGAAAAAATACGAATTTCTTTCGGATTCTTCTCCAGAATGCGATTAACTAACTCCTGTCCCCATGAACCAGTCCCTCCTGTTACAAAAATCGTTTGATTAGCAAACACAACTTTCACTCCCTATTTAAAATAAAATTTAGAACCTTTTCATTATATTTTTTAGAAATAAATAGGCTTTTATAGATACCATTTAATTTATCAAAAAATACAATGTTAAATAAAAAAAATAAATTCTTACATAACAAAGTGTATCAGGGTTCATCAAATTTATCTGAACATAATAAATTCAATTTTAAGCCTAAGTAGGATCCTTCATGTCCCATCTTTTCTTCTGACAAGCTTTTAGTTGTTATATTCTATACCTACTTTAATTATCTGTCCTAGACTTAACTCCTAAAAAATAATAGAGTAGAAAAATAGTCTATTCACTACTTCTTCCGTAAAAACCTTTGTTAAAACTTCTATACAGTCTTTAGGACCATTCTTTCAGAATCGGAAAAATGATAATATGTAACGAGGGATAATAAATATTTAATGGATTATGGAATGCATAATCAGTATGACTTCGAAGGAATCACGTTTCTTACAAAAAAAAACTATCGTTCAAATAGGATAGATAGAGTTAGCTCTTAAGCCCCGTAAAGCCCACTAAGGAACTTGGACACCTCTAGTTCATATCATTATACTGATAGTAACCAAGTAGGCACGTAAAATGAAGCGACAAAAATATTCAAAAGAATCTAAACTGCAAGTGGTTAAAGAAACGTTGCAAACAGGAAATAAAGCAGTGGTTTCAAGACGTTTTGAACTCAGTACGAATATGGTTCATCGCTGGGTTCGAGAGTACAACCAAGGTAAATTAAATGATGTGAATTTATCAGAAAACCTCTCTCTCTGAACAAAAGAACTCGCACAAGAAAATGATCAGTTAAAACGGCTATTGGGTGAAAAAGACCTTGAAATTGCCATTCTTCGTGACATGATAAAATAGAAGAACCCTCATTTAATGAAAAAATTAAAATAGCAGACTAGTGGATCAACAAAGGATATCTAAAAACGATTGTGCTGCGTATTGTTGGTGTTTCTCGTTCCACCTATTATTATCAAAAGAACTAATATGTGAAGGAGAAAGCAGTAAATGAGGGACGACCAGGATACGGTTTCTCGATAAAAACAGATGGTACAAAAGTGTCAGAAGACCAGATTAAAGAATGGCTTTTACAATTGATTGAAAACGAAGGAACTACCTAGCTATCACAAATTATCGATTGTACTACACAGTTACTTTGATTAAACGATCAATAAAAAGTAAGTCTATAACGCTCATATTGAAGCCTTTCATCGTATTTTAGAAGATGAATGTATCGCTCGTCATGAATTTCAAAGCTATGAAGAAGCGTACAAAGCTGTAGCTGAATTTATGCAGTTTTACAACACCAAACGTATTCATTCAAGCATTGGCTTTTTAGCTTCTATTGATTTCTATAAACGAAATCAGCTAGAAGAAATGACAACCAAAGAAATGCGACTGTGAAACAAGCTAAAATCATTAGATTAAGATAGTATAGTATGTGTCCAATTTTCGGGGGTCAATCCGCTATAGTACTTTCGTTTTTTTCAAGTAGATGGATCTTTTATGCCTTTTTTTCATGCTTTTTGAGTTTGTTCAACACTTTCATTAAAAATAATTTAAAGAAGCCTTAAATTTAAATTGTCAAATACTATTTTAAATATCCACAGAATTTTAATTCTTCCTCAATCATTGCAGAAACCTCGTTACAAAATGAATCTATTTTTCTTTTTGATAAATCAAATCCATTTTTTTGATATTCAGGTAACATTTTTTCATTTTTTGTACCTTCTAACATTTGCTTTTCAAAAGGAATTCCTAAAAATTCGCAAACGTTAATCATTTCATTTTCAGCATTCAAAAGTAAATCTTCAAATCTTACTATAATATTATTACTATGTCTTTCGTTTAGGTACTTGTAAATTTCAACAGAAAACTTCCATCTTGAGGCTGCAAGTTCACGAGTTTGTCCAGTTCTTTTCACCTTCGAACGTATACAAGTTCTCCCATCCCTCAATATAAACACTATCTTTATCCCACTTAGACATTTATTAAAAGTGTAGTCTAAAACTTTTTCCCTTTTTTGAGGATCATCAGGCAACTGTTCCATTAAACCTAAAACTTGTTCAGTAGTAATTTTATTCCCCCATACCTTTTTAGGGTACTTCTTAGCTTCTTTAAAACACATTTTTTTAAAAGCATTGGCACGCTCTAATGCTAGATTATTACCTTTTTTAAACCTTAACCGTAAACTTTTCCCCATTAGATAGTCTACTCCAAACTTCTCAAAACCAACTTCTAGTTTTGAATGGCTGTCAAGTAGTCCCGCTAATAAACTTGTACCTCCACGACCTGCTCCTATTATCAAAAATTGTGGGCCCGAATTTATCATTTTAAAAAGTCTCCTTTTAAACTAATTGTTATCCTTTTTTAATTCATGAGGAAAAAACAATAAATCTGAATGTTCATTAATAACATTTAATGTCATAAATTTGGATTAAATTCCATTTTAAAACTAGTTGACCTCGTGCCAAGATTTTTATGCAAAGCTAGTGAATGGATATCAAATAAGAATTTTGCCGTCACCTTTATTTTTTTCACTTGTACTCCCTCCCTCATTTATTTATTAATATTTAATTTACATAATTAGAAACCTAACTTTTCTAATATTTATGCATCCATTAAAGAAAGATCGTAATAAATAAAAAAGCAAATAACGACTTATTATGCAGTATCAATCCTATAATAAAACCATTTACTGAGGGACTGTAGCTTTTTAAAGCACATGAGATCAATTATTTTAATTTCCTTTCCAACATTTCATAAAAGGATAAATTTTCATAGAATTTACTCAAAGGAGATAATATCAAATTTTAACTATGCTTAAGAATATTTCTTTCAATCCATGCTCCCCATTTTTTTTGAAGCAATTTTTTATTTTTTAATCTACGAGCTCTTACTTTATTCCGATTGTCACTTTCTTGTGTACCAAATTCATAATGGAAAAGAACTGATGTAGGACAGTAAATATTTTTAAAACCTCTTGAAAAAAGTTTTAAACAGTAATCTACATCTTCATAACCGTAATTGTATTGTTCATCTAATCCACCAACTTTAAAATATAAATCACGTTTTGTTAGTATCGAAGCTCCTGTTACCGCTGCCCTCTCTGCGACAATGTTAACACTAGCATCAAATGGGTCTAATCCGTTTCCCATGTTAAAAGCAATGATAGACCCCTTTTGAACGGTGAAGGCTATTCCACTGTGTTGAACCTTTAATGATTTATTTTTTCGAATACTGTGTTGAACCTTTAACGATTTATTTTTTCGAATACTTTGTTTATTTAAAATAGGATAAATTAATTTTGAACCTACAGCTCCAATATTTGGTGTATTTTCCCAACAATGTATCATTTCATTTAACCAACCTTTTAAAGGTTCTACATCATTATTTAATAATACTAAATATTGCCCTTTAGCTAGTTGTGCAGCTTGATTATTTGCCGCTGAAAAAGTAGTATTCTTTTTATTTCTTATAATTTGTATAGGCAAATCTTTTGATAATTCTTGTAATAAACCAATTGAATTATCAGTAGAATTATTATCAACAACAACGATCTCATAATTAGGATAAAATGTATTTTTTTTAAAGTTTCTAAAAAGACGAGTAAGGTGATTAGCACCATTTCTATTAATGATTAAGATGGAAACTAAAGGACAATCACTTGGTAGCACTTTATTTATTTGACTATCATGCTTTTTTATTATTTCGCTTTTTCTTTTTATCAGTGACAAATCATGACGAGAGTTTTGAAAAAAGTTGTCATTTGACATAAATGTTCACCACCTTTTTGTTATTTTTCAATTTATGCATTAAAATCAATGCTGTATAGTTAATAATCTTTCACTTTACCTTTATATAAGATCTGATTATAGACACACCCACCTTTATTTTCTTTTTAAAAATACTGTTTGGAAATTATACTGTTGCACAGCTGTTTAAAGCATGATACGGTTTCGAAGTTAGATGCATTGTTAACAGAGATCGTGCGAAAGTAAAAATGAATTGTTTTAGTCAAAAACTCTGCTATTCCAACTTAAAATTTTTGTTAAAAATTGAACTTTTTCCATAGTTCTTTAACAATTTACTTTTGAAATTTTGCACCTATTTTTTATTATCTTTATTTATTATTGAAGAAATGATGAGCATCAAACATTAGAATAATTTTCTTTTGTATTTTATGTATATGTAAATTTGTAAATTTAGAAACTAACACATACCTATATTTATCTAAATCATTGAAATTCTACAAATGTCTGGAACTGTTATCCGTACATCCTGGCAATACGGGCATGATGGAAAGAATTTTGTAAAGACAATGTTGGAACTTGCTAAAAAAAAGAAAGAAATTAAAGTGGTAAATGAGATAGGCTCTCCTACTTATGTTAATGATCTCACTGAATCTATTATTCAATTACTCGATAAAAAAAATGGCATCTATCATGTGAGCAATTCGGGTTCATGCACCTGGTATGAATTTGCAAGAACCATTTTCGATGAAGCAGGTTTCAATCCGAAATTTATTTTGCCCACAACTACTAAAGAATATGGCGCTCTTGCTCCAAGGCCCCGTTACTCAGTATTGGAAAATAATGCTTTACTTAGAGAACGTGTTAAGCCTCTTAGACCGTGGAATGAAGCGTTAAAGGAGTTTATTCGAAAGGAGACTTATTCATGATAGATGGAGTGAAGGTGAAAAAACTTGTAAAGCATTGTGACGACCGCGGCTTTTTTGCAGAACTTGTTAGAGACGATGAACCTGAACTTTTACCCAAGTTCGGCCAGGCATCATGGTCGATGAGCTAAGTTATTAAAGCGTTTCACTATCACGAAAACCAAGATGATTTATGGTTTTTCCCATCAGGTAATGCTCAAGTCGTTTTGTATGACCTCCGGAAAAATTCATTTACACAAGGGGAAACGGACGTTTATTACATGAGAGAGGAAAATCCGATCATGCTCCTTATTCCAAAGGGTGTTGCCCATGGATATAGGGTGCTTGGGCAAAAGCCTGCCACAATTATTTATTGCACAACTGAATCATATAACCCGAACAATCCTGATGAAAAACGAATTCGGTGGGATGATTCTTTGATAAATTTTAATTGGGAAACTAGAAACCGATAATAGAAGAAAAGAGCTATTTTGTATTCCTTTTTTCATTTTGCTGAAACAAAGCCTCTCCCCTTTCTTTCGCTAAATATACCCTTAATCATGTTTTCTTAGGCTGTCAAGAAACCTCGACAGCCTATTTCTTTGTCAAATTTCCCCTAATTCACCGCGTTCATTTACTATAATATAATGAAGCATTATAAGCTGGGGATGAGAATGTTTCATACAAAAAGCACTCAAAGCGAAGTAGAATGGCTGAATCCCACGATAGCTCAATTTTTTGGCAGCTTAATAGACTTTTCTTAGAACACTGCTCTAAAACCTCCTGTAAAATGGACACTTCTGCAAGTACATTCGTACAAGCATGAGAAAATTGATGGTATATATTAGTATAAGAAGGTGAGGTGTTCCTATGTGTTTATGTCATGAAATGAATAAACGATTTTCATCCAAAGGCTTGTACCATTGCAGATCTGTACAGTCGACAATCTGGAAAAAAACAAAAAAAGATTCCTCCCCGGTTATGGTAAAAACAACTCCTTATACAAAGTACTTGAAAAGCAAGTAAAGTGATACGAAAAAGAACCGATAGTGGTTCCAATCGCTTTTTTTCATTTTATGAGATTTGTAGCTAATAAGAATCAATCTAACACTGGTAAATCTGAAATAATAAATATTTCATTGAACTGCTTTTATGCAGTTCTCTTTTTTGATTTTATTTGTAATCAGGAACCAATTATAAGAAACTGCATAAATAAAAATTAGTACCATTATTTCTATAAGCTGGGGTTCAAAATTTTAAGTGATACACGGATAGCATGGTGATGATAATGACAGTTGAAGCAATAATAGTTAGTATCGCTTTAATTACAATGTTTTTTACTTTAATAAAAGAATATTTCCCTCCAGATTTAACCGTTTTTATGACATTAGCAGCGATAACACTCTTTGGAATATTAACGCCAGAAGAAGCTGTTAAAGGCTTTTCCAATTCAAGTGTTCATACAGTTGCTCTTCTCTTTATTATCGGATCTGCAGCATACAATAGCGGCATTTTACATCATTTCGTAACAAAGCTCTTAAACTCAAGTAAAAATTTAAATTGGGTCCTTACAAAATTAATGACACCGATCTTTTTTTTATCTGCTTTTATTAACAACACACCGATTGTTGTCATGTTAACGCCAACGATTCGAAATTGGGCGATTAAACAAAAGCTCTCCCCTTCCAAACTTTTAATCCCATTATCTTATGCTGCCATTTTAGGAGGAACCATTACGTTAATCGGAACATCAACGAATTTAGTTGTTCATGGACTCTTACAACAAAAAGGTCTAGAAGGTTTCACAATGTTTGAGTTTATGTATATAGGTATACCACTTTCGATTATTGGTCTGCTGTATATGATTCTTTACGGTCAATACCAGCTTCCTGACAGAAAAGATATGATCAACTCTTTTCAAGAATCGAGTAAAAAATATATTTTTGAATTCATCGTACCAACCGACTCTATATTAGTAGGAAAGTCAATTACCGAAGCAAAGCTAAGAAATTTACATGATTTATTTCTTATTCAAATTTTACGAGGAAACCAAATCATTTCACCTGCACCAAATTATGAAATCATTCAACCTAAAGATCGTCTTATCTTTTCCGGTAATGCCAAAAGTATGATCGCACTTGAAAATATTAAAGGATTGAAACTTTGGGCTGAAGAGGATGAACTTCCAACTAAGTATCATAAAGGTAATATGACTTTTATAGAAGTTGTTATTTCTCATAGTTCACCACTCGTTGAAAAAAAAATAAAAGACAGCAATTTTCGCGCTAAATATAATGCAGCAATAGTAGCGATCTCAAGAAATAACAAACAAATCATGTCAGGCATTGGAAACACAAAGCTAAAGCCAGGTGATGCACTTCTTTTAATTACAGGAAAAGATTTTCAAAATCGCTGGTCAAACTCTAAAGATTTTTATCTTGTTTCAAACCTTTCCCTGGAAGCAATTTCACCACATCAAATAAAAGTTGTTTTTACCGTTTTAATCGGGATAATTTCTCTTATCTCGTTTGGAATACTGCCAATATTTAAAGCAGCATTACTTGGTGTACTTACACTAATTGTAACAAAATCGATTCAACCATCAGAATTACGAAAAGCAATTGATTGGAGCGTTCTTATCCTTATGGCTTCTTCAATTGGCATCGGTACTGCTGTTGAAAAGACCGGACTTGCAGAAATTGTTGCCAGCTTAATAACTAGTTTGGGAGTTACGTTTGGCTTATTCGGCATTGCATTTCTCATTTATTTCATAACAAGCATTCTTACAGAAATGATTAATAATTTAGCTTCTGCAGCCTTTATGTTTCCAATTGGCTTTTCTGTTTCAGAAACGGTTGGATATGACCCAAAACTACTTGCAATCATTATTGCTGTTTCTGCTTCATGCAGCTTTATTACGCCAATTGGTTATCAAACAAATTTAATTGTTTACGGTCCTGGTGGATATCGTTTTAGTGATTATATAAAAGTCGGATTACCATTAAGTATTTTATGTATGATTACAACTGTATGGATTGCTTCTGCACTATGGGGATAATGCTTAAAGGTGGTGAAATCATGAGCAAAAATATCAAATGGCATCAGACTGCCGTTACAAAAAAAGACCGAGAGCGGTTAAATAACCACAAAAGTATGATTTTATGGTTCACAGGGTTATCTGGTTCAGGGAAGTCAACAATAGCGAATGCATTAGAAAAAGAATTATTTAATAAAAAAATTCACACGTATTTACTTGACGGAGATAACATTCGTTTCGGCATTAATAAAAATTTAGGTTTTAGTTCAGAAGACCGAAAAGAAAATATTCGACGGATTGCTGAAATTGGCAAACTGTTTGTTGCTGCCGGCGTTGTAGTTCTTGTTGCGGCCATCTCTCCTTTTAGAGAGGATCGAGATGAAGTTAAAAAAATATTTAATGATGGAGAATTTATTGAAGTTTACGTAAAATGCTCTGTTGAAGAATGCGAAAAACGCGATCCAAAAGGCCTTTATAAAAAAGCGCGAACAGGAGAAATCAAAGAATTTACAGGGATTACGCAGCCATATGAAGAACCGGTTAACCCTGAAATCATCATTGATACAACAAAACAAAGTATTAAAAAATCTGTTAATGAAATCACATCGTTCATTAATAAACGACTACAATTGTAATAATGAAAGCAGCAAATTTAGTTTTGCTGCTTATCCATTTTATATAGAAAGGAGCAATAATTGATGTCATTAAGTGAACCTCACGGCGGTCAACTAATCAATTGAATTCATTATACCTATGATTATTCCTCCATTAAAGGATATTAATATAGCAATATCTGATTTAGAATTGATTGCCACAGGATTATACAGCCCTTTAACTGGCTTTATGAAAAGAAAAGATTATCTCTCTGTTGTAAATAAAATGAGATTAACAAGTGGATTAATATGGAGTCTTCCGATTACACTACCAGTCAATGAAGACATTTCAAAATCTCTAAAGGTTGGTGAAAAGATAAAACTTATTCAAAATAATATTGTATATGGGATTCTTGAATTAGAAGAAAAATACAAACCCGATAAAGAAGTTAAAGCACAACAAGTGTTTCAAACAACAGATCTCGCCCTCCCCGGTATAAAAAAACTATTCGAACGACCAAACGTATATCTTGGAGGTTCTATAATCCTCCTAAAAAATCCTGAAAAACAAAAATTCCAACAATTCTACCTTAATCCAGTACAAACGAGAAAAGAGTTTCAAAAACGGAATTGGAAAACAGTTGTCGGCTTTCAAACGCGTAATCCTATTCATCGTGCTCACGAATACATTCAAAAATCATTAGAAATTGTTGACGGATTGTTTTTAAACCCGCATGTTGGAGAAACAAAGGCTGATGCATTCCTTCCGATGTTCCCATGGAAAGTTACCAAGTTCTTTTAAAACTGCTGAATTATAGACAAATCGAACCCATTTCCAAAAAACGGGCAAGAATAACCGGCATTCAAGTATTTAAGAATCCACGTGGCAACGCTTCCGGTATTCCGATTATATCAACGTAATTTTGCCTTTTATTAACCCTATCTTGTAAAAAAGTACAATGAAGTAAACCATTTTTAGTAAGTTATGTAACCCAGGATTGGCCTGTTCAAGTCATAATAAAGTAGGGTATCCTCGTATTTGGAGTATACCCTACTTTATGTCATATCCGTATTGTCATCTAGTATAATTAATTACGACATTTTAATACATTGATAAACTTAGTCCACGGCTATACCAAAGATACCGTACAACCCTAACTAACAGTTCCTTGAAATTCCTTTACAAAGAGATCCCCATATTTAAATGTTGTATTCGGATCGACGGTTCCTGTAGAGGTTATCCCAGTAATATAAGGAACTATACTCAAAGTGTTTGATCTTACGACTACTTCGTATTGATCAGGAAAAGTCGTAGGGGTAATGGTTCGAAAATTCCCACTACTCGGAAGAATAGAGAAAGTTTCATCAAATTCAGTAGTTTTCGGTGATGTTGTGGTATCAAAAACAAAAACCCTAACGATTTGTGTCTCTAAGGTTTTATTCCTAAGGTCGATACGAATACTGTTAAGACTTAATAATGGACTCCCTATTTGACCTGTTGAAAAAACAAACATAAAACTAGCTCCTTTCTAACAGTGTTTTCATTACTTAAAATCTTTATATGAAAATGAACAGTAAAGTGGCACGGTAGATTAACTAATTTAAAATCGTTTTGTATGCTTACCTATTCCTAATTTGACCTAACTGGTACTCAATACAATATGTTCTATTTTTTATATCTAAAGACCTCAAAATCCTTTTTAAATATTTCTTTTACTAAATCTTTTTCATCATCATAAAAACTCTCGTATGTTAGAGGAGGCTCTCTTAAAAATGTTTTCTCTGTCATTCTGATTTTTGAAAAATCTTTCTTGTTTAGTCATTAGTTCTGAATGATGGTGTTTTGATTTCGCGATGAAAGAGAGAGGAGATTTTACTAGTCAGTATTTTTCTCAATGTCTAAAATGCGATTATTAAAATTTTCTAAGCGTATATAATTTTTGCCCTGTGAAGTAATCGATTTTGGAAGAAAAACCATTTAACTAGTGATGTACATCCACTTTCCGGACACCAAAAAAGGATTAAAGGAAATTTTTTGTGATATAGTGGTACTCTATTATTTACTATTCGTAGTAAAGCTTGTTTTCTTTTAAGTTTGCAATGTTAATCTGCCTCCTTTTCACTATAACTATTGTTCAAAATACAATTTTCATATATATAGTATTCAATATTCTTTAAAAGGGTATGAGTAACTTCCCCCAATTTCGTATAATTATCTTCCATTAAACCTTCGCATTCCCATTAGTTAAATCCGACTTGGATTTAGACTGTTTATGTACTCCTCTTTATATTTTTATGTGATCATCAATTACCGGTTTAGGCTCTTGTGCATATACTAAAGCATAAGCCTTCATGTCTTTCAAATAGGAGACCAGGGAGGAGGTATGGTCCAAATTCAGGAAAACTCCTCTCTATTTTATCCCTAATGTCGAGCAGATGGATGAACGAATATATTATTATACACAATAATCTAATCGGTATAGGCAGCCACACATATGAATCTAAAAAGATCCCCAAGCAAGCATTGTGACCATTACGTCCATGCTCCCTATATACAAAGGTAAAACACTTCAAACCAATATTTAATAAAAAATATATACCAAAATAATGGTAATATACTACAAACATAATCTATTAAATTTACATATTTTATTATATTGAAGGAGCTGATTTTTATATGACGGGGAGAGGAAAAGAAAAAGCTAAAATCAAAGATAGTTTACCTTCTTTTATCATTATAGGAGTTCAAAAAGGTGGTACAACTTCTTTATATGAATATATAACCAAACACCCAAATGTCAAACCAGCTACAACAAAAGAAGTGCATTTTTTTGATTACAATTTTCACAAAGGTATTAATTGGTATAAATCCCATTTTCCAACTAATCTTAAAAAGGGTGTTCTTACTGGTGAAGCCAGCCCATATTACATTTTTCATCCTTATTCCCCATTAAGAATAAAAGAAGTAATTCCTGACATTAAATTGATAGTATTACTAAGGAATCCCGTTTATAGAGCATATTCTGCATATAAAATGGGCTTTAGGAGAGGCATTGAAAAATTAACATTTGAAGAGGCAATAGCCAAAGAAGAGTCCAGACTAAAGAATGACATAATAAATATACTTAAGAATCCCTATTATTATGGATTTAATCATCAACATTTCTCCTATCTAAGTAGAGGTATTTATGTTGATCAACTAACAAAATGGTTTGAGTTTTTTGACAGGAGAAAATTTCTTATTTTACAAAGTGAATCATTTTTGACTAACCCCGCTGCGAATTATCGCCAAGTCATTCGTTTTTTAGGGTTACCTGATTGGGAACCGGAACATTATAGAGTTTTTAATAAAGGAAACTATAATCAAGATATTCAAACTAAAACGTTATATGATTTAAATCAGTTTTTCAAACCACATAATCAAAGATTATATGATTTGTTAGGGACAGATTTTGGTTGGGAACAAGAATTCAAATGTTAAATATGAACGCTCCCATTACGGGACGTATAGGATGACGTTTTCCCTATGCATAATAAAAACTCCCATGTATTTAATGACACGATATATTGGGGAGTCTCCTTAACTCACAATATTGCCTCCTCATTTTTAGATGCGTCCTCCAAAGCCTGAATTTTATTTTCCAATTGTTGTCTGAAATGAGAATATAACTCCATATCAAATTCATTATTTTCCTTTATTCTCCTGATGATTTCGTCTGAAATCCCCTCTCTCTTGTGACGATTGCGATTCACATTCGCCGTCTGATACCGAACATGTTTCCATCCCAGCTTTTTTTTCATAAGAAAGATAGACTCTTCAAATAACTCCGTGATGCCGACTACAGCAAAATATTAACTCAGATTTTCTATTGCCTTCTCCAGGGAAATATTCTCTTCACCGCAGGCATAAAGAGTTTGAAGATTTTTACATTCATCAATGAAGTCATCCAAACTAATATGTTTAAAACTGTTATTAATTTTGCGATAATAGTATAATGAGATTACCCGTTCAACCGGATCACGCAGCATGGTAATATACGTATACGGTCTTGAAGGATCAAGTAAACGGTGTACCACGTAATAAAAGTGACCCTGCAGACAATTGCCTCTTTTTATCCTGTCTTTGATTCTTGAGATTAATGCTTCTCCCCTTCCTGTAAACCGTGATTTCCTTTTATTAGCCAATGACGAAGGGGAGGATTGGATTTTATCGGAACCCAAACATAACCAGGGTATTTTTCAATAATTAAACTCCATGTAGTTCCTGCGGTCTTAGGTATATGCAAAAAATCAAGAATTGCTACTAAACTGGCTTATTACGGTTACATGTTTTTTTCATGTTCATGCAAATCGCAGCCTTTCCTGCTCATGCTTGGTCCAAGATGGAAAAACAGGTTTCCTTCACAAAACATTTAAAAAGGAAACCCGTTTGATGTTATCTCCAGTTATAAACAACCTCCTTGCCAATGGGGAATTTGTATAAGATTTTGGGTGATATCTCAATCGCTTGATTTGGGACCAATTTCAACTTCTCCAAATTTACTCTTTTGATGAGGTAAAGAGAGTTGTTCATCGATAAATAGAAATCGTTGCGTCTCATTTTCGATCCTCGAGTCGAGATTTTTGCCAACTTGAATCGAATCGATGATTAATTTTGGCAAAGTGATGATATGCTGGGACAGGAAACCGTAAAAATCAAGAGGACTTTTGTCCTAATCCTTCTTTTGCAGCCATCCTGGATCAGAAAAATTTCTTTCCGATCATTAGACCTAACCAAGAGGTTGTTCACATTTTTTTTGGAAAAGACTTCTTGATCAATCGTCTCCTCCGCTGGATATTTCTGAATTTTGCAAAGGATTTGCTAAGCAACACTATCATCCGTCTACTAGAAATCTTGGTCACATTCAGTTTGTCCATGGTGGTGTAGGGAGAAATGTCTCTGAAAATCTAGCAAACCTCAATTTAACCACCTTTTTCGTTTCCTCTGTTGATGATACTGGCATTGGAAAAGAAGTAGTGGAAAGACTTCAATAGTCACAAGTCTATACCAATTATCTTACCAAGTCTAAGCAAATGGGTATGGGCATGTGGCTGGAGATTTTGGACGAGAAAGGAGACTTGGCCGGTTCCATCTCTCAAATGCCGGATCTACTCTCTTGCAAGAGCTAATTAAACATAAAGGAAAGGAGATGATTCAACAATCCACCCATATTGCCCTTGAGTTGGATCTAAATATTGAAATTGTCCAAAACGTTATCAAGCTAACCCAAGAAGAAAAGAAACCAATCTATGGGGTTACCGGGAATTTGGACGTTATTTTAAAACACAGGGATATATTGGAGCGCTTAGACTGTTTTATATGTAACAATTTTGAAGCAGATTTATTTTTCGAGTTAGACTTTACAAATATGAATTTATGTCAACAACAAAAGTCTCTTATCCAGTTCGTAGATCCGGCAGGAATGGGTTCTATTGTAGTTACATTAGAAAAAGGGGCTATCTATTACGATTCCCAGACAAAAGAGGTTGGATATCAACCCGTCTTTCCCGTAAAACTGATTGATTCAAGCGGAGCTGATGATGCTTTCTTTTCAGGAACAGTCATGGGATTAGCAAAGGGGCTACCTTTAAGAGAAGCGGTAATTTGCGGAACGAGGGTTGCTGGGTGGACGATTGAATCTACTGAAAACACGTGCCTGGATCTGCCTATGAAAATTAAACAAGATCCATTTTTTAAAAATATGAAGTAAGAAGAAGGCTCTATCGGTTTGGATAGAGCCTTCTTCTTATAAAAGACTTATTTATATTAATCAACTTGTGCCATTTTCATCAATTGTTCCGCTTTATCCGTTTTCTCCTAAGGAAGGTTTAAATTATCGCGGCCAAATGCAATTTATGAGAAAGACCCTATAGCTAGAGTGGCTTGTAAAACAGCAGTTTCTACAGGACTAGTATTGGCTATAGGAGAAATTACCACCTCCACTTATGTGGATATTCCTCAAATCAGCATCGGAAATTTGATCACACATTTTATCCGGATATCCTTATGTTACGGATTCCGATGTAAATACACGTTTCCTTTTGTTCTTGTCTCTCCTCCCGATTATTCAGTCCAACTGGACAAATAATCTTCTTGTTCTTTTGTAAGCTGATCGATTTTAATCCCTAATGTTTCTAGTCGCAGATTCGCCACGAAGCGGTCCAATTCAACAGGAACAGAGTGTACCTTGGCTTGCAGTGACTTACCATGCTGAACAACATGCCTTAGGGAAAGTGCTTGTAAAGCAAAAGCAAGATCCATCACTTCGGCAGGATGGCCATCTCCAGCAGCAAGGTTAACCAGCCGACGTTCCGCTAGCAAGTATAGCTTACGCCCATCTTTCATCTAAACTCCTCAATATTTTGGCGAACTTCACGAACCCTTACGGCTCGTGATTTCAAATCCTTTTTATTGATTTCAATATCAAAATGCCCGTCGTTACACGAAATGGCTCCATTTTTCATTACATCAAAATGTCCTGCATTGAGTACGTCCCGATTCACTGTGATCGTAACAAATAGATCACCTTGTTTGGCTGCTTCTATCATGGACATCACTTTATAGCCATCCATATACGGCTCTATAACTTTAATGAGATCAATCTCCGTAACGATCACTTTCGTCCCTAAACCCTTGGCTCGCATCGCTATTCCTTTCCCACACCAACCATATCCAACGACAACAACCGTTTTACCGGCAATGACAAGATTCGTAGTTCTAGTAATCCCATCCCATACCGATAGACCGGTTCCATATCAATTATCAAAAAGGTACTTACAATAGGCATCATTAACTTACTGCCGCAAACGGCTACTTTCGCTCCACCTGCCTGTATGATTTGGACTAGGTATCCCGTTTTGGCTTCAAGATGCAAGCAGATTGAGACCTTAAGACCTTTATTCTCGCTTAAACTGTTCTTCTATTGTATGAAGTAAGGGCATATGAGCTTTCCACCCAATCAAGTTTTATCTTGCCTCGAGGTGCAAGTGTAATGTCTCGAATCATTGAATTGTAGTTGGTCATACCCGCCTCCGAACTTAAATCTTATACACTTTTTTCATTTTTTTTACTAATAAATACATGTAAGAATTCTGCATCCAAACCAAGCGTTCTATCCTTTTGTAGGTATACTGTCGTATACATTTTGCTGTGCTTATAAATAAAATCGATAAAGTCAGCCCCCCAATCGAATGTAACAAGTGAACCCTTTGCATCAATAGGATTACCGTGATAAATCGGTTTCTCTAAATATTCAATCTGACCACCATCCATTCTCGCTCTTTGAATTGTTTTGGGATAATGATAATACCATGGCATCGTAAAAACGTGTGCCCCACCCGGCTTCAGCACACGAGATATTTCTTTAAATGCTTTATCAGGGTTCATGACATGCTCAAAAACATCTTGTGTTATGATTAAATCAAAAGATTGATCTCGGAAAGTCAAGCTTTCTAAATTTTCGCATCTAACACCCGTATGAAATTTCCCAAGCGGTACATTTTTAAAATATTGTGACATAGTATATCCTTTACATTTGCTAGCAATATAATTGGATGATACTCCACTAGGAGATGATTCATGAATTAAATACTTCTTCCATTGAGGAAAAAATAAATTTAAAGCATTGATTATAGCTCTATTTCTTGGTATAGAACGACATTTTTCACATCTATAATTGTCTCGGAGCCACGGCTTAATCTCTATAAAAATAGTCTCTTGCTCACAGATGACACAATAACCACGGTTATGCTTTAATTTCTGTGACACTGCAATTTCCCCCGTTTCTATCATTTGATTTATTTTCTTTACTTATAGTATGAGTAGATTAAATTTAGAGGTATGATTGAAATAACCTAATTTGTCAGAAATAGGTTATTGCTGATGAGAGAGGCTAAATCATAATTTCTTTAATTGCTTTTCAAATAGACTTTTTGCATAATGATATAATTCAAGATCTAATTGATTATACTTTTCTATTTTTTTAATTAAATCTATTGGTATTTCCTTCATACAAATGGTGGGGACCCTCTGATGTTTTAATATAATACGAAAGAGAAATCACACGATCAACGGGATCACGAAGCATTGTAAAATAGGTATAAGGTCTTTTGATGGGGAATCGCCTAAACTCTACATGCCCCCTGGTACATTTTAATTTTGCTAGTTGTTTTCCGGGTGTAGTTCTGATAAACTCTTCGAAAAGAGACGTGTCGGGAAATTTAATTTTAATTTCCGAAGGATGATATTGTCGTTGGATAATAGAGGTCATTGTAGTCCCTCCGGTTTTGTTAATATGCATAAAAATTAATAATTTTAATTTATCTTCTTTAATTTTTTCAGGGCCAAATTTCATAATAAACACATCTCCTTTCCTCCTCATTCAAAATGAAATTAAAAAGGGGGATTTGGTCGTATTTTCCTTATACTACCTTTTCTGAAGGACAAACAATGCTTGGGGCGTATCTCCATTGAAATCTATAAATTTTAAATACTTTCCATAAACTCTTTCAATATATTCCTTTGGGATGACCGCATCTCCATAAAAACTCTTATCACGTACATTTCCACCACCAGTTGCACTATAAAGGAAAATTCCTTTATGATAATTAGAAACAGCACTATTTATATCCTTAAAACTTTCTATTAAAACCTTCTGCCGTCCTGTCTTAACCAGTTCAGGTCTTTCTCTTAAACGTTGGCACTGGTGAAGGAAATTCAGGCCACGTGTGGTTGCTACCACAATCCCGCCAGGACGCAAAATCCTAGAAAATTCCTTTATCCATTTCTCAGCAGTCTCTTCGGATAAATGGGAGAAAACCGAATAAGCAAATATGATATCCAAAGAATTGTCTTCCATAAATTGAACAGGAGGTTGCGGATTAACTACCTTATATTTTCCTTTCCCTAATAAATCATCACAAAGAGATATCATCTTTGGATCAACATCAACACCAAGCAAATTTTGATCCGCAACATCTTTAAAAAAGAACCGTATAATCCTTCCCCATCCACAACCAAAATCTAAAACTTTACTATCTTTCCCCAGCGGTCTGCCTAATGCCTTAGCATAACGTTTTACATAAAGGTAAAAATTGAACCCAGCACGCAGAGCTTCTTCATTGCATCTACCTACAGATCGTTTTTGGAAATTCTCATCCGGTAATCCAGGAATATTGACTCCATTATATTTATTTCGATTCATACTTTTTATTAATATATCCAGGTATTGTTCATCGGTTAACTGGCTAACAAATTGGTCAAACTTTGCTCCCAACTTGAACTTAGTCATTCAAATCCCCTCCTATAAAATCTCATAACTTCTTATTTAAAACCATTATTTTCTAACGCTTTTTTTACGGCCTGCAAATATTTAAATCCATACTTTTTATCGGGTTCCAAATACGCACCCTCTGCCCACTCATTCCATGCATTAATAAACAAATATTCACTTTTATAGATGGATACAGCTCTATGAATTTGCCGGCTTAAATGCCTCGAAAACTTTTCCGGAGTTGCACCAGTAAAAATTCCAGCCTGAGCCCCTTTTCGGGCTGTATTGTCCCAGCCAACAAAAGCACCTGGGAATGTTTTTTTGTTTTTATCGGCTGTTCGTCTCAAGATGCAAGACCAGACTCGATCATAATCCATCACATGCCGCCTTCCCTGATACCCCTGTACTATTTTCGATAATTCTTGACATTTTCTATGAACGATTGTATACAAAGGTTCAAATTCAATTCTTGCATGAAATCCTTCAACTTTAGAAATAGGAAAACTATTTAATGTTTCTACAAAAAAAATGCCTTCCAATCCGTTTTGCTTGGCTAAGTGATCCCAGTACTTTAACATTTCCTCACAACGTGGAATGTGTCCTGGACGATAGATAATAAATAAAGGTTTATCCTTTACACGAATATATCGATGATCTCTAAATGCCTGTAATAAATAATCGAAATGCTGTTTCCAATCTTCTTCGCTTCCATAATCTTGAGGCATCAGTACATGTTGATCCAGTCCATCCCATCTCCTAGTCCACGGTTCATTAGCCCATGAAAGACAGAATGGAAAATCCGGTTCTCCGGTTCGTAGGACCTCATGAAAAGGCCTCTCCAGCAGCATTTTTCCTTTAAACCAATAATGATAGTAGCAAAATCCATATATGCCGTATTTTCTGGCCATTTCCGCTTGCCATTTTCTCGCTCTTGAGTCCGTTAAATTATAATAATAATCCTGATATGGTTCTCTTGGTTGATAATGTCCGGGAAATAACGGTTTTGCTTTCCGTGTATTTGTCCATTCGGTAAATCCTTTTCCCCACCACTGGTCATTTTCTGGGATTTGATGGAATTGAGGTAGGTAGAATGCTAGTATTTTCAATCTCTATCCCTCCCCTATACTTGTGTATGCTAAATCATAATTCCTTTAATTGCTTTTCAAAAAGGCTTTTTGCATAATGATATAATTCAAGATCTAATTGATTATACTTTTCTATTTTTTTAATTAAATCTATTGGTATTTCCTTTTTTCGGGGGCGACTTTTTGTAACATTTTTTTTATCATATTTCATGTTACGCCACCCAAGCTTCCTACTCATTAATAATAAGGATTCATCGAACCTTTCGGTAAGCCCAAAAGCTATAAATTCTGTTAAAAGATTTTCTTTCGCTTTTTCGAGCCCATCAATTTGCCCTGAAACAAATCTAGTTTGTTCATTTGATGTTCGTAATAAAAGCTTTGCATCTTTACTCTCAATGAAATCCTCTAAGGACATATCTTTAGTCTTATTATACAAATGGTTGAGATCCTTCGGTGTTTTAATATAATAGTAAAGAGAAATCACACGATCTACAGGATCACGAAGCATTGTAAAATAGGTATAAGGTCTTTCGATGGGGATTCGCCTAAATTCCACATGACCCCCGGTACATTTTAATTTTGCCAGTTGTTTTGCTGGTGTAGTTCTTATATACTCTTCGAAAAGAGACGTGTTGAAAAATTTAAACTTAGTTTCCGAAGGGTGATATTGTCGTTGGATAATAGAGTTCATTGTAGTTCCTCCAGTTTTGGAAATATGCATAAAAATTAATAATTTTAATTTATCTTCTTTTATTTTTTCAGGGTCAAATTTCATAATAGCATCACTCCTTTTTTTGAAGAACAAACAATGGTTGCGGTAAACGCTTCGTATCTTCAAAAAAATCTATAAATTTTAGATGTTTTCCATAAACTCTTTCAATATAAGCCTTTGGAATGACCGCTTCTCCATAAAAACTTTTATCTCGAATATCTCCACCACCAGTTGCACTATAAAGAAAAATCCCTCTATTATAATTAGAAATCATACTATTTATGTCCTTAAAAGATTCTTTTAAAGCTTTATGCCATCCAGTCTTAACCAGTTCAGGTCTTTCTCTTAAACGTTGACAATATTGAAGGAAATTTAGGCCTTCTGTGGTTGCAACCACAATCCCGCCAGGACGCAAAATCCTGGAAAATTCCTTTATCCATTTCTCAGCAGTATCTTCTGCTAAATGGGAGAAAACAGAAAAAGCAAATATGATATCTAAAGAATTATCATCAATAGAATGAACAGGAGGTTGCGGATTAACTACCTTATATTTTCCTTTCCCTAATAAATCGTTACAAAGAGATATCATCTTTGGATCAACATCAACACCAAGCAAATTTTGATCCGCAACATCTTTAAAAAAGAACCGTATAATCCTTCCCCATCCACAACCAAAATCTAAAACTTTACTATCCTTTCCCAGTGGTCTGCCTAATACCTTAGCATAACGTTTTACACATTGATAAAACTTAAACCCACCACGAAGTGCAATTTCATTGGCATTACCTACAAATTGCTTTTGGATATTCTCATCTGGCAATCCAGGCATATTGATTCCATTATATTTATTTCGATTCATACTTTTTATTAATATATCCAGATATTGTTGATCGGTTAACTGGCTAACAAATTGGTCAAACTTTGCTTCCAACTTGAACTTCGTCATTTAAATCCCCTCCGCATTCACCTTTTCATAATAATCATTTAATAGAGCTTTGCATTCTTTTAAATTCTGTTATGTCCTTCCAAGTTTTCATACATCTTGTAATTTCTTCCGCAGTTTCCGGGCGGACATTGAAAGTATCCTCATATCAACTCTTTTGCATTAAAGCTTTAAAGGCTTTAAATTCTTTATTTGATTCAAGACCTAAAGCGTTAATTTCTTTCTTAAGTGAGTTCTTAACGTATTGATATAATTCTATATCCAAATGATTTTTCTCCATTACTTTTTCTATGACATGATTAGGAATTTGCTTACTTTTTGGACGATTTTTGGTTACATTTAGCTTTTCATAATTAACATTGTTCCAACCGAACTTTTTCTTCATTAAAAAGACTGATTCATCAAACATTTCTGTTATTCCAACGAAGTGAAAATCCTTTAGATTTTCTATTGCTTTTTGTAAATTAGAGGGTCCTTCACCTGCTAAATACCAAGTTAATCGATTATGAACGTTTTCATTGCTAATAAACTCTTCAAACGTCTTATTTTTAACTTGTTCATACATTGGCAAGTTAGGATTTTGATGAACAAAATAATATAGCGATATCAATGATTCAATCGGATCCCGTAACATAGTAATATAGGTATATGGTTTGGAAAAGTGAGAATGTATACCATATCGAAAATGTCCTAAAACGCATTTTTTTCTTCGCAAATTCTCCCTGGAATATTTACTTAATTGATTTTCCAAAGACTCATAACCGTAAAATGATACAATTTCATTCAGACGATACTGACGTTCTACAATTTTACGCAGAGAGGTTCCTGCCGTTTTAGGTATATGGAGAAAGATTAACAAATTATCCTTATTTTTGTTCATATTTCCACTTCCTTAAATACGTTTTTTACTTACGGTCAATACTTTATATCACTTTTATTTATTATTATTTTATGGTTCCTCCTCTTAAACAAAATCCTCATCGTTCATCTAGTACCCTAACCTTTTCACTTTCTTTTCTAGGCGCTTCCTAAAGTAAAAATATAATTCAAAATCTAATTCATTTTTACTTTTTATTTTTTTTAAAACTTCTTTTGGAATCTGATCTTCGGTTGGACGATTCGCTGTAGCATTCATCTTACTGTATCCAACATTTTTCCAGCCAAATTGTTTCTGCATCAAATGGATTGTTTGATCAAATAACTCCGTTATTCCAACAACCGAAAAAAATTGATTTAGATTTTCGATAGCATTGTTCAAATTTGGTACCTGATCTCCACAAGCAAAAATGGTTTGATAATTACCAGGAGCCAGATTACTATCCACATATTCTTCCAAACTCATTTTGTTAACTTGATTATGAATCGGATTTTGAGGTCTTCTACGTATAAAATAGTACTCAGAAATGACACGTTCAATTGGATTACGCAGCATGGTAATATAAGTACATGGTCTGGAAAGATAACGATGGGCTCCGAAGAAGAAATGTCCGCCTAAAGCATCAGCTGTTTTTAGTTGATCTTTTAATAGGCATACTCCTTGTGGTAATAACCCCCCACCTTGCTTATAGTTATAAGTTACATATTTAGATGAATGTTTTTCGAGTATATTAGCTAATGTTACTCCTCCAGTTTTAGGTATATGCATAAAAATCAATAATTTGTTCTGAACTTTCTTGTGATTGGTATTTCGTCCTATACTATCCATACAATATCACACCCTTTTTCCATTCATTTTAGTCCAGTATGCACTATCTACCATCAAGCGCATTTTTGACTTCCTCCAAATATCGAAATCCATAACGCTGATCCGGTTCCAAATAAGTACCTTCCGCCCACTCATTCCAGGCGTTTATAAACAAGAATTCACTATTGTAGACGGTTTTCATCCTTTGAATCTGCAGACGTAAATATTTTCCAAACTTATCCGGCGATACGCCTTTAAATATCAGTGCATTTTTTCCTAATCGGGGTGAATTATCCCAATCTACAAAAGCGCCTGGTATAACCGGATTCTTATATTTCGTATATGGCCTTCTATTTATAATTCGACTCCATACATAATCATAATCTATTAATGGGTAAGGTCTGTGATCCAATAGTGATGGGTTTTCCGGAAAATCATGGCGCAGAGTATACATGGGTTCAAATTCAACACAAGCATTAAATCCCTTTTGTTCTCTATGCCAAAAACCATTTAATGTCCTTATAAAATAAATTCCGTCCAACCCAGCCTTGCTTGCCAATTGGTTCCAATAAGAAAGCATCTCTTCACAATAATCGATACTTTCCGGACGATAAATTAAAAAAATCGGCTTATTGTTAATTCGAATATACCTTTTATCCAAAAAAGCATTTAATAAATAATCGAAGTGTTCTTTCCAGTCTTTTTTATTCCCGTATGCTTGAGGCATTAATACATGATTTTTGCCACCGTCCCAGACACGAGTCCAAGCCTCATTCGCCCACGAAAGGCAAAACGGAAAGTCCGGTTCACCTGTTTCAAGAACTTCGTTAAAAGGCCGCTCCAGAAGCCTTTTTCCCTTAAACCAGTAATGATAATAACAAAACCCATATATCCCGTATTTTCTGGCTATTTCCGCTTGCCATTTTCTAGCTGATGGATCTGTTAAATCATAATAATAATTCAGATATGGTTTCCTAGGCTGATAGTGTCCAGAAAATATCGTTTTAGCCTTACTCGTATTTGTCCATTCTGTAAACCCTTTCCCCCACCATCGATCATTTTCCGGTATGGGATGGAATTGCGGCAAGTAGTAAGCAATGATTTTCAAATCCCTACACTCCTCTATCTTTGAAATTCACCTTACAAAATCAAAGATTATCCATTGATATTGTTTTCTAAAAGAATATTATTTCCTTCCTAATTAAAAATGCTTCAAATGGGCATCCAAAAAACCTTTTACTTTCTCCAAATTCTCCTCCGGTTTTCGACCAATTCTTTGATTGATATCCCGAACAAACGAATCCGGTTTCTTTAATAGTTGTTCAAAATGTACATCGATGATATCGGCCTTTTCTTGAGCTAGTGCATGTCGGTAGAAATCTAAATTTCCAAGGTATGTTATCAATACTTTTTTGGCTTCTTGCAAACTTATCCCATCCCGATGTGCCATTGAGCGAACGGAAGAATGGAAAGGGCGATGAACAAATACATACGTAATATTAGTTATGTTTAGAAAATTCGGCTTCCAGACTTCAAAAGTAATGACCGTTCTGGGGTCTTTCAACCCCCATACCGGTTTAGCATGGGCAGTCAAAAATTGACGGATATCCTTTGCCGGAAAACCGCATTTCAAAACCTTTTCCCTGATTGGTGGGTTGTATGTATCTCCACCGCACTCTTTGATGATGCTATCATTTAACTCAACAAATTTACTGTTTTCAAAATAGCCTTTAGGGTTCGCCTGATCAGGTTTAAATAGATGATCTCCCATATGAATCCCGAGATGATGCATCACGCCAGCTGTTGCGCTTGATCCGGAACGATGGAGGCAAAGCACAAGAAACAATTTGCTCTTGTTCAAACAAAATCCCTCCCTCATATATAGACTCTCAGCATGAGCGAATAGGAAGGCATATCGATGCCACCACGTTCACACATCCTCTTCCTTTCGAATTATCATTCTACTAATATATAATTCAATTACAACTAAAAATGATTGGACTAAAAAACTAGAGTATTTTTCTCAATTCTCTTTTTCCTTCCATAAAGCCGGAAGTTCCTAAACGCCAAATCATGTACACAGACGACTGTAGTCCAAACCGGGAACGTCAAGCGATTGCAAGCGTTCAAGGACAGACATATCCATATTGAGAATTGATTATCATGGATGATAATTCCAATGAGGCAACCCAAAAAGTATTGAGTAATATTGTAAGCCAAGAGTCCTCTTGTCGGTGTAACACGAAAACCAATGGGCCAAAAAAGATGCCGAATAGATTGGAAATTGAAGTCGAAAATAAGAGCCTTTTGTAGCATAAGTTTGCAAACTTATTGCCGGAAAAGGCTCTTTAATTTTGTAAAAAAAAAGATATTTCTTGAATTCTTTTTAACCAAAAACCGTATCCAGTAATTTTGATATGCTGTGTGCAAAAGTATGTTCATTTCTAATTTTTTTTAAAGCTCTCGACGCCATCATCCTTCTTTCCTCTTCATGGGTTAGATAATATTCAATATTCTTAATAAGGTCTGCGGGGGAATCATATACAGCAATATCATATCCAGGTGTATAAAAGCTGCTTAAATCTTTCCGAAAATCAGTCAATTGAAAGGCTCCACAAGCAGAAATTTCAAATGTTCGCGGATTAGGAGAAAAAGCCTGTATTTTATAACTGTTATTGGCTTTATAGGTTTGATCATCATGTGATCGATGCATATTGATGACAATTTTTGACCCGTTGTAGTAATTAACAACTTCTTCAGGATTCATCCATGTCGTTTTAATCTTGTGCTTTAACAATTGATAGTTTGAAAGGCGGTCCCAACCCAGTCCGGAAATTAGAACATTTTTACTTGCCAAGTAATGTGACACCTTATCGAAAAATGTTATACGATTCCCAAATGCACTCCCTATAAATAAAATATCCGTCTGATACTTAGCATCAACAATTTTCGGACGATATATATTTGGATTCACAGCAAGCGGTAGAAAATAAACGTTCCTGCAGCCTAATGACCTATAAAAGGAAAGGCAATTTATTTCTTGTGTAAAAACAAAATCAAAATAAGGTGCAAATTTTTTCGTAACATCTGTATAGTAAGGATCATCAGTCATCCAGATTGCAGTCTTGACTCCAATTCTTTTTAATTCATCTATTTTACTTAACGGTAATTTGAATCCACTAAAAACAAGAACAAGGTCCGGTTTCAGCGTTCTGGCGAGTTCTGATAAATTGTCATTTGGTAATGCTATACATAGTTTTCGCACAGTCTTCTTCAGACTATCCAAGATCCCCATCTCTAACGGCCAATAAGTTCCTGGTTTTAACCCCGATTTTACAAATAAAATGGAAAGGTGTCTTAATTTGGCTTCCTTGTAAGAGGACTTTAGGGAATCTTCAGAAGAGTGAATGGTATCCCCGTGAAACCTCCAATATCCGAATAGGCCATTTTGTTTCTCGGTTTTCTCGTTGGAAAGTTGCCGCATACTTTCATTAATTTCTTCTATGGATCGAGCATAATCCCAAATGGATATATCTCTAATAAATCCAACATAAAAACCATATGGATCATATCCCCCAAAAAGCCCAGAGGCATACACATTCTTCTTCCGGCTGGTTATACCCTTCTTTTTAAATTCACCATTGATATACAAATAAGGTGTTTTATCACGATAAACAATAGCTATATGAGTCCATTCTCTAATAGTCATGGGATATACCAATAGAGCAGGTAGATAGTTTGACGTATGTTCATATACGGATATACCGTTTGTTCCCACGGAAACTCCTGCCCCTGCATTTTTGTTTGTTTTTCCATGACCTGGTCCGATTACATATCTTTGACCAGATAATCCACTCGTGCCATTTAAAGTTTCTCTATCTAATTTAAGAGCAGCTGTCGGCTTTACCCAAAATTCATAGGTAAATGAATTACATATATTCCCAATTATAGGCCTAACGATCATCATTTCTTTCCCTTTAAAATGTTTTTCCTCTTCTTTCATCTTTCTCCTCCCTAATCTATCTTTTATTTTATATCCGCGGATTTTCCTCTCCTTACGTATTCACTGAAAACGATTAACAAAACTTTTACTTTAGGCAAATTGAAAGACAAAGGATGACCAATTCTCTGATTGATTTGAGAAACAAAAGTCTTCGGCTTTTTTAGTAGGTTTTCAAAACGAACTTCAATAATATCCTCTTTATCCTTATTCAACACACACCGATAATGCTCCAGATTTTTTTATGGCAATAAAATTCTACTCCGTGGATACTGATTTTCTCTCGGAAATAGGAGTATTACTTACTCTCATTCCATACTAGCTATAAGCAGGCTCTTACCCCCACCTTAATTTTTAAATTTTAGTGTCTTGACAATACGGACAACCATAACTTTAAATACTTTTTAATAGTTTTCATTTAATTGATTATGAACGAAAATAACCTATAACTTACCTACCAAGTGCTTTTTTTATTTGTTCCAGATACCGAAATCCATATTTTTTATCTGGTTCTAAATAGGTACCTTCCCCCCACTCATTCCATGCATTTATAAATAAGAATTCACTTTCATCCATCTTATAAGCCTTTTCAATTTGTTGTTTAAAAAATCTACCGAATTTTTCAGGGGTAGCCCCCTGAACTATGTTGGAGTCATATCCTCTTCGTGGTGAATTGTCCCAATCTAGGAAAGCACCTAAAAAAGTTGGTTTGTTGTTATGTTTTACAGTTCTTTCTAGTATTTTTTTCCATATTAATTCATAGTCATATAACCTCATTTTAAAATTCGGATTAAAACCTTTCATATTTCTTTTTTTAAACACTTTCCTTAACGCTTCAATTCGTGCTTTTTTGCGAACTTTTGGGGAGAGACCATGTCGTAGTGTATACATTGGTTCAAAATACACATATGCATTAAAGTCAGTAATGTTAGAAAAAGGACGACCAGTCAATGTTTCTATAAAATATATTCCTCCTAAGCCATTTTTTTTTGCTAATTTATTCCAATAAGACAACATTTCACTACATCGAGGTATATTTACTGGACAATGTATTAAAAAAATTGGCTTGTTATTAATACGAATATACCTTTTATCTAAAAAAGCCTCTAATAAATAATCAAAGTGTTCCTTCCAATCACTTTCATCTCCATAATCCTGAGGCATTAATACATTATTTTCTTGTCCATCCCAATTCCTACTCCAGGATTCATTAGCCCAAGAAATGCAAAAAGGAAAGTCAGGTTCTCCAGTACGAAGAACTTCCGATAAAGGCTTATATAATAGCCTTTTACCTTTAAACCAATAATGATAATAACAAAAGCCGTAAATTCCATAATCTTTAGCAATTTCAGCTTGCCATTTCCGTGCTATTGGATCAGTTAAGTCATAATAATAATTCTTAAAGGGTTCTCTTGGTTGATAATGTCCAGGAAATAAAGGTTTTGCTTTTCGTGTATTCGTCCATTCGGTAAATCCTTTCCCCCACCATTTATCATTTTCTGGGATTTGATGAAATTGTGGTAAATAAAATGATATAATTTTCAAAATTGCTCTACTCCTTTCTCTACCTTTTCTTAATTTATCTCTTTTTTTCGGATAAAAGAATGAGGGGCGATACGAGGATGTTACAAGCTCAGAACAAACTTTGCTATTTGAGTAAAGTCCGTAACCCCCTAATGTATCAAATTCACGATACCCCCAGAACCATTCTTTATTTTTATAGCATTTGTCTGTAGTTACATTATCACTGTTCTGATTAAGTTTCCTTTATTTAAAATAAAGCTCCGGATTGCTTCAAAAAGATAAACTGAACCTAAATTAATTTCATATGTTTCAATGGGATTATCATAAGAATCTCTAACAAGCGGTTGTGCAGCCATATGAATAATAATATCGAGATTTACTTTTATAATGAATTTTTGGAATTTGACATCCAGATAAATCTAATCTTAATTAACTATAAAATTCGTATTTGAAAGCATGGATATAAGATTTCTCAATCGTGCAAGATACGTATGGTCATTAATGGTACGACGATAAGCATTTAATGCAATTCTTTCCCTTTCTTTGTTATTTTGTAAATAATAATCTACTTTTTGCCTAAAATCATTGATATCTTTAAAACAGACAATTTCTTCTCCAGTGTTATAAAGTAGATCTAGACCATCTCGACAATCAAGAAGTTGAAATGATTTACACGCAGCAATATCAAAGGTTCTGTTGTTTGGTGTGTTAGCAGGAAGGTTAAGGGGGTTTTTATGAACATCATTTTGTCTGCGTTGAATATTGAGGACTATTTTAGAGCCG
Source organism: Bacillota bacterium (assembly GCA_051750265.1). Classification (GTDB taxonomy): domain Bacteria; phylum Bacillota; class Bacilli; order Bacillales; family Bacillaceae; genus Metabacillus. The sequence continues at coordinate 74,415 of JBNJJO010000011.1, read as the reverse complement.
TTATAGTAATTAGCAACCTGATTAGGGGGAATTATAGTATTATTAATATGATGTTTCATTAAATTATATTTTTTTAAATTACCCCACTTTTTACCAATTATAATAAATTTCTTGGTTAGTAAAAATGAAGCAATATTATCAAAAAATAGATCTCTACCAGGCCAACAATTGCCTATGAAACAGATATCGAATTTATACTTGCCGGGAACTCTTTTTGGAAAGTACTTATCCGGACTAGCTGCTAATGGTAAATGGAAACATTCTTTACCTTTATTTCTATAAAAATCCATACTACCTGAGTCTTGAGTAATAATAAAATGGTAAGGGTTCATTAGTTTTTCATGTATGGAGATGTTATATGGATCATTCACCACCCATAACCCTATTGGGATCTTCATCTCTTTTAATTTTTGAACAATGTTAGATGGAAACGGAAGATGATATTTGCAAAAAACAATAATGATGTCTGGCTTAAACTTTTTTATGTCTCTTATTAAATTGGAATTATTTTTTTTATAATAAAATTGGTTATAAAAGATACTCCCAAATTGAAAATGGTCTACCTCATTTTCTAATTGCTTGAATGCATTTATTATATTTAAATCAAGGTGTGATAAAGTTTTCTTATTAGTTGATAGATATAATAACCGCATATAGGTCTCCTTCCTCCTGTATACTTTATACATTATTTTTAACCAATACTTTATTATATTTAGAAGTGTTTTTAATGATTTGGTACATACCTAAATATGTTAAATAAATCAAAAATTAATAGTGTAAAAGAAAGTGAAAACTGGGTACCAACCATTTTTAATGAGGAATAATCATAGGTATAATGAATGCGATTGATTAATTGACCGCCGTGAGGTTCACTTAATGACATCGATAATTGCTCCTTTCATTATTACAATTGCAGACGTTTTTCAATGAAAGATATTATTTCATTAACAGACTGTTCAATACTTTGTTTCGTTGTTAGCTTTTCAAGGAACCAGAACGAAAGTCGAGTGGCCGACGAAGGTGCAAACATGAGAAGGTTTATACGGATACCCTGAAATTGTATGAAGAAGGAGATATTGACTATTTAAATGACCTAACATACGACCCATTATATATGTAAAAAAATGGATAAAAGACTACCTTCATTAGCCCTTATTATCCTTTTTTTCCCAAAAGTCAAAACAAAATAAGACAGAATATTCGTCTTATTTTGTTTTGACAATACCTTAAAAATTTTATGCAACGCTAGTGAGTTTAATACATAATTACATTATGTTCATAGCTAACTTCTATCCATGTGTTTTGAGAACTTTTTCAACATAAATTCAACTCTTCTTTCAAAAGAATGTTCTTTTTGTATAATAGGTACAACCTGATTAACATTTTTCTTTATATCTGAATATGAATATAACACCTTGTTCACACATTCTAAAAACTCATTTTTATTTTTATAGTATAGTATTTCTTTAGGAAACAAATCATAAAGTACTCGGTTGTATTTTGATATAATCGGTAAACCACAAGCTAATGCATCATAGACAAGATTATTAATAAAACCTTTTTCCTGCATATCGATATAATGATCATTTAATGTTGCTTTTGCACTTGAATAGAGTTTTCTAAGGTTCTGATTTTGGTAATAACTACCTTTTATATATTTTTGTTCTAGCCATTTCTCCCAACCCATTCCCCAAACTTTTATGGGCAAGTCTAATTGTAAAGCCCATATTACTGACGGTCGTTTTATTCTTCTAGTATTCCCGACAAAAATGATGTCTTTACGGTTATTATCTAGCTCTTTTTCAACAAAAAATTCCTCTGGATCTGTACATTGTAATAACGGGTATACAGGGGTCCTTATCTTACCTTGTAAATATGTAGCATAATTTTCAGAGGCTACAAAAACAAGGTCATAAGTTTCATATTCTGATAATTTAATTTTGTCTGGATGACTAATATTCCACATGACGTTAAATGCATTTTTTTTAGGTTTATAAGGATATAATCCTCGTAATATAAGGGTTATATCTGATTGTTTATTATTGTCCCAATAAGGGTAATAATCAGTTTTAACCTCATGACCTAATCTTTAAACATATGAATGTAATTAAAAATTAACTTGATTCACTGTTTTTTGATTTTTTGTTCTTCCATCCACTTAGTCTCTTATCCTTACTATACAATCGATTATTATTCTCTAAGTCAGCTGAAACAATCGATTGATAATCATTTGTTTGGCAAATAAACTTTCCTCGCTTCATCAATGCATTATGATTTATTTTCCAAGTATGATTTTTAATATTTACATCTCTAATTAAAGTATAGTTAAATTTAGAAGTTGAATATATTTTATATCCATTTCTCTTCAATTTTTTTTGAAATTCTATATCTGAACCAGCTTTTCGATTACAAAACTTCACTTTTTCTAATACTTCCTTTTTGAAAACTAATGTACCACCAGCAACAAACTCTGTAGATCTATTTTCTCTTTCAGGGCGCATAAGAACTAAAGCCTTTTTGCTCTTTATATAACAATAATAAGAAGTCTTTCCTACAAGTGAAGCATCTGTATGATTAAATACAGCCATTGATTCAGTTAAATAGTTCGATCCGTAATAGTCATCATCATCAAATTTAGCAATATAATCATATTTCGCCTTTTTAATCGCAAAATTTAAACATTCTCCTAAAGTCTTCTTTTCAGGCAATTGAAATACGGATATATGTCTATAACTCTTTGCTTTTTCTTTCCATTCTTTTATATTCATATCATCTTTATTTAACACAATGATCAACTCTTTATCTTTCCACAACTGATGCTCATAGTTTTGAAAAACATTTTCCATAAAGTGTTGCCTAATTGTACATGTTATGACTGAGACCAGTTTTATCTCCTCCTTACTAGGATCATGCTATTTGATTACTATATTTATGTAAGAAAACAAAATATGAAAGGGCTGTTTTCTTACAGTTGCTTAAAACAGACGTTATTGTATTAATAAAAGGCTTTGACAAATAAAAAAGCAGCGATTTACTCCTTTTTATTTTGACGGTTATTTCTTTTCATGGTTGATTGCTCAATCTTATAGCATCCATCCTTTTGTTCAATTAATTCATATCCATTGTTTTTCAATCTTCTTTTAAACCCTGCTAAACCCAATGCTTTTCTCGAATAGTTTTTTATATAGTAATCGACATCTTTTTGATATTCGATAATGTTATGCCCCCAGTTTGTTGCAAGATATTTATCATTCCAGGCGACATCCCATCCGAGCTTCTTTACATGAGCAGAAAATTTTCTGTCTGCTGGAAAGCGCCCTTGTTCATAGTTTCGCCAACGTAACCCTTGTTGGATTAGCTTTTTTCGAACTATACATGTTGTACCGACATTTCCTTTTGTCATGTAAAGAGACAGTTCTCCTTTTATTACAAGTTTCGCTTGTTTCGTTCCCCAAATTTCTCCTTTAGATTCTTGCGGAAAAGGAGAGTATGGCGAAATCTGCCCTACTTTTGGAAAGGCTCTAAATTTCACTAATAGTTCTTTATCCCCCCCTGGGTAATACTCGATATCATTTTCAGAAAAATGGAAAAACCTGTATTGATTCACGTTCACGTTATTTAAAATATGGTTACACTCCATTCCCCCTATATTTTTATGCATAAATACAGCTTTAAAATTATATTGCTATGCTAGACGGTTGATACGGTTTCATGGTCTGATCCGTTATCAACAATGATTATTTCATGAGACACAGATATGATCTGAAAGTAAAATGAATTGTTTTTCCGAGCAATTCTGACCGATTCCAGCTTAACAGGATCGTTAATATATCTCGTTTTCATGTTTTAAAACCTCCTTTTTTGAAACTTGCCTCTCAAGGAGAAGAAACGATTTATTATTAAATTGGCTCCCACGGTATCGGAATGTCCGAAATGACCGATCTCAACATCGTTCCAAGTCTTCCTGTTAATATGACTGCTCTCCATATATTGACCACTTCCTTTCCTTGCAACTGTTAAAGCATAGCCAATCTCTTAAAGACAGGCTTAGCTTAGTCGTACTTTTCTTTAAAGGCAAAAAAGTTAATAACCTTCTATATATAATCAATTCATCCTTAATGGAGGGTGAAAACCTATAATAGACCATTTAATCATAATTCCATGATTGTACTTGGTTTAAATGTGTATATGCTATTCTGTTTTAAAACGGATATTATAAAACCGCGAGTGGCTTTCAAGAGGTTAGAGGTGAAGTTGCATTTGATGAAATTGGAAAAAGCCAATTATAACTAGAAGATACATGTTCTCACTTAATATGTAGTCCTGAAATATTCATAAGTTAAAATTTTAGGTTCGACTTTTCCTATAATTTGTAAAAATACTAGTGATTTGGAAAAAATTCATTAAATTTGAAGACTACAATTCTAAATCTGCATGAGATCTAACAATATACAATCCATTTATTTCCTTTTATCACTAAAAAAGTACAGACTACTCCCTTTGGTGGGATGACAATTTTTAAAATTTCTGAGTCTAGGTTCCTTCTTATTCGAGTTCTTTTCTTCAACAGTAAAAGATGTAGTTTCTCATCAAATTTTGATCTGCTTCCTGATCGACAGCCTTCCACTGTGATGAAATGGTTTCAGAACCACAAAGCAATTAAACTCGTAAGCCGTGATCGTTCTCGAACATTTCGCAAAGCAATAGAAGAAGTTGATTCATCAATCATTCAAGGAGCGATCGCTTTCATCTCGTTCAAAACTTATGGCAAATGCTTAAAAGTGTATTAAAAAAGCAGTTACCAGTACGTGTAAAGTGGAACAACAACGCACCTGTTCCTTTAGATAACTGGCTGAAATGCCATATATATAGCAATACTTTGGAAATATATTGAATTAATTTTACTCATTATCAGTAATCAAATAAATTTTTTTACTATTTTTAACACTTTTAAGCAATTACTTTCAAATTTTGTTCGTTTAAGTAGTTTTTGATTTAACGTGTTTCGACGATGGATAACTATTAAAAAGTTTCTCTTCTTATTTTTAGTTAGTATTTCGTATTTTAAAGTAATTACCTTTCCATGTCCATTAAACTTGTACCTTTTACCATTTATGAAGTCTTGAGTCTTATAGATTAGTGTGTAAAATGGAGGTGAGAAATGTCTAAAAGGTGCAATACGATTATTGATTGAATCATATACATATCCATTTTGATTAATCAAAGCTTGAGTACTTTTTTTTGGTTGATAATCTATCAACTGTTGTATAAAAGTTTTATGGTAAGTGTCGTCACAATCTAAGCGTACAAGATATAAATATTGATATCCACTAATTTGTTCTTTTATTTGATCATTATGACTTTTATGAGGAACAAATTGAACATTATCAGGTAGTGGTTCATATATAGCCAGCGCTTGTTTAATCAATTTTTCTGTAGATTCTGCATATTGTATTAATGTTATAAAATTTTGATTTGTTTGGTTTATTAAGCTTTTTAACGTGTATTGCATAAATATAGACATTCTATAATTTATCCATTCTGGAGTTAATCCTATTTTATAATCATCATGATTATCTGACCTAGAATTAAATTCAATTGTAATTATAATTTTTTTTGTCTTCATAGTTGTTTATACTCCTTCAAATTTAGATGAGTTCAGAAGTGATTTACTGATACATACATATAAAATAAAAATATACAATCATTAAGTGAATCATTTGAATAGATACTAAGGATAAGGGGGAATTTGTTTGATTACGATTGAACCATGTGGTGGGTTGTGTAATCGAATGAGGGCTATTAATTTAGCTCTTTTTTTGTAAAGAAAACAGCACACTCCTTTAAAGATTTGCTGGAAAAAAGATTAAAAACTAGGATGTTCATTGAAACGGATTAACACCTGAAAATTGGACACATACGCTCTTAATCTAGTGATTTTAAATTTTTTCACGGTCGCACTTCTTTGATTGTCATTTCTTCTTGGTGATTTTATAGAAATCAACAGGAGCTAAAAAGCCAATACTTGAATGAATACGTTTGGTGTTGTAAAACTGCATAAATTCAGCTTCAGCTTTGTACGCTTTTTTATAGCTTTGAAATTCATAGCTAAACTAAAACATTCATCTTCTAAAATACGACGATAGGCTTCGATATGAGCGTTCATATTTGGCGTTCGAGTGAAATAGGCTCTTGTTCAATGGCTAGTAATTCACATGCTGCCTCAAATCCGATTGATTTATATTATGGTCCGTTTCTGAACGAACGATTGGTTTCATCTCACATTCATACTGCTCGCGTTTTAATAAGGCACCGCTTAACGTTTGTAAGCATCTTTCCCTTCACAACGCAGACCAATGTGATTATCAATCACGGCACGATCGTAAACAAGGATAAGATGAAGAAGAAGATTTTTGTTCACCTTGAATAAATCCATATTTCAGGTTCTTTTCCCACATTTGGTTTGAACCTGTGATAGTATGATTTTTTGCCAGTCTTCGAGGGTAATGCTGCTTTTTTTCTCTTTGTGGACGCAAAATCTCTAACTCTTTACACAAGCGATAGATTGTTAAATCAAAGTAACGGCGTAGTACATCGTTACTTTGTGATAACCATAGGCAGTTCCTTCATTTTCAATCATTGTATTCTCTAATCTGTTCATTTGACACTTTGGTTCCATCTATTTTCATCGAGAAACCTGGTGCTGGTCGTCCCTCACTTACTGTTTTCTCTTCCACACGGTACCTCTTTTGATAATTAATAGGGGTGGAACGAGAAACACCCACAATACGCAGCACAACCGTTTTGGAACAGCCTTTGTTGAACCACTTGTCGGCAATTTTAATTTTTTCAGGAAGTGAGGGTTCTCCTTTTTTATCATGTCATGGAGAATGGCAATTTCAATGTCTTTTTCAACCAATAACCGTTTTAACTGATCATTCTCTGTGCGAGTTCTTTTGTTTTGAGAGATCTATTTTCTGATGAACTCACATCATCAAATTCGCCTTGATTGTACTCTCGAACCCAGCGATGAACCATACATATTCGTACTGAGTTCATAACATCTTGAAACTAATGCTTTATTTCCTGTTTCTAGCGCTTCTTTCACCACTTGCAGTTTGAATTTTTTTGAATAGTTTTGTCGTTTCATTTTACGTGCCCCCTTGGTTACTATCAGTATAAGTTATATAAACCAGATGTGTTCAAGTTCCTTAGGGGGCTTAAGAGATACAATAAAAAATTAATCTGAACTTATATAGCTTCTCAAATTAAAAATATACCAAAAATCGTTGTATGAAATCAGCATGCCTAATTTATTATGTTTGTGAATAGGTTGTAAATAACAATCTCCTATTATAATATTTTCACTAATAATCATTTCTTTTTAGATATTATTCTATACTGACCTTGTTGATTTTTTACTAAATCATATCCATTTTTTCTTAATCGATTCCGTAAACCTTTTAGTGAACACCATCCTTTTCTTCGGTAATTATTAACATAGTAGTTAATATTTTTCTGTAACTCTTTAATGTTATGACCCCAATTTGTTGCAACATAACAATCATTCCATGCAACCTGCCAGCCAATCTTTTTTATATCAACTGAAAATTTCCTGTCTTTTGGGAAACTCCAATTACCTTTTTGGATGTTTTCCCATCTTACTCCACTTTGAATGATTTCTTTTCTAACGATGCAAGTCGTACCGATGCTTGTGGTAACATAGATTGAGTGCCCTTTATTCGTTAGAAGGTTTCCTTTTTTTGTTGACCAAATTTCTCCTTTTTCAAATTGTGGAAAAGGAGAGTACGGGGATATTTGTCCAAGCTTTGGGAAATGATTAAACTTTGATAGTAATTTTTTATCCCAGCCAGGAAGATATTCAATATCATTTTCTGAAAAATGAATAAAATCAAACTCATCTAAGTTCACTGAAGACAAAGCTTTATTAAAAGCTATTCCTCCCATGTTCTTATTTAAATAACTTGTTTTTAGATTATACTGCTCTTCCAATTTTAAAATAGTGGATTTTGTTTCCTGATTGGAGGCATTATCGACAATAATAAGTTGATGAGGAGTTTTAATCGTTTGAAAATATGAGTGAACTGTTTTTTCTAGTAATTTTGGTCTATTCCAGCTAATAATAATAGACAACAATTTCCTTTGATTCATGTAAGCCCCCCCTCCTTTCAAAGCAACTAAATGTTGTTATTTTCAGCTATTTTTAGTATATTTTTAAACTTTTTTAATGTATCAGCAGTTGACTTGGATAATTCATGTATTTTAACTGTTGTTTACAGTAACATTTTACAAAGCACAGCATCAGACGACAAAATCGTATGAGAACCAGCTATAAAGATCTTAAGATTCAAAGATACCATTCGCGAAGAGGAAACTGTCATGATAATGCATGTATCGAGAGTTTCTTTTCACATTTGAAGACAGAGAAGTTGTATTTAGTGCGACCCAGGCATATCAGGTAATCAAGTGTAAATTCGTTTTTACAATCACAGTCATTTCTAGAACAACTTAACGGCATTTCCCCGATTGAATACCTAGAAAAGACCGCAGCTTAATCTTATAATATTATCTTTTTTTCATTGTCTACTTGACAAGGTTATGTCCAGTTTTCTTAGTCTTTTTTATACATTGTGAATAATTTCTTTTTCCAACAATGTAATTAATTCCTTTAGCCGGACAAAATAAGTATGTTCTTTACGTGTTCAGTGATACGCTCTAGTGGATATAGCATTTCTTTCTTGATTATTGTTTAAGTCATAGTTAATTTTTTCTTTTAAATCTATTATATTGTTAAAACACACCATTTCTTTTCCAATTTCATAAATTTTCTCATAATCTTTTCGATAAGAAGCAAGCTGAAATAAATGAAAAGGGGCAATATCAAATGTACTATTTCACTTCTTCCCTTAAAACATTTTTCATGCACGATTCTTACCAGTTCTTTAGGTTAATCCCTAATTTGAAAATATGTCAATATCGTTTAAAATTGATAGATGTAAGAAATTACTTATAAAAAATTTGACCGACAACATACCTACTGACTATCACATACCCCTCTTATTCAACAAATAATAAGATGAATTGGTTCGATTCATTGTTTTATTTTTTTCCCTGTCTAGATAAGAATAGTAATGTACTTTCTTGTCTAAGATATTTTTAGTTGTAAGAAAAAAAGACAAATGAAATGACGATGTTAAACCATGGAATTATAATTACTATGAGCGGGATGTAACATTTTCTCTAAAAAGTAAAATATAGTCAGGAGAGAACACACTATGGAAGAAAGCGAAGAAAAAAAATGTAAAGAATCACTTGTGATTAAAACAAGCCGAGTATTTCCATTAGATACGAATAACCACAATACATTATTTGGTGGAAAATTAATGAGTTACATTGATGATGCCGCATCGATTTCTGCAGCAAAGCATTCGCGTTGCGAGGTCGTTACCGCTTCTACTGATTCTGTTGACTTTTTAACTCCAATACGTCAAAGCGATTCAGTGAGTTTAAAGTCTTATGTATCTTCTGTTGGCCGCTCTTCCATGGAGGTTTTTGTAAAAGTTATCGCTGAGGATTTAAAAACGGGGGAACGGAAACTTGCTGCCACTTCATTTTTAACATTTGTAGCATTAGATGATCAAGGTAAACCTGTTCAAGTACCAAAAGTGGTTCCAGAATCTGATGAAGAAGTTATGCTTAATAATACTGCAGGGCAACGAATTAATGTACGTAAAGAACGTCGAGAGCATAGTGAAGCATTTGCAAATGTAGTGACATTATGAAATGTCGAAGAAAAACATCTCTTTCATAAAAGGAGATGTTTTTTTCTGTACGGTAAAGTACCATTTAGTTTAATTTGAGATTTCCAGCCAAAACAAATAGGGCATTTTTCTTCATTTAAGTATTCTTCTACTACATTAGTTATCGTTTTCCGCCAACTCTTTTACTTTCGGAAGCACTTTGTCCCAAATATCTGCACTTAAATTGCGGTATTTTTCTCCATCTGTCATAACAGAAAAATCTCCCTGCAATATATGAAGTGTTGTCTTCCCCTTCTCCTCAAATAGTTGGAAGGTTATGCCGTCTTCTTCAGTCACAGGTGGTCGTTCTGCACTTCGGACGTCAAACACAGTAAAGCGTAAAAGTTTGTTTTGTTCAAGTGCGGTTACATTACCTTCGACAATGACTGTGCCGTCCTGCCCTTTCCAGAGTACAGGACTACCAGGTTTCCATTCAGACTCTATGTAGAACTGAGGGCCGCCGCTTGAAAACTCAAGCGCCCACTGATCTGTAAATTCACGCTTAGTGAGCGTATCCCACACCTTTGTAATTGGAGCATTTATTTCGATTGTCTTGTCTACAAAAAGTTTATGTACGGTGCTAGCTTTCAGATTCTCAGCTAGTTCTTTGATTTTTGGTAAGTTCATTTCCCAACCTGCAGCCGCTCCGTAAAAACACTCTTCACCGTCAGGTTTATCTGTAAAATCACCATGCGTAACAGATAATACGGTGTGTTCGTTCCGTTCATCAAGCCAGAGTGTAACAATGTCTTTTGGCATAGTAAAAGTGTACCGGATCATCTTCCTTGGCTCAATAGAAATTATCTTCCCTTGCATGTCGATTTTCCCTTCGGCAGTTTTCCATTCCATGGTGCTACCAGTCTTCCAGTCAGATTCCAGGGAACCGAAACCCTGCCAGAATTGCTCGATCCACTGTTTGCTGAGAGCAGGATTCGTTAACACTTCCCAAACCTTTGAGGCTGTGGTGTTTATTTCGATTGATTTTTCGACGATGAGCTTTTTCATATGAACCTCCCACTATTCATCTCATGTTAACTTTTTAAACATTTTTCCCTCTCATTATACTTTAGGAAAAATCACCCTACAAACATAAAAGAAAAATATCATTAATTCCCGTTCGCCAATCAATATTCGCCTTCTATTACATAAATCATAAATAAAAGCTGTTTTCGCAAAGATTGTTGCTTTTCGTAAATAACTATACTTTACGGATATAGCCTATCTTCGTGCTCTTTTCGCTTATTTACTAAGTGGTACTCTCTTGAAATTGCTTATAGTTTCTACGATAAAAATCCAAAAGCCGATTTTTATAAGTCTAAAAGCAACAAACTTTTAGAAAAGAGCCTAAATAAAAAAGCATCCGAAAAAACGGATACTTTTTAAATGAGAATATATGAGAATAATTTGAGAATCACCATAGGTATTTTGCTATAAATATTGATAATAACAATAGTAATTATTTTACTGTTTCTGGAACTGATAATCCTAGTCCTTCAGCGACACGTGTTCCATATTCCGGATCTGCTTTATAGAAATGCTCGATTTGACGAAGTTTAATTTCGTCTCTCTCAACAGGCTTTATTGCACCAACAATGTTGGATACTAGATGTTCGCGTTGCTCTTCAGTCATTAAGCGGTATAAGTCACCTGCTTGTGTATAGTGATCATTGTGATCATAAGCAACACTTTCAGCTATACCTGATACAGGATATGCAGCTTGCTTATTCTCAGGTGTTTCTGTTGGTCCACCAAAACTGTTTGGCTCATAATAAACAGATTTTCCACCATTATCGTCAAAACGCATTTGACCATCACGTTGATAGTTTTTTACTTCATTTTTAGCACGGTTAATAGGTAGAGCTTGGTGGTTTGCACCTACACGGTAACGATGTGCATCATGGTATGCAAATAAACGACCTTGAAGCATTTTATCAGGTGATACGTCTACACCAGGAACAAGAGTACCAGGTGAGAATGTTGCTTGTTCTACCTCAGCAAAGTAGTTTTCTGGATTTCTATCTAATACCATACGACCAACTTCGATTAGGGGGTAGTCTTTTTGTGACCAAACCTTTGTTACATCAAATGGATCAAAACGGTACGTATCAGCATCTTCTAGAGGCATGATTTGAACATATAATTTCCAAGCTGGGAAATCGCCTTTTTCAATCGCATTGAATAAATCTTCTGTATGATAATCAGGATTTTCTCCTGCAATTTGTGCCGCTACTTCTGGGCTAATATTTTTAACACCTTGTTCAGTTTTGAAGTGATATTTAATCCAAACTCCATCACCTTCAGCATTCGTCCATTTGAATGTATGGCTACCGAATCCATGCATGTGGCGAAGTGTAGCTGGAATACCACGATCAGACATTAGGATAGTTACTTGGTGTAATGATTCTGGAGATAATGACCAGAAATCCCATACTGCATTAGGATTTTTTAAGTGTGTTTGTGGATCTCTTTTTTGTGTATGGATGAAATCAGGGAATTTGATTGCATCACGAATAAAGAATACTGGTGTGTTGTTTCCTACGATATCGTAGTTACCATCTTCTGTGTAAAATTTAACGGCAAATCCGCGTGGGTCACGAACTGTATCAGCTGAACCATTCTCACCTGCTACTGTTGAAAAACGAATAAATAATGGAGTACGTTTTCCTACTTCAGATAAAAAGTTTGCTTTTGTATAGTTTGTTACATCATTTGTTACTTCAAAGTAACCGTGAGCACCTGCACCTTTCGCATGAACAACACGCTCTGGAACACGTTCTCTATTAAAATGTGCTAGTTTCTCTAAAAGGTGTACATCTTGTAATAATGTTGGACCGCGATCTCCTGCTGTGATTGAGTTCTGGTTGTCCCCTACTGGAGCACCCCAGCTTGTAGTAAGTCTGTTATTCGTCATTTAGAATCACCTCATATATTATTTTTACATGATATTATAATAACATCTATCAATTAAAAATCAATACTTTTTTATAATTATTATAATTTAATATTAAAAATCATTGTATAATTACTCTAATTACTATAATGATAGATATTATTTATACATATGATCTGAACCTCTGTTTTAGAAAACACTTTATATACTATGAGGATGTTTACTTTTCTATTACTACAAGACAATCATCTCTTTATTTCAATTAGATCGCAATTTGGTTAAACGAGTCTTTATATAAATGTTTTAATCATTCGTTTCTTACTTCTTCAGAAATAGGTTCGGATTTCTTTTCCTTCAAATTAAAATTCACATAAACCACCGTCCCTTTTGCACATACCATACCATCTTGGTGGATCTCTTCATAGAGCTCTAAGCTACTGTTTTCAATCCTTTTTACCCATGTTAAAATCTCTACATCTCTACCAAAGTAAATTTGTTTAATAAAATCTACATTCATATTAAGAATGATCATTTTCCAATTTTCAAATGAGCTATCTGGTGTAAATAATTAAATAAATCATTACGACCTGCTTCGAACCATATCGGGATGGTTGTATTATTAATATGCCCAACACCATCTGTTTCAGAAACGTGTGGTTCTATTATTGTTTTATACAAATTTATCAACCTTTCATTACAAAATGTAATGAATGAAAAAAAGAGCTTAGCATAAAAAGGTATGCTAAGCTCTTTGAAGTTAAAGTCCCAGTGAAATATATTTTACTTCTAAGTATTCTTCGATTCCATGATGGCCTCCCTCTCGACCTATCCCACTTTGTTTAAACCCTCCAAATGGTGCCTGAGGTGTAGAAGGAAGTCCATCATTTAATCCGATAATTCCATATTCAAGCGCTTCTGTAACCTTAATCCCGCGAGTAATATTTTCTGTAAAAACATATGCCGCTAAACCATAAATCGAGTTGTTTGCCCGTTTAATTACTTCTTCTTCGGTTTTAAAAGTAGTAACTGGAGCTACCGGACCGAATGTTTCATCAATCATACATAACATCTCATCATGTATATTTGAAAGAATGGTTGGCTCGATAAATAAACGATCTTTCAATTTTCCTCCTGTCTCAACCTTAGCCCCTTGCGCAACTGCATCTTCGATATGCTGTAGTACTTTCTCAACAGCTGCTTGATCAATAAGTGGACCAATATCGACTCCCTCTTCAAGACCATTTCCAATCACCAACTTGTTTACCTTTGGAATAAGCTTATCGATAAAAGCCTGATAAATGGATTCATGTACATAGATTCGATTTGCACAAATACAGGTTTGCCCCGCATTTCGATATTTTGCTACGATAACACCGTCAACTGCTTTATCTAAATCTGCGTCTTCTAATACTATGACAGGTGCATGCCCACCTAACTCTAAAGATATTCTCTTAACTGTTTGTGCGGACTGTTGCATTAACAGCTTTCCAACTTCTGTTGATCCGGTAAATGTTAATTTACGGACTCTGTCATCTTGTAGCCATACTTCACCAATTTCCTTTGCCTTTCCTGTTACAACATTAACGACACCCTTTGGAATTCCAGCCTTTTCGGCTAATTTTGCTAATTTTAATGCTGTAAGTGGCGTTTGTTCAGCAGGCTTAATAACAACTGTACAGCCTGCTGCTAATGCTGGAGCCACTTTTCGTGTAATCATCGCTGCAGGAAAATTCCAAGGAGTAATAACTGCAACTATGCCGACTGGCTGCTTTTGAACAAAAAGACGTTTATTTCGTTGAGTAGCCGGGATTGTTTCACCATAAATTCGTTTTGCCTCTTCTGCATACCAAGATAAAAACCCATTTGCATAGTTGATTTCACCGATTGCTTCTTTTAAAGGCTTCCCTTGCTCCATCGTCATTGTTTTTGCTAAATCAACACAATGTTCGTGAATTAAATCATGCCATTTGCGAATGAAGTCTGAACGTTCATAGGCTGAATAAGTTGACCAGCTATGAAAAGCGTCGTGTGCGGCTTCTATTGCTTTCTTCGCTTCCTCTGCTCCACCATTAGGAACGGTTGCTACTACATTATTTGTTGCAGGATTTGTCACTTCAATTGTTGGTAAATCTCTACCTGTCCATTCTCCATTAATAAATAGTTGATATTGTTCCATAATTTTCCTCCTAGCATTTGATGCATCTTTTATCTTGTCTTATTTTAATTAATTCACTTAATATGCTGAACGATAAATTTCTTCAATATCCTCTTTGATAATACTCTTATGTAGTCTCCTTTCACCTTTTAAGTGTTGCTGAAGCACTAATTACATATCATTTACTGTTATTTTTAGCTTAAGCGATAATAACGTACTGTTACAAGTCAAAAAAAAGGTAAGTACATATTTTTAATATGCTAACTTACCTTTTCCTTTTTTATCTGTAAAATTGTAATCAGCCAAGAATCACTCGTTCTTTTGGATAATGGTAATTCGATTCTATTTCCCCTCGGTTTATTAAGAAAATAAATGATAAAATCCCAATTCTGCCAATAAACATGAGCATAATAATCACTATTTTGCCTATGGGACTAAGTTGAGAAGTTATTCCCATAGATAAACCTGTAGTACCAAATGCAGAACAAACTTCAAAAACTATCTCCATTAAGGTAAAGTTCTCTGTTCTAGAAAGGATAACTGACGCTAGAAAGCAAAGAAACACAGCCAGTATTGTGACTACTACTGACTTCCTAACATCTTCTTCAAGTATCTCTCTTTTAAAGATCTTTATGTTTTTATAACCTCTAGCAAATGACAACAGAAACAATAAATTAATAGCAAAAGTCGTCGTTCTAATTCCTCCACCAACAGAACTCGGAGAAGCACCAATAAACATTAAAACGCACATAACTAATAAAGTCGGATCAGAGAACTCACTAACATCCATCGTAGCTAACCCACCGTTTCTTGTGGATGAAGATTGAAATAATGCGTAAAAAAAGGATTCATGCCATGTTTTATTTTCAAAAAAATGATTTGCTTCAAATACTATGATCGCAATCGTACCTAGCGCCATTAGTGAGAAGAAGGTGACTGTCGTTAATTTCGTGTATAAAGAAAAGCGGAAACGAACACCTTGTTTTTTGTTCAAAATAAAATCCTTACATTCAATTAATACAGGGAATCCAATTGCTCCTAGGGTTAACAAAATAATGTTAATGAACTGAACAAAATAATCATGGGCAAATGGAACAAGAGACACACCCGTGATATCAAACCCAGCATTTGTTGTTGCACTAACAGAAGCAAACAAGCCCTGCAAATAGGCTTCCTGCCAGGTAGGAAAGTAATTTAGAAAATATGTACCTAAAATGATCGTACCAATTGCTTCTATTAATAAGATAATAAGTAAGATTTGTCTCATTAATTTAACTAATCCAGATAAATGTGACTGATTCTGGTCTGTCATAATCAGCTGTCTTTCTTTTAGACCAATTTTCTTTCCAAATAGTACCCATAGAAAAGTCCCTAACGTCATAATACCTATTCCACCAAATTGGAGGATGAAAAGAAGGAAAAATATTCCTGTAACACTAAATGTATCAGGGGTGGAAACAACTACTAGCCCCGTTACACTCACTGCACTTACTGCAGTAAAAACAATGTCTAGAAAACTCCAGCTTACTCCGGGTTTTAACGCAACTGGTAAACTTAGCAGACAAACAGAAACAAAAACAGCTATGAAATAGAAGGTAACAATAATTTGTGCTGGTTTTAATTTATTTTTTTTTAGAAAAGTTGCCAAGGAAAATACCCCTTTATTTAAAAAGAATTATTCCTCATTATATAGTGATTTATCGCAAACTTCCATCACTTATCAATAAGTTGTTTATATAAGCTAAAAAAAGCACTACTTACTAAAATAGTAGTAGTGCTCTTGACTCTTTCCTCTATCTAAAATGTAAATCTTTATTCGTTCCAAAAACTTAAAGCGTCTCAACCGTCTTAAGTTTTTCCCGATACACATGGGCAGCTTCCACCATTACCTTCAATGCTGCAACAGTCTCCGACTCTCCTCGTGTTTTTAAGCCACAATCAGGGTTAACCCAAAAAGCACGGTAATCCAACACTTCGAGAGCACGGTTAATATTTTGTGATAATTCTTCTAATGTTGGAACACGTGGGCTATGAATATCGTAAACTCCAAGACCAATTCCCTTATTATAATGATGTTGTTCAAAGGAAGCGATTAGCTCTCCGTGACTTCTTGACGTTTCAATTGAAATCACATCAGCATCAAGTGCATCAATTGCATGAATAATATCGTCAAAATTCGAATAACACATATGTGTATGAATTTGCGTATCTTCTTTCACAGATGATGTAGCTAGTTTGAATGCATGAACTGCAGCTTCTAAATAATTGTCTGTTTTTTCGTCTTTTAATGGCAAACCTTCACGTAATGCTGCTTCATCAACTTGAATCATCGTGATCCCGTTCGCTTCTAGTGCTTCTACTTCCTGTCGAATCGCTAATGCCACATGGTTTAATACTTCTGTGCGGCTAATATCATCACGAACAAATGACCAATTTATGATCGTTACAGGTCCTGTCAGCATCCCTTTCACTGGCTTTTTTGTAAGAGATTGAGCATAAATCGTTTCCTTTACTGTCATGTTAGTTAGACAGAATACATCCCCGTAAATAACAGGAGGTTTCACACAACGAGAGCCATACGATTGGACCCAGCCAAATTTAGTGATGGCAATACCTTCTAGCTTCTCACCGAAAAACTCAACCATATCCGTTCTCTCAAACTCACCATGGACAAGTACATCTAATCCAAGTTCTTCTTGTATATCAATCCATTTCTTTATTTCATTTTGTATATACTGATCATATTGTTCTGCTGATAACTCACCTTTTCTCCATTTCAATCGTTGTTTACGAACTTCTTTTGTTTGAGGAAAACTCCCAATTGTTGTTGTAGGAAGTACAGGTAAATCCCATCGTTCTTCATGTAATTCTTTCCGTTTCGTAACATCAATACGTGTAGAAGAATAACCCCTAATATTCTTCATAGCTTCATGGACAGCTTCCACATTTCGATGTGCCGAATTCTTAAGCGAATGTATTGCTTGGTCATACTTTTCAAGATCAGCAAAGTTATTTTCCTCATTGGCAAACTTAGTTAACAAAACTACTTCATCTAATTTTTCATCAGCAAACGATAAGGCATCCTTAACTTGAGTTTCTAATAGTTGCTCACTTTTTACTGTAACTGGAACATGTAGCAAACTACATGATGGCTGAATGACTAGACGATTTTCATCAACGAAGTCTGATAATGCAGTAATATGCTTCGATTTTTCTGTAAGGTTTGATTTCCAAATATTACGACCGTCAATAACGCCCGCAAAAAGAACTTTATCATTTGGGAAACCATATCTTTTTAATTGTTCAAAATTGACTCCTTCGTCGTGGACAAAATCAAGGCCAATACCTTGGACTGGTAAGTCAATAATTTCTTGATAAAACTCAATGCTCTCAAAATAAGTTTGGAGGATAAATTTTACACCTTGTACTCCACCATGAAAAGCTGTGTAAACTTTTTTAAACTCATTGATTAGTTCTTGCTCCACGTTCTTAACTAAAATCGGCTCATCAATCTGTATCCATTCTGCCCCAGCGTCTTTTAGTTGCTTAAATACTTCTATATATAGGGAAATAAGTGAACTTAATAACTCAGCTCTTTTTTGCTCATCATACCCTTTAGATAAAGATAATAAAGTAATGGGACCGAGAATAACCGGTTTCCCATGAATACCTAATTTCTCTTTAGCTTCTAGATACATTGGTAATAATCGATTTTCTAGTAACGCAGGCTGTGCATCCTTTAATTCAGGCACAATATAATGGTAATTTGTATTAAACCACTTTGTCATTTCTGATGCTACTTTCCCTTTACTTCCTCTAGCAATCTCGAAATAGTTTTTTAGGGAAAGCTGCTGCTCTTCATTTTTAAAACGCTCTGGAATAAGTCCAAACATTACAGCTGTATCTAACACTTGATCATAATAACTAAAATCGCCGACAGGTATAAGATCGATTCCTTTTTCTTGCTGTTTTCTAAGGTGGGTTAAACGAATCTGTTCCATTTCTTTATAAAACTGTTCCTCATTTATTTGTCCTGACCAAAATAATTCCAAAACCTTTTTCCACTCGCGGTTCTCGCCAATTCTTGGATAACCTATATTTGAACTTTTTATACTCATTTCATTAACTCCTTTTATATGTCTGATTTTTAACTATTTTTTCCCATTAAAAAAGCCTCACTATGGGAGAATAGAGAGACGATTGATAGGCATAGTTAACTAGAGTTGAAATGAATTAATAGTTTCAACATATGACCACCACTCCTCCCTATTTCGCGTAGGTAATAAGTGCATACAACAGGCAGGTCTCCTGACTCAGGTTCCTCACTTCTTATCCCTTCCCATTTCAATATGAAACAGTGGACTTTGACAAAAAGCTCCCCATAACAGTGGCGCGACCGTGTCGGAATTACACCGAACTTCCCTTTTAAGTTAAAAGTCTACTTACTTTTAACACCTATTGACTGAACATTATTAAATTTTAAAAATATTTAAAGCATGTGACTTAGACTAAATCATTTTTAGTGTTTTAGCAAGTTTTTTCTTTAAGTGTTTTCTTGTTTTTAAAAATTGTTATATAAATATCTTTAGTTTACATAATATTATTATGTAAATCTATAAAAGGACCTATAATGTTATTTCGTAAAAATAATTTAAAAATATTTAATTACTATAATTTATTTATAAAATTATGAAGAATATTAATGTTTCATCCAAAAATATGTTATGCTTTCGGTATTACGTGAGGAAGGGGATTTTGCAATATGTTTTTACAAGCTTTACTTATTTTTATCCTTCAGCTTATTTTTGTACCAGTCCTAACAATTCGAACAATTCTCCTTGTAAAAAATCAAACAAAGTCAGCAGCTGGTGTCGGTCTATTAGAGGGAATCATATATATTATTAGTTTAGGAATCGTCTTTCAAGATTTATCTAACTTATATAACATCATTGCTTATGTTATTGGATTCAGTGTTGGATTATTATTAGGTGGCGCGTTAGAGCGCAAATTAGCTATCGGTTTTATTACATATCAAGCAAATATACTTGACAAAAATTCCGAACTAGTGAATGCGTTACGGACAGCTGGATTCGGAGTTACTGTTTTTGAAGGAGAAGGAATTAATACTGCACGCTATCGTTTAGACATTGTAGCAAAACGTTCTAGAGAAAATGAATTGTTGGAAATAATAGAAGGCATTGAACCAAAAGCATTTCTAATGTCATATGAAATTCGTTCATTTAAAGGTGGCTATTTAACAAAGTCTATGAAAAAGAGAGCAATCTCCTTCTTAAAGAAGAAAGAAACAACTAAGGTACAAAAAGAATAACAGGGAGACTAGGCTTTTTATTAACATACCAATCAATTGCTGATTAATTAATTGGTATGTGTTAAAAAAATGTAGTTTTTTGCGCTTTCCCGAGAAATAAAAGGATAAATAAAATGGTTAGAGAGTATGCCTTTTCAAGGCAACTCTCTTTTTTATAAAGTACTTTATTTAAATCCTGCTAGAGTTTTAGCATACTCGAAAGGAGTTATCATCATTTGGTTATACATTCTAATTGGCATGTTTTTCTCTCTTAACTCTGCCCCATAACCTCCTTGAAATTCAAGCATCCAAATATTCAAATCTTTGTCCACTACCATGTCAAAAGCAACATCACCTAAATGGTTGCCGAACTCTTCCATAAGTTCAGCTATCTGTTTACATATGGAAACCATTTTTCTTTGTAATGTCAAAATCTTTTTATTACTTAATCCATAATATCTCGCAAATACAAAGTGACTTGGCACCACTTCTTTTCTATTTTTCACGTTGGTTATGATACTACCTTCTTTTCCTATCCTTGCCATAATTCCAGGTGATACCCACTCTTTGTTTCGATTTTTTTGTAAATACACACGGAAATCGACCAGACAACCTTTTTGTGAGAATGTTACAGCTTCTTGAATTAGGTACTTATATTTTACCTTTGTTTTAACATATCGTAATAGATCATTTTCATGATGAAATATTAATGACTTACCTTGAGTGTTCTTGATAGTAAAATGGTTGTCTCTTTTCTCTATAGTAATGATTCCCCGACCTTGATATGATTGATTTGGTTTTAGGTATACCTTATCACACTTATTAATCATGTCTAAAAAGACTCTTTTTCTGGTTAATTTTGCAGTATATGGGAGATGTTTTGATAAAGTAGTATGAGTTGATAATGCCTTCCACTGATACCATTTTGAAAGATGTTTATTATAAAAAACATTCTCTCCAATAGCATCTATGAAAAAGCGATACATCTTTGAACTCATTGAGACTTTACTATTAACAATGGCACCAGGTAAAGGAAGTATCCCCTCTTCCCAATCTTTTATTTTTGCATTATAATAATATCCTTTTATCTGCTTCTTTGAAGTATTAACGGCATCTTCTGCAAAAATAAAAACAAGCCCTTTTATTTTCCAATAATTCTTTAATCTTAATTTCAAATAGGTTAGTAACTTTCTTGAAATATCTTGATTACGTCTACATCCCATTATTCCTATTACAGGTCCTAGTAAAATTGTATCCATTTCAATTTTACATTCATAAGGATTCATAGTTGGAATTTTGATATTGCTTATTTTAACGGGTAACTTTATGGTGTCATTCCTCAAAGTAGGTTCCATTTTTACACTACATTTTTCTTTTATTTCTCCGAATTGGAGATACATACATTGGTACTTGTCTAACTGATAAGTATGATACAAATTTTTACTTACAGTAATACATTTCCTTTGGTCGTCATGTAACCATACAATTCTACAATTCAGTTTAATCCCCCCCTTTTATTTTGTTTTATACTTACTTGTATGCTAAGGAGGTTAATTGAGTTCAACCAAATGCAAATGAAATAGCCCCTTATACCTCATTTATAGATATTTATCCATACATAGAAATAAAACTGGAATAAACTACATTAGATATGAATGTAGTGTAAAGGAGAAGATTATGTGTCTATTGAAGGTGTAGGGATTATTGTTCCAAGTAGTGTTTATAAACAAATTCCACAAATAAGCGGAAATTTAAAAAGTATGTTTATGTTAATTGAACAAGCCGCAGCAAAAAATAAACTTATTCCATGTTTTATTAGATTGACTAAACTTCACCCTGATAAAAGAAGCGTGGTAGCTTTTGTAAATACATCTAATGGATATCAATTAATGAAAGTGCCGCGGCCAAAGGTCATTTATTCGAGAATACTCGACAAGAGCCCCGCTATCAGAAGGAGAATTAACTCTTTAAGAAGAGTAGGAGTAACGATTTTTAACATTCCTAATTATGACGTCGAAAAAAACGTAATTCATCAACTTCTACTAAGGAATGAGAGGATTAGCAAGCATCTTCCACATACGGAAGTACTGACAAAACAAAACCTTCGAAAAATGATGACTAAATATAAAAGCCTTATTTTAAAACAAAATTATGGGGAACGTGGGATAGGGGCTATGAAAATAGATCAGAGAAAGAATGATTGGACACTTACCTATAAAACGCCACTAATGAATGAATACAAAATGGTCAAGTTCTCAACTGTATTACCAGAAATCATTCAGTATCATATTGATAAAGGTGATTACATTATTCAAGAAAGAATAGCCTTAGCAACCTACAATGGAAATCCCTTTGATATGCGTGTTGCAGTTCAAAAAGATGGCCGTGGTGAATTTAAGGTAACGGGTATTATGTGTAAGGTTGCAAAAGAAAACAATTTTCTAACGAATGGATCACAAGGTGGAAGAACATATCGATTAGATGACATTCATTCGCGATCAGTTCCCTCAATTCCATTAAATCTACTTCAGCAAAACATTTCAGTTCTCGCATTAAAAATTGCACATTTTTTAGAACAATTTTTTCCGCATCTAGCAGATTTGGGATTCGACATTTGCGTTACTGCAGAAGGGACCCCTTATTTTATAGAATGTAATTTTATTTCAGATTATGTTGGTGGTTTATTTCATAAACAAAAGCTTCTATATGATGAATGGTCAGCTGTTTTTACGACTCCATTTGATTATGCTCGTTATTTACTAGATCAAAAAAAGTATAGATAATACCTTAGTTCAGTCCCCATTTCCTTCATTCAAAAAGGCTGACTCAATAATAAGTGTCAGCCCCTTACTCTTCTATTAAGAAACTTGCAGTAAACTCATTTCTAACTTTTCAATTTCTTCATCAAATCACGGAATGATTTCCTCATTGATGTTTTCACTAAAATATTTGTATGTTGATTTGCAATTCGCTTTAAAAGCTTAACGAGGTGATCTTCATTTACAATCGAAAAGATTTTGCTTGAACTCATCCCTAATTCTTTCGCTTTCTCAGCAATTTCATTTGCTTGATCTCCTATTGTCATTAAATAATCAATCTTATTTTCAAAAACCAATTCACCAACTTTTTGATGTTCCTGCTTTGAAAAATGACCTAGTTCCTCAATATCACCAAGGATAGCAATTGATTTTTTACCTTTTGATAATTCAGCTAATACCTCTAATGCCGCTTTAATTGATGTAGGATTTGTATTCCACGTATCATCAATAATGGTACTGCCATTTATTCCATTGTGTAACTGAAGGTGTCTTTTTACAGGTTTAAAAGTCTTTAAACGATTGATAGCAGTTTTTACGCTAATTCCTACTAATTTTGAAGCTGCAATTGCGAACACAGCATCATATACGTTGTGTTTACCAAAACTAGGTACAAATCCAAAATAAACATGACCATGATAACGAAGAACATATCTCATTCCATTTTCATGATATCGCATGCCGACAATACGAAAGTCCGAATGTTCAGACTCTCCTATATAAATGAATTTCCCTTTAAATTTCTTTCTATTTATTTTCTTCGTGTTTTCATCATCCGCATTTAAAATCATTATTCCTCTATTATTTACAGCAGTCAGCATACTCTCTTTTTCTTTTATATAAGAATCGTGATTTTTAAAACCTTGTAAATGATCTGTTCCGATGGTCGTAATAATACCAATAGTTGGTCTAAAGTACCGTGCTGTATGAAGAATATGACCAGTTGAGTTAACTCCCATCTCAATAACTGCAGCATCTGTTTTATCGTTTATTTGAAGCAAATATTTTATGTTATTCGATAAACCGTTTTGGCTTAGCACTGTCTTTACAACGTTCATTTCAGGGGACAAAATATGCGAAATCATTTCTTTTGTGGTTGTTTTCCCACAAGTTCCAGTCACTCCAATCACCGGTAAGTTAAACAAACTACGATAATAGTGAATAAATCTCCAATAAGCTTGCCTTACCTCTTTAACGTATACAATTGAATAAGAATTAGGAAATTTATATCTTGCTTCTTTGTCACTTGTCACAATCACACATGATTTTAAGTTTGTAGGGATCTTCATATTTTTTCTATGAAAGACTAACGTATTATTCGTGAATTTATTATTGTTTTTCCTACTAGCTATATGATTAATTATGAAATCGGCTTCTCCGCTTAACAAGAATCCCCCTAAAATAGGAACAAGTTTCCTTAGTAATAAGTTTTTCATTTTTCACACACTCTCACATGTTTGTTTTACTTTTACTTTTAGTTTATTATCCAGTCGCATAAATGTATCAGCTATTATACTGTTTTATAAATTTTTTCATGTGACCAAACGGTTTAAATTATTCAACATATATTGATAATAAGAGCTAGGAGGTATATGTATGATTAGTATCATTCAAGATATGAAATGTTCTCAATGTTTAAAATTAAACCCTGCATATAAAGAATTTATTAAGAAATCAAAATGTCTAACCGTAGTATATGGCATACGAGCAGTTTCCGTTTCAGTTTATTTTTCTGATTCCATTAATGACAATCAATTATCGCTTTCTGCTAATGTCCTAGAATCGTTAAATATCCCAACAACTTCACCATATGAAATTTCTTTTAGTGAGGGAGAAATGATTATCGGCCCATTCATTGGGATTTTAACATCGGTCACAAATGAACAGTTACATCAATTAACTCCCACTCTCTCAAGCTATGTAAAATATTATGACCAAATAGGTGGAACAATCGTTGCTTTCTCAATAGAAGGTGTTAGTCAACAAAAAAGAATAATTAATGGGCTAATATATAAACCTAAAGAAAAACGATGGGTGCAGGGAAGCTTTTCATACCCTAGCTCCATTCTTTCTATAGTAGAAACAAGCTTGACAGAAAACTGGTATTATTATCAACAAACAATGAATCAATTTCATGAAATTCTCGGGCATAGGATTTTTAATTTTCCTAATTTTGATAAATGGACCATGTATCAAATGTTGAAACAAACTATGGACGTTTATTTACCGAAAACTAAATTGTATACCCAGCCTAGTGATGTTCTAATTATGCTAAAACGTTATCAATCTCTCTATATAAAACCTATAAATGGGAGATTAGGAAAATTCGTTATTAAATTATCTAGAAACTCACAAGGTATATATGTTGAATATGGTCGGAGAAAAAAAAGAGTCAAGATATTTAAGTCGAGGAGAAGACTCAGTAAATTTCTAATGTATATGTTAAGAAGTGGATATTACATTATTCAACAATCAATTGAATTATTCACATTTGACAATCGAATCATTGATTTTCGGATTATGATGGTTAAAAACGAAGTAGGAAAGTGGGAAAATATTGGAACGATTGCTAGGTACGGAGCTACTAATAGTATTGTTAGCAATGTAACTGCAGGAGGTAAAGCTGAGTATGGGGTTAAAACGCTGCAAACGGTGTTTCAGTTATCCGCTAGTGAGATCAAAAGATTACAAGTTTATGTGAACGCAATTGCCTTAAAAGCACTCTCAGTTGTAGAAGAGCACGGATATCATTGTGGAAACATAGGTTTTGATATTGGAATCGACAAAACAGGTAAAATATGGATTATCGAGATGAACAATCAAAACCCTGATCATTACATTGCTGTAAAAGCAAAGAAAAAAGGATTATATTATAAAGCAAAATTAAAAAACATCTTATATGCAAAAAAACTTGCCATGAACAATAATTAAGAGGCCGACACTTTTGTTAGCCTTTTAATCTTTCACTAAAAAAGAGAAGTGGTTTTCAACTTTTATGTTATATAAAATCTCCTTTACCATTTGGGTTCAATCACAATTTTTTTTGCTAAGTCAATATCTAAACACTGTACACCACATATACAAGACAAATCAACTGTAACAAAAATGCTTGTTCGTTCTAGCCTCTCCATACCTAAGATATCTTCGGCAGGATAACCACTTAGTGTAAGTGGGCGAAGGAGAGATAAAATTACACATTTATTATCTCCTTTTAAATTCTCAATTCTATAAAAAGTTGTATGGAAATATTGACAATCTCCCGTTTGTTTTGAATACTCAAAACCAGCTAGCTGAAATGGACCATACACTGTATACAATAAGAAGGGAATGGTATCAACTTTAAATAATTTTGAAAGCAGGGTACTAAAACAGCTAGTAGGACTACCATCTAATTGGTCCTGCTGTGTTTTTAGCTCTCGAAGTGCTGTGTAAAGACAATTAGTAGTACGATCATTAGTTTTTTTTATCATCTTCCCTTCCTCCCATACATTTCTTTATTATTATGATATAAATTGTATGGGCATTTGTTTAATTGTAGTCAAAAAAGTTTATTAATTGTTCTTATTGGCTAGAAATACAGCGTATGGAATTAGTTTTTTAGCGACTTCAAATTCTCTATGCTTTGATCCCGGTCGCCAATTGACTTCATATATCCATAGTTTTTGATTCTCATCGATTCCGATATCTATACCTAATTCATCAAAGTCGTTGTCATAAAGACTTTCAAAGTGGTTTGAGAAAGACAATGCAAAATGCTCCAATAATCTTTTTATATTAAAATAATGTTCTCCAAATTCTTCTTCTAAAAATGGAATCAGTTCCCCTCTGTAGCCACCACTACTTACGTTACTTGCCATTTTACTTCCACTAATACGTGGATATATAAGAGTTATATCCCATTCACCAAGTCCATTTTTTTGAACGTGTAACCGTAAATCATATGTTAAACCCGCTTTTGTTTTACTCTCTATAAATGGTTGAACCAAGTATTTTTTTCCAGCTATTAATTCTTCAATATAGAGAATAAAATCTTCCTTAGTGTATACGACGCTTTTACTGCCATTAATCACAAGAAAGGAATCACTAGGTAACTTCTCAATAAACAATATGTCCCTTCCTTGGCTGCCAGTAATAGGCTTAATGACAATCCTATGATATGTTTTAAAAAATAAAGGTACTTCTTTACCTTTTTTAATATAAAAAAAAGGAATGACAAAATCTGAAAACTGTTTTCCCTTCAGAATTTTTTTATAAACCTTCATCTTATTACCTACTGAAGAGCTTGTGAATAGGCACTTCTTTTTTAATTTTTCACTAATAAGTGCTTGTTTTTCATTTTTGGGAGAGCTAATATTAATGATTACATCCGGAAATTCCTTTTTCTGTGGTATCCACTTTCCTTTTTCATAGATCCAGCCATCAATTTTTTCATGCACAACATCTACCGAACCATAAGTAAAATAATAAAACTCAACATCTTCCATCTTAGCAACAGCTGCACATGCGAATGCTTTTTTTACAATTGAAGGGTCTTTTTGAGAATGCAGCATTCCAATTACTGTCATAACATCACACCTTCAAAACGGTTCTAAAATAAATTGGATTTCTTTTGAAGCTTTAATTGCTCGTTTCTTCGCATTTTCTTGAGTGTCTGCAGTAGCTAATACAAACGCATATCGATCACCCATTGACAATGCAGGAGTCAAAACACTTCCTTTTCTTGGCTTTACATATACTTCCTGTACCCCTTCATGTTTTTTTGCTCTATTCTTACCAGTGACCTTCCGTAAAACCCCTCTCGTTTCAACTGTTAAATAATGTGTATAAACATATTGTTTTTTTACTTTTTCTAACGTAGGCTCTTCACCCAAATTGAGTTTTATCGTTTCTTTTACCAAGTTAATCCCTGTTCCGTGTAAAATCATATGATTCATCGCTCCACCAGAAATTCGAGGATTTATTTCTATTAGTTTCCATTCACCTTTTGAATATCGTAATTCTAAATGACAAGCTCCATTTATAAGCCCCACTTGATTTAAAATATTGAACACAACATCCTCTAAAGAAGCATATTGTGTTGGACTTAGTTGTGCCGGAAAATGATAACCAGTTACTATGAACCTTCTTTTTTTAGTAACTTCTTGTTCAATTACCCCTACAATCGTTAACGTTTTTTTATATGCAATGACTTCAACTAAATATTGTCGGCCTTCAATGAATTCTTCTACTAAAATGGGAGACTTATCATACTGCCTTTTTAAATATGATAATCCTTTTGTTAATTCATGATAATCTATAGCAAGCAATACATCTTTTGAGCCGTTTGATTCAGGTGATTTTAACACCAAAGGTAAATGATTTTTGATACTCTGAGAAAATTGTTCGATTGATTTACCCTGCTCATAGATCGTAAAGAAAGGATTACAAGAAAGATCTTTTAGTTTTTCTCGAAACCGTATTTTATTTTCCATTTTGTATAAGGCATCTGTTGAAAGCCACACGAGACCTAATTCTTCCGATAATGTTGCAGCCATTGAAACAAATGGATCAATTAAGCTTAGACAAGCCTTTACATTTTTCCTCTGTTGGATTAGATCTTTAATCGTTTGAAAAATCATATCTTTATTTAATAAATTCTGTTCATAAATCATATGATGAACTTCATTAAATTCTTCTCGTTGAGCCAAATATTTGGGCCGGTCCGTAAACAATACAGTAAAATAGCCCATCTCTTCTGCAATTTTCAGTGCTTCCCTACTTGATCCAGACTTATTACATCCAATAAAGACGATTGTTTGCATATGATCTCAGCTCCATATGTAGGAATTTGATAAAAAGCAGGCCTTAAACATTCTATTAAAATCCAGCTAAATATCGTAAGTAAAGCATCTTATTCACTTTTATGCTGTTATAGGTTTTAATGTCTTTAATATATAAAGGCAATCTATCATTAGGACTTCGATGATTCATTTCGATAATCCAATAATCCCCGTTGGTATCTATTGCTACATCAATGGCAAAAAAACCAAAATTCCTTGTTTCACTCTCAATTGTTTTTGAAGCTTCACAAGCGATTTGGAATAAGTCTTTTCGCCAATACATTAATTTTTTTTCATCTAAAAGAAACAATTGTTGTAACGTTTCATTCCCTGGACGAATTTTACCACCACTTGAACGATTACTCACAATGCTTTTAGGAACACCGTGTCTTGCAACCCATCCAAGACATACCCATTTACCTACCTCATTTTTTGAAACAAATAATCTAAAGTCAATAACCTTTTCTTTTTCAAAAATCAAGTCAAGTCGTCGCTGTACAATATACTTTTTTTCAACTAATGTTTCGTTTAAGTAGCGAATGAAAGACTTTTCATTAAAATCAAGTACATGATTTTGTTCTTTTTCCCGATACCGCACAATATAAGTATCACCTTTTTTAGAGACTTCTTTTATTCCCCTTCCTTTGAGACCACTCAGTGGCTTTAGATAGATTGAAGGTTGACTCTTTAGCTCGGCAATAATATCATTAGGCTCTTTATACAAAATTGTTTTAGGTAAATAATCTTTTACTTTTTCATTATTCTGTAACCATCTATACATATCCCATTTTGAAAAATAATCTGAATTAAAGATTTTATGCCCTATATGTTTAATCAAATGTTCCTTTAACCATTTTTGTAAAGGGATTTTTCTGTAAATAGAAGAAGGATAAGAATAGAATCCTCTTTCCCATGTACACGATTTTGGATTGTAAGTAAAGCCAGATATTGTCTGGTTTTGTGTATTAATCCCGTCTAATGAAAAAGCTATTATAACGCCTCTAAACAAATCATATTGTTGACTATACACAGATAATTTTTTTAGTTTTTTTACAAGTTGTTCATTTGTATAGGCGGCCAGTATCCCAACAAATGGACCTATGAGCAGTTCAGTTCCACTTACCTTAAGATCGAATAAACTATTTATGGGTAAATGAATATTTGTGATTGTATCTGATGACAACAATACTGTATCAGAACTTATCTGATCTGCAATCTTAATGGTCACTTCCTCTTTCTTTGTTCCGAAACAAATATTCATTCTTAGCCCGTTCTTCACTTTTAATTCGTTTGCCTTTGTAGGATGGATTGTAAGTGTATTACCTTCGTTTTCATTCCTTACAACTGTCAGTTTTTCTAACATTCGTCTCGCATCCTTTTCCAGTTTTATGGTTAATTTATTCAATCTTAAGAAATGGGTGTTAGTACCAAAATTGAATTGAATCTATTTAGAGGTTTTACCATTAATGAAATTCATAAAAAAGAATGGAGTGGACAGTATGAAAGAAAGAATAGTTGGTATTTTTATTCCTCAAGGAAATTATGAATCTATTAAAAAAGGGATAGTCTCTCCGTCTTATCAACAATTCGAATTAGCAGCCGAAACTTATGGGTTAATCATTTGTTTTCTTACAACAAATTGTCTGAAGGATTCTAATGAAGTTCATATTTTGATAAAGAATAGGTCAAGTAAAGCATATACAGAGCGAACTGCTGTTATTCCAAAAGTGATCTACAATCAAGTTAGCTTAAGTAACAAGAAAATACGTAACATCCTCAATTATTTCATCCAGACAGGATCAAATGTATTTAACGTAACTCCGATAAGAAACAGTAAATACTTTGTAAACAAATTGTTAGAAAAAGAATCACATATCCTAGATCATCTTCCTAAAACAGTTGTAGGCTCCAAGAATAACTTACAAAAGTTAATGAATGAGTTTGATAGTCTTTTTATAAAACCCTGTTATAGTAGTGTTGGAAAAGGAATTATGTATTTAGAAAAACACAATGAATTAGAATGGTTCTTTTACGAAAGATCACCATATAAAAAAAAATGGGAAAAATCAATATTTACACATCAGGAAAAAAGAAAGCTAGAGCATCTTTTTCAACATCGATCATTTATTATTCAAGAAAAAATACCCTTAGTTACTTACAAAAATAGACCATTTGATGTAAGAGTAATCGTTCAAAAAAATACTACTGGTAATTGGCATATTACTGGGACGGTTGCTAAGTTAGCACCTAAAGACCAACTCATCACAAACGTAGGCAGAGGAGGAGAATTAGGAGATCTGCAACAATATCTTTTTGGCGAAAACCCTTCTTACTTAGAAGTTGAAGAGAACATTAATACTCTAGCTATTGATGTTGCAATAGCACTAGAAAAGAATTGGCCACATATAGCAGACTTGGGGCTTGATATCGGTGTAAACGAAAAAGGAAAACCTTTTTTTATTGAGTGTAACCTTAGGGGAAGATATGGTTCATTTAAGAAACAAAAAGATTTGAACCCTTTATGGAAAAAAATACACCATACTCCAATTTCTTATGCGGGATATTTATTGAAACAATCCAATGGAAGGAATAAAGAAATAAGCAAACAAGATTTTTAACTTGTTTGCTTTGTTTAATGTTAGGAAACTATAAAATGCTTGTACTGTGGGATAAGTGCTTTTGCATCCAGCTCCAGCAGTCAGACTTTGTGAAAAGTCGGATGCCTAGCCCCTCGAGGTCATAAGCCACTCATAAAACTATGCGAGTCAAAATTAGGCATATGTTGTAACACTCCGCAAATACCTACATAAACTTATAAAGATTTGATCTTATTCACAAATAAAGGAGAGTTTTCTTCATGAATCCATATGGTTATTACTATGAGCATGTTCCACAGCAAGAAAATTTGTATTATTATCCTAATCCTTATATTCAACAGCAAGAATCTTATGATTCCTTTAGACAACCGCCAGCACTTGAAAGAAGACTAGCAGCAGTTGAACGACAAAATGAACAACAAACAAAAGAATTAACGAGATTAAATAATGAACTAAAAAGACAAAATCAAGAACACCAGCGTCTAAACAGAGAATTCAATCGATTAAATCGTGAATTTATCCGTGTAAACGAGCAAGTAACACAAGTAAATGAAAAAGTTGAGCGACATACTCGACGACTAAATCGTTTAAACCAAAGACTTCGCGCGATAGAAAATAAATTCAGTCTTCCGTTTACTCCAGGTGAAGGTGGATTTTAATTAAGCTCTTAATAATTGCGTAAAAAACAAGGATGATCATTAGGATTATACTCCTAGTGTCATCCTTGTCATTTTAGAAATAAACCTAAAATTCATCATCTTATCCGTGATAGCCTATTAACAACAAAACTTACCATACTTCCGATAATAGCACTTCGAATAACATCATATGGATAGTGAGCGCCTGTCCATATCCGTGAAAGTCCAGTTAGTACCGACAACCCATACATGATGAAACCATAGATTTTGTTCTTCATAAAGATCGTAGTTGAAACGGCAAATGTTAATAATGTATGTTTACTTGTATAAGTAGAATCATGCTTTGAAGGAATTAAAACATTTGCTTTGCGGGTCACAAAAGGTCTTGGCCTAAACGTACATTGATTTACCATGGCATTTATAACTATATTGATCATAATCGAAATGACTGCGTGATTAAATACTTTCTTATATGAACGATCAAGTAGCCACGTGAATATTAAAGCAAATGCAAATATGTATCTAAGCTTTTTAGATGCAAATATCATAATATTATCTACTAAAGAATTCTTACCTGCTAAATCATTTATCATTTTAAATAGCTTTTGATCCATAGTAATATCTCCTAGATTTATTTTCTAGATTTATTATGCTCTAATGTATAGGTAATATGTAAAAAATTTAATTTAAGATAGAAAATAAAAACCTTCTTATTGAGCATAATAGTGTTGATTATCTTGAGAGGAGGTTACATAAAAATGACAAATCGCAACGATAACCGTGAGCGTAAAAACAAATATCCGAACAACAAAAAGCAGGATACAGAATTTTCGAAGGATATTACTATTAGAAGTGAAGTGACAAAGAAAGATTTACAGAAGTAAAAAGAGAGAGGATGTCAACCTAAGATTGTTGATATCCCCTCTCTTCTCATCTTCACAACTATTTATCGCGATCTGCTATTATTTCTTGATGAAGAACTTGGCTTGCTTTTTCGCCTACTATCACTTGTTTTATTTTTGGAAGCAACATCTGTATCTCTTCTTCTTTCATTTCCCCTGCCTCCCGGACGACGTACTTTTTTAATTTGTTCGCTTCTTTCTTTCTCATAATCCTCACGATCAGGAATACTTATCCCTTTTATCACTTGCTTTTCTAATGTTTGATTAATCCCTTTTTCAATCATTCGTAAGAAATCTTGATCCTTAGGATCAACTAAAGTAAAGGCAACACCATATCCACCTGCACGGCCTGTTCGACCAATACGGTGAACATAACTTTCAACATCATGTGGTATATCATAGTTGAAAACATGTGTTACACCTTCTACATCAAGTCCCCTTGCAGCAACGTCTGTTGCAACTAAAAACTGAATTTTCGCTTCACGGAATCGCTTCATCGCTTTTTCACGTTTTGCTTGTGTTAAATCACCATGCAGCTCGTCCGATTCATACCCATTGGCGATAAGAGCATCGTGAAGCTTTTTCGCACGAATCTTTGTTCGACAAAAAATAAGCCCTAGAAATGGACGATGTTCTTGTAATAAATGCAACAAAGTCGCCTGTTTTCTTCGATCAGTTGTTTCAATGACAACTTGTTTAATCTCATCAACAGTGATTCTTTTTGCTTTTACTTGTATATTCTCAGGATCAATCATATATTTTTTTGCGAGGGACCGAATTTCACTTGGCATTGTCGCAGAGAATAGCATTGTTTGGCGCGTAGTAAGTGTTTCAAAGATAATGTCATCTACTTCTGGAAGAAAACCCATATGTAACATTTGGTCTGCTTCATCTAAAACAAGCATCTGTACAGTTGAAAGATCGATCGTTTCGCGTCGAATATGGTCTAATAATCGACCTGGAGTTGCCACAACGATATGCTGAGCACCTTTTAACTTTTTCAATTGATTATTTACATCCTGACCACCATAAACAGCTAACACATTGACGCCTTCTAGGTTCTCGATCATTTTCTTTATTTCTTTTGAGATTTGCTGAGCTAATTCACGTGTTGGTGTTAAAATAAGTGCTTGAATATCAGACTTGCTAACATCAATCTTTTCTAGAATTGGTAGGACAAACGCCAATGTCTTCCCTGTTCCAGTTTGAGCTTGTGCAATTACATCCTTTCCATCTAGTATGGAAGGAATCGTCTTTTCTTGTATTGGAGTAGGAGTCACAAGTCCTAATGACTTTAATGTATGGTTAATTTCTTTACGAATTCCGAGTTGTAAAAAATCAGGCAAGGTAATCACGTCTCTTTTCTTAAATTAATGCCTGTGCGGTTTGTGACACAGAGGCTTTAACTATAGCATATATAGTATTATTTTACATGGAGAATTGAATTATCCGTGGAGACAGCTAAAATCCAATACAATAATTTATAAAGATAGAACTAGTGCTTTTTATTAATTGGTTACTTCCTAAAAGAATAATTTGTTAACATTGCATTCCATTCGAATTGGTTTCTTTGACCTATTTTAATTGATTCCCCCAACTCTTCCCTTCCTAAAATACGATATTGTTTACATTACATAAATATGTTTTTCGATATTTCCTGACATTCTTCAATATCTATGGATAAATTATCCTCTATTGTGAAAAATATAAACGAATATTTATTTTTAGGAGGTTGGCTTTGAAATCCCGAATTCCTACACCTTTAGCGAAAATACTAAAAGATATACAGGCAGAAAAATTAAAAAAACAATCTTTAAATCAAAAGCAAGAAGAAAAACAAAACCTTAACCAAAATCACCATTCACAAAGCCTCTCTTCAGATCTTAAATACAATATTGCGCATATAAAGAATACGTTGGGCAATAGTTCAGACATTGTCGTAAGGGATTTTCAAGCCGGTAAAGACGGTAAAATTAACTTAGGGATTATTTATACTGATGGATTATCTGACAAATCATTTATTCAAGATTTTATCCTTGAAACACTCATGGTTGAAATTCGAAATGCCGACTTAGAATCAAGCGTTGTAAATACAATCAACCTGTTTGAATTGATAAAATCACATTCTCTTCCTGTTGGAGATATTAAGGAGATAAATGATTTTCAACATCTTTTTTTCCATGTGTTATCGGGAGATACAATCATATTAATTGAAGGTTTTCCGAAGGCAATTGCTCTCAGTTCAAGAGGTTGGGCCGATCGCGGTGTGCAGGAGCCTTCCTCGCAAACTGTTGTAAGAGGGCCAAAGGACGGATTTTCGGAAACGCTGCGGACAAATACAGCTTTAATACGCCGTAGAATTAAAGATCCCAACTTGTGGCTTGAAACTAAACAAATTGGAAAAAAGACACAAACAGATGTCGCTATTATGTACTTAAAAGGGGTTGCCAATGAAAAAACAGTATCAGAAGTACAAAGTCGATTAAATCGAATCAAAATAGATGCGATTCTTGAAAGCGGTTATATTGAAGAGCTCATACAAGATGAGGTATTTACTCCATTTCCAACTGTTTATAATACTGAACGTCCTGATTCTGTAGCTGCAGCAATTTTAGAAGGAAGGATTGCGATTATTGTTGACGGAACACCATTTGTCCTTATCGTTCCTGCTCTATTGGTTCATTTTTTCCAATCAAGCGAAGATTACTATCAACGGGCTGATATTGCAACATTAATTCGTTTACTCCGGTATTTAGCTTTGTTTCTTTCCTTGCTGACACCGTCAGCCTTTATAGCAGTCACTACGTTTCATCAGGAAATGCTGCCTACACAACTGCTTATCAGTCTGGCAGAGCAACGGGAGGGTGTTCCATTTCCAGCACTTGTCGAGGCATTAATGATGGAGTTAACCTTTGAAATCTTGCGTGAGGCAGGGGTAAGAATGCCTAGAGCAATCGGTTCATCTATTTCCATTGTTGGTGCATTAGTAATTGGACAAGCGGCAGTTGAAGCCGGAATTGTTTCTGCGACGATGGTCATCGTCGTTTCCTTAACAGCAATCTGCAGCTTTGTGTTTCCATCGTTTAATATGGCCATTGCGATACGGATCCTTCGTTTCTTGTTTATGATTCTTGCTGCTACGTTTGGATTATTTGGGATTATTTTAGGACTAATCGTGATGGTCCTTCATCTAAATAGTTTAAGATCTTTTGGAATACCCTATTTAGCTCCTAATGCACCATTTATTTTACAGGATCAAAAAGACAACATTATTCGATTGCCTCATTGGTCATTATTTGCGAGGCCTCGCTTGGTTAATCAAAAAGACACGGACAGAGAAGATACACCTTCTCCAAAACCATCTAATTAAAATGGGAAGCTTATTCGAGGGGGTTAAGATGAAAAAAATAATAAGTTTTTTCTTTATGTTCCTTTTAATGATCAATATTTTAACCGGCTGCTGGAGTAGAAAAGAGCTCAATGAACTCGCAATTGCCACTGCCTTAGGTATTGATAAAACGGAGGATGGATATATTGTGTCCGTTTCAATCATTAATCCTGGCGAGATTGCCGGGCAAGGCAGCACTGGCCGTACGGAAGTTGTAAGATTTATGAAAAGCGGGGACACAGTTTTTGAAGCTCTAAGAAAGATTTCAACTGATGGACCTAGAAAAATTTATCTAGCCCATCTTCGGGAAGTTATAATTGGAGAGGAACTTGCTAAAGAAGGAATTGGAAAAACCTTGGATTTTATTTCACGGGACCACGAAATGCGTACGGATTTCTATATTACTATCGCAAAGGGATCTAGCGCTTATGACATTCTTAATGTCCAAACCGCTCTTGAGAAAGTGCCGGCAAATAAGCTTTTTAACGCCTTAGAAAATTCAGAGAAAAATTGGGCACCGACCAAGACCGTTAGTTTAGATGAGTTAATCAACAGCATTGTCAGCAAAGGTAAAGAACCTGTTCTAACGGGAATTTACGTATATGGCGATCCTGAATTTGGCAGTAGTTTCCAAAATGTGCAAAATGTTTCTCCAAAGACTGGTTTAAGACTCGACTCTCTTGGAGTATTTAAAAAGGATAAACTCCTCGGTTGGTTAAATGAGAAAGAAAGCAAAGGTTTTAATTATATAACAGATAATGTGATCAGTACAATCGTCAATGTCCCCTGTGAAGACGCAAAAATTTCGATTGAAACGATTCGCTCTAAAACAAAGGTCAAGGGGAAAATTGAAAAAGGGAAACCTAAAATTGATATTAATGTCACTACAGAAGGAAATGTCGGCGATGTTCAGTGCAAAATCGACTTATCTAAACCGGAAAAAATCAAAGAATTAGGAGAAAAATACGAAACCGATATTAAAGATCAAATGGAAGTAGCGATAAAAAGAATGCAGGAGGATTATCAAAGCGATATCTTTGGCTTTGGTGAAGCGATTCATCGGGCTGATCCTAAAGCATGGAAACGCCTTGAAACAAATTGGGATCAAGAATTTGCAAAATTGGAAGTAAACGTTAAAGTGGAAGGGAACATTCGCCGTTTGGGCACCATTACTGAATCCTTTCAAAAAGAAATCGAGGAGTAATGATCTATGTGGGCAATAATTGGAATTATGTTTACCGGGGCCTTTATTACTTTCTTCGAAATACCTCCCCTTGTGAAAAAGAAATGTTGGAGAGAAATCATGGTCTTTTTCCTGTTGCTTACACCAGGTCTCGCTTTGAGTGTTCTATTAAGCAAAAATGTTAACATTCCAACTCCTTTAGATTTAATAACGAAAATTTATAGTCCCGTAATTACTTTCATCGATCAAATTCTGTCTTAGGGAGGAGACTCACCAATTATGCTCGAGAAGGGGAAAATTAATACTGGTGAATTTCAAACAATCGTTATCATTTTTACTATAGGAAGTTCCGTACTTGTTGCACCTTCTTTACTTGCTACGTTAGCAAAGCAGGATGCTTGGATTGCTTCTGCCTTAACTATTCTCATCAGTTTATTTTTTATATTCATCTATAATCAATTAGCCTCCCTTTATCCTTCTATGACTTATGTGGAATATAATGAAAAACTATTTGGAAAGTGGATTGGCAAAATCACAGCGATTCTATATCTTTTCTATGTTTACCAACTTTGTTCAACTGCACTTAGAGAAATTGGGGATTTTTTAACTACTCAAGTAATGGTTGAAACACCGATCCAAATGATTATGATCATGTTCTTATTCGTATCCTTAATCGGTGTACGGTTAGGAATAGAAGTTATCTGTCGTTCTGCAGTAATATTTTTCCCTTGGATCATAGTGCTGTTTTTAATATTATTTTTATTTCTGATCCCTGAAATCAAATTTGAGAATATACAACCTATTTTTGGAGAAGGCTTGAAACCAATTATTAAGGGCATTTATAGCAATTTAGGACTCCCTTTTTTGGAGCTTATCATATTTTTAATGATCACACCGTTTGTTACCGAAAAAGCAAAAATGAAAAAAGCCTTTTATAAAGGAACAATAATCGGTGGTATCATCATATCTATTCTAATTACTTTCAGTATGTTAGTATTGGGTCCTGACTTTACCGCAAGACATGCCTATCCTTCCTATATATTAGGGAAAAAAATAAGCATTGCAGATTTTCTAGAACGGATCGAAGTCATTGTGGCAATCATTTGGTTTTTTACAATGTTTTTTAAGCTGAGTATTTGCTATTACGGGCTCTCTCTTGGGTTAGCTCAAGTATTTGGACTAAACAACTATAAAATCTTACTTTATCCATTAGCATTTTTAATCATTACCTTTTCCCTCTTTGCACATCCGGATATTGTACATTTGCAAAACTTTATTGCTAAAACGTGGACACCTTATTCCTTAACTATTTGTTTTCTTCTGCCGCTGATATTATTAATTATTGGAAAAATCAGAAAAAAACAGTCTGCTTCTAAAGAATCCCAACATGATTAAAACTAATTTCAAAGTGTAACGGTAAAGGGGGATTGCTAACAGTTGATCCAAAAAAAAATACAACCGATTCAACTTTTTGTCTTAATGGTATTATTTGAACTTGGAAGTTCGGTAGTGGTTGGTTTAGGTTTGGAAGCGAAACAGGATGCTTGGTTAGCAATTTCATTGGGGATGACAGGAGGAATTGTTTTATTTTCTCTATATGTTTATCTTTATTCGCAATTTCCAACCTTGCCGTTAACAAACTATCTTGAAAAAATCGTCGGTAAGTTATTTGGTAGAATTCTTGCGATTGTGTATATTTGCCTGTTCTTATATATTGCAGCAAGAGTGTTACGAGATTTCTCCGATCTTTTATTAACAAATATATTATATAAAACACCTATGTTGGCAGTAGATATCATGATGATGCTTGCAATTGGTTTTGGTTGTTACTTAGGGTTTGAGGTTATAGCTAGAACTGCTGAAATTTTTTTTCCTTGGGTTATGTTTTTCGGGTTTCTGTTTGTACTATTGATATTTATAGGCGGACTAGCTAAAATCGAAAACTTACAACCAGTCCTTGAAGCTGGATGGAAGCCGGTATTACAAGCTGCATTCCCGACGATTGTGTCTTTTCCATTCGGAGAAACAATTGTTTTTGCAATTTTTTTCCCCTATTTAAATCATCAAAAACAAGGAATGATTGCAGGTTTTTCAGCTATTATCTTTAGCGGTATTATTTTAGCCTTAATTACTACCATTATGCTCAGTGTTCTTGGCCCTTTTTTTGCCACGAAAAGTACATTTCCATTATTGGAGAGCGCAGGAAAAGTAAATGTTGGAGATGTTTTTCAACGACTTGATCCTATCGCCCTTATTCTATTGATTATTGGGGGATTTTTTAAAATTACTGTCTTCTTCTGCGGGGCTGTTGAAGGTTTTTCTTGTCTTATTAAAAAGCCTAATCTAACTAAGTTCTCTATTCCGATAATGGCAATAGCCGTAATTGCAATGGCCATTTTAATGGCCGAAAATTATGTAGAACATATTAAAATAGGCCTTGAATTTGTACCAAACATTCTCTTCATACCTTTATTTATGGTCATTCCTTTTTTATTAGTTGTCATCGTATTTATTAAAAAGAAAATAACGAAGAAAAAACAAATAAGATGAGGAAATAAAGTCTTTTTTTCTTTAATCAAAAGTGTAAGCCCTAAATAATACGAGTATTGAATTGAAAGGAAAAGATAAAAAATGGAGAACTCAAAGATATCTTCTTATCAATTATTCATTTTAATTGTAATCTTTGTTATAGGAACTACGGTCATATTCCCATTAGGAGCGGATGCGAAACAGGCTGCTTGGATTTCTATATTACTTGGGATGATTGGTGGCTTGCCTTTACTAATTATTTATTATTATCTTAATAGTAAATTTCCTAATTTGGTACTAACGGAATATTGCAAAAAAATCCTTGGTAAATATATTGGAACCATTGTAGGTTTTTTTTATATCCTTTATTTTTTATATGGCGCTGCACGTGATGTGAGAGATGCGATGGAATTAGCCCCTTTATTCTTAGATGGTACTCCTATTTCGGCTATAGGAATTATGCTCATGTTGCCTATACTATATGGAATATATTTAGGGATAGAAGTAATCAGTAGAACGAGCGAGATTTTTTTTGTATACTTAGCAGGCACGGGGGTTTTAATGATCATTTTTGTATTTTTTTCAGATATTGTTAAATTAGAAAACGTATTACCTGTTCTTGAACCAGGGTGGGAAACGATTATCCGTACTGCTGTTAATGAAACTTGGATGGCTCCTTTTGGAGAAACAGTTTGTTTTACGATGATTTTCGCTTATTTAAATAAACCAAAATTTCAATTAAAGGCGGGGCTTGCAGGAGTTATTTGTGGTGGATTAGCTCTAGTATTCATACACTTACTAACCATTGCGGTTTTAGGGGAAGATATTAGAAATCGCTCTCTATCACCTCTTTTGAAAATGGTTCAAAAAATTGACATTGCTGATTTTATACAAAGACTTGACGCAATTTTTATGATTTGGTTGATTGTAAATGATTACTTTAAAATTACTATTTTCATGTATGCCGCTATTATAGGTGGAGCAACTATTTTTAAAGTATCTAAAAATCTTTTAATTATTCCATTTGGTGTAATCGTTTTTTTCACCTCAATTTTCTTTGCTGGAAGCTATTCAGCACATATGGCTCAAAGTGATATCGTACTTAAATATGTTTATCCGGTATTTTCGATATATATACCTTTACTATTGTGTATCGTATGTTTTGTTCGTCAGAAATTTTTTAAAAAAGGGATATCTTCATAAAGAAATACAACAAAAATAAATTGGCACTTTTGTTTTAAAATGGTGCCGACTAATTTATAAACTACCGACCTGTAAAGAATACTCAAAAGCTGATCACCGGTATTAGGACCCCAGCTACTTTTGAGTTTTTTCTTCTATTAATCAAGTCGTCAACAACTGTTTATAAAGCAGCAACTTTATTAATAGTACATAATTGTTATCTATTTCACTTCATGACTCTTTAAACCCTCACGTAATAAAAACTTCTGTATCTTCCCACTAGCATTTCGTGGCAATTTGTCTACAAATATATACCTTCTAGGACGTTTATAAGGTGCTAGCTTTTCAGAATTCTTACAGAAATTTTCTAACTCTTCGGCTATCACATTCGTATCTTTCTTCACGACAACTGCAATGATTTTTTCTCCCCAAAGCTCATCCGGCTCCCCAAGCACTGCAACATCTAGAATAGCTTCATGCTCATAAAGAACATCCTCCACCTCTCGAGGGTACACATTTTCTCCACCGCTAATCACCCTATCATCGACACGGTCTGCGACAAATAAGTAGCCATCTTCATCTAAAAACCCTAAGTCTCCAGAGGGATACCAACCTTTATACATCGCTTCTTCACTTGCCTTTTTTCTATTAAAATAACCTAGCATCATACAAGGACCCTTCACGATAATCTCTCCAACCTCACCTGGTGGTAAAAATATCCTCAAGTTCAGATGGTCCGTTTTCATTGGGTCTAACAACTCTTACCTCATGATTTAAGCAAGCTCTACCAGCTGACCCTGCTTTTGATATCTGTTCATCTTTTCCTAGGAATGTTATAGCAGGCCCCATTTCTGTCATTCCATACGCTTGCACAAGTTCAATCCCTAATTGTTCCTTACATGCCTTGACTAATACTGGTGCCATCGGGGCTGCACCATAAAGACCAAGTTGCAATGATGATAAATCATAGAGTTCTAAATTTTCTTGAAGTAGCATATTCCACATAGTTGGGGCAGCAAAAAGAATCGTTATACCTTCATCCTTGACAGTATGTAAAACTTCCTTTGCATCAAAGTGATGGATGATGACATTTGTAGCACCTGCATGAACTCGAGGTAAAAAGCAGCAATGAAGCTCAGCACAATGGAACATTGGTGCTGTTACAAGACCAATTTCATTTGCTGAAATATTTAGAGCGCTAATACATATTAAGCTTTGCTCAATCATATCTCGATGGCGATGCATAACTCCTTTGGGACGCCCTGTCGTTCCACTCGTATACATAATCGCGTACGTATCGTTCTCTGAGACTTCTATGTTGGAGACGTAGAAGCTCCAGCCTTCACTCGCTCATGGTAAGAAGAAGCATAGGTTGGAGTTGATTCATCGATGGACCAAAAAGAAATGGACTGAAACTGTTCGTGAATTTTCGTGATTTGAGGCTCTAATACTTGTTCGAATAAGACAATTTTTGGTTCAGCATCATTTAATATATAAGCTACTTCTTCTGCATTTAAACGGAAATTAATCGGGTTGATTATAGCACCAATCTTTGCAGCAGCAAAATAAACAGTTCCTAATTCATATGAATTGAAAAGAAATGTTGAAACGCGGTCTCCCTTTCTGACACCTGAAGTAATTAATGCATTAGCGAGTCGGTTTACTTCCTCATTCCACTCTTTATATGTCCAACGAATGCACCTCGAGCGATCCACTAGTGCTTCCTTGTTACTAAATTTTGCAACTGTCTGTTCAAACAATTGACCAATTGTTAAATACATTTGTATTCCTCCCTTCGTAAATTAGAAAACGGTTACATTTTGTTGGATTTAAGCAAAAGATAAGATATGTAATTGTATAAGTTATTTCTACTAGATTTAGAAAATTCCTTGTATATTTTTAAAAATTTAATTGCTGATTAGAAAAACTAAGGCTTTCGCAAGTCCTACTATCGAAAGCCTTAGTTTTTCTTATACTATCCCTTAGAATATAAATCTGATAGTACAAAAAAAACACCGTGTAGGTTATAAAACATCCACGGTGTTTGCCATATTAAATAAAGGCTGTTTTCGCAAAGATTGTTGCTTTTCGTAAATAACTATACTTTACGGATATAGCCTATCTTCGTGCTCTTTTCGCTTATTTACTAAGTGGTACTCTCTTGAAATTGCTTATAGTTTCTACGATAAAAATCCAAAAGCCGATTTTTATAAGTCTAAAGCAACAAACTTTTAGAAAAGAGCCTAAATAAAAAATTAACTACCCATTTTTCTACGTGTATTAGTAGGCTTTTTTGTTTGCTGACTTTTCATTTTTTGATTTCCAGCCATTCCCATATTTCCTTGTTTTCCATTTGCTTGAGCTTGTTTTTTATTTGCAAGCTGTTGTTTCATCAGCTCCTGTAAGCTAACTTTCTTTTTTTCAGTAGGTGTTGTATTTTGATCATTCATGTTTTCTTGATTAGACATATTGTATCTCCTTCATTGATAGGAATCATATTTATTTTTTGATGCTTTTAAAACAATTATAATACAATAGTTAAAATAAAACATCTATATAACTAAGAACTACTTACTTTATTCATTATTTAAGGCTGTTTTCGTAAAGATTGTTGTTTTTCGTATAAAGTACTATTTACTTATTTAGTTATGCGTCGTGCTCTTTTCCATAAAACACTTTAAAATTTTCTCTAAATAATGATTGAAGTCCCACTGAAAAAATCCTAATGCCGATTTTTTCTAAGTATTAGAACAACAAACTTTTAGAAAAGAGCCTTATTTAAAAAGACTCCAGCAATTACTAAAGTATGATGTTAATAAAAGAATTTTACCATTAAAACATAAATTACACCAATTCCTCTAGAAACTAAAATAGCGAACTTCAATGGACGTTAAAGATACTGTTTTGGGTTAAGTGACCTTACCAAAACAATATCTTTTTAAGACTTATAAAAAGGGTTAATTAGCATTACTGAATGATCCAAAATGAATAATCTCGTTTTTACTTGGTAGTTCTTTCTTATTCGGCTTTTCCTTCGCATAACCTATACCCAAAA
Organism: Bacillota bacterium; assembly: GCA_051750265.1. Taxonomy (GTDB): domain Bacteria; phylum Bacillota; class Bacilli; order Bacillales; family Bacillaceae; genus Metabacillus. The sequence continues at coordinate 30,132 of JBNJJO010000011.1, read as the reverse complement.
TCGCCAATACCCTTCGGTCATTCGGAATTTTAATGCTTCTCTTACATAGGTTTCTCTCTGTGCAGATTCAACTTCATCAGCCGTATTTAAAACTGCTCCAAATGCACACCCTAAACCCGAGTTAACAGCAGATAACCAAATATAGCCACTTGCAATTGATGCATCCTGTATCCAATACTTACTAATTGTTGGACGACCGGTAATAACGATCGCAAAATTTGCTTCTTTTAACCAGGGTACATAGGGGGTTGTGTTAGAAAGATGATCAAGCATCTCTCTTTCATTTACAACAATAAACTCTCTCGAAGGTAGATTATTGCCTGAAGGTGCTAGCCATGCTGTTTCCAATATCCCCTCTATTTTTTCATTAGGAATAGGTTTGTCTAAAAAACTAGTAATTTCACGTCTATTACTAACCACTTGGTTAAATTCCATTCCATTTCCCCCTATTAGAAAAAATAAAAGAACATTTTAAAAATACATCTTTTATTTTAACAAAAATTCACAAAATAACCAATTTTCACTAGTTGTCTTTCTCTTTTAAACACGAAAAACAATAAAGGTTTTTTTCTTCGGTTATGACTCCATCTAAAAACCCATCTAAACAATAGATTGTTTTTTTACAATTAGCACATGCTCCTACTTGCTCTTTCATTATTTTTAACCTCCCTACAGATTTAATTTCACTCTAAAAATTGATTTTTCTAACACATATAGGAAATAACACTCGTTTATTCAATGGTTTTTGAAAAACTCAAAAGAGATGATCCTAATTTTGATTAAGCCTTTTTTCTAACACATTGTAAAATATTGTACATATCTACAAGTAATTTTTTTCTTCAGTCATTTAATAGTACTAGGGGTCTCAACCACATTTTAACAAAAATACACGCTAAATTTCACAGTAATCGTAGTTTACGATATTACTATGTGTTTTCTTTTTTCTGTTTGTTTGTATCAGCTAAATATTTAGCATATAGAATCGTATTTTTCGCTACATCTAATTCAAGATTATATATATTAGGTGGACCTGGTCTCCAATTTACTTCAAACAACCATAATTTTTGATTCTCATCGATTCCTACATCAATTCCTAATTCATCCAACGATACACTGTCATATAAAGAATCAAAATGGTTAGAAAAGCTTATCGCAAACTGTTCAAGATACCTTTGAATATCATACCAGGAGACATCAAACTCTGTTTTTAAAAAAATATCTAGATAAGTGCTATAACCACCACTCCCCATATTTGATGTAATGTTCCTCAAACTCCCTATCCTTGGATAAATGGAAGTAATAACCCATTTCCCTTCTCCATTTTTTTGTACATGCAATCGGAAGTCAAAAACATGACCAAATTTTGTTTGACAAGAAATAAACTGTTGAACTAAGTAATCTTGTTCTTGTATTTTATGAGATATCAAGTCTAACAATTGTTTTTCATAAATAGATGATATTAACCCTGCTTCATTAATTTTGTAATGTTCTATTCCATATTTTTCAATAAAAATAATGCCCTCACCTTGATGTCCTGACAACGGTTTAATAATAACTTTTTCATAACGTTTGATCATGTCAAAAAACATCTGAACGTCAGTTAATTCATAAAATGGAATAAGGTATTGTTTAAATTCCTTCGCTCGTTTTATTTTGTTGTATACAGTTAATTTGTCTCCAATTGAATGACTTGTAAACGGAATCCTATCGGACAAATAATCATAGATTTGCTCTGCTTTTTTACTTACAGGATAACTCGCATTATAAATGACATCAGGAAAGGGAAATTCCTTTTCTATCCACTCGCCGTTTTCATAGGCTTTCCCTGAAATTTTTTGCTCTTCTATATTTACTTTCCCTGGGGTAAAGTAAAAAAAAATTACACCTTCAGCTTTTGCTACAACGGCATAAGCATAAGCCTTCTTTACATTTTTTGGATCTTTCCGATAATGAAGCATGCCAATTAGGGTCATAATATTTCTATTCCACCTCTCTCTATATTCCATTTCCTAATTAAAATCTTTGTACTAGAAAGTTTACCTAGAACTCCTTTTGCTTTTCTAAAATTGGATTTAGTATTGAATAAATGCTCGTTGTCGGTTAGAGAATCTTCCTCTTAATTCAATTCCCATTACGTTATACAGTTATGAATTATCATTCAAAATTTTCAGAGTGGGTCAATATAAAAACGTACTTCACTGGCTGCTTCCCTGGCGATTCTTTTCGCTTCTTCTTTATCATCTGATGATGCTAAAATGTATCCGTAACGATCTCCCATCGATAAAGGCGGGCGTAACATCTGTCCTTTCCGGGGTTTTATGTACACCTCCTCTACACCGGCATATTGAGAGCTGCGATTTTTCCCCGTCACCTTAGATAACTTTCCTATAGAGTCGACAGTTAAATAATGTGCATAGACAAAATTACAATGTTTTTTAGTAAGACAAGGTTCATTTCCTAAAATTAATTGAATTGTTTCTTCTACCAAATTAATTCCAAATCCGACTTCAATGATTCGATTCATCACACCACCTGAGATTCTTGGGTTTATCTCAATTAATTTTAATTCTCCTTGTACTAAGCGCATTTCTAGGTGGCATGCACCATTTTTCATTTGAAAAGCCTGTAAAATGGAACTTACTGCCTCAAAGATTTTATCGTATAAACAATGATTAATTTCTGCTAATAAACAATATCCCGTTACGATAAAGCGTTGTAAAAACGTAATCTCTTGCTCGATTATTGCGATAATATGAACTTTTCCATTGTGTACGAAAGCTTCTATTAGATATTGGGGTCCTGTTAGATACTCCTCTAATAAAATCTGTTCATTTTCTTTTTTCTTTCGTAATTCTTGCATTGATAGCCTTAATTGTTTCTCATCATTTGCCAGCAGAACATCTTTTGATCCGGTAGATAAGGGAGATTTTACAATAAGGGGTAAAGATCCCTTTTGTTTATGGATGAAGTCCTCTAAAGGATCATCTGGATTATAAATTACATAATGAGGGGACATTGGGAGGTCTTTAAGAAGCTCACGCGTTAAAACTTTGTCTTCCATTTTAAGAATTTGATCAGCAGAAAAAACACTGGGACAAAATTCTTCTGATAAGGCTGCAGCTACATGAACAAATGAATCTATAAAACTCACAATACCTTTTATTTGTTTACCTTGTTTTTGTAGCTTGATGATGTTTTCTTTTAATTTATCGTAATCGGATAATTTCATTAAAACCATTTGATGGACATCGGGAAATTCAATTCGTTGTTGAATAAGTTTTTGTTTATTGGTAAATAACACTGTAAAAAAGCCGAGTCGTTCTGCTGCTTTGATTGCTTCTCTACTCGACCCAGATTTATTCGTTTCAATAAAAACAATGGTTCTCATAAGCTTATGTCATCCTATCTTTGCTGATTTTCATGGTGGATTACCTTCTACAATTGTATAATATAAAAAATGGTAAAATGTTGTTCTCAATTCTTTAACTAATTTACAAAATTAGAATATTTAAATAAATGGTGGATAGTGCTAAATTTTCCAAAAAACGTATGTTGAGATATTATTCACTTTTTCACTTAAGGTTTAATCGTCCTACATGATGGCACGTTCTAAAGTTAAATCTCAGAGTTTAGCAGTACATCTATAGTTAAGACAGTTATCTATTAATGTATTAAATACATGAGTATGGATAACCTGAATAAGAGTTGAATACAACAAAATAGATATTCTGTTGCATTAGAAACGATCCTAAAAAACAAGCAAAACTCCTTTTCTACAAAGGGGTTTTGCTTGTTTTTGGAGGGTAGCCTATGATTAAATGCTCGGTTCACAAAGGCCCCTAAAAAAGGAGGAGCAACCATTGTTAGCCCTGGTTCAGTAGTTGTAGCTAAAATTGTATTATCAACTCATTTAAAGTCATCTATAGTGGCATTTTTTTCAAGGGTTTAAAATATATGTACTGTTCTCCATATCAGGACTTGATAAGTTATCGGATTAATAATGTAAAAAAACTTTTACATAATACGGACATATCAATCCAAGAAATTGCCTTTACCAGCGGATATAATAGTGTTTCTCACTTTGTCACTACATTTAAAAAACATAGTAATCTCTCACCAAAGAAATTTACAAGTATTTACTTTTAACTTATAGTAAAAAGAGGTTGATCAATTGTCATCAACCTCTTTTTATACATTCATCTTTACCTAGCTTACTGCACAATTAGAAGATTATGCTTTTTTATTTTTACGTGCATCAATTAAAACAGCACTTACAATAATGATTCCTTTTAAAATTTGTTGCCAGTAAGAAGATACACCTAATAAATCCAGCCCATTATTTAGAACACCGATAATTAGCGCACCAATCATTGTTCCACCAATCGTTCCAACTCCACCAGATAAACTAGTTCCACCAATAACTGCGGCAGCAATGGCATCTAGCTCAAACATATTTCCCATACTTGGTTGGCCAACACTGATTCTCGCTGTTAACATCATCCCAGCAATAGCCGCAAGTAATCCAGCATACGTGTAAATCATAATTTTGTAACGATCCACATTGATTCCACAAATTCTCGCGGCTTGTTCATTACCACCAATCGCATACGTATATTTTCCGAACTTTGTTTTGCTTAACATCAAATGGGAGATAATTCCCATCGCGATAAACACAATGATCGGAAATGGAATCCCCATGATCTCACCTTTACCAATAAACAAAAATGATGGGGATAAATCAGGAATCGGTCTTCCATCACTAAATAATAACGCTAAACCTCTAGCAGCGATCATCATCCCTAAAGTAGCAATAAACGCAGGGATTTTTCCTTTAGCTGTAATTGTACCGTTGATTAATCCAGCCATTGCCCCAATCCCAAGCCCAATTACAAGAGGTACAATGATCGAAAACTCGCCAGGATGGGCGAAACTTGCTGATACGACAGATACTAATGCAATAACTGAACCAGATGATAAATCTATTCCGGTCGTAATAATGACCATTGTTACACCCATTGCGACGATACCAATAAACGAAATTTGGCGGACAACATTTAATAAGTTTTGCGTCGTTAGAAAGGCTTCTGAAAGAAAAGACATCGTCACCATCATCGCAAGTAAAACTAGGAGAATCCCATACTTGCTTGTTAATTGAGATCCTTTTTCTTTCCATGCAATTTTATTCGTGCTAACACTCGTAACCGTGCTGCTAACTGGATTATTCATCTTAAAACCCCCTTAAGAATATTAACTATATGCAACCTCTAATATTTTCTCTTGATTTGCTTCTTCCCTACTTAATTCTCCTTTTTTATGACCTTCATGCATGACAATGACCCGATCGCTCATTCCTAATACTTCAGCCATTTCAGAAGAAATCATAATGATGGCTTTCCCTTCTTGTGCTAGCTTTGACATCAGTTTGTGTATTTCCGACTTTGCTCCAACATCAACCCCTCTTGTTGGCTCATCTAGAATTAGAATGTCAGGATCATTTAACAGCCATCTTGCAAGCAGCACCTTCTGTTGATTTCCACCACTTAAATTCATGATTAACTGATCAATACTAGGTGTTTTAATATTTAATCGCTTTACTTGTTCATTACATGTTTTATCAACTAACTTTTTATTGACATATCCTAATTGTAAAAATTGGTCTATATTTGAAATAATCATATTTTCTCTAATCGAGATTGGAAGAAAGGCACCTGTTAATTTCCGGTCTTCTGTTAATAATGAGAGCTTGCGCTTAATTGCATCTTGAGGTGATTTAATGTTGACTTTTTCTCCATGAATGAAGATGTCTCCTGAGTCAGGGGGATCAATGCCGAAAATACTTTCGATAACCTCAGTTCTCCCTGAACCCATTAACCCTGCGATCCCCAAAATCTCGCCTTTTCTTACCTCAAAGCTAACATTATTGAATTTACCTGCTTTTGTTAGGTTGTTAACAGCTAGCACAACTTCCCTAATTTCTGCCTTTTCTTTATGGAAAACTTGTTTAATTTCCCTTCCAACCATCATTTGAATTAATGTATCCTGATCTAGTTCATGTGCAGCTTTTGTCCCAATATATTGACCATCTCGAAAGACAGTAAGTTCGTCGCAAATTTTGAAAATCTCATCCATTTTATGTGAGATATAAATGATCGAAACACCTTTAGCTTTTAATGAATTTATAATTTCAAATAATTGCTCTACTTCTTTTTCTGTAATGGCGGATGTGGGTTCATCCATAATAATTAAATCAGCATTATAGGATACAGCAGTCGCAATTTCCACCATTTGCATATTCGCAATGCTAAGGTCTTTCATTTTTGAATTAGGGTCAATGTTCATATTGAGTTTTTTAAATAACTCACTTGCATCTTCTACCATTTTCTTATCGTTCACCCATCCTAATTTTCCGGAAGGTTCTCTGCCTAAAAAAATGTTTTCAGCTACAGTCATATGTGGAACTGGGCTAAGCTCTTGATGAATCATAGAAATCCCATTTTTTAACGCTTCCTTCGTACTTGATACGTTCAATTCTTTCCCTTTGTATTTAATCGTTCCATGGTTAGGTGTATAAATTCCGAAAATAATTTTCATGAGTGTAGATTTCCCAGCACCATTTTCACCCATTAATGCATGGACAGAACCTTTTCTAACCTTCAGTTGAATATTATCTAGCGCTTTTACCCCAGGGAATTCCTTTGTTATATTTTCCAATTCTAAAATATATTCTTCACTCAACGTTAACACCACCTAAAGATTAGTAGTTTAGAGGACACCGAGATAACAATAGTGCCCTCATTTTTTTTCAGATTATTTTTCCCATTTCTTGATATACTCGTCAACATTTTCCTGTGTAACTAATTCAAAAGGTATATTAATAAAATTATTATCTAGTTTCTCTCCTTTAACAGCTTTCATAGCCGTTTCGATCGCACCCTTCCCTTGACCATACGCGTCTTGGAAAGCGCTTACATTTAATTTACCTTCTTTTACATATTCTAGAGCATCGACTGTTCCATCAATTCCAGCGACAATGATATCTCCACGCTTACCAGCTGCTTCTAGCGCCATGATTGCACCAATTGCCATTTCATCATTATTTGCTACAATTGCATCGAATTCATCTCCAGCTTGAATCCAGTTTTCCATTACAGTCATTCCTTGAGATCTTTGGTAATCACCAGTTTGTTCGCGAACTAGCTTCATGTCTGGATTTTGCTCAAGTACATCTTTATTCCCTTTTGTTCTATTCACGACAGATTCTTGACCTAATGTACCGTTCATAATTGCGACATTCCCTTTACCGCCTAATAACTCAGCAACTTTTTCCATCTGAATTGTACCAGCTTCGACCGATTCGGAACCTACGTAAGCATAAATTTTTCCCATAACCTCTTCATCTGGCATTCTATTAACAACTACGACTGGAATACCTGCCTCGTTTGCTGCATCAACCATTGGCCCTACTGCATCTGTTTCAACTGGATTAATTAAAATTGCGTCCACCTGTTGAACGATAAACGTTTCAACTTGTGAAAATTGCTTACCAGCGTCATTTTTCGCATCAACCATTTTCACTTCAACTTCATCATGCGCACTGTCATATTCTTTAATTCCATCGTATAAGTAAGATAGCCACTTATCATCAAAAACAGGCATTGCCGCACCGATTACGATTCCATCTTTTTTGGAATCACTACCAGATGTTTCTCCAGAACTACATGCTGCTAATAATCCTAACGTAAGAATAGCGATCATCAACAAACTCATTATTTTTTTAAATTTCATAATTAATCCCCCTATGATAATATTGGGTAAAACGCTTACATTTCTGCAAAATAAATAATCTTACATTCTACTACTTTAATTAACTTAACAATTCCGCATTAATCATAACAGGAGTAACTAAATGAAGTTAGCTTCCGTTACGAAAGCGCTTTACTTTTTTGCGTTTGCTTTGAGTGAGTAATTCAGTGAAGTAGACTCCAGAACAATCGAGCGCCTTTACCATTTCAACAAAAATATGTACGGAAAATTATTCCCCCCCTACCCCTCCATTGAAAAGTATGACTAATATTAACTAGGAGGTGCTTTGTAATCGATTTCAATTTTTGTATCAGGGTAATCGATAACCCTTATCTGTATGTTAACTTACCACATACAACTTTTCAACACATTTTTAAAATTTTTTGAATTTAATTTTCCTGGGAATTTTTAGAAAGTAAAATCATAATTATTACATCTTATTGAGTGTTTAAAAATTCTCTATAGAACAAAAAAAACACCACTACCTACCTGGAGTATAATTAGAAGTATTGTTTATTGGAGGTAATTTTTTAAAGGGAAAGGGTTTATGAATAAGTATTTTAAAATCCCATTAGTTAACCTCTTTCTAGTAATTTAGTTGTCGTTTCACGAATAACGAGATCTGGAAGCATTTTGATACGTTGTTTTACTTTATTTGCTTTTTCAATTTTTTGTATAAGTAGGTCCATTGCTTGTCTTCCCATTTCAACTAAAGGCGCAGCAACAGAGGATAATTGTGGTTCTACTATTTTGCACATAAATGTATTGTCAAATCCGATTACAGATAATTCATTTGGAATCTTTATTCCACGTTGTTTTGCCGCCATAATTGAGCCAACAGCTAAAACATCGTTACAACCAAAGATTGCTGTAGGTCTATTCTGTCTATCAAGAAGTTTTCCCGCTTGTTCAATGGCTCCCTCAATTGTTGTATTGCTAAGATAAATCAAGTTTTCATTATATTCTACACCTACGTTTGATAACGCATGCTTATAACCCCTAACACGCTCTATACTGCAAATAGCATCCTCGGTAATTACGCCAATTTGCCGATGACCTAATGACAGTAAATACTCGGTAACTTTGTAGCCCCCAAGATAGTCATCAATTGTTACACAGTCAATACTAAGTTCTGGACGCTCAAGTGCAAAAAGGACTAATGGAATGTTCTCATTAATGAGTTCTTTAAGAACTTCAATATTTTTAAATTTTGAAGCAATAATAAAGCCATCAACCTGTTTTTGACGGAATAACGTCACTTGTTTCTCTTCTTTTTCTGGGTCATTATTTGTACTACAAATCAAAATACTAAATCCTAATTCACGACCATATGCTTCAAATAATTTCAAGTATTCCGAGTAAATAGGATTGTTCATATCTGGTATTATTATCCCGATCGTAAATGTATTTTTCCCTTTCATTGCTGAAGCCAATACATTAGGTTGATAGTGTAGGTCTTCCATAATTTTCATTATTTTTGCTTTCGTCTTTTCACTTATTCGCCCTTTATTATTAATAACTTTACTTACAGTAGTAGCAGAAACCCCTGCTTCTCTGGCGATATCATAAATAGTAGGTTTCATCATTCCACACTCTTTCAAACAGTCTATTTTCTTCAAATTTGTGATAACTTTTATTATAGCATATTGAATTAAATATTTAACTGATACACCCATCCTAAAAAAGAAAGGAGTCAAATCTTTGTGTAGATTTGACTCCTTTCACATACTTTATTTAGACAAAGAAGTAAGTGATATTTTCCGAAAAGGTTATCGATTACCCTGGAACTTTATTTAAATAATGTGTTTATGTTTTTTTCAAATTATAAAGCGTTTTCGATGTTTTTTCTCTAGAACACATCCGGATGAAATAGTAACTAAACTTTCACCAGGAGTTCGCTTACTCTATTTATGTTCTGTGTGGTTGTATAGAGAGCACTTTCTTACATGTAGCCATCACAAACAATATTTTTAAAATTGAACAAGACTGGTAATTCAAAAGATAATCTATCTCCTTTGTAGCTGGACTGTTTTTTCGCTTCTTTAGTGGTACCAGACTTGTATATCATTCTGCTTGAACGGGCCATTACTCAAAAACTTTTTTCTGATCTATAAATACAATAATCTCTTTGTGGTTTCGACTATTTCTTTTCCTATTTTTCTTTACAATCAACTTTTTTTAGTGAACTTCGCCAGTTGAGTTTCTTATAATTAACTTAGGCAACACAAGTATTTTTTGTCTTTCTTTAGGATTACCTTCTATCTCAGCTAATAGGATATCTACAGCTTGAGAACACATACTTTGTGTTGGTTGATCAATAGTTGTTAAAGTAGGATCACAACATTTCGATAATAAGGTATTATCAAATCCAGTAATCGATAGGTCTTGTGGAATAATCAAGTTTTTCTGACGTGCACCTATCAAGGCCCCGATTGCAAGCAAATCATTTGCACCAATTATGGCTGTTGGTGGATTGGGAGAATCCAATAATGCTATTGTAAGATTCTGCGCATGTTCTACACTGGAATTACTAATCATTATTAAGTCTTCTTGTACTTCTAATTTATGATCTAGCAAAGCCTGTTTGTATCCACGAATTCGCTCTTGACTGCTTGTAGCATCTTCTGCGATGACTGCTATTCTAATATGACCTTTCGAAATTAAGTAGTCAGCTATTTTATAACCCCCAACATAATTATCTACGGTAACGGTATTCACAGTTAAATTTTGATGTGATTCAGCAGCTAGTAGGATTACTGGAACATCGTCATTCAACAAATCTTCTATGACAGTTTTGTTTTTAAAACCACCGGCAAAGATAAAACCATCTACACTTTTCTGTCGTAGCAATGAAACGTAATGCTCTTCTTTCTCCGATCTAAAATCTGTACTACAGATGACAAGGTTATACCCCCGTTCATGTGCTCGGTCCTCAACCTGGCGTGCCATCTCAGCAACAAAGGGATTTGCGATATCTGGTAACAAGAAACCAATGGTAGATGTTCGCTTACCAGTTAATGCAGATGCAAGGACACTTGGTTTGTAATTTAGCTCTTGCATCGCGTTTACTACCTTTTCCTTTGATTTCTTTCCAACCTGCTGATTATTCAAAACCTTTGATACAGTAGATATTGAAACTCCTGCTTTTTCTGCAACATTATAGATCGTTATTTTCACTTTTTTGGTCCTACTTTCTTACTATCACAAATTTTTTAAACCTTAATATATCAATGATGGTTAAAGAATAACTTTTTTGAATTTTATAAAGCAGAAAAGTCACTGTTGGAACTAGATGATTTTGTCCATATATATAAAGCGCTTTTTACTGAGTAATTTTATTATAAAGCGCTTTCAAAATAATTTCTATACTTATTTTTACATATTTTAAATTTGTCCTACACATTAAAAGCGCTTTACACTCATCGTTGAAATGCACTTTATTTTTTTTATCAACCTATATGACAAATAATTATACTAGTGTGAACATAGTGTTTCTTTAATTCTCACAGTAAAGAAAATTCTAAAACCCCTAAAATCAAAGATCGATGACTTTAGGGGGTTCTGTTTTTCACATTATTTAATTATTTACATTTTTAACTTTTACTCTTTAGATGCTATCTTCCATATCATGCTGGGAGTTTGTATCCTTTGGTTCCTGAAAGTTCAGTTTTTCGGCATTTTTTTTTGAAACAGATTCTAACCCATATCCAGTTGAACTTATTTCTAGCACTTCTTCATTTATCTTACCTTTCAAATGGAAATCTGAATCTTCAAATTGATCTTTTGCCATTTGTAAACCTCCCATGTTTTTTACTATTATTATCTAAAATAAAATAACTATTCTGTGATGTTTAATCATAATTTGACTTTACAGACGCCAATCCACTTGATCATTTAGACGTTAACAGCAGCAAATAGTAAATAAATCCAATTATGATTTATTTACTATTTGCAAAAAGCCCTTAATAATAAGGACTTTATTTTTTAAGTATTATATAAGATGAAATAACTATTAAAATTCCTTCAACGTTAAATTTGATATTGGAGCTTAAATTAAGAATGATTATACAAGTTGATCTTCACATATTACCTGTTCATCTTGAGTAGCAAAATGAACAAAAAATGTGGTACCCTCGTTACTTGTCTTTATCTTAATTGCAGCATTATGCTCTGAGACTACTTTATGACATATGGATAAACCTAGTCCTGTCCCATTTTTCTTTGTACTGAAGAAAGGTGTACCAATTTTATCAATGAACTCTTCATTTATGCCACAGCCTTCATCTTGAATTGCCAATACTACTTCATCATCTTTCTGATATGTTTTGATCGTCAGTTTTCCATTCGCACTGCCTGACATTGAATCAAGTCCATTTAATGAAAGATTTAGGATCAACTGGCGGATTTCCCTTTCGTCGATTTGTAAACTTGGGCATGAATTTAAATCCAGATGTACATGAAGATTCGAGTACATGGCTTTCGCCTGGATTAGAGGGAATAAGGTTTCGATAATCTCGTTTAAATTCTTCCAGTTTCGCTTTGTGCTATTCGTTTTTGACACAGAAAGAAATTCGGTAATGATATTATGGGCTCGGTCAAGCTCTTCAATCATAATATCAATAAACTCTGAGGACGGAAAATCTTTTGACATTTGTAAAAATCCACGGATCGTCGTCATCGGATTACGTACTTCGTGGACAATTCCTGATGCCATTTCCCCGACAAGATTTAGTCGGTCTAACCGTGCCATTTCCTTCTCAACTAACACCCTATCTGTAATGTCAGTAATAACAGCTAGAAGGCATTTCTCTCCATGCAATTCCATAAATTCAGTCGATAATAAACCTTCTCGTATCTCTTCTGTTTTGTTTAAGTACTTAATTCTACAGCTCTTAACGGGATGGATTAGATCAGCCATCTCAACAACGTTTTCACCAAAATCTGCTTGAGAGACAATATATTTTAAAGAATCAGCAGTTTGATTGAGAACTTCCCTATAGCTATTATAGCCTGAGTATGTTAACCAGCTCTTATTTACGTTGATAAAGCGCCAATCTTCTAGAGAACGCAATGATACAAGACATGGTGTTGCTTCAAATATTTTACGAAAACGCTCCTCCTCCAATAGTTTTCGCTCCGTAACATCTCGAATCGAACAAACAAAAACACGCTGGCCTACAATTCTTGCTTCTCCAATTTGAACATCTGCAGGAAAAACGGTTGAATTCTTTCGAAAAGCCGTGGTTTCAATTATTGTTCCTAGTTGCCCTGGATCCGGAAAATGTTCTGTCAAATCTGGAACAAGTAGATCAATATGCTCGCCAATCATTTCCTCATCTGTATAGCCAAACATTTTAAATATTGCAGGGTTTACAGTTAACATTCTCCCTGCTTCATCAAATGTAACAAGAGTATCTGCCAATGTTTCACCAGTTACTTTCATTACTTCATTTTGAAACTTAATTTGTTCTTGGTATTGATGAATTTTTATGAAAGCATCAACTTTCATCCTTAATGTTTCTGGGTGGAATGGTTTGAAAATATAATCGATGGCACCTGCGTTATATCCCTCTTTAACATGCTCCAAAGCCTGACTGATTGCAGTTATAAAGATAATAGGTATTTGTTTTGATTTCTCACGAGACTTTATCATTTTAGCTGTTTCAAATCCATCTATTCCTGGCATTTGTACATCAAGTAATATAACGGCAATCTTATCCATCAGCACATGCTTCAACGCCGCCTCTCCTGAATTAACACTGATTAAATGATAATCTGGAGAAGTGAGTACACTTTCGAGAGCGAGTAAATTTTCAGGTCGATCATCTACTAATAAAATATTAATTTTTTTATTATGCTTGTTCCATTTTTCGGTATAACTTTTCATTAGTATCCATCTCCTCATAACACGCACTGTGGCTAGTGAATGCAAGATCTTCTTTGTTTCCTATCCCTAATATTCCAGATAAGACGAGACTATTATGGAATAATTCGTGCACACGATTTTGTAAAGTGGAATTAAAATAAATCATGACATTTCGGCAAATAATCACATGAAACTCATTAAATGAATGATCAACCGCTAAATTATGCTGAGCAAAAACAATATTTTCACCTAGAAAAGAATGAAATGTTGCCTGACCATCTTTTACCGTATAATATTCACTGAAGGCTTTCCTCCCACCGGAGTGCAAGTAATTTTTTGTATACAATTGCATTTTCTTTAGGGGGAAAAGTCCTTGCTTCGCTGTTTCTATAGCTGATTCATTTATATCTGTTGCATAAATTCTTGCCTTACTATATAAGCCTTCTTCATATAAAAGAATGGCCATAGAGTATACCTCTTCACCTGTAGAGCAGCCTGCATGCCATATTCGAATCTCAGGATATTCCTTTAATATCGGAATAATTTTCTTTCGAAAAGCCTTATAAAAACTAGGATCACGAAACATTTCAGTCACAGTAATGGAGAAATCCTCCAAAAGACTCTTCATTATTCTCGGATCATGAAGAACCTTTTCCTGTAGTGCCGATACAGTAACTAAATTCTCAGAATGAATTCGATGCCAAATACGTCGGCGTATCGATGAGAATACATAGTTTCGAAAATCAAATCCATAATGCCGATAAATACCTTCGAGCAAAAGGTCTATTTCTATTTTTTCAAGTTCGGTAGGATTTATTTCATTCGTTATGATCATTTCCATTTGTTGTTACCACCTATCTGTACAACCACACTTGCATTAACGATAAAAGTTGATCTATAAATACAGGTTTACTAATGTAGTCAGAAGCCCCAGCTTCAAGGCATTTGTCTTTGTCAATTTTCATCGCTTTTGCCGTCAAAGCAATGATTGGTAAGTTTGCGTATTCGAGCTTCTTTCGAATAGCACGAATTGTTTCATATCCGTCCATTTCAGGCATCATAATATCCATTAGAATCAAATCAACGTCCGGATTTTCCTGTAAAACATTAATTCCGCTCTTTCCATTCTCGGCAAAGACAATTTTCATTTCCTTCTTTTCTAGTGCCGTTGTAATTGCGAAGATGTTACGCATATCATCATCAACAATAAGTATTTTTTTACCTTTTAACAGAGAATCTCCATCTTGTAATGCAATAGCCTGCTGTTTGTTTTCAGTAAAAACCTCAAGTGAAGTTGCTGCTTCATCTCTTAAAGGAACTGCTTCAATTAAACTACTTTTCTCATAAATTGGTAAATAAAATGTAAATGTACTTCCATTACCAGAAACACTCTCGACATCGATACCACCACCTAGCAATTGTGCAATTTCTCGACTAATTGATAGACCCAATCCTGTACCACCGTATTTTCGACTTGTCGTTCCATCCCCTTGCTGAAATGCTTGAAAAATTAACTTTTGTTTATCTCTTGGAATCCCAATTCCAGTATCTTTTATTGAAAACGCTAGAATCGTTTTGATTTTTTGTAAAGAAGGATGATTTTCTAGTTTAGCTTTATGTACACGCATAGAGATTTCACCTTGTTCTGTAAATTTAAAGGCGTTTGTCAGTAAATTATTGATAACTTGTTGTAATCTCTGCTGATCTGTCCAAATACTATCAGGTAGGTTGTCATCCATTAGAATAGATAATTTTAGTCCTTTTTGATTGGCAAGTGGCATGAATTGACGTTCTGCAAAAAGACATACATCCTTCAACTTGACTTCATCAGGATTGATATCAATCATTCCTGATTCTATTTTTGATAAATCCAAAATTTCATTGATTAGCTGTAAGAGGTCATTTCCAGATTTATAAATCGTGTCTGCAAATACAACTTGTTGATCAGTAAGATTACCTTCTTCATTTTCAACTAGCAGATGAGCAAGAATAAGTAAGCTGTTCAGTGGTGAACGTAACTCATGGGACATATTGGCAAGAAATTCAGACTTATACTTAGAATTTAGTTCCAATTGTTCAGCCTTTTCTTCGAGTTCCAGTTTAGTAGTATTTAAATCTCGAGTTTTCTGCTCTGAGTTTTTATACTGTTCTTCAAGTTTTTCATTCATACTGATTAGTTCTTCATGTTGAAGCTGCAACTCTTCAGACTGACTTTGTAATTCTTCTGTAAGAGCTTTCGATTCAATCAATAGATTTTCAACCTGCATACGTCCTCTTACGCTGTTTACCGTAATCCCGATATGGTTGGCTATTTGATTTAGTAATGTTTCCTGAATTGGTGTAAATTTCTTAAATGATGCTAATTCAATGACTACCGTAACTTCCCCCTCAAATTCCACCGGTATGACTATTAGGCTTGCTGGTGGGGCTGCGCCGATACCAGAAGTAATTTGAATATAATTTTCAGGGAGATCCGTTAGATGGATCATCCGCTTTTCAAGTGCTGCTTGTCCTACAATACCTTCACCGTAACGAAAATTAGATACACCCATCTCCTGTCCATTAAATCCATATGCTGCAATACTGTGAAAGCTCTGTTCTCCAATTCCTTGTTTAACATAAAACACACCGTAATTCGCACCGATCATAGGTGTGATTTTTGTAATAAATTGCTGACCCAATGTTTGAAGATCATGAATGCCTTGATACATGGTAGCTATTTCTGCAATGCTTGTTTCAAGCCAGCTTTTTTCCTTAAGTGAATGAGTCATATTATTAAATGCCTTTGCAATATCTTCAATTTCATCTCCAGAATTGACCTCGATCTGTGGTAATTGCTTGTCGGGGTTAGACTCGGATGACAATCCTGTAATTACATTTGTAATTTTAGAAAGATTACGTGTTATATTCCTAGATATAAGAAGTCCGATCAGAATATTTAGAATTAATGCTAGTACACTTAAAAAAATTGTCATTTGTTTTATCTGTTCGACAAGTTCGGTATTACCTACCTTTGCTTCACTCAGTAATTCATACTGACGTTCAGTAAGATACTTCGTTAATGGGGAAAACTGAGTTCCAAAAGGTAACACGTCTGTTTTAAAATATTCCGTAGCCTCTTCTTGATCAAAATTTTCTTCATATAGAGTTAATAAATTCTCATACTTTTTATTAAATTCCCGATTAAGTTCACCTAACTTGATAACGGTAGTTTTACTCTCAGATTCGATAACAAGTGAACTTGTTTCATTTATTAAAATGTTCATCTCAGCATTCGCTGTTTTAAGATCGGTTTTAAATTCAGAGCTACCTGTTAGTAGATAACCTCGCAAACTATTTGTTTGCCGAAGCGCTAAAACTTGTATATCTTTAGCATTGCTTAATATAGTGACCCTACGGTCAATTATGTCTGAATAGGAGTTGTTTACTTTATTCAAATAATAGTAAAACACCCCGCTTGTTCCTCCAAAAAAAAGGGTTACCAACAAAAATCCTATGATTAACTTCTTACTGATTGTAAACCTCATCAAATTCCTCCTCCCCATTTTCTCTTAATCTTGCTTACATTAATGAATCATAAATTGTATAATTTCAGAACTATTAAATAAATTATAAACTATTAAGTCAGAAATTTTAACAACATTTGTTATATTTTCTAACAATAATTATTCTTTACAAACACGAAATAAACTTTAAAACTCCTTGATTTGAAAGAGCAATTGCGAAAAGACACAAAATAGACACATATGCGAGACCTGTTTCGACATACATAACTAGTTTATCTGTCATATACTTGCGTTATTGTTTCTGATGTAACCAAAATTAACATTGGTCAGGGTGACAGTAGATGAAAATTTGGAATAAACCAATTTGGAGGAGTAAAAAAGTGACGGTGCTGACAATGAAAAACAAACAAGTATTTTCTGATTATGCTAGACATTCATTTTATGATGAAATGTTTGATTCGAATGGGAAAGTCAGGTCTTCGTACGAAAAAATTCATCAACAGTTTTCAAAGATGGGGGCAAATAAATTAACCAATAGAAACTCTTCGATGCAGTCGCAAATGATAAAGCAGGGAATCACATTTACGCTTTACGATGGAAACAATGATGATACACAACCAGAGCGAACAATACCTTTCGATATCATTCCAAGAATTATTAACTCGGAAGAATGGGAGTTCCTAGAACGTGGTTTGAAACAAAGAGTTCTTGCATTAAATATGTTTATTAAAGACGTATATCACGAGCAAAACATCCTTAAAGATGAAATTATTCCAAGAAAAATGATTATTACAAACCCATATTTTCTTCCGGAAATGGTCGGAATGAATATTCCTAATGATAATTATATCCCTCTTTCTGGAATTGATTTAATTCGTAGTGAAACCGGAGAGTTTTATGTTTTAGAAGACAATTTACGAAATCCTTCTGGATTGTCCTATGTTTATAAAAATCGTTCCTTAATGATGCATTTATTCCCTGAGTTATTTTTTGAATACCAGGTACGTGATATTAATCAAGAATTGAATGATTTACTTGGCAGCTTACGTAGTTTAGCACCTGATGACAAACAGGATCCTCTTGTTGTCTTACTGACTCCAGGTGTTCATAACGCTGCTTACTACGATCATACTTTTCTTGCTCAGGAGATGGGAATTGAACTTGTAGAAGGAAGAGATTTAACGGTTATTGATCAAAAAGTTTATTTAAAAAGCATTCAGGGCCTTCGTCAAGTTGATGTAATCTATCGTCGGATTGATGATGATTTTCTTGATCCCCTTGCCTTTCGACCTGACTCCTTACTCGGTGTACCAGGACTTATGAATGCGTATCGTGCTGGAAATGTTGCCCTTTCCAATGCACCTGGAACTGGAATGGCTGATGATAAAGCCGTATATGCTTTCGTACCAGACATGATTCGTTATTATTTGAAAGAAGAACCAATTATAAAAAATGTTCCTACATATATCCTTTCAAATCAGGAAGATAAAGAATACGTACTTGCTAATCTATCAAAAATGGTCGTAAAAGAAAGATCACTATCTGGCGGATATGGCATGTTAATTGGACCAACCGCTTCCGAAACAGAAATTAATGAGTTTGCAAAAAAAATCATTCACCATCCAGAACGTTATATTGCTCAACCCACAATTAAGCTGTCTTGCGCACCTTCTTTAACCGATAACGGTGAGCCAGCTCCACGACATATTGATTTGCGTGCATTTGTATTTTTGGGCAAAAATGTTCAACTTGCTCCTGGAGGTCTTACGAGAGTAGCATTAAAAGAGGGGTCATTAGTTGTCAATTCATCACAAGGTGGCGGCACAAAAGATACGTGGGTTTTATAAATATCTGTAGTAGAAAAAATTTTATGAGGTGAATATAATATGATGAATCGTTGTGCTGAGTTACTATTTTGGGTAGGCCGTTATATAGAAAGAATTGAAAATCATACGAGATTAATTGATGTTAATTATCATATGCGTCATGAATTAAAAAGAAATGAAAATGAAGAGGACTATATGTGGGAACGTCTAGTAGCAGCAATTGGAAATGGAAATACAATTAACAAAAAATATGAAACAATGAATGAAAAGACAGTCATCCAATTCTTAACATTTGATAAAACAAACACAAACTCTATTTTTTCTTGTGTGCACCAGACGAGAACAAATATGCGTGCATTACGACAATTGCTCCCTGATGAGATGTGGGATATTACGAATGCCTTTTACCTTTGGTTAAAAGAACAGAATATTCAGTCTGTCATGGAACAATCACCTTATCTATTCTATCAACGGATCAGAGAGTGGTTGTCAATCTTTAACGGCACGGCAGATTCTATTATGGTACGTGATCAAGAATGGAATTTTATTCAAGCTGGGAAGCATTTAGAGCGGTCGGAGAATATTCTAAGAATTCTCTATGCAATCTATCTAAATTTTATGGAGGATGGATCTCTACCAAGAGACAAGAGTGATTATAATCGTATGATTGTGTTATTAAAGTCTGTGGGTGGTTATGAAGGTTTCCGTAAGTTTCATGCGAATAATGTTACGTTTGAAAAAGTAGTTGAGTATATGATGCTTCATCCTTCTTTTCCACGCTCTGTTAATTTTTCTTTAACTTCATTAGAATATAATTTACAAAATATTAAACAACAAGATTATAATTTTGCCCTTTTATCAGACCAAGCGATTGATTTAACAGTAAAAATAAAAGAAATTCTTGCTGGTGTTCAGGGAGAACTTTATGGTTTAGATTTGCTTTATCAAATGCTGGGATCATGTCATCAACTTGGTAATACAATCTCAAAAACATTTTTTCAGGAGGAGTTCGTCGGAGCGTGAAATTACAAATTACCCATCTTACAAGATACACTTATCAAGAACCAGTAGGAGACAGTATCAATGAGGTTCGTCTCACACCAAGAACAGATGATCATCAAGTATGTAGTGAACATACGATCTTAGTTGAACCGGAAGTTCCCCTATTTTCATACAAAGATTATTTCGGCAATACTGTTCATCATTTTACTATTCCACCACCACATCAAGAACTTGTAATCGAATCACGTTCTATCGTTGAAACAGTTGAGACTGTCAAAGAAGAGGTACACCATTTGCCTTATGAGACAGAATGTGAAATTTTAGCTAGTAATTCATTTCAAAACCAGTATGCAGAATACTTAATGGAAACAGACTACACCCGGATTACACCTGAATTACGAACGTTTTGTTCTGAAACGTTTCATACATATAAAGTGGAAAGTATCTATCACTTGCTTGAACAAATTTCATATTTGCTCTACTCTAACCTGACTTATGATACAGGAGCAACACATGTTCATACTACCGTTGAAGAAACATTGCGTTTTAAAAGAGGTGTTTGTCAAGATTATGCCCACTTAATGATTGCAATTTGTCGCGTCTTTAACATACCCTCAAGATATGTAAGTGGCTATCAGTTTATTGGGGATATTCATCATGATCAATCAGAGATCCAACATGCCTCCCATGCATGGATAGAAGCCTATGTTCCTATTATTGGTTGGATTGGTTTGGATCCGACCAATAATGAGAAAATTAATTGGCGCTATGTAAAGCTTGGTCATGGACGCAATTACAGAGATATTGTTCCAGTTAAAGGGGTTTATCAAGGTTTAGGTGAACAGCATTTGGATGTTTTGGTTGATGTGAAAGTTATAAAGGATGCAAATAAGGAATTAACAAATTGATCAGGTGATCAATGTTGGGTCCCTAAGAAAGAAGTAATTCCCCATGGTTCTTGATCAGAATGGGAAGTTACTTCTTTTAACTATTGTGGATAGTTGTGGTAGTAAATGAGGTCTTTTAGAGGACTTATAAAATAAAAAAGTACACCACCATATTTTAGTGATGTACTATATAATGTCAGACATTCTATTTTGTCTTTGTCATATAAAGGTTAATTATAATTTACTGTAATTTGATGTTACAGAGTAGACGAGTTTTTACTATTGTTCTATTATAATTCTTTGTTGATGTTTGGCTAAAAGAAAAGATCACTGTATTTGATCTTCATTGGTTATACTTATTCAGTTAAAGCACACTCAAGTATACTGATTTTCTTTAACATAGGTCCATCCATTGTTCGAAGCAGTACCGGTTGTCCTCCTGAAGCAGCATATTCACTTAATGAAAAGGCACCTTCTATCGCATCGATCTGAACGTCCACACGAACATGATATTTTTTAATTTCCTCTTCTATTTCTCTAGCAAAACTAATAGTGAACCCTTCCTCAAAGCGTATAACAATATCAATATCACTTGTCCTCGTAGTCGTCTCTTTCCCACTTACCAGCTCAAATCCAACACTTCCCACCGGTCCCCACATGAGTGAATATACATTCATTATATTACTGACCTGTTCCAGACAACAAAAAATCCCTTTAGAATGATCGTTCCATTTCTTTTCTTGAGCTAGCTGTTCGGGCGTAATTCGACTAACAATATGATTAACCGGCAAGAAGGCGGCGAACCGTTCATTTCTCATTGATCCGCGCACACCGACCGCCACAAGTCCTTCACTTGCACGGGCACGCCTTACTACTACATAAGGCGCTTTAGCAATAGACATTTCCACCCATTCTGGCAATGGTGAATAACTAATTAAATCCGCTACACTTTCAACTTCGAGCAAATCATGCGGATTTAGTTCCATTGCTCATTCAACTTTTCTCTCACCAAAATTGATGCTGCCCTGCCCGACTGAGCAAAAGATGACGTTAACCGTACGCTTAAATCCTTTGAACTATCCATCCATACATCTCCAATGGCACGGTCTATCTCTTTATAAATGATGTCACGGTCTTTTTCCCCCGGGGTGTCCGCTTCTACTCCTTCCACTAACGAGGACAGAGCACCTAGCTGTTCGAATGACTCAATATCATATGCCATTGCCGGTACTTTTTTCGTTGCGACTTCCAATTCTTCAAGACTTCTTTGTGTAATCCTAGCAGCCGATTGCTTTGACATGACGTGTACATTCACCCCATTATCGCGTAGTGCAATTAATCGATTCGCCTGCATCCCATGTGACAAAAAAGCACCGGAAATTGCTTTTCCTGGTATGAATGAAATCACGGGATGACCATTTAATCTTGCGGAAGCATAAGCATCAACCGCTGCGGCACAAGCTTGATGAATGCCGAGTAGTTCTTCATGATAGCCGTACGCCTGACTCGGAACATCGACGATTGCCACAATAGCACGCTTTTCACTATTTTGATCCTCTTTGATGGCTTCTCGAACATGTTTTGCGATTGACCAGCCTTCCTGCAGACCGACTTCTCCTTTTCTCGCACGCGGAAAACGATTTTGTGCGTCTGGAACGACAGCAATAAATCGAACTTTCTTGCCCCCAATTACACTGTCTGCGACTCGAACAGACAGTACATCCCCTATTTCCAAAGCGTTACCACGTAGTAAATCAAACCATATTTGCCCCCGTCCCATAGCTTTATCACCTTCTGAGATAACCGGTTTTACCTCAACTACTGCATTTTCAGACCGAGCCCAAAGCAATCGTACCTCATCAGAAGTCAATCGCTTCACTGGATCGACCAAATTTAAAAATGCTTCGTACCGTCTTACCTCCTCTGTTCTAGGAACAAGAATAATATCTTCATTTATAATAGAAGAAACTACTTCTTTGATAGCTTCTGTATCATCTTCAATTAATACATCCGCAAAGCCAGCAGATGTCCGCTGTTCTCCGCCAATCGTTCCCCAGATAAGTGATCTATCTTTCGAATCAAATTCACGAATACCCGCTTCCTGTTCTATTACTTCCGGTCCGTTTAATCCAAGACGCCCTTCACGTGTCATTATGACTGCACTGCAAAGACCAGCTGTAATGGACATCCCCCCGAACGCTCCGATTTTCCCCGGAACGACGGCAACGACGGGAACGTGACGTCGAAGAGCCACAATCGCTGCACCGATTTCAGCGATTGAAAGTAGACCATAATTTGCTTCTTGTAGTCTCACACCCCCTGTATCAAACACCAACACAGGAAATGTTTTTATACCAGCTTCACAATCCTTTAGCACCATTTCCAATACTCCAGCAATTTTTGCACCAGACACTTCACCAATCCCGCCACCCTGGAAGTTTCCCTCAATTGAAATCACAACGGCTGGCTGCTCGTTTATTGTTCCTTTTGCGATAATGACCCCATCATCACTTTGTGGTACAATTCCCTGTGGCTCCAAATGAGGCGACTCTAGATTATCCCGCGGGCCAAGCAATTCTTTATATGTATCATCATCTAATAACCCATGAGCTCGTTCGCGTCCGCTACATTCTACAAAACTGGCTTTTAATGTTCTAATCATTACAGCTCACCTCCAGTACCTGTTCAAGACGAAGTTTCACTACACCAGGTGTTGCGCCGAAGTCATTAATTTTCACTTTCGCCGCAACATCATGTTGTGTGAAAAAACGTTGAATAACGGATTCCCAAGTATTTTTAAATCCAGTGATTCCTGTTCGAATCGTTACTTCCGTTTGGGAATTACCAGATGGTTCCATCATAATTTCCAGGTCACCCGATCCGACGACCCCTACGTGTGCAAATCGATCAATTCTTTTCGTTGCAGGAAACGTGTATGTGATACTTTCCAAATGAAGCACCCCCGTTTAAATTGTTGTATATTCATATTCTTTTCGTACTTCATCTACTGCTTTATTTGCTTGAATTTCATCTAAAAACAGCGTAGCGGCCAACAGATCAGCACTGCCACCTGGAGAAATATTTCGTTTTATAAAATCCTCATCTAGTTTGTTCAACCAGTCAAGATTGCCATTTGTTAATATACTAGCTGCCTGCTTTTTAGCAAACGACAGTGCTTTAGAACCGCCCCGGTGCAAAATGCACGTATCATCCAGATGAGCGATTAATGATAGGAGCGCATTTAACCTAGCTTCTTCTTCTGTAAAACCGTACGCTCTTGAGCGATTTAACATAGGGAGCGAAAATTGTATAATATGCGGAAATCCTTGCTGTGCTTCCCCTCTCGCTCCTACTACACCGTACTTTACTGTCGCATTACCTCCATTTGTACTGGTATCCGGACAATACCGATCAGGAAAACGGGCTAATTCACCGGCTAGTGCAACGATTTCTTCTACGGTAAACATTCCTTTTCCCATCGAGGCAGCTGTAACGAGCAGGCCAATCGCCCAAATAGCTCCTTTATGTGTATTTACGCCGCCAGTTACTTCAAACATTCTTTTTTCTCCATCCCGACCAATCGCCGCAATTTCTTCTCTTAAAGATTGTGAAGGACTACGTCCGTAGCTGATGAATGCTATTTTTTCAAACGTATCTCCGAGCGATTCCGACGATTTTCTCATCAATTGAATGGATAAATCTTTGTGTGCACCCGTATTTCTTCTGTCAACGAGACCTGGCTTCGGTGTAAGTTCCACTTCTTCGATCAATGAACGAACGGCTACTTTAGCGACGTTGAGACTAAACAATTGCTTTTCGTTTTGCATTTCACTCCTCCTATTTACCAGCTCCTGAATTTCGCCGGCGGTTCATATAACCTATCCGACCACTCGACAATCTCCTCTACATTTTTTGCAGCAAGTAGTGATCGCTTTGCATCTGTCCTGCGAATGTGTAAATCTTCCGGAAATGCGATTAATCCTTCACGCCGCAATTCATCTGTTTTTTTCAAATCATGGTTCAATCCTACTGATGTAACACCAGCTACCGCTGCAATGGCTTCTCTCCGTTTTTCCATGCTGTCCGCTTTGTACAAATACGCAATCCCTTCTTCTGTGACAACATGTGTGACGTCATCTCCGTAAATCATGACAGGTGCTGTGGCAAGTCCAGAGTCTTTTTTTACATCAATTGCATCTAAGGACTCGACAAAAACAGGCTTATTTCCAGCTTGAAATGTCTCTACCACTTGTACGACCAGTTTTTTTCCGCGAGCTAACGGATCTTCTGACGTCATCATGTTTAACCAGGCCGGTGTTGAATGACGGCGTCCGCCGGGATTATGCCCCATATTAGGTGCCCCTCCATAGCCAGCCAGTCTGCCGCGCGTTACGGTGGAGGAATTTCCTTCTTCATCTATTTGTAAAGTGGAACCGATAAACAAATCAACCGCGTATTGTCCAGCCATTTGGGAAAGAGTCCGATTCGAGCGCAAACTACCATCACGTCCAGTAAAAAACACATCACGGCGGGAGGCTACATATTTTTCCATACCTACCTCTCCTCCGAAACAATGGACACTGTCTATCCATCCGCTTTCAATCGCCGGAATCAGCGTTGGATGCGGATTTAATGCCCAGTGTTTGCAAATTTTCCCTTTTAAGCCGAGTGATTGCGCGTATGTCGGTAGTAGTAATTCAATTGCAGCCGTGTTATACCCGATACCATGATTCAACGACTGTACTTCGTGCTTCTCATAAATACCGCGAATAACCATCATCGCCTGCAGAATTTGTATATCGGTAATGTGACGAGGATCGCGTGTAAATAGTGGTTCAAGATCATACGGTTTATCCGCAACAACAATATAGTCAACCCATGATCCAGGGATATCGACACGCGGCAGCTCATCCGTTAATTCATTCACCTGCACGATGACAATGCCATCGCGAAATGCAGCAGCTTCAACAAGTGTCGGTGTTTCTTCTGTGTTTGGCCCTGTATATAAATTTCCGTGTCGATCTGCCTTATCCGCGGCAACCAGCGCGACAGACGGGATCAAGTCAATGAATAGGCGCCCATATAATTCAATGTATGTATGAATTTCACCCATCGTCAATTGCCTGTCTTCAAGCATTTGCGCCATCCGAAGACTTTGAGGACCTGCATAGGCAAAATCCACTTTCCTCGCAATGCCCCGTTCGAATAGATCAAGATGTTCCGGTCTTGAAATACTCGAAATAATCATGTGCAAATCAAACAAGTTTTTAGGATTCGTCTGGGCAAGTGCTTCTGATAAAAACGAAGCTTGCTTTTGATTGTTTCCTTCTAGAACAACACGATCGCCTGGTCTGATTAGTTTTTCCATTGCGTCTACAATGTGATCGGTCGGGATCACCATCCCGTTGACCAAACCTTTGACACTATCCATTCGCTTCTTTTTCGCTTCAAGTCGTGTTGTCCATGACCGTTTTTGATTTACTACCTGTTTCGTCGCTTTCATGACTCATTCCCCTTTCATCATTTCAATGTTCGCGCTTTGCTACAAACTGACAATCATCAAACCCATTCTCTGCTACAGATAAAACTCTAGCATCTGGAAATGCCTTTGCTGCTAGGCGTGATAATACTGTTCCCGGAGGCATTTCGATAAACAATCTCGCTCCTTTTTCATACAAAACCGTAGAAGCATCATGCCATTGAACGGCAGAAGAAACACTTTCAGCGAGATCTAGTCGAATGTCGACTGGATCAGACAAAAGACGTGCCTTTCGATTCCCCGCGTATGGAATAACAGGCCGGTGAAATAAAATATCATAAAGCGCTTCAGTGAGAGCATCTGAAACAGATGCAAGAAGCGGGCAATGTGATGGTGTACTAACATTTAACATTGAGGCGCAACGTGCACCATTCTTCCTTGCATTATTTAGTACTTTTTGTATCCCAGGCAAAGCCCCCGAGAGCGTTATTTGATCCAGTGCATTTTGATTCGCCATAAACACCGGGTATTTTTCATCGAAGTGATAAGCAACAAGTGACTGCAATTTATAGGTGTCCATCCCAAGTACAACTCCCATACCGTATCCTTCCGGGTATGTCTGTTCCATTAACTCGCCGCGTAGCTTGACGATTTTCACCGCGTCTTTAAATTCTATGACACCAGCTGCTACCGCGGCGCTAAATGCGCCGACAGAATGACCTGCAACAAAATTGGGTTTCACTCCTTCGTCTTCAAATGCTTTAAAAGTAGCTACCCCTGCAGTCAAAAGAGAAAGCTGCACCGCTTTTGTTGAAGCAAGTGCCTCTTTAGAATGAAAATTGAAGACGCTTTCATTTAATGATTCAGTAGCTGTTTCCAGCACATTTTCCACTGCAGTACATGCCGGCAAATCATTCAAAAGTCCTGGCTTTTGGGAGCCCTGCCCTGGAAACAAAAAAGCAAGTTTCACGATGTTCACCTCCTTAGATTTGATCAACTATGAACGAAGCTTTTTTTGGACACTTGAGATCACGTCTTCATTGTGTTTTGATAAAACTGCTGACAATTCTGTCATGTTTTGTTCCGCCAACAATTTGACGATGATTTCATGTTCTTCAATGGATTTTTCGATATTTCCTTCGTTAGCAAAAGAAACGCTTTGAATTCTTAACAATGGCCAGCCAAGGCGCGAGTACATATTTTTAATCGTTTCACTTTTGCTCATCTTAATAAGGCACATATGAAAAGAGTGATTCAATTGAGTATAGGAATAGACATCCTCAACTTTTTTCATTTGTTCAAGAAGTTGATTCATCTCTTTTAACAAACCTTGATCTGTCCCGTGCTTCTTAATTCGATCCATGCCCATATTTTCAAGCATATTCCGAATTTCAAGAAGATCGTATATTTCATTTTCGGTATATTTTTTTACAACCGCTCCCTTTCGGGGAATTCTTTCAACCAGTCCTTCAATCGCAAGTAAATATATCGCTTCACGAACTGGGGCTCTGCTCGTGCCGTATTCTTCTGCATAGCTGTGTTCCACTAATTTTTCACCTGGCTGCAATTCACCAGTAATAATTTGTTCTGTGATATATTCTGCGATTGAATTAGATAATGCGTTATTTATAAAGTTCGGTTTCATGTTGCAGCCCTCCTTAAAATTTAGAATATAGTCGACTGTCGATTTCTATTATATAAATAATTTAACGATTATTCAATATTTTTAGAAAATTATAAATAATGTTTGCCTTTTTTGCTTTTTGCCTTTATGATAAATCCTAGAATACAGTCGACTGTATATTTTTAATTTTGTAAACGCTTACTTTAGATCCATTTCCTTTCTCCACGGCCCCACACTTTATTAATAAAAAAACAGTGAGGTGTTATCATGGTTATTTTCGGTGTAGCGTTACTGGCAATTTGTATGCTGAGTGGTATTTTTTTGGGTGAAATATTAGGTCTCTCCCTTGGTGTTGAAGCAAATGTAGGCGGCGTAGGTCTAGCGATGCTAATGCTCGTTCTCATTGTTGATTACTTGAAAAAGCGTGGCAAACTTAGTCAGCCTGCTCAAGATGGTCTCGGTTTTTGGAGTGCGATGTACATACCAATCGTCATTGCGATGTCCGCAAATCAAAATGTAGCCGGTGCACTGGACGGTGGCCCGCTAGCTATTATGGCAGGTGTTGCAGCTGTTGTGATTAGTTGGATGCTTGTTCCTCTTTTAAGTAAAGGTGGACTTCAGACAGCAGATGATGAAACGATAGAAGAAATCACTATCAATGGGGGAGAGGATATAAATGTTCGAAACATTAAGTAACGTTTTTACAGATAATCCACTCATAGTTTCCTTCGCAATCATTGGCATTACGATGTACATTGCGTACGCTATATCCGATAAATTAACAAGAGGACGAATCCACGGATCAGCAATTGCCATTATTCTCGGTTTGGTACTGGCATATATAGGGGGCGTACTGACAGGTGGTGAAAAAGGGCTGTCGGATATTAGCATCTTTGCTGGAATCGGTTTAATGGGCGGCGGAATGCTCCGTGATTTTGCAATTGTCGCTACTTCGTTTGGCGCCAGTTTTGATGAAATTAAAAAAGCCGGAATCAACGGTGTTGCATCACTGTTCATTGGTGTCGTATTATCTTTTATTATCGGTGTCGTCATTGCACTCGCTTTCGGTTACACGGATGCAGTCAGTCTCACAACCATCGGTGCAGGCACAGCGACTTATATTGTTGGTCCCGTAACCGGCGCTGCAATTGGCGCGAGTTCCGAAGTGATTACGATCAGTATCGCAGCCGGTCTTGTTAAATCGATCTTAACAATGATCGGTACCCCGTTTATTGCTAAGTACATTGGTTTAAATAATCCTCGCACAGCCATGGTTTACGGGGGATTGATGGGAACAACAAGCGGTGTTGCCGGTGGTCTTGCTGCAACAGATCCGAAATTAGTGCCCTATGGAGCTGTCACTGCAACATTTTATACAGGTCTCGGCTGCTTAATGGCTCCATCTGTACTGTTTTTAATGACAAAAGCTATTTTCGGATAATAAAGAGGACTATATCAGGTCATTATTTTTGACTTATGGGATAGTCCTCTATTATTTTCTCTCTAAATTTATAGAACAGAAAAATACTGAATCACTCACCAAACTTTGTTAAATAAATTTAGTTTAGTTTAGCGTTGTTGTAACTATTGTATCGAGATTTACAGGAAGAAGTTAACCCCTTATTAACGGAACTTCGAAAACGAGACATTATCGTTACTACTGTTCATAATCACTGGTTATTTGAAGAACTTAGAGCAATGTACATGCACTTTGAATCAATTGAACCTCCACTACAATTTGCTAGAAAAGTAAGAGAAGCATTTAAAGTATTAGAAGCATTTAAAGTATTATAAGGGTAAGAAGAGGCATTTCTATTTGGTTACAAAAGCATCCGGGACTTACCAAATTTAGAAACTTTCCTACCTTTCTATTCTTTTTACCACGCATTCAGTGGAGTAGCTTGGTGCAAAAACCGTGGCATTGAAAAGAACAAAAAATTCCTTGCCGAAAATATACGAACATTAATAGAAATAGTTGAATGAAAGTGCTCCTCGTTTAACAATGATTTACTAAGGGTATGTTAGATTAAATTTATAGATACTTATTTAACAAAGCCGGTTTACCAATTAGCGTAAGGAAAACCGGCTTTTATATACCAAAAATTGTCTTTGCGTATATTTTCTTTAAAATGTTGGCTG
>JBNJJO010000010.1:0-132254 GCA_051750265.1 Bacillota bacterium | reverse complement strand
TGTAAAACTACTTAGACTGAGACTTGGAAGAGGACTTTTCGGGCACAAGAGGATCTGAATAAATAAGATGAAGAAGAGATTCGTCGCATATTGCAAGTCTTTATCCGAATACGGTAGTTAATCTCTCGCTCCGGTACTGTGGATTAGTGCCTCAACATCCAGTGCCTGCCCTCTCTAGGGTCTAGCTACTTATGAATTGCAGGTAAAGTACACCTTCTTTTTCATGAGCGTCTTATTTGCCCGAGGCTTACCAAGGTGATTGCCCTTCTTATTAATTAATAGGGAATGTAAAATGAGGATTTCAAAAATATCCCTTTTTCACCAACCGATATGTTATATTCAATAAAAAGGCGTGATAGGTATGAATTCAAACATTGCTAAAGATAAATGGGATGCAAGTAGTTATGATGAAAGCCATGGGTTTGTGTCTAAGTATGGAGAGAATTTAATTGATTTATTAGCTCCTCAAAAGGGTGAATCTATTCTTGATGTTGGATGTGGAACAGGTGATCTGGTCAACTCATTATCCGAACTTGAATGCAGTGTAATTGGGATTGATAAGTCAACAAATATGATACAACATGCAAGGACCAAGTATCCTACTATTCCTTTCCATGTTAGGGATGTTCTAGAGTTAGAATATAAAAATGAGTTTGATGCAGTATTCTCGAATGCGACTCTTCACTGGGTTAAACAGCCAAAGGATGCTTTACAAGCAATTTATAATGCGTTAAAAATCGGTGGGCGTTTTGTAGCTGAATTTGGTGGACAAGGTAATGTTGCGATGATTACGGATGAAATAAGAAAACAATTTGAAAGGAAAGGAATTCAATATGAATCTCCTTGGTATTTCCCTAGTATTGGACAGTATACTTCACTAATGGAGGAAGTTGGTTTTAGAGTTACTTTAGCCGTTCATTTTGAAAGATCAACATTACTAGAAGGTGAGAGAGGCATGAGAAATTGGATTGAAATGTTTGGTGCTAGTTTATTTGAATATGAACCTCTTGATCGTAAAAATGACATAATAACGGAGGTAGAAAAAAATTTAAAGGGATCTATGTGTAAAGATAATCAATGGATAGCAGATTATAAAAGAATTCGTATTATTGGCTATAAAGTCAGATAAAATAACAAGTATGAAATGGTAACATTTGGTTACTGTTATTTTTTTTGTCCTTTTACATGAAGATTAGCTGTGTATTCATAAAGTAGCTATTTTAGTATATTTTTATTCGGTTTTTATATCTGAATGTTCTATGATTAATGGGTAATCCTATTAATATACATAAGGTTTAGAACATTTTTCAAAAGAATAACTTGGGGAACTATTGTTTCAGTAAAAAAACTTTACTAAAATATAGCCTAATTTATTGTTCAGGCTAAGGGAGAGTTGTGTTGATTCACAACAGCGATATATGATTATCATTATTTTGGTCATAAATGTGGTTTATATTTCATTTTTTACGATCAGAATGATTTTAACGTTGAAAGGTCAGCGATATTTAGCTGCATTATTAGTATTGAGGTAGTCATTTATATAAGTAGGTCTGGGGTTAGTTCTTTGAAAACTTAAATGGAATCCAAAACTTAATTGCCTATGCATTAGGATATGGGGATAGGGGTTATAGTAGGAATGAAGATTGAAGAAAAGTTAGCTCTAGGTTATATTACGGTTAATGTAATTAAACAAGAGCATGATAAAGATTTGCTAAAGCAATTACGAGAAAAAGGATATGGAGTAACTAATAGGACGGCTAATGGATAAGAAGGTGATCGTTTATCTATGCAAATTCTGACTCCACGGAAATATGAGCTTAAGCTTTATCAAATGATAAAGGAGCTAGATCCTAAGGCATTTATTATTGCCTAAGAGCCGAAAACGATTTACGGTGGTTTCTGGGTGAAGGGTTGTTCGGAAAGGGAGAATCAAAGGTATGACAACAAGACCAAAAAAACAAAAATTTATTGTAGAAGACCATGAAACAATTGATGACTGTTTAGACAGAATGCGTCAAGAAGGCTATTTTCCAGTTAGAAGAATGGAACAACCTATCTTCAAGGAAGAGATTCGAGATAATATCGTTGAACATGTGCCATGCGGTAGGAAAATCGTATTTGAAGGGAAATTGCTGTAAAAACCGAACATTAACATACTAAAGAAATATATCGTTCGATTTTACGTTGACATAGATAGTCTTCATTGTTAATATAAAACATGTAAATAAGCGATAAACGATAACCTCATATAAAATTGGGAATATGGCCCAGAAGTTTCTACCCGTTGACCGTAAATCATTGGACTATGAGGGAAAGTGTACGTATAAACGATTCGGATGGTTATAATGAAAAATCCGGGCTCGATATACTGTACTTTCTCTATAATATGAGAAAGTGCATATACCGAGCCTTTTTTGTGAAGGAAATGGGGTCGGAACTACGCTATTTTATTAGAACAATCTAATTAAAAAATAGATCAGTTTAGCTTCAATAAATTTATGTAGAGCTTGCTTCGTTCGCGCCGCCATATTTGAGTGGGGCTTGAAGTAAAACGCAATTTTTTCCTTCATTTTAGATGGTGGAGTAAATACGATATATTCATTTTGTGAATTAAGTAAAGCTAAAGGTGGGAAAAAGATGGAGCCGCTTGTAGGGGTTATTATGGGGAGTACATCAGACTGGGAAACAATGAAGCATGCATGTGAGATATTAGAAGAGCTTAATGTACCTTATGAAAAGAAGGTAGTATCTGCACATCGTACCCCTGATTATATGTTTGAATATGCTGTGAAAGCTAGAAATAGAGGATTAAAAGTGATAGTTGCAGGAGCAGGTGGCGCAGCACATCTTCCAGGAATGGTTGCTGCAAAAACAACAATACCGGTTATTGGAGTTCCTGTTCAATCAAAGGCATTAAATGGTCTTGATTCATTACTATCAATTGTTCAAATGCCTGGAGGCGTTCCGGTAGCATCAGTTGCCATTGGTAAAGCCGGGGCAACGAATGCAGGATTGCTAGCAGCTCAAATCCTTTCTATAGGTGATCAAGACTTAGCAAATAAACTTGATACTAGAAGAGATGAGCTTCGTTTAAAGGTACTAGAGAGCAGTGATGAACTTGACTAATAAAAGAATTCTTCCTGGAGCAACAATAGGAATTATCGGAGGAGGCCAACTTGGTCGGATGATGGCGATTGCTGCAAGACAGCTTGGGTATCGTATCGCAGTGTTAGATCCGACAACAGATTGTCCTTGTGGTCAGCTTGCTGATATAGAGATAACGGCAGGCTACGATGACTTAGATGCGATAAAAAAGCTAGCTGAAGTTAGTGATGTAATTACGTATGAGTTTGAAAACATAGATTATCATGCTTTACGCTGGCTAGAGGAAAATGCATATTTACCTCAAAAAAGCTCATTTTTATTGCTTACGCAAGATCGTGAAACCGAAAAGGCAGCGATTGAAAATGCAGGGTGTGAAGTAGCGCCATATAAGATCATTCACAATGAATCTGAGCTAACAGATGCCATAAAGCTTCTTGAGTATCCGGGTGTATTGAAAACATGTAGAGGTGGATATGATGGAAAGGGCCAGGTAGTTCTTCGTACAGAGAAAGATCTAGTGGAAGCTAGGAAGTTACTTCTATTTGGAACATGTATCTTAGAGAAATGGGTTCCATTCGAAAAAGAAATTTCGGTTATTGTTTCTAGATCGGTAAACGGGGATACAAAGACGTTTCCAGTAGCTGAAAATATCCATAAAGACAATATTTTGTATCAGAGTATCGTACCAGCAAGAGTTACTGAAGATGTCATAACCAAAGCACAACAATTAGCAATAAAGCTCTCAAATAGCTTTGAACTTATTGGTACACTTGCTGTAGAAATGTTCTTAACGACTGACGAGGAGATTTATATTAATGAACTAGCTCCACGTCCACACAATTCAGGTCATTATACAATTGACTTATGTGAAACTGATCAATTTGAACAACATATTCGCGCGATTTGTAATTTACCTCTAGGACGAACAACATTATTACAAAGTGGTATGATGGTAAATCTCTTAGGAGAAGATTTAAATATTATCAATGACCATATCTCGTTACTAGAAGGAGCTAAGCTTCACCTCTACGGAAAAAAGGAGCCTGCTTTAAAACGGAAGATGGGACATGTCACGTTTATTAGTGAAACAACAGAAAAAGACATAGAGAAGATTAACCAGATTTGGGGACAAAAATAGATCGGAGGAAGAAAAATGATCGAACGTTATTCAAGACCAGAAATGAGTGCGATTTGGACGGAAGAAAACAAATTTAAAGCATGGCTAGAAGTTGAAATTCTTGCTTGTGAGGCTTGGGCAGAATTAGGAGTGATTCCGAAGGAGGATGTTGCTCTTCTTCGTGAAAATGCATCATTTGATATTGACCGTATTAACGAAATTGAACTAGAAACACGTCATGACGTTGTAGCTTTTACCAGAGCAGTTTCTGAAACGCTAGGTGAAGAGCGTAAATGGGTTCATTACGGCTTAACTTCAACAGATGTAGTAGACACAGCTCTTTCTTACTTGCTTAAACAAGCAAATGACATTCTTTTAAAAGACATCGAGAACTTCGTGCAAATTTTAAAAGACAAAGCACAAGAACATAAATATACAGTAATGATGGGACGTACTCATGGTGTACACGCAGAGCCAACAACATTTGGATTAAAGCTTGCATTATGGTACGAAGAAATGAAACGTAATCTTGATCGCTTTAAGCGTGCGGCATCAGGTGTGGAATTCGGAAAGATTTCTGGTGCGGTAGGAACATATGCAAACATCGACCCGTTTGTAGAGAAATATGTGTGTGAAAAATTAGGTACACAACCAGCACCAATCTCAACTCAAACACTACAACGTGATCGTCATGCAGATTACATGGCAGCTTTGGCGTTAGTAGCAACTTCTATTGAAAAGTTTGCTATTGAAATTCGCGGATTACAAAAGAGTGAAACACGTGAAGTTGAAGAGTCTTTTGCAAAAGGTCAAAAAGGTTCATCTGCAATGCCACATAAACGTAACCCAATCGGTTCTGAAAACATGACTGGTCTTGCACGTGTCATTCGTGGCTACATGTTAACAGCGTATGAAAATGTTCCATTATGGCATGAAAGAGATATTTCTCACTCATCTGCTGAACGTATTATCTTGCCAGATGCGACAATTGCATTAAACTACATGTTAAATCGCTTCGGAAACATTGTGAAAAATTTAACGGTTTTCCCTGAAAACATGAAGCGTAATATGGACCGCACACAAGGTCTAATCTATTCTCAACGTGTGCTACTAGCTTTAATTGATACAGGTATGACTAGAGAAGAAGCATATGACCTTGTTCAGCCTAAAGCAATGGAATCTTGGGAAAAACAAGTACCATTCCGTGGACTTGTTGAAGCTGAAGGAGCGATTACATCACGTCTTTCTGCTGAGATTATCGAAGATTGCTTTGATTACAACTACCACTTAAAAGGTGTAGACACTATTTTTGAACGTCTTGGTTTGTAAGATTTGAGTTAAAATAGCAAGGAGCTAATAAAAAGCCCCTTGCTATATCTTTGGTTGATAATATGGGTAAGATAATATTACAAATAAAATGTACCAGAATTAAAGTTCCCAAATTCTGTTTAGGAGGGCTTCCATGAGCACCGAAAAACTTGACTTATTATATGAAGGTAAAGCAAAACGCATTTATAAAACGAACGAGCCTGACATCTTACTAGTATCTTACAAAGATTCTGCCACAGCCTTTAACGGAGTGAAAAAGGAAGAGATTACTGGTAAAGGTCGTTTAAACAATGAGATTTCAACGTTAATATTTGAAAAGCTTACAGCTAACAATATTGAAAATCATTTTGTGAAAAGACTATCTGAAACAGAGCAGCTTGTAAAAAAAGTTACGATTATTCCACTTGAAGTTGTTGTCAGAAATGTTGTCGCTGGAAGTCTTTCTAAACGGATCGGTATTGAGGAAGGTACAGCTATCAAGAAACCACTTGTAGAATTTTATTATAAAGATGATGCTCTTGGTGACCCACTTATCACAGAGGATCACATAGAACTATTGGAAGTAGCAACAAAAGAGCAAGTTGAAACGTTAAAAACGCTTGCTAAAGAAGTTAATGAAGTATTAAAAGCACATTTTCTATCTTGTGATATTCGATTAATCGATTTTAAGCTTGAGTTTGGTCTCACTGAGGACGGAAAACTTATTTTAGCTGATGAAGTTTCACCAGATACATGCCGTCTATGGGACATCAAAACAAATGAGAAGTTTGATAAAGATGTTTTTCGCCGTGATATTGGAAGTTTAACCGATGCATATGAAGAAATTTTAACTAGACTTGGAGGCCAACCAAAATGTACAAAGTAAAAGTTTATGTCACGTTAAGAGAAAGTGTTTTAGATCCACAAGGAAACGCAGTTAAAAGTGCGTTACACAGTATGGAATATAATGAAGTTCAAGATGTTCGTATCGGAAAATATATGGAACTGACGATTGAGAAATCAGACCGTGACCTAGACGTGATTGTTCGTGAAATGTGTGAAAAATTACTTGCTAATACAGTGATTGAAGACTTCAGCTATGAGGTACAGGAGGTTGTCACAAAGTGAAATTCGCTGTGATCGTTTTCCCAGGATCTAACTGTGATGTAGATATGTATCATGCTATTAAAGATGAGCTTGGTGAAGAAGTAGAATATGTATGGCATGACGAAACAGATTTAAGCGGCTTTGATGGTATCTTATTGCCTGGTGGCTTCTCTTATGGGGATTACTTACGCTCAGGTGCAATTGCTCGCTTTTCGAATGTGATGAAAGAGGTTGTTAAGGCTGCTGAAGCAGGCAAACCTGTTCTTGGAGTATGTAATGGATTTCAAATTTTATTAGAAGTAGGATTACTTCCAGGGGCGATGAAAAGAAACGAGAACTTAAAGTTTATGTGCCGACCTGTTCAATTAAAGGTTTCAAATAATGACACAGCCTTTACGTCAGCTTATAAACAAAATGAAGTTATTTCCGTTCCGATTGCACATGGAGAAGGGAACTATTATTGTGATGAAGAAACACTACAAACGCTTAAAGCAAACAATCAAATTGTGTTTACGTACGAAACGAATCCAAATGGCAGCCTAATAGATATCGCTGGTATTACAAATGAGCGCGGAAATGTTTTAGGAATGATGCCACACCCTGAACGTGCGGTTGACGAATTGCTAGGAAGTGCTGACGGATTAAAATTATTTCAATCAATCGTAAAAAACTGGAGGGAATCTCATGTCACTAATGCTTGAACCAACTAACCAGATGATAAAAGATGAAAAAGTCTACAGACAAATGGGTGTCAGTGATGATGAGTTTGCCCTTATTGAAAAAATAATTGGCCGATTACCAAATTACACAGAAATCGGTATCTTCTCTGTTATGTGGTCTGAGCACTGCAGTTACAAAAACTCTAAACCAATTTTAAAGAAATTTCCGATAACAGGTGAAAAAGTATTACAAGGTCCTGGAGAGGGAGCGGGAATTGTCGATATCGGAGACAATCAAGCAGTTGTGTTTAAAATTGAGAGCCATAATCACCCTTCAGCAATTGAGCCTTATCAAGGTGCAGCAACAGGTGTTGGTGGTATTATTCGTGATGTATTCTCAATGGGAGCAAGACCAATTGCAATCTTAAACTCTTTACGCTTTGGAGAACTAAAATCTCCACGCGTAAAATATTTGTTTGAAGAGGTTGTTGCTGGTATTGCTGGCTACGGTAACTGTATTGGTATCCCAACAGTAGGTGGGGAAATCCAATTTGACAGCTCATATGAAGGTAACCCATTAGTAAATGCGATGTGTGTTGGCCTTATTAATCACGAGGATATTAAAAAAGGCCTTGCTAAAGGTGTTGGCAACACAGTAATGTATGTAGGGGCTAAAACAGGCCGAGATGGAATCCACGGTGCGACATTTGCTTCTGAGGAATTAACAGATACTTCAGATGAAAATCGTCCAGCGGTTCAAGTTGGGGATCCATTCATGGAGAAGCTTTTACTAGAAGCTTGTCTTGAAGTGGTCAAGTGTGATGCCCTTGTTGGTATTCAAGATATGGGAGCTGCTGGTTTAACGAGTTCTGCAGCGGAAATGGCAAGTAAGGCTGGATCTGGTATTGAAATGGATTTAGATTTAGTACCACAGCGTGAAACAGGAATGACACCATATGAAATGATGCTTTCTGAATCACAAGAAAGAATGCTGCTTGTCATTGAACGTGGAAGAGAGCAGGAGATTGTTGACCTTTTTGAAAAATATGATCTAGAAGCTAAAACAGTAGGT
Organism: Bacillota bacterium; assembly: GCA_051750265.1. Classification (GTDB taxonomy): domain Bacteria; phylum Bacillota; class Bacilli; order Bacillales; family Bacillaceae; genus Metabacillus. The sequence continues at coordinate 123,886 of JBNJJO010000010.1, read as the reverse complement.
AAAGTAACAAATGATAAAATGCTTCGACTATTTCATAAAGGTGAAATGGTAGCAGAGCTTCCAGTTGATGCACTAGCTGAAGAAGCACCAGTTTACCATAAACCATCAAAGGTTCCAGCGTATTATGAAGAGTTCCAACAAATGGATGTTGTGCCAATCCAAGTAGATAACTATAAAGAAACGTTAATTAATCTACTAAAACAGCCAACAATTGCAAGTAAAGAATGGGTTTATGATCAATATGATTATATGGTTCGAACAAATACAGTTGTAGCACCTGGTTCAGACGCTGCTGTTGTTCGTATTCGCGATACGAAAAAGGCATTAGCGATGACAACGGACTGTAACTCTCGCTACCTATATTTAGATCCTGAAGTAGGCGGAAAAATTGCAGTAGCTGAAGCAGCTCGTAATATCGTGTGCTCAGGAGCAACACCGTTAGCAATTACGGACAACTTAAACTTCGGTAATCCTGAAAAGCCTGAGATCTTCTGGCAAATTGAAAAAGCGGCTGATGGTATTAGTGAAGCCTGCCGAGTATTGGAAACTCCAGTAATCGGAGGGAACGTTTCTTTATATAATGAAACGAACGGAACGGCTATCTATCCAACACCTGTTATTGGTATGGTTGGGTTAATTGAAGATACAGACTATATTACAACTCAAGACTTCAAAGAAGCAGGAGACCTTATTTATCTAATTGGAGAAACAAAGCCTGAATTTGGTGGAAGTGAGCTTCAAAAGCTTACTTATGGAAAAATCTTTGGCAGGTCTCCAGAGTTAGATTTAGAGAAAGAAAGAAATACATTAGGACAGCTTTCTCAAGCAATCCGAGCAAAAACAGTAGCATCAGCACATGACGTGTCAGAGGGTGGAGTTGCTGTAGCTTTAGCAGAGCCTCTTTTTGGAGGGAACGGGCTAGGTGCAACTGTGACACTTAAAGGTGAGGCAACTGCGGCATTATTTAGCGAATCACAAACGAGATTTGTTGTATCAGTTAAAAAGGAAAATCAACAAGCTTTTGAACAGCTGGTTGATGCGGTTTGTATTGGTGAAGTAACGAATTCTAGCAAACTTATTATTAACGACGAAAACGATGAATCACTTGTCGATGCATCTGTTGAAGAATTAAAGGATGCATGGAAAGGAGCTATCCCATGCTTGCTGAAATCAAGGGATTAAACGAAGAATGTGGCGTCTTCGGAATTTGGGGTCATAAAGATGCAGCTCAAATTACGTATTATGGGCTACACAGTCTACAGCACAGAGGTCAAGAAGGTGCGGGAATTGTTACGACCGATGGTGAGAAGCTAACAGGCATGAAAGGGTTAGGCCTAATTTCAGAGGTTTTTGCAAACGGCAAATTAAATGAATTATCGGGTAAAGCAGCTATAGGACATGTTCGTTATGCGACTGCTGGTGGAGGCGGATATGAAAATGTCCAGCCTTTGCTTTTTAAATCACATAGCGGCAGCTTAGCACTTGCGCATAACGGTAACCTTGTTAACGCAACACAACTTAAGCATCAGCTTGAGAGTCAAGGTAGTATCTTTCAAACAACCTCTGATACAGAGGTGCTTGCACATCTAATCAGAAGAAGCGGCTATAAGGATATGAAGGAAGCTCTGAAAAGTGCTTTAACAGTAATTAAGGGAGCATATGCTTTCTTAATTTTGACTGAAACGGAAATGATGGTTGCACTTGATCCTAACGGATTACGTCCATTGTCTATAGGAGTGATGGGAGATGCTTATGTCGTTGCTTCAGAAACATGTGCATTTGATGTTGTTGGTGCAAAATACGAAAGAGATGTTCAACCAGGTGAGTTATTAATTATTAATGACGAAGGAATTCGCTCAGAGCGTTTTTCGATGAATATCAACCGTTCGATGTGTAGCATGGAATATATTTATTTCTCTCGTCCTGATAGCAATATTGATGGGATTAATGTTCATACAGCTCGTAAAAATCTTGGTAAACGTTTAGCTGTCGAGTCTGAAATAGATGCAGATGTTGTGACAGGTGTGCCAGATTCAAGTATTTCGGCAGCAATCGGGTTTGCTGAGTTAACAGGAATTCCTTACGAGCTAGGGTTAATAAAAAATCGTTATGTTGGTCGTACCTTTATTCAGCCATCACAGGAGTTACGTGAACAAGGCGTAAAAATGAAGCTTTCGGCTGTACGTGGTGTTGTTGAAGGAAAACGAGTTGTCATGGTTGATGATTCGATTGTACGTGGAACAACGAGTAAACGAATTGTTACTATGCTTCGTGAAGCGGGCGCAAAAGAGGTTCATGTTCGAATCAGTTCACCGCCAATTGCAAATCCTTGCTTCTATGGCATTGATACGTCAACACATGAAGAACTAATTGCTTCAAACCATTCAGTAGAAGAAATTCGTCAAATTATCGGCGCAGATAGCCTTGCTTTTTTAAGTGTAGATGGCTTGCTTGAAGGAATTGGTCGACCATATGAAGGTGAGTTCAAAGGGCAGTGCTTAGCATGCTTTACAGGACGCTATCCTACTGATATTTATCCAGATACTGTACTTCCGCATGAGAAGGCGTAAATAAGATTAACATAAAAGGAGATAGGAATCGAGCATTCGATTCCTGTCTTACATTTAACTTATACATCATTTAAAGATTGCTAAGGAGGAATCAGACATGTCCGACGTTTATAAACAAGCCGGTGTGGATATCGAAGCAGGTTATGAAGCTGTTTCAAGAATGAAAAAGCATGTTGCCAAAACAATGCGCGCGGGTGTTATGGGTGGACTTGGTGGCTTTGGTGGAATGTTTGATTTGAGTGAATTAAATTATAAAAAGCCTGTGCTAGTATCAGGTACGGATGGTGTAGGAACAAAGCTAAAACTTGCGTTTATGGCTGATAAGCATGACTCAATTGGTATTGACGCTGTTGCAATGTGTGTAAATGATATTTTAGCTCAAGGTGCTGAACCATTATTTTTCTTAGATTATTTAGCATTAGGAAAAGCGAAACCGGAAAAAATTGAGCAAATAGTAAAGGGTATAGCAGATGGCTGTGAGGATTCTGGTTGTGCATTAGTTGGTGGAGAAACAGCTGAAATGCCTGGATTGTATGATGAGGACGAGTATGATGTAGCAGGCTTCTCAGTAGGGGTCGTGGAAAAAGAAAATATTGTAACTGGTGAAAATATTGAGCCAGGACATGTATTAATAGGCCTATCATCTAGTGGTATCCACAGCAACGGATTTTCATTAGTTCGTAAAATTCTCCTTGAAGATCAAAAACTTGATTTGCAAACTGTGTATGAGCCATTTGCTCAAAACTTAGGTGAAGTTTTATTAACACCAACTAGAATCTATGTTAAGCCAGTTCTAGATGTGATTAAAAAGTTCCAAATAGATGGTATGGCACATATTACAGGTGGCGGATTTATCGAGAATATTCCTCGGATGCTTCCTGAAGGCACGGGTGCTGAAATTGATTTTGGTTCATGGCCATTACCGAAAATTTTTGATTTTCTTCAAGAAAAAGGGGAGCTAAGCCGGGAAGATATGTTTAATGTCTTTAACATGGGTATCGGTTTTGTTCTTGCAGTAAAAGAAGAGCTTTTAAACGATGTGATTCAGCAATTAGAGGCAAATGGTGAAAAGGCATATATTATTGGCCGCGTGAAGCAAGGTTCTGGTGTATCGTTTGGTGGAGGAGCTCTATGATGAAGAAAATAGCCATTTTCGCATCAGGAAATGGCAGCAATTTTCAAGCGATATATAATCAAATACAGCTTGGTGCTTTAGAGGCTGAAATTGGTCTTGTTGTTTGTGATAAGCCTCAAGCAGGTGTAGTAGAGCGTGCAAAATCAGCTGATATACCAGTCTTTTGTTTTGTCCCAAAAGAATATGAAACAAAAGCACATTTTGAAGGCGAAATTCTTGCCGCATTAAATGAATATAAAATCGATTTTGTTATTCTCGCAGGTTATATGCGTTTAATTGGTTCAACACTGTTAGCAGCTTACTCAAATAGAATTGTGAATATCCATCCTTCCTTATTGCCTGCGTTTCCTGGTAAAGATGCAATTGAGCAAGCTTTTCAGGCAGGTGTAAAGGTAACAGGTGTTACTGTTCACTTTGTTGATGCAGGGATGGATACTGGTCCAATAATTGCACAGCAAGCGATTGAGATTGAAAATGGAGATACCGCTTTGACGATAGCTGAGAAGATCCATAAAGTTGAACATGCCTTATATCCAAAGGTGATTCAAGAGATAGTTTCAAAATAATGCTTAGAGGTGAAAAAAATGACAGTCAAACGCGCGCTTGTTAGTGTGTCAAATAAAGAAAATCTCGTTCCTTTTGTAAAAGAATTAATTGAGCTAGGTGTTGAAGTCATCTCAACAGGTGGAACGAAAGCATTACTAGAAGAAAACGGTCTGAATGTAATTGGTATTTCTGAAGTGACTGGATTTCCAGAAATTATGGACGGGCGTGTAAAGACACTTCACCCAAATATTCACGGTGGTTTACTAGCTGTTCGTAACAACCCAAGTCATATGAATCAGTTAAAGGAAAATAACATCGAAACAATCGATATGGTAGTTGTAAATCTTTATCCATTCAAAGAGACCATTTCAAAGCCTGATGTCAGGTTCCAGGATGCGATTGAAAACATTGATATCGGTGGTCCTTCTATGTTACGTTCTGCAGCTAAAAACCACGAAGATGTGACAGTACTTGTTGATCCACAAGATTACAGTGCGGTTTTAGAAGAATTAAAAGCATCTGGAGAGGTTTCATTAGCACAAAAACAACGTTTAGCTGCAAAGGTATTTAGACACACAGCAGCGTATGATGCATTAATCGCTGAATTTTTAACAAACACAATTGGTGAAGAGGATCCAGAAACAGTCACATATACATTCGAGAAAAAGCAATCTCTACGTTATGGAGAAAACCCTCATCAAAAAGCAACTTTCTATCAAAAGCCTTTCGTACCAGTCGCTTCAATTGCTAATGCAAAGCAGCTTCATGGTAAAGAGCTTTCTTTTAATAACATAAAAGATGCTGATGCAGCTTTGCAAATTGTTCGTGAATTTTCAGAACCAGCAGCTGTTGCAGTTAAGCATATGAATCCATGTGGTGTTGGTGTAGGAACTTCAACGTTTGAAGCATTTACACGTTGTTATGAAGCAGATCCAACGTCAATTTTCGGTGGTATTGTTGCTTTAAACTATGAAGTAGATTTAGCGACAGCTGAAAAGCTCCATGAAATTTTCCTTGAGATTGTTATTGCACCATCTTTTAGTCAGGAAGCATTAGATGTGTTAACAGCTAAGAAAAATCTTCGTTTATTAACGATTGAAGTGTCTGCTCTTTCTAAGCCTGAAAAACAACTTCAATCTGTACATGGCGGACTGCTTGTACAAGATGAAGATACTCTTTCACTTGACGATGTAGAGGTAACAATTCCAACTAAACGTGAGCCAACAGACCAAGAATGGAAAGATTTAAAATTAGCTTGGAAAGTTGTAAAACATGTAAAATCAAATGCGATTGTGCTAACTAAGGATGAAATGACTGTTGGTGTTGGTGCAGGACAAATGAACCGTGTAGGAGCTGCAAAAATTGCAATTGAGCAGGCTGGTGAAAAAGCACAAGGTAGTGCGTTAGGATCTGATGCATTTTTCCCAATGTCTGATACTGTAGAAGCTGCAGCAAAAGCGGGTGTAACAGCTATTATTCAACCAGGTGGCTCGATTCGTGATGAAGATTCAATTCGCATGGCTGATGAATTTGGAATCACAATGGTATTCACTGGAGTACGTCATTTTAAACATTAATAAAGAGGTGTAAACATGAAAGTTCTAATAATAGGGCAAGGCGGCCGTGAGCATGCACTTGTATGGAAAGCCGCACAAAGTAACCTTGTAGAGGAAGTCTTCGTTGCACCAGGTAATGATGGTATGAATGATCTTGCGACAAGGGTTTCAATTAGTGAATCAGATAACCAAGGTTTATTAGACTTTGCAAAAGAAAAGAACATCGATCTTACGATTGTCGGTCCTGAAGTGCCTTTATTAAACGGGATTGTAAATGAGTTTGAAAAAGCAGGATTAAAGGTTTTTGGACCATCAAAAGAGGCAGCTCTTATCGAAGGTAGTAAAAACTTTGCAAAAGAAATCATGTTCAAATACAACATTCCAACAGCAGACTATCAAACATTTACAGCTTTAGAGGAAGCAAAAGCATATGTAGAAGAAAAGGGTGCTCCAATTGTCATTAAAGCGGATGGACTAGCTGCTGGAAAGGGAGTAACTGTTGCTGAAACACTTGATGTAGCGATTGACAGTTTGACTGAAATGCTTGAGGATGGCAAATTTGGAGCAGCTTCTCAATCTGTTGTTGTTGAGGAATTTCTTGCAGGGGAAGAATTTTCTTTAATGGCGTTTGTTAAAGGTGAAAAGGTGTATCCAATGGTTATCGCTCAAGATCATAAGCGTGCTTATGATAATGATGAGGGACCTAATACTGGTGGAATGGGCGCATATTCTCCAGTACCACAAATTTCCGAACAGATTGTTGAAACAGCAGTTGAGACGATTTTAAAACCAGCAGCAAAAGCACTTGTAAGTGAAGGTCGTTCATTTACAGGTATTTTATACGCTGGACTTATCCTTACAGCTGATGGTCCAAAAGTGATCGAATTTAATGCACGTTTTGGTGATCCAGAAACACAGGTTGTTCTACCAAGACTTGAATCTGATTTAGTTGAATCACTATTAGCAATTCTTGATGATAAACCTGTTGAACTTGCTTGGTCATCTAAAGCAGTACTAGGAGTCGTACTCGCTTCTAAGGGCTATCCAAACGAGTACGAAAAAGGGCTTTCAATCGGTCAGCTTACAGAAAAACATGATGAGGCAGTTATTTTCCATGCGGGTACGAAAAAAGTCGATGATCAATTCGTAAATAACGGTGGTCGTGTACTTGTTGTTTCAGGGTACGGTGATACGATAAGTGAAGCTCAAGAAAATGCATATGAGCTAGTAGAACAAGTAGCTGCACCAGCCCTTTTCTATCGAAAAGATATTGGAAATAAAGCGATTAAGCACGGCGTTTCTTAATATAAACGTACAATAACGCAATAATCCCGCCGATTAATGCAATTAATATAAACGACATATCTGTTAAATATTCTAAGAACATTTGAACACCTCCAATGTTAATAAGGGGCTGGCTTCTTTAAGCCAGTCCCATTTTTTTGTTTCTTTTATGAAGGATTATATACTGCCTCTTCATCCTCATCTTCGAAACTCTCTTCATCGTAAAAGAAAGATGCATTTGAGTTTTCAAACAAATATGTTATAGGGCAGAAACGCAAAATCCCTTCTCCAACCTTCATTGCTCCAAGTACAATTACAATTAAATAGGAATCTCTCCAAGGTTTTTTACAGTATTTAGATGTAGCCCAAGCTAATACAGATAGGCCGCATGTAATTCTTATTAAAGCATTGATGATTCCTATGTTTGGTCGCATCAATTTAAATACCTCCTTAAATTTGTCATAAAAACAATAAAACGTTAATGCGTTAATAAAATCCATATGGTAACATAGTATTTAGTTAGTAACTAAAATGGAGGGTTTTTTATGCCCCAAAAAAAATTTCAATGGAAAAACAGTCAAATACGTAAACAAATAGATGTTATATCAAACAAATTTGCACCAACTGTTGTGTTGAAGAATGCAACCTACCTAAATCCTTATTTACGTCAATGGTTAAAAGCAAATATCTGGATATACGAAGATCGAATTGTCTATATGGGAGACAAGTTTCCAGTGCAAACAACACAAACCGAATTTATTGATTGTTCAAACAAAGTGGTTGTGCCAGGATATATTGAGCCACATGCTCACCCGTTTCAATTATATAATCCCCATACATTAGCTAAATATGTGTCGCAAACAGGAACCACCACATTTATAGGTGATAACCTTTTTTTCCTTTTACAATGCCAGAAAAAGAAAGCGCTTACGTTTTTAGATGACATTGAAAAATTACCGTTTCATTTTTATTGGTGGGCTAGATTTGATTTGCAAACAGAGGTTCAAACTGAAGAAACGATATTTTCCCATGATTTTATTAAAAAATGGTTAGATCATAAATCTGTTATTCAAGGTGGAGAGCTAACGAGTTGGCCAAAGCTATTAGATGGTGATGACTGGATTTTATACTGGCTTCAAGAAACGAAGAGAAGAGGGAAAAGAATCGAAGGGCATTTTCCTGGAGCTTCTGAAAATACATTAATAAAAATGAAGCTATTTGGAGTTGATAGTGACCATGAATCCATGACAGGAAAAGATGTCATAAACCGTCTGAAAATGGGGTACACAGCAGCATTAAGACATTCATCGATTCGACCTGACCTGCAAAAGCTATTAAAAGAGGTGCAAAACGAGGGATTAACAACGTATGATCACTTATATTATACAACTGATGGGGCAACCCCGACTTTTTATGAAAAAGGAATGATAAATCGTTGTATAGATATTGCCTTAGAATGCAACGTACCTGCAATTGATGCATACAATATGGCGTCATTTAATATAGCTAGATATTATCAATTAGAAGATAAGATTGGTGTCATTGCACCAGGGAGAATAGCTACGCTAAACATTTTAGAAAGTATTGATCAACCAAATCCAACTTCAGTTATGACGAAAGGAACGTGGTTACTTAAAGATGGTCAGCGTCAGGAAGTGAAAAATGAAGTAGATTGGGCTTTGTATGGCCTTCAAGCAGCAGATTTGAAATGGGATCTAACGATTGATGATTTACAATTTTCTATGCCACTAGGTATGAAGATGAGAAACGCAGTCATTATGGAGCCATATTCAATTACAATCGATAGTTCAGCAAATGAACTTTCCGAAAATCATGATGAAAGCTTCTTAGCTTTAATTGATCGTAATGGTGAGTGGAGAATTAATACGGTTATAAAAGGCTTTGCTAATCATGTTCAGGGCTTTGCAAGCTCTTATTCTACAACAGGAGATATCATTATAATAGGAAAAAATAAAACCGAAATGGTAGCTGCATTTTCTCGTATGAAGGAAATAGGCGGGGGAATTGTGTTAACAGAGGATGAAAACGTACTATTTGAAATGCCGCTACAGTTAAATGGAAGCGCTTCAAATGAAGATCTTGAAGAGGTTATGTTAAAGCAGAATGAACTTAACTCTTTATTAAAAGAAAGAGGCTACAGCTTTGATGATCCAATCTATTCTTTGTTATTCTTTTCAGCAACACATTTACCATATATTAGAATTACCCCAAGAGGAATTTTTGACGTCATGAAAAAAACGGTACTCTTTCCAACGATAATGCGTTAAAATATAAAAGTGAATAAGTAGTGATAAGGTTGTGTTAGCTTGATTAAGGGAAAATTATCATTTGCTATTTTGTCCATGTTAATACTTATAAGCGCTTGCAGTAATAAGGATCAAAGTTCAGTTGAGGAAGCTAATCAGCAAGAGGAAGAGCAAGTTGCAGTAGAAGTAGAAGAAAAGATTGTTTATCCTCTCACTGGACTTGAAGTAGAGGATGGTGAACTGAGCCAACGTCCTGTAGCTGTTATGATTAATAATCATCCAAATGCTAGGCCACAATCTGGTCTTCATAAAGCAGATGTTGTGTATGAAGTTCTTTCTGAAGGGAATATTACGAGATTTTTAGCGATCTTTCAAAGCGAATTACCTGATGTAATTGGACCAGTCCGAAGTGCAAGAGAATATTTTGTTGATTTAAGTAATGGTTACAATGCACTTTATATAAGTCATGGATGGAGTCCAACAGCAAAAGAAAAGCTTGAAGCAGGAGAAGCTGATTATTTAAATGGGTTATTTTATGATGGCACTCTATTTTGGAGAGCAGATCATCGGAAAGCACCACATAATTCCTATATATCGAATCAAAATATTTTAAAGGGCGCAGAGTCCAATAATTATGAAATAACAGCTGAAGTGGAGCCATTTGCGTTTCTTTCAGAGGAAGAAGTGGTAAGTTTAAAAGGAGAACCAGCTAACAAGTTTGTTATAAAATATGACAATTCTCAAACATGGCATGCGACATATGAGTATAATCAAACTGAACAAATTTATAGTCGTTTTAGTAATAATGATCAAACGGTTGATTTAGAAAGCGGAGAACCGATAAAATTAAGCAATGTGTTAGTCGTAGAAATGGATCATGATACGATTGATGATTATGGGAGACGAGGAATTGATTTAACTTCAGGAGGCAAGGCGATTCTTCTCCAAAATGGTCTAATACAAGAGGTAGAATGGGAAAACCGTGATGGTAGAATCATCCCTTTTAAAAATGGAGAGATCGTGAAATTTGTTCCTGGTAGAACGTGGATTAATATTGTACCAAACATTGAGGATACATTTTCAAGTCAATCGTAAAAGCAAAAGGAGAATGATTATGCAAATAGAAAAGCTACGTGGAAAAGAACTAGATCAGCTTTTTGAATCTGTCTTGTCTTTAAAAGACTTAGAAGAATGTTACCGATTTTTTGATGACCTCTGTACAGTTAATGAAATCCAATCGCTTGCACAAAGATTAGAAGTTGCAAGAATGCTGCGAGAAGGATTTACTTATCATAAGATCGAAACAGAAACAGGTGCAAGTACTGCTACTATTTCACGTGTTAAGCGTTGTTTAAATTATGGAAATGATGCCTATACAATGGCACTGGAGCGAGTTCAAAAGAAAAAAGAACCAACAGAAACAGAATAAGAAAAGCGCCGACATAGATCGGTGCTTTTTCTTTTTACTTAGTTTAAGAGAATAGCTCGAGCGCCTTGCGTTTATAAATAGAAGGTGAAGTTCACCTTCTATTTCAGGATTCGTCTAATTTGCACTGGGCTGAACAAGGAGCTTCGCTTTTAAGTTTTTTGCACACGTGTAATTTGCTATAATATGAAATGGATGTTTTTGAATGGAGGATTCTTGCATGTATGATATTAACGAGTGGAAGCATGTGTTTAAACTCGATCCCGATAAAGAAATTAGTGATGAGGATTTAGAAAGAATCTGTGAATCTGGAACAAATGGTATTATTGTTGGGGGAAGCGATAATATTACCGAAGACAATGTTTTACATTTAATGTCTAGAATTCGTCGCTATCTAATACCATGTATTTTAGAGATTTCAACAGTTGAATCGATTATTCCTGGCTTTGATTTATATTTTATTCCAACTGTTTTAAATAGTAGAAGCACAAAATGGATTATTGATTTACATCACAAAGCAGTTAAGGAATATGGAGAGATCATGAATTGGGATGAATTAATTGTTGAAGGTTATTGCATTTTAAATGCTGATTGTAAGGCTGCTACTTTATCTGAAGCAAATACCGATCTCTCTATTGAAGATGTAAAGGCATATGCACGTGTTGCAGAAAATATATTTCATCTGCCAATTTTTTATTTAGAATATAGTGGGAAACTAGGGGATATTTCAGTAGTTGAGCAAACAAAAATGGTACTTACGAATACAAAGCTTTTCTACGGTGGGGGAATCTCAACGGCAGAAGAAGCTAAGTGTTTTGCTAAATATGCTGACGTCGTAGTAGTTGGAAATGTCATCTACACTGATTTGAAAGCAGCTCTACAAACTGTGGACGCTGTAAAATAATCATTTTTTGGACAAGTGCTACGTGAAATGGAAAAAAAGGTAGCATTTATACTCATTCTTTAATAAAATAGAACATATGTTCGTTAGGGTGGTGAAGCAGTTGCAATTCTTATCAAATCAACTACTTTCAGGTTTGAATGACATGCAACAAGAGGCAGTAAAAGCAACAGATGGTCCGTTATTAATCATGGCAGGTGCAGGAAGTGGTAAAACTCGTGTGTTAACACACCGGATTGCGTATTTAATGACAGAAAAACAAGTAGCCCCATGGAGTATATTGGCGATTACTTTTACAAATAAAGCAGCACGCGAAATGAAGGAAAGAATTCAGAGAATTTTGGGTCCTGGCGCAGATGATATTTGGATTTCAACATTTCACTCAATGTGTGTCCGGATTTTGCGTCGCGATAGTGATCGAATGGGGATTAATCGTAACTTTTCTATCCTCGATACGACAGATCAATTGTCGGTAATAAAAACAGTTCTTAAGGAAAAAAATCTAGATCCTAAGAAATTTGAACCGAGAAGCTTGCTAGGTTCAATTAGTAGTGCCAAAAATGAGCTGCTAACACCAGCGGATTATGATAAAACAGCAAACGGTCCATATGAACAAATGGTAAGCGAGGTTTATAAGGAATACCAAAAGAAGCTACGTAAAAATCAATCTCTTGATTTTGATGATTTGATTATGACTACCATTCAGTTATTTCAACGTGTACCGGAAGTTCTGGAATCTTATCAAAGAAAATTTCAATATATTCATGTTGATGAGTATCAGGATACTAACAGAGCTCAATATATGTTAGTAAAGCTTTTAGCTGCACGGTTTAAAAATTTATGTGTAGTAGGTGACTCTGATCAATCAATCTACCGCTGGCGTGGTGCTGATATCGCAAATATCCTTTCTTTTGAAAAGGATTATCCTCAAGCGAGTGTGATTTTACTTGAACAAAACTACCGTTCTACTAAGCTGATTTTAGACGCTGCAAATGAGGTTATTAAAAATAATTCAAATCGTAAACCCAAAAAACTATGGACAGAAAATCAAATAGGTTCAAAAATCACCTATTATCGTGCTGATAGTGAAGCTGCAGAGGGGCAATTCGTTGCAGGGAAAATCAAACAGCTTGTAGATTCAGGACAAAGAAAACTTTCGGAGATGGCGATTCTTTACCGTACAAACGCACAATCAAGGATTATCGAGGAAGTTCTTCTGAAATCGAATCTTAATTATACAATTGTAGGAGGAATTAAGTTCTATGATCGTAAAGAGATTAAGGACTTACTTGCTTACTTAAGACTAATTGCAAACCCGGATGATGATATTAGTTTGGCGCGGATCATCAATGTACCAAAACGAGGAGTTGGCTCTACTTCTGTTGATAAAATCGCTAACTATGCTATAGATCATGACCTGTCATTATTTAAAGCATTAGATGAAATCGAACAGATTGGCGTAAGTGCTCGAGTTGTAAATGCATTAGTTGAATTCCGTGAGTTAATTCGAAATCTTGGTAATATGCAAGATTATTTATCCGTTACAGAGCTAGCAGAAGATATAATTGAGAAATCTGGTTATCGAGACATGCTAAAACAAGAAAAGACACTTGAAGCACAAAGCCGTTTAGAGAATATTGATGAATTTTTATCTGTTACTCAAACCTTTGAAAAACAAAGTGAAGATAAAAGTCTTGTAGCCTTTTTAACTGATTTGGCCCTTGTGGCGGATATTGACAAGCTTGAGGAAGACGAACAAGAACAAAGTGACGCCCTTGTGTTAATGACTCTTCACTCTGCAAAAGGATTAGAATTTCCTGTTGTATTTTTAATCGGACTTGAGGAAGGTGTTTTTCCACATAGCCGTTCCTTAATGGAAGAGGATGAAATGGAAGAAGAACGCCGACTTGCCTACGTAGGAATTACTCGTGCTGAAAAAGAGCTATTCATTACAAATGCACAAATGCGTACATTATTTGGTCGGACAAGCATGAATCCAGAATCACGATTTATAGCTGAGATCCCTAGTGAATTGATAGAGAATTTAAATGAATCAAAGAAATCTACCTCCTCATTCAATCCAGGACGTCGTAAAGAATTGCGTCCACCAGTTTCAAGACCTGTTGCTGCCTCAACTGGAGGGGACGGAATTTCCTGGGCTGTTGGAGATAAAGCTGAACATAAAAAGTGGGGAATTGGTACAGTTGTAAGTGTAAAAGGTACGGGAGAAGGAAAAGAATTAGATATTGCTTTCCCAAGCCCTGTTGGAATAAAACGTCTGCTTGCAAAATTTGCTCCAATTAATCGTGTTTAAGAAGAAGAAAGTTCGGTAGAAAGGATTGGACATCTGAATGGATAAACAATCAGCAATCAGTAGAGTTCATGAGCTACATGAATTACTAAACACTTATAATTATGAATACAATGTTTTAGATAAACCAAGCGTACCCGATTCTGAATATGACCGATTAATGCAGGAACTTGCAAAGCTTGAAGAAGCATTTCCAGAATTGAAATCTTCTGATTCCCCAACACAAAGGGTCGGAGGAAATGTGTTAGAGGCTTTTCAAAAGGTTGTTCATAGAACACCAATGTTAAGCCTTGGTAATGCTTTTAATGAGCAGGACTTACGAGATTTTGACCGACGTGTAAGGCAAGCTGTTGGTGACGATGTCCAATATATGGTTGAGTTGAAAATCGATGGTTTAGCCGTTTCCTTAAGATATGAAAATGGATTGTTTGTACAAGGTGCTACACGTGGTGACGGTACAACAGGTGAGGATATTACGGAGAACCTAAAAACCATTCGATCCATTCCGCTTCGGTTAAAAAAGGAATTATCATTTGAGGTTCGCGGTGAGGCATTTATGCCGAAAAAATCTTTTGAGAAACTTAATGAGCTCCGTCTGCAACTTGAAGAAGAACCATTTGCAAATCCTCGGAATGCTGCTGCTGGTTCAATTAGGCAGCTCGATCCTAAAATAGCAGCAAAGAGAAATCTTGATATATTTGTTTATAGCATAGCGGATTTAGGAGAAACCGGTGTTGAAAAACATAGCGAAGCGTTAGACTTACTAGAAGAAGTAGGATTTAAAACAAATCAAGAGCGAAGAAAATGTGAAAGCATTGACGAAGTTCTTTCCATAATTGAAGGTATTCAGGAAAAAAGGTCGACGTTGTCTTATGATATCGATGGTATAGTCATAAAGGTAAATTCTCTCGGACAACAGGATGAGCTTGGATTTACAGCAAAAAGTCCACGTTGGGCAATTGCTTACAAGTTTCCGGCTGAAGAAGTGATAACAAAGCTAGTGGACATTGAACTAAGTGTTGGACGAACTGGTGTGATTACTCCAACGGCTATTTTAGAACCAGTTCGAGTTGCTGGAACTACTGTTCAGCGTGCCTCTCTTCATAATGAAGACTTAATTAGAGAAAAAGATATCAAAATTGGCGATACAGTGGTTGTAAAAAAAGCAGGTGATATCATTCCAGAGGTAGTTAATGTGTTAGTAGAACATCGTACCGGTGAAGAACAGACGTTTACTATGCCTACACATTGCCCTGCTTGTGTAAGTGAGTTAGTTCGAATAGAAGGTGAGGTTGCCCTTCGATGTATTAACCCACAATGTCCGGCTCAAATAAAAGAAGGCCTTATTCACTTTGTATCTAGAAATGCGATGAATATTGATGGTCTTGGTGAACGAGTTGTAGCACAATTATTTCAAGAGGGATTAATTAAAGATGTTGCAGATTTATACAGATTAACGAGAGACCAGCTCCTCCAGCTTGAGAGAATGGGAGAAAAATCGACTGATAATCTTTTGAGTGCAATTGAACAATCGAAGGATAACTCACTTGAAAGGCTTTTGTTTGGCTTAGGCATTCGCCATGTTGGAGCAAAAGCTGCAAAAACGTTAGCTCAAGCATTTGAATCAATTGAACTACTCCAACAGTCTTCAAAGGATGCACTTATTTCGATAAATGAGATAGGGGATAAAATGGCTGATGCAGTTGTAACCTATTTCGAAAATCCGGATGTCCAGCATTTAATAAACGAGCTAAAGTCTCTAGGTGTCAATACGTCATACAAGGGACCAAAACGTATTAAAGCTGAAGAAAGTGATTCATACCTAGCTGGAAAAACAGTTGTATTGACAGGGAAGCTCGAGCAGCTGTCAAGAAATGAAGCCAAAGATGGTATTGAGGCACTTGGTGGTAAAGTGACCGGTAGTGTAAGTAAAAGTACAGAGCTTGTTGTAGCTGGCGGGTCAGCCGGTAGCAAGCTAAAAAAGGCCCAGGAATTAAACATAGAAGTATGGGATGAAGCTCGGCTCATTGATGAATTAAATAAATAAGAGGTGTTGACTCACTTGAAAAAGAAAATGCTTATGGTGTTAGCTGGCTTTCTTGTCTTAACAGCTTGTGCGCCAAACTTTGGAGAGCAAGAAGAAATCGTGCAGGAAACAGAAGATGAATCAAAAGAAAAGGCGATCATCCCAAAATACAATATTTCTGATTCGTATTACAAGATGATCTTACCTTTTAAGCAAGGGGAAGCAAGAGGACTTGTTTCACAACAATTAAACACTCGCTTAGATATTGATGAATTTGAAACAGGATTAATGAGGGTGTCCCAAGACACGTTTTCTCCTGATAAGTATTTATATCAAGAAGGACAATTTTTATCTGGCGATGTCATTCAAAGTTGGTTGAATAGAAAATTGGTCGGAGAAAAATTAAAGGAAGCACAAGCAGCTGCACCAAAGAAAGATAAGAATAATACAGGTGCAGATGAAAAGTACACTGAGCGTGGGCTCAATCCTGCTTTACCAGTAGGTAATGATCTTGAAACATTACATTCAGAAAATCCTATCTACTTAGCGCACATGCTTGAACACAATTATTTAATCCGTAAAGACGACACAGTTGAATTAGGTGGAGTGGTTATTGGACTTGCGATGAATTCTGTTTATTATTATAAACAGCAAAATGGTTATGCCCGTGAGAAAAAAATTAGTAGAAGTGAGCTATTGGCAAAAGGTAAAGAAGTTGCCCAAGAGGTTATTAATCGTATGAGAAGTACGAAAGGCTTAGAAAAGGTACCTATTGTCATAGCGCTTTATGAACAAGAGGAAAAATCATCAATCGTTCCTGGTAACTTTGTTGCCAAAACTGTTATTAAAGAGAACAGTAATAGCCTTGGGAAGTGGGAAGGAATTGATGAGGATTATTATTTCTTTCCATCTGATGAAGCAACGAGTGACTATCGGGATGATGCACAGATGTTCAATCGATTTAAACAAGATATTGAAGAATTTTTCCCTAACTATACAGGTGTAATCGGAAAAGCGTTCTATAAAAACGGAGAATTAAATCACTTAGATATCGAGATTCCAATGCAGTTTTATGGAAAAGCAGAGGTTATTGCCTTTACTCAGTTTGTAACAGGGAAAGTAATGGAATATTTTCCTGATTATATTACACTTGAAGTTGATATTATGTCTAACACTGGACAGGAAGCGCTCATTCTTAAAGAACCAAAGCAAGAGGAGCCAACTGTTCATATTTATAAGTAAACTATAAGATAAGAATGCAGGCTAAGAAATGATCTTAGCTTGTTTTTTTACTATCAGAATTTATATTCTAAGGATTATAGAATAAGAAAAACTAAGGCTTTCGCCATTAGGACTTGGCGCCAAGCCTTAGTTTTTCTAATTACTTCAAAGATTTATGTACCGTAATAGATTTTTACTAGCATGAAAAGATAATCATTTCTATCTGTTGGTGTGCATACGAATGAAGCATAAGCGGTTAGTTGCAGTATATTTATCTAGCTGACCCATTTGATAGGAAATTTCCCTTTCAAAATGTTAGACTCAGTTTGAAAGTACTGAGTTTTGAATCAAAGAACAATTGGGGTAACATCGAGGTGTGAGTGAATTATTTATAAAAAGTAGTTTTTGTACTTAGTTTAGGTGACTTGCTCCAGCAGTCCGACTTTGTGAAAAGTCGGATGCCTAGCCCCTCGAGGTCATAACCCACTCATGAATTGAAGGCAAAGAACGCCTTCTATTCATGAGCGTCTTATTTGCCCGAGGCTGACCAAGGCGCTTGAGCTTTTCTTATTTTCAAGGAGGCGAAGGAAAATGGTAGTACCTTACAAGCACGAACCGTTTACAGACTTTTTGGTTGAGGAAAATAAACAAGCGTTTGAGGATGGTCTTAAGGTCGTTCAATCCTATTTAAATCAAAATTATGACTTAGTTATTGGAGGAGAACGTATTGCAACGAAAGATAAGATCGTCTCTATAAACCCTGCAAATAAGGAAGAAGTAATTGGAACTGTATCTAAAGCTTCGCAAGAGCATGCTGAGAAAGCCATGCAGATTGCGGAGAAAGCGTTTAAATCATGGCGGAAATCTAAGCCGGAAATGAGAGCTGATATTTTGTTTCGTGCGGCAGCTATTGTTCGACGACGTAAACATGAGTTTTCGGCGCTTCTCGTAAAAGAAGCTGGTAAGCCTTGGAAAGAGGCTGATGCTGATACGGCCGAGGCTATTGACTTTATGGAATACTATGGCCGTCAAATGTTGAAATTAAAGGACGGTATACCTGTTGAAAGTCGATCAATCGAATATAATCGTTTTAATTACATACCGTTAGGAGTCGGTATTATTATATCACCATGGAATTTCGCGTTTGCAATCATGGCCGGGATGACTTCAGCGGCTTTCGTTTCAGGTAATACAGTATTATTAAAACCGGCAAGTACAACACCGGTTGTTGCTGCTAAATTTATAGAAGTGTTAGAAGAAGCAGGATTACCAGCAGGTGTTGTCAATTATGTCCCAGGAAGCGGTTCTGAGGTTGGAGATTATTTAGTTGATCATCCTCGAACTCGGTTTATTAGTTTTACAGGTTCCCGTGAGGTTGGCGTAAGAATTTATGAGCGAGCTGCAAAGGTTCATGAAGGGCAAATTTGGTTAAAGCGTGTTATTGCAGAGATGGGTGGAAAAGACACAATTGTTGTCGATAAGTCTGCTGATTTAGAATTGGCTGCACAATCAATTGTCGCATCTGCATTTGGTTTCTCTGGTCAAAAATGCTCTGCTTGCTCACGCGCGGTTGTCCTTGAAGATGTATATAATCAAGTTTTAGATAGGGTTGTTGAACTGACAAAGGCTCTAACAGTAGGTGAAACAAAGGATCCTTCCATTTTTATGGGACCTGTCATTGATCAAGCAGCATATGAAAAAATATTAGGCTATGTGGAAATAGGGAGAGAGGAAGGCAATTTGGTTGCTGGAGGTAAAGGTGATAATTCTAAAGGTTTCTTTATAGAACCAACTATATTTGCGGATGTTGATGAGAATGCGCGAATTATGAAAGAAGAAATTTTCGGTCCAGTTGTTGCTTTTTGTAAGGCGAGGGATTTTGATCATGCAATTGATATTGCAAACAATACAGATTATGGTCTTACAGGTGCAGTTTTAACAAATAATCGTGATCATATTGAAAGAGCACGAGAAGATTTTCATGTTGGAAACCTTTATTTTAATCGTGGATGTACAGGAGCTATTGTTGGCTATCAACCATTTGGTGGTTTTAATATGTCTGGAACAGATTCAAAAGCAGGAGGACCTGATTACCTGCTACTTCACATGCAAGCGAAAACAACATCGGAAATGCTATAAAACGAAGGGACTTACTCGGTTGAGTAAGTCCCTATATGTATTTTATGTAATTATCCCTTCCAATAAAAGCGTTCATCATCTTGACCAACTGATGTATCGAGTTGCGCTTCTAAATCAGGTTTTAAAGTTGTGATCGTTGCATCTGTCTTTTTTTGATCTTCACGTTTTTTGTAAGATTTTATTGTTTCAATTTCATTATGTGTAGATCGTTGCTCAGAAAGGACTTGAATCAGCTGGGATGTAAGCTCACTGCGCTTTTGGTATTCGGCAAGAAACAATGCTATCGCAATAATAATTCCACCGCCAATTAAGCATGTTAAGTAAGGTCCCATCGTACCAATAAGTTGAAGCATCATAAATTGAACTGAGCTACCATACATTTCCTGTTCTTCTTGTACAGCCTTATATACCATTGAAATATGATTAATCATTCCACCTGCTCCAAGAAGGATTAGAAGTCCTCCGAAGCTGATTAAAAATTTATTCACAAATTCCACTCCTGACAACAAATAATCTTGGGCAATCTTATCATATTTTTGGAGATTATTCCAGATTTTCAATGTATAGACAATTAAATTTCGAGAAATAGCAGAGAAAGATAAAAATATTTTTATATTAAAACATCTTAATAAGCGTTTTTGAAAGACAGAATCCAGCAAAATGTAAGTTATTTTGCCGGAGAATAGCAAACTTAATTTTATGAATTTTAGTGAATAGATATAATCAATAATAGTATATATTGCCTGTATGATACGTTTTATTGAATAAATATACATTTTGCAACAATCTTGTAACCGCTCTATTTGTTAGGCTTGTCAAAATGTGTTACGATTGTAATGACTTATGCCAATAGTCAATCCTACTTTTCTATAATATTCATTCATCATGAAATTGCATAACCTTGCATAAGGATTTGGTGATAGCTTATTTAGGAGGTGAAGCAATCGATGGAATACGCATTAACAGGAGCAACTTGGTTTTGGTTATTTGTTCCAATGTTAGTATTAGTAGTATTATCAATCATTTCAAACTTTACGGAGAGGAGTGACTAATTAGTGGAAATAGGTGTTTTAATAACGTTTATAATTTATTTAGTTGGTATGTTAGCAATAGGAATTGTTGCTTATCGCATGACTAGTAATCTTTCAGATTATGTCTTAGGTGGTAGACGATTAGGACCTGGTGTTGCAGCACTAAGTGCCGGTGCATCGGATATGAGTAGTTGGTTGTTACTAGGTTTACCTGGTGCGGTATATGCTGCTGGTGGTATGAATCAAATTTGGATAGCAGTAGGCTTAGCAATAGGTGCTTACTTAAACTGGCAGTTTGTTGCGAAGCGATTACGAAGCTATACAGAGATTGCAAATGATTCAATTACAATTCCGGATTTCTTTGAAAATCGATTTAAAGATGGCTCTAAGCTATTAAGAGTTATCTCAGCATTCGTTATATTACTATTTTTTACGTTCTATACATCTTCAGGTATGGTAGGGGGAGCGAAACTATTTGAAGCTTCATTTGGTTTAAGCTATACACAAGCTCTTTGGATTGGTGCAATTGTCATCATATCCTATACATTCCTTGGAGGATTTTTAGCAGTAAGTTGGACTGACTTTATTCAAGGGATTTTAATGTTCTTAGCATTAATTATTGTTCCGATTATTGCGGTCAGTAAGCTTGGTGGCTGGAATGAAACAGTTAATCAAGTCGGAAACATTGATCCATCTAACTTAGATGCATTTGCAGGTATGACAACATTAGGTATTATTTCATTGTTTGCATGGGGATTAGGTTACTTTGGACAGCCGCACATCCTTACACGTTTTATGGCATTACGTTCAGTGAAAGATGTACCAAGGGCTCGTATGATAGGTACGATTTGGATGGTGTTTGCATTATTCGGAGCAATCTTTACTGGATTTGCAGGTATTGCCTATTTCGCAGATTCACCGCTCCCTGATGGGGAGCAAGTATTTATCTTATTCTCTCAAGTGTTATTTGATCCTTGGGTATCTGGTATTCTATTAGCCGCTATATTAGCTGCAATAATGAGTACAATTGATTCACAGCTACTTGTTTCTTCAAGTGCTATAGCAGAGGATTTTTATAAAGCTATCTTAAGAAAAGATGCTTCTGAAAAAGAACTTGTATGGGTTGGACGTATATCTGTTGTTGCAATCGCATTAATTGCAATTTTAATAGCAGGCAATCCAGAGAGTTCAGTATTGGATTTAGTTAGCTATGCTTGGGCAGGATTTGGCGCTGCATTTGGTCCTGTAATCATTCTCTCCCTTTTCTGGAAACGTACAAATCGTTGGGGAGCTCTGGCAGGAATGATCGTAGGAGCAGCTACAGTTGTAATATGGAAGATATTATCTACGCCTGAAACAAACGCTGCAGGTGAGGTTATTCAGGAAGCTGTCATTCCGTTTAGCCTATACGAAATCGTACCAGGTTTTATCTTAGCATGGATTGCCATTATGATTGTGAGCTTAGTTACAGAAGCTCCTTCTAAAGAAATTGAAGAAGAATTTGAACAAGCAAAAGCATAATCAAAAAAAGATAGGGGCCTGACCCCTATCTTTTTTTGATTAATTTTTATTGAGCCTAGGCAAAAATCCCTCCCGTTTCATAGGATAATATCAATACTATTTTAAGGAGGGCATGCCGTGAGTGATCCAATGAAGATGATAAATGAGTTTTTTCAAAAGCGTCCTAAGCGTACACTTTTAGATTCTATAGACAATGCTTTTCAGAAACCAAATGTAGCTAGTTTTTCAACTGAAGTTGTGGAAAGTGATCAGCACTTTAAAATTATAGCTGAATTACCTGGTGTACCTAAAGATGATATAAAAGTAGAAATACGTGGAGACGAAGTGTACATTGAAGTGAAAGAACAGGAGAGTCTTACCCGCAATATTGGTGGTGTGAGAACAGTGCAATTACCGAATTATGTGATCAAACGTAATATGAAGGCTGTTTACCGTGATGGGATGCTGGAGATTCGATTGGATAAGAAGAAGTCAACAAGAATTCAAATTGATTAGTGAATGCCGCTGGTGATTTTAAGCTAGCGGTCTTATTATGTGATAAAATATAAGTTTACACTGATTTTTTGTGGCTAGTTTCAGTACCCGCACCTAAAGTGGAGTGTGTGATTGTTGGAAAGTATGTCGTTTGTCGAAAGGTCGATATCTTTGTGTTTCGGCTGATAAAATACTGATTCTGAACAATAAACTAAGGAAAGTGGACAATTATCAATAAAATGAGCAAATCGGACAATAAAACATGATTTGCGGACAATAAGTTATTTTTCTGCTAATCAGGGTTCTCACGCTATGCCCGGGGATAAACAAGGCGCATACGCTTTTCGCATGAATTGTTGATTAAATATACCTTAGTTTGGTATCATCAGAGTATTGTGAATGTACGATTTTGTGGAGGTGAAAGGATATGTCAAGAATTTCAACGGATCAAGTTAAACACGTAGCTAATTTAGCGCGCTTAGCGATTACAGAAGAGGATGCAGAGCTTTTTGCTAGTCAGTTAGATGCTATCATCACTTTTGCTGAGCAACTAAATGAAGTAGATACAGAAAATGTTAAACCAACGTCACATGTATTAGATATGAAAAATATAATGCGAGAAGATATTTCGAAAAAAGGGTTAGACAACGAAGAAGTTGTTAAAAATTCTCCAGATCATGCAGATGGGTATATTCGTGTACCATCAATTCTAGAATAAGGGAGGGATAAGGCATGGCGCTTTTTGATCATAAAATATCAGAATTAAAAGAACTTTTACATAAAAAGGAAATCTCAGTCTCTGATTTAGTTGATGAATCGTTTAAACGGATTCAAGAGGTAGACGACAAAGTTGGAGCGTTTTTAACATTAAATGAAGAAAATGCACGTACATATGCGAAAGAATTAGATGAGGCATTAGGGAGTCGTGACGAGTTTGGGCTATTATTTGGTATGCCAATAGGCGTAAAAGATAATATCGTGACAAAGGGTTTACGTACAACTTGTGCGAGTAAAATTCTAGAAAACTTCGATCCTATTTATGATGCAACTGTTGTTAAACATCTTCAAACGGCTGAAGCTGTTACAATCGGTAAATTAAATATGGACGAGTTTGCGATGGGGTCTTCAACAGAAAACTCTGGCTACCAATCAACGAGAAATCCATGGAATCTAGAAACAGTACCAGGTGGCTCAAGCGGTGGATCAGCTGCAGCGGTTGCAGCTGGTGAAGTTCCGTTTTCATTAGGTTCAGATACGGGTGGTTCAATCCGTCAGCCTGCAGCATTTTGTGGTGTTGTTGGATTAAAGCCTACATACGGTCGTGTTTCACGTTTTGGCTTAGTTGCGTTTGCATCTTCTTTAGACCAAATTGGACCAATTACACGAAATGTAGAAGATAATGCATTCCTTTTACAGGCGATTTCAGGTGCTGATGAAATGGACTCAACATCTGCGAATGTTGAAGTACCTGATTTTCTTTCTTCATTAACAGGTGATATAAAAGGATTAAAAATTGCCGTGCCTAAAGAATACTTAGGTGAAGGTGTTAACGAAGAAGTGAAGCAATCTGTTTTAGATGCACTAAAAGTGTTAGAAGGACAAGGGGCATCTTGGGAAGAGGTATCATTACCACACTCTAAATATGCTCTTGCTACATACTATTTATTATCTTCATCTGAAGCATCTGCAAACCTTTCTCGCTTTGATGGCGTACGCTATGGCCACCGTTCTGATAACGCTGAAAGCTTAATTGAATTGTACAAGCAAAGTCGTGCAGAAGGCTTTGGTAATGAAGTAAAGCGACGTATTATGCTAGGAACATTTGCGTTAAGCTCTGGTTACTATGATGCATACTACAAAAAGGCTCAAAAAGTACGAACGTTAATCAAAAAAGACTTTGAAGACGTTTTTGAAAAATATGATGTTATTATCGGCCCAACAACACCTACACCAGCATTTAAAATCGGTGAAAATGTTAAAGATCCGTTAACAATGTATGCGAATGATATTTTAACAATTCCTGTAAACTTAGCTGGTGTACCTGGTATTTCAGTTCCTTGTGGATTGTCAAATGGATTACCGTTGGGTCTACAAATTATCGGGAAGCATTTCGATGAAAGTACAATTTATCGCGTTGCCCATGTATTTGAACAAGCAACAGACCATCATAAAGCAAAACCTGAACTGTAAGGGGTGAGAAAACAATGAATTATGAAACGATTATCGGACTTGAAGTCCACGTTGAGTTAAAAACAGATTCTAAAATCTTTTCAAGTGCACCAAATCATTTTGGAGCAGAACCTAATACGAATACAACAGTTGTAGAACTAGGTTATCCTGGTGTATTACCAGTATTAAATAAAAAGGTTGTCGATTTCGCAATGAAAGCATGTATAGCATTAAATTGTGAAGTTGCTACTGAAACAAAGTTCGACCGTAAAAATTATTTTTATCCGGATAATCCAAAGGCGTACCAAATTTCTCAATTTGATAAGCCAATTGGTGAAAACGGTTGGATTGATATTGAAGTAAACGGTGAAACGAAACGAATTGGTATTACACGTATTCATATGGAAGAGGATGCTGGGAAGCTTACTCACACAGGTGATGGCTATTCATTAGTTGACTTTAACCGTCAAGGCACACCACTTGTTGAAATCGTGTCTGAGCCAGATATTCGAACACCAGAAGAAGCTTATGCTTATTTAGAAAAGCTAAAAGCAATCATTCAATATACAGAGGTTTCTGATTGTAAAATGGAAGAAGGCTCACTTCGCTGTGATGCAAACATTTCTCTACGTCCAGTTGGACAAGAAAAATTCGGTACAAAAACAGAGCTTAAAAACCTAAACTCATTTGCATTCGTTCAAAAAGGGTTAGAATATGAAGAAAAACGTCAAGAAAAGGTTCTTCGTTCTGGTGGGGTTATTGAGCAAGAGACTCGTCGCTATGATGAGGCATCAAAAAAGACGATCTTAATGCGTGTAAAAGAAGGCTCTGACGACTATCGTTATTTCCCAGAGCCAGATCTAGTTGAGCTTTACATTGATGATGAATGGAAAGAACGAATACGCGCTTCAATTCCAGAGCTTCCAGACGGGCGTCGTAAACGCTATATAGATGAGCTAGGGTTACCTGAATATGATGCCAAAGTATTAACGATGACAAAGGAAATATCTGATTTCTTCGAACAAACCCTTACTGCTGGTGCAGAGGCGAAACAGGCTTCTAACTGGATCATGGGTGAAGTATCAGCGTACTTAAATGCTGAAGGAAAAGAGCTAGCAAATGTTGCTCTAACAGCAGAGGGCCTAGCTGGCATGATCAAGTTAATCGAAAACGGTACAATTTCATCCAAAATCGCGAAACAAGTTTTCAAAGAGCTAATTGAAAATGGTGGAGACGCAGAAAAAATCGTGAAAGAAAAAGGCTTAGTCCAAATTTCTGACGATGAGACGCTTCGAAAATTTGTTACAGATGCGTTAGATGCAAATCCACAATCTGTTGACGATTTTAAAAATGGTAAACAAAAGGCAATTGGTTTCCTAGTTGGACAAATCATGAAGGCAACAAAAGGACAAGCAAATCCACCGATGGTAAATAAGCTATTGATGGAAGAAATTCAAAAACGTTAAAGAGATTACACAATAGATTAACCGTTCTCTTTAGAACTTCGTAAAGAAAAGACACATATAAATACAAAGTGAAAAGCAGTGGATTCCGATAATGGAATTGCACTGCTTTTTACTTTGTATGAAAGGCCTTTTTGGGCATGTTTTTATTTCTGGAAATTCTCATCTTATAAAAGTTATAATAGAAGGAAAGAAAAAATACTCTGATCTAAAAAAAAGTTTTAATTTGTTTAAAATATCTTAAATTTGAAGGTACTATTAACGTGAAAATCCTTGATTAGTCTAGTCATATATATTGAGATCTTTATGCTTTGAACGTATTTGAGAGGGGAAAATTGATGGAAAATTCACGTCATTCAAAGAGTGAGGTATTTAAAAAGCTCATTTTGAATAATCGATTTGTTCTATTCTTAATGATTTTATTATTAATAGGGATTAATATATTAATCTTTAGAGAGGTCTCTTTTATATTTACACCATTAGAAGTTCTGTTTAAAACAGTTTTATTACCTATTATGATGGCAACGGTACTCTATTATTTGTTAAACCCTCTCGTTAACTACCTTGAAAGATTAAAGGTTAAAAGGGTATATTCTATCCTTTTACTATATCTCATCATTATAGGATTGATAAGCATCTTAATTGTATCTGTCATCCCGTTTTTACGGGAGCAATTTATGAGTTTAGTATATAGATTTCCACAATATACTAGAGATGTCGAAGGTTTGATTAAACAGATTCTTGGGAGTCAGTTTGTAAATGAAGCACAAAAAAGTTTGAATATTAACGTACCTGACCTAGCTAATAATATCTCTAATCAAGTTTCAACATTAGTAAATAATACATGGTTAGTGATTGGGATTTTTGTAGGGGCTGTAAAAGATTTTTTATTGGCATTAATTATTTTACCTTTCATTTTGTTTTATTTGTTAAAGGATGGAAAAAAACTTCCAAAATATATACTGGGCTTTTTACCAGTGCCATTACGCAACCAGACATTTGATGTTATGAAGGAAATCAATAACAGCATTAGCCTGTATATTAGAGGCCAAATCATCGTTAGTTTTTGTATAGGTCTTTTATTATTTATTGGTTTTTTAATTATTGGACTGGAATATGCTTCTTTGTTAGCTCTAATTGCAGCATTTACAAGTATTGTCCCTTATTTAGGTCCTGCAATTGCAATTACTCCAGCATTAATTATCGCAATTGTTACTTCACCAATTATGCTTCTAAAACTAATTGTTGTTTGGACCGTTGTACAACTTATTGAGGGTAAGTTTATTTCTCCACAAATTATGGGGAGAAATCTTCATATTCATCCAATCACCATTATATTTGTTATTTTGACAGCAGGAAATTTGTTTGGGGTTATCGGGATTATTTTAGCGGTACCAGGATATGCTGTATTGAAGGTTATTACAACACATTTGTTTGATTGGTTAAAATCTAGAAGTGAATTATATAATTAGATAAGTATATAAAGTGCAGTAATTTTTTTGCAGAGGTAATCACCTCTGTTTTTTTATGGAATAAGCTTGTTTTTGAAGAATATAATCCAAAGCTACATACCAAATGTTAAGATTTTGTAAATTTTATATAAATATATTGTAAATTCGACAAAATCCCATAAAATAATACATTGGATGAAGAAAAAAAATAGATAGTATCTTATGGAGGGTTTTCTAATGGTGTTTGGATCAAAAAAAGATGTATTTTTTGAGAAGATATTGACGGTTGCTAAAAATGTAGAAGAGTCAGCAAAATACTTAGTTGATCTTAAAGTGAAAAATGTTAGTGATTTAAAAGAAATAGCATCAGTAATGAAGTCCTATGAGAGTAAAGGGGATACTTTTATACATGAATTAATTGTAGATTTAAATAAGACTTTTATTACACCAATTGAACGAGAAGATATCCTACAATTAGCTATGAAAATGGATGATGTATTAGATGGATTGGAACAATGCGTTGCCTATTATGAGATGTTCTCATTTACTGAGTTTGACGAATACATAATCAAATTTGTAAATCACATTTATAACAGTACGATTGAAATCACAAAAGCGATGGAATTGTTATCAAATAAAAAATTGCTTGATATGAGATTGCATTCAATTGAAATTAAAGATATTGAATCAAAATGTGACGAACTATTAAGAGTATCGATTAAGCACTTATTTGCTACACAAAAAGATCCGATTACAATCATGCAACATAAAGAAATATATGAAATGCTTGAGAAGGTTTCAGATAGCTGCCAAGATGTAGCGAATACAATGGAAACCATTATCATGCGAAACGCATAAGGGAGCGTTAAATTAAATTATGGATACAATTCTATTATTAACAATCTTAGTTGTTATATGTGCGTTGGCATTTGATTTTATCAATGGGTTTCACGATACAGCAAATGCAATTGCAACATCTGTGTCTACACGTGCTTTATCACCTAGAAAAGCCATCATTCTGGCAGCAGTAATGAACTTTATCGGAGCCTTAACCTTTACAGGTGTAGCTAAAACCATTACAAAGGATATTGTCGATCCATTTGCATTGGAAAACGGTTCACTTGTCATTTTAGCTGCTCTTATTGCCGCGATTGCTTGGAATCTTATCACATGGTATTACGGTATACCGAGTAGTTCCTCTCATGCGTTGATTGGTTCAATAGCAGGTGCGGCTATTTCGGCAGCAGGAATTGGGATCTTGAATTGGAATGGATTTATAAAAATCCTTCAGGCACTACTCATTTCACCATTTTTAGCATTAGGTGTAGGGTTTATTATGATGAGTCTGTTTGCTCTAATTTTTAGAAAAACCAATTTATACAAATCTAATAAACGTTTTAGATTGTTTCAAATAGCGACAGCTGCTTTACAATCATTTACTCATGGAACAAACGATGCTCAAAAGGCGATGGGAATCATTACAATGGCACTAATTGCGGCTGAATTCCACCATACAGATGATATTCCGATGTGGGTTCGTATTTCAGCTGCAACTGCCATGGGAATTGGTACGTCAATTGGAGGATGGAAAATTATTAAGACAGTTGGCGGTAAAATTATGAAAATTCGCCCGGTAAACGGAGCGGCTGCAGACTTATCTTCTGCATTAATTATTTTTGGTGCAACAACTATTCACCTTCCTGTTAGTACAACCCATGTTATTTCTTCAGCAATTATGGGAGTTGGCTCCGCGCAGCGTTTAAAAGGAGTTAAATGGGGAGTAGCTCGAAAAATTATTATTACATGGGTAATCACTTTACCCATTTCGGCCTTTCTTGCAGGAATTATTTATCAAATATTAAATTTATTCTTTTAGTATAAATCAACATTTCGAACATATTATTTAATGCAATGTTTAGCATTTTTAAAGAACTTTACTTCTTGAGGAGTAGGGTTCTTTTTTTAGAACATTGAAATAAATAATAATTCAGAGTTCTTTGTAAAAAAGAACAATTGATGAAATACATGATTAAAAACTTTACTTTTCTTTAAAAACATGGTGATAATAATAGTTGGGCATAAAAAGGTAAAGAAAGTTTTGTTGTCGCTCAAATTGGGCACATTATGGATATAGCTATAAATTGTGATTTTATATAGTAAGGATATAAGTATTGCTGTTCAAGTAAAGTAAAATACATTCTTAAGGTAATAGGATGATGGGGATGAAAAAGGCAAGAATTATCTATAATCCAACTTCAGGACGTGAGCTTTTTAAAAAGCATCTACCTGAGGTATTGCAAAAATTCGAACAAGCTGGGTATGAAACATCATGCCATGCAACAATTTGTGAAGGAGATGCAATCCAAGCAGCCAAGCATGCAGCTGAACGAGGCTTCGACCTTATTGTAGCTGCTGGTGGAGATGGGACAATTAACGAGGTTGTGAATGGAATCGCCGAACTTGAGGAAAGACCACATCTTGCAGTGATTCCTGTTGGTACGACGAACGATTTTGCAAGAGCAATTGGTATTCCATTAAATAATGTCATTCAAGCAGTTGAGGTTATTTTAAATGGTGAACCTCAAAAAATTGATATCGGTCAAGTAAACGATCATTATTTCATAAATATTGCAGGAGGAGGCCGGTTAACAGAGTTAACCTATGAGGTCCCTAGTAAGCTAAAAACAATGGTTGGACAACTTGCTTATTATTTAAAAGGTATGGAAATGCTACCATCTATTCGTCCTGCTGAAGTGGAAATTGAATATGATGGAAAGCTTTTTCAAGGAGAAATCATGTTATTTCTCGTATCGCTTACAAATTCTGTTGGTGGTTTTGAAAAGCTAGCGCCAGATTCTAAGCTAAACGATGGAATGTTTGATTTATTAATATTGAAAAAAGCTAACTTAGCAGAATTTATCCGTGTTGCAACCCTAGCATTAAGAGGCGAACATATAAATGATGAACATATTATTTATACAAAGGCAAATCGTGTAAAGGTTACGAATAGTGATAAAATGCAGTTAAATCTAGACGGTGAATACGGTGGGATGCTTCCTGGCGAATTTGTTAACCTGTATCAACATATAGACGTCATGATGTCATCAGATAAAGCAAGACAAATGGAGGAATAAGAAACTTGGCAGAATGAGGGCCAAGTTTTTTTATACTATCAGAAATTATATTCTAAGGATGATAGTATAAGAAAAACTAAGGCTTTCGCCATTAGGACTTGGCGACAAGTCAAGTTTTTCTAATTGTGAAATGACTATGGTAAAATTAATGAAATTAGTTCGCATGAAAAGGAAGAACAAAATGTCTAAAATACAAGCACCAGTTATGAAAAATGAATTTTACGATGTGACCTTTGAGGACTTAACTCACGAAGGAGCAGGTGTAGCAAAAATAGAAGGCTTTCCTGTTTTTGTTGAAAATGCATTGCCAGATGAACGTGGGAAAATTAAAGTGATTAAGGTGAAAAAAGGTTTTGCTTTTGGTCGGTTAATTGAATTGTACGAAGAAAGTAAAAATCGTATTGATGCCCCTTGCCCAATCTACTCTCAATGTGGGGGATGTCAGCTCCAGCATGTTAACTATGAAGGTCAACTTGACTTTAAGAAAAAGCAAGTGGAGCAAGTGCTAGTTAGAATCGGAAAGCTAGATTTAATTAAGGTGAAAGTTCATCCAACACTTGGCATGAATGATCCTTGGAACTATCGAAATAAGGCACAAGTACCTGTTGGTGAACGAGAAGGCGGGCTTGTAGCAGGTTTTTATCAAAAACGAAGCCACGATATCATTGATATGGAAAAATGCCTGATTCAACAAACTGAAAACGATGATGTTGTTCAAGCTGTAAAGAAAATTTGTGAACAATACGGCATCCGTGCTTATAACGAAGAAAAGCATAAAGGCTGGCTTCGTCATATTATGGTGCGCTATGGTCTTGTAACAAAAGAAATGATGGTTGTATTTGTTACAAAAACTGCAGATTTCCAACATAAGAATGAAATCATTAATCAAATCACGGAACAGTTACCACAGGTGAAATCAATCGTTCAAAATATTAACAACAAACGCACAAACGTCATTTTCGGTGATGAAACTAAGGTCCTCTGGGGCGAGGAATATATCTATGACAAAATTGGTAATGTGAAGTTTGCTATCTCAGCCCGTTCCTTTTATCAAGTAAACCCAGAGCAAACAAAGGTATTATATGATAAGGCATTAGAATATGCAGGACTTACAGGTAAGGAATCTGTTATCGATGCTTATTGTGGAATTGGCACAATCTCTTTATTTCTTGCTCAAAAAGCGAAAAACGTGTTTGGAGTTGAAATTGTGCCAGAAGCGATTGAGGATGCAAAGAGAAATGCGGAGCTTAATGGTTTTACAAATGCTGAATTTGCTGTAGGTGAAGCTGAGGTTGTTATTCCTGAGTGGTATAAGCAAGGGAATAATGCCGATGTAATTGTTGTGGATCCACCGCGTAAAGGCTGTGATGTAGCGCTGCTAAAAACGATTTTGGAGATGAAGCCGAAGTGTGTGGTGTATGTGTCTTGTAATCCTGGGACACTTGCTCGGGATCTGAATGTCCTTGAGCAGGGCGGGTATAAGACGGTTGAGGTGCAGCCGGTTGATATGTTTCCGCATACGACGCACTGTGAAGCAGTGGCTAAAATCGTTTTAAAATAATATTTGTCGGCCCGATTTCTTAAAGAAAGAGGGCTTTTCTTTATTATAAAAATAAGAACGAGTAGGCAATCTCTGACTAAAACATCTTTTTAACAAAATCCATCAATCTTCGGGGAGTGAAAGTGATTGATTCTAAGTTTTCAATAATTAAGAAGCCCAAATAATTAGCAGGGGAATGCTCCTTTTTTGTCGAAATAATGCGTGAAGGGAGAGTATTATTTTATGGTAGAAGTTAAAGAGGTAAAAATTGATGGCGAGAGTATCCATGTGTTTAATAGCGCGTTATATATCTTTGAGTCAAGTTCGGGATATACCTTGGAATTAGATATAATTGTAAGTGAGATCGTTGTAAAAAAATATAGACATGAGGAAAACCTAATTTTAGAGATAGAATTACAAGATGGAAGAATGATAAATACAATTATGCATCTCCAAGGCTTGTCAGGAGGATTACCACAGCTTAATTTATACTGTGAACTGAATAATATTGAAGAATATCAAGATTTCCAAAAGGTGAACGAAAACGATTTATTGTTTCCTAAAATAGAAGAGGGGATCACGTTAGAGGATATAAGAAAATATGAAATGCCCAATGAAAAAGTCATTTTAAAATTAAATCTACCAATCATTCAATCTGAATGGCTAAATAAGCAAAAAAAAGAGAATTTAGCTGAAATATTCAAAGAAGCTATATATGATTACTGGAGAAAACATAAAATTGGATAAAACTATGGGGTGGCTTTACTATACTAATAATTTGAAAAGCCACCTTAGTTGATATATGTAAAAAAACCGAGGTGTAGCTTGTTCTCTGTTTTCAAGTTTAAATATCTATTTTAATTTTAGTTCAGCTTATTTGTTCCTTTCCCCTTCACTAATTGGATTAGTGAAAATCATATTTTATGCTTTTCGAAATTTCTTTTATTAAGCAACTTACCTTTACTGCCCGAGCTATGTAGAGGTTATACAAAAAGTTTCATATCCTTTTTTATTTTAAATCTTATACGGAAAATCACATGCCCATTTCTCCGCTGTCATAATTAAATTGCCAATTAATTCCGAATTTATCTGTTACTTGGCCATAGCATTTGCTCCAGAATGTTTCTTGAAGATCCATGCCTACAGTGCCGCCTTCTTTCAGGTTATCAAATGAAGATTTAATTTCATCCAGGTTCTTACTGACTATTGAAAGGCTTATATTGTTACCTTCAACATAAGACATACCAGGAAAAACATCAGAAAACATTACATTGCTTCCACTAATGTTAAGACGTGTGTGCATGACTAAATTCTTTGCTTCCTCGGGAAGATTAAAATTTGGGTCAGGTGGCGTTTCACCAAAGGTCATAATTTGTGGCTTTTCAGTTCCAAAAACCTGTGCGTAAAACTCTACTGCTTCACGACAATTTCCATTAAAATTAAGATATACATCTACAGACATTTGTTTCACTCCTTAGTTTTAAATTGTTGATCATTAATAAATGATTTAATTCCATTGTATCCCAATAAACTCTACCTGAACAAATTTACGTTCAAAATATATGGGAAATCAATACTTTAATATAGATAGAATAATCTACATCATTATAGTTAAATACTTATATCGCTTGAATAGGAGTGTATCAATGAAAGAACAATTTTATGATGAATTGCTGAACATAGAAACAGGAGGAGACCAAAAGGGATTCAATAAGTCTATGCATTATCACCGGTATGAGCCAACGCCGTATAGTGCACTAGAAACATTATTTAAAAAATATGAATTGAAAAAAGGTGATCGCATTGTTGACTTTGGGTGCGGAAAAGGGCGATTAAACTTCTTTATCAATTATTTATGTAATGCATCTGTTGTAGGAGTAGAAATGAATGAGACTTTCTATCAACAAGCTATTGAAAATCGAGATCGTTATTTGAAGAAAATAAAAAATAGTAAAGATAAAATTCATTTCCATTGTTGCCTTGCAGAAGAGTACCAGATTGATCCATTAGACAATCGGTTTTATTTTTTTAATCCGTTTTCTATACAAATTTTTATGAAAATAATAAACAATATATTGGCTTCAGTGGAAAACTCAGAACGGGAAATAGAGCTAGTTTTATACTATGTGTCAGAAGATTATATCTATTTTTTGGAAAGCCATAGCTCTTTCGAATTGAAAGAGGTAATCAAACTGCCGAGTTTATATGAACATAATCCTAATGAGAGATTTTTAATCTATCGATTGGTCCAACATGAGTATTTTTGATGATCAAATAGATTTGGTTGGCTCGGTTCGACAAATATTTGCAGAACCTGGTTGGTCACGCACCTAACCAAAAGTTGTTTTTTCCCTTATAGTTACCTTCAGTACTATAGTATAATTCGTATGAATATTAAAAATGAAAGAAAAGTTTACAGTTTGATCTAGTTGCTTGCACTTGGACAAATAGTTACAAAAGTCGAGTAGTGACAGGCAATTTAAGGTGAGGGGATAATATGGAAAACAAACGAGAGCAATGGTCATCCAAAATTGGGTTTATACTTTCTTCTGCTGGAGCTGCAATTGGACTTGGTGCGATTTGGAAGTTCCCGTATGTTGCAGGGATGAATGGTGGTGCCGCTTTCTTCCTTGTCTTTATCGCTTTTACAATTCTCATTGGACTTCCAATGCTTATTTCAGAGTTTATCATTGGACGAGGAGCGAAGCAGGAGGCAATCACAGCGTATAAAAAGCTAGCACCAAACAGCCATTGGGATAAGAACGGAATATTAGGCGTGATTGGTTGTTTTTTATTGCTATCATTTTATTGTGTAGTTGGTGGATGGGTTTTAATTTACAGTATCCTTTCAATTACAGGCAGAGTTATTAATAAGGGTGCAAACTACCCAGAGCTTTTTGGTAGTATTACAAGCTCACCAAGTGTAACGCTACTTGGTTTAGGTCTTTACTTACTAATCAATATTGTTGTTATTACATTTGGTATAAAAAATGGTATTGAAAAAGCAAGCAAGTATATGATGCCGTTATTATTTATCTTTTTTATCGTTTTAGTAGTAAGGTCCTTAACATTAGAAGGTGCAATGGAGGGAGTGCAATTTTTCTTGAATCCTGACTTCTCTAGCATAACAGGTGAGTCAATTTTGTATGCACTAGGCCAATCCTTTTTTGCATTGGCAGTTGGGTTTTCGTGTATGGTTACATACAGCTCATATTTAGATAAAAGTGTGAGTATCCCATCATCTGCAGCATCAGTTGTTCTGATGAATTTATTCGTGTCTTTACTTGCAGGACTAGCGATATTTCCAGCAGTCTTTGCTCTTGGTCTTGAGCCAACTGAAGGACCGGGACTATTATTTATCGTACTACCAACTGTTTTTTCTCAAATTCCATATGGCGAGCTCTTTTTAAGCTTGTTTTTACTTCTTTTCTTATTTGCGACATTAACATCTTCATTTAGTTTATTAGAAATTATTGTGTCTGCATTTACAGAAGGAGGAAAACGGTCAAGAAAGAAAGCTTCATGGGTGTCAGGTGTAGCTGTCTTTATCGCTGGAATACCAGCTGCTTTATCTATGGGGTTACTAGGTGATTTCCTTATTTTTGGTAAAACAGTATTTGATGCAACTGATTACCTTGTTAGTAATATCCTGTTACCGCTTGGCAATTTACTAATTGCTATTTTTATCTCATTTAGAATGAACAAAACCTTAGTTGAAGAGGAATTTAAATTAGGTAATTCGTACTCGCCGGTATTGTTCGTAACATGGAGGTTTTTAATGAGATGGATTGTTCCTCTTACAATTGTCATTGTCTACCTTCATATATTAGGTGTGATTTAAATTCATGCCCAATACTTCGCTTTTTTCATAAGGAATATATCTGTAAAGGGGTGCTCAGAAGACCGTTAGTAACGATCGATGAGTCACCCCATTTTTCACTTATTATTAATCATGTGAGGAAAGTTATTAGTAACCCGTGGCGTGAATACATCATAATCGATTTGTATGTATAAAAAGTCACTGACTTAAATGTAGACCAATATGGTACACTTTAAATAATTGAAATTGGAACGTAAGTAGAGGTGTACATAAGTGAAAACAATCCTAGTTATTGGCGGTGGTGTTACCGGATTATCCGCCATGTATGAAATGCATAAATGGAAAAAGGCAAATAATTCAGATGTTAGACTGATTCTTGCAGAAGCGTCTGCCGTACTCGGAGGCAAAATTCGTACTGTAAAAGATAGCGGTTTTATGATGGAATCAGGAGCAGATTCGATTGTATCTCGTAAAGCGAATACGATGACTTTCATCGAAGAACTCGGTTTGCAGAGTGAAGTTGTATACAATGCCACAGGCCGGTCGTTTATTTATACGGATGGAGAATTAAAGCCTATTCCTGTTGACTCAGTATTCGGAATTCCTGCAAGTGTAGAGTCATTAGCGAAAAGCACGCTTGTTTCTACAGAAGGAAAAGTGGTGGCACTGAAAGATTTTTATACAAAAAATGAGACATTCACAAAAAACGATTCTATTGGAGCGTTTCTTGAACACTTTTTAGGAAAAGAATTGGTTGAAAAGCAAATCGCTCCTGTTCTCTCTGGTGTTTATTCAGGGAATCTTAGCGACTTAACAATTGCTTCTACACTTCCGTATGTGTTTGATTATAAAGAAGAATACGGCAGCATTATTAAAGGCTTTGAAGCAAATAAGGAAAAATTCCAAAGCGGTGGTGAAAAGAAGTTTCTTTCTTTTAGAAATGGCTTAGAGGCACTTATCGATGCGTTTGAAAATAAGCTTGAGGATGTCGAAATTTTAAAGAATACTAAAGCGAGTAAAATAGAAAGAGTCAATAATCGCTATAAAGTATCTTTAATAAACGATGAAATCATTGAAGCAGATTATGTGGTGCTCAGTATTCCCCATACAGCTGCGGAAAAATTACTACATGATCAGGAGCTAAAAAAAGAGTTCGCTCAATTGAAAAACAGCTCGTTGATTAGTGTGTATATTGGCTTTGATGTCCCTGATTCACTGCTTCCAACAGAAGGAACTGGTTTTATCACAGCAAGCAGCGATGAATTGTCATGTAACGCCTGCACATGGACAAGTCGGAAATGGGAGCATACGTCAGAGAGCCGAAATTTGCTTGTAAGGCTGTTTTATAAAAGCAGTCATCCCGAATTTGCCGCTTTACAAAACATGAACGAGGAAGATCTGCTTCAAGTGGCGCTTGCCGATGTTAATAAAAGTCTAGGCATAATGCATGAGCCGATTGCAATCGAAATAACAAATTGGTCGGATAGTATGCCTAATTATCGAATGACACACCAAAAAAGTGTGGAAGCGCTCGAAAGTAAACTTGCAGCAATATATCCAGGGATCATGATTGCAGGTTGCTCGTATTTTGGAGTTGGTATTCCTGACTGTATCGAAAATGGAGAAAGTACTGCGAGGAAGGTCATTTCATTACTTTAAAAAACAGGACAGCTTATCTTGCAGCTGTCCTGTTTTTATTTCAGGATTAGGTGCCTATCACTTCGACAAATATCTACAAAACCTAAGGTTGTGACAGTGTACCTAATCTAGGCACCTAATCCATCTCGTAAAAATAGTATATAAAAAGAAAACACTTATCCGGACAAGGGGGATAACAATGAAAAAAGAAGGCTCATACCATTTTGAAACAAAGGCAATACATGCAGGTTATGTTTCGAAAAATCATTCTGATAGCTTAACCCCGCCTATTTATCAAACATCAACATTTACTTTTTCATCATTGGAGCAAGGGGCAAATCGATTTGCGGGTATAGAAGATGGTTATATCTATTCCAGGCTTTCAAATCCTACTGTTACAGTTTTGGAAGAACGTATGGCACAGTTAGAAGAAGGTGATGCTGCACTTGCGTTTGGTTCTGGTATGGCAGCAATATCGGCAGTCTTAATTGGAATAACAAAGGCTAACGACCATATTTTATGTTCAAAGGGTTTGTATGGGTGTACGTTCGGACTGTTACAGATGCTCCAGGAAAAATATCATATCGATCATTCCTTCTCAGAATTAGCTACAGCAGAAGAAATCATTTCAAATATTCGAGGAAATACAACGTGTATTTATATCGAAACGCCGATTAATCCTACAATGAAATTAATTGATTTAGAACTAGTAGCAACTATTGCTAGAGACAAGGGAATTATGATTGTTGTAGATAATACATTTTCAACTCCATATTTACAAAAGCCTTTACAATTAGGTTGTGATATTGTCATCCATAGTGCGACTAAGTACATTGGTGGGCATGGTGATGTCATAGCAGGTATTATTGTCGGAAATTATGGTATGATTAGTCATTTAAAGAAAACAACACAAAAAAATATTGGAGGAGTCATTTCTCCATTTGATGCTTGGCTATTGCTTCGAGGGATCAAAACATTGGCAGTAAGGATGGATCGCCACTGTGAAAATGCAGAAAGGCTTGCTGTTAAGTTAAGGAAGCATCCAAAAATTAAGAATGTTTATTATCCTGGTGACCAAGGTCATCCAAAATACGAAATCATGAAGAAACAAATGAAAAAAGGTGGAGGCCTTCTTTCTTTTGAAGTAAAAGGAACATATGAAGAAACAGTAAAAGTGGTTAATCAACTAAAATTAATCCCCATCGCAGTAAGCCTTGGTGATGCTGAAACACTTATACAACACCCTTCTTCTATGACACATGCTATGATTCCTGAAGATGTAAGAATAGAAATGGGTATTTCAAATGAATTATTACGTTTATCGGTTGGACTTGAAGCATGGGAAGATCTTTGGGAGGACTTAAAGCAGGCTTTAGATTCATTGTGAGATATATTTTTCAAGGGACAACAAAAGCAACGGGTCAGACCCCTCAAACCGAATATATATGGTATTGGCTAAAAATAGCACTATATATAGGTATTGTTGAGGGGTCAGACCCTTATGTTCTTGAAATGTGGATTTAGAAAAAGCTTTGGTGGTTTATTTAGAGAGTAGAGAACATAGTAAATTTGGTGATAATACATATAGACTTCTTAAACTTAATACAGTTCTTAAAGAGGTAGATGAAAGCATAGATCATATTCATTGTTCATTTTTACCTTTCAATTAAATCGGGATACGAATAGATGTTTAAAGGTTTTATATAATATGCTAATATAGTAAAAGTGCATAAATGACATGAATTGCACAAGAAATATTGGGCACATTTAGAAATAAACGTAGATTAAATAAAATAAGGGGTGTTATGAATGAAGGTAATTGAAAGTATTATCAATGGAACTAATACATTACTATGGTCATATGTTCTTATTATTATGTTAGTTGGAGTAGGCGTTTATTTTACCTTTCGTACAAAATTTGTACAATTTCGTATGATTGGCGAAATGTTAAGACTTATGGGTGAAGGTGCAAGGGCTGATAAAAAAGGTGTTTCATCATTTCAGGCTTTTTGTATTAGTACTGCTTCGCGCGTAGGTACTGGAAACCTTGCAGGTGTTGCAATAGCAATTACAACTGGAGGCCCAGGAGCGGTGTTCTGGATGTGGCTAATTGCCTTAATTGGTTCAGCATCTGCTTTTGTAGAAAGTACACTTGCTCAAATTTATAAAGTAAAAGATGGTGACACATTTCGAGGCGGACCAGCCTATTATATGGAGAAAGCATTAAATGCCCGTTGGATGGGGGTAACGTTTGCAGTATTAATTTCTCTAACATTTGGACTAGCATTTAACTCGGTTCAGGCTAACACGATTACAAGTGCGCTCAATGGATCTTTTGGAATAAACAAAGTCATTATTGCGATAGTCTTGTCAATTTTTACAGCAGTGATCATTTTTGGTGGGCTAAAACGGGTTGCGACAGTATCTGAATTTATGGTACCAATTATGGCAGGAGCTTATATTTTAATCGCGCTAGTTATTATGGTCATGAATATTACCGAATTACCGGGTGTTTTTGTATTAATATTTGAAAGTGCTTTCGGTTTCAACGAAGTAGCAGGTGGGGCATTAGGTGCTGCGATGATGAATGGTATTAAACGTGGATTGTTTTCAAATGAGGCTGGTATGGGTAGCGCTCCAAATGCGGCAGCTACAGCTGATGTCAGTCATCCTGTTAAACAAGGATTAATTCAAGCTCTTGGCGTTTTTGTGGATACACTTTTAATCTGTAGCTCAACAGCTTTTATTATTCTATTGTCAGGACTTTATACATCAACAGAAACGAATGGTATCGCACTTACACAAAGTGCACTTGAAACATCAATAGGATCTTGGGCTAGTATATTCCTTGCAATTATTGTCTTACTTTTTTGCCTCAGTTCGGTTGTTGGGAACTACTATTATGGTGAAACAAACATTGAGTTTATCAATACAAATAAACTATGGCTAAACATTTACCGAGTTGCAGTAGTTGGGATGGTCGCATTTGGATCTCTTGCATCGTTAAGCTTTGTATGGAGTCTTGCGGATCTGCTAATGGGCTTAATGGCAATCATCAACTTAATTGCTATTATGTTACTAGGCAAAATAGCGATCGCAGCACTCGTTGATTATAAGAAGCAAAGATCAAATGGAAAAGATCCTGTTTTCCACGTTTCCAATATTGAAGGACTCAAGAATGTTGAATCTTGGGGTGGCTTTTCAGGCAAAGTGGGCAATGGTAACAAATAAATTTATAACAAGGAAAGAAATTTCCGCACAAAAAACCTTAGCTCGAGTTTCGGGAGCTAAGGTTTTCGTATTGTAGCTATATAAGCAAGTTTGAAAAATTATCTTACATTTCAAACTTCTTAAATCTCACGAAAGGCATCTTCTAGTTCCTTAAACCCTCTTAAATCCTCAGCCTCAGGTTCATCGGATTCTATAGTCCATTCCTTTTTTTCAGGAGCTAAGCCTCCTTCATTGTTTTTTAAATAGGGAGAATGGATGTGGTAGATTTCCCCATTCTTCCTAACTGTATAGCCTAAATAGTAATGATTCTCTTGACCTTCTTCTTCAAAAATGCCAATGTCCTCTATTCCATACTTATTAATAAAAGGTTGAAATGAGTCCTTTAGTTCATTTATAATTTGCTCCCTTGATAAAAACTTCATTTTTTAACTCCTTTCAAATGTCTACTTATTTTAGTATGTCTTTCTTTTTTATTGTTACTCGTTCTTATGAATGAAAAAGTATTAATTTGAAAAGGATAATTCCTTATGGATTAACAATATTTCTAGTAAATAAACTTGTTGTTATTCCAACGAAAAGAATGGTAATGATTGAAAGTAATAGCGTGTCAGTAGAAAATAAAAGACCACCCGATAAAATAACGACTGCATCAATAAGAAAAATCAGAATACCTACATTTACACCTGTTTTATCAGATAGAAATTGAGCAACAAGATCAGTCCCGCCCGTACTTGTTTTATACTTCAACATCATGCCTATACCGAATCCTACTAAGATTCCACCTAGAATGGAACTGAAGACTGCATCAATATAGAAGAAAGCTTTGACAGGGTGTAAGAAATCTATAAATAAGGAAGAAATAATCATACCATGTAAACTATTGTAAAAATAATCTCTATAGCCAAACCAAGCGATTAGAAATATGGGAATACTAAAAAGAATAATCATAAGGCCTGCTTTAAGTCCCCATAAATAATTAACAATTAATCCAATCCCAATAATACCTCCATCCAACACTTTGTAGGGAACTAAAAAGTAATTTATTCCTAAAGATATCAACGTGCTACCGATTATTATGATTATTCCTTTTTTAATAAAGCTCATAGATATACCCCTCCAAAGAAAATGGACATGTATCTATCATATGTAGGATTTCGACTTTAAATGTGGTCAGTATTGTTATTATTTTACTTTACTAGTTGTTAAATATATAAAATTGTAATACAATAACTAGTATTCTATCACGTTATGGTTTGGAGGGAGTACGTTGGGGATGTGAAACTGAAAATTGGACAACTAGCTGAAATAACTAATGTTACTAAGCGGACAATCGACTATTATACGACTATTGGTTTATTAAAAGCAGAACGTTCTCCTTCTAATTATCGGTATTATGATCATAGTTCAATAGAAAAATTAAACTTTATTGAAAAATGTAAAAAAGAAAACATGTCATTAGAAAATATTAAGAAAAAGTTACTTGAGAAGGATGCTGAAGAAATTAATGTCCTAGAGTTACGATTAAAAATAAAAGGACTTGAAAAAGAAGTGTCTACTATCTTAGCAAAAAATGATAATGAGAATCATGAGTATGTGAAAAAACATGTTTCTCATGACAGTCTGTCATTAATACAGAAGTTACTATTATTATTAAATTGATCGATATAATTTCATGCTTTCGTTATTTTCTGAGTGATCGATTGCTCAGTAATAGTATTAAACATTTTATAGGAGGTGTAAGTCTTACTTTTGTAAGGCTACCTATTGACCATTATAAACTTAACATTGATTGCTGTATTAATTGCTTTAACTGGCTTTTTTGTGGCAACCGAATTTGCCATTGTAAAAGTGCGTATGTCTAAAATTGAACAACTTATTGCAGAAGGAAAAAAAGGTGCTATCTCTGCTAAAAGGGTAGTATCCCATTTAGATGAATATTTATCAGCTTGCCAACTAGGGATAACGGTTACTGCATTAGGACTAGGTTGGTTGGGAGAACCTACTGTCGAAAAACTGTTACATCCTGTGTTTGAGCATTTTAATTTCAATGAATCGCTTACACATTTTTTATCATTTGGAATTGCCTTTGCCTTAGTAACGTTTTTGCACGTTGTAGTAGGGGAGCTTGCTCCTAAAACAGTTGCTATTCAAAAAGCTGAGGCTATTGTTTTGTTATTCTCAGTACCAATCATAGGGTTTTATCGAATAATGTATCCATTCATTTGGTTTCTTAATGGTTCTGCGCGTATGCTTGTTGGAATCTTCGGTATAAAGCCAGTATCAGAACATGAATTAGCTCACTCTGAAGAAGAGCTGCGTATATTATTATCTGAAAGTTATAAGAGTGGGGAAATTAACCAAAATGAATTAAAGTATGTAAATAATATTTTTGAATTTGATGAAAGAATAGCGAAGGAAATCATGGTACCTCGTACTGAGATTGTTAGTATTTCGATTGATGAAACATTTAACGATGTAGTAAATATAGTAAAAACAGAAAACTATACTCGATATCCAGTAGTTGATGGAGACAAAGATAACATCCTTGGATTTATAAATGTGAAAGAATTTTTGACAGCTAAGGTTATGAATCAGATTAGTAATGAAGATATGAAATTAGAATCGTTTATTAATCCTGTTATTCGAGTAATTGAGACGATCCCAATACATGACTTACTAGTAAAAATGCAAAAAGAACGTTCACAAATCGCTATTCTGATTGATGAATATGGTGGTACTTCTGGCTTGGTTACTGTTGAAGATATAATTGAGGAAATTGTTGGAGAAATCAGAGATGAATTTGATGATGATGAGGTTTCTGAAATTAGAAAATTAGCTGAAAACCACTATATCTTAGATGCTAAAGTTTTAATTGGCGATGTAAACAATTTACTTGGAACTAACCTTTCCGATGAAGAAATTGATACAATTGGTGGATGGATTCTAACTCAAAACTTTGATTCTCAAATTGGTACTGAAATAGAAACAGATGGCTATCTGTTTAAAGTTAAAGAAATTGATGGGCATCACATTTTATATTTAGAAGTAAAAAAGGTAAATAATATAAATAGTATCATTTAAAAGCCCTTTATCAGGGCTTTTTTTGTATGAGTACTTATACATAGATAATTTTTCTAGAAGTAATAATCCTCTATTAATCATTTATTATCTCTAATAAAAAAGGGCAATAAATCTTCTGCAGTAGCAATGATCGGTAATGCAATAATTGCTGCGTGTAAAGCTATTGCCTATGTGATGAGTGGTAGTGGAGCAATGTTTGCTTCTGCCATGCACTCCCTCGCTGATGCAGTAAATCAAGGCTTTGTCTTTATTGGTAGTATTCTTTCTGAAAAAAAACCAACACCACAATTTCCAACAGGCTTTGGTCGAGTAATCAATATCTTTTGTATGATCGCAGTAATTGTTGTAACCATAATGGTCTATGAAACAATAAAAGAGGGTTGTCATTTACTAAATCA
The DNA here is from genome assembly GCA_051750265.1 of Bacillota bacterium. Classification (GTDB taxonomy): domain Bacteria; phylum Bacillota; class Bacilli; order Bacillales; family Bacillaceae; genus Metabacillus. The sequence goes on along the minus strand of JBNJJO010000010.1, from coordinate 79,553 downwards.
TCCTGCCCCGAATACAGGTGGTTTTTGGTTGAGTATTATTGTACTCATCATAAACCTAGTTATTGATGGTGCTATTTCGTTACTATCATGTTGAGGGGCTAATTGAATTAAGAAAAGGACTTTCCCTTGCTGTTGCAGATGATAAAAAATTTAGAGTGCAAGATAGAATTATTGCGGATCAAGATAATACCGATGTTACCCTCGGTATTATTGAGGATGATGGAATAATTGATTTGTCACCAGATCGATTAAATGGATTGATATAAAACTCGACATAAATTACACCCCGGAGCTCTTCTTTTCCACACGAAAAGACGACTCTAATTAAAATAGAATCGCCTGGTTTCAGATATGTCCTTTAGTCTGATGTTCCTTTGTAAACTGTAACCATTCCTTTGCTGCCTGGGAGAGGTACTGACTTTTGCCCCAAATAATCGCAAGGTTCCAGCTGATTGAGGGATTAACCACTTTAACTGCTCTTACATTCTTATTTAGATGGCGGCAAATGCTTTCCGGTAAAAGGGATACACCCAGTTTAGAGGCAACCATTTCTTCAATACTTTGAGCCCTCTTCAACAAATTGAAAGGCGATTCCAGAATATTTTTCATGAAAGCTTCCAGTGATTTTGAAAAAAAAATGAGCATCAAATATAGGTGGTAATCCAATCCTAATATGTCCCTTTTTCAGCCCCAACAGATTATCTAGTTCTATTTCTAAATTATTAAACGCCTTGTCAATCAACTGTGCCTATTCTAAAAGTGTATGACCTGCATCTGTTAAAATTAGTTTTTTTCATGATCGATCAAATAATGATACACCTAATTCTGTTTCAAGGTTTTTAATCATTTTACTAATGGTAGGTTGAGTGATAAACAAATGCTCAGCTGCACGGGAAAAGCTATTAAAATTTGCTACTTCAATAAAGTACTGTAATTGTTTGATATCCAATGTTTTCCACCTACTTATATCACTTATGTATCTTAATTTAAGTAGTGTAACATAGGTTCTTTATTTAACTACAAGATTTTAATAATACCTGAGTTTCAAGAATTAATTTATCTAATTCTTCGCTATATTTAATTGTTTCAGGATTACAGAATCCTTTTGTTTGCGCTGTAACGATCATTAGTTTTCTAACTAAATTGATTTTATGTGCTAGCTCTGGATATACATTTATATTCATAATTCATAGCTCCCAATAAGAAGTAAGATCGATTATCTTTATTATTAAGGATAATGATAGATTTTGGAATGCTTTCGACAATTGTTCTAGGAAAAAGACAATATTCCTCTAGATTTTCACAGGAGGTAGACTACCAATTAATAGTAAACGTGAAACATAATTAAATTTGCTAAAAATTGTTAGTTAAATTGTTTAATTATATATTTTGGAAATAGAAAAGCTTTTATTTATAATCCGCATAACAAGGATTAATTTGGAAAAGATAAATTAAACCAGAATAGTGAATGTTTATTTAGGATAGTAAGTTCTTACTTGTTTTACTTCTTGATAAAGGGAGTGAAGTATGAAAGAGGAAAAAATTAGTTCACTTCAACTTTTTCATAACTTGTTGGATTTGAATTCGGGACGCAATTATTTTGGGATTAGGTGCAGGGGCAAAGCAGGATGCATGGATTGTTATTTTGGTTGCTACTTTCTTAAGTCTGATTTTAATGAGTGTTTATATTAAGTTATCAGCTTTTTATCCTAATAAGACATTGGTTCAGATCCTTCCTGAATTATTAAGCAAATTTTTAGTTTATCCAATAATTGCTATGTATATTGTTTATTTTATATATACCGCTGGAAGAGCGTGTCGAGATTTTGGTGAGCTGATTGTATCAACTATATTAGTTGATACGCCAATAGTAGTGGTGATTGGGAGCTTTATGGTATTGATGATCTATTGTCTCCGAAGTGGTGTCGAAACGTTTGGTCGAATGGGTGAGGCTGTATTTCCTAATATCCTTTCATTAATCATTGTTTGGATTCTCTTATTAAGTTAAATCTTTTAATCTTGATAATCTTACTCCTGTATTAGGAAATGGAGTAAAACCAGTTTTAAAAGAGGTATTTCCGAAAAGTCTTAATTTTCAGTTCGGTGAATCTGTCATTATTTTGATGTTTTTTCCTTTCCTAAACAAAAATAAGAATGCAGGGAAGGTAGGGTTTGCTGTAATCCTAATTGGAGGAATCCTTCTTACGACCAATTCAGTCCTAATTTTATCCGTGTTAGGTCCAGAGCTATACCAGACAGATTACTTTCCTCTTCTATCAGCTACAAGGTTGGTTAGTATTGCAGATTTTTTAGAAAGATTTGATGCATTAATTATCCTAATGATGGTAGCGGGAGTCTTTTTCAAGCTTGGTGCGTGGACGTATGGAGCGGCAGTAGGAATATCACAATTATTTAATGTGAACAATATTAAGTCAATATTACTTGCTTTGGGTGCTATTATAACACCATTATCCCTAATAATAGGAAGTGATTTTGTAATCCATTTAGAAATTGGTTTTGGAATTATTGTCACCTATGTTCATACTATACTGCACATCATCTTGCCTATAGTATTTCTTTGTATTTCATTTATTCGCAAGAAAATTCTGACGTATAAGTAAATTGTTATTCATCCTTTCGGGAGGTGTGAAATGAAGATTTCAAGGTGGCTGAAATTAATCGGCTCTACTCAACAAGTAATTAATAAGGAAAGCACTAATCAAAAGACCGCTAAAAATGAAAGTGATTATTTAACAGGAATGATTGAAGAGGATTTCTATAAGATTAGACGAGTATTTGAAGGATCTTCAGATTTCTCGTATCGAAAATTTGAAATACATACTACATATACTGCTATTATTCTATACCTTGATGGACTAGTAGATATGAAAAGAATGGAACAAAATATCTTAGATCCATTACTAAACCATAATGAAGATCTGCTTAAAAAGGACATTTTAACAATCAAAGATATTGAAGCTCAGATAAGCTCAGGACAAGTGAAAAAAGGGGACACCATTCAACAAATTGCTGATCATATGTTCATTGGAGGGACAGTGTTACTTATTAATGGATTTAAACAATCCCTTTTTATAAGTGAGCAATCATGGGAAAAACGGTCGGTTGAAGACCCACCTTCAGAATCAGTTGTGTTAGGTCCAAGAGAGGGATTTACTGAAAATATTCGGACGAATACAAGTATGATTCGCAGGAGAATTAAATCGCCTCAACTCAAATTGGAAAGCATAAAGGTGGGCACCCTTTCTAAAACTGAAGTAGTCATTACATACATTGAAGGAATTGCTGAATCATCACTAGTTGAAGAGGTACGAACTAGACTAAAACGGATAGAAATTGATGCCATTGAGGATAGTGGGTATATCGTAGAATTTATTGAAGATAAACCTTACTCTGTGTTTCCACAAGTATTACAAACGGAAAGACCTGATCGGGTTGTTGGAAACATTCTTGAAGGCAGGGTTGGAATTATTGTTGAAAACAGTCCATTTGCTCTTATTGTACCGGTTACTTTTTTTCAAATGATGAATTCTCCAGAAGATTATTACGGAAGATTCATGATGGCATCGTTTATACGATTCATCCGGTATTTATTTTTATTTATTGCATTATTGTTTCCTTCCATCTATATTGCCGTGACAACCTTTCATCAGGAATTATTACCAACAAACCTTTTGTTTAGTGTTGCGGCTTCTAGAGAAAAGGTGCCATTCCCAGCGATAGTAGAGGCATTATTAATGGAAATTACCTTTGAGGCCTTACGGGAAGCAGGATTACGTCTACCTAGACCAATCGGATCAACAGTTTCTATTGTAGGTGCATTAGTAATTGGTCAAGCAGCAGTTGAAGCGGGTATTGTCTCCGCTCCATTGGTCATCGTCGTTTCAATTACTGGGATTGCATCGTTTATGTTTCCTAGTTTCAGCCTGACAGGAGCGATTCGTCTTTTGCGCTTTTTAATGATGTTTCTAGCGGCAACACTCGGTTTTTATGGGATCCTTTTAGGAGTATTTTTTATATTGGTTCATCTTGTTCAGCTACGTTCTTTCGGTGTTCCTTATTTGGCACCTATTGCTCCATTTACTTTTAATAATCTTAAAGACATACTTATTCGAGCACCATGGTGGAAAATGGACGAACGTCCTGAACAAGTTGGGAAAAGGAATTTGAAAAGGTTAGGCTCACAGAATCGAAAAAACTAGATGTTCTAAGAGGACAGACAGGATGGTGCTGATGAAACCTTTTAAATTATCATTTATTTTGATCATAACAACCGTCTTGCTATCTGGTTGCTGGAACCGAATTGAGGTAAATGACATAGCTATTGTGACTGCTGTTGGATTAGATCTTCTAGAAGATGAAAAAATTCGTTTAACACTTCAAGTTGCGATCCCCTCAAAGCTAGGACCAACTGGTGGTACAGCAGGTAGTGGTGACGATAGTACATTTATGATTTCGGAAACTGGTGTAACACTTTCTGAAGCGTATCGACACCTTCAAGGGAAATTATCAAGGCGTATATTCTTTTCTCATAGTAGGGTTTTATTAATAGGTGAAAACTTAGCTAAGAAGGGTGTCTCCCATATTCTTGATTTCTATTCAAGGTATCATGAACCTCGGATGAATAGTTATATTATGTTTACAAAAGGGAATGCCTATGAGGTAATCAAAAATAAACCTAAGTTAGAAAGTGTTTCTGCTGAAGAAACGAGAGAGTTGACGAAACTTAGTGTAGGGTTAACTGTTAATATTAAGGAGTTTTTGGACATGGTTCTAACAGAAGGTTTAGAGCCGGTAGCTCCCCAATTTGCCTCAGAACCTTTAGAAGTGAATGTTAAAAATGAATCTGAAAAAACACAAGCAATTATTGGTGCTGCTGTTTTTAAAGATGATAAATTGGTTGGATGGATGAACGATTCCGAAACGAGAGGAATTTTATGGCTGCGAAATGAAATGGATCTTGGAGTCATTACGGTTAAAGTCCCTGAAGAAAAGGGTGGAGGCAATATTAGCTCCAATATTATTCGAAGTGAAACAAAAATTGTTCCTGAAATTAAGGATGGGAGGATAAAAGTTAATGTAAATACTACCTCAGAGATGAATGTAATGGAAAATGCTTCAGAATTAAATTTGGATGAGTCGAAAAATATCGAAAAGTTACAGGCTGAAATAGAGAAAGATATTAGAACCAGAATTCAAGAAGTATTAGATAAAGCAAAAAATGAACTAGGATCAGATATTTTTGGTTTTGGAGAAGCTGTGTACAAAAAATATCCTAAAGAATGGAATGAAAAATATAAAAAAGAGTGGAACGAGGATTTTTCAAAAATAGAAGTATCTATAAATCCAACAGTTTTCGTAAGAAGAATTGGTTTAACCAAATAAGTATCATATATCTTATTAAGAGAAGGATTGGTATATGTTTAAGATTATGCTCATTGTCGTCATTTTTTTAATAATCTTCGCTTGGGAAATACCAAAATTAGTAAGAAAAAAAGAAATAAAAGAACTACTCGTCTTTTCCTTTCTCGGGTTAATAGGGTTTATTCTAAGTATATTAGTGGTCGTACGCTCGTTTATTTAATTAGATTTCCTTAAGAAAAATAGTTCAATGGAGTATGCTATTATGGCTACTCCTTTTTCATAACGAATTTCAATATATCATCTGTTTTGAGACTCGTTAACCGAATGGTATAATGAGCAGTATTCAAATTTTATATTACTTGGAGGCAACATGCTAACTTTTGAACAAAAACTTGCGATTATAGAATTATTCCCTGAATTAGAACGTAAAAATGTTTCACTTGGACGTGTGAATTTTCACTTTGAAGAAAGTGCAACAGAGAAGAAAAATGTCGTTTATCATTTACACCCTAATGGAAATGGGTTTGTTTATGCTGAGGAAATAGAAGGCTATCCAACTGATAATAAAGGGATGGTAAACATTCGTGATTTTTCGGAGAAAGATCTCTGCGAGGTTATCGAGCAATCTATCCTTTCACTATCACCAACACCAACAAAAGAAGCTGCAATAATTAGGGATAACGATGAGGAACGATGGATAAATGCTGATAACCATACTCTTATTCTTGTGTTTGAAGATGAAATGTGGAATGTTTATGCTGGAGTGAATTTAGATGGGACATTCCCTTCTTATAGTGAGGCAAAGCAATATTTAGAAGAAGAAGGGTTCAAACAACAATAAATGAAAAGGCTGATCATCCTATATTTAGGGGGATAAGCCTTTTTTATTGCTCTAAATACTAAAATATAGTTTTATGTTTTTTGGAATATGTGTAATCCTTTATTATGTTTTTCTTTTGTCTAAGTTACCTGGTAAGAATTTTCATCGCTTTAAAGTCATTGAACAGCTAGCAAACGCCTTATATGAAGGTGGATTTGTTGAATTATAAACTATTTTATAGCCATTCTCTTAATCAAAAGTCAAAATTGTCTGAATCAGGACCGACTCTTACATGTTGATTCAATCCATCAATTCGTGCCATATCTTCTTCTAAGAGCTCAAAATCAAAAACTGTTGCGTTTTCAACAATCCGATGTTCTTTTGTTGACTTAGGTATTGTTAATCTAGAAGAAACACCGTTCGAAGTTTGAACGGTGTTTCTTTTTAGCTTAAGTTTTAACTTTTCACTGGTAAATGTGAAATCAAACAGTGATGTAGTGAGCGAAGAAGTCAAAAAATTAACTGACATTACAAGCATCGAGCTATTGATACGAATTTACGAGGTAATACACGTGACGATAGTATTGATGAAATGATTGCAAAGTTCATGCCGGTGCATTAACGTCTAGAGAAGAATTCAAAATGGTGATCATAAGTCGTGAAAATGAAAGTTCGACTGGTATTGGAATGAATATTGCCATCCCTCATGGTAAATCAGATGTTGTAACAAAACCAAGAGTTGTATTTGGAATTAAGAAGGATGGGGTAGATTGGAAGAGTCTTGATGGATGATCGCTTTTGAGATCAATTATTAGCGCCCCAATCAAAAGAAGAGGTGTTTGAATTGCTAGGTGAGATTGAATAAATAATAAAATATATTTACTTTTTAATCCTTTCCTACTATTCTCTTAGGAAAGGATTTTTATTTAAAGGCTGTTTTCGCAAAGATTTTTCGTATATAGCTCTACTTTACGTATTTAACCTGTCTTCGTGCTCTTTTCGCTCATTTACTTCCAAATATTCCTTTAATGTGGATTTAAAGAGTATAGTAAAAATCCAAATGCCGATTTTTACAGGTCCTAGAGCAACAAACTTTTAGAAAAGAGCCTATTTAAAAAAAGGATGATGAAAATGTACTTAACGATTACAGAAACATCGGAATACTTATCTTTACCAGAAGAACAAGTAGAAAATCTGATCCTTCAAAAGAAAATTAGAGCCTTATTTGATGGTGAACAATATTTAATTTATAAAGAACAGTTTCAAACTCATTTTGAACAGATGGAGAAATATAATAAGTTGATGGAAGAATATATGAAGGAGCCAATCCCGGAAGATATAGATGTAAAAGATGAGGACTAGGTGAATAGACTTAATAAAAAATTTACAGAAAATAGTCTATAACTTCTTGATGATTAATGTTATCATTATTGATAATAAAAATAAAGAGGAGCAAACACTTATGAGTGCAATTATTGAGGAATCAGTCGGTATCAAAAGTGATGTTACATTAAAAGGAACCCTCGCAATACCTAACACCAATCTAGATCAGTATCCAGCTATTATCATCATTAACGGATCTGGCCGCGCAGATAGGGAAGGGAATATGCAAAAACCAAAACTTGAAACAAATCTGTATAAGGAGCTTGCCCACTTTTTAACGAATCTAGGTTTTATAACCCTTCGATATGATAAAAGATCTGTTGGTGAAAGTGAAGGTGACCTAATCACAACTGGCATGATGGACTTAGCTAATGATGTAAAATGTGCGATTGAGTTTTTGAAGCAGCATTCTAAAGTAGTAAGTGATAAGATCATTTTACTTGGACATAGTGAGGGATGTATTTTAGCAACGAAGGTAAATGAAATAACACCAATAGCAGGTTTAGTTCTGATTGCGGGAGCAGCAACTAATTTAAAAGAGCCGATTATGTATCAAAATCGTCAAACAATTGAGGAAATCAAACGTCTTAAGGGTATCAAGGGTAAACTGTTAAGGTTACTTGTAAAAGAAAGAAAAGTATTAAAGCAGTTAGAAGAGCTTTTTAGCAAAATGGAGAGCTCAGAAAGTGATACGGTTAAGTTCAAAATGAAAAGGATGCCTGCAAAATGGTTTAGAGAGCATCTTTCCTATCGTACAGAAAAAGTTATTGAGGCATTGAAACAGTCAAATTGCCCAATATTAGCAATAACAGGGGACAAGGATGTTCAGGCGAATGCAGCAGATTTAAAGCGCATTGAAACTCTTGGAAAGCCTGATGCAAAGACAATCATTATAAAAGACATGGATCATATGTTAAAAGAGTATAAGGGTGAAAAGACGGTTTTAAATGTACTAAAGCAGTATAAAAGAGAAGCAAGAGATCCAATTCACAAACAGTTGAAAGATGAATTAGAAGACTGGTTAACAGATAAATATTTATAATGAGTGGTCAGACCCTTGCTTTGTGAAGAATTTGTCGAATCATGTAGATATTCTTAGAAATTTGTAGCTTGATATTGTGTGGTTCGCTATAATGGATAAAGAGAATAGTGGTATAGTAAGGGGCGGAATATGGTGCAACAATCGAAACAACTTAGAATAATAGGCTTTTTCACGTTGATTGTTGTTATATTAATTGTAGGAACAATGATCCTGAAAACAAAGGGGATCATTTTAGAGGCCGAGACAAGCTCTAGCACTAAGTTGGAAAAAACAAAAGTGACGATTATTACATCAGATATAGTTGCTGATCAGAGCTGGGGTAGCCTTGCTTATAAAGGTCAACTAAAAATAGAGGAACAATATCCAGTAGATGTTAAGCTTTATAGTGAAATAGATTCGGATAAGCTAATGATTGAAACTGTTACAGCTGCAATTAATGAGGGGTCAAAGCTAATTATTGGACATGGACGTGAGTTTTCGGATATTTTTACTGCAACAGCACTTAGTCATCCAGATGTTCAATTTGTCACAATACATGGGACATCAAAACATCCTAATCAAGCCGTTTATACATTTGATCAGGGCGAAATTGAATATTTTGCAGCGATAGTTGCCGCTCGAATGACGAAAACAAATAAGGTAGCGGTAATTGACGCTTTTGAAGCTAGAGAAGAAGAGAATCATGAATTTGAAACAGGTCTAGCCTATTATAAGCCAGATGCAAGCTTTTATTATAAAGTTGTTGAAAGTAGAGATGACGGTAAAAAGGCAATCCAACTCATGGATGAGCTAATTTCAGAGGGCGTTGATGTCGTTTTTAGCAAAGGCAATGCTTACAATCGCGATGTTATTGATTTGGCAAAAAAAGAAGATGTGTATGTCATTGGTTACCTTGATGATCAATCATATATGGGAAAAGAACATGTATTAACGAGTGTGATGAATGATGTATCACAAATATATGTGGCCATTATGGAAGATTATTTTAGCGGTTTGGGTATACCGTCTGGCAAAGTCATGCTAAATGCAAGTCACGGTGTATATAGCTTGGCTCCTTTCGGACCGATGTTTTCTGAAGAGGATTTACAATTTATTGAAGATGAAATGAAGAAATATAGTAACGGAGAACGAACGTATCCTTAAAGGAGGTAAGGGGGATAGTGATAAAGAAATTAGTTAGAAATATGTCCTTTCGCACGAAGATACTCACAATTCTCCTTTTACTAACACTAGTTTTAAGTGGTTTTTCTCTTATTCTTGTCCAATCAATAGAAGACATTACTCAAGTAAGCAATAAGATTACGAGGACAAATATTCCTGAATTTTTCTGGCTCTCACAGTTGGATGAGGAGTTAAGTGTTAAGGAATATATCGTGGAAAGCTTTATTGAAAATGATTTGTGCTGTAATTTGGTGGAGGATTATCAGTCTTATGATTCGGAAGGATATGATGGACTAGAAGAAGATTCTATTCCAAAAACCCTTAGTGATTTTAAAAAAAGGGTAGATTTACTTGATTTCGTGATTGTTAATAATGTTCAAGGATTACTTAATTACAATGATAAAGAGGCAGCTCGGGATTATATTAATTCTACCTTTATCCCTCAACTTAATACGTTAAAGTCAGAGATAAAAGCCGCCCAGGAAGATTCCCATTCGAAGTTAAATCGTCATTCCAATACATTTTCAGATATTATTAAAAGCTCATTATGGCTACTTATTTTAGTAACTATAGGAGCTATTGGTCTTTCCATCTTTGTATCGTATCGGATTAGCGCAAGTTTAACTAAGCCAATTGAAACAATGATAAATAAAGTAGATCGAATTGCTAACGGGAAATATGGGTTAAAACTGTATACTACGGATCAAGTAGAACTTCAATATTTAACACATTCAATCAATCAAATGTCATACCGACTTAAAGAATCGTTTAACACAATTATGAACGATAAAATATATCGAGAACAAATATTGAATTCCTTGCCGGTAGGGATTATTACGATTAATGATAAAACCTTAGAAATATCTTTAAATACTTCAGCAATAAAGATGCTGAAAACGAATGAAGCACAAGTGAAAGAATTTACTTCCTTTCATGGTGACTTTGAAAATGAACGATTTTGGGGGATTTTGTCATCTAAGAAAACTTATAAGCATACGAAGGTTCCCTTTACCACATCTGAAGGTCGACTTTTCCTATTAGTGTCGCAAACAGAGCTTTTAAACCAACATCATGAAGTGATTGGTAGAATCGTTAATTTTATTGATATAACTGAAACAGAAGAATTAGAAAAAAGAATGTATCAGTCAGAAAAATTAGCGGTTGTAGGGGAAATGGCTGCTGGAGCAGCACATGAAATTCGCAATCCACTAGCTGTTGTACATGGCTTTTTATCATTAATGATTCAATCATTTTCAGAACAGAATAAAAATCAATATCATTTGCCTCTAATCATGAAAGAGATTGAACGAATCAACGTGATTGTTGAGGAAATGCTGCTATTATCAAAACCAGGGGCACCTATTAAAAAGGAAACATATCTTGAAGATGTTTTAGGTGAATTTCTACCACTTATTATTCAATCGTCAGAAGAGATTGAATTTAACATACAATTAGATCGTATACCATTACATGTAGATTCCAAACAAATAAAACAGGTATTCCATAACATGATTCGTAATAGTATCGAAGCAATGGGCGGAAAAGGAACCATCACAATTTATTCAAATGTAACTGAAGATGCCTATCAGATCTTATTAATGGATAATGGTCCTGGTATTCAATCTACGATTCTGAATACAATTTATGATCCTTTCTCTAGTTCTAAGGAAAACGGTACAGGATTAGGTTTAATGATAGTTAAAAGGATTCTCGAGAATCATCAGGGAGGAATAGAGTTATATGATACTTCTGAAGAGGGTACAACCTTCTTAATTCATTTGCCTTTAACAATGACTAATGATTTATGACTTTAATGCATATATATAAATATGGGACAATGCTATAAAAAAGGAGCAATCTCAACATTTGAGAATGTCCCTTTTTAGCACTATCAAAATTTATATTTTAAGGATGATAGTATAAGAAAAACTAAGGATTCCGCCATTAGGACTTGGTGACAAGCTTTAGTTTTTCTACTATTTATTTTAATTTAAATGAGCTTTTTAATGATACGATACGGTTGAAAACGATTTTTTCTTTTGCAGTATGCTTAGGGTCTACATTAAAGTATCCATGACGGAAAAATTGAAACTTATCATGACTTTCAACTTCCTTCATATTAGGCTCTATAAAGCCTTGTAAAACTTCTAAAGAATTTTCGTTTACATAGTCAAGGAATGTTTTTTCTTCAGTACTTTCTTGCTCTTCGTTTACCTCTTCGTTTTCTTCATTATCCAGAATAAGTGGTTCGTATAGACGGAATTCTGCTGGCATTGCATGCTTTGCGTCTACCCAATGAAGAGTTCCTTTTACTTTTCTTCCGGTAAAGCCTGTGCCACTCTTTGTTTCAGGATCGTAGGTACAATGGATTTCAACAACATTTCCAGCGTCGTCTTTTATAACATCCTCACATTTAATAAAGTAAGCATGTTTCAACCGAACTTCATTACCTGGGAACAGACGGAAGTATTTTTTGGGAGGATTTTCCATAAAATCTTCCTGTTCAATGTAAATTTCACGTGAGAATGGAATTTTTCTTGTACCCATTTCAGGAACCTCTGGATTAATTTCAGCGTCAAGCATCTCAACTTGATCTTCAGGATAATTCGTAATGACGACCTTCAATGGTTTTAATATCCCCATCGTACGTGGAGCTTTTAGCTTTAAGTCTTCTCTAACAAAGTGCTCAAGCATTGCCTCATCTACAGTTCCAGAACCTTTTGATACTCCTGTTTCTTTAACAAATTCGCGAATGGATTCAGGTGTATAACCTTTTCTTCTTAAACCTGAAATTGTTGGCATGCGAGGGTCATCCCAGCCATCCACAAACTTTTCATCTACTAGCTGCTTCAATTTTCGCTTACTCATAACAGTATTTGTAATGTTTAAACGACCAAATTCAATTTGCTGTGGCTTATGTTCCATTTCACATTCTTCAATAACCCAATTATATAATGGACGTTGATCTTCAAATTCTGTTGTACATAATGAGTGTGTTATTCCTTCAATTGCATCCTCAAGAGGGTGAGCAAATCCATACATCGGATAGATACACCAAGCATCACCAGTATTATGATGTGTAGCATGTGCTACGCGATATATAACTGGATCACGCAAGTTTAGGTTTGGTGAAGACATATCAATTTTTGCACGAAGTACCTTCGTACCGTTCTCAAATTCACCTTTACGCATGCGATCAAATAAATCAACGTTTTCATCTACAGAACGATTTCGATACGGGCTCTCTTTTCCAGGCTCTGTTAATGTTCCGCGGAATTGTCTGATTTCATCTGCCGTTAGATCATCGACATATGCTTTTCCTTTTTTAATAAGAAGCATAGCCCGGTTGTACATTTCTTCAAAATAATCGGAAGCAAAGAACATTCCGTCCCATTCATAGCCTAGCCATGCTACATCTTCCTTAATGGAATCAACGTATTCTGTATCTTCTTTTAATGGGTTTGTGTCATCAAACCTTAAGTTTGTTTTACCATTAAAATCATCCGCTAAACCAAAGTTAATGACGATTGATTTTGCATGACCAATGTGAAGGTAGCCGTTTGGCTCAGGAGGGAAACGAGTGTAGACATTTTCACGTTTTCCAGTTTCAAGATCCTCTTTAATAATACTTCTAATAAAGTTTGAGGAGTTGTGTTCCAAGTCAGATCAAACCTTTCTCGTATATGTAAAAATAAGTTCTGTCTTCTATTATACCAATAGAATTGCAAAAGGTTAATTTACTAAGTCATTTTTGTGATAATAGTATATATAATTACATGATAACTCAATCTGTATACAGGATTAGATGATAAATAAATTGAATACTCCACTTAATAAAAGGAATTATTTGGGATAAGTGGAATTATTATATATGGTGCATTGTATTTGATTAAGGATAGCTGAATATTGGAGGAAAAGAATGGTGAAACAAGAACCAGCTTTTAAGGATTTCATGGGTAATCGGTTTGTTCGAGCAATTTTACTTTCTGGTTTATTTTTACAGCTTGGTATATGGGTAAGGAATTTCTCTGTCTTATTATTTGTTATGGAGCAAACAAACGAAGATCCCTTTGCTGTATCAATGATTTCAGTTGCAGAGTTTGCCCCAATTTTTATTTTTTCAATTATTGGAGGAACTTTTGCAGACAGGTGGAAGCCGAAGAGAACGATGGTTTGGTGTGATATTTTAAGTGCTATTTCCGTTTTTGCCGTGTTAGTAACGTTAATATTTGCAACATGGCAGGTTGTCTTTTTTGCTATGCTCATTTCTTCAATCCTTTCGCAGTTTTCACAGCCTTCTGGCATGAAGTTATTCAAGGTGCATGTCCCTGAAGAACAGCTTCAAATGGGGATGTCCATTTACCAAACGATGTTTGCATTGTTTATGATTATTGGACCGGTTATTGGAACAGTTGTGTTTCAGCAATATGGGATAGAAGTATCAATTGCAATTACAGGTATCATGTTCTTGCTTTCAGCAGTAGCGCTTATGTTTTTACCTTCTGATAAATTTGAGGAGAAATCTGGTGAGCAAACAACGGTTTTAGAAGAGTTTATTCAAGGATTTAAGTATGTAATGAAAAATAGATTTTTAACCATCTTAGGTGCTAATTTCTTCGCAGCAGGATTAGCAGTTGGTTTAATACAACCTTTAGGTATTTTTATTGTAACGGAACAGCTTCAGATGGATAAGGAATTTGTCCAATGGTTTATGGCGATAAACGGAGTTGCCATGATTATTGGAGGTGGCATTGCATTAGTATTATCAAAGAAAGTAACTCAATCTCAAATGCTTGCAACTGGTATGCTCGTAAATGCCCTAATGATTTCAGTTATTGGGTTCTCAGAGATTCTATGGCTAACTTTAATAGCTCAGTTCTTTACCGGATTAATGATGCCAGCGATCCAAATTAGTATTAATACAATGATTCTTCAAAATGCAGAGGAATCGTTTGTAGGTAGAGTAAACGGGATCATGACACCACTTTTTATGGGCGCAATGGTGCTTATGATGAGCCTCGCGGGAATATTAAAGCAACTGGTTGGTTTAGTTATTTCGTATCAGGTTTCAGCCGTTTGCATGGTCATCGGAGTTATTCTTGTGCTGCCGCTTGTGCTTGACCGACCTATGAAAAAGCGCGTAAAAGTAAATATATAGGTTGTAAATTGATATAAATATCTAGCATAAGTACTGATATTTATCATGTATTTATGCTTTTGTTAATCAATGCCTTCTTTGGAAAGAAGGGATAAAAGTCGCAGATTTGTATAAAATAACCATGTTCATAAGGAGGTGTAAAAATGCCAAACTTAAATGATAATAAATTCAGAAAAATTCAATCTGAGAGCCAAAAGCAAGGGAAATCTCAAGAGGAGTATGCAGCAGAGCTTGAGAGAAACCAAGCGAAGAGTCAGGGAAAAAAGTAATTTTATTCTAAATGATAGAAGGTAAGCATGATTGTGCTTGCCTTATTTTCAATTGTAAGATAACAAAAAAATATTCAAAAAATAGTTGACAATAGCGCGATACACAATTAAAGTGAGTATATTGTTTATTATACCTAATTGCATATTCGATCTCTTATCAAGAGAGGCAGAGGGACTGGCCCTATGACGCCCGGCAACCGTTCTATTATAGAATTGGTGCTAAATCCTGCAAAACCGTTGTGGTTTTGAAAGATAAGAGAGGAGACTCCTATATACTTGTGGTGAAACCTCTCTATCTTTAGAGAGGTTTTTTTACTTTTCAGGATTTATATCTTAATGAAGATAGTATAAAAAAAACTAAGGCTTTCGCCATTAGGACTTGGCGAAAGCCTTAGTTTTTCTAATGTTATTTGGAACTTAATTAATAGACAAATGTATATTACATTTAAAAAGAAAAGGGGAGTTTACAGACATGAAAAACAGATTTTTCAACTCTGCATTTATCTTAATTCTCGCATTTATACTGCTATTAACAGGATGCTCTTCAGGTAGTGGAGAAACTACTGAGCCTGGAAAAGGAAATCCAGATATATCATTAGAGAATGTTCCAGAACGCTTTGCTGGTGGTGAAGGTGCGAAAATTAAAGTTATCCGTAAAATTGGTGGAGATGATCATACAGCACAATTTTTAGCTGGTGCAAAGGAAGAAGGCGAAGCTTTAGGCTTCCAAGTAGATGTGTTTACAGCTAATGGAGACACGGCAAAATTTCATGATGCAATTGCACAAGGATTAGAAGAAGATTATGACGGATTTATTATTTCTCACGGTGATGATGCTGCAACTGTTGATGCGGTTCAAAAACTAGTAGATGCTGGAAAAAGTGTTGTTACCTTTGATTCAATTGATAAATTAGCACAAATCGAAGGCGTAACATTAACTTCACAGGATGATGAAGCACTTGCTACTTTAGCGTTGGATCAACTTATTGATGACACGAATGGTGAAGCAAATATTGTTTATCTTTGGGTAGATGGTTTCCCACCAATGGTAAGAAGAAATAATGTGTATCAAGAAAAGTTAGAAAGTAACCCTGGAATTAAAGAAATTGAGCGTTTTGGAGTGGCAGCTGCAGATACTTCGGTACAAACGCAAAATGCGGTAGCAGCAATGCTTAACAAACATCCAAAAGGTGAAATTGATGCGATCTTTGCAACATGGGATGCATTTGCAATTGGTGCAGCACGTGCGATTAAAGAAGCAGGAAGAGATGAAATTAAGATTTACGGTATTGATGTTTCGAATGCAGACCTTCAAGAAATTCAAGATGAAAGTAGTTCTTGGAAGTATACAGCAGCAGTTGATCCGAAACTAATTGGAGCAGTCGACATGAGATTGTTAGCTAAAAAGCTAGCTGGAGAGGAAACGCCTGAAACATATAACCTTGAAGCTTCTCTTATTTCTCAAGAAGAATTAGTGAAATCTAGTGAGCCGATTAACATGGTTAATCTTGCAAACACGATTGAAGGTTGGGGTCAATCCGGTGCATTTGAAGAAGAGTGGATCAAAACATTAAAAGAGTACTATAAAAAGTAAAAATAAAAGTTGAAACATTCTATGAAATAGAGCAAACACTCTCTGTCTAGTTTAAGAGAGTGTTTATTTTTATAGAATACTAGCGGAAAAAATCCCCTCTAAGAAGAAAGGAGGCAAATTGATCAATGAATACATTATTACAAATGAAAGATGTATCCATAGAATTCCCAGGTGTGAAAGCATTAGATGCTGTTGACTTTACAATGAAAAGCGGGACTACACATGCTTTGATCGGTGCAAACGGGGCAGGGAAATCTACGTTAATGAAGATCCTGTCAGGTGCTTATGACCATTATACGGGTGATATTTTATTTGATGGCAAGAAAGCGAATATACGTACACCAAAAGATGCTCAAAACTACGGAATTCAAATTGTCCATCAAGAAGTAGATACTGCACTTATCCCTTATTTGACAGTAGGGGAAAACATTATGCTTTCAAGAACAGTTAATGATATGGGAAAAAGGCAATTTATAAAGTGGAAGGAAATTCATAAAAAAGCCACAGATATTTTGAGTAGCTTAAACATACATGTATCCTCGAAAAAACTAGTAAGTGAGTTAACATTGGCTGAAAAACAGATGGTGCTCATAGCAAGAACAATCTCTACAGAATGTAGATTTCTGATCTTAGATGAACCTACAGCCCCATTAAGCCATTTAGAAACGAAAGAGTTGTTCAGAATCGTTCAAGAGCTTAAAGATAAAAACGTAGGGATCATCTTTATTTCGCATCGTCTCCCAGAAATTTTCGAAATCTGTGATGAAATTACGATTATGAGAAACGGTGAGCTTGTTACACAGGAGCTAGTTGTTAATATCACTACGAATGCTGTAGTGGAACACATGCTAGGTAAAGAGCTTCAAGAACAATTTCCAAATAAACTTTCTGAGATTGGGGAACCGATTCTTGAAGTTAGCAATCTTTGTGATGCGGGTAAATTAGATCATGTATCTCTCACTGTTAATAAGGGTGAGATTATAGGAATTGCTGGCTTAGTTGGTGCAGGCAAAACTGAATTATGTAAAGCCTTATTTGGAGAAGCAAATATTATCTCAGGTGAGGTAAAGTTAAATGGCCGGGTAATAACTCTATCAAATCCATATTATGCAGTTAAGCAAGGCATTGCATTAGTACCAGAGGAAAGAAGAAAGGAAGGCATTCTTGTTATGGAGTCTGTTGCGACGAATTTAACTGCAGCAAACTTGGGTGCCTTCACAAAACGTTTTAGTTTCTTAAATCGAAAAGCTGAAAAGCAAAAAGCATTAGAGCTTATTGGAAGTCTTGGTATTAAAACACCATCTGAGGAAGCGAAGGTCCAAAATCTATCTGGAGGAAATCAGCAAAAAATTGCAATCGGCAAATGGTTAATAGCTGATGCCGATGTTTATATCTTTGACGAGCCGACAAAGGGAATAGATGTCGGGGCTAAAAGGGATATTTTTGAGCTGATCTGTGAGCTGGCACGAAGAGGAAAAGCGATTGTTTATGCCTCCTCAGAGCTCTCTGAGATGATTGGAATCACGAATCGAATATATGTTTTATATGATGGCCAAGTTGCAAGGGAATTAGAAACTGACTTAACAAACGAAGAAGAGCTACTATTTTATTCAACAGGAGGCCGGTAAGGATGAATCGTTCAAATCCTTCCAAAAGGACATTCGATCTCTTTCAATTTTTATATAAATATGGAACGATTATAACTATTTTCGTTCTTATCATTGTATTTGCAACAGCAAATCCAACGTTTATTCAAGGTAATAATATTATCAATATTTTACGATCGATCTCTATTGTTACCATCATCGCAATTGGAATTACAATCTCTCTGTCTGTAAATGGTTTTGATTTGTCAGTGGGGTCAGTTGCGTCATTATCCAATGCAATTGTTATTTCAATGTTTGTATGGTTCTCTCAAAATACAGTTGTTGCCATCTTTTCAGCGATTGTTGCTTCACTATTAGTCGGTGTTTTAAACTCGTTTATTATTGTTAAATTAAAAGTACCAGATATGCTAATCACTCTAGCAACAATGTTCATCGTGCAGGGGATTGCCCTCACATACACAAAAGGTGCAACCGTTTCGCAAAATATGGTTATGCCTGACGGTACTTTCGCAATGGGTGCAATTAGTCCTGTTTTTGAAAAGATAGGTCAGGTTCCTTGGATTATTCTTATAATGGTTATTGTTGTTGTCGCTGTTCATATTTTTCTAACTTATACAAAGCACGGTCGGTATATGTATGTAATTGGCGGGAATTTAGAAGCGGCAAGGTTATCAGGGATTCCAGTTAATAAATATAAGGTAACTGCCTATCTGTTATCTGCTCTGTTTGCTTCTATTGGCGGAATTGTGCTAGCTTCTCGTGTCATGACTGCTGAAATAAACGCAGGTTCTCCGTACTTAATGGACTCTGTTGCAGCAGCATTTATTGGGTTCTCTGTGTTAGGTGCAGGAAAGCCAAATGCATTTGGAACATTTGTTGGAGCAGTGTTAATTGGACTTCTTCAAAATGGACTAGTCATGATGTCCGTTCCTTACTATGCAATGGATATTGTAAAAGGTACAGTACTCGCGTTTGCACTTGCACTAACTTACTATAAACAAAAGTAAACGAATTTCAGTGGCTGTTGGCTTTTATAAGTCGGCAGCCTTTTTTTGTTCTTCAATCAAGTGAATAGTTTGCTTGTTTTAAGAATATACGTTCTTGATATGCATAAATATTAGTGATTCTATAACATGATTTTCTTATATTTATAATATAATGAACGTCATGTTTACTTACAAAAATATTGACTTAATTTTATATTTTCATAGAATATAAGGAAATAAAAGTATTAAATACAGATATAGGAAAAAAATACAGAAAATAAACCCTATTCTAATAAAAGTTTTTTATACATTTTATTGTATTTAAATTCATATTTTGATATACTTCATACATACAAATGAGGAATCATATCAATTAAATAAGAAACTAATAGAGTACACGTTTTTAATAACCAAAGGGGGAAATTTGAATGAAAAAAGGGTTGTTTACATTTATATTAGTATTTGCATTCATGTTGATTTTATCTGCATGTGGAACTAGTCAGGAGACTTCAGGGGGAGAAGGAAGCGATTCTGGGGAAACAAAAAAAACATTGAGAGTTGCAACAGAAGCAAATTATGCACCATTTGAATATCAGGACAAGGGAGAAGTTGTTGGATTTGATATTGACTTTATACAAGCAGTAGCAAAAGAAGCTGGTTATGAAGTAGAAGTTGTTAATGTAGGTTGGGATCCATTATTTGTAGAAGTAAAAGATGGGATAGCTGATATAGGTTTATCGGCAATTACAATAAACGATGACCGTAAGCAAACATACGACTTTTCAGTGCCATATTTCTTATCAACAAACAAAATTTTAGTGCCTGAAGGCAGTGATATTAAAACAGCTGAGGATTTAAAGGACAAAGTAGTAGCTGTTCAAACAGGAACAACTGGTCAAGAAGCTGTAGATGGTATTTTAGGAAAAAATAATCCTAATACTAAAAAGTTTGAAAATAATAATCTAGCAATTATGGAGCTTATTAGTGGTGGAGCAGATGCAGTTGTAGCTGATAATACTGTAGTTGAAGAATATGTAAAAAATAATCCTGACAAAAAATTAACGGTAGTTGAGGATGTAGACAGTTTTGATGCTGAATATTACGGATTAATGTTCCCTAAAGGTAGCGAGTTAAAAGCTGAATTTGATGAGGCTATCAACAAAATATTAGATAACGGAAAATATGCAGAAATCTACAATGAATGGTTCGGTTCTGACCCAGACGTTGAAAACTTAAAGGAACAGCATTAAAGGTTAATGATTATTGCGTACCACCCATAAGAAGGTGCTACGCAATTTTTTTTACTATCGGAATTTATATCCAATGGATGATAGTATAAGAAAAACAAAGGCTTTTGCCATAAGGACTTCGCGATAAGCCAAGTTTTTCTAACCTTTATGAGGAGGAATAAAGATGGATTTTCGGTTTGATATTATCGTTGAATATGCTCCGTTTCTATTAAAAGGAACACTACTAACAATCGGCTTATCACTCGCAGGGATTGTAATCGGAACAATTATTGGCCTTGGAATTGGTCTAGGGAAAATGATGAAAAACAATTTTCTTGCGCTACCGTTTAAATGGTATATTACTTTCTTTAGAGGAACACCATTATTTGTTCAGATCTTATTAATTCACTTTGGTATAGTGCCTTTATTTACTGGTCAAACAAATGGGATAGCCGCAGCAATTATTGCGTTATCCTTGAATGCCGCAGCTTATATTGCTGAAATTTTCAGAGGTGGAATTCAATCTATTGATAGAGGTCAGATGGAAGCAGCTCGTTCATTAGGAATGAACCATGTGCAAGCTATGACTCATGTTATTATACCTCAAGCTTTCAAACGAATGATTCCTCCCTTTGGAAATGAGTTTATTGTTTTAATAAAGGAATCCTCCCTAGCTGCTGTAGTAGCAGCACCAGAAATCATGTATTGGGGTAGAGCGATGTCTAGTCAATATTACCGAGTATGGGAGCCATATATTGCGGTTGCACTTATTTATTTAGTATTAACTCTATCGCTAAGCTTCTTGCTTAATTTACTTGAAAGAAGGCTGAGGACAGAATGATAACCGTAAATCAATTAAAAAAATCGTTTGGAACAAACCATGTACTCAAGGACATCAATGTAGAAATTAAACCACAAGAGGTTGTTGTTGTAATTGGACCATCTGGATCAGGAAAATCAACGTTTTTACGCTGTCTTAATTTACTTGAATCAATTACTGGTGGACAAGTTATGATCGACGGAATCAATATAATGGATAAACAAACAGATATTAATAAGATTCGCGAAGAAGTTGGAATGGTTTTTCAACAATTCAATCTGTTTCCACATAAGACTGTTCTCGAAAACATCATTTTGGCTCCGATAAAAGTGAAGAAAATGAACGAGGTACAAGCGAAAGAAAAAGGATTACAGCTTCTTCGGAAAGTAGGCTTGGAGGAAAAGGCTCATGCATATCCAAGCTCATTATCTGGTGGACAAAAACAACGGGTAGCCATTGCAAGGGCGCTGGCAATGGAGCCTAAAATCATGTTATTTGATGAACCTACATCTGCCCTAGATCCTGAAATGGTTGGCGAAGTTCTAGAGGTTATGAAGCAGCTTGCCCGGGAAGGAATGACAATGGTTGTGGTTACGCATGAAATGGGCTTTGCAAAAGAAGTTGGTGATCGCGTTATTTTTATGGACGGTGGATACATCGTTGAGGAAAATCAGCCATTAGAACTGTTTGAAAATCCGCAACAAGAAAGAACAAAGGCCTTTTTGAGTAAAGTTTTGTAGCATTATTTTTACTTATTAATAACGAATATAGCGCATACTTTAAAGAGGGAAAGGAGACTGATGATTAGTCTCCTTCTTATGTTGGGTTTTATCGTTTTTGTCCATTTGAAAAACACAAGTGTTCTCGTATAAAAGAAAACACTTGATTAATTAGTGAAAACAAGCGATAATAAAAACTAAAATTTGACTGAAAATTATAAAAAGTAGGAGTTGTAGAAATGAAGGTTGTAAAGTTTGGAGGTTCATCTTTAGCATCAGGTGAACAACTTAAAAAGGTTTTACAGATCGTTGTCTCAGATCCAGAACGCAAGGTAGTTGTCGTCTCTGCCCCAGGGAAACGTTATTCCAATGACATTAAAGTCACTGATTTACTTATAGAATGTGCGGAAAAGCATTTAGTGAGTGAAGATGCTGGGAGTATTTTTGAAGCGATCATTGATAGATATGCGAGCATTGCCAAAGAATTATCTATATCATTAGACATTATTGAAACCATTTCAAATGATTTAAAAAATTTACTTAATGGAGACAAAAGTAAGCCAGAAAACTACCTAGATGCTGTAAAGGCAAGTGGTGAGGACAACAATGCAAAGCTAATTGCTGCTTATTTTCAACATAATGGTGTTGATGCACAATATGTTAATCCAAAAGATGCAGGGTTGTTAGTATCTGATGAACCAGGTAACGCTCAAGTTTTACCGGAATCATATGAAAATTTATATAAACTGCGTGAACGATCAGGTATTATTGTGTTTCCAGGGTTTTTTGGATACAGTAAAAGTGGAGAAGTTTTAACATTCTCAAGAAGTGGATCTGATATTACAGGCTCCATCCTAGCTAATGGAATAAAAGCTGATTTGTATGAAAACTTTACAGATGTCGATGCTGTCTACTCAGTCAATCCTAATATCGTACAAAACCCAAAAGAGATCAGGGAGCTAACATACCGTGAAATGCGAGAACTATCATATGCAGGCTTCTCTGTATTCCATGATGAAGCACTCATACCAGCATTTCGTGCAGGCATCCCTGTTAATGTAAAGAATACAAATAACCCATCTGCCCCAGGGACGAAAATCGTAAATGAACGTGCAAATTCTAATGGTCCTGTCATTGGAATTGCTAGTGATAAAGGATTTTGTAGTATTTATATAAGTAAATATTTAATGAATAGAGAAATAGGCTTCGGTCGAAAACTGTTACAAATTTTAGAGGATTATGGTTTGACTTATGAACACGTACCATCTGGTATTGATGATGTAACAGTCATCTTAAGGCAAAATCAGATGGATACCGTGCTTGAAAAAGCGATCACTGATCGAATTATTACAGAATTACAAGCAGATGAAGTTATCATTGAACATAATCTTGTACTGATCATGGTAGTTGGCGAAGGAATGCGCCACAATGTAGGTACAACAGCTCGTGCTTCCCAAGCACTTGCTAATGCAGGGGTAAACATCGAAATGATTAATCAAGGTTCTTCAGAGGTAAGCATGATGTTTGGAGTGAAAGAACCTCAAGAAAAACGTGCAGTTCAAGCACTTTATAATGAATTTTTTGTTGCTGTACCTGTTTCATTGTAGTGATGCAATAGATCAATTATGCAGCTGAAAAAACAAAGACGCTGGGTTTCGGTACCTAGCGTCTTATTCTTATTGTAATAGTTCCGATGTTTGATGGGGGCTCTAACGGATAAACTGGAAATATATTATCAACAAACTATTATTTGAAAAAATGATTTCGTGTATACTTGGTAACAAGTATATAAATGGTGGAGTTGTTAAAAAAGATGACAATTGCAGAAATAGCAAAACTAGCAGGTGTAGCGAAAAGTACGGTTTCTAGGTACTTAAACGGTGGTTCTGTTGGTGTAAATACGAAAGTGAAAATAGAGCGTGTTATTAAAGAAACAGGTTATGTCCCAAATACATTTGCACGTAGCTTAAAAGCGAAGAAGACAAATATTATTGGAACGATTGTCCCGAGGCTAAATTCATATGCGGCGAATCAGACGTTAATAGGGATTGATGAGCAGCTAAGAGAACAAAATTACCAGTTACTCATATCAAATACAAGCCAAGACTTAAAGCGGGAGATTGAAAGTATATATAACTTAGCCAATCAAAAAATAGCAGGGATTATTCTTTTGGCAACACAAATAACTGATGACCATTTAGAGGCATTTCAAAAAATTGATATACCTGTATTGTTAGTTGGTCAGCAGCATGATAATTGCTATAGTTTAGTTCATAATGATGAAGAAGCAGGATATGAGATAGGAAGACATGTCCTTAGTCAAGGGCATCGTAAAATTGCCTATCTTGGAGTGACAGAGAGGGATATTGCGGTTGGGGTTAAGCGAAAGCTTGGTTTCCGAAAAGCTGTTCAGCATGAGAGTGAATGTGAGGTCCACTATTTTGAAACAAGTTTTAATCTAAAAGAAGCTATAAAAAAGTTTCCTCATATATTAGCAACTTACAAACCGACTATATTTGTTTGTGCAACCGATAATATTGCTCTTGGTGTATTAAAAGCAGCACAAATGGCAGGGCTCCATGTCCCTAGAGATTTATCAATAACAGGATTTGGCGGCTATGAGGTTACTGAAATTATTCACCCTAGTATTACGACTGCAAAATTCTTCTATAAAGAAGCAGGTGTACTAGCAGCTAAGAATATTGTGAAATTAGTTAATGGTGATGAGGTGGGAAAAATTACAATATCGAATTTTGATTTGGTAATGAGAGATAGTGTTGACAAACTTACATAAAGTTTATATAATTTATTTGAAACCGGTTCCAATATCGGTTTGTATTTTAGACTCAATTGGAACCGGTACCGTTTATTTATTTTTAATGGCATATGGAACCGGTTCCGTACAGATACTAGTAAAGGGTGAATAACAATGAATTATCCACAAATTGGCCAAGAAATATTGGAAGCAATTGGCGGAAAAGAAAACGTTTCCGCTGCAGCACATTGTGCAACAAGACTGCGTCTCGTTTTACATGACGAAGGAAAAGTTGATCAAGCAAAGTTAGATGAAATGGACATTGTAAAGGGTACATTTTCAACTGGTGGACAATATCAGATCATTTTAGGGTCAGGAATAGTAAATAATGTGTACAAGGAACTGTCAAAGCTGACCGGCATAGGAGAAATGTCCACAAAAGAAGTTAGTAGTGCAGGATCTAAGAAAATGAATCCTCTCCAGCGCTTCGTAAAAATGCTGTCTGATATTTTTGTTCCAATCATTCCAGCCATTGTTGCTGGTGGTTTGTTAATGGGGATCAATAATCTTTTAACAGCTCAAGACTTGTTCATTGAAGGGATGTCACTTGTAGAGGCAAATCCTGAAATGGCTGATTTAGCTGCTCTTATTAATACGTTTGCAAATGCGGCTTTTGTCTTTTTACCAATTTTAATTGGATTTTCAGCAACACAACGATTTGGTGGTAACGCCTACCTAGGAGCAACACTTGGAATGTTAATGGTCCACCCAGATTTACTTAATGGTTGGGGATATGGAGCAGCATTAACAAATGGTGAAATTCCATATTGGAATATTTTTGGATTTGAGATAGCGAAGATAGGCTACCAAGGAACAGTTTTACCAGTTTTAGTTGCATCATTTATATTGGCGAAAATTGAAACGAATTTACGGAAAATTATTCCGTCTGCAATAGATAACTTATTAACACCGCTATTATCTATTTTTATCACTGGTTTATTAACATTTACATTAGTAGGACCTGTTACTAGAACAGCAGGTAATCTTTTATCAGATGGACTTGTATGGCTATATGATACTACAGGATTCGTTGGAGCTGCATTGTTCGGTTTAGCTTATGGACCAATCGTTATCACTGGTATGCACCATAGCTTTATAGCAGTTGAAACACAATTATTAGCTGATATTACGAAAACAGGTGGCTCTTTCATCTTCCCTGTTGCTGCCATGTCAAATGTGGCACAAGGGGCTGCAACACTTGCCGTATTACTTATTACACGTGATGCAAAAGTAAAAGGTGTGGCATCAGCAGCAGGTATTTCAGCATTACTAGGTATTACTGAACCAGCAATGTTCGGTGTTAACTTAAAACTCCGTTACCCTTTCATTGGAGCAATTGTGGGAGCTGCTATAGCATCAGGCTTCATGTCACTGTTTCATGTAAAAGCAATAGCTCTAGGTGCTGCGGGACTTCCAGGTGTTATTTCTATTAAACCTGGTTCGATTACATTTTATGTATTAGGAATGGTCATTTCATGTGCTGTAGCGTTTATTGTTACAATTATTTTAGGAAAAAGAGCGGCTAAAAAACAAGTCTAACATAATAATTGATAGGGGAATCTATGTGATTCTCCTGTCTTTGTTTCTAAAGAATTTATAAAACATAAAAATAAGCTTTGTTAGTAAAGAATATAATGCCTGAGGGGAACGATTAACATGGAATGGACAAGACAGTTGAGATATCGTCGGCTTGAAGATGTAAGTAAAGCAACGATTGAAACATTAACAAATAAAGTGAATAGTTGTCAGTGGAGGCAGAATTATCATATTCAACCACCTACTGGTTTATTAAATGATCCTAATGGATTTGCGTATTTCAATGGTGAATACCATTTATTTTATCAATGGTTTCCACTTGGCCCTGTTCATGGTTTAAAATATTGGTATCATACAAAATCAAAGGATTTGGTTCATTGGGTAAATGTTGGGGTTGCCATTAAGCCAGATCATTATTATGACAGTCATGGTGCGTATTCAGGTAGTGCAATTGAGCACCAAAATCAGTTATATTTAATGTATACAGGAAATACTCGAAATGAACAGTGGGAGCGCCATCCTTATCAAGTGATAGCTGTTATGGATAAACAAGGTGAGATTAAGAAGCTATCATCTCCTGTCATAACGGATATTCCTGAAGGATATACTGATCATTTTAGAGATCCGAAGGTATGGAAATCAGGTGAGACATTTTACTCAGTAATAGGTGCTCAAAGGAAGAATCAAACTGGTTGTGCGGTATTATATCAATCAAAGAATTTAACAGATTGGGATTTTGCTGGTGAGATGAAAACTGAATTAGATCATTTCGGGTATATGTGGGAATGTCCAGATTACTTTCAATTAGAAGGAAACGGAGTTTTTATTTTCTCACCTCAAGGACTGGAGCCAGAAGGTGACCATTATCAAAATATCTATCAATCTGGTTACTTAGTGGGTCAGGAACTAGATTTAGATACACGATCATTTTCTCATGGTGACTTTTATGAACTTGATCGAGGCTTTGATTTTTATGCTCCTCAAACAACCCTTTCCCATGATGGACGTCGCCTTCTAATAGGCTGGATGGGCCTTCCTGAAATCGAGTATCCAACAGATCCAAACGATTGGGCACATTGCTTAACAATACCAAGAGAGTTGTCTACTAAGAATGGGAAGCTATTGCAACAACCAGTACAGGAGTTAACGAAATTACGTAAGAATAAGCGAGTTTTAGAAGCGACCATTACGAATGAAACAATTCAAGCCTTCAGTGGAACTTCCTACGAGCTAATTTGTGAGCTTACCGAAAATGATTCAGCAGTATTTGGTATTGATTTCCGTGCCAAAGATGATGAAAAAACAGTTGTGAAGTATGATGCACACGAGAAAAAGGTTATTTTTGACAGGAGTATGTCTGGACAACCTGTCGGTGAAGTTTATGGCACAACTAGACAGTGTTCAGTAGAAGGAAGTAAGATGAAACTTCATATGTTTGTAGATACATCTTCTGTAGAGATTTTTGTAAATGATGGAGACGAAGTATTCACAAGTAGAATATTTCCTCGAACAGATAGTGATGAAATTCGTTTCTTTGCTTATGGGGGAAGTGCATCTTTCATTGCTGAAAAATGGGATATATAAAGGAGAATTGAAAAATATGGCGGGGTTATTTTCAATAGGAGAAGTGTTGATTGACTTTATTCCAGCACAAAAAGGTAAGGCGTTAAAAGATGTCATTTCATTTGAACGAGCACCAGGTGGAGCACCAGCAAATGTTGCTGCAGCTGTTTCAAAGTTTGGTGGGAATGCTTCAATGATTACGAAGTTAGGTGTTGATGCCTTTGGTGACTTTCTAGTAGAAACATTAAATGAAGTTGGCGTGAATACTGACCATGTGTTCAGAACAAATGAAGCAAATACTGCACTAGCATTTGTGTCATTAAAAGAAGATGGTGAAAGGGATTTTTCCTTTTATCGTAACCCTTCTGCAGACCTGCTATTAACAGAGGAAGAAATCGATAAAAACTGGTTTAGTGAGGGAGATATCCTTCATTTCTGTTCAGTAGATTTAGTTGAAAGTCCAATGAAGCAAGCGCACTCTAAAGCGATCCGTTTGGCAAAGGAAAAAGGTGCGATCATCAGCTTTGATCCAAATGTTCGTTTGCCATTATGGGAAGACCCTGAAGATTGTAGAAATACGATTCTACAGTTTATACCTGAAGCACATATTGTAAAAATATCTGATGAAGAATTAGCATTCATTACAGGATTGACGAATGAGGAGGAAGCGATTAACTCTTTATTTGTTGGGGACGTAAAAGCAGTAATCTTTACAAGAGGATCACAAGGTGCTGATCTTTATGTAAATGGTGAATGCTACCGTTCATCTGGCTATCGTGTTTCTGTTCAAGATACAACAGGAGCGGGTGATGCTTTTATCGGAGGATTTTTATATAAACTATTAGAGAAGAAGGCATCCGTTACTCAGTTAATTACGATATTACAAGAAGAAAATCAAGATATATTATCCTATGCTAATGCAAGTGGTGCTTTAACGACAACTGGAAAAGGTGCCATCTCTTCATTACCGATCAAGGAAGACATTTATCGATTAATTAAGCAATATAACGCATAAAGTGAATTTGCCTTCAATTTGGGTATTACTGCAAGTTAGTAAATGAAAATTACTATTATGGAAGTTTAGTCATTACATGTAAAGGGGATTATTTAACTTATAATATGTTACGTTCGGTAAACATATTTTTAAAAGTCCTTGGTATACTTCCATAAACGGATATTTGTTTTCAAAAGGAAAACATGATAAAATAGTGTCGATTAATGTCTAGCAGTCATTAATTTTCTATCTATAAAAACAAAGAATAATGACATTAACATCTATGTTTCCTATAATAATCAAATATTACTTTGGTAAATGGAAGAATTTTAAAACAGTCTATCCGTGGCCTAACTTCATCTCTGAGGTTAGGCCATTTTTATTTTTCTAAGGAAGCTTTAAATACTAGGACTGTAGAAAAGCGCTTTGGAATCCAGTGTTCTTGTCGGAATTAGATTGGGGGAATTGGATATATGATAAAAACGAAGAACAATCATGAAGAATTAACGTACTTAAACAGCTATATTAGTAAGGTTCTGAAAAGGAATTTTGGTAAAGGTCCAGCAACATGCTTTACGACACATACTAACGATAAAATGTTTATTTATATAAAACACTTTATTACACCAGCAGAGGGAGTCTTAATTAAAAATAAAGAAGATCATCTAGCACACAAGACACGCTCTGTTATTTTAAAAACGATTTTCGATGAGCTAAAGGATTAAAGGATGAAATAGATAAAGTGTACTAGTGAAGTAGGAAAAGGGACGGAAATAGAGATTATATTACCAGTGAAACAATAATAAAAGAGGCTGATTGGTGCGCCACAGCCTCTTAAGACGTTATTTTTTGTTGTCAGGTGAATGTTTGTATGATTTATTTTTAGTTGTATTCTTCTTATCTAATAGTAAATTTGAAGAACGAATACTTTTAGCAGGTAAGTTATTATTAGGTGCTGCTTGTTCATTCCAATCAGACATAAAATGATCACCCTTCCTTATGTATAGATATGTAAATTAACATTATTCTTCAACCTTTTTTCCTCTCATTAGCTTCTCAAATTGAGCCATAGACGGATCTTGTTTAATTTGATGATGAAATGGGTTCTTTTCTTGAGTAAACTCAGGATCGGCATTCATTTCTATTCCGATTTGAGAACCAGCTGTTGATAATGAATCATTAATAATCGATTCTTTTTCTCCATCGGGATGAGGAGTTACTTTAGAATGTTGATTTCTTCTATCCACTTTACCATCTCCATTAATCAAAATAGCTATAAGCATATTCTTAAGATAGCTTAGTTGTGAGAGAACTATTCTTCTTAAAGGAAAGATAGGAGGATTTTTTTTGAAAAGATTACAATCAAAGCTTTTCCTTTGTTCGTCTTAACTGAATAAAGATTTAGTAAATGGGAAAAATAACAAAAAATGTAAGAGGTGTGTCCGTGAAATCATCTATTCCTTCTGAGCAAAATAATCGATTGGAAGAGTTAAAGAAAACCCAGGAACAACTTTCAAATCAATGGATTGACTATTGGAGGGATTATTCCTCTATAGATACATGGCAATTTTGGGTTAATGTAGGTATGATCATTATCCCACTAATTTTCCTTTATTTTTTTATCGACAGAAAAAGAGTATTCCAATTAGGGTTTTATGGATTTAATATTCATATTTGGTCGGTCTATTTGGATGCAATTGCAACAAGATATAACTACTTGGAATATCCGTATAAAGCGATCCCGTTTCTTCCTATTAATTTCGGTGTAGACACTGTATTGGTACCAGTGTTGTTTATTTTAATCTATCAATGGACGTTGGAAAAAAATAAAAATTACTACTTATACACTTTTTTATTAATTGTCTTTATATCGTTTATTTTTAGACCGTTAACGGCGGCACATCATCTTTTTCATCTAAGCAATGGTGCAAATTATTTACATATATTTATTGGATACATCATCATTACATTCATTTCAAAATGTATAACAAACCTTTTTCTATATCTACAGACTCACACACAAAAAACACATACATAGAAAGAGACTGACCCTTTACTTTTGAGTCATCAAATGACCAATTATAGCTGTTGAGGTTATATGTAGAAGACAAAAGGATAGATAAAAACAGATATTTTCTGTCTTTACCTATCCTTTCGTTTCACTAGTTAATAAATAGCGCTTATATTAACCTTTATAAAATTTAATCTAAAATAATAATTTTCACTGTTTGACGTCCCCATTGCTTTGCACGCGCACTTGAAGGCATTAAAACATCGATCTTATGTCCAATAATGGCTCCACCTGTATCACCGGCAATAGCAACTCCGTAATCTTCAACCCAAACCTTTGAACCTAGAGGGATAACACCAGGATCAACAGCAATTAGCTTCATATTTGGATTTGTTTTAATATTATACCCGAGATAGGTAACATCACTTTTTGTATCCTCATGACTATAAGCTGTGGCAGTTACATACATCTCTTTACCCGACTTAGAGCTTTCACTATTTCCAGAAGTAGAGCTATTTTTATTTGAAGTAGGTGGTGCAACAGCTTGTACTACATCGGCTTCTTTTGCCTTTTTCGTAGCTAGATCAACAGCTCTAGCTTTTGCAGCTGCCGCTTCTTTTTTTATTTCAGATTGAATGGTGTTAATTTGTGATTGTATATTGTTTTTTTCCTTTTCTGCAAGGCTAATTTCAGAGGATAGCTTTGTATACTTATCCTGCATAGCAACTAGGGCTTGATTTCTTTTTGCAATATTACCTTCAAGCTTTGCCTTTTTTCCTTCAATATCAGCCTGCTGACTAATAAGGAGTTGTTCTTGTTTGTCGATTTCCTTTTTATCTTCTTCAATTTGCTTTAAGTCAGCTTCTTGTTCATCTAGTATTTCTTTATCTGCGTTTAAAAGTGTAGCAACAGCGCCGATCCGTTCGAAGAAATTTCCAACACTTTCAGAATTAATTAGCGTTTCAATAACGATAGTCGTATGATCGCTGTGTTGGAGTGCTACTAAGCGTTTTTCCATAATTCCTTCACGCGCATAAACCTTGTCCTGTAGAAGAACAATTTCTTCTTTTTTTTGTTGGATGAGTTGCTGAATTTCTTCAATCTTACCTTCTACTTGTGCTAAGCTTTGCTGATTTTGTGTGATTTCATTTTCTAAAGCTTTTACATTTTCTTTGATACTTTTTACTTCTTCATGAACAGCTTGCTGTTCCTTTTCCTTTTGAAGAATGGTTTGATTACTCTGCTCTAGCTGTTCTTTAGCACTATGTAAAGTGTCTTTAGTAGATTCTGCGTTTGCCACATATGTTATAGGTAGTGATAATAGAAGGATACCAAGCGTGGCAATCGTTCGCTTTAAAGCTTGCATAAAGCAACCCCTTTCTCGTAATAGTTATAACATAGAAAGGGGTTCCTGTAGGTTACAATTAGGTTAAATTTTTCGGGATTTTTTTCCTATTAATCTATTAACCCTCTTGCTGCCATTCATATAATGTTTTATCTGTTGGTAATAAGAATGCTATAATTCCAATTAAAGGTAATAATGCAACGGCAATCATTGTTGGTGTTAGCCCAACAAAATCGATCATAGCACCTAAGGCAATTGAGCCAATCGCACCCATTCCAAAAGCAAGCCCTACAGTTAAACCTGACATTGTACCAATTTTTCCAGGAACAAGTTCCTGAGCGTAAACAACGGTTACTGAAAAGCTAGACATCAGAATTAATCCGATTATAGCTAACACAATAAGGGAAAGCGTAGACCCTACAAAAGGTAATAATAAAGTGAGTGGTGCTGTAGCAAGTAAAGACACAATAATGACGTTGCGTTTTCCGAATTTATCTGCTAATGGCCCTCCAATAAATGTACCGACTGCACCCATTAATAAAAAGCTAAAAATGTACACTTGAGATTGAGCGATCGTTAAATGATATTTTTCGATAGCATAAAATGTATAGAAGTTTGAAATGGCACTCACATACCAAGAACGTGCAAAAATAAGGAAAATAATAATCAACAAAGCAGTTTTAATGGATTTTGAAATGGCTTTGTTTTTTTCTTTTGCTATCGGCTTTGGCTTAGAAGTAGGTTTATTTATTGTTAATCGTCTTGAATACCAATTTGCGATATAAATTAGAAAGACAACTGCAAGAGCTGCAACAAATGTAAACCAAATGGCACCAAATTGACCAAGTGGTACAAGGATTAATGCCGTAATAAGCGGGGCAAGTGCCTGACCACTGTTACCACCAACCTGGTAAATGGATTGTGCTAAGCCGCGGCGCCCACCAGCAGCCATATAGGCTACCCTGGATCCTTCCGGATGAAAAATCGCTGAACCTAGCCCGATAAAAACGACGGAAAGGAGGATTGTCAAAAACGATGGAGCAAATGCCAATCCTAAGACACCGAGCATACTACTCGTTAATCCAATTGGAAGAGCATATGGCATAGGGTGTTTATCGGTATAGAGACCGACAACTGGTTGCATGACAGAGGATACCATATTCAGAGCAAATCCGATCAGACCAAGTTGGGTAAAGGTTAGTCCCATTGATTTTTCCAAAATAGGGAACATCGCAGGAATAACTGATTGGATACTATCGTTTAAAAGATGGCAAAGGCCAATGATGAATAAAATATTGTAGACCGTTCCTGTATCTTTTTGATAGGATGCAGGTTGTTTTGGAATGGAAGCAGTGGACATAGTATTCTTCTCCCTTTAATGTAAGTAGTTGTTTCGATAGGCGAAATACTCTAATAGTCATATTATTGTCATTAGCAGGAAAAAATTCAAGAGAATTTTGAGAATATTAGTTTAATAATGTAAATAAGACGGTGAGATATTGATCTCATCCAACTAACTCTTTGTATTAATAGGACAAAAAAAGCTTGTAGACCTGTCTGGTTTTCACAAACTTTGTCTACAAGCTTATATTTAAATTATGTAGTAATTAAGTAAGGTGCATTTTTTGTCTGCTTCAAATTAATAAAGACAATATCACCAACATAAAAGGGTTCATTTTGAGAATCCTCATAGATGGTTATGAGATTAGAACCGATATTGACCGTATAATGAATTTCCTTCCCTTGAAATTGGACATTTATAATCGTCCCTTCGATTCCTTCTCCTGTATATGATAGAGATAATTGCTCTGGTCTAATAGGACAAAGATTCATAGCTCTTAAATCAGGTGAAACATCAATATTTGTCCAATATGAATGATATGCAGTTGAATCAGGTTTAAAGGTAAACTCATTCAGCCATTCTCCTTGAATTAGGTTTGCTTTACCTACAAATTTAGCAACAAATTCGGTATTTGGTTTACGATAAATTTCTCTAGGAGTACCTACTTGCTGAATCTGTCCATTATTCATGACAACAATCCTGTCTGCCATCGCAAGGGCTTCTTCTTGATCATGTGTCACATAAACAATCGTGGCACCGGTAATTCTATGGAGACTTTGTATTTCTCTTCTCATTTCCATTCTTAATTCTGCATCTAAACTACTTAAAGGCTCATCCATTAGGAGCAGAGCTGGCTTTGGTGCAATGGCTCTTGCTAAAGCAACTCTCTGCTTTTGACCACCAGATAGCTCATGTGGCATTCTGTTTGAATAGGACTGAAGTTCAACAATGTTTAAAACCTCTTCAATTCTCTTTTCAATATTATTTTTAAGATCATCTGCTAAATATCGATGGTGAAGAAGTGGAAATTTAACATGATCTTTAACATTCATATGCGGCCATAATGCAAATGACTGAAATACCATACCAATATTTCGTTTCTCTGGAGGTGCAGATTTGTTTTTTTTACCTACACATAGGAGATCAATAAAAATTTGTCCATCTGAAGGTGAATCAAATCCAGCTAATAGTTTAAGTAAAGTCGTTTTTCCACAACCTGAAGGCCCAAGAATTGCAATAAATTCACCATCTTTAATTGATAAGCTTATTGATTTCAACGCTTGTGTTTGACCAAAAACCTTGCTTACATTTTTAATCTCTGTTGCCATTATGTAACACCTTTCTTTCCCAAAACTTTTGAATGAGGAAAATAGCCAAAAATCCAAAGAGGATAAGTAAAATAATGATGGTCGAAAAAGCTGTTGAATGTGTTGTATAGCCCGCCTGTTCAAAATTAAAAATAACGAGACCTATCGTTTCTGAACCACTAGACCATAGTAGTGAAGATACAGTCAGTTCAGTTAAGGCAGTAAGAAACACTAGAAATGCACCACTTAATATACCTGGCAATATAAGAGGAATCAGAACTTTTCTCCACTTGATATAGGAAGAAGCTCCACTTGTTCTTGCAGCATCTTCCATTGAAACATCTATCTGTAAGATAGATGTTACACTCCCTCTAATTTGCAGAATTAGAAATCTAGTGAAATAGGCGATATAAAGAATCCACAGAGACCCATATATACCAGGGTTCCAGCCAGGTAGGGGTTCTAACCATGTGAAAATCATAGCTAGTGCCAAAACTGTCCCAGGAAGAGCGTATGGAATACCAATCATAACTTCCATTGTTTTATTAAAAAAAGAAGGTTTTCTTACACGTAGATAGGCTATGAATGTACCAACAAATAAGCCAATTAATGTGACGATTAACGCAAGTTTTAGGCTATTTTGAATTGCTCCTTGTGTTTTTGAGCTAGAGAATAGAATAAATTCATAATGTTTAAAACTAATATTTTGTAATGATAAATCTAACCCGTATGCCTTGATTAAAGAAGTAGAAGCCATAGATAAAAGGGGGACAAGGCTTGTTAGACTTAAGAAAAACCATAAAACCCCTTCAACAATCAATCTGATTTTCTTTGTTAGAATGACACGTGGTTCCCAATCTTCTCTGGGTGTTTCAACTTGCTTTGAAAGTCTTAGTAGCAGCCATTGAAAGAGCGTACCAATCATAGCAAAAATCCCTAAAATAACGGATAGTGTAGCCCCTTTTGCAAAAGCTGAAGGACCAAATCCTATGATTTGTTCATAAATATATGTACTTAAGACACGAATATTAGCAGGAATACCTAAAAAAGCGGGGATTCCAAAGTTATCAAGGCTTGCAAGAAAGGCTAGTAAACCTCCACTAGCAATACCTGGAAGTGCTAGCGGCAATGTAACTTTTCGAAATGAAGTGAATTTAGAACCGCCAGATACTTTAGCAGCCATTTCAAGTTCTCTTGGGATTTTTCTAAGTACACTAACAGTTAACAAATATACTAAAGGATATTGTGAAAAACCCATTACTAGAATAATGCCTGATAGACTATATAAATTCATAGGTTCAAAGTTGCCTGGTAGGCTATTTAATAGTTTAGCTACTGGTCCATTAATACCCATAAATTGCGTCCAAGCTAATGTTGTGATATAGGATGGAATCACAAAGGGGAAAAAAATAAAAGCTTGCAATAGCTTTTTATTATGTATATTTGTATAGGCGACCAACCATGCTGTTAGAAGACCTAGTACAACTGAAATAATCGTAGAGCCGGTAACGATTATAAAGGTATGATAGAGTGTTCTCCATGTAACTGGATTATGTAAAACCTCATAATAGTGTTCGAGGCTCAAGCCGCTTTCAGAGGTGAAACTTAAAAAAATCAGCCTAACAATTGGAATGAAAAAGATAAGAATAACGAAGGAAAAACCAATTATTTTAAAAAAAGAAGGGGAATATGTAAATAGACCATTATTCCCCGTATTTGTTGCTGAACGAATCATTATTGACGCCTCATTTCATTCTATTGATCACCAAACAAGCTGCTGAATTCTTCTTTGTCTGTTTCACGTGCTTGATATAATTCGGATAATTCTGCTTCTAAAACTTCCATTTCTTCAATCGTTTTAAGTCCTTCAGGAGCATCTATCCCTTTACGAATAGGTGTATATCCTATTTCTGCTGCAAGTTTTTGCCCTTCTTCAGAAAGAACGAAGTCTACAAATGCTTTTGAAGCAGCTTCATTATTAGTATTTTTCATAATTGCAATAGGTTCAGTAATAACCGGTACACCTTCTTTTGGATAAATAAGATCGATAGGTGACCCTTCAGCTTTTGCACGAGCAATTGTTGCTGAACGAATCATTATTGACGCCTCATTTCATTCTATTGATCACCAAACAAGCTGCTGAATTCTTCTTTGTCTGTTTCACGTGCTTGATATAATTCGGATAATTCTGCTTCTAAAACTTCCATTTCTTCAATCGTTTTAAGTCCTTCAGGAGCATCTATCCCTTTACGAATAGGTGTATATCCTATTTCTGCTGCAAGTTTTTGCCCTTCTTCAGAAAGAACGAAGTCTACAAATGCTTTTGAAGCAGCTTCATTATTAGTATTTTTCATAATTGCAATAGGTTCAGTAATAACCGGTACACCTTCTTTTGGATAAATAAGATCGATAGGTGACCCTTCAGCTTTTGCACGAGCAATAATAAAGTCAACAACCATTCCATATGACTTTTCTCCAGCTGCTACTGCTTGTTGGACTGCGCCGTTTCCTTCTGTTATCATCACTTCATTTTCTTTTAATTTCTCATAAAAATCCCAATTGAATTCGTTATTTCTAGTGAAAACTCCTAGGTTATATGCAGCAGCACCGGAGTATAAAGGGCTAGGCATAATACTTTGTCCCTTTGCTTCTTCAGAAGTTAATACATTCCATGAGTCTGGTAAGTCTGTTATCTTTTCTGTATTAACTGCTAAAATTGTTGCCATGACCTTTGTACCTGTATACATTCCATCTTTATCTACAAAAGATTCCGGAATCTCATTTACTTCTTCAGATTTATAGGATAGTAAAAGGTCTTCGCTTTTTAAATTTTCAAATGTCACAGCATCTGCTACTAATAAAACATCAGCTTGTACTTCACCAGCTTGATTTTCAGCTTGAATCTTACTTATAACTTCTTCAGTACCAGAGCGGAAAATCTCCACATTTACATCTGGGTATTTGCCTTTAAATGCATCTACAAGCTCTTGGGCATCTTCGTCAGGCTGTGATGTATAAAAGGACAGATCTCCTTCAATGATTGTTTGCTCGTTCTTTTCAATTCCTTCATCATTTGTTGTACCTGTTGTTTCTGAATTATTACTACTACAAGCTGCTAAAAGTAAAAGAATGATCATAAAACTCAATGTCTTTTTGATTGTCATCATGATTGATTTCCTCCTAGGAATGTTAAAGTTTTCTTTTCTAAATAAACGATGAGGTTACTAGATTTTTCGTTTTGAACTGGAATGGTGAAAAATTGAATGAATATGTAAGACTTTCACGTTTGCTTCTCACCTCCTGTTGTTATTATTCTATTGATTCATTATTAAGACGGGTTTAACGCAAGGTACCTGTTTTGTAAAATAAATGTAAATAAATGAATAATTTTTTAATAGGGGAATGACGGTGAGTTAATTTTTAGAATGGAGAATGTGGAGTGTCACAATCGTAGGAAAAATAAAGACTGTCTCTTATTAGTAATAAAACTAATAAAAGACAGTCTATATAAAGAATGAATCTTAAATATAGGCTGTTTTCGCAAAGATTGTTGCTTTACGTAAATAATTATACTTTACGGATATAACCTATCTTCGTGCTCTTTTCGCTTATTTACTAAGTTGTACTCTCTTGAAATTGCTTATAGTTTCTACGATAAAAATCCAAAAGCCGATTTTTATAAGTCTAAAAGCAACAAACTTTTAGAAAAGAGCCTAAATATAAGATAGTAACCATCCACCAACAGCACCAGTAACAACAATCACCCAAGGTGGTAGCTTCCAAAAGACAAGCATGCTGAACAAAATCGCAGCAAAGGCAAAATCAATTGGAGCTAAGATGGAACTAGTCCAAATAGGGTGATAAAAAGCTGCAATTAAGATGCCAACAACAGCTGCATTGACGCCTATTAATGTTCCTTTAATAGTAGGGTTACTTCGTAAAACATTCCAAAATGGTAAAGTACCTAATATTAGAAGAAATGCAGGTAAGAATATCGCGAAAGTAGCCAATAAGCCTCCTTTCCATCCATTTATCACAGCTCCGATATATGCAGCAAAAGTAAATAATGGACCAGGCACTGCTTGTGCTGCCCCGTACCCAGCAAGGAATGCTTCCTCACTTAACCAACCAGTTGGCACAAATTCTCGCTCAAGCAGAGGTAAAACTACATGCCCTCCACCAAAAACCAATGACCCTGAACGATAAAAGCTATCAAACATTGCGATCCAACTTATAGAAGTCATTTCGCTTAAGATAGGCAAAAGAATAAGCAATCCAAAAAATAACGTTAAACAGATAACAGCAACACGACGAGAAACCGGAAAGCTCATTGTGGATTCATCATCATCTTTCTGTTGTTTATAGAGGAGGAAGCCTAAAAATGCAGCTATTAAAATTATACCTATTTGAGTAAAAGCTGTTTGCCACATTAGCGTGCCTACTAGTGCAAATAAAGCAATGGCTTTTCTTTTCAAGTCTGGAGTTAATTTTTGTGCCATTCCTAAGATTGCGTGGGCAACGACTGTAACAGCAACTACTTTCAGTCCGTGTAGCCAACCAGCATCACCTATTTGTAACCCTTGAAGTACTAATGCAAATACAATAAGCGCAATAACAGAAGGGAGTGTGAAACC
Organism: Bacillota bacterium; assembly: GCA_051750265.1. Classification (GTDB taxonomy): domain Bacteria; phylum Bacillota; class Bacilli; order Bacillales; family Bacillaceae; genus Metabacillus. The sequence goes on along the minus strand of JBNJJO010000010.1, from coordinate 39,836 downwards.
TACAAAGGATACTATCCCACCTAATACACCAGCGCGCATTACACCAATCCCGATTCCAACCTGGCTACTAGCAGGACCAGGTAAGAATTGACATAAAGCAACTAAGTCTGCATAGCTTTTTTCATCCATCCATTTTCTTCTGCGAATATATTCTTCATGAAAGTAGCCTAAGTGAGCAATTGGTCCTCCAAAAGATGTGAAACCAAGCCTGGTAGAAACGATGAGTATTTCTAATAGTGACTTTAGAGTTGTGTTTTTTTGGTTCATTTATAAGCTCCTTTGTTTTAGTTTTTAATTTCCTCAAATAGTTCATAGGCTTTTTTCCTAGCAAATTGATAAATTCTAGTAAAAGTAAAGTATATCATTTGAACATTAATCGCGAAGTAAGGAGATGAAAATTTACAAAAATGTAAAAAAGCATCTTATGGGTGTAACGATTTCATACGATGGTGTTGGTATTCCACCATAGGGAGCAATAATCCCGATTAATTTCAATAAACATCTTTATAGTAAAACATTTATAATAAATCAATAAAGGATAAAGAGATAAAGGAGTAAAAACGAATGTATATAATGAAGGAATACAAAGAAGGAAATCTGACATTCAATGAACTATGCAATGAAAACAAAACTTCATGGTTAAAAGTGGTTCCAGAGCGAGGGGGAATCATTACTAGTTTGGGGATTCAGGGTGAAGAGTTACTATTTATGAATGAAGAAACATTACATAATGAAGAGAAAAATATCAGAGGTGGGATCCCGATTCTCTTCCCTATTTCTGGTCAACTCACAAAGGGGCAATATGAATGGAATGGTACCACGTATAAAATGAAAAACCACGGTGTTGCTCGTAATCTGCCTTGGGAAGTAGTTGAAATAAATACAAAGAAAGAAGAGGCTTCAATAAAAATAAAGCTTGAAAGCAATGATGCGACATTAACATCCTATCCATTTGAATTCGAATTGGTATTTACATATATTTTACGAGAAAATGAATTAGTCATTGATCAGACATATCATAATAAATCGACAAAAGACATGCCGATTTATGCTGGCTTCCATCCTTATTTCAAAACAGCGTCTAAACAGCTCAAGATTGATACTGATGCAATAGAATACCTTGATTATAATGACATGAAGAACAAGAAAGTAGAAGATGTTATTACCATTGATCAGAAGGAAGCATATGTTTTAAAAAGTGGTATAAAATCTGTTCGTTTTTCACTCAGAGAAATAGGGAAACAAATAACGATGAATTATGGTGAGGAATTTCCTTATATTGTCCTATGGTCTGAAGAAGGTCAAGGTTTTGTCTGTGTGGAGCCGTGGATGGCGAAAACAGGTGAATTAAACAGAAAAGATGAATTAACAATGATTCATCCTGGAAAAGCACTTCGTACAAAAGTAAGTATATCTATATAAAATTCTTGCTGTAATCGTTTCTTGAAAAGTGGCGGTTACAGCTTGTTTTTTAAACAGGTTTTAATAATTTAAAGCAATACATCATAAGGATTATATAGGTGGGGGATGCTCCCTATTTTTAAAATTCCAGATTTTCTACTCGGCATTCAAATCATTTACTAGTAAACTAGTAAAAAAGAAAACCATTTATTTTAAGGGACTTTCTAAATAAACAAGTTAAAAACAATAGAAGTGAAAACCCTTACTTTTATTTTGCTCAGGCAAATCATAAACTTGATGGAATGATTTGTTTTTCTGCAACTATTAGCTTGGAGGATACACATGTTGAAGTTTAGCACATTTCTTAAACCATATCGATTATCCATGTCAGTTGCATTATTATTAATGCTTACTGAATTAGCTGTGGAACTCCTTCATCCACTGTTAATGGCTAAAATTATTGATGAAGGAATACTCAAAGAGGATCTTTCTGTTGTCTTGCTGTGGGGCGGAGTGATGGTTGGGATTTCACTTATTGCATTTGCTTCAGGAATGATTAATTCTTTTTACGCTGCACATGTTAGTCAAAGCTTTGGTTTTGACATTAGAAAGCAGATATTTGTTAAAGTGCAAAAATTCTCATTTGAAGATTTAAGTCGTTTTCCAGCAGCTTCTCTTATAACAAGGATGACAAATGATATTACCCAACTTCAAAACACGTTATTTATGGGACTTAGAATTATGTTAAGAGCACCTCTCCTTATCATAGGAGCCGCTATTATGTCATTTATCGTAAACGCAGTATTAGCAAGTATTTTTGCATTTGTTATCCCTGTAGTTGTTATCATGCTTATTTGGATAATGAAAAGTGGAAGTTATTTATTCAAGAAAGTACAGTCAAAGCTAGACAATGTGAATGATGTTTTGAGAGAAAGTCTAATAGGGATGAGATTAATTAAAGCCTATGTAAGAAGAAATCATGAAATAAAAAGATTCTCTCATGCAACGAATACTTTAAGAGATTCAACAATTACGGCTTTACGAATGATTGAAACGTCAATGCCTATTTTATTGTTCCTCATGAATATGGCAATCCTAGTGATATTGTGGAATGGTCATTCACAAGTAACAAACGGTAATGTTCAGGTAGGGGAAGTAGTTGCGATCGTTAATTATGGGCTGAGAATAACATCAGCGTTAGGGATGTTTTCATTTATTGTGATGTTTCTTTCTCGTTCCTATGCATCTGCATCTCGTATCTCAGAGGTATTAGATACAGAGATTGATATGGAACAACAACATGAAAATACCCATGTGTTCAAATACGGTAAAGTGACCTTTGAACAGGTTTCATTTACATACCCTGGTACAGATCAGGTTGTTTTAAAAGATATTTCATTTACCGTAAATACAGGTGAAACGATTGCATTAATGGGTGGAACAGGTTCAGGTAAATCTTCGCTCCTCCAGCTACTTCCACGGCTTTACGAAGTGGATTCAGGGAGAATTTTTATTGATGATAGAGCAATAGATTCGATTAGTATGAAAAGTTTAAGAGATCAAATAGGTCTTGTTCCGCAAGAAGCTGTCCTTTTTACCGGTACTGTAAAGGAAAATATTACTTGGGGGAAGGAGCATGCATCTTTTAATGAAATAATCGAGGCCACACAAGCGGCACAAATTCATGTAACGATCGAAAAACTCCCGAATAAATATGAGACAAGGATAGGTCAAAAAGGCGTAAACCTTTCAGGAGGCCAAAAGCAACGATTATCAGTTGCGAGAGCTTTAGTTCGAAAGCCAAAGCTACTTTTATTAGATGACAGTACAAGTGCATTAGATGTTAAAACAGAGGCGAAGTTGTTAAAGGCGTTACGTAACTATTCATGTACGACATTTTTAATTACTCAGAAAGTCAGTTCTGCACAAGAGGCAGATAGAATCTTGCTACTAGACGATGGTGTTCTTATCGCAGAAGGTAGCAATGATGAATTACGAAAAACATCTCCTCTTTATCAAAAGATCTATCGCTCTCAGATGATGGAGGAGTTAACCGATGTTAAAGCAACTAACTAGTCCTTTTAAATATGAAAGAATCGAAGTGCCGGAAGCTAGTGTGAAGATCGATAAACGGCAAAAAGTAAATATAAAAAATGGATACAAAACATTAAGTAGACTTTGGGTGTATTTGTCTGGAAAACGAGTTCAATTTTCATTTGTTCTGTTAATGGTAGTGGTAAGTTCGGGTTTAGGTTTGTTAGGTCCATACTTAATTGGAACAACAATTGATGAGTATATTGTCACTCGGGAAGATAAGGGCTTACTCCTATTATTGGGTGGATTAGTAGTTGTCTATGTTTTTCACTCGATATCGTTGTTTTTGCAAAATTACTGGATGATTGGCATCGCGCAATACACAGTAAATCAAATGAGAACGGATTTATTTCGCCATCTACATATGCTTCCGATTTCATTTTTCGATAAAAGACAGCATGGTGAATTAATGAGTCGAGTGACAAATGATATTGAAAATGTTAGCTCTACGTTAAATAGTTCTGTTATCCAAATTTTTTCAAGTATATTAACGTTAGTTGGGACAGTTTCGGTCATGATTTGGCTTAGTCCAATTTTAACCGTGATCACTATGCTTATTATTCCATTAATGGTAGTTGGGATGAAATGGATTACGAAACGAACAGGTAAACTATTTAAAAAGCAGCAGCAAAATTTAGGAGAACTTAACGGATATATTGAAGAGATCATTTCTGGTCAAAAGATGATTAAGGCATACTCTCAAGAAGAAAAAGTGATCGCTAGCTTTGTTGTAAAGAGTAATAATTTAAAGGGATCCGGTTTCTGGGCCCAAACAATTTCAGGCTTTATTCCAAAGGTTATGAATATGTTAAACAATCTTAGTTTTGCGGTCATTGCAGGGATTGGTGGTGTGTTGGCGTTAAATGACATGGTGACTATTGGGGTCATTGTGATCTTTGCCGAATATGCTAGACAATTTACACGTCCTCTAAATGATCTTGCCAATCAATTTAATACTCTTCTTTCAGCGATTGCCGGAGCAGAAAGGGTATTTGATATTCTTGATGAGAAGGAAGAAAGGGATGCGAAAACAACGGATAAACTTCCTTCGATAAGAGGAGAGGTTGTTTTTTCAGATGTGTCCTTTTCATATGAAGAGGAAGCAGGTAGACAAACAGTAGAGCATGTAAGCTTCCGCGCATCCCCTGGTGAAATGATTGCTTTAGTTGGGCCGACAGGTGCAGGGAAAACAACGTTAATCAATCTTATTTCGCGTTTTTATGATGCTGATGAAGGAGTCATTACAGTTGATGGAATGGATATAAATAAGATTAGTCGTGATAGTCTACGGAATCAGATGGCCTTTGTATTACAGGATACGTTCCTCTTTCAAGGGTCAATTTTAGAGAATATCAGGTATGGGAGATTAGATGCAACAGACGAGGAAGTTGAAGAAACCGCTAGATTAGCAAATGCAGATTCATTTATTCGTAAGCAACCAAATCAATATCAATCTTTGATAAACCATGAGGGAAATGGAATTAGTTACGGACAGAAACAGCTTCTTGCAATTGCTAGAGCAATGCTTGCGAATCCCAAAATACTTATTTTAGATGAAGCAACAAGTAGTATTGACACCATTACTGAATTACGAATACAAGAGGCGTTGATGCGGTTAATGAAAGGGCGAACTACCTTTGTGATAGCCCATCGTCTTAATACAATACGTAACGCAGATCAAATATTAGTTTTAAACGATGGCAGGATCATTGAAAGTGGGACACATGATGTGCTATTGAAGGAGAAGGGCTTTTATTATGAGCTTCAACATAGACTTTAGAACAAGGTACTTGCCATTGAAGGTAAGTACTTTTTTGGGTAAGAAAAATAGAAAATAAATTGGGTTAATTAACCCGACCCAACAATAAAATGTGATTTTCGGACAATGATTAATGTTTCGTATATAAAATAGCCATAAATATTAAGTTGAAAATATGATAGAATTGATTATCTTAATATAGAAGAAAAGGTATCGTATTTACTATATCAATATAGTTTGTAATTGCGATTTGTATGGTATTAAATAATCTTAGAAAACTTAATAGGAGTACATGGAATTGCAATTTCTCTATCTATCGTGACAGACTATTTGTTTGGAGGAGTCCCGACAGATGCACTAACTGGTGTATTATCTTTACTTGCAAAAGCTCTTCAATGCGACTATTCGAACCTTTTCTTACAAGACTAACCCAAGAGCAGGACTTAAACATTTAGCTTACTTTTTTTTATTATAATAAAATAAAATGTGAGATTTCCTAACATTGCTATTGTGTTATATGGACATATTGATTATAATTTTTAAAGATAGAAAATTCTGCATCTTATAAAAGGGGGTAAAGTTTTTGGAGCAATTTGTTACTAGTTTAAACGGAATCTTATGGAGTACACCAGTGATCTATATCTTACTTGGTGTGGGTTTATTGTTTTCAATTTTAACTCGCTTCCTGCAAGTAAGGCATGTTAAGGAAATGGTGACACTCATGTTTCAAGGTAAGAGCTCAGAGGCTGGCGTATCCTCATTTCAGGCACTTTCGATTGCCCTTTCAGGCCGTGTCGGAACAGGTAATATTGCTGGTGTTGCAACTGCAATTGCATTTGGTGGCCCTGGTGCCGTTTTTTGGATGTGGACGATTGCATTTATAGGTGCATCAAGTGCATTTATTGAATCAACACTAGCTCAAATTTATAAGGTGAAACAGGATGGACAGTATCGTGGTGGACCTGCATATTACATTGAAAAAGGGATTGGATGGAAATGGTTTGCAGTCCTTTTTGCATTTGCAGCGCTTATTGCAATGGCTATTTTAATGCCAGGTGTACAATCTAATTCTATTGCACTTGGAGTAGAAAATGCATTTGGAGTTCCGAAATACATTACAGGGATGGCAATTGTTCTTTTATTAGCCTTTATTATTTTCGGAGGCGTTAAACGAATTGCAAATGCTGCTCAAATTATTGTGCCTTTCATGGCTTTAGGCTATATCATATTATCTGTTGTGATTGTTTTAATGAATATTCAGGAATTACCAAGAGTGATTTCACTTATTTTTCGTAGTGCTTTTGCTTTAGATTCTGCGTTTGGCGGACTAATCGGGATGGCAATTTCTTGGGGAGTAAAGCGTGGAGTTTACTCAAATGAAGCAGGGCAAGGTACTGGTGCACATCCAGCTGCAGCTGCCGAAGTTTCACATCCAGCAAAACAAGGATTAGTACAGGCATTCTCAGTCTATATTGATACTTTATTCGTATGTTCTGCAACAGCATTTATGATCTTGTTTACTGGAATGTACAATACTGAAGCACCAGATGGATCATTCATTGTAAATAATTTAGAAGGTGTAGAGGCTGGTCCAGGGTATACGCAAGCAGCAATTGACAGTCTACTTCCAGGATTTGGAGCAGGATTTGTAGCGGTTGCATTATTCTTCTTTGCATTTACAACAATTATGGCTTATTACTATATTGCTGAAACGAATATTGCTTACTTAATTAGAGGTAAAAATAGTAAGCTGCCTATGTTTATTTTAAAGTTTGTTATTTTAGCTGCGACTTTCTATGGAGCTGTAAAAACGGCTTCACTAGCGTGGGCATTAGGTGATGTGGGTCTTGGAATTATGGTATGGCTAAATGTTATCGCGATTCTACTCCTTGCGAAGCCGGCGTTATTAGCCTTAAAAGATTATGAACAGCAAAAGAAACAAGGAATTGATCCAGTCTTTAATCCAAAATCCCTAGGAATAAAAAATGCGGACTTTTGGGAAACAGAATATAAGAAAGATCAAGATCAAGCATCTTAACATAGAGTGGGTTGACCGTTTTCTCGGTCAACCCATTTTTTACTGCTTAAAAATTGAAAGAAATCTTTAATAATAGTACATATTAAGAAAGATATTAATGTAAGGAGGGGTTTTGACATGTCAAAACAAGGAAAACAAAATAAAGAACAATCAATTAAGCAAATTGCCAAGCAGCAAGGTGAAAATGATATTGAATTTGGCAGCGATATGCAAGTAGGAAACAGCAAATATCAAAGTCAAAAGAAGAGTGGCAAACAAGTGAATAAGAAATAGTACGGTAAAACAAATAGGCAGAATCCTTCTGGGGGGATCCTGCCTATTAAGTAATTATTTAAATAGGTCGCTTATCTCATTCGAAACATGTTCATTTGCAATCGAACCATACCATTCAGTGCCGTCTTTTAAAATAAATTTTATATAATACGCCGTATGTTCCTCAGGATATTCGGTGAATGTATGAAGGGCCTCTGATAAAACTTCTTTATCGGTTATTGTAAAGAACTGTTCTCCTGTATGAAAAGTTTCATCAGGGGTAAAGACTTCCTTGTTTCCTTTACTGTTCACTTTGGTTACCTCTGCTTTAACAATATCCTCAATATTTACTCGAGCATCGTCTAAATAACCATGTACATCGAGCCACTTCGAAATCTCATTATATGATTTCTTCCAGTCTACTGAATATCCTTCATATTGATGCTTTATATCCGTATTTTTATAGGTGAATTCAATAAAGCCCCAAGGACTTGTTGTAGTCACTAATTCATCTAGTGTCTGTGAGAGTAGTTCCTTTGTAATCACACTTCTAAACTCTTTAATTTCCTCGGGATCTGTTATCATAACTTGCTTTCCAGTAGGGCCATTAGGGACTATTTTTATAGTAAGGATTTCTTCACGTAATTTTGTGTAGTCTGGAAGATTTATTTTGTAAGGTTCAGCTTCCATGACAGGCTTTAATTGTTCCTTCATTATTTGTACTGGAAGCCTATACTCACGCGTAAATAAGCTTCCGTCGTTTAGACGATAGGCGATCACCATATCTTCTTTATATATATCCTCTTCTGTTGGAGATTCAATGAGATCCTGCTGATTCATAATATATTCATGGAGATTTCTAACATCTTGAATATAAAGCTTCGAATCTGAGTATACCTCTGCATCATTCATTAATATTTCCTGCATATTGTATTTATTTCCAAAATAAACTTCATTAATTTGGTCCATTCGTGGAAGTTTGTATTCATAGCTAATTAAATCGGTTTTAATGCTAAATAGAATAATGCTAAAAATAATACTGTAGCTGATAAATCCAATGAATACTCGGAAATGGAAGATTCGCCATGTTTTTTGAAGAATCATTTCAGCAACAGCATATCCAATAAGTGCTCCACTAATATAACCAAAAATGATCCAGTTCCAATTCAGTGTAGTGGTGGCAGAGAAATAAGAACCACCTAAAATCATGCTGCAAAATGTTACACCATACTTAAATATTGGCTTTAAAAATGGAAAAGTGATCACATCTGTTGCTCTTTCAAGTTGTCTTGCCTTATAAAGTCCAAGGCCAATGAAAAAGAAACCCACTGTAAGGAGTGTGTAAACAATGATTTCAACGAAAGTATATGGATCTGTTTCTCCCAAGACTCCTACGAATCGTAGGAATGGAGATAAATACAAAAGTTTATCTTCAATGAAAAGAGGGGAGAATCCAAAAAGTAAAAAAGTCAAATTGTAGCTAACCATCGATATCATTCCAATTGGTAGAAAGAGAAAAATATAAGTCAAGATACCTTGTGCGCTTGTCATACCTGTAATCATTCCGACTGCAGTTGTGAAGAAAAACAACATGCATGTTAGTAAAATAAAAAGACCCGTCCATGATAATAAATCTGAAATTGTCAGTATGGAATGAAATTCTTCTATTGTATTAGTTACAAAGAACGTCACACATGACGTTAATAATATAGGGATTAGTAATAACAGTAGTCCACTTATAATATGACTTACATATAAAGTCCCTCTTCGAATTGGTAAGCTGTGAATCATATCTACAGATGCTTCATTTTGAAGGTATCTAAAAATAAGTAATCCAGCAGCAATTGGTATTGAAAATAGAAGAAGTACTTGAATCTCTGTATTAATCATTAAATAATTTTTATATTCTTCAAATACTACATAGTCCCTAGATGCTAGCTGCATGAGTTCCAAAGGTACCGCGAACAATAGACAAATGAAGTAAACAATGCTAATCCACCCGTGCTGCCTTAAGTCTTGTTTTACAATTCCGTTTTTAAAGAAGGATTTTTTCGATTTCATATCCGACATCCTCCATTTCGTAAATAAATATTTCTTCAAGTGTTAGTGGTAAAAGGTCAGACAGTATGACCTCGGTAGAATGAATTGCTTTATTAATTTCTTCTTCACTGCCTCGGACAATAAGAAGAGAAATACTGCCTCTTTTTTCATAATGAAGAATGTTTAGTTTGTTTAAAAGGTGCTCTTCTTGAGAAGGATCTGCTAATGCAAGCTGGACTTTATGTGTGTCAGACTTTAAATCATCGATCTCCTTTTCGATAATGATTTTCCCTTGGTGCATAATGCCAACATGATCACATAAGTCTTCAATTTCACGGAGATTATGTGAAGAAATGAGAACAGTCATTTCACGATCGGCTACTTCCTGAAATAATAGATTTTTGATTTTTTGTCTCATTACTGGGTCAAGGCCGTCGATTGGCTCATCTAAAATTAACACATCTGGCATCGCAGATAATGCGAGCCAAAAAGCAACCTGACGCTTCATCCCCTTAGATAACCGATGAACCTTTCTCCCTAATTCAATATTAAATGCTGGTTTAAGTTGTTCAAATCGTTGTTGGTTCCAATTTGGATAATATTCTTTATATTGGGCGGCCATTTGAGCAACAGTTGCTTGAGGATAAAAATAAAGAACATCAGGGATAAATACAACTCGTTCTTTAATCGCTACATTTTCGTAAGCTGGAATACCATCTATTTTGATTGTTCCGATATCCTGACGGTTTATGCCTGCGATTATTTTTAAAAGAGACGTTTTTCCTGCGCCATTTGAGCCTAAAAGTCCATATATTGATCCTTTATTAACTGTCAGTGTAAGATCGTTTACAGCATATTGTTTATTATATTTTTTGCTAACGGAATGAACTTGTATCATCACTGTTTATCCCCTTTGTTTGTTGATGTGCTTCCTGAAACAGTACATATAAATCACTTTTTGTTAAACCAAGATAAATGGCTTCAGCAATAAGCTTTTGAATATCTGTCTTTAATTCAGCTAATTTCTGTTCATTTGGCATTAGCTCAAATGCAGCAACAAAATTACCTTTGCCTTGTATAGAATAAAGATATCCCTGATTTTCTAGTTCCCGATAAGCTCTTTGAATTGTATTTGGATTAACGGTTAATTGGCTAGAAAGCATTCTGACTGATGGCAATCGTTCATTTGGTTTAAGAATACGATTGATGATTAATTCTTTAATTTTATCGACTAATTGCTCGTAAATGGGCTTCCTGCTTCTAACGTCGAATTGAAACATGAGTTACCCCCTTCGTGTTAACTGTATTAATATAGTTAATACAGTTAAATATATAGGTTTAAAAAGAAAAAATCAATATAGAATTAGAAGAATTTTCAAGTAGGAAGTACAGTAAGCAGGAAACCTCAATAAAGTTATTGAAGAAAGGGTAAGTTTGAAATATTGCCTTGGTATAAAAAAATAGAAGGAAATACGCCTAAAGAGTATCGAGGTAGAACAAAACGATAGGATTGAAATTCTTATAAGGGTCTGATCCTTGCTTTTATGTCATCCTATGTGCTTTAGGAATGAACAAATGCACTAGCTCTTTTAATAGCAATGAGTACCTGTTATGCTATACAATAGAACAATACTGTTTAGAAGGATAGGATAACTATGAGCATTTTACATGTTGAAAATTTATATAAAACATATGGTGAGAAGGTATTATTTGATCATATATCCTTTGCGATTTCCCAGAAACAGAGAATTGGCTTAATTGGTGTTAATGGAACTGGGAAATCTACTTTACTAAAGGTTATAGCTGGTTTAGAAACAGCCGATTCAGGTGAGATTACTCACTCAAATACAATTCGGATTGAATATTTACCTCAGGATCCAGAACTTACAAAAGGCTTATCAGTACTTGAGCAAATCTATTATGGTGACGCTCCGATTATGCAGGTAATGAGAGAGTATGAGCTAGCTTTAAGTGAGCTAGAGAAGGACCCTGAAAATGAGTCAAAGCTAAAGTTATTAATGAACATGCAGCAAAAAATGGACCAACATGATGCGTGGGAAGCAAATACTGTGGCTAAAACAGTTCTAACAAAGCTAGGTATAACTGATTTTTCAAAGCAAGTTACTTATTTATCAGGTGGACAAAAGAAGCGTGTTGCGATTGCAAAAGCGCTCATTCAACCTGCAGATATATTAATATTAGATGAGCCTACAAACCATCTTGATAATGAAACGATAGAATGGTTAGAGGGCTTTTTAGCACAATATAAAGGTTCAATTGTGTTAATTACACATGATCGTTACTTCTTAAATCGTGTCACAAATCAAATTTATGAACTAGATCAAGGGCAGCTTTACACATATTCAGGGAATTATGAAGTGTTCTTGGAGAAGAAAGCAGAGAGAGAAATCAATGCTGAACAAGCGGAAGAGAAAAGACAAAATCTGTTACGGCGTGAGCTTGCATGGCTTCGCCGTGGTGCAAAAGCAAGAACAACAAAGCAAAAGGCTCGGATCGGACGAGTGGAAGATCTTCAGGAACAAACGGGACCTTCATTAAATAAGGATCTTGATTTTGCAATTGGTTCTACTCGCCTCGGAAAAAAAGTGCTTGAGCTAGAGCATATTTCTAAATCCTATGACGGAAACAAACTGATCAATGATTTTAACTATTTAGTGACACCAAGAGAAAGAATCGGAATTATCGGTCCGAATGGAAGTGGGAAATCAACACTTCTTAATATAATGGCTGGTCAAATTCAAGCTGATCAAGGATCAATTGAAGTAGGTACTACTGTGAAAATAGGTTTCTATACGCAAGAGCATGAAGAAATGGATGGAAATCTCCGGGTAGTTGAATACATCAAAGAGACAGCAGAGATCGTGCATACGATAGATGGCGAGGTAATAACTGCAGAGCAAATGCTAGAGCGCTTTTTATTTCCACGATCAGCTCAATGGACGTATATCCGTAAGTTATCTGGTGGAGAAAGACGACGCCTCTATTTATTAAAGGTATTAATGGAAGAACCTAATGTCCTATTTCTAGACGAGCCAACAAATGACCTTGATACACAAACACTTAGTGTTTTAGAAGATTACTTAGATCAATTTCCGGGAGTCGTTATGACTGTTTCACATGATCGTTATTTCCTTGATCGTGTTGTTGACCATTTAATTGTTTTTGAAAGAAACGGGCAAATTAGCCGTTTCCAAGGTAGTTACACGGACTATATGGAAGAAAGCAAGATACAGGAAATGAAGCAGGAAAAAGATACTTCTGCAGATAAAGCATCCTATAAAAAAGACAAGAAAAAACGTCTTTCTTACAAAGAGCAGCAGGAATGGGAACAAATTGAAGATAAAATCGCTAGCTTAGAGGACAGAAAGGAACAGCTAGAGAAAGAAATTGCTGCTGCTGGAAGTGATCTAGGCAAAGTGCAAGAATTTTATAAGGAACAAGAGCAAGTTGAAGAGAAACTAGAAGAAACGATCGAACGTTGGGAAGAATTATCTCTACTTGTTGAAGAGATTGAACAGGAGAATTAAACTCAGAAAGGACTTAATGCACATAAAGTGCCTAAGTCCTCTTTTTTATTTGCATTGACAATCGGCTGACTGGTCCACACGTTCTTATTTAGTTATGCGTCGTGCTCTTTTCCATAAATCACTTTAAAATTTTCTCTAAATAATGATTGAAGTCCCACTGAAAAAATCCTAATGCCGATTTTTTCTAAGTATTAGAAAAACAAACTTTTAGAAAAGAGCCTAAAAAAAGACCCTTTAAATTTAGCTAGGAGCTTATTTAATTCATTTATTGTAAAGCTTATGGATGAAACGTCAACAAGGGTAGAAAATAGTAAAAATACATCCTAAAAAAGCAGTATAATGTAAAGGTGAAAAAACCTTCTCGAAATACAATGGTGTAATTTTAGGCTTTTCCAGAGTGTAACAATGGAATTTTTTGATTGTGAAGTTGAAGGTGAAAAGCACGAAAATCATTAAGAAGATATTTGCCAGTAGCTTTATTTATCACACTTACATTTTGTTTTTAAGAATAAAATGTTGTGATGAAGAAATGCTTAATAGCATAAATCTTGTACAAAGGTCATTTTCAATGAATGGACAATTATTATAAAGAAATGTTTCAACAAACAGGAATTGGGGGGCCTCTAAAGAAGAAGTGAAGAAGTTTAAAATAAACAATGAGGAGGAGCACAATGAAAAGATCCATTTTTACATTATTGCTTTTGATCGTGTTTATTACAACAGCCTGTGGGAATGAAGCTGTAAATGAAAGTGAAACAAAGGGTGAGGACCCTAAGCAAGTTGAAGAAGAGAAAGGTAATGAAGAAACATCAGATTCAGAAACAGAAGAAAATGAAGAATCCAATAATGACGACCAAACAGAAGATGATGCTCGGGAACTCGTCATGAAAAAGGCTGAAGAAGTTTTGCAGATTTTAAAGGAGAAAAGTACAGAAGAATTAGCGAATTATGTACACCCTGAAAAAGGTGTGCTATTGTCACCATATATATTTGTGGATGAAGAGGCAATTACGTTCGATAAAGAAAAGGTAAAAGGATTCTTCGGGGATGCAGAGACATATACATGGGGAACCCAAGATGGTAGTGGTGAACCTATTGAGTTAACACCGAGTGACTATTATGCTAAATTTATTTATGACGGTAAATATGAGGAAGCAGACGAAACCGTGTTTGATCGTGTAGAAGCGAGAGGGAATACGATAAGAAATATTACAGATGTATTTCCAGACTCCCATTCTGTAGAATACTATGTAAAGGGCACAGAGGAAAATGGGAATATGGATTGGAAGGCTCTGAACCTTGCGTTTGAACAGGATGAGCAAGGAGAATGGAAACTTGTAGCGATTGTACATGATCAGTGGACAATATAGCATTTTAAAAACCACCGCAAAGGATTGAATTGCGGTGGTTTTTAATTGACGAGGTACGAATGAATATGTTTATTATTTTCACACCTTATAGGCCTTTTTAATAAGATATAAAAAAGCCTATAAGGGAGGAGAAGTTGATGTGGCATTGGCTTATTTTAACAGTTCTGACGGTTACAGTTATCAGTGCGATGGTTGTGTATGTAGTTAGCCGTCTTCTTCTTTCACCAAAAAAGGTGTCTTATGAAAAAACCTACAAGCTGGGTATTCAAAAAGGAGAAATTAATGACCAGGTTTTTAGAGCGATAAATAAAGAAGAGGTATTTATACGTTCTTATCATGGATATAATCTCCATGGCATGTTCTTTCCTGTAGAAAAAAGCAAAAAAGTTATTATCATCGCACACGGAATCACATGGTCCCTATTTGGTAGCTTCAAATATGTAAAGATGTTTCAAAGTAGAGGTTATCATGTTTTATTATGTGACCACAGATATCACGGATTAAGTGGTGGAAGATATACATCATATGGATATTTTGAAAAGGATGACTTAAAAGCGTGGATTGACTATGTAGGCAAGCGAATTGGCGAGAAAGCTTTTATTGGATTGTTAGGAGAATCACTAGGAGCAGCATCTGCATTAGAGGTTAGTAAGCTCGATCCTCGTGTGAAATTTTGTATTGCTGATTGTGCTTTTAGTGATTTTCACTCTCTTCTTAGACTAAAGCTTAAACAATTCAAGCTACGAATTTATCCTCTAATAGATGTGATTAGCTTCCTAGTAAAGTTGCGCCATGGCTGGAGTTTTCCAGAAATCTCTCCGATAAAAGGATTAGAAAAAACAAAAATACCTATTCTATTCATTCATGGAAAAGAAGACTCGTTTATCCCTCTGCAAATGACTCTAGATATGTTTAAACGTAAGAAAGATAATAAAAAACTATACTTAGTCCCTCGAGCTGGTCACGCTGAGGCATATAACACAGATCCTAAAGGCTATGAGAAAAAGGTTATTGAATTCATTAAGGATATTGAAGAAGCCAGTTTAAAGGATAAAAAGGAAAAACTGCCATCTTGAGCCTGCAATAAATGCTCAAGATGGCGGTTTTTCCTTCCTTCAATCCTTATCTTCCGTATCATCACCAGTTGGTATAGGGTCTACACGGTATGCATCATCTGACTTTACTGAACTTTTTAAAGCATATAGTACAAGGCCAATTGCTATCACGAGGAATCCAACTAAACTGATTGTTGTTAACCACCAATTTAACATAAAAACCTCCCCCTTATTCCATTTATATGTTGGTATGGGGGAGGTCAGAATACATATATTAGACTTTGCGCAGATTTCCTAGTTCTTCAACGATGGCTTGCATTTCATTCGGGCTGAATGAATTTTTTTTCATAACAAGTTCATAAATATCTTTAAGTTCTTCATACATGTCTTCGTTAAAGTGAGAAGGTTTGATCGCACCGAAGTTAAGAACTCTTAGTTTTTCTTTTATTTGCTCGATCATATACTCTACGTTTTCAACAGATTTTTCAGTTAAGTTCACTTTCATCATTCCTTTCTACTAATAAATAGTATGTAAATTGTTTTAGAACTAGTGTTCATGTCTAGCTTCAGCGCCTTGGCCCCAAAGCACAGGACGTCGCGTATATGACTGCCTAAAGGGAAAAAACAAAACCCTTTTTTCTTAGGTCATATGTAACTCATGAATTGAAGGTAAAGAACACCTTCTATTCATGAGCGTCATATTTGCCCGAGGCTGACCGAGGCGCTTCCGGATTTCTAATTTACTGTTATTGTAACATGAATTACTGACAAGCATTCAGCAACTTGTCAATTATCTAAATAAATCTCTAAGATGCAGATCCTTCTTTTTCTTGTTTCTTTTCTTCTTTCACAACTGCTAAAAATCTCTTCGTTTCTGCTACAACAACACCTGATAAGCCGAGGAGACCAATTAAGTTAGGGAAGGCCATTAGTCCGTTCATGACATCTGCTATCCCCCATACGATATCGATTGTTGTAATTGAACCTAAGAAGACGGCAAGAACAAATGCATAGCGATAGTATTTTACAACTGATTCGCTAAAGAGATAGGTGAAGCATTTTTCTCCATAATAGGACCAGCCTAGAATGGTTGAATAGGCGAATAATAACATACCAAGTGCAACAATAATTGATCCTACAGGGCCGAGGAAATGTTCAAAGGTAATCGACGTTAAGGCTGTTCCATTTGCTCCACTTGTATAAAGATCTCCCATTACCAGAGTAATACCTGTAATCGAACAAATGATAATCGTATCGATAAGCACTTGTGTCATTGAAACAAGAGCTTGTCGACCAGGGTAGTCTGTTTTTGCAGCAGCTGCCGCGATTGGTGCAGAACCTAAACCAGCTTCATTCGAAAATACACCACGAGCTACACCCCAGCGAATGACCGTACCAAGTGCACCACCTGCAACGGCTTCCCCTGTAAATGCATCAGTAAAAATAAGTGCTAATGCATCTGGTACTAGGTTAGCATTCATAATTAAGACAATTAATCCAGCAATTAAATAAAATAAGGCCATAATAGGAACGAAGTAGGCTGTTACTCGTCCGATTGATTTAATGCCACCTAAAATAACAAGAGCAGTAAAGATTGTAATAATAATACCTGTAACAACTGTAGGTACAGAAAATGTTGATTGCATTACTCCAGACACAGAGTTAGATTGAACCATGTTTCCGATACCAAATGCAGCAATTGCACCGAAGATGGCAAAAAGCACACCTAGCCATTTTTGCTTCAATCCATGTTCTAAATAGTACATTGGACCACCGGACATTTCTCCGTTTTTGTCCTTTACACGATATTTTACAGCTAAAATTGCTTCAGCATATTTCGTTGCCATTCCGACAAGTGCTGTGATCCACATCCAGAAAACCGCACCAGGTCCTCCCATTAAAACAGCTGTTGCGACACCAACGATGTTTCCAGTTCCAACTGTTGCGGCTAGTGCTGTCATTAGTGCTTGGAAGTGAGAAATATCTCCTTCTGATTTTTTGTCTTGATTTTTTGTAAAAGCCAACTTTAATGAATACGGTAACATTCTAAATTGCAATAAACCTAAACGAATCGTTAAATATAAACCTGTACCAACCAATAAAATTAGAAGTGGTGGACCCCAAACAAAGTTACTAACATCACCGATAAACGCTTCAAATTTTTCCATAACATCCCCCTTATTGATTGTATTGTGACCTCTTGTCATGACTGTCCTGCAGGTCACTTATTTGAAGAGTATTCGAGGATTGAAAAGTAAATGTCAATAATATAATTTAGATTTATTTAATTGTCAGATATCTAAGGAAAACTTCTTGGAAAAATATTATCATTGTAGTGAGAGCACTCGTTTTTACATATTAAAATATGGGTACATATTGATAGGGGGACAAAATGGTAAAGATCTTATTTGTTTGCTTAGGGAACATATGCCGTTCGCCAATGGCTGAAGCAGTTATGAGACATTTAATAGAAAAAGAAGGTTTTGAGAGAGAAATAGTTGTCGACTCTGCGGGAACAGGTAATTGGCATATTGGAAAGCCGCCGCATGAGGGAACTTGTCATATTTTAAACAAGCACCAAATATCTTATGAAGGGCAAAAGGCAAGACAATTAACAGCTGCGGACTTAACTAGCTTTGACTACATTATTGGCATGGATAATGAAAACATAGGGAATATTAGACGACTAGCAAGCTATAATCAATCTGGGGAAATTGCACGTCTTCTCGATTATTTAGAAAATTATCCTATTGCAGATGTACCTGACCCATATTACACAGGTAATTTTGATGAGGTATATGAAATGGTCAGTAAAAGCTGTGAAAACTTACTAATGGAAATTAAAGCTACTCATAATCTTTAAAAAGGGGGGGCAACTTTATGGCAAACGAAAATAAGTTGTTAACTGGGATGCTAGTAGGAGCTCTTGTAGGAGCTGCAGTGTCACTTCTGGACAAACGTACTCGTCAGGATGTTGTTAAGTCTGGAAAAAATGTCTCTTCTAAAATAAAGGGCTATATTGAACAGCCAACGACATTTACAAATGAAGTGAAGCAAAAAATTTATGATGTAAAAGATACTGTACAGGAAGTATCAGAGGATATTTCCTTTTTAAATGAAAAAATGAAAGAGCTTAAAGAAACAACTCCACAAGTAGTAAATATGCTACAAGAAACGAGGAAAAGATTCATTCCAAAACGACAACAATCGTGAGGTGAATATATGTTTAAGAAAGGCTCATTTCTGAAAGAACTACTTCAACGTTTTACAAGCGATGAGGTACCAGGGTTATCTGCACAGCTTTCTTACTTTTTTCTTTTGTCCTTGTTTCCATTTCTTATTTTTTTGATTACATTGTTAGGTTATTTACCAATTTCGGAAAAGGAGGTACTAAGCACCATTAAGCAGTTTGCGCCTGGTGAGTCCATGCAAGTTATTGATTCTACTCTAAATCAAATTTTAAATGAAAAAAATGGTGGTTTACTATCCTTTGGTATTATTGGTACACTTTGGTCTGCCTCTAATGGAATTAATGCAATTGTAAGAGCTTTTAATAAAGCCTATGATGTGAAAGAAACTAGATCGTTTATTGTTGCACGTGGTATGGCAATTTTACTGACAGTTGCGATGGTGTTTGTCATTGTCGTTGCGTTATTATTACCTGTGTTTGGCAGGGAGATTGGGTTATTCATCTTTTCAAACTTTGGATTTTCAGAGCAATTTTTAACCATTTGGAACACATTGCGCTGGCTTGTAAGTGGAACGATTTTGTTTATTGTGTTTACAGCACTTTACTTTGTCGCACCTAACAAACGATTACATATTAAGGATGGATTACCAGGTGCTTTTGCTGCAACAATAGGTTGGATTATAGCATCCTTAGCTTTTTCTTATTATGTAGGAAACTTTGCAAACTATAGTGCAACATATGGTAGCATTGGTGGGGTTATTGTGTTAATGATCTGGCTTTATTTATCAGGTATGATCATAATATTGGGCGGAGAGCTTAATGCAATGTTATATAAAAGCAAGCATGCAATTTAAATGATTTCCAAATGTTTATTCTCATACACTTATGACTCCTGTGGCATAGTAATGATTGAAGACATAGCGTCTTTAATACAAATGAAAAGTGGGGGATTAAGATGGCAAAACATACGAAAAAAGGCGGTAGCCAAAATAAACAAAATTCAAATAGTAAGCCAAAACAAAAGACGAGTGGTAGCGCAAACGGACAAAACGGCTATCATTAAAAAAACGGCTGACAAAGGGATTTTCCTTTGCAGCCGTTTTTCTGTGTCTAGATCGAAGCACAGGACGTCACCGTTCTTGACTACCAACGATCCCTTAAGGACGGGAGCGCTTACGCTTTACTATTCAGCAAGCTCAATATAGCTGTTATACACGGAACTATAAATATGTTCAATGTCAGCATCTGTCATATAAAGAAGTGAATCCTTGTCAATTTCCTTCATTCTTTCAATAAATTCAATCATGTTCTTACGCTCTTGTCTGTTCATCATAGTAATCATCTCCCTTTGTTGTTATGATACAGTCTATTTTAATTAATACTATTATATAACAGAAAGATTGGAATGTTCAAACATTTTTTTGAAAATATTAAAAAGTATTTTGAAGGATAAAAAAGCTGACAAGTTGTCAGCTAGTTTTAATCGAGGGCATCGTCAATTAAACGACGCTTTTTTCACCCTTGTATTCAGTTATTTGTGAAACTTGGTTAGGCCTATAACTAGTATGGGCGACAAAAATCATCAGTAACATAGTGCTAATAATAAGAAAATAACTAATGTTTTCAGTGTATTCGATAAACATCCCACCTAAATAGGGGCCTGCTAAGCTACCTACACTAAATGCTACACCACATAACAGATTACCAGTAGGCAATAAGTTTTTTGGCATTAGGTCAGTCATATAACTAATTCCTAAGGAGAAAGTAGAGCCTACGACCATTCCTGCGATGAAGAGGCAAGCTGTCAATGCAAAAACAGACTCTTCAACAATGCTGGCAGAGGTAAAGCTGACGAAGCCTAAAAAAAGAATCGTCAATAAAATCGTTCTCCTCCCAAATTTGTCGCTAAGCATGCCAAGTGGTAATTGGAAAACAATAGCTCCAATAGCAAATGAAAATAATAAGACAGATATATTTGTAACATCCAGTCCAATTCTTATCCATAGAAAGGGAAGCTACCATTTAATGATGATTCTAAAAAGCCGTATCCAAATAGAGGTAAAAATGCCACCCATCCATATTTTAAAGCATTTCGAAATCGTTTGATCGTCTCGTTCATTGAGTTTACTTCAATGGTTTGTTCCGGGAAGTCATTTTTTAAAATGAATAGTAATAACCACCCAATAAAACAAAGAACGGAAGAAATAATAAATGGCAGTGCTTCATGGATGTTAATTAAAGGAGTCATTAATGGTCCTGCTGCAAAACCAACTCCAAAGAATAGTCCGTAAAGAGAAATGTTTCTACCTCGTTTGTTTTCTGGTGAAAAGGAGGTAATCCATGTTTGTGTACCAAAATGTAATGCATGATCACCAATTCCAATCATAAGACGTAGTGCGAACCAAAACCAGAATGATTTCCAAAAAAGAAATAACCCCAATGACACTGCAACAAGAAGACTACCGAGGATAATGATCGGTTTATATCCAAATTTTCGAAGTGGATATTCCATGAATGGTGATACAAATAATATACCAATATATAAGGCAGTTGCATTCAATCCGTTTAAAGTAGAGGAAACTCCACTGTTTTAATAAATAATCGCTATTAACGGAAGAAGCATACCTTGGCTAAAACCCGATATTCCAACGATTGATATCAGGATCCAAAATCGTATACGCTGCTTATTCATTTTACGTACCTCTGTTTCTTAAATGTCGATTACCACCTTGAATATTATTACGGAATAGGAAAGAATACAAGAAGCAATCGAACCATCAAACTTTAATATAAGTTATTTTTCAGATACTATATGATAAAAAGGAAAGGGTGAATATGATGGAATTTAATATGAAGGAAGTTGGTTTTCATACTACAACGGAATATGGCGAATTACATGTAGCAGGGGATGAGGATTATGGTTACCGTCCTTATCAACTTATGGTAGCTTCAATAGCTGTATGTAGTGGTGGTGTGTTAAGAAAAATTTTAACAAAGAAGAGAATAGAAATAGAGGATATGAAGGTCTCTACAAAAGTTGAAAGAAATGAAGCAGAAGCAAACCGCATTGAGAAAATACATATCCACTACCGGATAAAAGGAAATGATTTAAATCCTGACAAGATTCAGCAATCCATTAAATTAGCAAGCAAAAACTGCCCGATGGCTCAATCAGTCAAGGGGAGTATTGAAATTGAAGAAACATTTGAGTTACTGGTCTGACCCCATTTAAAGTATTTACTCATGGATAAATTGCTTTCTTACTTCATAAAATAGCGTAACGCCAGCGTATGATTTTTTTATTGCCCCTTATTATGAGAGATTAAAACTAGTTTACATACATTTTCGGTCTGATACAAAAAAGGATAATCTTTCCTATTAGAAAAGAAATGATTATAATACGACTTAGAGTGTAAATGCTAGACATATATGTGTAGTTTTAATTTGTGTGGAAAAAGGTATTGTTTCTATTGTGGAGAGAAAGTCATTTTAATCGTGAGGATAGGTGAGTGCTTTGGTAAATCGAATTTTTACTATTATTGTATTAATTGGTATTCCGCTTTCTGTCTTAGGGGGTATCCTTCACTGGCCATCAGTGATTATGTTTGGAGTATATTGTCTTACAATTATTGCACTAGCAGGCTTCATGGGTAGAGCAACTGAAAGCTTGGCTATTGTAGCCGGTCCTCGAATTGGGGGATTATTAAATGCAACGTTTGGAAATGCCGTAGAGCTAATTATTTCGATTTTTGCTTTAAAGGCAGGGTTAGTGGGTGTTGTGTTAGCTTCTTTAACTGGTTCAGTATTAGGTAACCTTCTTCTTGTAGCTGGACTGAGCTTTTTTGTTGGAGGATTAAAATTTAAGCGTCAGGAGTTTAACATTTACGATGCTCGTCATAACGCGGGACTGTTAATGTTTTCTGTTATTGTTGCATTTGTTATTCCAGAAGTATTCTCAATAGATATGACAGAAACGAAAACACTATCACTTAGTATTGGAATTTCAGTTATATTAATCATTCTCTATTTGGCTGCATTGTTCTTTAAGCTTGTTACACATCGTGGTGTATATCAGCATAAAACAGATGTCGTAGAAGAGCATGAGGAGCCGGAATGGTCGAAGAGGAAGGCTCTAATTATTTTATTACTTGCAACAGTTGCTGTAGCTTATGTTTCAGAAAGCCTTGTTCATACCTTTGAAACGGTTGGAGAACAGTTTGGTTGGTCAGAGTTATTCATTGGTGTCATTATTGTCGCGATCGTAGGTAATGCAGCTGAACATGCTTCAGCAATCATTATGGCCTATAAGAATAAAATGAATATTGCTGTAGAAATTGCAGTGGGCTCAACATTGCAGATAGCCATGTTTGTTGCACCTCTATTAGTTTTAGTATCACTGGTTTTCACAGAGAAAATGCCGCTTGTCTTTACACTGCCAGAGTTAATTTCAATGGTTACCGCTGTGCTATTAACAATTGCTATCACAAATGATGGAGATACGAACTGGTTTGAAGGGGCAACATTATTAGCAGCATATGTGATCATGGGGATTGGATTTTACTTATTATAAGATACAAAAAAATCATTAATAGAAAAAAGAGACTCTGTGCATAATTGCACAGAGTCTACTATTTGTGTAGGACGAAACAGATATCTAGAGAAAATGGTAACGCTTGCAAAAACGTCATCGAATTTCTTGGGACACTCTATCGTATGTATTAATTTTACATCATTTTTTTAGGTTTGTAAATATTCAGTTTATTTATTTTGGAATATGTCTTAAAGTAAGGATGTCCGCATATTTTATAGCATTTGTATGGAAAGGAACTTAATAATGAAAATTAGAATATTATTTTATTTGATTGGTTTATTTTTAATGGGATTTGGTGTTACATTAACCATCAAAGCCGATTTAGGAGTAGGAGCATGGGATGCGTTGAACGTAGGACTTTCTAATGCCTTTGGATTAACATTTGGTAGCTGGGTAATTATTATCGGAATCATATTAATGTTTTTAAATGCATTTATTGTGAGCGGGAAGCCTAAATTACTTGCGTTAGTAACAATCCTACTCATTGGATTTTCAGTTGATTTTTGGCTGATGGTTGTAATGGAAAATTTTAAATATGAATTGCTCATTCATAAAGTGCTTTCACTTATAGGTGGGATAGTATTCATTGCGATCGGTGTCGCGATGTACCTACAAACAAAATTTCCTGCAAATCCTATTGATCAGTTAATGATTTCTTTAAATGAAAGATTTCATTTAAACCTTATGGTTGCCAAGACAATAGGAGAGGTAAGTGCGTTAATACTAGCATTTTTCCTGCAAGGCCCAATCGGAGTAGGGACGATTATTATTACGTTTCTGATCGGACCAATTATTCAATATATCAACATTCCAATAACAAAAAGATATGAAATGTTAAGTAAACGATAAAAAAAAAATTTGGATAAACAAATTCACACTTGAAAACACTAATGATAAGCATTTTGAAAGGAGTAGAAATAATGAAAAAATGGTTGCTCGTTTCTCTGGTATTGCTTTTATCATTTAGTTTTTCAAGTGCTGTTCTAGCAGAAGGAAAACAACAAAAGCCCAAAATTCCTAGCTCAGTTATGGAGATATCAAAGGAAAACACTTACCCGAATCCAACACAGGATCTGCCATATCTTCGACCAAGTGAGCTAACTCAAGCATTAATTGCTACGTCAGATGTTCCAATTGAGAACCCAGATTTAATCAGGATCTTAAATGAGTCTACGATTTCTGATGCTCCCCTTGCATTTGGATATCGCGCAACAATCTTTTTAGGACAATGGGCGCTTAATTACGAATCGACTGAAACTGCGACAAATTGGGAATATCAAAAAATTAATACGAACTACCAAGATAACCGTGGTGGTAAATTACCTGTCCAGGTTCATTATAAGCAGGAAGTACAGAAATCGGTTAAAGGTGGGTTAACTGCAAAAGTTCCCGAGTCAGAGCATGTGAAAAAAATGATGCTCTTAAAGGCGATGCAGAAAACAGACCTGCCACTTTCATTCGATACGATTATTGGTGCCGGTACGAAAAAGGACCAAGTATATAATATCCCACCAAAAAGGCTAGGCTATTTATATGCTTACGCACCTGCTGTTAATGAAAAAGGAAAAGTAACATATGGCGAAGTGTACTTAGTGTTAAAAGGTAACAAAAAAAGCATTGTTGTGAAAAATGTTACATCTCAAGGAATAGGTGCTTGGATTCCGTTGCAGGACCATGCATCATTTGGTTTTTTTACATCTGATCGTCCTAGATAAACAAGATAAGAGTAAGAAGATCAATGCGCGATGCGTGTTGGTCTTTTTTATTGTGATTTTCTAACGTAAAAGATAAATATTAGCTATTAGATAGAGGAGGTGTCAGGTATATGTATAGGGGCCTTTTCTTTGCAATCATTTAAAATTTGTTTAGAGGAAAATCTATTACCGACGAGAATAGAGATATTTGGATTTCAGAACCAGCTGAGGCAAATGCTAAAAAGTGGTTGGGAAATGTTCGTGTGATTGTACTGTACGGAGAGTAGAGAATGTAAGCTAAATAAAAATAAGAACTGAATTATTCTTGGATTCAGTTCTTTAAGGTATTTAATATATTTAAAATTTTGAACTAGGATCTTCATGTTGATTCACCAATACTTGCCCCTCGGCAAGACCAATTTTTTCATCAAATAGTGTTTGGGCAATTATCTTTCTTGCCTCTTTTGCTGTACTCCAATATTGCTGATCATCAACAAGTCCAGTAATAGTATATTCATAACCATGATATCCAACATTTAGTGAGGTCATTCCGAATAGTTGAAAGGGCTCGATGATACAGTTTTCTTGATCTCGCTTCAAACAGTGGTCATATTCTTGATTGATTTTTTCACATGCCTTCTGTAGGACGGACCAAACCTTTTCTGGATTTTCTCGAAACCTTACTACCACTCGTTCAATAACCCTCATTCGATCGATATTGTAATTTTGGATTTGTTTAACTTCTCCGTTACTAATGGTTAAAAGCTTTCCACTCCATTCCCGAACCTTTAGAGAGCGAAGGCCAATTTCTTCAACAGTACCATTAAACGTATTATTAATCGTGATAAAGTCACCTTGATGTATCTGCTTTTCATAGATCAAAAACATTCCGGCGAGAATATCCTTTATAAGGCTTTGTGCACCAAAACCTATGATAATACCAGCTACCCCAGCACCAGCCATAATTGAACCAAAGTTATCAATAAATTGAGAAACAACATACAAGATTAAACCAATAGATGCTGCATATTTTGTGAGAGATCGGATCATGCTCTCAATCGTTTTTTCCTTTCTTTCTTCAATTAAGTTCGTTCGTTGGAAAAACTTCTTTATGAGCTTATTAATGAGAAACACACTGATCCATAAAATAATGGCAACGAGGACGATATCAAATATTTTCAAATGCATGATTTCTTTTAATTGTTCCATTTATGTTGGTCACCTTATATATTTGATTTACGTTCGGAAAAATCAACATCTTTATAGTAGCTATTCTTTACAAGTATATTTGGTCCTAGACATTTTACTGCTGAACAGTGACAATTAAGCGATTTAGCCAATGATGATTCCATCCACTTATCGTAGGCTGATTGGAGCGTATTGTGCTGAATATTACCTAATGCAGGTGCATCACCAAAGTCAGTAACGATAATATTTCCATCAAAAATATTAACATTAAGACGTGAGCGGCCGTCAGGATCATTTCGAACGGTTACGTGTTTACTTTGACGAAGGCGTTCAATAAGTTTCAAGTCTTCACTTTTTTCACTGCACGCATAAAACGGTAATGTTCCAAAAAGCATCCATACATTTTCATCACGAATATCCAATAAATGGTGAATCGCATTTCGCATCTCTGATAAAGAAAGTGTTTCTAAAGCACTTGCAAAATCGCTTGGATACATAGGATGGATTTCGTGCCGCTGACAAAGCATTTCTTCGACGATCTGTTTATGTATTTTTTCAATATAAGGGAGCGTTCGCTTATTTAACATCGTTTCAGCTGATACAATGACACCTGCTTGAACGAGAGCTCGACTATTTTCGATCATTCTCTCAAATAAAGCGGCTCTTTGTTGATAAGTTGGCTTTCGGTCCATCACCGCAAATCCAACTTCTACAAACTCATTAATTGTTCCCCAATTATGGGAAATGTGCAACACATCTAAGTAAGGAATGATTTTTTCATATCGTTTTAAGTCAAGAGTTAAGTTTGAATTTATTTGTGTACGTACTCCACGTTCATGGGCATACTTTAAAAGAGGAACAACGTATTGCTCAACTGATTTTAACGAAAGCATTGGTTCACCACCGGTAATGCTTATTGAACGGAGTGTAGGTACTTCGTCTAATCTTTTTAAAAGAAGCTCAAGTGGCAGAGCGTTAGGATCCTTTGGTTGTAATGTGTACCCAACGGCACAGTGTTCACACCGCATATTGCATAGCGTTGTTGTTGTAAATTCAATATTTGTCAACGACATTTTTCCATATTGCTTAACATCTAAGTAAGCTTCCCATGGATCATATGAAGTTGTAATTTGTTTTAAAGATTTTATAGCATTCATGAGGATACTCCTTTATTTAACAGATAACATGTTTTAGTGTCTAGCTCCAGCGCCTTGGCCTTAGATCGCACAGGATGTGCAAGTGCAGTTACTGCGATTAACGTCGCGTTCGTAATCGCCTCGAGGTCATAAGCCTCATGATTGAAGGTAAAGAACATCTTTTATTCATGAGCGTCTTATTTGCCCGAGGCTGACCAAGGCGCTTCCGCATTTCTTATAGCATAACAACCATTTTATCATGAACCCTATTCGTTATCATCCATTGAAGTCTAGTTGGAAGAGGGAAATGAAGGTTGTCAAAAAATAACGTTTAAGCTACGATGAAATTATCTGAAAGGAGAGATAAGATGGGTAATGCTGTTCAAGATAAAGATTCACAACTATCTTATTTAAAAAATCGCTTAAATATGTTTTTAGAAGTACTTGACTCAATGGATCCTGAATCTACAGATGTAGATGATATAGATCGTTTATTGCAAATGCTTAATGACATTGAATTTAAGCATGATCAGTTTAAAAAGGACTGGGAAAAATAAGTGGGAGAGCTGGACACGATTGTGTTGGCTCTTTTTTTGATGGAAAATAAAGAAAGTTCTTTGTAATTAATTTTGGTGTCTAGCTCCAGCGCTCAGCGACTAATGAACTTCACACTCCTTATACGCTAAGTCAACATCGAATCGCTATCGCTCTTCGTGTTTCCTTTTCCCCACATTAACGGGCAATAAAAGATAACTGCCCGTAAAAGTCCGATAAATCTCGCTATCCATCAGAGGGGGATGAAGAGCCCCCCCTCTAATGGAAGTCTCGCTTTATCTCATACGGAGTGCTCCATTTCATACTTCGCTAAACGGGCGCTTCCACTTTTCTAACCTGAAAGCGCTTTGAATACATCTTTTCAACAAATATCGGAAGGAGTATAATAAAAAAAGACCGAAAGTTTACTAATCTTAAATGTGAAAAAAAGAGCAGCTCATCGTTCACGGACATACATGGTTGTACGTGACGCTTGTGCTTAATCAAAGGGGAGAGAGAATCGAGATGGAGAACTTTTATGAAAGTATGTATCAATTAATCGTAGAAACATCGACCAACTTACCAAAAGACGTTAGAAGAGCTATTGCAGCTGCAAAGCTGAAAGAAAGTGCTGGTACACGTTCAGCAATGTCACTCGCAACGATTACAAACAATATAAAAATGGCTGATGATAATATCTCGCCAATTTGTCAGGATACAGGCCTACCAACGTTTAAATTGAAAGTTCCTGTTGGTGCTAATCAATTAACAATGAAAAAGGAAATTAAGCGGGCAATTGAACAAGCAACAAAGGATGGAAAGTTACGACCAAACTCAGTAGACTCAATTTCAGGTGATAACAGTGGGGACAACCTTGGTGAAGGAACACCTGTTATCAAATTTGAACAGTGGGAAAAAAATTATATTGACGCTCGTCTCATTTTAAAAGGCGGTGGCTGTGAAAATAAAAATATTCAGTACAGCTTACCTTGTGAGCTTGATGGCATTGGAAAAGCTGGACGTGACCTTGATGGTATTCGCAAATGTATTATGCATTCTGTATACCAAGCACAAGGACAAGGCTGTAGTGCCGGCTTCATTGGTGTAGGAATTGGTGGAGATCGTACAAGCGGTTATGAGCTAGCGAAAGAACAGCTTTTTAGAAGAGTAGATGATGTGAATGAACGTGAAGACTTACGTCAGCTCGAAGAATATGTGGTGAAAAATGCAAATGAGCTAGGAATTGGTACGATGGGCTTTGGTGGGGAAACAACTCTACTAGGCTGTAAAATTGGTGTGATCAACCGTATTCCAGCAAGCTTCTTTGTATCTGTTGCTTACAACTGTTGGGCATATCGTCGACTTGGTGTGTTCATTGATCCAGAAAATGGTTCAATTAACGAGTGGTTGTACCAAGATGGAGAAGAGGTTGATTTTGCTCAAGATGAAGTAGCAGCAACTGAAGAACAAAGCCAACAAACGAGAGAGGTTGTTCTTGAAGCACCGATTACGGAAGAAAAAATTAGAGAACTAAAAGTTGGGGACGTTGTCCGTATTAACGGTATGATGTACACAGGACGAGACGCGATCCATAAATATCTTTCAGAAAATGATTCTCCAGTGGATTTAAATGGACAAGTTATTTATCACTGTGGTCCTGTAATGATGAAGGATGAAGACGGTAACTACCATGTAAAAGCTGCTGGTCCAACAACAAGTATTCGTGAGGAACCATATCAAGGTGACATTATGAAGCGCTTCGGTATTCGAGCAGTTATTGGAAAAGGTGGTATGGGGCCAAAAACACTACAAGCATTAGGTGAGCATGGTGGAGTATACCTAAATGCAATCGGTGGAGCTGCCCAATATTACGCAGATTGTATCAAATCTGTTGAAGGTGTCGACCTTCTACAATTCGGGATACCAGAAGCAATGTGGCACTTGAAAGTAGAAGGCTTTACTGCAGTAGTTACAATGGACTCTCATGGAAATAGCTTACATGCTGATGTTGATAAATCTTCATTAGAAAAGCTTGCGCAATTTAAAGAGCCGGTATTTAAATAAACGTTTGTTTAAGAAGACTTAGGGTACGCCCTGGGTCTTCTTTTTTTGAGAAATAATGTATCCAAATGGACAAGAACTAATACATGGAATTTTTTTTCAGTATGGAAAACCTCTCAAAATAGACACTATACATAATGACTTTTAATGAGGAGAGGAGAGAAGTAAGATGAAAAAATGGTCCATTGTTGTAAGTCTATTTTGTCTATTTTTTCTTTCAATGAACACTGTTCATGCGGAATCAAACAAACCAATTCATTGGGGCTTTAAGAAAAGTCAAAATCACGAACCGGCTTCAGCTGGAAAAGAATTAGATGAACTCCTTGGAAAATATGGTTCATTTTATTTAGGTGATCCTACAAATAAGGAAATTTATTTAACGTTTGATAATGGCTATGAAAATGGATATACAGCTAAGGTACTTGATGTGTTAAAACAACGAAATGTTCCAGCTGCATTTTTCGTCACTGGTCATTATTTAGACACTGAACCAGAATTAGTTAAACGCATGGTAAAGGAGGGGCATATCGTTGGTAATCACTCTTGGTACCATCCTGACTTAACAACACAAAGTGACGAGAAACTCAAAGAGGAACTTGAGTCAGTGCGAATAAAAGTAGAGGAACTCACTGGTCAAAAGGGGATGAGCTATCTTCGGCCACCAAGAGGGATTTTCAGTGAACGTGTTCTCGCTAAATCAAAGGAGCTAGGTTATACAACCGTCTTTTGGTCTTTAGCATTTGTTGATTGGAAAATCGATGCACAAAAAGGCTGGAGATACTCGTACGATAATATAATGAGACAAATTCATCCTGGTTCGATCCTTTTGCTTCACACAGTATCAAAAGATAATGCAGAAGCACTTGATCATGCGATAGCTGAGTTAGAGAAGCAAGGCTATATTTTTAAAAGCTTGGATGATTTGATGATAAGTAAAATGATCGAACACCCTTATTTAATTTCCCTTTGATAAAAGTATCAAAGGGGTTTTTCATTTGTCCTAGAAAGCATGAGTTATTTAAAATGCTATAATAGGCAATAAAAGAAGTAAAGGAAGCGAAAGCGATGTGGAAGGAAATTGTCGCAACAGAAGGTCCATATGATTTTGATCGAGTGTTGGATCGTCTCTCATTAGATCCTTTAATTTTCCTTAATAAAGGAGAAAATTTCGTAAAAGTCCCTTTAGTCATAGAGGAAAAACCATACGTCATTAAAGTGAAAGCAGTTGGATCAACAGAGGATCCTAGCTTTGAAATTAGCGGAAGTAATGAAAAGGTAAAAGAACTAGCGTTAATGGAAGTACAAAGAATCTTTCAGTGGGATTTTTCATTACATACATTGGGCTTACACTTTCAAACAACGAATATAGCGGACATCTTTCAACAACACGCAGGAACACCTATTGTGTTAGAATTTGATCTTTACAGCTGTTTAATGAAATGCATTATTCATCAGCAATTGAATTTAGCCTTTGCTCACACATTAACAGAACGATTTGTTACAAACTTTGGCTATCAAGTTGAAGATGTTTGGTTTTATCCAAAATCAGAAACTGTTGCAGCTCTGGAGTATGATGATTTAAAGGCACTGCAATTCAGCGGAAGAAAAGCAGAGTATGTCATTGATACATCACGTTTAATAACAGGGGGTAAGTTAAATTTAACTGAACTAGATATGTTGTCAGATGATGAGATTATGAAGAAATTAATTAAAATACGAGGAGTAGGTCCTTGGACAGTTCAAAATCTGTTACTAGCTGGACTTGGCCGTCCTAATCTTTTTCCAAAAGCAGATATTGGTATTCAAAAAGCAATGCAAAAGCATTTCAACCTTGAAAAAAAACCAACAAGTGAAGAAATGGATCAATATAGTAAGCAATGGTCGCCTTATTTAAGCTACGCAACTTTATATTTATGGAGAAGCATCGAGTAGAAACGGAGCGTTATAATGATGAAAGAAAACAAGCAAGGAAATCAAATAAAAATATCACAAGGCCAAACATTTCCGTTAACGATTAAACGATTAGGAATTAATGGAGAAGGGGTCGGTTACTTTAAGAGGCAGGTTGTTTTCGTACCTGGTGCACTTCCAGGTGAAGAGGTTCTCGTTGAGGCAACAAAGATTCAACCCAAATTTGCCGAAGGAAAAGTGAAGAAAATTCGCAAGCAATCACCTTTCCGCGTGAAACCACCATGTCCTATTTATGAAGAATGCGGGGGCTGCCAGCTACAGCATTTAGCATATGATCAGCAGTTAAAGGAAAAGCGGGATATCGTTGTACAATCACTGGAACGTCATACAAAGCTTAACCTTGATACGCTCGACATTCGCCCAACAATTGGTATGGAAGATCCATGGAATTACCGAAACAAAAGCCAATTCCAGGTTGGCCAACAAAATGGAAAAGTAATAGCGGGCTTATACGGTTTAGACTCACATCGTCTAATACCAATTCAAAACTGTATGGTTCAGCATCCATTAACTAATAAAGTGTCAGAAGAAGTAAAGCAAATCCTCGAAGACTTTCAAGTACCGATCTATGATGAACGAAAGCGAAAAGGAATTGTACGAACAATTGTGACCCGTGCAGGCTTCCAATCAGGAGAAGTCCAAGTTGTCCTAATCACAACACAAAAGGAAGTCCCGCGCAAAAAATTAATTATGGCCGAAATCCAAAAAAGGTTACCAGAAGTAAAATCACTCGTTCAAAACATAAACGGAAACAAAACATCGCTTATCTTTGGTGAAAAAACGATCCACCTGAGTGGTGAGGAGGTAATCCAAGAAACACTAGGAGATCTAAGCTTTGAACTATCTGCACGTGCATTTTTTCAGCTAAACCCTGTCCAAACGGTCAAGTTATATGACGAGGTTAAAAAAGCGGCAAACCTTTCAGGTAAGGAAAAAATCGCTGATGCTTATTGTGGGGTTGGAACAATAGGTTTGTGGCTTGCAAGCGGTGCAAGTGAAGTACGTGGTATGGATACAATTGAAGCGGCGATTATCGATGCTCAGGAAAATGCAAAAAGGCATGGAATCCAGAATGCCACCTATGTAACAGGAACAGCTGAGCATTGGCTTCCGAAATGGGTTGATGAGGGTTGGCGTCCCGATGTGATTGTTGTTGATCCACCAAGGACTGGGTGTGATCGTAAGCTTTTGGATGCAATCAAGAAGGTTAAGCCGAAGAAGTTTGTGTACGTTTCTTGTAATCCATCGACGCTTGCGAAGGATATTGATTATTTATCGAATGATTATAAGGTAGAGTATATCCAGCCGGTTGATATGTTTCCGCATACCGCGCATGTGGAGTGTGTTGCTCAATTAACGTTGAAATTATAAGGTTTTCTGGATGGCTAAATGGTATTTGACCACATTTTGACCACTTAGCCATTCATTTTCATGTATTCACTGAACTTTTGTGCGCTTTTTTCTTTCATCCTTGGGGTAACGTGTGCATAAATATCTCCTGTTATTTTGATGCTAGAATGACCTAATCGTTCTTGAATTTCTTTTAAACTTGCACCAGCTTCTAACATTAAAGTTGCATGAGTATGCCTAATATCATGAATTCGTATTTTTGGTACATCAGCTTCTTTTATAATTCGGTTAAAAATGGTTGTTAAAGTTCTTGGGTATATTGGTTTACCATTATGTCTTGCGAAAACAAGGTTCTCATCTTGATATGCTTTACCAAGCATTAATTTAAATTCCATTTGCTTTTTTCGGTATTTTTTTAACTCTGAAAGCAAGAAATTATCAATTTTTATACTTCTTTGCGAACTATCTGTTTTTAATGGTCCGAATCTAAAGCCTTGATTATCAAATTAATGTTCGCTCTACATTGATACTTTCTTCGTTGAAATCAATATCTGACCACTTTAACCCAAGTAATTCGCCTCTTCTTAGTCCTGTATATGCGTCAGTTAAAAAAACGTAATAGTAAATAATGTCTCCGAATTCAGCATGTTGAAGGAATTTATTTAATTCTTCTCTTGTCCAGGTAACATATATGCAGGAAAGTGGTGGGCGCTATTTAGATATCATGCAAAGTTCGGAAAGTATTGGTTTACCACCAAACAGTATTACTGACCCGGAATTTTCCATTAAGATCGGTGTGAAATACTTTGCCAGTGTGTTAAAACAAGCTGATTATGATGTTCACCTAACCTTACAGTCGTATAATTTCGGGAATGGCTTTATTAGATACGCAAAGGAACGAGGAGGCTATTCAAAAGAAGTGGCACAATCCTTTAGCAACATGAGGGCTGTTAAAATGGGATGGTCTCGATATGGTGATCCTGATTATGTTGATCATATAATGCGCTATCTGAAAAGTTCAAATCATGATGTTAAGCTTGTGAATGGTTCGATAGATGGATTTGAAATCGTCATGACAGAAGCTTTGAAATATGAAGGGCAGTCATATGTTTGGGGTGGCTCTCATCCTAGTGTTGGTTTTGACTGTAGTGGATTAACACAATGGAGTTATAAACAAGCAGGTATTCATTTACCAAGAACGGCGCAAGAACAATATTATGCGTTGAAACGAATTGATGAACAAGATGCCAAACCAGGCGATCTTGTTTTTTTTACTGGGACATATACAGGTAAA
Source organism: Bacillota bacterium (assembly GCA_051750265.1). Lineage (GTDB taxonomy): Bacteria > Bacillota > Bacilli > Bacillales > Bacillaceae > Metabacillus. Next base: position 5,270 of record JBNJJO010000010.1, on the reverse strand, counting down.
TATATTACCCATGTTGGGATATATGTGGGTGATGGCAGGATGTTTAACTCTAATGGTAGTGGGATTCAATACTCTAATCTTACATTTGGTTACTGGCGAGAACATTTGGTTTCATTGGGGAGAATTACTAATTAAGGAGTGAAAACAGTTGAATAAGTTAATCGTTATTCTGACTTGTGGCGTGTTATTGATCGGATACACTTTTGTTATTAATGGGATTACTAGACATTATTATAATGAAAAAATAGAATTATTGAATAAACAAAATGAGTTACAAAAGAAAAAAATAGAAGAATTAAATCAAAGGATGAATGAAGGAAGCGCTTCGAAAAATACAGCATTTTTTGAAGCGTTTTTTAATTACTCTGATATCGATAAACGTTATGAAAAAGTTCGGGAAGTCACAACTGAAAAAGGGTTTGATTTTGCTTTTCCTTCAAGAAGTGATCAAAAGCATACAGTGAGCGTAAAAAGCAAATTGTTGTCATTGGAGAGTTATTCGAAGAAAATTGATGGTTCGCATGAGTTGTTTCTTAATGTTGTTGAGGTAGCCATCACAGCAAATTCAGTGACAACCAATCAAACGTTGATTATACAAACATCTTTGATAAAAGAAAAAAATAAATGGTTGGTTGATAATGTTCAGGTGAAAGGAAATGGATGAAACATGGAAAATGAAGAATAGATTATATATACTGAATATTAAAAGGGGAGAAAATCATGACATTGAAGAGAACTTTTATTTTCCTTAGTCTTATCATGATATTTGTACTAAGTGCTTGAGGTGGAAATAAGTATGATGAAACGATTGATAATGTGATTAATCAAGAAATAAAGGATACAAAAGAAGATGGTATGAGTACAGAAGGTATGACTAGAGATAATGCTATCATACGAGTTTATGATGGTGGGAAGTATATTCAATTTGCTTTTTATATGGATGATCCAGATCGTGAACTTACTCCATATTATTATTATGAAAAGCTTGGAGATTCGTATGAAGAAATGAGTGAGATGCCGGGAAGTGGAGAAGGTGATCGTTTGGGACTTGATAAGAAAACGCCAGATTATGAAGAAGTTAAGGGAAAAGAAACAAAGTTAGAAGAGTAGATTCAATGTTGTCTACTCTTTTTTGTATTTATGCTGTTAAATGATAATAAAGTTATTAATTTAAAATCGCAAACACGCTTAAATATATAACAATAAAATTGTTTAAATCTAAGTGTTTATTTAACAATCGCGCCCTTTAACGGAAGACTCGATTTCAAGAAACTTAAAAGACGTTAATAACTGTTTTAGATTATTGCCCCCGTTAACTTAATTAGAAAAAGGGTTTATTTAATAATTTCTATCTCTTTAACTTCAAAATCATTTGGGTCCCAATCATCTTCACCTGTTTTATCAATTAAGGTTACTTTGACTCTTTGACCTACTTTAAAATCAGATAGGTCTTCTATTTTTATTGGGCTGTCATATATATATCATACCTTCTTCTATCCTTGTTATTTTTTCAGTCTTTGTATAGTCCGATGAATAATCAGAACATCCAACTAATGTAAAAACCAATGATAGTAAATATACAGCTTTCATTAAACCTCTCCCTATTTTACTCTTTCTTTTTTTAACTTCATTACTTGTTACATATTCTTTTAAATATAAGGAAGTTACATTTCTGAGACTTTGCCAAATTTGAAACATATATCCCTCCAACTATCCCTTAATTTAACATAACTCGCATAGGCTTTTTCATTCAGGAGAATCTGTAAAAAAGAACCGTATCTGAATTTATACATTAAAAAAGATAGATGAGTAACTTGTATTTTTTCTTAGTTTCGGAGAAATCACATTTGTACTAGACACATTTATTGAAGTTATAAATTGATTCACGTCTACATATATAGGGTATAAAAAAGAAAGGGCGTGAAAGTATTGAGGATTTACGTCGCTGGTGAGGGAGATACCCTTAGAAAAGTCTCCCTAAAAACAGATATTAATATAGATGAGCTTATTTCTCTCAATCCACATATTGCAAGCCCTAATTTGGATATCACAGGTGTTCATATAAAACTTCCCGACCTTTACCAGTCTATTAGAAATAAAGTAAAAGTCGTACCTTGTCCAGATATCTCAACTGATTATCAAGAGCAATGGCTCCCCATAACTTCTCTAGAGAAAATGGAGCAAACGGAATATGATGTGCTTATTGTTGGTACTGGGGCAGGAGGAGGAGCTGCGCTCTGGAGATTATGTGAAAAATGGAGGAAGAATGGAAAACGGATCGGTGTCCTTGAAGCGGGAGATCTCTTATTACCAACAAATGCGATGAATATTGCTACGGTAGATCACGAACGTTTAGTAAAATATTTTTTTAGTGTTGCTAAATCCCCTCCTCAATTTCCCTCTCCACAAGTTACTGCCCTGGGAGGAAGAACATTATTTTGGACAGCGGTGACTCCACGTATGCATGTTTCTGACATTGTAGAATGGCCCGTAACAGTTAAAGAGATGGAGTTCTACTATAAGATTGCAGAAAAGGTCATGAACGTTACACATACCTTTACTAAGGGATCTTCGATCACGCAAATTTTATTAAATCGGCTTCAGGGGAATGGTTTTCCCGAATCAATTGATGAACCGATAGCAGTCAACCTTGAACAGACAAGATTTGGAGTGGTCAATTCTAACGTGTTTTTTAGCTCTATTACTTTCCTTGCTCAGGCCTTGAATCGTTCCATCGATATAGCTGTAAAGGCCCGTGCCGTTCAGGTCCTCACTGATAAGAACAAAGTTATTGGTATAAAAGTAATATCATCGGATGAGAAGAAATCTTATTATCTTAAAGCAAAGACAGTTATTCTGTCAGCTAGCACTTTTGAAACACCGCGTATTTTGCTTCACTCGGGTATTCAAGGGAATGCCATCGGTCATTATTTAATAAATCATTCCAGATTGGTTGGTGCAGGAAAAGTGAGTCGTGACGAGTTTCCTGAGATTTTAGGGCGGTTACGTATTTTAATTCCAGGTACCGAAGATCGTCCCTATCAAGTACAAATTTGGGGACCAGGAAAGTACCCTTGGGTGCATTTTAATGAACAACCTTTGAAAGAGGAATGGGAGGTTAATTTTTACGGGAGTGGTAAGGTAGAATCCCAATTTGATAATAAAGTCATCCTTGATCCCAATAAGCGGGATGAGTATGGCGTACCGGAAATACAAGTTAATTTCACTTATAGTGAACAGGATGAAGTCGTTATTCAACAAATGGCAGAAGGGATACAGAAGGCTTCCTTAGCGATGAAGGCCCCCTTAATTTCAAAGAACGGTCAATCGTTTGTTTGCCTAATGCCACCTGGATTAGAACATCATGATATGGGAACTTGCCGAATGGGAGATGATCCTTTTACCTCGGCAACCAACCGATATGGTCAAGTCCATGGTGTACACGGTCTATATGTAGCTGATAATAGCGTTATCCCTAGCAGTGGTTCCGCTAATCCTACCCTCACCACCGTAGCTTTGGCAATTCGAACTGCTGATTATATTATCCATCAATTGAAATGAAGATTAAGTATGAAGTTGAAAAAATCTTTTTTAGCTTAGTTTTACGATAAATAAAAAGAATCCATTTTGAAAAAGATTGATCTAAATGGATTCTTTTCCAGCAGATTTAAGTTTTGGTTTTATAAAAGTTTGACCATTTTCTATCTGTGTTGCTCTAAAATCGCGTCCTTTAATGGAAGATCGTTCAGATCATTATTGCAGCAGTGATATTCAAGAAAAGCACCCGTTTAGTGAAAATAATTCTGTTTTTTATTACATAATTGATTTCACTTTAATACTTCTAATTTTTGTTTTTTTATCACAATAACAAATAAACTTGCTAATAAACAAAACATACCCGCCAGTACAAATGCCCATGTATAGGAGGTAAAGATATTAAATATGATTCCTGCACCACCTGCAGCCACTGCTGCCCCTGCTTGGTGGGCAGCGTATATCCAACCATAAATAACAACACTCTTTGACCTACTGATCCTTCCATACCAGCCTCTGAACTGATATTAATAATTACCCCGGATCTATTTTTTACCATTACTCTTGCGACCGCTTGAGAACATAAAAATACCCCTTTTTGATTGACAGCAATCATTGTATCAAAATCATCTTCGCTTAATTCACAATGTGGTTTTACATTGTACAAATAGGATAAGCAGACTGCCACTTCTCTGAGAAAGCTGCTTGTTCTTTAATAGCCAATTCTCTTGACTATACTTGATAAATGGCTTTAAAGTCTTCACAAATCTCTTTCCGACCTTTTTACGCGTACTTTATGGGTATTCTCACAAGAAACGTGAACACAACAATGTTGGTATTTCGCTTGCGGATAAACTTGATGAACCGTATCTTTGTAAGCCTACAACTATTTTCAGATACGGACTAATGTTTTTACTATTTAGTTTGTTTAGGAACGCGACATTCAACCGGAATGGTTATGACCAAGGGAACAGCTGATCTAATTGGCTCTCGTTTTTCGTACTAGAAACATTTCTTATTGTACAGCTTAAGTACAATTCTTCACAATCTTCTCTATCATTGTTAACATAAATATCCAGTTTCTTATTTAGTGTTATTCAACAATAATGGCCCTTTAATGTAATAGAAATATTTTCCTTTGTATAGGGACAAGCTTTGTTTCAACTATGCTTGTAATACTAGGTTATGGTAAGTGAATGAAAGTGGAAGGTGTAAAACAAAAAGTCTTAAAGAAAATAGAACAACAGTCAGTTAGAGATGGAAATTACCTTAAAGTTATTGAGGATGGAAAAGCGGTCTAGTTACTTAAAAGAAAGGGAATAAGGTAAGATAGTTTCACTTAACATTAATGTTCTGACAGATAGGGATTGGGAGTTAACTGGAAGTGGGGAAAGGAAAAAAATTTAAAATATTTTGTTGACGGAACAAATATGTAAGCGTATACTTGCTTAAAGCAATAAGCACAAATGACTGATATTGCACATATGTGCAAAGGGGGGATTGTTTTCGAATAGGTGTAACAGGAAAAATTTTTAGCTAACTTGTTTCAAAACACGTTAAGACCTGCTAAACAGTTTATTAGAAGATTGGTAGATTAACCCATCTAGATTTAAAGTGTATAACAGTTTCAAAATTATCTCTAAAGGAGGTGATCAACAAGTAAAAAAGGCTTGATCGATTATCTATACCCACAAAAAAATAACATTTTCGAGGTGAAAGACATGGAATTTATTATA
>JBNJJO010000009.1:0-175457 GCA_051750265.1 Bacillota bacterium | reverse complement strand
AACAATAAAGATGTTTAGACACATTTTGGTCTGAACATCTTTAAATTGTTTCTGGTACAAGCCCGCATTTCTAAAATAACACCTAAAAGCCCTACTACTTTATTAAATCTACCATACTCATATAACACATTAATAACAATTGTCCTGTTGTGGCGAATGAAAATGCTGGAAGGGAATGGCTGTTACAATTAGATTAAACCGATAAGGTCAGCCTTTTTTGAAGCGTATGGATCACATCATGAAAGAATTACCAAAGAAAGCAAGAAATCCACTACTTGACATTTTGTCAAGTAATAGAAGCCTTATATTATGCTTTTCCTTTGCATCTGCAAAAACATGTTCAATCGTTTCTTTACGTCTTGCGTAAATGCTTTTATTCTCTTTGGTGTGACGAAGATGATCGAGCAATGGGCAATTACTACACCGAATTGGATCAGAGAAGTATTGACGATATCCTTCCTTCGTCGTTGTTGCATATTTCAATATTTGTCTTTGCGGACAAATATAACAATCGTGGTGTTCATCATAAACATATTCAAGCTTTTTCATATAACCGTCCTTGGTACGAGGGCGAGTATATGAAAAAGCAGATGTTATATTATTTTCAAATAGGTATTGAGCAATGGCAGGTGTTTTAGATCCAGCGTCAGCAGCAACAGGTTTCCCGTGTTTTTCGATGACCTTTTCGAGTAGTGGCTCCGAAAATGGCACTGTCATGAATATTGTGTCACAATTGCCCCCAAAACAAATCCCTTACGATCCGCAACTGCATAGAATGAATGAGTATGCATACTGTTTGTTCGCTCGTCCTTCACGTAATAACCACTCTCTGAATCAGTAGTACTTTCCTTGATTTCTTTAAATTCTTCTTTATCAAATTTATCTGGGGGAAATGGCTTTTTACGTCACCATTAATCTCCTCGTGAAGGCGTGCTTGATATGCATTCGTTTCTTTTCGAACAACTTTCTCTCAAATTTATGCTTATTCGCCCTCGCTTTTACATGTGTAGAATCAATAAATATGTGCTCGCTACTAACCAACTTCTTCTCTGTCGCTTCCTTTAAAATACGGTAGAAAATCTGTTCAACTAATTGTTCCCGATTAATCTGTGTATTTTTTGTTAGCATTTCATCACCTCAATAAAATCTCTGTATCATAATTACACAAAAAAACTGTCGACAATTCCGTTCTTTTTCGGATTTGTCGACAGTCTGAATAAACCTAAAGGTTTATCCTTAATGCTAACCTATATTAAGTGAGGTAAAGATCTTAAATAGCAGAGCTAAATTAAAACAATGATAATTAAAGTTAAACAACTTCAGAAAGAATCTTGCAGCCATGAATATTCTCCAAAACTTCCCTTGCTTCTTTTTCTGTGTCAAATTCAAACATCGTAGTATTTTCCTTTGAATAGAGAGTTATGTCCCACACTGAAAATCCCCCAATTTAAAAGAATTTTTCCTCTTTTCTCTTAAATGATTACATAATTTCAAAACTCCAAAGGCTTCTACACCTTAACCAAACTCATCATGAACTATGTTGATCCCAGGGCTGATTCGTTGTTAAAAATGAAGCTAATTCTTTACTTTTTTGTTTCCTTTCTTTACGCATTCTTGCTCGCTCTGGTGCGGTTTCATGTAGTTTTTTCTCTTCTTCTGTTTGTGGTATGACTTGTGGAACACGTGATGGATGTTTATGTTGATCAAGTGCGACAAATGTTAAGAGGGCAGTCGCTGCAATTTTAGACTCACCGCTTTTTAAGTCTTCAGCAATGATTTTTACAAAAACCTCCATTGATGATGTGCCTGTCCATGTCACATATGATTCAAAACAGACAGAATCTGTTGTTCGAATGGGATGTAAAAAATCAACTGAATCTGCTGATGCAGTTACACATTCTCTTCGACTATGACGTGCTGCAGAAGTTGACGCAACTTGGTCCAAATTACTCATTAGCCGGCCACCAAATAATGTATGGTGATTATTTACATCGTTCGGGAATACACGGCTTGTTCGTATCACTCGTGATTCTTTACAATATTTTGCTTCCATAGACACATCTCCCTAAAACATATCAATCTGTTGGCATTATATTTACATTATTCTTGGAATTAGCCCAATGCTTTTTTGGGTTCGCAGTATAAAGTTAGGACTCCTTCCTACTGAGAAACCTCTTCTAAAAATCTATTAAGCTTTAACCTTCTATTTAGGCAGAAATTGCTTTAAGGCCGCCACTACGGCTTTTGTAAAGAATGACATGAAGTCGAGACAAATATCATATTTTTAGTAAAACGCATCTTTGTGTTTTCTGCGTAAGTCCTTAACGGCGGAAATATCTACTTCATTTAACATCACCGCTGTATGTTGAACCTCCACCAGGCGTTTTGCGATCGTTTGTCGACGGCGAGATCATTTTCACGCAATTATGCCGGCTTCTTGAAATACTTTTTTATTTTCTTCTTTCGTAAAATCAGTAAATGTTCATGAATGTATGGTACTCCATATGGACAGCTAGTTTTGTTTGTATCATTATAATGATTTGTGGCAAATTTGATTTTAAGCTAGTTTTTTAATATGTGTAGTATTTCTCTTCTTTTCAGTGTCGAATCGACCTTCCTACTTAGACATAACAACTGTAGCCAATGCATTACCTACTACATTCACGACAGTACGTGCCATATCAAGAAGTCTGTCAATTCCGGCGATAAATGCAAGCACCGTTCCTAAAGTTACTAGTAAAACAACAAAAGAAACTCCTGGTACACCAGCAATTCCTTTTGATGTAACCATCAATACCAATACTAATGTAATTTGTTGCGTAATACTTAAATCAATGCCATACATTTGAGCAATAAAAAGCGCTGTAAGTGCAAAACCCCCCCTGAGTCGTATTAGTTATCTAAAAGATTTTGGAGTTGTTTTTCTTCTGCCAACGCTAATAAGCGCTCTTTCACTTTTTTCGTATTAACAAGCTTTTGCGAAACACCTGTTTCCATTGCAGCGTTAGCAACGGATTCTGCTACATGAGCCGCCACTCTACGGTCAAATGGATCTGGAATCACATAATCAGCATGAAGATCTTCATCTGCAATTAATCCGGCAATTGCATAAACAGCTGCCAGTTTCATTTCTTCGTTGATTTCTTTCGCGTGAACGTCCAAAGCACCGCGGAAAATACCAGGGAATGCTAGGACGTTATTGACCTGATTTGGAAAATCAGAACGGCCTGTCCCGACTACGAGAGCTCCCGCTTCTTTTGCAACTTCCGGCATGATTTCCGGCACAGGATTTGCCATGGCAAAAATGATCGAATGATGATTCATGGAACGAACCATTTCTTTCGTGACGACACCTGGGGCTGATACTCCCACAAACACATCTGCTCCCACAAGAGCATCTGCCAATGTACCTTTTTCTTGTTCTTTATTGGTGATACGAGCCATTTCCTCTTTAAATGGATTCATTCCGAACGGGCGTCCTTCATAAATGATTCCTTTTGTATCACATAAAATGACGTCTTTTACACCCATATGCAGCAGCAACTTGACAATCGCTACGCCGGCAGATCCGGCACCGTTTGCGACAACGCGAATCTCTTCTATCTTTTTGTTTGCTAGTTTCAAAGCATTGAGTAACCCAGCTACTGTTACAATAGCTGTACCGTGCTGATCATCATGGAAAATCGGAATATTACAAATCTTACGTAGCCGTTCTTCAATTTCAAAGCACTTCGGTGCTGCGATGTCTTCTAAGTTCACTCCGCCAAAAGTCGGTTCCAATAATTTAACGACCTCAACAATCTTGTCCGGATCTGTTGTATCTAAGCAAATCGGGAATGCATCTACATCTGCAAACGATTTGAATAACAATGCTTTCCCTTCCATGACCGGCATGGCTGCTTTCGGGCCGATATTCCCAAGACCGAGTACGGCTGTTCCATCTGAAACAACGGCAACAAGATTCCCCTTCATGGTGTAATCATACACTTTGCTTTCATCTTCATGAATGTCCAAACATGGTTCCGCAACACCTGGAGAATAAGCGAGACTTAAATCTTTCGCATTGCGCACTGGAACTTTTGAATGAACACCAAGTTTTCCTCGATTTTCCTTGTGCAGCTTTAATGCTTCTTCACGTAAAGTTGACATACAATGTCTCTCCTTAATTTAATAGATATTTGTTATAATAAACAAAGAGTTAATAAATTCTAGATCTCTTGAGAAAGATCTTAAACAGTAGCTAAGCAACATAATAATCATTAAAGTAAACAACCTCAGAAAGAATTTTGCAGCCTTGAATGTTCTCGCAAGCTTCCCTTGCTTCTTTTTCTGTGTCAAATTCAAACATCGTAATATTTTCCTTAGAATAGAGAGTGATTACCCACATAAAAAATTCCCCCAATAAAAGATTACTTTTCTTCTTTTCTCATAGACTGATAGATAATTTCAAAAGCAACATATTCTTTACTCATCAAACTGAATCTACTCTTTTTCGTTGCAGTCATTTCTTTGTCAAAGCTTAATAGATTTCTGTATTTTCACTTTAATTCATCATAAGTTATGTCGATCCGGAATTATTCGGTTATTTTCATCAAGTACGACAAATGTTAAACTAAGCAGTCGGTGCAAGGTTTTACTTCTTTATAGACAATTTAGCATTTATACCCAGCCCCGGTAACGCGAAGCTTCAGCTGGTCTTTTTATGCCAACCATATATGCTGCTAAACGCATATCAACCTGATGTTTCTGTGATGTTTGATAAATATTTTCAAAAGAATCAACCATTACTTTTCGTAATTTTTCAGCAACCTCATCCTCTGACCAATAATATCCTTGATTATTTTGAACCCATTCAAAGTAAGAAACGGTAACACCACCTGCACTTGCCAGTATATCCGGGACAAGGAGGATGCCTCTTTCATCTAAAATTTTAGTTGCTTCAAGGGTTGTTGGTCCGTTTGCTGCCTCCACCACAATCGCTGCTTTAATACGCCCTGCATTTTGTGCTGTTATTTGGTTTGATATTGCAGCTGGTACAAGAATGTCACATTCTTTTTCAAGCAATTCTTGATTCGTAATCACATCCGTAAATAAATTCGTTACTGTACCAAAACTATCACGTCGATCAAGCAAATAATCAATATCAAGCCCTTCTGGATCATAAAGTGCACCATGTGCATCCGAAATACCAATCACCTTTGCTCCAGCATCATGCATGAATTTGGCCAGAAAGCTTCCTGCATTCCCAAAGCCTTGAATCACGATTCGTGCACCTTGTAATTCAATGTCTTTTTTCTTTACGGCTTCTTCAATACAAATTGTTACACCCCGAGCTGTTGCTGTTTCACGACCTTGTGATCCTCCTAAAACAAGTGGCTTGCCCGTAATAAAACCAGGAGAATCGAATTCTCGAAGACGACTGTACTCATCCATCATCCATGCCATAATTTGAGAGTTTGTATACACATCCGGTGCCGGAATATCTTTTGTAGGGCCAACAATTTGGCTGATTGCACGAACATATCCACGACTTAATCTCTCCAGTTCCCCAAACGACATATTTCTTGGGTCACAAATAATGCCACCTTTTCCACCGCCGTAAGGGAGATTTGCAATCCCGCACTTTAAAGTCATCCAAATAGATAATGCTTTTACCTCTGCTTCATTGACTTCAGGATGAAAACGTACGCCACCTTTTGTCGGACCTACAGCATCGTTATGTTGCGAACGGTAACCGGTAAAAATTTTAATGGTACCGTCATCCATTCGTACTGGGATACGTACCGTGATTGTTCTAAGTGGTTCCTTTAGCAGCTCATACACATCATCGTTATACCCTAAATTTTGAACCGCCTCTTTTATAATCAACTGAGTTGAGCTTAATAAATCTATCGTTTCACTTTGCTTATTGCCTTGCTCTTGATCACTATTAACATGGACTGCCATTTTCATTCTTTACACCCTCTTAGTCTATTAGTGGTTTAATGTAGAAATATTTTGTTTGTTTTTTCCAATCATTCAATCGATTTCTGCTAATACAATAATTAAGGATGAACTAACAATTTACTCAACTCCGACAATGATTTTCCAATTTCATGTAATGCTAGAGTAATCATCTTTTAGAAATTCGCTAACTTCATAGACTCCTAAAAAATAAAGTAACAGGATTATAAAAAAAGTAGTATGAACCCTTTTTTTCTTCACTTACTTTTCACCGGTTAACTATAAACCAGAAATCTAAAAATTAAGCGCTTTCACATCCCCTTTAATAATACTGTAGGTTTAATTTATAATAAGAACTACATAATCATACGGAAAAATACAAAACAAGTTGAAATTTTCAAAACATATTGGTGTTATATTAGTCGATTAACAAAATCGAATGATCATCGTCCTTCAATGAAGAATAGTCAGAAGATTATTAAGACGAGATACATGTTCGTTTTCCCTTTCACTATTCCCACATGACCGCCTCCATTCCAAAATAAAAGAGTCAACATAAGGTTAAGCCTCTATATTTTTGTACTAGTGCTATGTGCTTAAATTTGGCAATAATAACACCTATAAGATTCCTTTTGTTGTAACCATCAATACCAAAACTAATGTAATTTGTTACGTAATACTTAAATCAATGCTATACATTTGAGCAATAAAAAGCTCTGTAAGTGCTTATTCAACGTAGAGCCATCCAAATTAAAGGAATAACCGGTTGGAACAACAAAGAAAACAATATCTTTTGGACATCCGAACTTCTCCTTTTTCTGTATCACTTTTGGAAATACTATTTCTGAAAATTTCAATTAGCAAATGTCGGATTTTATAGGATTCGATAGATTACCCGTAAACTTTAATAAAGCTAACTATTAAAATTGGAAATCGTTTTCAAAAAAGGTGACTTATTGATGAAGGAAAAGTTTAAATTTACTTTGGCATATCAAATTCTTTTGGCTTGGTCCTGGGAATGAATTATTGCCGGAGCAGTTTTTTTTGGAAATCCAGCGGTGGAAAAACTTAAAAATATAAAATGAAAGGGGTTAATTAGTTGAAAAAAATTTTTATCTTCTTTCTATTTATTACTGTCATTTCTACTTTTTTATTTTTATTAATAACGAATAAAACAGAAGACGAAAAGCCTAAAGTAGTTGTCGTGTTAAAAGAAACAGACAGTCAGTATTATAAAATTATCGAAGCTGGTGTAGAGAAAGGATTTAAAGATTTTGGAATAGATGGTAAAGTGATTGCACCTAGCAGCTCTAATTCAGAACAAGATGAACCGAAAAACATTTTAAAAACTGTACTGCTTAAAAAACCAGATGTAGTAGTGATTGCACCTATAGAGACTCCTCAATATATGTCAATATTAGAGAAGTTTATTGATAATGAAATTCCTGTATTGTTATTAGATACAAATGTTCCGTTGAAAAATAAAACGTCATATATAGGTACCAATAACTATGAATTAGGTAGAAAAGCAGGGGCATTATTAGCTTCAGAATTGCAACCTGGTAATGAAGTGGCCCTCATAGCTAGTAATTTAACTAGTCCAGTTTCAGGTGATCGGGTAAGAGGAGCAAAATCAAATTTAGAAGAAGCAGGAATAAAAATTGTAGCTGAAAAAGTGAATTTATCAAATGAACCTTTGCCAGTTAAAAAAGCAATAAGGGATGTTTTGCAAAATCATCCTAATTTGAAAGGTGTATTTGCTACAACTGATATTATGGCATTAAGTGCTTTAGAGGAACTTGAGAAGCTAGGGTATAATATACCTGTTATAGGAACAGATGGAACTCCCAAAATGGCTGAGTTAGTAGAAAAAGGAAAGTTACCAGGTACAGTAGCACAAAATCCCTATAATATGGGTTATTTAAGTGTTCAAACGGCAATGAATGTGGCAATGGGAAAAAACGTTGACACAATCGTAGATAGTGGGGTTGATATCCTTATAAAAGGTAATGGGAATGAGAGATTAACATTTTATGAAAAACATATATTTAAGTGAAGTTTATTAAAAATTTCATTATAAAATAGAAACATATTTACCAAAAAGGTGTCAGAATCTCTAAGTGAGATAAATGACACCTTTATTTTTGATGCCATGAATAATTAACATGGCTCTTCTCATTACTTAATTTTGTTTTCATTAAAAAAGGTGGGCCTAAATTTTTAAAAAAACTTTTGTCAACCACCCTAAAAAAACAGCCCTTGCTCCCATTGAGCAAAGACTAATTGACGAATCATTATATATTGACCTTATAAAGTCTTTTTCATATTCTTTAACCAACTTATAAAAAAGTCGTCTTTTTAACTTCTAACTTCCCCATCGCTTTTGCCATTTTGTCAGTTCAATATCGAGCGCGATCCGGGTTTGATCCTGAAAAGCTTTTCTCCCATATAAGCGCACCACATTCAACAGCCCGACACTACGTAGGGCTAGAAATTCCTTCTTCTTCTCATCGTGAGTACCGAGAAGGGTTCGTGGACTGAGCTTTTTCAACACGACAATATCATCAGCCACTAGCCGGTGACCCCGGCTGATCAATGTGTCCATAACACAAACCTATATTAAGTAAAATGAAGAGGACTGATCCAAAAGTAAAAATAACTTTTGGACTTCAGCCCTCTTCTCATATAGGTAACATTCCCCAAAGCTACAGCATGTCCAATATTCATTTAATCATGAGCTATATTGCTTCCAAGGGATAATTTATCGTTAAGAATGCGGTTAACTCTTTGCTTTTTTGTTTCCTTTCTTTACGTATACTTGCTCGCTCTTGTCCAGTTTCATGCAATTTTTTCTCTTCTTCTGTTTCTGGAATGACCTGCGGAACACGTGTTGGACGTTTATATTGATCGAGTGCGACAAATGTTAAGAATGCAGTCGCTGCAATTTTAGACTCACCGCTTTTTAAGTCTTCAGCAATGATTTTTACAAAAACCTCCATTGATGATGTGCCTGTCCATGTCACATATGCTTCAAAACAGACCGAATCTGTTGTTCGAACGGGATGTAAAAAATCAACTGAATCTGTTGATGCCGTTACACATTCCTTTCGGCTATGACGCGCAGCAGAAATTGATGCAACTTGATCCAAATGGCTCATTAGACGACCACCAAATAATGTATTGTGATTATTTACATCGTTTGGGAATACACGGCTTGTTCGCATTACTCGTGATTCTTTACAATATTTTACTTCCATAAACACATCTCCCTAAACATAACAATCTGTTGGGCATTATACTTATATCATTCTGGGGGTTAGTTCCAATTCTAGTGCTCGTCAATAGGAATTCAAAGTTTGACTTATTAAGGACTTTCTTTCAGCTTCTCAGTGCCAAGAACCTATTTTATTAAACTTTTAACCTTCTAGTAATAAATCATTAAAGTAAATCACTTCGGTAAGAATTTTATAACCTTGAATTTCCCCAAAAGCTTCTCTGGCTTCTTTTTTAGTGTCAAACTCAAACATATTAATGTTGTTCTTTGAATGGACAGTGATTACCCACACGTACATTTCCTCCAATTAAAAGATTATTTTTAACCCTTTATCCAATAGATTGATAGAGAATTTTGAATTTTATACCCAGCCTCGGTAACGCGAAGCTTCAGCAGGTTTTCTTATACCAACCATATATGCTGCTAGACGCATATCAACTTGATGGGTCTGTGATGTTTGATAAATATCTTCAAAGGAATCGACCATTACTTTTCGCAGTTTTTCAGCTACCTCATCCTCTGACCAATAATATCCTTGATTATTTTGAACCCATTCAAAATAAGAAACGGTCACACCACCTGCGCTTGCTAGTATATCTGGTACAAGAAGAACTCCCCTTTCATCCAAAATTTTGGTTGCTTCAATGGTTGTTGGTCCATTTGCTGCCTCCACCACAATCGCTGCTTTAATACGCCCTGCATTTTGTGCCGTAATTTGGTTTGAAATGGCTGCCGGTACAAGTATGTCACATTCTTTTTCAAGTAATTCTTGATTCGTTATCACATCCGTAAATAAATTCGTTACTGTACCAAAACTATCACGTCGATCAAGCAAATAATCAATATCAAGCCCTTCTGGATCATAAAGTGCACCATTCGCATCTGAAATACCAATTACTTTTGCTCCTGCCTCATGCATGAATTTGGCTAGAAAGCTTCCTGCATTCCCAAAGCCTTGAACAATGATACGTGCTCCTTGTAAGTCAATGCCTTTTTTCTTTACCGCTTCTTCAATACAAATTGTTACACCACGAGCTGTTGCCGTTTCACGACCTTGTGATCCTCCTAAAACAAGCGGCTTCCCTGTAATAAAGCCAGGAGAATCGAATTCACGAAGGCGGCTGTACTCATCCATCATCCACGCCATAATTTGCGAATTTGTATACACATCAGGTGCCGGAATATCTTTTGTAGGACCAACAATTTGGCTAATTGCACGAACATAACCACGACTTAATCTCTCCAGTTCTCTAAACGACATGATCTTTGGATCGCAAATAATACCACCTTTTCCACCACCGTAAGGAAGATTTGTAATACCGCACTTTAGACTCATCCAAATAGACAATGCTTTTACCTCATCTTCATTGACTTCAGGATGGAAACGTACGCCTCCTTTTGTCGGACCTACTGCATCGTTATGTTGAGAACGGTAACCGGTAAAAATCTTAATGGAATCGTCATCCATTCTTACTGGGATACGTACCGTGATTGTTCTAAGTGGTTCTTTTAATAACTCATACATATCATCGTGATACCCTAAATTTCGAACCGCCTCTTTTATAATCAACTGAGTTGAACTTAATAAATCTAACGTTTCACTTTGCTTATTTTCTGGCTTTTGAACTTGATCACTATTAACAATGACTGTCGCCTTCATTCTTTACACCTCTTATGTTATAAGTTGTTTGAAATTAGAAATATTATCCGAAAAACATATTTCATATGGTTATTATAGGGTCAAAGGATGATATACCTTTAAAAACAAGGCCAACTCTTTGCTTTTTGTTTTCTTTCTTCGCAGTCTTGCTCTATCCCGCGCGGGTTTCATTTAGTTTTCTCTCTTCCGTCTTCGGAATGACTTGTGGAACATGTGTTGTATGTTTATGTTGATCAAGCGCGACAAATGTTAATAGTGCAGTTGTTGCAATTCTACGCTCACCGCTTATTAAATCTTCAGCAACGATTTTTACAAAAACCTCCATGGATGATGTGCCTGTCCCTGTCACATATGATTCAAAACAGACCGAATCTGTTGTTCAAACAGGATGTAATAAGTCAACTAAATTATTCGAAGCGCTTACACACCCTCTGAAACTATGACGTGCTACAGAAATAGACGCTATGGTCCACATCACTCCATTAATCGTTCTCCGAATAACGTATTGTGATTGTTTACGTCGTTTGGAATACGCGATTTGCTCGTATAATTCATGATTCTCTACAATAAATATTTTGCTTTCATACACAAAGACAATGTTTATGCTTTATTTTTTTTCTCTTTTATTTTATAGGATCAAAAACGGCCATTATTAACTAAGAATGTAAAGTCATAGGTTATGAATCTAATGTTTTTGGGGAGCAATAGTTAAATAACCTGTTAATAGTTTTTAGACCCACCTACCTGTTAGCAACTAAGAATTGTATAGGCTTTTCCTATATACAATATATGCATTAAATTACGATAAACAGTAGGTAAGCTACACTTGCCTTCTTCTTTACTTACCCTAATGATAATAATACTGCAGTAGAAGGAGTTTTTATCAAACACTACATTTTTATTATCGTTCAAACACTCACTTGGAGAAGAGTCCTTTAAGAGCAAAAGAGACATTTTGTGGTCTTTCTGCCAACCGGCGCATAAAATAACCGAACCAATCACTACCGAAAGGAATATAAACACGCATTTTATACCCTTCTTGAAGCAAACTTTGCTGCATTTCTGTTCTAAATCCATACAGCATTTGAAATTCAAATTGATCACGTGGAATTTGATGTTTTTCGGTAAATTCTTTTACTTTAGCAATAATATGATGATCATGGGACGCAATGGCCGTATAGCTTCCACTCAGTAAATGCTCTTCAATGATTCTCATATAATTTTCATCCACATCTTTTTTCTCTTGATATGCCACTTCAGGAGATTCTTTATAAGCTCCCTTAACTAAACGAAGAGGAACCCCTTTTAAATCTTTCACGTCCTGTTCGGCTCGATATAAATAAGATTGAATCACTGTTCCCACATTATCATAGGTTTCACGCAATTCACTCAGGATATCTAACGTAATTTGACAATGCGTGTGATCTTCCATGTCGATTCGGACAAAATTGTTGTGTTTTTTAGCTACCTCAAGAATTCGTCGCATATTTTCCATGCAAAAATCCCGATCAATATCCAAACCGAGCTGGGTCATTTTCACAGATAAATTACTATTTACTCCAGCTCTATCCATAGCTTCTAACGTTCTTACATTATATTGTGTTGCCTCTATCGCTTCTTCTCTACTTGAAACGAATTCCCCTAAATGATCGAGTGTACAAACCAAACCTTTTTCGTTTAGCTCTTGGACTTTTTTAATCGCACTCTCGATCGTATCTCCCGCTACAACTTGAGAAGCTCCAAATCGAAGACCCCATTTCTTTGCAGCCATATTTAACGCTTTACTTTGTGAAGCGTGTAGAAACATATTTTTTGAAACCTCTGCCAACATGACTATTTCCCCCTAACTATATATCCCCGTTTTATAATTTTTTATGTCGGGCACTTTAAAAAGTTGCCCGACCTTTGCTTAAAGCGTTTCGCTCGTTGTTTTCGCTTGCATGTGCAGAATCAAGTAATCAGGACCGCCTGCTTTTGAGTCTGTTCCTGACATGTTAAACCCGCCAAACGGATGGTATCCAACGATCGCTCCTGTACAACCGCGATTGAAATAAAGGTTACCCACATGGAATTCTTCTTTTGCCCGCTCAATGTGGTCAGGATTGTTAGAAAGCAACGCACCTGTTAGACCGTAATCCGTGTTGTTTGCAATCTCCATCATATGATTGAAATCACGAGCCTTGCAAAAAGCAACAACAGGCCCAAAGATTTCTTCCTGCATGAGACGTGCTTTTTCATCTACATCAGCAATGATGGTCGGTTGAATAAAGAATCCTTTGGAGTCGTCTCCTTCTCCACCCGTCATCAACTTGCCTTCTTCCTTACCAATTCCGATATATTTCATGATTTTATCGTAAGAAGCCTGGCTGATAACAGGACCCATATAGGTATTTACATCTTCAGGGCTACCAACCGTTAAAGTTTTTGTTAATGCCACTGCTTTTTCAAGTACTTCATCATAAACATCCTGGTGTACCACTGCACGGGAACCGGCCGAACACTTTTGTCCGGAGAATCCAAAAGCAGAGTAAACAATCGAAGAGGCTGCTACATCTAAATCCGCGTCTTTATCTACAACTACTGTATCTTTTCCGCCCATTTCGGCAATCACACGCTTTAACCAAATTTGACCTGGATGTACTTTTGCCGCGCGCTCATAAATGCGGCAGCCGACTTCACGGGAACCCGTGAAAGAGATAAAGCGAGTTTTCGGATGATCAACAAGGTAATCGCCTATTTCCGCACCTTCTCCTGGAATATAGTTCAGCACACCCTGAGGAAGACCTGCTTCTTCCATGACTTCTACAAACTTTGCTGCTACTAGCGGCGTATTGTCTGATGGTTTAAGAAGGACGGTGTTTCCCGCTACTATTGCCGCCGCCACCGTTCCCGCCATGATTGCTAATGGGAAGTTAAACGGTGAAATAATGACACCTACACCAAGTGGAATATAAGTAAACTTGTTACTTTCTCCCTCTCGGCTTTGTACCGGCGCTCCATCTTTTAATTGCATCATCTGACGGGCATAGAATTCAAGAAAGTCAATGGCTTCTGCTGTATCTGCATCGGCTTCTTTCCACGGCTTTCCAGCTTCTTTTACCAGATAGCCTGAAAATTCATGTTTGCGACGATGGATGATATCTGCTGCGCGGAATAAAATGTTAGCACGTACTTCTGGATCTTCTTTTTTCCATGTGTTATATGTAGAAAGTGCTGCTTGCATGGCTTTTTCAGCTAATTCTTTATTCGCTTTGGACACTCTGCCAATGACCTCTTCCTTATTACTCGGGTTAATCGACATAGTCTGTTCATTCGTTTTAATGCGTTCGCCTCCGATGACAAGCGGATACTCTTGGCCTAATTGTGACTGGACTAACATTAATGCTTCTTCAAATGCTTGTTTATTTTCTTCTATTGTAAAATCGATAAATGGTTCATGTTTGTATGGTTTAATCGTGTTCTTATATTCTGTGATCATGCGATTCTCTCCCTTTTGAAAAATAGTGATTTTTTATTTATCAGTAGATTTTTATAGATAGAGGCCCAGTTATGAAATCTGTGATAGCATTCCTTCTTAAACTAAGTAAAAACAATAAGTTATGATTCTAAGATAATCAATTGTCTGTAACTTACAACCCTATGCGCTAGCCCTACTTTTTTAATAGTTTTGTTGTGAAAATATTGCTTACTACAATATCGCCTCCTCACCGTTATTGAAAATTCTTAATATATAAAATTTTGAGATTCGTTATAAATGTATTATATTTTCTTTAAACACTTTTGTATATCATTTTTTCAAAATTATTCAATCTTGTATTTTTGTAACAAAAATGTTCATTTTCTTTGTGTATAATCAACACTTTTGTTAATGAAATTATAAAAATATTTTTAAAATATTAGACCTTCTAACATGAATTTTTTTGAATATATTAAAGAGTTGTATACTGTAGACTGCACCCATTCCTGATGCATACAAAAAAATCTCGAATTCTATAAAATTCGAGATTTTTTCAAAACAGTATACTAGACATTCTATTATTACCTTTTTCAAAAACAAATTATGGTACAACTCCTAAACAGCAAGCTGAAACTATTCGTGGTGTTAGCGATTCTTCAAATAATATTTTTGAAAAAATAGTGAGTACTGTATAATGGAAGAATAGCTGTAATAGAAATAGAGGTTTCCTGAACTGTAAAAATAAACACCAATTAAAAAGTAATACTAAAAATTAGCTCCTACAAAGTATTTAATATCAGATACTTGGATTTTTAGCATCAACCGATTCGTGGAAAATACATACAAAACAAGAAAAAAGCTGCAGATAAAGCACGTATTGTAACGACCTATGTTGGATTTAAAACCTAGTTCATAATGATATGTTAAAAAATCCTAATAATTCCCCAGAAAAATGCTCCCGTAACAATATTTAGATATGCTAATTTTTTATCCATTAAACTTCTCATAAAAATTACCTCTGTTGAACCCCATAATAAGTGAATTTTAACAAAATTCACTTATTGTAAATAAATTTGAATGAAAATTTAGATGTTATAACATTTATTTAGATACATATTTTTCTTTAACTATAATTCTAATAGCTTAACCCATACTCTTTAATCTTATTATAAAGTGTTCCTCTGGATATACCGAGTAAATTGGCTGCTGCACTCTTGTTTCCATAAGTTTTACGTAAAGCTTCTTCAATCATCAATGCCTCTTCATTTATAGGTACAAGTTCCTTTAATGATGTTTCGGTTTGGCTTGGGACATCGCTATTATTTACGAAATAAGTGTCTGTTATGTTTTTTGGAAGGTGTTCGAGTTTAATAATATTTTCATCATTAAGAATGATAATGCGTTCTACGATATTTTGAAGCTCACGGATATTTCCTGGCCAATCATAGTTCATTAGTGTAGCCATAACTTTCGGGCTAATTTCTGGAATTGGTTTATTATGCTTAGAACTGAATTCTTTCACAAATTGTTGAACTAGTTCAATAATATCCTCTTTTCTTTTGCGTAAAGGAGGAATATCAATATTTATAACCGTTAAATGATAATAAAGTTTTTCGTTAAATTCCCCCTCATTTACTTTTTCTTCTAATGACCGAGAAGTAGAGGAAATTACCCGAGTGTTTGTTGTAATCAATTCATTTCCACCCACACGATAAAATGATTGATGTTCCAAGTAGTTTAGGAATTTTTCTTGAATTTCGAGTGGCATTTTGTCAATTTCTTCGACAAACAAAGTTCCATTACACGCTTGTTCAATTTTCCCAGCTTGCCCAATTTCTTTATCAGATGTAAAAATTTCTTCTTGGTATCCGAATAATTCAGCCTCTAAAAGTCCTGAAGGAATAGTTGAACAATTAATAGATACAAAAGATCCAGTGTTTTTTGAACCGCCATAATGGATAGCCTGTGCCAACATCTCTTTTCCCGAACCGGGTTCTCCAGTTAAAAGAACGGGAATATCAGCAGATGCAACTTTTTGTGCAACTTCTAATGCTTGTTGAATTTCTAGACTAGCTCCAATGATAGAAGCAAAAGGCTTTTCTTGCTGGAATAGCGACGGTAACGATGAGTCCAGTTCCTCATTTAATCGAACAAATCTAGTAATATTGCGTTCTGTTGCAATACCCCCAATAATTGTATTATCTTTTATAATTGGAGAAGCATTTATCAGTACATGAGTATCGTTATTAGGGCGATGGTAAGCCCCACGAACAGTACGCCCTTCATTTAAAATACGGGTTAATATAACAGATTCCGCATGAAAATGCTCTCCAATATTTTTCCCGAGGATATTCTCGGGTTTAATCTTATACGTTCCCTCAGCTATAGTATTCCAGCAAATAACATTACCTTCTTGATCTACAGCTGTAACTGCATCATTAACAGTTTCTGACAAGGTATAAAAATAAGCGGATAGCTTCTTATTTTCCCAATCTAGTTGCTGAAACCATTGATTAGCAGTTAAAATTCCGATAATATCCTCTTTTTCTTTATCCTTAATTAGGACTGGCCGTCTCCAATCTGTTTTTGATGAAAGTTCAACGATTGTAGAAACAGTGGAAGGAAGCCAATTCACCTTTTCAATCCATTTAATTACAGGTAGTGAATCATCCTCTAATGCTATTAAGTTAAATTCATTATTTGCAATAACATAGTATATTCTCCCTGAAACAATAACAAAATCATATTCTAAAAGTTTCTTTTTTATGTGTATTAAAGATATATGTGGTTCAACTAAAGTCAAGGAGCTATCTAAATAAACTTGCTCAATGTTGAACATAATAAACCCCTTTCAACATGTTTTATTTTAATTATACAGTAAAAGAGTTATAAAACAAATGTGTACATATAAAAATGAACAGTTTTACAATGATCCTAAAAATTTAGAGTTATGGTTCTGGTGCAAAAAATCTATCAAACTTGATCGTATTTCAAAAAAATGGATATGACCACTATGTAAATGGCGAAGATGGTCTGCTTCTTCCACGTATTCTTGCCAAATATAATGTGTGTTGGACAACATTAAGGGGTCATGAAAAATTGTCGATGCAGGCGATGCTTACTTTCGCTTCCATGAATTTAAAGAAGATGGCCAACTGGACAGAAATGGCCTAATACAGTGGGCTCATAGAGGTCTATTCTCGCTCATTTGAGATAAAATTCAAAGAAAAACGCAAAAATGGGTTCGGAATGAGACTATTCCGAACCCATTTTGTCAACAAACTAAGGCAACTTTTAAAAAGTTGCCTACCTTTTCTTAAAGTGATTTGCTCGTTGTTTTTGCTTGCATGTGCAGAATCAAGTAATCAGGACCGCCTGCTTTTGAGTCTGTTCCTGACATGTTAAACCCGCCAAACGGATGGTATCCAACGATCGCTCCTGTACAACCGCGATTGAAATAAAGGTTACCCACATGGAATTCTTCTTTTGCCCGCTCAATGTGGTCAGGATTGTTAGAAAGCAACGCACCTGTTAGACCGTAATCCGTGTTGTTTGCAATCTCCATCATATGATTGAAATCACGAGCCTTGCAAAAAGCAACAACAGGCCCAAAGATTTCTTCCTGCATGAGACGTGCTTTTTCATCTACATCAGCAATGATGGTCGGTTGAATAAAGAATCCTTTGGAGTCGTCTCCTTCTCCACCCGTCATCAACTTGCCTTCTTCCTTACCAATTCCGATATATTTCATGATTTTATCGTAAGAAGCCTGGCTGATAACAGGACCCATATAGGTATTTACATCTTCAGGGCTACCAACCGTTAAAGTTTTTGTTAATGCCACTGCTTTTTCAAGTACTTCATCATAAACATCCTGGTGTACCACTGCACGGGAACCGGCCGAACACTTTTGTCCGGAGAATCCAAAAGCAGAGTAAACAATCGAAGAGGCTGCTACATCTAAATCCGCGTCTTTATCTACAACTACTGTATCTTTTCCGCCCATTTCGGCAATCACACGCTTTAACCAAATTTGACCTGGATGTACTTTTGCCGCGCGCTCATAAATGCGGCAGCCGACTTCACGGGAACCCGTGAAAGAGATAAAGCGAGTTTTCGGATGATCAACAAGGTAATCGCCTATTTCCGCACCTTCTCCTGGAATATAGTTCAGCACACCCTGAGGAAGACCTGCTTCTTCCATGACTTCTACAAACTTTGCTGCTACTACCGGCGTATTGTCTGATGGTTTAAGAAGGACGGTGTTTCCCGCTACTATTGCCGCCGCCACCGTTCCCGCCATGATTGCTAATGGGAAGTTAAACGGTGAAATGATGACACCTACACCAAGTGGAATGTAAGTAAACTTGTTACTTTCCCCCTCTCGGCTTTGTACCGGCGCTCCATCTTTTAATTGCATCATCTGACGGGCATAGAATTCAAGAAAGTCAATGGCTTCTGCTGTATCCGCATCAGCCTCTCTCCAAGGTTTTCCAGCCTCTTTAACAAGGTAGCCGGAGAATTCATGTTTGCGACGGCGAATGATAGCCGCTGCGCGGAATAAGATGTTTACCCGTTCTTCAGGATCTTGCTTTTTCCACGTTTCGTACGTAGAAAGTGCGATTTGCATCGCTTTTTCAGCACATTCTTTATTAGCTTTTGAAACCATACCAATGACTTCTTCCTTATTACTTGGGTTAATCGATATAGTCTGTTCATTCGTTTTAATGCGTTCGCTTCCGATGACAAGCGGATACTCTTGGCCTAATTGTGACTGGACTAACATTAATGCTTCTTCAAATGCTTGTTTATTTTCTTCTATTGTAAAATCGGTAAATGGTTCATGTTTGTATGGTTTAATCGTGTTCTTATATTCTGTGATCATCCGTTTTTCTCCCCTTTGAAAAATAGTGAATTTTTTATTTGTAGATTTTTTTAGTGATAGAGGCCCAGTTATAAAATCTTCGATAGCATTCCTTCTTTAACTAAGTAAAAACAATAAGTTATGATTCTGTCTGTCACCTAAAACCCTATTTGCTAGTCCCTACTTTATTTAAAAGTTTTTAGTAAAAATATTGCGATTCAACAATAAGCCTCCTTTACCGTTATTCGAAAATTATTAATATACTAAATTTTTGAAATCGTTATAAATGTATTATAAACACCTTTTTACACTTTTGTACATTATTTTCGGAATTTGTTTTTGTTTTTTTGTTTATACAACAAAAATGTTTAAATAAATATATAATGTGCATTTCTGTTTATTATATAAAGAGGTTATACAATTTTTTATTTTAAAACCTTAATATTAGACCTTCTGACATAATTTTTTTGAATAAATTAAAGATATCCTATAGACTTCATCCATGCCAGATGTGTACAAAAAACCTCGTATTTAAAGGGAAGAATCCTCTTCTATGTAAAATATTAGATTCTATACCAGGTAGGAAGCCGAATTTAATGGCCCTTCCAATCATTAAAAATAGGATATTTACTACTTTGATAAGGGAGAACCAAAACACGAACTCTCCAAACGATTTAACGGAATACAGTTTAGTCAGAATTAATAAAAAAGATAGAGTAAACAAAAATGCATAAAATAATTTATTTCATTGACAAAATTGAACAAAAATTTATACAATATGTTCAGGTTGTATATTCAGGAGATTATATCTTTACATAACTTAAAGAATATTCAGTCCATTATTCTGCGTGCCCATCGGTTTATCTAATAAGTAGGTTAGACAAAGGAGGGAACTTTGATAGCTCTTAGATGTGTTATAAAGAAATGAAAGGGTTTTCATGCACTAACAAATTAAACAGCTTTAGTTATTGTTTAATATTATGTTTTCTA
The DNA here is from genome assembly GCA_051750265.1 of Bacillota bacterium. Classification (GTDB taxonomy): domain Bacteria; phylum Bacillota; class Bacilli; order Bacillales; family Bacillaceae; genus Metabacillus. The sequence goes on along the minus strand of JBNJJO010000009.1, from coordinate 155,269 downwards.
TTGTAGATCTTGGCACAATTTTTTCTTTTTTAAATAACTACGTCGTTTTATACCTCACAAAAGAAAGAAAGCGATTTCAAATTAAGGAAGGAGAATAAAAATTAGATTACAACACACCTGTCTTAATAATATTTTTGAATTTTTGTCTAATCGTCATTATTTACTTTTCAGTTTCTTCCTTAATAGGATAGATATAGTCCAAAGCTAGCTAATAAAAAGGGGGATATTCTATGCAAATTTATGAACTTATATCAATTGGTATTTATTTTACCGTGATGATTCTGATTGGATTGTATGCCTACAAAAAATCAACAAATGATATTTCCGGATATATGTTGGGAGGTCGTGGACTTGGACCAGCTGTTACAGCATTATCTGCCGGTGCTTCTGACATGAGTGGATGGATGTTAATGGGATTACCAGGGGCGATGTATACAACAGGAATTGCTAGTGCATGGCTTGCCATAGGCTTAACGATTGGAGCCTATCTAAACTTTTTAATCCTTGCACCAAGGCTCCGCGTTTATACAGAGGTAGCAAACGATTCAATTACAATCCCTGACTTTTTTGAAAATCGCTTTGAAGATCGATCAAAGATGCTTCGTTTTGTTTCTGCAGTTGTCATATTATTATTCTTTACAATTTACACTTCTGCCGGAATAGTATCAGGCGGTACCCTATTTGAATCAGCGTTTGGATTAGACTATAAACTAGGTTTACTTGTAACAACTGCAGTTGTTGTTTCTTACACATTATTCGGAGGCTTTCTCGCTGTAAGTTTAACAGACTTTGTACAAGGGATAATTATATTTTTGGCACTTATTCTCGTCCCACTTGTTGCATTTACAAACTTAGGTGGTATCGGGCCAACATTTGATGAAATTAGAAATATTAATCCAACATTATTAGATCTATTTAAAGGAACAACAGTTATTGGAACGATTTCACTAATGGCATGGGGGCTTGGTTATTTTGGACAACCACATATCATTGTGCGCTTTATGGCAATTAGTTCTGTTAAGGAGCTAAAACCTGCACGTCGTATTGCAATGGTATGGATGATCTTTTCAATTATTGGTGCAACGCTTATTGGTCTTATTGGAATTGCCTTTGTATCTCAAACTAATGCTGAATTAGCTAATCCCGAAACGATTTTCATCAAGTTTGCAGAAGTTCTATTCCATCCATTTGTTGGTGGTTTCTTACTATCCGCTATTTTGGCTGCAATCATGAGTACGATTTCTTCACAACTTCTTGTCACATCAAGTGCCCTTACTGAAGATTTTTATAAAGCTTTCTTTCGTCGAACTGCGTCAGATAAAGAACTTGTGACAATTGGTCGTATTTCTGTTTTAGTTGTAGCCCTAATTTCCGCTTTCTTAGCTTATAATCCAAATAATACAATACTAACCCTTGTTGGTTATGCATGGGCAGGATTTGGTGCAGCATTTGGTCCGGCAATATTGTTAAGCCTATTCTGGAAACAGATGACCAAATGGGGTGCACTAGCTGGGATGATAACTGGTGCTGTAACCGTTTTAATTTGGGTGAGTATTCCTATGTTAAAGAACTTCATTTATGAAATGGTACCGGGGTTCTCCCTCAGTTTGTTAGCCGTTATCATTGTTAGCCTAATAACAAATAAACCGTCTGAAAGTGTTCAAAACACATTCGAACAAATGAAGGAAAAATTAAGTGAAGAAACCGGGAAAGTAAAAGCTAAAACTAACAGAAGCAGGAAAGTGAGCTAAAAAACATTTCTAGCGCAAAAATCATCGATAGAAACATAGAATCTACATGCAAGGATTAGATCTCTGATGAAATAAAATATACTTTTTATGTACCAATTCTCATTTATTACGTAGTTTGGTTCTGGTACGTAAACTAGGGTGTCAGTTTCCTTTACATTGCTTGGTGAACATACTTCTTTTTATCCATATGCATATGAGGGGTTAATTAGTTGAAAAAATATTTTATCTTCTTTCTATTTATTACTGTCATTTCTACTTTTTTATTTTTGTTAATAACGAATAAAGCAGAAGACGAAAAGCCTAAAGTAGTTGTCGTGTTAAAAGAATCAGACAGTCAGTATTATAAAATTATCGAAGCTGGTGTAGAGAAAGGATTTAAAGATTTTGGAATAGATGGTAAAGTGATTGCACCTAGCAGCTCTAATTCAGAACAAGATGAACCGAAAAATATTTTAAATACTGTTCTGCTTGCAAAACCAGATGTAGTAGTGATTGCACCTATAGAGACTCCTCAATATATGTCAATATTAGAGAAGTTTATTGATAATGAAATTCCTGTATTGTTATTAGATACAAATGTTCCGTTGAAAAATAAAACGTCATATATAGGTACCAATAACTATGAATTAGGTAGAAAAGCAGGAGCATTATTAGCTTCAGAATTGCAACCTGGCAATGAAGTGGCCCTCATAGCTGGTAATTTAACTAGTCCAGTTTCAGGTGATCGGGTAAGAGGAGCAAAATCAAATTTAGAAGAAGCAGGAATAAAAATTGTAACTGAGAAAGGAAATTTATCAAATGAACCTTTGCCAGTTAAAAAAGCAATAAGGGATGTTTTGCAAAATCATCCTAATTTGAAAGGTGTATTTGCTACTACTGATATTATGGCATTAAGTGCTTTAGAGGAACTTGAGAAGTCAGGCTATAATATACCTGTTATAGGAACAGATGGAACTCCCAAAATGGTTGAGTTAGTGGAAAATGGAAAGTTACCAGGTACAGTAGCACAAAATCCCTATGATATGGGTTATTTAAGTGTTCAAACCGCTATGAACGTGGCAATGGGAAAAAACGTTGAGACAATCGTAGATAGTGGGGTTGATATCCTTATAAAAGGTAATGGGAATGAGAGGTTAACATTTTATGAAAAAAATATATTTAAGTGAAGTTTATAAAACCTTTCATTATAAAATTTGAACATATTTACCAAATAGGTGTCGGAATCTCTAAGTGAGATAAATGACACCTTTATTTTTCATGCCATGAATAATTAACATGGCTCTTCCCATTACTTAATTTTGTTTTTATCTAAAAAGGTGGGCCGTCAACGCCAATTTTATGCATAAGGCTTTCTTGCTCCATTTAAAATTGTCCAGACCATTCTCAACAAGACGTATACTAGAATAACCATAAAGGAACAATGATCATTACCAGTTAGAAACAGGAATATCAGATTCTAGCCGTCTCATGAACTCTTCTGCAGTGCTGTATCCTTGCTGCTTTAGATACCAGTTATGTGCCTCCGCTTCAATTAACCCTGCCACATCACGACCAGGTTGGAGCTGAATCTCAATATGAGGAATCCGATCGCCCATATATTCCGTAAATTCTGGTTCGTGCTCCAGTTCATTATTAAGGGAATTTTTCTGCCATTTCGTCAGTTCAATATTGAGCGCGATCCGTGTTTCATCCTGAAAAGCTTTACTCCCATATAATCGCACCACATTCAACAGCTCGACACTACGTAGGGCGAGAAATTCCTTTGTCTTCTCATCGTGAGTACCGAGAAGGGTTCGTGGACTGAGCTTTTTCAACAAGACGATATCATCAGCTACTAGCAGGTGACCCCGGCCGATCAATGTGTGTGCTGTTTCGCTTTTGCCGACTCCTGACTTTCCACGCAGTAAAATGCCCATTCCAGACACATTGACACAAACTCCATGTATCGCGATTCCTTAACATACCATATAATACAGAGTAGCCTACTCACCCATTTCCAATCTCCTCATCCAATCTCTTCTGGCAAAAACTCCAGTTTGTATTGATGTCTAATCACTCGATTTAGTACAGGATCATTCATTTCGATTACATATTCATCTCCGTACCCCAAAGAACTTCATCTCTTTTGGAGTTCCTTCAACTTTTTCGTTAAATCATGGAAAAGATCTTCATTTCTATCATCCAAGGCTTTATTAATTTGGCTTTTAAGCAAAGAAATTTCAACTACTACATCAGTGGTCCTTGCATCCTTTTCGGACTGCTCATATTGTTTAATAGATTGTAATCTATTAGGTTCAATTAACTGTGTATAATTGTAATTGGATTGTTTTCCAAAGAATTGGAGGATTAAATTTACCTTGTCTGTAGGATTACTTATTAAGGATCCAAAAGCCCTCGAGACATCTTCTGTTTTCAAGTTATTAGCATAAAAGAGAAAGCCAGCTTCATCGGAGCTTATACTTGAAATGATAATGGTTCGTTCATTTGGATGAACCGAATCTATAAAGGACAGATTCTTGAGGATGTGGTGATTATTTAGAATATATTCAATAAGCCTTCGCGCTTCTTTATTCTTTAGTTGATGATGGTTTAAAAACCATTTGAGAAATTCACCTTTTTTAGTGGTTGATACCCAGTTCATTATATCCCACCTTATACTTTCTATTACTATTTCATTCTATCATAATAAGCAAAGGAGTTGCTTCATTATCTCCTGTTCTTCATTTAACCTGTTAGTACAAAAAGTCATTTGAATTCTAAAAGGTAATTTCCCAAAACTCAACTTCTAACACCAAGTCGTATAGCTTTTTTATGTCCATCCAGCTCTTAAATAACTAACCTACAACTAAAAAAAGAGAGCAGACTGTAGGTTGAACTGTAACCCGAATATTGGACACTTTTAAAAAAAGATTCCAATATTCGGGTTTTTCTGTTTTCATAAACAAATTTGTGTTTATAATCAATTAAACATACATGAGCGAGATTTTTTCTATGAGTAAAATTATCTTCACTGAGATGCAGATGAATCAGTTAGAAGGAAATCCAAATGTAGTTAAAGTTTCTGAGCGAGCTATTACGTATCATCCAGAATTTCAAATTAAGGCTGCTAAAGAAAACCTTGAGGGAAAAGGCCCTCTTCAAATCTTCATTGATAATGGGTTTGATGTGGAGGTTATAGGACGTGAAAAGCCCCAACAGTGCTTAGATCGTTGGAGAAAAACATACCGTCAATATGGTGAGGATGGGGTCTACTCTGAACGTCGTGGAAAAGGAAGTGGGTCTCTGACTCCAGAGAGGTTTCATCCTTCTTGCCTTTAACGAAAGATAAAATGTAGCTTTCTGCTGTGCGAAAGGCATCAGCCCTCTCGATTTACTAACATTATGGAGCTCAATCCCTTCAACCATTTGGCTTTCGGCCCGCCACCTAACTGTCTACGCTTAAAGACTAAAGTTACCTTTAGCCCTCCAAGACTCGCTACGAGCGAATGGCTAGTTCTTACTCGACGGGAATCCCACCCGCTATATGATACGACCTATGCTCGGCCGCACTCGAACCCGTTAGTTAAATAAATTTAACCTCTTTTTTTCTTCTTATTCTTATAAAATCCTACAAATGCAATAATAATTAATGTTGCCATACCGATACTATTGATTGCTGTCTTAATTGTGTGGCTAAATGAGTCTTTATTATTTATCATCAACGAGGACAATAAAAATATAATTTATATTAAACGCAAATATTTATCATTTATTAACTTTCCACCTTTTGATATTTTTATCTGTCCTCTAATAGATACACATTAAAATAAGTCCTATATTTTTTCTCTTAACAGTGGACTGCTAAAATCTCTTTGGGTTATACAATTCTTGAAAAGGTTACAATAATCCTTCATTAACCCGTTAATCAAAAAAAGCCTTACTCCTTCTAAAAGTAAAGCACCCTTATATACAGTATGATTTTTCACCGTATACAACGTAAATAATGAAACAAAAATGGCAGTTTTCTATCTCTGTAGAAACATTATATTCAGTAACTATTTATAGTTTTCAACGTAAAGACTGATAGGACTTTACTTGGAGGGGTGGGTATGATAGGTATGCCTGATGAAACAACTGCTTCAGCCTTTCAAGACCAATCGTACCCACAGAGGCTCCAAGTCAAGTCTTAACCACTTATCTATGCTTTCATGTAAACAAAGATAAAAGGTGCATTCTATGAACCTTTTTATGCTGATACTGTATATAACTGTCCTTTAGTCCAATAAGAAATGAGGAGTAAAAGTGCATTAATTTAGGAAATTAGAATATTAAACACCATCCAACAACGGATGGTGCTTAAACTGCATTATTGTCATTTAAAACAAGTGAGTAAAAATATTTTCTTTGTCGGTTTGATGCTTATTTTTCCATTTATTTGTAATTTATTTTTTTTCCATTACTGCAAAGTAATTTTCTTCAATATCTGCAAAGTTAAATACTCTACCAGAAGGCATATTTACAATTTCTCCGACTGTGATATTTTTATTTGATAAGTCGCTATGTAATTGATCGAGATTTTCCGAGAAAAACATTAAAGAAGGTGTACCAAGATTTAATTCAGGCGACATTTTAGCAACTAATTCCTTACTGTGTAGAATGATACTTGTTGCTGCATCCTTTGTTGGAGCAATTTCAATCCATCTCATTCCCTGACCGTTATCTTCTTCAGAAATTACACTAAATCCTACTTTTTCCGTCCAAAAATTCACTACCTCATCTTGGTTATTTACATACAACATAATTTGACCGACTTTACTAATCATTATTTCACTCCCTTGTCCACTTTCTTGAAATTATATCACTTTTAACACTATTTTACAATTCTGAATATTTAATAAATTATAACAACTATTAATTATTACTACGGTTCAAGTTTAATAGGTCATGAAAAGAGTGAAACCACTCGTATTTATGCACAATTAAGTGGTAGGATTAGAAAAGAGTATTATCAAAAATACTTTTAAATACAGCTAAAAGCAACTCTTAAATAGGAGTTACTCTTTTCAATTATTGCACCCGTTAGCTTAAAAGCAAAAGTCACTCTATACCAAAAAGAGAGACATTATAATGCCTGTAATTAATCCAGAAATAAATAAATTTGGGATAGAAAGTAAAATCTTTCTTTTAACTGAAATGGTATCAAACCGTTTAAACAATTTAATCAATAAACTAATTAATACAAAATAAATAGGAAAAGTTATTATAAAAGCTAATAAACCAGAATTGAAGTAAATACTCTCATAAAAATTCACAATAAAAAATGGACTAAACAATATAGATTCATAAAAAAGAATCTTTAAATAATGCAATTTAGATTACACCTCCTATCTAGAATGTAACCAATCCTTATTCAATTATCCTGCCAGTTAGTTTAAGTACATTTCTTCACAATCTCTTCTAAAATATCCATTTATTTTGAAAATGAGTTACTCAACAATCTGGCCCTATTGTGGAGGAAGTTTAAAGAAAAGCATAATAATTATAAATATACATTCTTAGTCCAATAGTAGATAAAATTAAATGTATGTCTTTAAATAAAAATTATCCCCTTTTTGCGTTTCCTTGATCACTTTTCATACTTATCTAGAAAGTCGGCTAATGCTAAATGCAACACATCAGACTTATTGATCCTCTCAGCTTCACAAAACCGATCTAAACGTTTACCAATGTCAACGATATTTCATCTTGGGTGAACTGCTCATCAACAATAGGTGGATTATTTGTGAATTACTCTCTGTGAACATCTTATTACTTTGTGTGAAAGACGTATGAACTTTAGGTGAACTGGATTTCACATAATCAAAAATACTTTTATCAAGGGGTTCTTCATCTTCTCTAATAAAAAACCAATCCTTTTGACCAGAGTTTCTAAATTCATATCAAGCTTCTTTCAATGCGATGGCTTTTCACTTATACCAGGTGGTTAAATCCTCCCTTAGGATAAGGAACGATCTTCCGAGTTAATTGGTGCCCATCCCATACTTTTTATTTTCACTAAAAAGGGGTGATTGGCTTGCATACCAGAGACCCATTGTTCATAAGGTTTATTTTTATTCCCTTGGATATAAGCTGTTTGGCACCTCAAAGGTCTTGATCTTACCAATGTAATAAAACGTTCTACGATATCCCGTTTCGAATACCTAATGTTAAAAGTACCGTCTATTTGGAACCCAGAGCCCAAACAATCCCCAAAGCTTCTGCAAACTCTTTCGATTCGAAAAAGTCGTTAAACCACTTTTGATCTTCTAAGGTAATCTTTATAATAATGCTTCCTTTAACTTTTAATACAAGAAAAATGCATGAGGGTAAATTTGTTCAAACATGTTTTACCCCCTCCTTAAATTCGCTTCACACGCCCATTAAATTCTCCCGCCCAATAAGAACCCGGGGACATATCAGCAACAGCAACCCCAGTACTAGACTGAGATCCTATAAATTTATTATTTCCTATATAGATTCCGACATGACCATCTCTTTTATAAGTATCAAAGAATACTAGATCGCCTGGCTTCATTTCACTAGGAGATACCGGTTTCCCTAAATGTTTTAAGGTTTCCGTGCTAGTGGAAGTTAATGGACCTAAATCTACTCCTACTTCCTTAAAAGCCCAATGTACAAAGGATGAACAATCAAATCGCCCTCTTGCTATATCACTCTGATTTCTACCGCCACCAAAAACATAGACAGAATTCCCAATCCATTTTTCTCCTACATCGACAACAGCAACACCGGTATTACCGCCGCCACCAGTATTAACAGCAACATATCCTTTGACATATTGATCTGCAAATCCGAGAACTTCTTCAACGTACCAATCGGAGTGATTATAGGCATACACCGCAACCCTCAAATTTCCTTCAGCTGCACCATTTGCTTTAAGATAGTTTGCTGCGGAATAGATCGCATCTTCAATATCAAAAGGATCACTTTTTCCGTCACCGTTTGCATCTACTCCATAACCTCCGTAATTTGCAATAATGGATGGATTAACGTTGTCGGAAGCTGAAATGTTTCCTGCTCCTAAACCACCACATGAAGGATGTCCCCACCCAACCCAAGTACAAGGCATGAACTGCATGTGCCCGGCTGCTCCAACTGGTGACAACATCGGATTAATCGTAGAAAAACGTGTTTCGACACGATGATGTTGTACTGTCCATACTGGTTCTTAATCCAGTCAACCCAATCTATAGATCAATGAATTGCGGCTCTCTTAATTTTTTTAAAACGAATGAGATGGGTCTTCTTTGGTATTGTCATTTTTCAGAGTTACAGAAGTTTATTTTCATGGTAGTTCAATAAGAAAACGGCATCTTGTTGAAGGAAAAGTGTTAATTTTTATTTTTGTTTAATAAATTTAAAGTAAAAATTAAGTTAACAATAGCTAATACCACAAGGATTCTTGAAACAATTCTGGAAACATTTAAATTATCTATAAAACTCAACGAAAAGACCCCAATTAGAATAATGATACCTAAAAAAATGCTTGAACTTAGCTTTTTATTCATTTCAATCTCCCCCTCAACTAAATTTTACCATACACCGCCTTAATTAAAGGATAATTCTTGTAAACTAAACTGCCAGTTACTTTAAGTACAATCCTTCACAATCTCTAAAATATTTTAACATAAATATCCAATTTAACTACCAAGTGTTATTCAATTATCTGGCCCTAAACATGAAAAAAGAGCACAATTCTTGCTGCAGAATTGCGCCCGTTTGTAGAAGAAGCAAAGACTTAAAAATTCTTTATAACTCATTTCCACTCTTCCTCTAAAATAGCGTAATAATACTCATCCCACCATTCATTGCCCTTTGGAATACATTTTTTAAAAAATCCTTCCCTTCTCATTCCAATCTTCTCCATAACTCGATATGATGGAATATTCTCAGGTTGACACGTAGCTATAATCCGATGTAAGTTTATTTTTTTAAAACCATAATCCAAGATAGCTTGTGCTGCTTCAGAAGCATACCCTCTATTTTGGTATTTTGGATTAAACACCCATCCAATCTCATATGTATGCTCACCAAAATACTTATAAAAAACCATGTGCCCTATAAGAATATCTTCATCTATTATTACAACAGGAAATTTCTCAGCGTTATCACCAATGTTTTTATTTACAAATTCTTTTGTATCTTCTTCAGTAAAAACCCCTTCTGGTATATATTTCATAACATTAATATCCGATGTATACTCATATACAGCTTGCCAATCTTTGAATTCAAATTCACGAATCAATAACCTTTTTGTTTTTATATACATTAAACTAACTCCCATCAAAAATACTAATCCCTTTATCTTTGTTTCGATATTAATACAACAATAACCTCTAAAACTTCAACACAATGCACAAAAAGGGACGCGTTCCTAAATAAACGCGCCCTTTAACGGAATAACACATGAGCTTATTTTTCAATTAGAAAAAGCGAACCTTCTTATTGAAAAATAGCTCCCATCAGTGAAATAATGTATTCTACGCTCTTAAACTTCGATACCACCCTACTGCTTTTCGTTCAATCTCCAATGCTAGCTGTTCCTTCACTTTGATATACGATTCAATTTCGTAGGGGAAACGTTGGGACAATTCCTCTTTTAAGTCTCCATACTTTTTTGCATCATCTGGATGTACCCGTAAGTAATCCCGAAATGCAAGGTGACGTTCAATTTCGTGATTGTCCAATTCATAAATGTGGACATGATGGGTTCGATTATCTCCTCCTTTTTGGAAGTATCGACGTCCAAATATCCCGTTTTCTCCCTTTGATTCATAACCAATGGTGACCATTGCTGTGTTAAATTCATCAATCCGATTAATGTCTCTAACCACAGGCATTATGTCAATAATAGGCTTTGCTTTTAGACCATTTACAGACGTACTGCCGATGTGATGGATTTCAATGATTTCGGGACCGAAAATCTCATGCAATTCATTGGCTTCTTCTTCAAACATCGAAAACCATTGTTCGTTATATGGCTTCACTTCGACTTTTCTCATTAAGAACCTCCCTTTTGTTGAAGCGTTTGATTTGATTCTTTATAAATCTAAAGATAAACGTATCATGTCTCGACACTGTATACCGTTCTCAAAAATTTCCTCTTTGTAGTGCCTGACAAAAAAATCTCTGTCAATTCCATTTATTCTAAAACCACATTTTTGATAAAGAGCAAGTTGACCAATACTTGAATTTCCAGTACCAATTTCAATTGTTTTATATCCTTGTGCCCTGGCTTTTTGAACTGCGTGGATTACTAGCTTCCTCCCAATACCTTTACCATGTTGCTTCTCCGCCACCGCAATATTAACTAACTCCATTGTTCCGGGTCTTGTTGGAAGCAGTACATAAACGCCAATTATCTGTTCTTCAAATTCAGCGACAAAACATTCTCCTCTATTTATGTACTCCTCTACAAGTTCCCTTGAAGGGTCGGCTAATAACAGAAAATGCATGGGAGGTTTCTCAGTTGAAAGTAATTTTCGAATCTCTATATTATTCTCCCTTAGAAAAAATCCGTTAGTTAAAAAACACAAACTATATCTTTATCTTCGATTTGAAAATTAAAATCCCCTGCTGATCTTCAAAAATCTGGGCCATTACAATAAGACACCTTATTAAAGAAAGGCGCCCTATTCTTGAAGATCACTATTAGTAAATGTAACCTAAAATTCAAAAGGGCACTTCGATTGAAGCCCCCGTTTGCTTTAATAAGAACAGATAATTACCAAAATTATTTGGGAGTTGTCGTAATTTCTGTATTAACCCCACCACATAGCTAAAACAAATAACGACCATAGAGAAGTCGGTACACCTATGAAACCAATGGTAAGGAGATATACACCAAATTTATCTTTTTCAATAATTTGCTTTTTCATAGAACTATACGTTAATACAGGAATAACTAAATACAAGAAAACACTTATTATTGTTAGGATAGTTAAATAGTATACAGGAGGTATTCCCACAAAATGTTCATTCATAAAATAAGAAATTCCCTGACCAAATATTCCGAATACGGTTGCTAAAAATAAACTTCCAAATATAAGAACATTTTTTATCAACAATTCCACCACCATTAAAAATCAACAATATCTATTAAAATTATAAAATGAATAACTGAAAGTGACATCTTCTATTTAGGAGAAAAGTGGAAATCTTTATTCGCTTTTCACTATCTAGCCTTATATATAAAGAGCGCAATTTACTCTGGAATTGCGCCCGATTCTGGAATAATCTAATTAACTTCTATTAGCTGTTCGCACCAGAACTAGATTTTTTATATAATCTCTTGAATAATTTTAAAATTGCAAAAATTACTTGAAAAAGAAATGGTTTTCGTGCTAGAATCTAAAATAATAAATCACTAATTATCTTTTTATGAAATGAAAGCGTTTTAATTAGTGACCGTGTGTATCCTTAGTTAACAAAACTGAATAACGGTAATTTCTTTTGATACGTGTTACTGATTCGATCAGGCATGAGTTTAGAAATGAAATGTTGATTGCTTTAAAGGCATTGTTTTCCCTTTTTGCAATCGTATTGTTTCATTCTTTGCTCATGCCTTTTTTAATTCCTAGAAAAGAAAGCTCTTTAAAAAAAGAACACGTATTCATTCAGTTGCTTGTTAATTGTTGCACGCTACAAATATAAAAGGGGGTTACTTTATGTTTAAAAATCTTTTTGGTGTATTACAAAAAATCGGACGTGCATTAATGTTGCCGGTTGCTTTATTGCCAGCTGCCGGGCTTTTATTAGCATTAGGTAATGCTTTGCAAAATGAGACGCTTATTGAACTTGCACCATTTTTAACAAGCGATTGGGTTGTATTAATCGCTAGTGTAATGGAGAATGCCGGTAGTATCGTGTTTTCAAATTTACCTGTATTGTTTGCTGTGGGGGTTGCAATCGGTCTTGCTAATGGTGATGGGGTTGCTGGTATTGCTGCATTAATCGGATATCTCATCATGAATGTCACGATGAGCAGTATCTTAAAAGGTTTAGGTATCATGCCGTCAGATTCAGCGGCACTGGCAGAATTTCTAGCAAATAATAGTGCTGCATATGGGAATGTCCTTGGGATCCCAACCTTGCAAACAGGGGTATTCGGTGGGATCATTGTTGGGACATTAGCATCCTATATGTACAATAAGTACTTTACAATTGAATTGCCGCAATATCTAGGATTCTTTGCCGGTAAACGTTTTGTACCAATTGCAACAGCAGCATCAGCTGTCATCCTTGGTATTGTTATGTACTTCGTTTGGCCACCAATTCAAACAGGTTTAAACGCTTTCTCTACGAACCTATTGGATGCAAATCGAACGTTAGCAGCGTTTGTTTTTGGTGTAATTGAACGTTCGCTGATTCCATTTGGTTTACATCACATTTTTTACTCGCCATTCTGGTTTGAGTTTGGTTCATATGTAAACGCTGCAGGTGATACAGTACGTGGTGACCAAACCATTTTCTTTAACCAAATTAAAGACGGTGTACAGGATTTAACTGCAGGTACATTTATGACTGGTAAGTTCCCATTCATGATGTTTGGTTTACCTGCTGCAGCTTTAGCAATTTATCATGAAGCAAAACCTGAAAACAAAAAAGTTGTTGCTGGGTTAATGGGTTCTGCCGCATTAACGTCATTTTTAACTGGTATAACAGAACCTCTTGAATTCTCTTTCTTGTTTGTAGCACCTATATTATTTGGAATTCATGCAATTTTTGCTGGTTTGTCATTTATGACCATGCATTTATTAGATGTAAAAATTGGGATGACATTCTCTGGAGGTTTAATTGACTTTCTATTATTTGGGGTATTAAACTCGCAAACTAATTGGTGGTTAGTGATTCCTGTAGGTTTAGTTCTGGCAGTTATTTATTACTTTGGTTTCCGCTTTACGATTCGCAAATGGAATCTTGCAACACCTGGCCGGGAAGAGGCGGACGTTGAAACCGCTAATGATGGTGAATCAAAAGGAACTTCGGGCGATTTACCAGCACAAATATTACAAGCACTCGGCGGACAAGAAAACATCAAACATCTTGATGCATGTATCACTCGCTTGCGCGTAACGGTAAATGACGCAAAAGAAGTTGATAAAGACCGCTTGAAAAAACTTGGTGCTGCTGGTGTACTAGAGGTAGGAAACAACATCCAAGCTATTTTTGGCACAAAATCTGATCAATTAAAAGAACAAATTAAAACGATTATTATTGATAAGGATTTTAACTCAGAAAAGACTAGCTAAAAATAGATTTTTAGAGGATAACACGATGTTGCACACCAAGAAAAAGCTGAAATCTATATTTGATTTCAGCTTTTTTCAAAACCATAGAACTAAATTGCATACTCTATACAAATCTAGGCATTTGTTAGACATAAGACCTTCGCAATAACAACATCCCTTATGGCTGCAATCCCATCAACCACTTATGTTCTTGTACACCAAGCTCTTCTTTTTCCATCACTTGATCAACGACTTCAATAGCTTGTACTGCATCAGCACCTTTCGCAATTACTTAAATGCTTGCCCTTTTCGGAACTCCAAGTGACAGTACACCCATAACAGATTTTAAACTCACTTGCCTTTCTTTATACTCCAGTATCACTTCCGATGTAAACTGGGTAACCGTACTGACTAAAAGAATTGCAGAACGCCCACAAATTCCTAAATCATTTATTATTGTGTAAGTTCTTTCAACCATTTGTGATCCTTCACCTTTTTCTTTTTATGAATACTTAGTGTTATATTTTAATAACTTTTTTGCTTTTGAGACAACATTGTCCACTGTAAATCCATACTCTTTTTGGTTTTAAGTGGTATCGAATCCATATATGATCAAAAAAGGAAAATTCATTAAGAAGTGAAATCTGCCTCAAATGAGGTTGAATTCATTCATAAGCTATTTGTATTAGCTGCTTCAGCCTCAAGTTAATAGAATATTGCTGAATCTATGTTTCTTATGAAATATTTTCGAACCAGAACCTGATTCTTTTCGTAGAGCTCCTGCAACATCCGCTAAACCGCCTGTTTTGACAAACGGCATACATCCTAATGCGACAAATGCCGCATTCACGAATTCATCAAAGAGCCTTGTACGGTTCCTTTTGCGATTACATAAGGATGCTTAATGTCACCAACTAATTGTGCATTTCTTTCTACTTTTACGTCTTTATCTAAAATAACGTAGTTTAATAAGCTGTTCTCTTCAACGCAGCTTTTTTGCATGACAATGCTATTTTTAACGATTGCACCTTTTTTAATTTTTACCCCGCGGAAGATAATACAGTTTTCTACATATCCTTCAATGACACACCCATTTGCAATCATGGAATTTTTTACAACAGCTGTTTTCATATAGTGCGTTGGAGGCTCATCTTTTGCTTTTGTGTAGACAGGTCTATCCTTTACGAATAGTTGCTCCCAGATTGGACGATTCAACATTTCCATACTCCTGTTGAAGTAGGAAGAAATGTCGGATATGACAGCTGTATATCCTTCATGTTCATAACGGGAGAAGCTATATTTCGAAGAAAAAGATTGAAGGAACTCACTTAAAGTTTTTACATGGAAACTCTCTTGATGAATTAAATCAATCAATAAAGCTGTTTCTAAAACGTACAGATGAAGCGATTGTTCTTTGTGATATACTTCTGTAATATGAGCGTTTGAGCGAATATGATGATACAGAACATCTTTAAAATCAATATTGCAAATCGTGCAGCTATTGGTAACGACCGCATATTTTTGTTTGCTTCGTAAAAAGTAATCAATATGGTAACGTAATTGGGAAACGATAGATGATTGATCTAATGGATAATCTGCCCTTGGGGGGAAAACAAAGAGACCGTCTCTTTTCCGATGCAAATCCCATTGCTTTCCTGAACCAAGATGGTCTAATAACGAACGAGAGTTAATTTTCGGAAAAAGCGCAACGCTATGGATACCAGAGTTAACTAGATTAGATAACATAAAATCAACTAAACGGTATCTTCCCGCAAACGGAATTGCAGAGAATGTACGGTGTGTTGTTAAAGGCTTTAAATCAGCTGTGTATGGTGATGCATCAATAATTCCCAACATTTGCTTATTCATTGCAGTTCATCTCCTTCTCCTGCTCAATAGCTTCGTCTTATAACGAAGAAAGCAATTCATTGGTAACTAAAATAACCTCATCCTTTGCTGAATCAGCACGAATGATTGTGCCGTCTGGAACATGCATCTCTGGAGGAATAATAGCATTCTCAATATAAACATCAGCTCCTATTTTAGCATCCGTCATCACAACAGTCTTTTTGACAACCGAATGCTGTCCAACCTGGGATCCCTGGAACAGAACGGAATGATAAATATTTCCTTCTACAATACACCCCTCGTTAATTAAGGACTCAATGACCTCAGCAGCAGGGGCAATATATTGAGGAGGCTGATTTGGATTAACAGAGTAAATGCGCCAAGAGTGTTCAAATAAGTTCAGTTGCGAATCCACCGATAGTAAATCCATGTTTGCCTCCCACAAACTTTTCACAGTCCCTACATCTTTCCAGTATCCTTTAAACGGATATGCAAAAAGCTTTCTCTTTTGTTCTAAAAGCAAAGGAATGACGTCTTTTCCAAAGTCATGATTCGAATATGGGGCGTGTGCATCCATTTCGAGATACTTGTTTAAAATAGACCATTTAAAAATATAAATGCCCATAGAGGCTAAATTATTCTTTGGGTGATCCGGTTTTTCCTCAAACTCCAAAATTTCAAATCTTTCATTTGTATTCAAAATACCGAAACGGCTTGCTTCTTCCAACGGTACTTCGATAACTGAAATTGTGACATCTGCCTCTTTTCAATATGGTAAGCAAGCATTTCACTGTAATCCATCTTATAAATGTGATCCCCTGATAGGATAAGCACATACTCCGGATCATATTGTTTTAAATAATTAAAGTTTTCATAGATTGCACTTGCTGTTCCTTTATACCATCGCACCCCAGTAGATTCCGAATAAGGAGGCAATACAGTGACCCCGCCTTCTCGACGGTCAAGGTCCCATGCACTTCCAATCCCGATATATGAATGCAGTACAAGAGGCTGGTACTGCGTCAAAACTCCTACTGTTTCAATACCTGAGTTTGCACAATTACTCAAAGTAAAGTCAATGATGCGATACTTACCGCCAAATGGAACAGCAGGTTTAGCTAAATTTTTGGTCAGAGAGCTCAGTCTGCTCCCTTTTCCTCCTGCCAGAAGCATTGCAACACATTTTCTTTGGACCATCTTTTTTCTCCTCCCCTTTTGATTTCTTAGTACGTAATATACTTATACCAAATGGTAGGTTTTCATTTCACTTTGATAAATTTTCCCGTGATATTCCCTTCCATTCAGCTCTTTCGAATTCATAACACCTGAACCGCCAAAAAACTCGGCATCGCTATTCATGACTTCTATGTATGACGCAGATAGCTGCACACCGGCCTTATAAACAATATCAGAGAAGCTGCAGACAATTACAAACAGCTCATCATCCTTCTTGCCTTTCCGCACGAAAGAAAAAAATGCATTTCTGTTATAATTAAATATATATTGTTTTTTTGAAAACTTTATTTTGTTGTTTATTCATATACAAAAATCAAACCCTATCACTTTAATATCCCTTTATTATAAGCACGTTCTAAAACAGATAGGCATCTAATATCAGCCAGCACAGCATTTCAATGAATTAATCGATCCTATAAAAAACTATTACTTGTCTAAACTATTCGTGCTCTCCCCTCCTTTTTATAGACCCGGGTATAATCCATGGAAAAAGAATAAAAAATTTAACACTAAGAAAATTGTTGTTAATTTTCTTATAGGATCTTCGTTAGAATTAATTTAGTTGAGTATTCTTTAACACTATGGAGCAATCGGTATTGGTGATACCGATTTTTTACATGAATCTAGATTTTTAGACAATTATCTCTTACAAGAATCAACTAATTCTTACCATAATTTTATAATTTTCAGAATATTAAGTCAATGTTTTTTTGAAAACGCTTTCTTAGTTCCGGTATAAAAATAATTTACCGGAAACATAGAATGGCAATATACTGCTAACTTGGGGATTAAGCGGATATCCAATGAGCTTATGAATGGATTCAACTTCATTTTTGGTAAGATCACCTCTTGGCGAACTTGCTCTTTTTTTGATTACATGAATATCAGCTAATCAAATTGAGAGATTACTTGCAAGTGTATTGAAGTCGGATGTTTAAAGGTAGAATAAAGTCTTTCACATTTGAAAGGAAACAATTTTTCCCAACGGAACATTTGTAGCTTTCCTTTATTCCCTATTATGTCTGTATGTTATTAGATACTTATTGATAACGGTCTAACTCCTCCAATTTAGAGAATGCATTTATAGCAACAAAAAACGACCTCATTCATCCTAATTAAAATGGCAAAAGTCGCTTACACTATTTTCTCATTCATTATACTAACACCTTTCAATACTCTGATAATTTAGTACCTTTTAAAACGTGTCAATTCTTTTAAGTTATGACACTAAGATTATATGATTAGTATTAGTGCTTATAAAAAATTTTTAAAACTAAAAAAGGGAGATTGCTCTCCCTTAGCTTTAATAATATGAATTATATTCAACAAATGATGGTATCCTCCGATTATCAATACCTAAATCGTAAAAAGCCATAAAAAATAAAGGGTGATACATATTAGTCATGTATAATATGTATCACCCTTCCTGTTCCACAATCGCGCCCTTTAATGGAACATTGCCCTTCCATTTTTTAAACAACTTTATTTGTATTTAAACTTCTTTATTGTCAATAATTCATACGGGATACTCTAATTATAGTAATCTTGCGAAAATAAAACCATTCCAATAGGGTTTACCCTATTGGAATGGTTAACTCACTTAATTAACTGAGCAAAATATAAAATTTAAGTGTACTACACTTAAATTTTGTATAACCAAGCGTGTACACTGAATGAACATATGTTGCCCGATTTTCGCTCGATCACAGATTAACAGGTTATGGATATATTGACTTATTTCATATCAATGGAACAAATTATTGGTTAGAAGCAAAAAAGTTTTTATACTTCTCATTTATATTTATACTTCCATGATAATTGGTAAGATCAAAGGTCTACGACCTGTTTTACTAAATAAGAACGGTTCAATATCCTCAATCACTCTTTTTTTCATTTGAGACCATTGTAAGGTTCCTAAGGATAACTGAGATAAAATACTATCCCATGTAAGTTGCTCTAACTCTTTAATGAGATCTTCAGCTCCCTTAATATATACAAATCCCCGTGTCATAATTACTGGACGAGATAATAACTTCTGCTGTTTACGATCAATAGTTAACGTAATAATAACAAGACCATTTTGGGAAAATATCCTCCGATCTCTCAATACAATATTGCCAATGTCGCCTATTCCATTCCCATCAACATAAACAGGCTGAGCTGGAACTTTGCCCGATACTTTCGCACCTTGCGAAGAAATCTCCAACACATCTCCATTATCTAATATAAAACAATTATCACTGGATACCCCACATTGAGTCGCTAAATTCACGTGTGCTTTGAGCATACGATATTCTCCATGTATAGGAAGAAAATAGGTAGGGTTTAACATACAAATCATTAGTTTTTGCTCTTCCTGTTTTCCATGTCCAGAAGTGTGGATATCACTTATTTTATGATGGATAACATCAGCGCCGGCACGATATAGCCTGTCAATTACTCGATTAACACTTATCGTATTACCAGGTATCGGGGAGGAGGAAAACACAATGGTGTCCCCTGGGATAATTTGAATGCTCCGATGACTTCCGTTAGCAATTCGGGATAAGGCAGCAAATGGCTCTCCTTGGCTTCCTGTACAAATAATCGTAATACGTTTACTAGAATACTGCTGTATTTCATTTACATTTATAAAGGAGTCATCCGGTGCTACTATATATCCGAGCCTTTTTCCAATTTCAATCGTTTTTTCCATGCTTCGTCCCACCACTGCTATTTTTCTTTGATATTTAACGGAGGATTTTACTACTTGCTGGATGCGATGAATATTGGAGGCAAACGTAGCAAAAATGATCCTGCCTTCAATATCTTGAAAAATATCTTCGATCGCTTCCCCTACCCTCCGTTCTGACATAGAAAAACCTGGAACCTCACTATTTGTACTATCTGACAGTAAGCATAATACCCCTTCTCGACTAATTTCAGCAATTTTATGGAGATCTGTCTCGGTACCGATAGGCGTTAAATCAAACTTAAAATCTCCAGTATGAACAATATTTCCATTTGGGGTAGTAATAACAACGCCAAAAGAATCCGCAATACTATGTGACGTACGAAGGAAGCGTACTTTTATATGTTCAAATTGCACAACTGTGTCATTGTCTATTTGCTGGAACTGAACACCCTTAATTTTATGTTCTTCCAACCTACTTTTCATTAATTCCACTGCAAATTTCCCAGCAAAGATAGGAGCCTTTACATCACGAAGCAAAAAAGGAATTCCTCCTATATGATCTTCATGTCCATGAGTAATAAAAATCCCTTTGAGTTTTTCCTTATTTTGTTTAAGGTATATATAATCGGGCAAGACATAGTCAATTCCTAGTAGTTCAATTCCAGGAAATTTGATTCCACAATCCACAAGTACCATTTCATTTTCATACTCAATTACATATGTATTTTTACCAATTTCTCCAAGTCCACCTAAAGCAAATATTTTTATACTTCCTTTTTTGGAATCTATATCATTCATATATCTGTCTCCTATTCTAAATAAAGATGAGAGAACTATGTTTTATAATAAGTCTCAACTTGTCAATTTATTTTGCTACTTCGGATTGACACTGTTAAAAACAGGTTCTTCCTTATTAATTTATTGTTAAGGAGTTTCCAGTCCAAATTCCTTAACAATAAATTGAACTTCTTCACAATATTCAAAAGGTTAAATATTTCACTAAATTGATATAACAAAACATTTAAGTCTCTCCAATTAATGAAGCTTTAATAAGCACTTGTAACCTTTTCGTTCAAGTGGACGTGAGACTTTTTGGGTTTCGACGCTTTCCAGGCTAAACCAATACCTACTATTGGAAAAACCATTGTTGCAATCAAAATTTCTTGGTAGCCATTGAAGAGATCAAATGCCAACCCAAAGGGTAATGGACCAAATGCAGATCCTATCACAGTTATTGACATAGCAAAACCTTTTATACTGCCAATGTGTTCTCTTCCAAAGAAATTTGGCCAAATAACATTAAGCGCAATTCGTTCTATTCCTGCAGATAATCCCCATAGGACGCCGAAAAGAATTGCGATAAAAGTTGAGCTCGAGAAATACAAAAGCGTAAGAACAATCATTTCTCCGAGAAAAGTAACCACTAACATATAGTTTGCTTGAACTCTTTCTAAAATAAATCCCGACAAGAATGTTATAGGGAAACCAACCAATGCCATGATGCTCAAGACCGTGGCAGCAAGTTGAGGTTCAAGACCATTTTCTTTAAAGATGGAAATTAAATGAAATGTTAATCCAGTGTTAACCATTGAAGGGATCCATACACAGCATAGCAAAAACCAGAAAGTTTTCGTTTTTTTAGCTTCAGCTAACGTCCAACTTACTTCATCAATTGATGTTTCGCTACCAGAATTGGTTAAATCATTTTGTTTTTTATTATCAGGAAGTAACCCCATATCCTCTGGCTTATTTCTTACAAACACATAAACTAGGGGAACAAATAATACTAGTAAAAGAAACCCCCACAACCGCCAAGCTGTTTGCCATCCCCACTCTTCTATAGCCCACAAATTAACGATTGGGAACAATGCAGAACTTAAAAATCCACCGATAGCCATAAAACTGAAAGCTCTACCTCTTCTTACAATAAACCATTGAGGTATTAACGTATTTGGAATAAGAGTCATTGACCCTTGACCAAATAATCGTATAAGAAAAAACCCAAAAAATAACATGACAATGTTTGATACCATACTGTTCCAAAAACAAGAAATTGCTAGCATAACCGCAACAAAGATCATAAAAAATCGTTGACCATATTTATCAATGTATTTACCGACAACCATCATTAACAAGCC
Source organism: Bacillota bacterium (assembly GCA_051750265.1). Lineage (GTDB taxonomy): Bacteria > Bacillota > Bacilli > Bacillales > Bacillaceae > Metabacillus. The sequence continues at coordinate 133,353 of JBNJJO010000009.1, read as the reverse complement.
TGCAACTAATGTTGCGATTGAATAAACAGAAGAAACCATCGATCTGCTCCAACCAAAGTCTTCTATATAGTAATCGATAAATATTGCATTTGAATATGTCTGACCAGGACCAGAAAAAAATATACCGAGTGCCCCAATTGCTACAATGATCCAACCATAATAGAAAGAAGTAGATATTTGTTTAACTTTATAATTAATCAGAAATTCCTCCATCCACTTACCTTTTATCCAAAGCTATCATTGAAAACGCTTTATATATTAGTAGAGTTAACCATAATGTTTTATTTCACATCAGGTTGCATTATTATTTTATTTTCACTTTATAAAAAACAAGAACACCAAATCTCTTATGATTTGATGTTCTCTTCGTTAATTCGTACCCGACATTAATTCATTAATGGTTAGCAACTTTATTAAGACCACCAGGCTTATTATGAACAGCAATTTTATCAATTAACTTATTACTTTCTGTATTAACACCGATTAAGTTAACTTTAACACCGTTTTGGTGGTACTTAATTATTACTTTATCGATAGCACCAACAGCAGAATCATCCCATAAGTGTGCCTGTGTTAAGTCTAAATCTATTTCTTTCACTTCTTCTTTATAATTAAAGCTTTCAACAAATTCTGTTACAGATGCAAAGAATAATTGCCCAGATACACGGTATACCTTCCTATTAGATCCCTCTGCTGATAGACTCGTAATTTTCACCTTAGAAATTTTCGCTGCAAAGAAAATGGCACTCATTAAGATACCAACAAATACACCCTTAGATAAATCATGCGTCATAATTACTGTTATGACAGTAACAACCATAACTAATGTATCTGTTAAAGGAACTTTATGAAGGGTTTTTAATGAAGACCAATCAAATGTTCCAATCGATACCATAATCATAACACCTACAAGTGCAGCCATTGGAATTGTAACTAAGAAGTCATTTAAAAGTAAAATTAATACCATTAAAAAGACTCCTGATACTAATGCAGATAAGCGTCCTTTACCACCAGATTTAACATTAATAACAGATTGACCAATCATAGCACAACCAGCCATACCGCCAAATAAACCTGAAACAATATTGGCAATCCCTTGACCACGTGATTCCTTATTTTTATCACTATCAGTATCCGTCATATCGTCAACAATAGAAGCAGTCAATAAAGACTCTACTAAACCAACAATAGCAATTGATAAAGCATAAGGGAAAATGATTTGTAATGTTTCAAAGTTTAATGGAATATCAGGTAGCAAGAAAATCGGTAATGCTTGAGTTAATTCACCCATGTCACCAACAGTACGTACTCCACTTCCTGTCATAACAGCAATGATCGTAATAGCAACAATTGCTACCAAAGGAGATGGCACAACCTTAGTAAATCGTGGTAAAATATAGATAATAGCAAGTGCTCCAGCTACCATCGCATACATTTGCCATGATTCACCAACAAAATGCGGTAATTGTGAAGTAAAGATGAGGATACCTAATGCGTTAACGAAACCTGTCATGACCGAACGAGGAACAAATTTCATTAATCTACCTAACTTCAACACACCCATTATGATTTGTAAGACCCCTGTGAGAATCGTTGCAGCAAGAAGATATTGTAATCCATGCTCAGCAACTAATGTTACCATCAACAAAGCTGTCGCACCTGTCGCAGCAGAAATCATCCCAGGACGTCCTCCAACAAATGCTATTGTCACGGCAATACAAAATGAAGCATACAATCCAACCATAGGATCTACCCCAGCAATGATTGAGAATGCAATAGCTTCAGGAATTAATGCTAGCGCAACAACCATCCCTGCTAACACATCACCTTTGACATTTCCAAACCATGAATATTTAATTGTATTTAAATTCAACATGACACCTCTTCCTATTTTTTGTTTTATATAAGACTTTCAACTCTCATGAAAGTCGGGTCCGTTGTTAACACCATAAATTATATAAGTTTTTGACGAATTTGTGAAATTTAGTGTAAACGCAATCATTTTGCGCATACTCCCAATTACTCTTATATACTTATCCATCCATACAAATTTAAAGAATTTTAAAAATGGGTTTCTAATTATAAGGAAATAAGGGAAATGACTTGTAAATTATCCTTTTTTTAATATTAGTAGGCATTTTTTTTCACTAAAGGGGGAAATTATTATGTTTAAAAAAATTTTACTTGCAGCTGACGGTTCCTCACACTCATTAAGAGCTGCAGAGAAAGCTATTGAAATCGCTAAATGTAATCCAGATACAAGTATTGAAGTTGTATACATTGTGGACGGAAAAACATCAAAAGAAGACGTTTTGCATAACTGGAATACACTCGAGACTGAAAGTAAACGAAAGGAAAAAATGGCCTTTATTGAAAAAAGAGCACAAAAGGATAAAGTAAAACATGAAATTAAGATTATTCGCGGGGAGCCAGGGCCGTCAATTGTAAAATATGCCAATGAGAATATGTTTGATCTTGTGGTGATCGGAAGTAGGGGATTAAATACAATGCAGGAAATGGTTCTTGGTAGTGTTAGTCACAAAGTCGCTAAAAGAGCTAAGTGTCCAGTACTCATAGTAAAGTAACTAATATAGAGCATTTTATAGATTTAATAAGAAAAGAGGTTGATTAAATGTTACTATCAACCTCTTTTTTATCTATTTAACAATTAAAACAGGGCAATTTGCACGTTTAGCAACCTTATGGCTTACACTGCCTAATACAAATTCCTGAAGCACGTTAAGTCCTCTACTTCCAATAATAACTATATCTATTGCATTATTATTAATATACTCAACAATTGTAGGGCCTGGTTCACCATGTAAGACTTTAATCTCGTACGTTACACCTGCTTCTTTTGCTTTTCCTTCTACATCCTTCATTCTCTCTTTCCGAGAATCGTTAAGATCAGCAGAATTCCAGTTACTTAAAACGTCAGATTTTGCACGATCGGCATCAACAACATAAATCACCTCTATGGTCGAATCTGAACTACATTTTGCAATATGTATTGCATTTTCTGCTGCACGTTTTGAATGCTCCGAACCATCTGTTGCTAACAATATTTTTTTATACATATTCTAAACCTCCATACTTAATGAGAACCAAGCTTGTTTGCTAATTTTCCAACCAATTCCGTACTGTCCTCATTTAATCCAGTAACTTCTACTTGGACTCCGTTCGATTCGAACTTAGAAACGATCTTGTCCACAGCAGCAACAGCTGAATCATCCCATATATGAGACCGACTTAAATTTATTTCAACCCTTTTTACATCTTCTTTGTATTCAAACATTGTTAATAGTTCCGTTACAGATGCAAAAAAGAGTTCACCATTTACTAGATATATTCTTTTATTTCCCTCCAATGAACTTTCTACACGTACTTTTGATATTTTTGAAACAAAGAAAATGGCACTTAACAATATACCCGTGAAAACACCCATTGCTAGATTATGGGTTAAAACAACCGTAAGGACAGTGACAATCATCACAATAGCATCACTTCTTGGAATTAAATGTAGTGTACGCAACGAGTTCCAATCAAATGTGCTTATTGAAACCATGATCATTACTCCAGCTAATGCAGCCATCGGTATTTCTACCACTATATCGCCCAGTACAACAATCAAAAACATTAAAAACATCCCAGCTACTAAAGAGGAAAGTCTACCTCTCCCACCTGATTTGATATTAATAACAGATTGTCCTATCATTGCACATCCAGCCATTCCCCCGAAAAAACCAGTGATTATATTTGCGATTCCTTGACCTCTACTTTCTACATTCTTGTTACTACCAGTATCGGTCATATCATCCACAATAGAAGCTGTTAATAGAGATTCTAATAATCCAACAACAGCAAGGGCCAATGAGTATGGAAGAATGATAAATAGTGTTTCGAATGTAAGTGGAATGTCTGGAATAAAAAATGATGGTAATGTTTGTGAAATCGTACCCATATCTCCTACAGTTCTTACACCATACCCCATAAAGATTGATAAAGCTGTGATAACGACAATAGCCACAAGTGTTGATGGTACTGTTCTCGAAAGATACGGGAACAAATAAATAATCGCTAACGTTAACCCAACAAGTGCATACATGATCCAAGTTTCACCAACAAAATGCTGTAATTGTGATGTAAAAATTAAAATTGCTAAAGCATTTACGAATCCAACCATGACGGATCTTGGAATAAACTTCATATACCTTGCTAATTTAAAAACTCCAAACAGTATCTGAAATACTCCAGTTAATACAGTTGCAGCTAAAAGATATTGAAGTCCATGTTCTGCTATTAAATCAATAAATAAAAGTGCCATTGCACCCGTTGCAGCCGATATCATACCTGGTCTTCCACCGATAAAAGCTATTGTTACTGCTATTGTAAAAGAAGCATAAAGTCCAACCATCGGGTCTACACCAGCGATAATGGAAAATGCAATAGCTTCTGGGATAAGTGCAAGAGCAACAACTAAGCCTGAAAGAATATCACCTTTAACATTTCCGAACCAAGATTGTTTATAGGTAAGTTGTTCCAAATTAATACCCCCCTTTCTTGTAGTATGTTCTTTTGGAACAATTTCCATTATTAAACTTTAACTAATTAATTCTAGGCTAAAAAAGAGTATAGATATTCCAACACTCTTCATAATGGTCAGCGTTTCCATTATTTATAAATAACCGCACAATTATGGGAAAATAAACAGTTCTCATAAGAATAAGCAAGTTTTAACACTGTTCAATGAAAGCTTCTCCTACATATGAAATACTGATAGGAAGTCCATCTGCTAAAAGCATCATTGATATTTCAACTCGGATTCTTTATTATTCCTTTTGCCTTAACCTCTCTCGTTTTATTTCAGGATTTTCATTACCATCTTGCATACTAATCCCCCTAAATTACAAATTATTAGAATAATGTGCCCGTTTATTGAAGAAGCTACTCTTATATTGCATTTTATCTTTGTATTACGTTATTTTCTCGTACAGTACATTGTTTAAACGCTTCTAAAATTGCTCTATCCATTAGGAAAGCGACTCAACATTTCAAGAAAATTTAAATATTCATCACATTTTGAGCAAGTGATATATCCTGCAAAATCACCTACATAAATTTCAAAAATCTCATTACCGCAATAAAGACAATGCTTAAATCTACTTACTTGTTTTTTCTCAAATACATACTCCTTGTTCTTCTCCTTTACTGTACCGTATGCGTATTCTATTATACTTATCTAGCTTAAATATTCCTTTTTCAGGAAAACAAACTTAATAAATAATTACTGTTTGGTAATAAATAAGATTGTTTACCAAATATAGGATTAGATTGGAGTATTAGAATTATGAAGTTCTTAACATTTGAACTTATAGTTGGATTTTTCTTATTGTTTATTGTTGTTAAGATTGTTGGTAGAAAAATTATCGACCAAATAACGCCGTTTACATTTATTGCTTCTATTGTTTTAGGAGAACTACTTGGAAACGCCTTATATGACCACAAAATCGGAGTATTTTACATTATCTATTCCATGTGTTTATGGGGACTTTTACTACTTATTGTCGAATATCTTGGACAAAAGTCTTTATTATTTCGAGGGATTTTTGAAGGAAAACCAGCTGCTCTTATTAAAAATGGGGTAGTCGACCGGGAAGAACTAAGAAAAAATCGTATGACAATCAATCAGCTACAAAGCTTACTTCGACAAAGTGAAACTTTTTCGATTCGGGAAGTTGCCTTTTGTTATCTAGAGGCAAACGGTTCAATTAGCATTTTAAAGAAGCCACAGTACCAGAAAACAACGTTGGAGGATTTCAATCTTTTGGGAAAGCCTGTTTACGTCCCTGTTACTCTCATTCGTGATGGGGAAGTGTTATGGGATGAAATTAAAGATTTGGGATTGGATGAACCCTGGTTAAAAATGCAGCTCTTATCACAAAGTGTTTCTGATTATAAAGATGTATTTATAGCTGAATGGCTGGAAGGAGATGGGATTTTTGTGCAAACTTATCCAAAAACATAATTGTTGTAGATTTTGTTTATGGAGCTATCTTCATACAATATCAGCGGTTCTGGCGCAAACATAATTTTATCAGCAAAAAAGAATCTTCATATCCCTTTCATTCGCGAATACGATGCTAATTCCCGAATTCAAAAGAAATGATAAAAAGGAAGTTGATTAGAAAAAACAACTTCCTTCAAAGACTTCCTAAAATATAGTTAACTTTGGCCGTATTGTGGCTCTTGACTTTGGATATATTGCAACCGTGCTTTTAAGTGTTCCAAAACCTGTTCCTGTTGGGTAGAAAGGTTTTGGAACAATTGTTTAGCGCTTTGATCTTGGGTTTCCAAAGCAAATGAATGTAGGTTAGCTAATGTACTTTCGCAGCTTGCGATGGTTTCTTGCATTTTAGTTCCGACAGTCATAATACACACCTCCCACCATTAGAGTGGACCATTAGAAGTAAAATATGATTTTTTAATGTAAATTTATAATGGTCGTAAATAAAAAAAATTATTAATTCATTTTAAAAAAATTAAGTTTTTTGAATACGACCTAGCGTATATCACTTTATGCCACATTTTATGGTAACTTTACTATATTTAATGATCCCTCGATTAGAATTCGATAGTTTATTTAAGTGGACAGTTTTTTATGAAACCTCCCGCTTTACAAGCAGGCCAACATGGAAATTGGATTGCTACAACCAATACAATTATCACCAGACCTCCCATTAGTAATAATATCTTGTCTCCTGTTGGAGTCTTTTTAACATCAGATATACTATACTAAATCGGCTGCCGTTACCGTGGTAAAATATTTTATTGATACCCCATACAAACCAAGTTAACATATTCGCAACTTTAGAAAGTTAACCTAAAACAACCCCATTGGCGCCGAAGGGGTTTCATGTCGTTCATTTTTGGCTATGCAGGATTTTATACACCATTTATGATTCAAGTTTTTTAACTTCTGAAGAAGCTCTAGTGGCTGTATAAAAAAGTAGGGTTTTATGTAATCTCTTATTCAATTAGACCGCCCGTTTGTTGAATAGCAGATGCTCCTTTTTAAACGTGTTTCTTCTATTATATACTCCTACTTTTTAAATCTCTTTTGTATTCTTTACCAACTTATAAAAAGTCATTTTTTAACGTCTAATTCTCCCATTGCTTTCAGCTAGCCATGAACTTTTGGTCGGCCAAAAGTTGCCACTTCGCAAATCCACATTAATTCCTTCTAGCTGCCGTTTCCGAATGCAATTTCGTTCTTCTTGTGCCATCTACGATAGAATCTGTAAAAAGATTAATTTCAAAATTAAATGATTCAAATTGATTCTTTTATTTCCCCTTTATAACTAAATAAGATTTGTATAAAAGTTGTAACTTCTAGACACCTATGTTTTGAAGTTATTTTTTATCAATTTTCTAGTAGAAATCATCAGTCTAAAAGATAGTCTATAATTAAAGGTATAAAAGATTGTTAACTTATAGACAAAAGGAGCTAAATAATGAAAATTGGTTATGCGCGAGTCAGTACAGTCGGCCAAGATTTAGCATCTCAAGAAGAAACCTTAAAAGAAAATGGGTGCGAACGTATCTATGTAGAAAAAATTACTGGCACAACTACAAAAAATAGAAGAGAGCTAAAGTTATTATTAGAAAATGTGAGACCTGGAGATACAGTAGTGGTGACAAAAATAGATCGTTTAGCCCGATCGATTATTGATTTAAATAAAATTATAGAAACACTGCAAGAAAAACATGTCAATATCTATTTTATTAAAGATAATTTATCTTTTAAGGTCAATGAAACAGCAAACCCTCTACAATCTTTATTATTCAATGTCTTAGGTTCTTTTGCGCAGTTTGAAAGAGATATAATAGTTGAACGAACATCCGAAGGTAGAGAAAGAGCAAAATCAAGAGGTAAACACATGGGTCGCCCTTCACAACCAAGAAAAAATATAGAAGAAGCCCTACAATTATATAATAGTAGAAACACTAATGGATTAAGTGTGAAAGACATTGTGAAACTCACTAGTGTTCCTAAAGCAACTTTATATGTAGAAATTAGAAAGAAACGTGCAAACAATCTAGAATAGTTGTATCACGTTTGAATTTCATAATTACATCATTAGGGATAGTATCGACATAAGCGATATTATACGATAAGAAGGCTTGGGTGATGCTTTTATAGATTGATACGATTAGACGATAAAAAAACAAAAAACATCGGATGAGAATACCGATGTTTTTGATTTTTACTATTCAATTCATTTGCTATTCATAGCAAATGAGATTTTTTTATAATACTAACTTAATCGAATCCCACTCTGGAGCCTATCTGCCTTAGTCTATTTATCACCACTAAGGCTTTGAACTTAACTTTATACGTTTTTTTATGTTTTTGAGGCTATATCAAACATTTCATAATTTTGAGAATTACCTTCGTAAGCATATGCATAGCTTTCCTTAGTCAAAACCAATGTCCTTAGACACATCTGCTTTCATGGTAAATTTCATTTCAGCATTACTGCGGTTTCTTACGGTTATGTCGTAATCGAAGGTAACGTACCCTGATTCGTTAATGGAAAAGTTATGAAATGTACTTTCATCATAGACATATTCCAATTCTCCTTGCTTTCTGTCAAAATGATTCCATGCTAAGAAAACTACTAATAACAGGAAAATTGATAAGGCAGGTATTATCAGATAATTTCTTTTCATAAATGCAAGGCATCCCCTTTAAGAAGCTAAATTGCTTAATCGTATTCGAATTTGCTTTTTTGCAGGCATCCATTATCATTATAAAACGTTTCAATTACCTTTCAATCCTATTACAAACCTTAAAAAAGAGTGCATAATGTTTCTTTTTCATAAGATTTACTTTATAATCCGCACTAGATGATTTTTTTTAGGGGAAAATTATACTTCTAGCTTAAGGAAGGAGATCGATTATGAAAAAAATGATGTTTACATTAATAACCGGTCTAATGGCCGTTGTTTTAGCAGCATGTGGAGGAAATGAAGAAAGTAAAGAAGCTAAAAATGATGATAAAGCAAAAACAGCGGAAACCGATCAGCAGAAGGAACAGCAAGAGCTAATGGAAGAAATGCAAAAGAAATTAGAAGCACAGCAAGTAGATGAAAAGAAAACTGTTGCCATAGTGAATGATAAAGAAATTTTAGGAAGCGACTATAATAGCGCCTTAGCATCTACACAAGGACAAATGCAGCAAATGGGACAAGATCCGACTTCTAAAGAAGCTGCAGAGCAAGTGAAAAAACAAACAATTGACAGCTTAGTCGGACAAACTCTTCTTCTTCAAGAGGCAGATAAAAAAGGCTATAAAGTTTCAGAGGCAGATATTAATAAGCAGCTGGACGAAACGAAAAAACAGTTTAAAACAGAAAAAGAATTCGAAGCCGCTCTTAAAAAATCCGGCATGGATATGAAAACACTTGAAACTCAAATAGCTGACGATATTAAATTTAAACAGTACGTTGAGAAAGAAGTGCCGGCTGGTGAAATAACCGATGAAGAAATTCAAAAAACGTATGATCAATATGCTGAACAAGGAAAGAGCACTGGACAAGAAGTTCCAAATCTCGAAGAAGTAAAACCGCAAATCGAACAATCTCTTCAACAGCAAAAACAGCAGGAAAAACTCGCTCAGCAGGTTGAAGAGTTAAAGGAAAATGCGAAGATTGATATTAAGATTTAAGATGTTACACACAAAAAGGAACAGCTCAAGGGGCTGTTCTTTTTTGTTTTCTATTTCATTTTATTATCCCAATGAATCTGCTTTTCTATTGGCTTTCACTAATCATATGACTAGCGCCGATGGTCTCTCTCTTCTAAACTACTAGCCCCATCAATGAAAGCCTTTCGCTCAAAACGTGTCACAACTGTACAATTCAAGCCTATTTTCTTTACAGAATATAGTAATTTCTGAATAGTATATGTACTTAAAAAAGGACTAACAACTACTATACTTTCATTACAATTATCGATTTCCTTGAATAACCGATTCTCTAGTTTTTCGCTAAGTAATTGCAATTAAGCCACCTCTTATATATCTATTTGGGAATTTCCAATTCCTATTTAATCTAATTATATCAACTTATATTTTTTATAAAATAAAAACCGCAACCAAATTCAGATACGCTTTCCTCATTTACTTATGGTACGGTTCTCCGTAACATATGATGATATATTGATTGATATTAAAGATATCTTATAAAAATATTTATAATTTAACATATGTATTAACATATATTTCAAAAATATTATCAAAATATGTTTTTCCTAAACCAGGAGTTAACTTTTAAATTTATAAATATTTATTGGGGTTTATACCTTAGTTTATCTAACCCTCATCTATATTTTAATAGAAAAGATAATATGGTCACCAAAATTAAAGTTAAATTTATTGTTAAAACATAAATCAACATATATATTAACATATATATTTAATTCATTGTTAAAATACTTTGATTGCTACTTTGTTCTATTCACTCAATAGTAATTGTAGGTTTATTCTGATCTTCCTGTCCTTTGAACATCAAAAATAGCGCTTGTTAAACTACGCGTCCCTTCAGCATCATGTCCCAGCTCCCATAGCATCATCCCACCAAAACCGTTAGCAAGAGCAAGTTTGGTTTTCTTTATCATTGTCGTTTCTCCATTATAATGATAGGTCGTCCCGTTCAAGTTAACTCTGTCTCGTCCAGCATTTGCAGGATCATGATCAATGATAGCATCATATGATACTTGCTTATTCGTTAAGTCTTCTGGTTGTGCATAAATAGGTACTCCTAATACTAACTTTTCCTTTGAAATTCCATGTTGGTCAAATAAATTAGACCAATAGCTTACGATATTCTCAGTGAATGGATATGGTGATAAATTTGCAGCATTATATTCCCCGTCCCATTGACCGTCATATGCCATAATATTAACATGGTCAACATGATGAAACATGGATGGATCATAAATGACTGATTGAACTTCTGTTCCTGTTACACTATGAATCTTTGAATATACGGCTATAGATAACTCCTTGTCATTTAAGTGAAGCTTTTCTCCCAATGTTTTTGTAAAATCAGCTAGATATTGTGCGTCCTCTTTTGAACGAGGGTGCTCAAAATCAATATCAATCCCATCAAGATTCTCTTCATTCGTTATTTCAATGAGTTCGTCAATAAGCTTTGTACGAGAAGTGGAATTTGCTATAGCAGCTTTAAAATAGTCATAAGATTCTCCGCCTTTCAAGTGGTCCCCGCCACCTACAGCAAGCATCACCTTTGTATCTCCTTGGTGTGCTTTTTGTACCATTTTGCGAAGATTTGATAAGGCCATCTTACCATTCATAATGAGACTTCCATCTTTTTCTGGATGGGCAAATGAAAAAATAATATGTGTTAACTTCGAATAATCAATCGATGCCGGATCTCGAAAATCCTGTACATATCCTATTAATACTTTTGAATCGACTGGTTCTAACTCAGGGTTTTCCTTTTTAATAGGTTGTTCTGATTTAGGCGCTTCTCCTATTTTGAGTTGACTTTGAGTTTGTGTTTGACCTTTTTCTGTATTGTTACTTGTAAATATAGATACTAAAAAAAATCCTCCTATGAAAATGAGCAATGCTGCTATTGTTAGAAGGAGGTAGTGTATCTTCATTAAATAACACCCCTTTTCGTAGAAAATCGTCTTTTACAATAGTATCAAAAAAGAAAAGGGAATGGTAAATAATATAACCCTATAAACATATAAAAATTGAGTACTGGTTAGGATTAGTTATTATGAGTAGCCAAGCATTTTTCAAACAATAGAAAAGAAATTCTTACAATTAAAAATTTTTTATAAAATTCGGTCCATATACTCCTTTATCAAGCCAACGCCCGGACTCTGGAGTTAAATGAACAAAGGAATAGTAACCATTCTTCACCATATCTGCAATCACAAGAGCATCTTTTTTATCACTCTTTGTTTGAGTATTATCCCGATATTCTTTATTTCTTTTTACAAGGTGAGGATTGACAGTTACTACATCAATCTTTTGCCTGGATAACCATTTCGAAAGATTAACCCAGTAATGATCTGTAGGTTCCATACCCACAATAGCTGTGTCCAAGCTGTTTTTACCTTTTATTTTATTTATAAAGCCAATTATCGGCAAACAAAAAGGATTGGGTATCTCTTAGATACCCAATCCTTTTTGTTTCTTTAATCACTTTTCATACTTCTCTAGAAAGTCGGCTAATGCTAAATGCAACACATCAGACTTACTAAATGTCCTGCATGAAGCCTTAGTTCATAACTAATCTTACCGGAAGCTATTATGGAGCTACACTTTTAAAACAAATAGACAAAATGTTAAAAAATGTAATTAATATAACAAGGGATTTTCATCTTCTTATCGAATAACTCTATTGTTCTAGAATTCATTAAGGAGGTACACTATGATTTTTAAGAAATGGGGATCACCATTGCTTCTCTGGCGGTTGCTTTGTCTATTTTCGCTTCTTCTGCATCTGCTGAAAATTTGTTTTATGATGGCGCAAGTCCGGTATCAACCGGTTGTTCGCTAGATGGAGTCGTGAAAGCATCCAAAAGACTGTCTAATGGAAAAGGAACAGTTGAATTAAGATACAGCCCGAGTTGCAAAACTGCATGGGGAAGAATCATTCTTGATAGTGTAGCGACATACGATTTTGCAGCGAACGCTACAGTTAGACGGGAACATGATGGGAAAATGTACAGTTGTTATAATAGTGGGGGAAATGGTGTAGTTAACAAAGGTCAACGTAGTTGTTACACTCCTATGGTTTATGATGGAAGTGGTTACCGGGCACATACATATGGAGGTCATTATAACTCCAGTCGTGGATTACTTGGGAGCGCAACAACTGCATGGTATTAATAAAAAAGGGAATGTACATACTTCGTACATTTCCCTTTTTAGACGTTTTTATATAAAAAAAATTTAAGGTAAATTACAATTAGGGTGAAACTTCCATGTTCGTCAAGCTAAGGGTAAATCATTACCATATAATAAACAGGTCTAATTTTTGATGTCCTAAATTTTACCAAAAATATTGTTTTTTCAAATTATAAAGGTCTCAGTAATATAAAAAACTACCTTTAACTTGCGCATATAGGTGTTGGAATTAATTTTGATGAATACCATATATATTTTTAGTTTACATAAAGCTAATTATCGGTAAAAGAAGGGGTTGGGAAGCACTATCCTCAATCCTAATATCAAACTAAGGCTAATAGAAATAATTAAGTTAATTACCTTCGGACTCTCTCCTGAAATTCGAAACGTTGCATTGCATTCCCTTTAATGATGATATCGATTCCACTATCGATATTCCTTGAAACATTCTTACCATTTAATACTTTCATAACAGCTTCGACACTTAAATATCCCATATCATAAGGATTTTGTGCAACTGTTCCAGGCAGCTTTTCCTCTTCTATCAATTCAATCATTTCATTAATACCATCCGCTCCAATGACTGGCATTTTATAACCCAGATCTTCAATAGTGTGAAAAGCAGTTAATGCTAGTTCGTCATTCGTGGCGATTATTCCTTTAAGGTTAGGGTGTTCGTCTAAAATCGTTTTCAAATCTTCTTTCACTTGCACAGGCTCTGAGAAAACATCAACTCCTTCTGCAACAATTTCAATTCCTACAGACTGTAAACTTATTTTAGCACCTTTTATCCGGTCAGAAGCTACCGGACTATTTGTATCTACTCCTAGTATGGCTACTTCATTTCCAGGCTGCAGTTGCGAACCTAGTAACGCTCCCGCTCTTCTTCCTAACGCAACATTATCAGTACCAACATAAGAGGTTTTATCCTCCCAAGAAACATCAGTATCAAGTAAGATAACAGGAATATCCTGTTCGACAAAGTCTTCTAACGCAGAACTAATATAATCCGGATAAATAGGAGCTATAATTAAGCTATCAGGACTTTCCATAAGAACTCGTTCTAAAAAACGATCTTGCTCCTCAACAGATGCTCCATCTGTAGGTGCAATAACTTTACCATTTATACCAAAATCCTCAAATCCTTTTCTCGCCCCGGCTGCCATAAGCTCCCAATACTCTGAATTTAGACCTTTTAAAACAACAGTTACATTTGGTTTTTCAGCTGATAATGTTTTAGATATATATACTATTAAGAACAAAGACAATATGAATATAATTAGTAGAAAAAAAGATAACTTTTTTAACATTAGATACCCCATTATTTCGTATTTCTATACTACTCAGTCTATAACATGACGGATCCATTTTCTAATTTCTCTAACAAGCACAGATACTCCCCCTTTTAAATCCTCTCTCTTTAAACAATTATAGGAATATCTTTTTTATATGTAAACCTTATTTTTTCAGTGGTTAACAAAATACTTTATTGTATATCATATACAAATCTAGTTTACATAAACCTAATTATCGGTAAAAAAGGAGTTGGGCGCCTTTTAGATACCCAACCTCTTTTTTGTTACTATAACAGGGATTATCGGAAATTGTTCTTTAAAATATAGTTGTGATTTCAATGGATCCCCATATCTCATCAAGGAACTTACCAATAGCTACAAAAAGTTTTTAGAAGATTTACAGATAGGGAAAGAAATTCAGTTTGTTTATAACGGTCAAAAATATTTTATTGGCTGGGAAACAGGAGAAAAGCGTATGTTTTGCAAGTCCCAAGATGATGCTGCAAGCAGGGTTGTCAGTGACAGTATTGATGAATTACTTAAGCAAGTAAGATTAGACCTCTTATCCACTACTCCCAATAATTCGCCATTAACTCAGAAGCCCATTGAGGCTGTTTTGTTTCTCTTTTTGGTAAAAATTCTTTCATAACAGGTTTTATATCTATTATTGGTGTACCATCTATTGCGTCTTTTAGGGGATTGGGGATCATTTTATGGAGGATGATATATAGATGGCGGTTGTTAAAGTACCCAATAAATCGAGATGAAGAACCAACGGATAAAAGTTACCCCAACCTACAGAACGATCTACCTATCTGTATCCAATTGCTGCAAGGAACACCACTTTAAAGAAACACTATCTGGATAACAATAAAATATATTGAAACGAAAAAAACGGATTTAGCTTAAACGCTAAATCCATTTTTATAATTATTCGATTATTTTTACTTTCACTTGCTTTCTCCCCCATTTTAAAGCATCTGCTTCTTTCGGCATAAATACATCAATTTCATTGCCATCAATAGCTCCACCCGTATCTGCAGCAATAGCTTGTCCGTACCCTTCAACCTCAACTATAGATCCTAAAGGAATAACATCCGGATCGACTGCAATCACTTTTCCATCATCGTATGCTTTTAAATTAATACCCATTCTCGTTGTACCAGAACACCCTTCACAACTTGCCGTATAAGCTGTGCTTGAAACAGTCAACTCCTTAACATTTTGGCTAACTTGATTGGCTCTTTCGTTTAATTTGCTAATTGTCCTTGAACCAGCAATTCCATCAACCTTTAAACCTTTTTGTTTTTGAAAATTAGAAACAGCTTGCTTTGTACCATCACCATATATCCCATCAACAGAAGAATTATATACCCCCCATGCCTTTAATTGCCTTTGTAACTCGGCTACAGGCCTGCCAATATTTCCATTGCGAAGGACTTTTATTTTCTGATTTGTTTGTGGGCCTGCTACTCCATCGACCTTTAATCTCGATTGTTCCTGAAATTTTTTCACCGATACTTCCGTAATCGGACCGAAGTAGCCTGTTGCCTCGTGATATGGGAAGACTCCTTTTGCCATTAATAATTCTTGTAGTTCCTTTACATCACTATGGCTCATTCCTTTAGCAAGTGTTCGATCACCAACTGCTGCTTCTCCTCTAGATGGAATCAAAATTCCTATTATGAATACAAGAGCTGTGATCACAGTAAATAATGTTCTATTCATGATTTTCCTCCTTTTTATTTCCAATATAACTAGATCATTCGTTATTCTATTAATCTTGTAGGTGTAGAGAAGGAAAAACAAAGCGAAAGCACTAGAAAATTGTAATTATATGTAATTCTTTGTCAGTTGAGCAATCTTAGCAAAAAAATGATAAAAAGAGCCTTATTTTAATGAATTAGGGGACGTATCCCTTGGTGTATCGCCCTTTTTGTTTCACTGAACCACTAACTCTTGCCATTTGAACCCTAAAATATTTGCTGAATTAAAGCAACCTGTTAATTCAACAATATCTGATAAAAACAACCATGAATAATACATACATTAGGTGTGGGATATTAAGATGAATACTATTTGGAATGGAGTGAATTCACTATGCGCTTCTTGATGTCTATAGTGGCATTAACTTTCTTTTTATTAACAGGATTTGATCACCAAGAAGATCTTAAGATAGTCGAGGTACATACCACAATTAATGAATCTCAACATACAATTACATATGATTTTAAAATTAAGAATACTAGCAAACGAACTGTTGGTGGCAAATTTGATTATCCTGGATATCATCATGGTGGTATGGAAGTAGTAGTTGTACCAAATAAAGAACTAGAACAATTAATGAAAATGATGAAGGATACAAAATATAAGAAAATGGAATTTTCAGGGTTTGGCGGACAAGGGAGAATCCTTCCGAACGAAACAGCTGAATTTAATGCAGGGTATTTTTATAAAAATTCAACAGACACAGAACTATTAAAGAAGATTGCTCTAAACGGGAAAATAGTTGTTTTAGATGGAACAGAAGTAATTGCTGAACTACCGTTAAAATAAGCTGTAATTAATCCAAAAAGCATTAGTTTTTAGTCAACATAAGCGATGTTATAGGTACTGAAAAAAGGATCTTCAAATTGGGGCTGTTGACAAAAGGGGGAATAGGATCATTTTCTATTTCCCGTTTTGTCAACAGCCCCAAAAGAAGATCCTTTTATGCTGCTTGTTCAATTCAAGCACCAGTTAGTTGAATAAGTTCTAGCTTATACTACCAGATTCCATAATTCTTTGACCTTTAACGAATTTAGTAAATAAATACCGAACAAAAGGTCCCATAATTATAAGTTGTAGAGGGAAAGCAAAAATAAGATTTTTGAAAGCAATGGAATAGTAACTTTTAAGTAATGATTCTTCAGTTAGGCTGTTAAAAAAATAGGCGGTCACCAATCCATAAAGAGACATAAAGAGAACCATTCCAACCACCATAAAAAATGAAATGGATAGAATCTCAAAGAGCTTCTTAGATTTGTCATAAGGCAAAGAAAAAGCAATTTTCTGTGCCGCTGGACCGACAATAAATAACTCCAATAGGAAAGCAATAATAAAGCCCAGCATAAGTTGAATAAGTATTCCTTTGAAGGGTACAATTCCAATCAAGCCATTTATAAATAAATTATAAAATGTCATGACTACGACCATCCCAAAGCACATCATCAGCCCAAAATAAAAACTTTCTTTCTTAGTTGTTGGCAATTTCCATCATCCCTTCTTTTTATACCTTGTTATTGTAGCGATAGTGGAAACCTCCTCATAAGTGAACATTTTGTGAACAAGTGTTTTTCTACTTTCCTTCTGTAACTAATCTGCCGCGTTACTTAAATAAGAAAAATGCTACTCTTTATTCAAGTAAAGCACCCGTTACTTGAATAAGAAAAGCCACACCTTCTTTAAGTGCGGCATCTGTTAGCTAAATACAACTGTTTTTAACACTTACAAACCATTAGATGATTACCGTCAGGGTCTTTGAAATTAAAATAATGGTTATGTTCAATATCAGTTATTAAATCAACTTCCTTACTCTCCATAAACCTATATGCTTCTTCAATATCTTTGGTATTGAAATGGAATGAAGGAGCTTTTAAAATATTATCCTTCGAATAAATCTTGCTGTCTAAAACAATTCCAGTACCATTCATAGGTATGACATACAAATGACCAAATTGTATTTCGCCGTCTGTTGGCAAACTTAACATGCCACAATACCAATCCCGTGCTTGTTCTATGTTACTAACAGGAATAAAGACCGTTCCAATTTGATTTAAAATAGGGCTACTCAAAAAAGACACCTCCCTTAATTATTTCCATACAACCTTCTCTAATCACATTCGCCTTTTTATGTAATTATCCTGCTTACGTTACTTGAAGAAGAAAAGAGCATTACCGTTGTTCCAGTAATGCACCCGTTATGTTACTTTATTTGTTCCACCAGTTTGGATATGAAATCCACCATTCTTCTGCTTCTGTAAGAGCATAAAAGATTGTTTGAGCCACTTCTTCTATATTAAATTCATTGAATTCAAACATACCATTTACTTCATTACCTATACGGTGTCTATGCCAAACGGAACCGTCACCAACATAATAAACTTTCATCTTGTTAGGGGTCTGAATTCACCTGAAACATTAATAAATCCGTTTGATTATCCAACTTTCTATAAAAGTGAGGAAACGAACCTTTAAAACCTCGTTCTCTTAATATTGGTATAACAATTTGCTTCAAAGAATTTATCATAGCATCTCGTTCTGCTGACAAGTAATAACCCTCCGAACATAATAGTCTCTAATAAGATATATTAGATGTTATATCAAAAATATCCTTCTTCAACCTGCTCGTTACTTGAATAAAGAAAAAGCGACCTTCGTTATTGAAGAATCGCACCTGTTTGTATTAAGTAGAAACCTTCACAATCTCAATAGACAATAACAAAATGCAAAAAGAAAATTCCAAAACATAAAAGTCCTAATTTTCTAGTTTACTTCAAATTACCTTTGCGACCTTCTTATTGAAGAATCACACCCCGTTAGTCTGCGATAGAACTTCTTATCCGCCGTAAGATCTCAATCAAACGATTCGTAGTATTTATTAATATGCTCCCTGCTGATGAAATTCTTCTTTTTGTTTATGATGGTTGCATATAGTGATAAGTATAGAATCAAAATCGAAGTGAACATTTCGCCATTTTCATTCCAATTGGATGCTGCCTTATGTTGATTTATTTTTTGGGATTAAAAAATGTTCAACAATCAGTAAAGGATGTGTGGGGACTAAATGGATTTAAATACTTTTATCAGATTATATCAAGAATTTTTAAATGAAAGTGAGCAAAAGGGATGGACGATCGAGGTTCTTATAGAAGAATTCGGAAATTATCTCGCATCCATAAAAAATATTGAAGGAATTGAAGTGCAATTCTTTATTGAGTTGGACTTAGAAAATTATGTACAGCTTAGTGATACAACTAATCAAAGTAGGCTGAATTATGGCGTTATAAGGCAGGAAGGAGAAGGAGACGTATTTGCGAAAGAAGTATTGGAGGCATTCCACCAGTATTGGGCAAAACATTCATCGAAACGGAACTCGATCTTTATTCTCTATAAACCATAAAAAATGTTATCGAGATGTAAACACCTCTTTTCTACTACACTAGTGCTTTGTAAATTAAAGTATGTTTAATCTAAGTCAAAACAGTTTTTTATTACCAAATAAGGAAAAATGATTAATTAGGATGCTTAGCAAAGATTTTTCAATTATCGATGTAAAACATTCTGAATTTCTCCATTAATTCCCAATCGTTACTAAGATATAGGTTTCTATCTACGTTGCAGTTTAACGCAATGGGGTTTGGGAACCTTCTTCGTTTTTACACTAAAAACTAATAATGTATTCATTTATTTTCCAATTTAACGACATCTGAAGCTTAAGAACCCATACTTACTTTAGATATATCGAGTATACTTCTCTTATTGAATTAAAGTTTGCTTAGCACATTAAAAAAGCGTCACTACTTATTGTAGAAACGCACCTGTTCAACAAAAACGTTTGTATTGAAACATAAAAAAGAAATATAGATACACCGAACTCGCAAAGCCATACCATTTCCGTGTTTTTTCCTCTTTTTTGAGCTCGGATTTCAACTATATGGGTGCTTTACTTTAATAAGGAGTAAGGATTTTCTTGTTCCACTCCGAAGTCCCATCACTAACATTAAAGCTCCTAACAGATCTTGAGTGTGAATGGACTGTTTGCCTTATAAAGACCCTAAACAGTCTTCCCCAAGTCTAGTAGATGTTGATACTGCCAAGTTCGTTCATTGGCAACAGCGATAGCATCAAAGTTAGTGGCATATGCGACTGACTTGACCGCGTAGGTGGATGCGTAAATCGCATGTCCAAACATATGAGCTGTGGCGACTGCTTGTCCAGCTGAACGAGCTGTTGCAATAGCCGCATTATCGTCAGCCTCACGAGCAGCAGCATGGGCAGCTTTTCGAGCTTCGACTACACCTATTTCTCCTTTCACCCATGCACGACCTGCTGCAATAGCTTTTCTTAAACGAACATCTTGCGGATACTTTTGTTCGAAATAATGAATTATATGTTCAGTACAGTCTGTAGCCCAAAGTGCAGCTGTTTGATGATTTACGACTTTAAGGTGCTCTTCGGTTGCTTCTTTCGTATCTGTATCTACAAATTTTTGCTTTGTCATATTAATTCTACCCATTTTTAATTAAACAAGAAAACAAAGTTCAAGCTAACAAATACACATATAGTTTAATAGATATGATCCTATGGTCAAAAAAAATAAAAGTAAAACTATATGATAAAACATAAAATAAAATATGTATTGACCTATATTTTAGTTTATTACTAAAATACCTTTAATAGTTTACTAATTCGATCCGATTTTTTGAATAGTGTCCTTCTAGTTGAACTAAACTGATCAATTAACACAATAAAAGATACACATTTTTTTAGTTTTTATATCAGTATGTCGGATTTTGATAGATTAACCTTAGACAAATAAAGGAAAGAAATATATACTTATTATCAGGAAAAAGCATGATGAAGGAGAGGAATAGTAATGGATATAAAGCGTCAGAACGTAGATTTTGGGAATTCAATCTTTCAAACTTTGGTGGATGGCTATTATTTTGAGATTCCAACAAATGTAGTAGAAATAACAAAGGATAAAGCAGCCGGTCACTTTCCTTCAGCTCTACATGAACCCGAATTACTTCTTCAAAGTTTGCTAATTTCAACTACAATTGACGGAGTAGAGAAGTATTATCTAGTAGGGAATGCAGCAGAAAAACAGGTGTTAGGAAACATACATATAAACAAGTTGCATGATAAAACTGAATCTGAAATTCCATATGTGATGTTCCTGGCTTCAGTTGCTTATTACAATGTAATAAAAGGAAAAGACAAAGAAGATAACAGAGTTAACATAAACTATTTCTCAACCATGCTTCCAATTTGGTTACTTAAGAAAACGAACAAGTTCAGTGAAATGCAAAATAAAATGGCCTGCCGATTTGAAGGGGAGCACAAAGTTACTATATTGACTCCAGGATTAGAAAAAGTTGTAACTATTCATGTTGAAACAAGTAAATGCCGTATTGAAAGTGAAATTGCTCGTTGGGCTATTAAAAAAGATTTTGATTTACAAGATAGGGAGGAAGGAAATTCATTCAAAAATTTTGAAACCTTAATTGTGGATTTGGGTGGAGGAACCGTTGATCTTGCATTGCTTCCTGCAGGGCTTCAAGTTCCTAAGAGTAGGGATTCATTGAACTGCTTCACAGATATTTCGTATTTGAAACACATTGAAAAACTAAGAAGTGAAAAGTTGCTTGAGTATTTTGATGATGTTCGTTCATTAGAAGAATTCATTATCAATAACATCGAAAAACCAAAAATGGAGCAAAGGGATGGAAACAGTGGTAAAAAAGTAGATCTCACAGAGCAAATCCATGAGTCACTAAGGGAATATACTCAAATTTTAATCACTAAGATTGAAAATACATTCCCATCACCCAAAGATAAGGTCTATAAGTATGTTTATATTGGTGGAATAGCTCCAATCCTTAAACGGTTCATCCAAGAATTGATCGATAAAATGTATGGGGAAGAAATTAGAGAGGAAAATCATATTTTCCTGCCGGATACAAGAAAATTAAATTTGTATGGTCTTGAAATTCTAAGCAGACATGAAACAAATGCAGTTTTCGCCTAAGAAAAGGAGGAGAACGTATGAGCAACCAAAATAAACGCCTCGATAAAGCGTTTGGTGACGGATTAGACAACGTATATTCTCTAGGAGTTCAGATGGCTGCACCATTTTACTTACTTTCTAACGTTTTTCTTACAGCTAGTAATCATTCAACGGATGTGGTCGGATTAATGAGAAAGAAAGAAAGTAATAAATATGAACGTGAAATGTTTGCTATAAAAACTTCTGAAATGCCTCCAGAGGTTTACTCATTTCTTGAGCAAAAAACGCAAGCAAATGAGTTGCGGGATTATGTAACGAAACTTGTTGAACAGGATTTGCAAAAAAAGGTCAAAGAAGAAGATACAAGAACGATATTTGATTCATTTCGTGACGAGTTTTTAGGCGAGATTAACTTACTTAAAAAGGAACTTGCTTTACGTCCTGTTGCTGCTGATTATAATGGGTTGAGACCTGCGCAAGCAAACGAGTTGCGGGATTATGTAACGAAACTTGTTGAGCAGGATTTGCATAAACCAGACAAAGAAGAGTTCCGAACGTTATTTGATTCATTACGTAACGAGTTTTTAGGGGAGATTAACTTACTTAAAAAGGAACTTGCTTTACGTCCTGTTGCTGCTAATTATAATGAGTCGAGACTTGTTATTGACCATGAAGAAGAAGTTGATGATTTTAAAGAAGGTCAATTACTTGAAAGTGATCGAGTAACTGGAACAATTAAAGAAGTTATAGATGTAGATTTCTAAATATTAAGTAGGGGAGTGATGTTCCTCTACCTTTATTTTTTGTGTATGTAAAAGGAGGCACCTGACCTCCTTTTAGAGACATAAAGTTGCCTCTATTTCTTTTTATCCTTTCATTAAAAATCTTCTAGCTGCAAGTTTTGTTGTTCCACCAACAGCCTCCACATTCCTCTTCCATTAACCGGATGAATACCACATATACCGAAGAAGTGCAGGACTCTTGATTAGAAGGTAAAACACCCTATAAGTAACAAAAAATTAAAGAATGTAATGTTCTCATTTATTAAGATACTAAGTGCAGCAACGAATAAAAAGATTTTCACAAGCATGGTAACGATTTGACTTAATAATTCTCTCCACCAGACATCTAGATATTCATTATCGTCAGCAACTACCGAAAGGCATACTAAAGGGCTAAGCAAGTATAGGATCATGATGTCTGCATGAAATATAGCAATAGAAAACAAGAAAGCAATAAACGCTATAGCAAGCACTGCTAGTAATATGAGAAGAGCAGCCCACTGAAAAGGAAGAGCGGCAAAGTTGCCTGGATCTAACATTGATTCAATTTTCTCTTTGCTAACTTTACTACCTTCTTCAATCATCCAATTTCCCATATTGTAAGCTACCTTTTCTAACATTATTTTCTGTTAAGAGGCATGGTTGGGTTTTACTACAACCGTTTCAGCAATTTCCCCTTCCTAATTGCCCTTCCACTTTCTTGGTTCTAGGCGAAAGTCATTTTGATTCGTTGACCACAATACTAACCCTATTTCACAACTTATCGTAATAAAATATGGGAATATCTCTCGGAATTGTTCATCAGTTTTTTACTTCCGTAAAAGTAGTGAATAGAGCATTTCGTTGGTTTTTAGATTCATAAGTAAAAGCCATTCCCCATTTTTTACACGTTTCCTCATATTCATCCTTCCAATCAAAAGGGAGTTCAGCACAGAAATGAACAGGAAAAGCATTCAATTTTTCCATCCATAATGGTAAAAAATTTCGGTCGATTTTTAGAAGATATATATCGGACATATCAATTACATATTTAGGAATGTCATCTAGAGCGAAAGGAAAAGAACCACCTGCTTCTGGCTCTGAATAATAGTGCTTTGGAAGATAATCAATTTCTAAATCCATTTAAACTTCTCTTTTATTTAGTACGAACGATGACAATTATATCGTTCATTAAGTGTAATTGTGTCTATTTAACTAACCGTACCGTTTGTTCAATATGCAAAGGAGTTGCCGCAGCAACCTCTGTTCTTCAACTCTTGCACCCGATAGCTTAATAAGGGATGTTCAACTATTCCGTGAACTCCCACTGTGGATTCCAGACTACTTCCCACAAATGTCCGTCTGGGTCTTGAAAGTGTCCAGAGTATCCACCCCAAAAGGCATCGTGCGCTGGGTCTG
This sequence comes from Bacillota bacterium, assembly GCA_051750265.1. Taxonomy (GTDB): domain Bacteria; phylum Bacillota; class Bacilli; order Bacillales; family Bacillaceae; genus Metabacillus. The sequence continues at coordinate 109,157 of JBNJJO010000009.1, read as the reverse complement.
TTATAACAGCACCAGCATTTTTTGCCTGTTCCATTACCTTATCGACCTCTTCTTTACTGCCTACATTGTGACCAATAGTAAATTCGGTAGGGCTCGATGCCGTCTGAAGAATCTTTGCCTCATGGGCGATATCTTTACGATTCCAAATTGCAAGCTTTAAGCCTGCTTGTAAGTCGAAAAAGGCAACAGCGCCATGCTCAAATTCTTTGCCAACTATACCTTGTGTCGGTAGCCCCAGTCCGTCCCGATAGAATTCCAACGACCTTTCCAAATCATCTACACCCAATGTAATTACCGTTATTCGTGGTTTCATATAATACCTCCTTATAAAATTTGCTTGTTCCATTTTCACATGAAATCATCATATGAATCAATCCTGAATCGCTTTAGACGGAATACATTCGACATATAAAAAATAATTCCTCTTCAATAGAAGTTCCAACAATTTCCTATTTGTAGCAATTGCCCTGCAAAAGTTATATCCAAATGATAAACGCATTTTAAATATTTGTGACCATTCAGAAAATCTACTACGCTCCTACGGTAGATTATTAGGTGGCATGAATCTACGCGACTTTAAACCGATTTATTACGATCTTAACCATTTTGGCTGGTTTAAACACTTATATGATAAAGATGGAAAAGATTATGTGCCAGTTCTAGAAGACATGATTTTAAAGGGAGGTTTTCGTCCGGCTGACTATGAACAGCGTGATAAATCTTGGTTAGAAACATATGCAATGGTCGAACAAACTGTCCGAGATTTTCCAGGTTACTTTCCAAACACTTACTCGCAATATTATCTGTATCCAGATAAAGTGCTAATAAAGCTTAATCCAGAATTTACACCTGCTAACGAAGTGATGGCGAGCCGAGAGAAACGCGTATTCGAAGAATGCAGACGTGTTGCACAGGCAGGAAGCTCTAAATAAAGACTCCAACGTTGTTCAAATCGACGCACACGGAGAATTTATTATTATTGTAGCGGAGTCCATCGCCTATAACAAAGGCCAAACATTTGTTGTCATTCTCGAAAACAAGGGAATTATCGAAAACCTTCCAAATGATGTAATGGTTGAAGTGCCTGCCTCATTGACCATCCATGGTCCAAAACCATATGCGATTGGCAAATTTCCAACTTTCCACAAAGGATTGATTGAAGCGCAAAACGCCTACGAGCAATTGACTGTGGAAGCATACTTGGAAAACTCTTATCAAAAAGCGTTGGAAGCACTTACCCTCAATCGTACAGTCGTTTCCGCAGGAAAGGCTCGACAAGTGCTGGATGCTTTGATTGAAGCTACTAGAGATTATTTCCCTAAATTCCAGAAAGAAAAAATGGAACCAGAATTAGTTTAAAAACGATGTATAAAGAATAAGGTGATCACATTGGACTTGTGATCACCTTATTCTTTATACATTCAATTTATATAGATTTTATAGCTAGTAACACACAGCACTCCACATGTGTGGAATACGGAAACAAGGGCAATCAATTTCACATAACCAAATGATTAATGGAAGTTATCCAGATACCTGGCTATTTATAGTTCTGGTACAAAGATGATTTTTAAAAAACATAGGACATGAATTTCTTGCTAACTTACGGATTATGAAACGATTTGTGAGAAAACCCAGCCTTCGTTACAGGCACAACACACCGTGGAATCAGGCGCAATTGACGATTCTAAATTTAATCAAGTACTGTATATTATTTAAATGTCTTTTGATTAAATTCTATTTTCTCAATAAAATGAGGCTTTTCTGACTAACCTTACTGGGGGTTACTTTCTTTATTCCGTGTGTCCACATAAGTTATCTAATTTCTTTACCAAACGTGTCTTAGTCTCTTGGAAATATCTGACCACGAATTTCCCCATCAGGGTGTTGTACGGTATGAACATTAACATACGTATTCTCCCGATGCATTTGTCTCAAAAGGGCAGATAATGAGCGCCCAGCTAATGGACCTTCTAGATCATCTCTAGTAATTATCCCTGTAAACACAGCATTTTCTATTGAAACTGCTTTTCCCAAAGGTCCAAATAAGGTTACAACAACTGGTCCATTTACACCCTCAGGTCCAAGATGGATGTGTGCAGCTGTAACATTTTTAATATCCTCCAATAAAATCTTAAATAATAATCTTCGCCCATCATCACTTAGTTTAAAAACAGCCTGTCCTCGAGCATTTGTTCTTACCGGTGGAACTTCATTCTCTCCACTTAAATTAGCTACGAATCTGTTCAAAGCAACTCACTTCCTTTTATAAAAGATTGTATAGATTATGCCTTAGAAGCTTCCGTTGCTTGTGCTGTTGTCTACTCAAAAAATTTGCTAATGATATAGGTTCCGCCTAAAATTATTGTTATTTAACTAAAAACAACAGCCATGCGCTCTACAAGAGAGGGGCTGTTGTTTTTTTATTTTATACCATTATTTTGCACATATCATTTGTAAACTCAACTGGGTCATTTATTGGTAATCCTTCAATTAGAAGTGCTTGATTGTACAATAGATTCGTATATAAAGCTAGTTTCTCTTTATCTTTTTCAAAAGCATCTTTTAATGATTTGAATACTTCATGATTACTATTGATTTCTAAGACTTTGTCAGCTTTTACATTTTGATTATCAGGCATTGCACTCAGAATTTTTTCCATTTCAATCGTTACTTCACCATCAGTAGATAAACATACAGGATGGGTTTTTAAGCGTTTTGATACCCTGACATCCTTTACTTTGTCAGATAAGATGTTTTTCATATGGTCAAAGAGTTCTTTGTTTTCGTTCTCTTCTGATTCCGTATTATTTTGATTTTCATCTGCCTCAATACCTAAGTCACCACTTGATACAGATTTGAATTCTTTCTCTTTATATGTCATGACCATTTTAATAGCGAACTCATCGATATCTTCAGTGAAATATAAAATTTCATAGCCTTTTTCTGCTACTAGTTCAGTCTGTGGCAGTTTTTCGATTCTTTCGATAGACTCACCAGAAGCATAGTAAATATATTTTTGATCTTCAGGCATTCTTGATACATATTCATCTAAGGTTACTAACTTCTTCTCTTTTGATGAGAAGAACATCAATAAGTCCTGCAATACTTCTTTATTACTTCCGAAATCACTATAAACACCATATTTTAACTGTCTGCCAAAAGATTTATAAAATTCTTCATATTTTTCTCTTTCATTCTTTAATAAACTTTGCAATTCGTTTTTTATTTTTTTGTTGATGTTTTTTGCGATTAGCTTTAATTGTCGATCATGTTGTAATATCTCCCTCGATATATTAAGAGATAAATCCTCAGAATCGACCATTCCTTTGACAAAGCTAAAATAGTCAGGAAGTAAGTCTGCGCATTTGTTCATGATCAAGACACCATTGGAATAAAGCTCTAGTCCCTTTTCATATTCCTTTGAATAATAGTCAAAAGGCATTTTCTCTGGGATATACAAAATAGAATTATATCTTATGGTACCATCAACACTGATATGGATATGTTTGATCGGCTTATCAAAACCGTAATGTTTTTCATTATAAAATTTCTCATAATCATCAGGAGTTAGCTCATTTTTATTCTTTCTCCAAATTGGTACCATACTATTAATCGTTTCTTCTTCTTGAAAATCTTCTAATTCATTTTCGCTATCTTCTTTAGGTCTTTGTCCGGTTACATCCATTTTGATTGGATAGCGAATGAAGTCAGAGTATTTTTTAATAATCGCTTTTAAACGATACTCTTCTAAAAACTCATCATAGCTCTCATCTTCTGCATTCTCTTTGATTTTTAGAATAATCTCTGTACCAACTGATTCTTTTTCATGTGGCTCAATCGTGTATCCATCTGCACCCTGAGATTCCCACTTGTAAGCTTCATCACTGCCTAACGCCTTACTGATGACCGTTACAACGTCAGCTACCATAAAAGCTGCATAAAAACCTACGCCGAACTGACCAATAATATCATGTCCATCTTTTAGTTCATTTTCATTTTTAAATGCTAAAGAGCCACTCTTGGCAATGGTACCAAGGTTATTTTCTAACTCTTCTTTCGTCATACCAATCCCAGTATCTGTGATTGTTAATGTTCTATTTTCCTTGTCAGCAGACATTTTTATGTAATAGCTGTCTTTGTCAAAATTTAAAGCATCATCGGTTAATGCTTTGTAATAGATTTTGTCAATTGCATCGCTTGCATTAGAGATTAACTCTCTTAAAAATACCTCTCGCTTTGAATAAATTGAGTTAATCATCATTTCTAATAGCCTTTTAGATTCTGCTTTGAACTGTTTTGTTGTCATTACGATATCTCTCCTTTTAAAATGAATACTACCTGAATTTTTTATTAACGTAGTAAGAATGATTTTTAGATGGTCTCTAAAACAGTTTATCAGATAATTAGCACTCTATCTACGCGAGTGCTAATACATATTTTAAATATCATATCCTGTATTTTGTGTCAATATGTTACAAGGAATTTTTGAATATATTAATGGCGAAAACATTCAATTTAGGCACTATACTTATTAGAGGAAAGCGCCTAATAATTTTTTTTGTGTCTTGACTTTAAGAATCTTACATTCCGTAGCTGCTAGACAATAATAATATAAAAATTAAAGAAATTGCTCTAATTGTTACTAAAATATTAGCCAAGAAAAAATCACCTCAAGCTAAATGCTGAGATGATTTTCCTGTGCTATTTATACAATTTAGCAACTATATTCAACTATACTAAAATTAGAAAGTAATAACTCCTATAATTATAGCTACTGCAATCATGACAAAACTTGATCCTAACGCCCACTTAAAAATAAACTTTTGGTGATCTCCAAATTCTACACCGGCCATACCAATGAGTAAATAAGCGGAAGCCATTAGTGGACTCATCGCATGAACTGGCTGACCTAATACAGACGCACGAGCAATCTCCACTGGATCCACACCATAAGATGCCGCAGTTTGTGCCAAGATCGGCAATACCCCGAAATAGTAAGGATCATTTGCCATAAAATAAGTAAATGGAATACTTGTTACAGCTGTTATTACGGCAAAATACGAACCTAAAGATTCTGGAATTACTGCAACTAAGCTGTTCGCCATCGCATCAACCATTTTAGTTCCTGATAAAATTCCTGTAAAAATCCCGGAAGCAAATACTAACCCAACAACTGCAAGTACATTTCCTGCATGACCAGATATTCTTTCTTTCTGATCTTCTAAATTTGGATAGTTAATCATAAGAGCAACGACAAAGGCAATCATAAATAAAATAGATAACGGTAATACTGAAGTAATCAAACATATAAGTAATGTAATCGTTAATGCGAGATTCACCCATAACAGTTTTGGACGCTTATAATCTTCTACTTCTAAAGTTGCACTTTGTTGACTTAATGCAAGCATCTCTTCTTTTGAATATTGAATCTTGGCAACTCCTAATCTTTTGCGCTCTTTTTTCCCAAGTATAAACGCTGTAAACAAATTCCATAGAATCCCCGCCATCATAACAGGGATAAGAGGTGTAAACACATCCCCTACATCAAGCTGTAATGCAGCTACTGCTCTCGCGGTCGGTCCGCCCCAAGGAGTCATATTCATAACACCAAATGAAAGCATTGCAATACATGTTAAAATGAGCGGATTCATTCCGATGCGCTTATAAAGTGGAAGCATTGCTGATACTGTAATCATATAAGTTGTCGTTCCATCCCCATCAAGTGCTACCATCATCGAAAGGACAGCCGTACCTAATACAATTTTTAATGGATCTCCCTTAACAACCCCTAAAACCTTTGAAACAAGCGGATCGAACAAGCCCGCATCAATCATAATCCCAAAATAAAGAATCGCAAACATTAACATGACACCAGTCGGTGCAACTTGCATTACACCTTCTAACATCATTTCACCGATTCCAGGTCCAAATCCCCCTAGTAACGCGAACAAGATTGGTATCACAATTAACGAAACTAACGCGGACATTCGCTTTGTGATGATTAAAAACATAAATACGACAATCATTGAAAAACCTAAAAATGCTAACATACTATTCCTCCCCTAATACATTTTCAAAGCAGTCTTTATTTAATCAATCATTTATTACTTAGTTTCAAACAATTAAATGTTTCGAATATTAAGTCTCATTATAAAATAGCAACACCAATGTGTAACCGTTTACAAATTATTGACTATAAAATATTTAAAAGCTATTTTGTTCATAGTGTTCAAACTATGGTAAAAAATAGAACGACAATTACAAACCCTTCCATTGCCCCTATTTTTAGTTCATAAGAATTGATTAAACAAAAAAACAGCCTGTAAGCCTTGATTTTCATACGTATTGTGTATGAATATCAAGCTCACAAACTACTTTAATGTTGATTGATATTAAATTTTATTATGATTCGAGGCCTCTTTATTAATTTGTAATCCCCTTAATATCCCTAATGGAAGGCAACAATAAGTAAGTGGCCTGTCTTGACCGCCTACAGAAAGTTTTTTATACTACTTTCTTTCACTTTATTAAATGTATATTGGTAAATTGGTCTCCCAATTGTTCCGTAATGAACTTGAACAAAAAGGGCGTCTATATCGCTCAAAAATTTTAGATACTTTCTTACTGATACTCTTGAGATCCCAACACGTCCTGCAATATCTTCGGTTGAAAAGGGAGAATGTCCCATACCTTGAACGGTTTCCCATATTACTTGTAACGTACCTTTTGTCAATCCTTTCGGCAGTTCTTCTGCTATTGCTTTTGGTTCCTTGTAAAGGATTTGCCGATCTAACTCCTTCTGGCTTAATACCTGCTGATTTTTCATAAACATAAATTTCTCTCGATAGGCTGATAAAGCTTCATTAAATCGGTCAAATTCAAAGGGCTTAATTAAGTAGTCAACCGCTCCGTACCGCAGAGCTGTTTGAATCCTATCCATATCGGAAGCGGCTGTAATAAAAATAACATCAACTTTCTTCCCTGTTTCTCGAATATGTAGTAACAACTCGATCCCTGTCTTCCCAGGCATAAAGATGTCTAGTAAAAGTAAATCGACTGTCTGTTTCTCCAATATCTGTAACGCAGCATCTGTAGAAGAAACAACAGAAACTAGCTGAAATCCTCCTACTTGTTCTAGGTAGCGTTTGTTAAACTCCGCTACCATCGGATCGTCCTCTACGATGAGTACACTAATCATTCTAAAATCACCTTGCAATCGTATGGTATATACACAACAAATTTTGTTCCTTGTGATAGCTTAGAGGATATTTCTATTTCCCCACTAAGTCTTTCCAGGCTTTGACTAACTAAAAAGAGTCCAACTCCCCGGTCTTCCCCCTTAGTAGAAAATCCTCTTTCAAACATATGATTTAGCGTTTCCTTCTTTATCCCGACTCCGTTGTCTTTAACTTCTATTGTTAAAATATCATCCCCGTAGTCGAAATGCACTTCTATTTGCCTTCGAGGACAGGTAGATACTGATTCTAGGGCATTGTCAATTAAATTTCCCAATATTGTAATTAGCTCGTGAGATAGGTGGGAATGAAGAGGCTCTGGCACCTGGCGATCACTTGATATATGTAACTCGGCACCGGCTTCACGTGCATAACTTAATTTCCCTATAAGAAATCCCGCCAGTACAGGATCTTTAATATTTCTGGATATAGCACCGATTTCATTGTTTCGATGATTGACCAATTCTTTTATATAGTTTGTCATTTGGTCATAATACCCCATATGTGACATTCCCAGAATAACATGCAATTTATTCATAAACTCATGGGACTGCGCACGGAGCGCCTCTGCATACAAACGTACACCAGTTAATTGTTCAGCTAGCTGTTGAATTTCTGTTTTATCCCGAAATGTTGAAACAGCTCCGACTATCTTATCATTCAAAAAGACTGGTACACGGTTTACTACCAAAGTAATACCGTTTAAAACCAACTCTTCGTTTGGCTCTGTTTTCCCAGTTTCCATTATCGGACCCAGTTTTGAGTTAGACAAATATTCTTCCATTTTCATTCCTTGGGGTTCTTGAGTTAATCCAGCCTTTTGAAATAATCGTGAAGCCGCTTTGTTTACTAGTGTAATACGAGACTCTTGGTCAACAGCAATAATTCCCTCCCTTACTGATTGCAAAATCGCATCTCGCTCTTGAAGTAACTTGGCTATAGTAGACGGCTCTAGTCCAAAGAGAATTCTCCTAATATACCTCGCCAAGATTACAGCTCCAAAAATACCTGCTACGATTCCTAATAAGGTTCCCACATAGATATTTTCACGGCCTTGGCTTACTGCTTTTTCGACGTCATTTAAAGAGATACCTACCGCAACTACTCCTAACTGTTTACCAGTACGATCAAAAATCGGTGTTAGGGAACGAAGGGATATACCTAAAGTTCCTTTAGATATAGAAACATGTTCCTTACCCTTTAAAGCTACCTCTTTCCCCTCCCCGATAAACTGTTTACCAATCTTTTCTGGATTGGGATGCGACTTTCGAGTACCATTCATATCCATCACTACAACAAATTGAACATCAGTAAGACGACGGGTTTCCTCCGCAAACTCTTGAATAGATCCCTCATGTTTTTGTTTGCCTAAAGCTTCTGTTACAAGTTGTGAATGTGCTACAATCCGCGCCACATTTGTTGCTTTTTCTTCCTGATACTTTTCTATGCTCGTAGCTATCGTTTTTGTAATTAGTAAATCCGTTACGAGCAAAGAAAGAGCTACGACACCACATACCAATACTGTAATGGTCGCTTGCAGGCTCCATTTCTTTCTCTTCATCATTCCTGCCTCCAAACTCTCTGGAAACCCGTGATTTCATAATCATAGTATTCCATTATTAGACCTTCCATATGCTGGTAACTATTTTTACTTTTATTTTAAATTCATTAATTATTTTGAAAAGGGCAAGCGCCTTAAAATGACATATTGTCCGTAATTCACTTTTTATTGACGGGTTCTTACCATTTTATTGTCCATTTTACTTAATATTGTCCGAATTCAGTATTATATCATTCGAAAACACAATGATATCGACCATTCGACAAATATCAACATACTTTCCACCATTCATCCACACCACTCTAGGGGAGGAGTACTGAAACTAGACACGAAAAATAAGTATATAAAACCTATACTTTCTTATCTTTTAAAAAACAAGAGAAAACCCCTTGATCGTGTAGACAAGGGGTTTGAGTTGATTGTTTGTAAGAATTGAACAACCTTTTTTGTGTATTAGTCGGTTAAATTATCTAAAAACAGGTTGTTTTTCCTCGGCTAATGCTAATAGATGCTCTTTGATTTCTTCTACATTCACATTTTTTTGCGAAACACCGGTTTCCATTGCGGCGGTGGCAACAGCTGCTGCTACATGAGCCGCTACTCTCCGGTCAAATGGGTCTGGAATTACATAATTCGCGTGAAGTTCTTCTGTTGAAATTAATCCTGCTATCGCATAAACTGCAGCAAGTTTCATTTCTTCATTTATTTCTTTTGCATGAACGTTTAAAGCACCGCGGAAAATACCAGGGAATGCGAGCACATTATTAACCTGATTTGGGAAATCAGATCGTCCGGTCCCTACTACAAGTGCTCCCGCTTCTTTTGCCTCTTCCGGCATGATCTCTGGTACCGGATTTGCCATGGCAAAGATAATCGGATGCTGTTTCATAGAACGAACCATTTCTTTCGTAACAGCACCTGCAGCTGATACCCCCACAAACACATCAGCTCCAACAAGAGCATCTGCTAATGTTCCTTGCTTATGTTCTTTGTTTGTTATGCCGGCCATTTCTTCTTTGAATTTATTCATACCGACCGGACGATCTTTATAAATGATTCCTTTTGTATCACATAAAATGACATCTTTTACACCCATATGGAGCAACAGCTTTACAATTGCCACTCCTGCAGCACCAGCACCGTTTGCCACAACACGAATATCTTCTATTTTTTTATTCGCCAGTTTAAGAGCGTTGATTAACCCGGCAGCAGTTACTATGGCCGTCCCGTGTTGGTCATCATGAAAAATAGGGATATCGCACTCTTTTCGTAAACGATCTTCAATTTCAAAGCAATGAGGTGCTGCGATATCTTCTAAGTTTACCCCACCAAAAGTAGGCTCTAATAATTTGACGACCTCCACAATTTTATCCGGGTCAGTTGTATTTAGACATAAAGGAAATGCATCCACATCAGCAAATGATTTGAATAACAATGCCTTCCCTTCCATAACAGGCATGGCAGCTTTCGGACCAATATTTCCAAGACCAAGTACAGCTGTTCCGTTTGAAACAACGGCAACGAGATTTCCCTTCATTGTGTAGTCATATACTTTGCTTTCGTCCTCATGAATGTCCAGGCAAGGCTCTGCTACACCTGGAGAATAGGCAAGACTTAGATCGTTCGCATCGCGTACTGGAACCTTTGAATAGACACCTAGTTTTCCTTGGTTATCCTTATGCATCTTTAATGCTTCATCACGTAAAGTTGACATATATCGTATCTCTCCATTTGTTAAATTTTTCTGTTATCTAGTTGAAAGTTGACACCTTATGATTGAGTAGTAGTTTAACAGCTCTTATTCCTTTAGTTCTATCTCTATAATGTTTGAAGCATTTAACTGACTCTTCTCATCTGTTTACACCAGTGTTTTTAACTTAATAATTTCATTAACAGCGTCGCTAATATAACAGTGGAAGCACCGCCAAGTCTTGTTGCAACTTGTGCAAACGGCATTAATGACATACGGTTGGAAGCTGATAAAATGGCTACATCACCTGTTCCGCCTAGACCGCTGTGACAGCCTGTTACAATCGCTGAATCAACAGGATACATATTCATTATTTTCCCAACAATATACCCAGTCCCTACCATCGCAATAACAACGACAGAACAAACAACAACATAAGCCGGAGTTACAATTTTCACTACATCTTCTAATGGAATATAGAGGATACCTAAACCAACCATAAGAGGCCATGTTAAACTTGTTGAAACAAATTTATATAAATGATAGGCTCCTTGTTCCATTTTTGCAGGCATCACTTTCAAACATTTGACCAGTGTGGCAGCCACAATCATGAGCACAGGACCAGGAATACCAAGGAATTTATGCGCGAGACTGCCAAAGATGAAGAAACTGCAGGCAATCAATAATCCGGCACCCATTAGCGAAAAATCGACAGGTTTATTAATATTCGTTTCCTTTGAAATCCCATCGCCGCCTTTTGCTTTCACAAGTACACCATTTCCAGTTAGTTCAGGTCTTTTCTCCCCTAAACGTTTCATTAAACCTGCACAAATAATCGCAACAATATTTCCAATGACAGCGGCCGGAATCATTTGGGATACAAAGCTTTCAGCAGATGTACCTAAAATTTGAGAGTATGCTAGGGAAAGCGGTAAGATTCCCTCTCCAATACCACCGCCAATAATTGGTACGACAATATAGAAAAATGTATGTTTCATGTCATATCCAAACAATGATCCAACTAAAACTCCTGCTACTACTGCAGCAAGCGTTCCTAATACAAGTGGAACAAACATACGCGTAAACCCTTGTACTAATACTTTTCGGTTCATCCCAAGTATACTTCCTGCAACTAAACAAGAAATATATAGATAAAGGAAATTAGATGTTTTCATCAAGGTTGTGACCGCTTCCATTGCAGCGGGATTAATTAAATTATAAAATACCATAATAGACGGAATTAAGAGCGCTAGTATCGCCGGTCCTCCAATATCCTTCAATATAGGAATTTTTAATCCGATATCCCCAAGTAAAATTCCAATTACCATGATAACGGCAAAACCGCCAATCATATCAGGCGGGAGCTGATTGTATACAGATGCTCCATAAATAATAAGTGCTAATGCTACGTAAAGAGGTAAGGGAATTACTCCTACCTTCAATTCTTTAAGTTTAGATAAAAAGCTTTGTTTTTCAACTTTATCGTCTATATTATGAAGCGTTTGCAATTTTTTTGCTGGTTCCATATTTGCTCCTCCTTTTCTCTTATAATCTCAATCTTATTAATTTTCAAATAAACTTGATAGATTTTGTAACTTTTATATTCTTTTTGTAATTTAAAAAAGCAAATTGTCTAATAGTAAACTGCAGAACGTTTTGTTAGCTTTTTACTTTATTCCTTTCTTAATGACAAAAAAAAGCCCTAATAAGGACTCTAGTTAATTATGAATGCATTTTGTTCACGTTATTTAGTAGATTCTATTCTATCTAAGACCATCTTAAGCGCACCATTTCCTTGATTTAAAGACTTGTTGACTCTTGATATGGTAGCTGTAGTAGCATGGAGTTCCAGCACAATTTCTTCATACGTGTCACCTTCACACAGTCTCCTTGCAACTTCAAGTCTTTGACAAAAGGATTTTATTTCATTTATTGTGCACAAATCATCAAAAAAAGCCATACACTCTTCAATTGAGTTTAAAGATAGAATCGCATGAAATAGTTGGTGAACACCTTTCTCGGGAAGTTTTTCAAAATACATGGTTTTACCTCCGTAATCATTCATTTTCAAGTAGGTTTTCATTTGTAAAATACTACTTTAGGGCATAGTTAAAGTTTATCAATAATATTCCTTAAATCATCAAGTTTAGAAGCTTTCATACTACTCTCCAATCACGATATTAATAGTTATTATCCAGTAGAACCAGGCCTTACCTCAAATGCTAAACAAGCAGACTCGTCATTTCATAGACGGGCCTGCTTGCAAGTGTTAACGTACAAATGGATATCATTCTATTTGAAGAGACTCTATTTTTCGCTTATGTTCTCTTCCTTATATGAAGCACTGTTTTTGACATATTGCAATGCTCCTTCTTTTCCACGCTCTATGTTTTCGGGTATCAATTTTCGGATGACCTTTGCAGGAACTCCAACGACCAAAACACCTGGTTCAATTATTTTCCCTTCTGGTACCAATGCGCCAGCAGCAATTAGAGCGCCTTCTCCAATTACCGCACCATTTAATATCGTTGCGCCCATACCAATTAATGCACCATCTTCTATTGTACAACCATGTAAGACCACGTTATGACCTACGGTGACATTTTCTCCGACATGAATTGGGTATCCAGGGTCGACGTGGACAATTACTCCATCTTGAATATTGGAGCCTTTTCCAATCGTAATTTTTTCATTATCTCCTCTTAAAACGGCATTAAACCATATAGACGTATTTTCCTTGAGCTCTACATTTCCAATTAACTGGGCACCCGGGGCAATATATGTACTTGAATGCACATTTGGATAGTGTTCTTTAAATTTATAGAGCATATTTATCCCCCTATTAAAATTTATTCTATCATCTTCCTAAAAAGTTCTTAATATAGTGAAAAAAATTGATACTGAGCCTTTTGGTCACAAAAATTACAGCTTTTTCCTTGTTCTTTTACCTTTATAATGTGCGGGAGATACGACTTTCAAGGCCAAAGTCACATGTTTTTGACAACTACAATTTACTACACTTGTTTGTTTTGTAGAATCCAATTCTGTTTCACTCTTAATAGCCAACTTTGCCATTCGTCATCCCCAAACTTCATTTTTCGATTGAATTTCCCGTCAATTATAAAGAGATCGTGCCTAAAAATACTCCTACAATGATATAGATTAGTAAAATACCTAAAGACCACTTTGCAGTAGTTTTATGAAGATCGCCTAAGCTGATACCTGTTATGTGTATTAATAGATAGACAGATGCTACGAGTGGTCCCATAATACCAAAAGGAGTGCCAAATAATGAAGCAGTTCCAATAGTTAACGGATCAATCCCGTAAGCAGTTGCTGCTTCGGCCAATACTGGAAGAATCCCAAAATAGAAACCATCAGGACCAATCAAAAAGAGTGCAGGTGCACTAACAATAGCTGTAATGATAGCCATATATGCTCCAAGGTCTGTAGGGATAATAGATACTAATGATTGTGCCATTGATTCAGAAATTGGAGTACCTTTGAAAATCCCTGAGAAAATACCAGCTGCGAGAACCATGCTAACAACAGCTAACGCATTAGGTGCGTGTGCTGCTAATCGATCACGTTGATCATGTAAGACTGGGTAATTGATAAGTAGTCCCAAAGTGGTACCGATTATAAATAACACTGCAGCGGGTAGCCATTCTAATACGATCGCAACCATGATAACGGATGATAAAAAGAAATTTATCCAAATTAGTTTAGGACGTTTAAGGTTTAGGTCTTCTGGTATAATATTTTCTATTGAAGCGCTTTCAATCGCAGCATCCATAATTTTAGCCTTTGACATAGAAATAAATTCTATGTTTTCTCTCTTAAATCTGACACGTTCCTTCAAACCGATAACATAGGCGACACCAATGACATAGAGTAAACTCACAAGCATCCCTGGTAACATTTGAAGATATAAGTCTGTCGGATCAAGATTTAACACACTCGCTACTCGACCAGCAGGTCCCCCCCAAGGAACGAGTGTTGTGATTCCAATTTGCATGATGATGATAGAAGCCAATATAACAGGACTAATACCTAATTTTTTATAGAGTGGAAGAAAAGCTGTTACACAAATCATCATTGTCGTAGATCCATCACCGTCAAAGCCTATTAAACCCGCTAATACAGCGGTTCCTACTATGATTTTTAATGGATCTCCTTTAGCCAACTGTATGATCTTTGATGTTAAAGGATCGAATAGTCCTGTATCTAACATGATGCCAAAATATAAAATAGCAAACAACAGTAGAACGGCAGTAGGTGCTACATTTTGAATACCTTCCATCATCAATGGCCCTAACTCCAGACCAAATCCTCCAATTAGACCAAAAATAATCGGAATAAGAGTTAATCCAACAAACGGAGAAAGCCGTTTCGACATAATTAGAAACAAGAAGGTTAATATCATGGCGAATCCTAGAATAGATAACATATACAAATTCCTCCCTAACCCTGTAATAATTGATATCGCTTTCAATAGTGTCCAAAAAAATTTAATCTATTAATATATGACATTTTCACAGATGTTCAGAAAAATTGAAGTATCCAACGCCTTTTTAAAAATCCTCATAGCATTTCTTTTTCATTTCCTTTTTATGGGCATTGGTATAAGCCAATGGAAAAGCAATGGAAAGTGAAAAAAAGTGTTGAAATTCTGCAAATTCTCATAGAAGACACTATTTTTGCTTACTCAACTTTTTACCAAGGACTTCTTCGTTATGTTGTCCGAGTTCAGGACCGATCCATTCAATGCTGCCTGGGGTTTCGGAAAGTTTTGGTACAATACCTGGAACCAGTACTTCTTCTCCATCAGGCAGAGTTACTGTCTGGATCATACCACGGGCTTGGAAGTGTTCATCTTTTACAATATCCTCAATACTGTAAATAGGTCCAACTGGTACGCCAGCATTATCCAATATGTTTTGCACTTCTTTTTGAGTGTAAAGTTTTGTCCACTCCTCGATCACGTGATCAAGATATTCCGCATTTTCAGCTCTGCCCTGGTTGTTAGAGTATTGGAGATTTTCAGCAAAGTCTGGGCGACCTATCGCATTCATAAATCGTTTGAAGATACTATCGCTATTTGCTGCAATGACAATATATTTGCCGTCTGCACAAAGATAAGTATTCGATGGAGCAATTCCTTCCAAAGTAGCCCCTGTTCTCTCTCTCACGATCCCCTTCATGTCATATTCCGGTAGCACACCTTCTAATAAGGAGAAAACAGCCTCATTAAGAGCCACGTCCACATACTGACCTTTTCTTGCTGGGTCTGTATCTCTTGCTCTTAGTGCCATTAGGGTACCAATGACTGCATACAAACCAGCCATGGAATCTCCGACAGCTAAACCTACGCGAACTGGAGGTCGATCAGGAAACCCTGTCAAGTAGCGAAGTCCGCCCATAGACTCAGCAACACTGCCAAATCCCACCTTATCTCGATAAGGACCTGTTTGACCATAACCAGAAATCCGCGTCATAATAATACTTGGATTAATTTTCTTAATATCCTCATAGCCAATTCCCCATTTTTCCAATGTTCCTGGACGGAAATTCTCAATAATAACATCCGCATCTTTTGCTAACTCTCGGACTAATTCCTGCCCCACTTGTTCACGAAGGTTAAGAGTAATCGATTTTTTATTTCTCGCATGCACGTACCACCATAGGGAAGTACCTTTATGCATAACTCTCCAATTCCGTAATGAATCACCATTCTTCGGATCCTCTACTTTGATAACTTCGGCCCCAAATTCCCCAAAAATCTTTCCAGCAAATGGAGCTGCTACAAAATTACCTAACTCTAATACTTTAACACCATCTAATGGTTTTCGCATAGAACTCCAACCCTTCTTTTTGTCTTATATATAAAATTATATCAGTCAAGTTCGTTTCAATTTGATGACTGACATAATAGAATTGAAATAATCAAAATATTCAGATAATGTATACATTTATTGCCATATCTATTAATTTACTAAACTCAATTTAGATCGTTTTTGTATATAAATTGGATTCTTTTACTAATTGAGGAAATTCTTTATCCAATTTCTTTAATTGTTCTAAATCCAGACCTGTTTTTATATTCTGTTGCTCCAAAAATTCAACGACTCGGCTTGCCTGAATGTTTCCCGGAGAGCCAGGAGCATAAGGGCAACCACCCAATCCACCTTGTGCTACATCCACTAAATAAACTCCAGCTTGTATTCCAGCAAAAACATTCGCTAAACCGTACCCATATGTGTCATGTAGATGAAGACCAATAGGGACATTCGGAAACTTTTCTGCCAAACGGCTGCAGTATTCATAAACCATTCTTGGTGTTGCTTTACCGATTGTGTCCCCTAGCCCTATTTCATTCACTCCATTATTCACTAGCTGCAAAGCAACTCTTTCCACCTCTGAGTATGGTACAACCCCAGCGAATGGACAAACAAATGCTGTAGCAATTGCCCCAATTGTTTTTCTACCATGCTTATTAGTCTCTTCAATCAATCCTTTTATTTCTACTAAAGATTCGTCAGTACTTTTGTTTAAATTCGCCTTGTTATGATGCGTACTTGCAGAAAGGAAAAAAAGCGCATTGTGGATCTTTGAATGTAAAAATCGGTCTAACCCTTTTCGGTTCGGAACCAATGCTTCATACTCTACTCCCCGAAACATTGGTAAATTTTGTCCTAATTCATCTGCATCTTGCATAGGAGGAACCCATTTAGGATGAACAAAAGATGTTACTTCTAAACGATCGAAACCTGCTGTAATTAAATCATTAATTTTATTGATTTTTTGTTCGGTTTCCACAAAGACTTGCTCATTTTGTAAACCATCTCTCAAGGTAACATCACGGATTTTAAGTTTTTCCGGGAAAATCATTTTTTCCACTCTCCAGTTATTAAAATAGTCATTCTATTTTCCTTGTGTATGTTCGTTTAAATTGCCTTTATTCGTCTTTCAACTCACTAGAATACATAGATATATAAAATTGATAATCCCGTTGAATATGTACCTTCATTAATTCTTCTGCAGCTTTCCCATCATGTGTTTGAATCGCCTGCCAGATCGCTTGATGTTCATATGCACCCTCCTCTATTCGTAAAGGGATATTCAATACGGCATTTCGATAAAAGGTAATCAACGAATATAGCTGATTCATCATTTTCACTAAATATGGATTCCCACTTGCCTCAACGATCATGAAGTGAAATTGGCTACTTAGGATTTTTAGTTTATCAAGTTCTTTCTTATCAACTATGTGATTCATTTCATCCATTAAATCTAACAACTTAGTACGTTGTTTTTCATTCATTCTTAAAGCAGCATAGTAAGCAGCAGTTGGTTCCAAGCTTAATCGACATTCATAAAGATATTTAAAATCCGAAAAAGTTGCACGATACACTCTTACTCCGCCTCTCGGACTTACGGAAACCAACCCATCACTATTTAAGCGACGAATCGCTTCACGGATCGGACTTCTGCTGATCCCGGTTTCCTGCGCAATTTTTTCTTCCACAATCCGTTGTCCGGGTGGTATGTTTCCGCTTACAATTTGGTCGTGTAAATATTCATAGACCTGGTGTTGAAGAGTTTGCGACTGAACCGTTTTTGATTTCAAGTTTATCACACCTATAATCTAAATTTTCAGATAATGTATACAAAAAAATATACAATAAAATTTTTTCTTCTTGTACCTCTTATCATATAACATTTTTCTGTTACCGACTACAGTGTGATTAAAAATTCAGTTCAAGAATTAATTTAATTCATTTTTATAATAACCAGCCCCTTATCTCTACTGTGCGAATAGTGTTATTGAAACAAAAAAAGTATTAACACCACTCGATTTTTCTAAATATTATAACAACTTTCTCCCTAATACAAGCCTATACTTAACAGCGTCGATTCTTTAAAAGAGGTATCTTTTACCGCATTAAAGTGTAAATGTACACGAGCATCTCTTGTTTGTTTTATCAATTCATTTCAATTTCTGAAATCGTAAAAACACCTTCCTCGTTAATTTCTACTTCAAATACCCCTTTCTGGGATAAGAATAAGGAAAAAGTATTTTTGCTCACCTTTTTATTGTTAATTTGTCGGATTGCTGAGGAAAATTTGTGAATGTAGTAATTTATGTCCGTTCTGGAGTTATCAACCTCTTTTTTTAAAAAATGACGAAGATACACCATTTCTGTATTCGGAAACGTTTTATAAAAATATTCGAGAGGATAGCTTTTTTGAAAATCGTTATCAGAAGAGAAATAAGAGACAAACGGTTCACCGTTCTCATTAAACCCTGCTAGTATATATACCGTCGCATAATCCTGTTTTGGATGCGATTTCTTGAAGGTCATCAGCGCTGTGGTAAATAATTTTTGAGAATGGGCAGCGATCTCTTCGAGGGAACTTGATGTAAGCGAAAATGTTTTTAATTCTTCTATACACAAATCGATGATATTTTTAACCCCTGCAAAGGCTAAAATGACATTTTTGTTTAATGCAATTATTTTCTTTACATCATCACTGAATTTTTCGGTTCCTCTATAGGTAATTCTTTTATCAGCCATTATTAAAACACCATTATCAAACTTTTTCCCAATTAATGCAGTCATAAAATGTCCCCTTCAATATATAAATAATGCCCTATTATCAACGCAAAAGAATAAGCACTTGAAGTAGGGCTTTTACTTATATTTTATCATAACTAGATCTAATCTGAAGGTTCCCAGATTTCGTGTTCGTAAGAGCATTGTTTACATTTTAGTCAATCAAAAGTAGCCTTCAGCAATGGTCTACTTTTTTCTTTGTTTCTATACCGCTTTTCCCTGCTTAATTCTAGCTACATAATGATCAATTTTTTCATGCAGTTTATCAGGTTCTTCTGCAACTATATTTTCACCATTTACAAGTGCAAATGGTTCCATTAAACATTGACCGCAATACAACAGGCATCGTTCTTCTATTACTTCTAGGTCACTGCGCTCCATTAATTTCTCTTTTACAGATTCCAACTCATCTTCAAAGTTACAAGGACAGAACTTTACGCTGATTTTCATCTTTAACTCCCCTTTGTTTTTAGATGTCAACATCTTAAGTGGATATACCAAGAAGATGCAAGAGCACACCTAAACGTACGTGTGCTTTAACGCATCAAAATGTTTATGCAATAAATATGAAACGCGTTAAGACAGGTATTTGCGGGATAAATTATTGTGTATTATGATATGAAACATTACAGACAGTGTTTTTAGAAAATTCTGTTTGTTCAATCAAAAATTGAAAAAGGGGCGGTATTAATGTCTGAAAATATGATCACGACATCAAAAGCGAAAAAAGAAGAAGTGTTTCCAGTTAAGAGTGTTCATTATGTGGAAATTTATACAGGTAACGCAAAGCAGGCTGCTTATTATTATGCAAATGCATTTGGCTTCAAATTTGTGGCATATAAGGGCCTAGAAACTGGAAGCCGTGACCGTGTTTCTTACGTGATGGAACAAGGTGCTATGCGATTGATCTTAACAGGTACACTTTCAGATACCACCGACGTTGCCGAGTTTATTAAAAAGCATGGAGAAGGTGTGAAAGACATTGCTCTTCTGGTTAAAGATTTAGAGAAAACATATGCAGGAGCGGTTGAACGTGGGGGCATTGCCATTCGTGAACCATGGGTGGAAGAAGATGATAAAGGCAAGGTAAAAAAGGCCATCCTTGGTACATATGGCGATACAATTCATACTCTTGTTGAACCGATCGATTACAAAGGCGTATTTTTGCCAGGTTATGAAGCTCGTGAAAATAGCTTTACAGCAATGCCTACTGGTTTAATCGGTGTTGACCACCTCGTTGGTAACGTAGAAGTGATGGACGAGTGGACAAATTACTATGAAAAAGTTTTCGGTTTTAATGTACTTAAACATTTTGATGATGAGGACATTTCAACTGAGTACTCTGCACTTATGTCGAAGGTTATGATGAACGGAACAGGACGTATTAAGTTTCCGATCAATGAGCCTGCAGAAGGAAAACGTAAATCACAAATTCAAGAATACCTAGATTACTATAATGGACCTGGTGTTCAGCATCTTGCCCTTTTAACAAATGACATAATCAGCACAGTGGCTGCATTAAAAGAAAATGGAGTTGTGTTCTTAAATACACCGGACACGTATTATGAAGATCTCGTAAACCGTGTTGGGGATATTGATGAGGATGTGAAAAAACTTCAAGATCTTAATATTCTTGTAGATCGAGATGATGAAGGATATTTGCTGCAAATTTTCACAAAACCGCTTGTCGACCGACCAACTCTGTTCATTGAAGTCATTCAGCGTAAAGGTGCACTTGGTTTCGGTGATGGAAACTTTAAAGCATTGTTCGAATCAATTGAACGTGAGCAAGAACTTCGCGGAAATATTTAAGTTTATACAGGTCACACCTGCAAAACGCCTGGTGTGACCGCTTTCAATGGAGGTGTAAGCTAGATGAATACCAAAATAAATGCAAAGTGGACAGAAGAAGCAATTAGTCATTTCATGACTGAATTGATCGACTATGCGGGAATATTTCCACCAGCAGCACTTGATCTTTCAGATGCTATTATTAACTATCAATCTTATATAAAAGGATCAGATAGTTGGATGCTTGGTCCATTTGTTATTCCTGTAAATCGGTTGAATGAACTTGAACCGTTTAAAGCTCTTTTTAGTGAAGAGCATCCACTCCGTTTATCCATAATTTTAACGAAATCGGAGAAATTTGAACATGACATGAAAGCTATTAATCTCTTTTTGGAAACCTATGAAACCGCTGGTACGGTTGAAGGGATTGAAATACCGCTTCCGCCACAAGTCAATCCGTCGCTCTTGAAAAAAATCGAGAATAAAACAGAGAATTATCATGTCTATTGCGAAATAACTGGAACAAATGACCAACTTACACACACACTAGATGCTATCCAAACAATAAATCAAAAATCTTTGAAACGAATAGGTATTAAATTGCGTATGGGTGGCATCAAAGCACACTTTTTTCCTTCTGCAAATCAAGTAGCGTTTGTTATCAATGAATGTCGGAAACGTGGTCTGGCACTTAAATTCACAGCAGGTCTGCATCATCCAATACGGCAGTATCGAAACGAAGTAGAAACGAAGATGCACGGTTTTGTAAACGTATTTACCGCATCTATAATGGCTTATTGCCATGAGGTAGATGAAGCAACACTTCAAGCCATATTGCTTGATGAAGACCCTGCGGATTTTTCGTTTACACCAGACGCGCTTTCCTGGTGCAATAAAACCGTCAGTGCGACTGAAATCAACAAAGCGCGCAGTCTATTTGCCGCTTCATACGGAAGCTGTAGCTTTGAAGAGCCGCGGGAAGAACTTGGAGAGCTAACTATTTTTCACGGGGAGGCAACACAATGAAGTCCTTTATCGCAACAACGCCAGAATCACATTTTCCACTTCAAAACTTGCCATATGGAATTTTTCAACCGAAAGGCAAAGACCCACGTGCCGGTACAGCAATTGGCGATTTCGTTCTGGACTTATCTGTGATCGATGATGCCGGATTATTAAATGGAACTGGAGCAGAAAAAAAGAATCTATTTAGTTGTTCTTCACTCAATAACCTTATGGCACAAGGTCGACCAGTCTGGACTACTGTACGCGCGAAACTTCAGCACCTATTGAGCGCGAACACCCCTGATTTACGTGATGACGAAGAGCTTCGTTCAAAAGCGTTCCATCGATTGACAGATGTGGAAATGCTTCTACCCGCCGACATTGGGGACTATACAGACTTCTATGCATCGAAGGAGCACGCATCAAATGTAGGCACAATGTTCAGAGGTAAAGACAATGCTCTTATGCCAAATTGGACGCATTTGCCTATTGGTTACCATGGACGTGCAAGTTCCATAGTCCCAAGTGGGACAAAGATACGACGTCCATCTGGACAGCGGAAACCAAAAGATTCAGAGAATCCTATATTCGCCCCTTCCATACAGCTAGATTTCGAACTAGAAATTGGCTGGTTTATCGGTCCAGGTAACCATCTTGGAGAGCCTGTTCCAGTTGATAAGGCGGAGGAACATATTTTTGGTCTAGTACTTGTAAACGACTGGAGCGCCCGAGATATTCAAGCATGGGAATACCAGCCACTCGGCCCATTCCTCTCCAAAAACTTCGCCACATCCATTTCACCTTGGGTTGTGCCGCTTGAAGCTTTAGAACCGTTTCGAGAAGCTGGCCCACGGCAGGATCCAGAGCCGTTATCATACCTACAGCAAACAAAAGATGGGGCATTTAATATTAATCTTGAAGTCCATTTAACACCGGAAAACATGGAAGAAACGACACGAATTACAAAAACAAATTTTCAATACATGTATTGGTCAATCGCTCAGCAAGTGGCTCACCATACGATTACAGGATGTAACATGCGTCCAGGAGATATGCATGCATCTGGCACAATAAGCGGTCCTGAACGCGACGAACGTGGAAGCCTACTAGAGCTTTCCTGGCGTGGAACTGAACCGATTCAGCTGAAAAGCGGCGGAGAACGTAGCTGGATTGAAGATGGAGACAAATTGACTATCAGCGGATGGTGCCAAGGAGATGGTTACCGCATAGGTTTTGGTGAAGTAAGTGGTACCGTACTCCCCGCCCTTGCAGAAGCACAGATAGTAGGTCAACAACATGTGAAGTTTTAATAAGCAATTGTGAAAAACAGAAAACAAGAGTCGATTATCAGAGAGGGGTAAAACAATGACACATTACGTTAAAATGGGGCGCATTCCGCATAAGCGTCATACGCAATTTCGGAAAGAAGACGGCAGCCTATATTATGAACAATTAATGGGCACGAAAGGCTTTTCCAGCATTCAGTCTCTCATCTATCATATAAATCAACCAACACAAGTAAAGAAAGCGGAAAAAATTCGTGATGTTCGATATGAATATGAAGAAAAAGAAGCATTAAAACACCGTCATTTCCGTACTTGGAATACGAAAGTAGGCGGAGATTTTCTTGAAGCGCGCAAAATTTTCATGGCCAACGACGATGTAGCATTAGGAGTCGCACGTCCAAACCGCCAGATGGATTATTTTTATCGAAACGGCGAGGGTGATGAATTGCTTTTTGTTCATGAAGGAACAGGCAAAATTGAAAGTATTTTCGGTGAATTGAGTTTCGGAGCGGGTGACTACCTTGTCATCCCGATTGGCACAACCTATCGTGTTGTACTTGAATCAGAAGAAGCACGCTTTTTCATTCTTGAATCCAATTCATCCATTGTACCACCAAAGCGCTATCGCAATGAATTTGGCCAGCTTCTTGAGCATTCCCCGTTTTGCGAGCGCGATTTTCGAACACCAGAAAAGCTGGAGCCAAAAGATGAAAAAGGTGAATTTGAAATACGAGTGCGGGCGCAAGGGATGATCACATCCTATACATATGATTTTCATCCGCTCGATGCAGTTGGATGGGATGGTTATCTCTTCCCTTATGCCTTCAGCATACACGATTTTGAACCGATAACTGGTCGTGTTCATCAGCCACCGCCTGTACATCAGACGTTTGAAGCACACAATTATGTCGTATGTTCATTCGTACCGCGTATGTATGACTATCATCCGGAAGCAATCCCTGCTCCGTACGTACATAGCAATGTGGAAAGTGATGAAGTGCTATATTATGTTGGTGGTGACTTTATGAGCAGGCGCGGTATTGAAGAAGGATCGATCACCCTTCATCCAAGCGGTTTGCCACATGGACCACACCCAGGAAAAATAGAAGCTAGTATCGGCAAAAAAGAGACGCGTGAACTGGCGGTCATGGTCGATACATTCCGTCCACTTTATATCGTAAAAGACGCACATGATTTAGAAGATGAGGAATATATGAGTAGCTGGCTTCCGCGATAATTACTAAATTTTCAAAACCTTATCTGCATGTGTAGAACAAAATTCCCCAATTATTAAGCTGGAGCAAGATTCCCATTGCCCCAGCTTTTTTGTATTTTTGTATTTTTGTATTTTTGTATTTTGAAAGACTAAAAACAGTTGTTTCTAAAATATAATCAACTTACAGATCATAAAAAACGCTTACTTTTTCAAATAAGCGTTTTTTAAAAGTAGATTCTTATTCGTCTTACTTTGAAGAAGGCCCTAACCAGCTTTCAGAAGATTGCCGAAAATGACCTCGTCTAGTTCATCCGGGTTTACGTTTGCTCTTTTCAAAGCTTCTTTTATCACAATTCTGCCTAGTTCAGCTGTTTTCAAAGAATACAGCGCTCCGCTAGATTTGCCTACAGGTGTCCGTACTCATCTAAAATAACCGTTTTCGTCATCTTATTTTTCCCCCGTAAGTTCAGGTGTGACGATAAATGCCGCTTCCGTTTTTTCTTTGACTTCTTCAACCGTAACACCGCTTGATGTCTCAATAAGTACCATGCCATCCGGTGTAAAATCAAATACAGCGAGATCCGTAATAAGTCGGTGTACAACTTGCTGGCCTGTTAATGGTAGCGAGCATTCCTTTTTTATTTTGGTTTCTCCGTGCTTGTTAACATGTTCCATAATGACTACTACCCTTTTGGCGCCATTGACGAGATCCATAGCCCCTCCCATTCCTTTAACCATCTTACCAGGAATCATCCAGTTGGCAAGATCTCCGTTTTCAGAAACTTCCATGCCGCCAAGGATAGCAAGATCAATATGTCCGCCGCGAATCATCGCAAAAGATTCGGCACTGTCAAAAAACGAGGATCCAGGAACGGTTGTAATTGTTTCTTTTCCCGCATTGATCAAATCAGGATCCTCCTCACCTTCTATTGGATAAGGACCAATGCCAAGCAGCCCGTTTTCCGACTGCAATAATACGTTGAAGTCCGCAGGAATTTCATTTGCGACCAATGTCGGCATTCCAATTCCAAGATTGACATTCATCCCATCTTCAATTTCCTGTACCGCTCTTTTAACAATTGTTAATCGTGTATCTTTCATTTTCATCCGCTCCCTTTCTCGATTTATGCCTGCACAACAGTCAGTCGCTCAATCCGTTTTTGATAGTTAGTACCCACTAGAAGACGTTGCACGAAAATACCCGGTGTATGGATTTCATCCGGATCTAGCTCGCCTGCCTCTACTATTTCCTCAACTTCAGCAATCGTAATTTTTCCTGCCATCGCTGCCAGTGGATTGAAATTACGTGACGTTTTCCGGTACACTAGATTACCAAGCGTATCCGCCTTCCACGCTTTTACCAGTGCAAAGTCTCCAACGATACCGCGCTCAAGCAGATAGGGTTTCCCGTCAAACTCTTTTATTTCTTTTCCGTCTGCGATCGGTGTCCCTATACCCGTTGCCGTGTAAAAGCCTGGGATACCTGCTCCGCCAGCTCGTATCCGTTCAGCAAGTGTACCCTGCGGGGTTAACTCCACTTCCAGTTCACCACTTAAGTACTGCTGCTCAAAAATTTTGTTTTCCCCTACATATGAAGACACCATTTTTTTGATTTGTTTGTTTGCAAGCAACAGGCCTAGACCCCAATCATCCACGCCACAGTTGTTACTGACGACCGTTAAATCTTTTGTTCCTTGGTCCCGTAATGCTTGAATCGATTTCTCCGGGATACCGCACAAGCCAAAGCCACCGACAATTAAAGTTGAGCCATCCTGAATATCTGAAATCGCTTCCAAAAATGAAGCCATTATTTTGCTGTTTTTCATAAATTTCTCCTCCCTCCAGTTCGAATATTCTCTTATTTAAGAACGTCCATCTTATTTTTTAGAATATTCCCTTATTTAAAAGTTTACATCCTAATTGTTTATAAGTAAAATACATAAAAGGAATATATACTATGAATATATGGAATAAATGGAGGCTTAAAATGGAACTGCGTGATCTAAAATCTTTTATCGAAGTGGCGAATCATCAAAGCTTTACAAAAGCCGCTGCACATTCCTATTTATCACAGCCTTCTTTTAGTAAAGCCGTTAAAAAACTAGAAGAGGAACTGCATGTAGAGCTGTTCGATCGTTCAACGCGACATCTCCGGCTTACAGATGCAGGCAGAATTGTTTATCAGCAAGGTCAGAAAGCACTTTCATCTCTTTCTGAATTAAAGATTTTACTGGATGAACTAATGGATATTGCTACAGGTGAAATAAAAATGGGCATACCACCGCTGATCGGCACACTGTTTTTTCCTGATATCGCCCGGCGATTTCATGAAAGTTACCCAAATGTCTCACTCCAACTTGTCGAACTCGGTGCGAAACGAATCGGTGAACTCGTTGAAGATGGCCAAATCGATCTCGGAATGATCGTATTGCCAACAAACGAAACTTCGTTGAATAGTTATCCGTTTGTCACCGATGAATTCGTTGTATATGTTCACAAAGACCACCCGGTTGCAACGCGTAGTGCTGTATCTTTGCGTGAACTAAAAGAAGAAAATTTCATACTTTTCTCAGAAGAATTTACGCTGCATGATTACATCAAACAGGCTTGTATGGATGCGGGTTTTAAACCGACCGTTACCTACCAAAGCTCGCAGTGGGATTTAATTATTGAACTAGTCTCGTCCAGTCTTGGAGTAACGTTACTACCAAAATCAATTTACTATAAGCAAAATAATCCTAATGTCCTCATCATTCCATTGTCCGAACCACTGCTCTGGAAACTGGGTATTATTTCAAAAAAGGATGCGTATCATTCATTTGCATTGAGAAAATTGTTAGAGATGCTTGGGGCAGATTAATAATGATCAAGTTCTAAAGATAAGTTAGATGAATATTTGCAAATCAGATGGAATACGATTACTTGCTATATGAAGGTAGGGTTTTAAGTTGTAGCATTTCAAATTGATAGATACATAGGAGATGTGTATAACTAAAAACAACAGCCCTAGACTGCAGTTGCAACTGTACCAATGCTAATCGTGTATCCATTTCTGCAGAAATACTTTGTAAAGGGTGCTTTTAGATCTGTAAATGCGTAAACGTTTAATAGCATTGCATTGTACGTTCTCATTTATGGATCTATTAGTTTGCGTAATAAAATGTTGAAGATATGAGGCTCTCTTCTGATGGCTATTAAAATAAATAAAAATCAGTCTAAATTTTAGACAGATTTTTATTGTAATCTCAAGAATTTATTTTTTGGATTCTCATCATTTTTTCAAGTAACCATTTTACTATCATTCCAATGAAAATATAAATTAAAAATGAATAGGTATGACTCCAGTTAAGTTCTTTATAAAAATTCATCCATTCGCTCAAAGGCTCTAAAATAAAAGCAAAAAAAGCAGACATAAAAATAAGTGCTTTTACAAAAGAATTCCAATTAGATAGATATTGATAAATCAGCATGTATCCAATTGGTAATAATGTATAATTTACCGGAACTAATGGTGTACATAAGGGTATTAATGTTTTAGGATACATCCAAAGTGAGAAATTCCAACCAACAATATCAAGGAATGTTGAAATAATGACAATAAAAAATCCGAATAATAATATCTCTGTGATTCTTTTTTTATCTACTATCTTCCACCATAAGAACCAAGGAACTATTGTTAAGATGAATAAAATCCACCATTTTCCTGTTAAGACAAAATTACTTTTCCAATCATCTACCACCATATCATTTAATTTTTCAATTAGTTTTTCAATTTCTCTCTGTTTTAGAATTCCCATCTATAAATCAACCTCTACTGTTTAATATCCCTTATTCATTCTTAACCAATGAAAGTATATCTAAACGCTTCGAACGGTGGTCATTACAATTTGAATTTTTAATTTCTTCAACTAAGATATCACACTTCTTTTCAATGTAATTCGTCCATTGTGCTTTTTAATTAGAAAGGCAAAAGAAAAGAGCCCTTATAGGACTCTTTATTTCCGTGAATTATTTTTAACACAATAGTTAAACTAAGTGAAGAAAGGGTGTTCATATATGATTCAAACTTTATTAACCAACTTGATTGCTTCTAGTATCGTAATGAAACGAAATCTAGATTGGCATAGACGACTTCTCTTCATTTCAATACCTTTATTTGTTGTTTTCATGATGTTTCAAACGGAATATATCATTTATCGTATAAAGAATGATCGTTATTCTAACTAGACGTTAAGTATGGTTTCAATTAGAAAAACTAAAGGTTTCACCAAGTCCTACTGGCGAAACCCTTAGTTTTATATACGCATCCATAAGATATAAATTCTGGTGTATAAATTTAAACTAGTACTTTTAGTCTTTCTTTAAATTGCTCCTCTGTCAACCCATGTTCTGCTACATATCTATTTCTAGGGTGGACTCTACATTCATCACTACATGCACGCAAATATTTATGCTCATTTTCTTCTGAACACAGGATTTTTTTATTGCATTCAGGGTTAGCACAGTTAACAAAGCGTTCACATGGTTCGTTCGTGAAATGGTCTCTACCTACGACGACAGGTTCAACCCTATTAATAGGTACACTTATTCTTTCATCGAACACATAGCATTGACCATCCCATAGTTCACCTTGTACTTCTGGATCTTTACCATACGTTACGATGCCACCGTGTAGTTGTGCAACATCTTCAAATCCTTCTTTGCGTAACCAACCGGAGAATTTTTCACAGCGAACTCCACCAGTACAATACGTTAATATTTTTTTACCTTCGAAGTTTTTACGATTTTCACGAATCCAATCCGGTAGTTCTTTAAATGTATTAATATCAGGCATAATCGCATTGCGAAAATGGCCTAATGAATATTCGTAATCATTTCTTGCGTCAATTATAACAGTGTCTTCCTGCTGCATCGCTTCATAAAATTCTTTTGGACTATAATATTTACCAGTTAACTCGAGAGGATTCACATCTTCTTCTAATCGTAAAGTAACGAGTTCTGGTCTATGGCGCACATGCATTTTTTTAAATGCATGACCATCTGCTTCATCTATTTTATATACCATATCTTTAAAGCGAGCATCTGCTTTCATATATGACATATATTGATCAGTTTGCTCAATTGTTCCAGATACTGTACCATTTATACCTTCATGTGCGATTAAAATTCTACCCTTTAATCCAAGGCTTTGACAAAATTCTAAATGCTGCCCAGTGTATTCTTCTGGATTTTCTATTGTTACATAATGGTAATATAGTAAAACCCGAAATTGTTTATTCTCCATTATCATTCACCTACTATATTTATATTTGCAAGATATAAACGTATTGAGATGTTTACTTGCTTCTTTTACCTTTTTAATACAATTGTTTGTTTTAAAAAGTAACAATTAATTAAAACAGATTTGAAAAAGAAATGCAACTTTTTTACATTGGTTTATTCATCCAACAATCGTTTCTTAAATAAAAAAACACAGTAAGCTTTTTTACTTACCGCATTTAATTTAAATATATTTTATAGAATAGAAAATACATTTATTTATGAAAATCTTCCTCACGATCAAACCACTTTGTCACCTCAGAAAAGTTTTTTCTTTTCCCCTGCATTTCCTTCATATTAGGATAGCCAATGTAAATGAAACCTACCATCTCTGACTCATCTGAAAGTCCAAAAAACTGCTTTACTTCATTTGAGTAACATACATTTCCTGTCCGCCAGATTGAACCTAAACCAAGTGCATGTGTGGCAAGTAACATATTTTGAATGGCAGCATTTACAGCAGCATATTCCTCTTTTACCAATACTTTTTTATTATTTGTTGGTTCAACAGCTACTGCAATGATCACGGGTGCTCTAAGTGGCTTTTGTTCTTCTCTTTCTAATCGTTTTCTGCTTTCTTCACTTTGGGGATCTTCCAGCGTTTTTTTTACAAATGAAGAAAGTGTTTTTCCAAGTCTTTTTCTTGCCTCACCTGTTAAAACAAAAAATCTCCATGGCTCTGTACGATGATGGGCAGGAGCCCAGGTACCAGCCTCTAGTATTTTATTTATAAATTCCGTTGGAACCGGATCAGGTTTTACAACACCAATACTTCTTCTTGTCGTTATCGCTGTTAGTACATCCATGTTATTGCACACTCCTAATCAAATAATCGTATGTAATCATAGTATTCTTTAGCTCATGAAAATTCACTTTTTATACCTTTTTATATAATAATATCCAAGACACTCATTTTAGATCGCTCAGGGATGTACATTATTTAATTTGGGACAAAGCGTAAAAAGACACCTCCTGCGCTGGTGCCTATCTTACAGTACATGTCCAATATTTCCAAAGTTTTTCTCTTCATTAAACGCCAGAGAGTCCTCTACACTACAGGTAAAGTCTCCTCCAACTATGTTTTTTGCTGAATTGAGTTTATACATACTTTTATATTATCCAATGGGTTGTATCATAAATCATCAAACTGTCAAGGAAGCTTTTATTTTCGCCGATAAACCACTTTGGATAATAAAACACTACATTTGTATAAAAACAGTAGTGGAATGACGACTAAAACTTTTAATAGAAAGTATTTGTATCATAGTTTAGTGTGATCCATGATTGTTAGCTCACGTCCGATTCTAGACTTGAGCTTTAAAGAGAAATACCTTGGTATTCATGGGTTTTTTTGACATTTCGGATATGAATAGGCGAGTTAATTTAACATAATGTATTAGATGTTTTATTATCAGATGCTGTAATTTAGATATGTAAACTAAGAATACATATATATACAGCTTAGATAAAAGTCATCCGTTTAATATGAACGCTTCAGGGGATACTTACATCAAAGGAGGTATTTATATGGATAAAGAAATAGAAAGAATGACCAGTACATTACATCAAATGGAAATGGACCATTGGATTCACCATGATTTATTCAGTATTCATTGGTGGGTTATCCTCATCATGAATGCTATCTTCCTCATATTATTTCTTTTCTTAATTGATCGGCAAAGGATTTTACTGATCACACTATCATTTATGATCGCTTATGTAATTAATACTATTTTTGATGATATCGGAGAATACTTCCAATTATGGAGTCATCCTCATCAGTTAGTTCAGTTTCTTACACCAATTGCTACAGTAGAATTTATTGTTGTTCCTAGTATAATGGCCTTAATGTATCAAATGTTTAGTAGGTGGAAGTTTTTTATTATTACCGATTTTATTGTTGCAAGTATAATCTCTTTTATTGTCCAGCCGATCTTTGTTTATATAGGTCTCTATAAATTACACAATTGGACTTACTTTTACTCATTGGTTGTTTTGTTCGTAATAGGGATTGTTGTAAAGATCGTCATGGACTTTATTGAAAGGAAGCAACCTAACCATTAAATTCTCCGTTTTATTAGTGGTCTAGGAATGGTAGGAATCGATTCTTAAGAACTTAATAACAAAACATTCAATACAAATGATTACGTAAAACCAAAGGGTGCTTTCATCTAGAAAGCACCCTTTGGAGTGTAAATTTGCAATGTATAAATTGTTCGTAAATTCAACTATCGCGCCTTATTGTATGTTCTTCCGAGCATGGCTGTAGAAGATCCTTAATACAAGACTTTCCTCCCATTGTTAGTAAAAAGGTTACGCCTCTTTCTCTAAAAACTTCCTCAAGGATGTTCAAAATATTTCGTGCTCTTTCGTTAAATAAGGCTCTTTTCTAAAAGTTTGTTGCTTTAGACTTATAAAAATCGGCTTTTGGATTTTTATCATAGAAACTATAAGCAATTTCAAGAGAGTACCACTTAGTAAATAAGCGAAAAGAGCACGAAGATAGGCTATATCCGTAAAGTTTAGTTATTTACGAAAAGCAACAATCTTTGAGAAAACAGCCTTAAATAAAGATCGCTCATGTTGGAGAAATTTTTCTCTAAGCTGATATTTAACTATTTTCCTGATGCATTCCTTGGCATTCTTTTTTATTTCTCACTATTTTCCCTGAAGCATTCCTTAATAGTTCTTTTTCTATAAATATCTTTCTCGGAACCTTTTATCCTTCTTACTTCTAACGATTTCCTGTTCATTGATCCCTTCTCTTTCTTTTGGTACTACGACTGTACAAACTACATCAAAAAACGAATGTATTCATAGATTGTCCCTTAATACCCATTTTTCCTTGCCCATTATATCAATCAAAGGTATTGTAAAATTGTTATTTTTTACATATTAAAGAGGAAAAGGTATGCAGTAAAAAGAAAAAGTTTTTATTCATCTTTATAACAAACAAAACAATGAATGTTTCATATTCCAATAGATAAAATTAACACAAAGAATTTTAAAAAAAGAGTCATGAAAGATTGGTCTAAAAACCAGAAGAATGCAATAAGTTGAGTCAATATATGATTTTAGATATAAGAAATTTCTACTATCATTCAAATTATAGTTAAAACTGTAATTTGAGAAATGAGAGGAGTTTTGTATGAAAAAAAGTAGAATGCTAGGTTCAGTTTTACTTAGTTTAACAATGGGGATATCAATTTGGGCTAATGCGGCTTCTGCGCAGGGGGTTGAAACCCAGGATTCTTATCGGGTTTTAATTCAAGGTCTGAGCTCTGAAAAAACGAAAGCAAAAGAAAGTTACGGAGTCCGTTGGGATTTTGGAAGCAAAGGCTTTACGACTACTGTTAATAAAAAGCAGTATGAGGCATTATCGAAAAATAAAAATCTCACAATTAGCAGAGTTGCACAAGTAGAGCTCGATACTAGTACAAAGGTGAAAGCAAAGCCTGGTACTGCAGCTTCTTCAGTACCTAGTGATCAAACACCATGGGGTATTGAAGCAATTTATAATAACACTTCAATTAAAAGCACTTCTGGCGGAGATGGCATTAAGGTAGCGGTGCTTGATACAGGTGTTTATACAGGGCATAATGATTTATCAGGTTCTGCCGAACAGTGTAAAGATTTTACTCGGAGTAAAACTCCATTGGTTAATGGTTCTTGCACTGACAAAAATGGACATGGCACTCATGTGGCGGGTACAGTATTAGCACATGGAGGAAGCAATGGCCTCGGGATTTATGGAGTTGCTCCAAAAGCTGTTTTATGGGCATACAAGGTTCTTAATGATAGAGGATCTGGGTATTCTGATGATATAGCAGGAGCCATTCAGCATGCTGCTGACGAGGCTGTGAGAACTGACTCAAAAACGATTATATCCATGTCACTTGGTTCAAGCGTTAAAGATATCTTGATTTCGAATGCTGTAGATTATGCTTACAACAGGGGGGTTCTTGTTGTTGCAGCAGCAGGTAACAGCGGTCCTGGCGAAAACACAATTGGATACCCTGGAGCACTTAAAAATGCAGTAGCAGTTGCTGCTTTAGAAAACATCCAGGAAAATGGCACATATCGTGTCGCTGACTTCTCATCGAGAGGAACTTCTTTGACAGATGGTGATTACACCATTCAGGAGCGCGACATCGAAGTATCTGCACCAGGGAGAGTCATCGAATCCACTTGGTATGACGGTTCGTATAATACGATTAGCGGAACGTCCATGGCTACACCTCATGTATCAGGATTAGCAGCAAAAATCTGGTCGGCAAATCCTACAATGAGTAACGTTGAACTTCGAAGCGAGCTACAAAACCGTTCTAAACTATACGATATTATGGGTGGCTCTGGAGCTGCAACAGGCGACGATTATGCATCAGGTTTTGGTTTCCCGAGAGTGAATTGAGTACGAACGAGATCATTTATTATGAATGTTTATTTAGTATTAAACACTAAAACCGCTCCAATAAGCAGTGTGAATGAATCCAGCTTTTATAATAAGTTGAATTTAGATAAAAAGCCATCTGATATTTTTCAGATGGCTTTTTCATTTAGTAGATTGTTTGTTTGGAAGAAATTTATTTACTGAATTTACGATTGATTCATTCTATTAAACTTAGTCAAAAATTAATTTAAGCATAGAGACATGTTACGCTCTATGCTTAACTATTATTATTTAGGTTGCATTCGAATCACTCCATCTACTATGTCTCATTTTACTGGGTCACTCTACTAGCAAGTTGGTTTTTTTATTGTAATCTAATACTACGTTACCCCCATAAAATAGGAGTGAATGATAAATAGTGTATTAGATATATAAAAGAGAATACAAATATTTTTATGAATGCACAGCTTAATACAAGCAACTGAGGAGGGGAAAGATGGAGTCGTATGTTAAGGATGCGCTACTTGAATGGAAGGAAGAAATGTTGAAACAAAAAATAGAAATAGATGAAGAATACGAGAAGGTCAAATGTGAACTTCAACTATATTCCTATAAATCTGGTATAACGAAACAAGTCATTCAATCTACAATAAATGATGAAATTATTAATAATATCAAAACAACATATCAAATACCATTTGTAGAAAAATATGATGAACTAAAACAATATATAAAAGAATTAGATGAAAAAAGGAAAGTTTTCCAAATGTTTGTTGATAAGATAGAGAAAGTTAGCGAGACTGGGGAAAACCAATCTCAGTCATTCTATTAGACAAAATGATTACTTTTTATTATGGGGACATACTATACAAACTGTCCCCATCTATTAAGAATACGACCTATTATTTTAGTGAATTATCTAACATGTAACGAAACATTACCCATTCCAACATACTTTGACGTTACATAATCCCCTTTATTTACTAATACTGCCTCTGTTATTCCACCAGTTAAGACCACTGAATCTTTAGGAATTTTACCTTTTCCATTCCTGTATAGCATACTTGCTAGCATGGCAACAGAATTTGCAGGGTTTCCTAATACTGCAGAACTAGTACCATTTGTTTTTACTTTCCCGTTCATTGATAATATTACCTCAATCGAATCCATTTCAAAATCATTAGGGTGAAACATTTGATTTCCAAAAACGACTCTAGAAGAAGAGGTATTATCGGCAATAACATCAGGAAGTTTGAATTTAAAGTTTTCATAACGGCTGTCGATAATTTCAAGAGCAGGGAAAATCCATTTTGTCTTTGCAAGTACTTGCTCTCCAGTTATATCTGGTCCTTCAATATCTTCGTTAAGAATAAACGCTACTTCTGCTTCTACTTTTGGATGAATAAGTTCATCCATTACAATTTCCCCTTTATCCGGAACTACCATATAATCAAAAACAACTCCGTAGATTGGTTCATTAATATTCATTTGTTGCATTTTTGCCTGGCTGGTTAGCCCCATTTTAAAAGCAACGATTTCATGACCTTGAGCCTTTTTCAAATTGATAAGTTCGTTTTGTACTTGATATCCCATTGGAATATCAAAATCAGGTCTTTTATCAGTAATACAAGTAACTGCATGATGATCCTTTTCTGCTTTTATTAAGTATTCAGCAAGTTCTTTGTATTCAATCACTAAAAATTCCTTCTTTCACTAAAACTATTATTTCTTTTTGGCTATCGTAGCTACTCCGCTTAAAAGCATTTCTTGTCGTCTACCGATTTTCGTTACTTTCATCCATTATCTTCTAAAACAGTTCTTATGTTGCACTTCTTACATCTCGCTTTTTAGTTTATCGCCTACTGCGAAATATTGTTTTGGCACTTCGTTTACATATACCCTTACACTAGATAAAGGTACTCCAATAGATTTGTGAACCGTGTGTGCAACATCGCGAATACATTGTTCGACTATTTTTTGATCTCTGCCCTCAAGAAGGGTGATTTGAATAATAGGCATTTTCGTTCCTCCTTTAGATCTTAAATTCAGGTCGCTTTCAATTAAAATATATTAAAAAGAAAGCACTACTCCTGTACGAAGTAATGCTCTTAGATATTCTTACTATTCAATCCGAATCATTGTTTTATACAGTTTTTGCGTTTTCACTTTGTTGCTCTTTCCCTTTAAAAATAACTTGTTCAAGTGATAATATTTTACTGCCATTTACTGCAATAAATAATGCCATTGCTAATAAAGCTACATCTAATTCATAACCAGCCATTTGGCCATTACCTAAAAAGCCAAGAGCTAATTTTACTTTAATAGTCGCGCCAAGCATTAATAGTACAAATAAAGCAGATACAATTCTAGATCCAAATCCAACAACTAATAATATTCCACCTACTACTTCTAATAAAGCGACACCATAAGCTAAAAACCCTGGTAGTCCAATGCTATCAAACCAGCCAACTATATTTTCAATACCACCTTGGAATTTAACTACTCCATGAACAAAGAAAGTAACACCTAACAACACACGTAATAATAATGTACTCCACTCATATTTATTATTCATTTTTTCTTACCTCCAATTTTTTAATTAGTAGAAATTAACCCTTAATCATCCAAACTGCCAAACACTGTGGCTTAGGTTCCCGTAACGATAGCTTCTGTGTAATAAGGTTGCATTTTGTTGATCATCAGCTGCACCAAGAGCATAGAAAAGTGGAACAAAATGCTCTTTTCCATACGGAGGCACAGCCAGCTTTGCTGTTGATGCTAGCGAATCGTACTTGAAAAGAGATTCAACATCCCAATTTTTCAAATGCTGAGCCAGCCACTCATCAAATTCAAGTGCCCAGTCATCACTTTGACCATTATCTCCATCAAATTTCACCGCTCTTAGATTATGCACTGTTCCTCCACTGCCAATAATTAAGATGTCATTTTCCCTTAAGACCGACAAGGACTTTCCAATTTTATATTGTTCCTCAGGTGCAAGATTCTGATTGACTGACATAGAGATAACAGGTATATCAGCATCTGGATAAAGCATCTTAAGGACAACCCATGCTCCATGATCTAATCCACGGCTCGTATCTACTTCATACGATACACCGTTTTTTGTGAACAATTCTTCAATTTTTTTTGAAATTTCCTTGCATCCTTTTGCCGGATATTGAATGCGATATAAGGCTTCAGGAAATCCACCAAAGTCATAGATTGTTTTATACTCATCGACTTGGCTCACCTTTTGCACCTCAG
Organism: Bacillota bacterium; assembly: GCA_051750265.1. Taxonomy (GTDB): domain Bacteria; phylum Bacillota; class Bacilli; order Bacillales; family Bacillaceae; genus Metabacillus. Next base: position 71,779 of record JBNJJO010000009.1, on the reverse strand, counting down.
ACTCAAAGTGAGCTGAAAATAATACAATTGCTTTTGGACGTGGCAGTGTACGACCTAAGTTAGATAAAAACTGTGTATACTCATTATTCTCAATCGCTAATAATGGCGCTCCGTGAGCGATAAAGTAAGACGGAATCATCTTAACTCCTCCTTTTAATCATTTCTTTTATTCCTTCTCCAAATCACTTAATAACCATTTTGTAAAGTCATGGTGGTTTTTTGGTGAAACGGTATGCCCTTCTGGATAGGTTTTGAAAGTTACAGCTGCTCCCAACTTATTAAATAAGTCATTATTCGCTATTCCCCATTCAAATGGTAGAATTTGATCCATTTCACCGTGTGAAATAAACAAGGATAATTTCTCAACATCCTTTATGTTGTATTCTTCCTTGACGAATCCTGGAATGTATCCACTGAGTGCAACAATGCCCTTTATACGATTCCCAAGTGTCAAACCAAGTGTCATTGCAAGGATTGCCCCTTGGCTAAATCCGAGTAAGTACACTTTACTTATATCCAATGGATACTGTTCACAAGCATGATCAATAAAGCTTGTTAGTTTCCTTACACCTTCATCAAAAACGTCTCTATTCGGTTTACCAAACCCCTGAATCGAAAAAAATGCATAACCTGGTGGGTGTGAAAGATGTCCTTGAATACTAAAGATGTAAAATGAATCTCCTAATCCATCCACTAGTGACAGCATGTTTTGTTCATTACTCCCTATACCGTGCATCATGAACAAAGCTGGATATGTTTTGTTAGAAGGTTCTACATGTTTCGGCTTGCGAAGTTCATACATCATAGGTGCTTGCATGATATCATCATCCCTTCATTTATTCGTATAAGATCACTATCATATTTGATAGAAAATAGTTTTTTTATAAAAATAAAATATTCTTATAAAAAAACATTTAGTTAAAAAAATAACGAAACCTTCGTATTAAACGCTATGGTTTGTTTCGTAATAAGAATATTTATTTCTTATAAGATAACAATTAACACTATAGCTTGTCAACGGTTTTTTTGCTACTATGTGATTATGTTTTTTATTAGGAAACATTAGAGGTGATACATATGGAGATCGGATCGAAAATTCGCGCGATACGAAATAGAAAAAAAATCACGATTGCAAAAATGTGTGAAGAAACCGGGCTTTCAAAGGGTTTCATTAGCAATATCGAAAATAATAACACTTCCCCATCCATTAGCACGTTGCAAACAATTGCAAACTTTCTAGGGGTTCCTTTACCTTATTTATTGTTAGAAAAGAAACAACATATGCGGGTCATCCGAAAAAGTGAAAGACGGTTTTCTACTTTTAATAACTTGAAGATCGAGCATTTAACGTCAAGAGCCGGATTAAAGATGATGATTGTTGAATTCCCTCCTGGCTCTTCTACAGGAGATCCACATGCGCATGAGGGAGAAGAATCCCATTTAGTGTTAGAAGGAAAAGTTCTTGCTGAACAAGGAGAGGACTCGGTGATTGTTGAGAAAGGGGATTCTTTCAGTTGGAATGCTAGCGTACCACATTTCGTTAAAAATATTGGTGAAGAAAAAGCTAAAGTTTTGATCGCGATTTATTCAGATAGTGAACTTGGTGATCTTTTGTAATCCTAAAAAAATAAAATGAGGAACCTATATTAGATTCCTCATTTTGATTACCTATTAAATTTTGATATGGGAAAATATTAACCCTTCACTATCCGCAGGATCAAATACTTCAAAAAGTTTCACGATCGGCTTTTTCTCGTTCATGTTTTCAAGTTCTTTTTCTACTTTTGGAAATATAACACTGTTGGCATCTTCTGCATGACTTTTTGTATCCCAATAATTTAAAGCTCGATATTCGCAGACACTGTCGTCAAAAAAGTATACATTTCCTCTAAATCCTCTTAATTTCCTAGTTATAGGATCAAAATCTTTCATCATTTTTTCTGCAATTCTTCTTTTCCCATTTCCTAATGTAAAAACCACCAAACGTGCATACAATTTCCCCACCTCCCACCTTAAGCATATAGTTTAAATATATGTTGGAAAAGTTGGTATGATACTTAGATCGTTATCGGACTTAATAAGACATCTACTAAACGATCCATTCCTAGCTTAATCTTTTCAGGTGTGGAATGGCTAAAGTTTAATCGGAAGGTATTGTACTTTGGTTGATCAACGTAGAAAGGAGCCCCAGGAACAAACGCTACACCCTTTTCTACCGCATTTTTAAGCAAGGTTGGTGTATTTAAATGCTCCTGTCCTTCTACCCATAAAAACATCCCACCCTTTGGCTCCTTCCAAGTAAATAACCCTGGTTCTAACTTATTCAAACAGTCTTTCATGATTATCATCCGATTATAATATTCTGTTCTCAATTGTTGGATATGCCCTTCAAGGTTAAAATCACGCAACAAAAAATAAAGTGCTTGTTGATCGATTGAACTAGAATGCAAATCTGCCATTTGCTTTGCCTGTGTCATCATCTTAATGATTGGAGAAGGTCCTGTTACCCAGCCTGTTCGTAATGCAGGAACAACTGACTTTGAGAACGTACTTGTATACAATACATGACTTTGCCCATGATCTAGAGTTGCTACTGGTGGATATTCTTCCTCATCATGAAATTTAATATCTCCATAAGGATCGTCTTCGAGAATAAGTACATTATATTCATAACAAAGGTCTAAAAGCTGCTGGCGTCTTTCTGTGCTCCAAACCTTACCATTCGGGTTTGAGAAAGTAGGGATAATATAAATGAATTTTGGATGGTATGTTTTAATTTTTGCTTCTAAATCCTCATACTCCATTCCGTGTTCGTCCCCATTAACCGCAACTACATTTGCTCCATAGGATCTAAAAACCTGTAAAGCTGACAAATAGGTAGGGTCTTCCGTTAACACAACATCCCCAGATGAGAGGATAACTCTTGAGAACAAGTCAATTGCTTGTTGTGATCCAGTTGTGATCAACATGTTTTCTAGAGGTGTTTTAATACCTTTACCTTCCATTTTTGTTTGAATCGCTTCTCTAAGTGGCGTATATCCTTCTGTTAAACCATATTGTAGAGTCGATTTCCCTGTTGCAAACACTTTCTCATATGCTACTTGAACGTCAGCTAAAGGAAATAAATCCTCAGAAGGTAAGCCTCCTGCAAATGAAATTACATTACCTTGTTGAATAACAGCGAGAATGTCTCTAACAGCAGATGATTTATAGTTTTTTGTTTGTTCTGCAAATGAGTAATTCATAAAAAAGTCCCTTCCTCTTTTATATAAAATAAAAATGATAAATATTCAAATAATTCATTGTGTACTAATGGGATTTGTCTTGGGAAAATGCACCCATTTCGTATGCTATAATAATATTTCTATATCATATAACACAAAATACCTAGCTTTCAAGTCTTTATACAAAATATTCAGAAAACAAAACTTTTTAAAATACGTTATAATATATGTATCAGTTCAATATAACATACATTCTTAGGAGTATATATGGATAAAAACTTCTTATCAATTCAAATTGGTCAACGCTTACGGTTTTACCGACAACAACGTCAATTATCCTTGGAAGATCTTGCTGAACTAACCGGTGTTAGTAAACCAATGCTTGGACAAATTGAACGTGGTACTTCAAATCCAACTGTTGCAATTCTTTGGAAAATAGCTGCTGGATTACAGATTCCTTTTGCCTCTTTCCTTATAAGGGATCCCTCTATTAAAATTCTCAGAGAAGAGGAACAACCTTTATTTAAAGAAGATAATGATTTATTTGAAACGTATAACACTTTCGCTTCACCTGGTATCCCATTAGAAATTTATCGTATTCGAATGTTACCAGGATGTAAGCATCTCTCTGCCCCTACTGGAATAGGAGTATTAAAATCAATAACTGTCCATTCTGGTATCTTATCCATTGAAATAGGTGAAGAAAATGATCAAACCTTAAAAACAGGTGACGCAATCTCTTTCTCTTCTGATGTCTATCAGATTTATCAAAATCATACTGAAGAAGTATGTGAATTTAATATGTCAATCTATTATTCCAGCCCTCATATCCAAACCGGAACAGAAATGAAATAAATTACGTTTGTGAAAGGATGTTACGATTGGAACTAAATGTAGAAACGATTTATTATTTAGAAAATCCCGAGGAAGGTATCATAAATTCGCAACTGGTTCACAACTGAAATATGGAGATACTGTAAAAGAAGTTTTTGGGGTTGCAGATATAAATGATTTATTAGTAATGATCGAATACAATAAATCATTTCAAGAAAGTATTTGTAAAGCTAACAGAATTGGTGCACAGGAAATTACGTTGGCTATGATTTTTCGTGTTCCTTCTACTAATGATTTAATTCAACTGAACGATCAAGTTCTTAACGAGAAAAATGATGGCGAAATCTCACTAAAAGAATAATTTCGCCATCACCTTTGTTAATTCCTTCATAAAAGAGAATGACGCAAAGCAAACGGGTTAGTCTCATAACCACAAAGTTTTTCATTATTAATTGCAACATGAAATGTGGAGGTGGTTTCTTATCATTTATAAAAATTTGCATAAATTGTATAAAAAAAAGATTACGTTCGAATTTCTTTCCAATTATTAAAAAGAAATGTCCCTAATTGCAATGGCACAGGGAAAGTACATGTAGGATGGGATAAAAATCAATTAAAATTAAAAAATATCAATTTAATTAAAGCGAAAAATTAATAGGGTTTCAGTTAGAGGTAAGATTTATTGACTCATTTAATAGTAACAATTAAAAAAAAGAAATTTCTTAATAGGATTGTATTTATTATTAAGCTAATTTTCTCCCTCTTCATTATATTATCGATTAATCTTAGCACGAGCCTCTATGCCTGCAAAAGCAGAAATTCCTTCTGAGGTTTTTGTCTTTATTAATACTTCTAATTTTGTCCTATGAAAATCATTACGGTTACGAACCTCAATAAAATCATTCTCCTTAAGTTCAACAAGAACGCCGTTTTCTAACTTGATAAAACCCTTTCTATTTTCAACAATCACAACACCAACAATCGTTTCGTTAACTTTTTGGTCAATGATACTCAATTTAACTCTCTCCTTTAATACCTTTTATACTTAGATAAAACTTCAAGAAAAACAGCTACTATTGAATGAGTGTTTCTAAAATAGGTTAAAAGGAATTAGACTTTTTTATAAATTGTATGTATGTTATATAATACCTCCAATATATTATAACATACTTTTCTCTCCTATATAAGGAAATACATTTTAAGCTAGCAGAAAACTCCGTCCAAAATATGGTGCATGCCATGTCACAACTTTGATTCTTCAAAAAAAATTGTTATTATTATAATAAGTAATTTCCAATTGTTAGGTGAAGGGGGAATGTTATGTATAAAGGGATAAAATATATCATGCTTTTATTGGTTATAACAGGATGTTCTATTGGAAATCCACAAAAAAGTGATGAATCTGATCATGGGATTCAAAAAAATGAACAAGAAGTAGTAGAAACAATAGGAGCAACAGCAGAAGTTTTAGCGAAAAACTTAAACATACCATGGACGATTACAAAACATGATGAAACTTTTTATATAAGTCAGCGAGAAGGTAGAATAATTGAAATTGACCGTGAGTCCGGTTCAGTAAACATCCCGGTGTTATCGGTTACGAAAGCTGTGCATCATGAAGGAGAAGGTGGTTTTCTTGGATTAGTGTTATCTCCTAATTTCGAATCCACTCAACAAGCCTATGCCTACTATACATATAAACAAGATGGTATAACCAAAAATCGAGTTGTCGTTCTTCAAAAACAGGGTGATACGTGGATTGAAACAAACGTACTGTTAGAAGGGATTCCTGGTGGTAGAATTCATAATGGTGGTAGAATGAGAATTGGTCCAGATGGAATGCTTTATGTTACTACTGGAGACTCCGGAAATTCAGAGTTGGCACAAGACAAAAACAGTCTAGCAGGGAAAATCCTTCGAATGGAATTAGATGGGTCAATACCGGATGATAATCCTTTTAAAAATTCCTATATATTTTCTTATGGTCATCGAAATCCACAAGGGTTAGCTTGGGATGAGGATGGAAATTTGTATAGTACTGAACATGGACAGAGCGCCCATGATGAAATAAATCTTATTAAGCCTGGTCAAAACTATGGTTGGCCTGTTATTCAAGGGAATGATGAAGCACCAGGAATGACGAAGCCAATTTATCATACTGGAGATGAAACATGGGCACCTTCTGGTATTGAATACTATAATGGAAAGCTTTATATTGCTACGTTAAGAGATTCACGAATAAGAAGCTATGACTTAACGACTAAGTCAGTAAACATTGTACATGAAAATAGTGGGAGAATGCGTGACGTTTATATCGATGAATCATATTTATATACGATCACGAACAATCGAGATGGTCGTGGTACCCCTAGGAAAGATGATGATAAATTACTAAGAATAAAAATTACTCAGTAGGGTCAGACCCCTAAAACCTATATATAGAGGTTTTAGGGGTCTGACCTTTCCTTATAGATTGGTGTCTCGAAAAAAAATGCACTTTATCTGTATGTTATAATATAATCTATATATCTTATTACACACCATGCCTATCTATCACGTTAATCAAAACCTAATTGAAGATGGTGTGAATATAATATGTCTAACTATTATTCGAGCCCGATTATTCAATCCGGACCAGGATATAAAATAAATAGCTTTTATGAAAGGATGTTACGTTTGGAACTTAAAGTTGAAACTATTTATTATTTAGAAAATCCTGAGGAAAGTATTATAAAATTCGCAACTGGTTCAGAACTGAAATATGGTGATATTGTAAAAGATGTTTTTGGGGTTGCAGATTTAAATGATTTATTAATGATGATCGAATATAATAAAAAATTTCAGGACAGTGTTTGTAAAGCTCACGGAATTAAGGAGCATGAGATTACGTTAGATATGATTTTTCGTGTAGCTACTAAAGAGGATTTGCTTCAACTAAAGAACCTGTAAAAAGCATTAGATCCCCCAATAAAACAAAGAAGCTGACCTTTTTGTGATCAGCCTCTTTGTTTTTCTTTTTCCAATAATGAAACTTATTGTACACAACATTTCATTATTTACTGCGCCTTCCTCTGCAATTCAGCCTGATCCAGTTCAATAGTAGCACCCCTTTTCTCCCTATATAGGGATTTAAATAACGATATACTTATAAAAATCAATATAATCGTAAACGGAAGTGCAGAGACTAATGAGGCTGTTTGCAAGCCTTTTAATCCACTGCTAATGATTAGAACCGCAGTGATTGCAGCCATTAATACTCCCCAAATCACCTTCACCATGTTTGATGGGTTCAAAATTCCATCTGATGACATCATTCCAAGTACGAAGACTGCAGAATCTGCAGATGTAACGAGAAAGATGACGATGAGAACAATCATAATAACTGATAATAAAGTGTAGAATGGGAATTCCTTCAATAATACGAATTTCGCGGTTGTTACATCTTGAGAAACCGCTTCAGAAATCGCTGTGCCTGTAAATAAATCTAGGTATAATCCAGTACCACCGAAGATCGCCATCCATACAAAACCAATGACTGGTGGGACAATCATGACACCAATTACAAACTCTCGAATGGTTCTTCCTCTTGATACACGGGCAACAAATGATCCAACAAATGGAGACCAAGCAATGACCCATGCCCAATAAAATACGGTCCAATCATGTACCCACGCATCTCCTGTATATGGAGTTAAATAAAAGCTCATTTCGACAAAGTGCTGTAGGTAATCACCAATACCTAGTACGAAGCTTTCCAAAATAAAAACAGTTGGTCCTCTAAACAGAAAGAACACCATTAATACTAAAACTAGCAACATATTCGTATTACTTATAAACTTAATTCCTTTATCAATTCCAGTTGTGGATGAAATAAGATAAAGCACAAGCATGATTCCAACAATTCCAATTTGCACCCATGCATTGTTTGGAACGGAAAATACATAGTTTAACCCACCATTAATTTGTAATACGCCCATGCCCATTGATGTGGCAACACCAGTAATTGTTGCAATGACGGCAAGAATGTTAACTGATAACTTTATATAATGTTTTCCTTTTTTCGGACTTACATCATCTAGTGTTTCACTAATAAGGGCTTTTTCTTTTATGACGGAATTGAAAATAAGCAAGTGCTAATCCAACAATTGCAAAAACAGACCATTGGTGAATTCCCCAGTTAAAAAATGAATAGCGCATCGCAACACGTGCTGCTTCAGCAGTTTGGGGTTCTACTCCTTGAAGTGGTGGAGCAGTAAAATGAGTTAATGGTTCTGCTACACCCCAAAATACAATTCCCACACCAAATCCAGCACTAAATAGCATACTAATCCATGTAAATAGAGAAAATTCCGCTTTTTCATCATCTTTGCCCAATTTGATGTTCCCATATTTACTAAATGCTAAGTTGAGTCGAATCTACTAGATGTTCAGCTCCTGTAAGCGGTAGACCACTAATATCAGCCAAATGTTTAATTACCTGTTTGATATAGCGCGGATCAGCATTTAGTCCCGTACCAACAGCTGTTGCACCCATATTTACTTCATATAAATGCTGACGTGATTGTTGAATACGTTTAATATCACGTTCTACTACACGGCTATATGCTTCAAATTCTTGACCAAGACGGATAGGTACTGCGTCTTGGAGATGTGTTCTCCCCATTTTTATCACATGATCGAATTGTTGCGCTTTTTTCTTAAAGACAGCATTCATCTCTTGCATCGTCTGTAACAATTTTTCTAGGAGGTTAAGGGTTGCAATATGGATCGAAGTTGGAAAGACATCGTTCGTTGATTGTGACATATTTACATGGCTGTTAGGACTTAATTGCATATAGTCCCCTTTCTCTTTGCCAAGTAATTCTAGGGCGCGATCGGCAACAACCTCGTTCACATTCATATTCATTGATGTTCCAGCACCGCCTTGGATGGGATCAACAATGAAATACTCGTGCCATTTTCCGCCAATGATTTCATCTGCCGCTATTACAATCGGATCACCAAGTCCCTCATATAAACGTTTCACATCCATATGTCAAATGGTAATGTTATTGATCAGGTAAGAATTGAAAGCGATTTCTTAGAATCGAAGGAAGTGCCAAAGGAAGCATACTATGGCATCCAAACATTACGTGCCGTTGATAACTTCCCAATTACTACCTGTTGCTGCTGCCCCCTCCATAATGATTCGGTGTTTATCCATCATAAAAGCCATACTATATGCAATCTCATCTTCAGGGATGAGCACCACATCATCCATATATTGCTGAACCATTTGAAACGTGTATTGATTATCAAGTCCTATTCCACCTAGTAAACTATCAGCTAGTGTCTCACTTTACTCTAGCTTTACTGGCTTACCGGCTTTTAAACTTTCATACATAACCGCTGATTGTTCCATTGAGACACCAGTTACTTTTATATCACGATCATTGGATTTCAATGCTAAACCAATTCCCGAGAGTAGTCCACCTCCTGAAAGTGGAACAATCACATCTGTTAGATTAGGTAGAGTCTCCAACAATTCCAAGCCTATTGTTCCTTGTCCGGCAATGACATGAGGGTCATCAAATGGTTGAATTACCGTCAATCCATTCTCTCTCTAGCTCATAGCAACGCTCTCCTGCTGCATCTTGGCTATCACCAACAATCTCAATTTGAGCCCCAAGCCTTCTTAATGAATCCACTTTTGCTTTTGGCACACGATTTGAAATGCAAATAACAGCGTCAATCCCAAGCTTTTTTGCTACATATGCCACAGCCATACCATGGTTTCCGGTTGAAAACGTTGCAACCCCGCGTTTTCTTTCTTCTTCACTCAAACTTAGAATCTTATTGGCGGCTCCCCTTACCTTAAATGCTCCAACCTCATGGACATTTTCAAGCTTTAAATAAACTGGACGACCAATTTTTTCTGATAGAATAGAAGATTGGATCAATGGTGTTCTATTTACAATAGAAGCAATTCGTTTTCTTGCTTCCCAAATATCACGGATTTTCATATCTTTTGTCAGTTTTGTATCATTCACTTTGTTCCCCCCTCCGTAATTGTTAATCTTGTATTCTTAAGATAAATACTAATTCCTTCTATAAAAGATATCTATTGTCAAAACTGCCTATAAAATGGAGAAACTTTTCATACAGTTTGATCGATAAAACCTTTTGGTTGCAACTACACACCATACACCTTGGGTAGAAAGTCAATCAAGCTTCGTCCAAAACCTAAGATTTCCTTTTCCCCAAAATAGAAAAAGCAGCGACTCGGCTGCTCTTTCTTAGCTATTTCAAAATGAAGGTTAATTTCTAGGATCTACATAATCTGGATAATCCGTAATAATTGCGTCAACTCCCATATCTAAGAGAAATTCAGCTGACTCATGACTGCGAACTGTCCATGATGAGATTTCCATTCCTAGTGAATGCACCTGATTGACTAACTCGTGTGTAACAATTCGATAGTTCGGGTTAAAGTAATCCGCATAAGTAGAAAACTCCTGTAATGCTTCTGGTGTTGTGTGTAAGCTTGAAGATGTTAGAACGCCAATTGGAACTTTTGGGAGTAGATCATTCATTTTTTTCATTGATTCAAAGTTAAATGATTGGAGAATAATTTTTTCATTTTGTGGCTTATCAAGATTCCTCTCTTTTAATTCCTGGGCAATACTCTCTTCAATCCCCGGATAAAGTTCTGGAGCCTTTAATTCAATTAAAATACCAATCTCACCATGATATCTGTCAAGAATTTCATCAAATGTTGGGATTTTTTCTCCAGTGAATTGCTCTCCCATCCAACTCCCTGCATCAAGGCTTCTCAACTGTTCAGATGTTAAGTCACCGACTTTGCCAGTACCGTCTGTTGTTCTGTCAACTGATGTATCATGGATAACGACTAATTCTCCATCCTTGCTTCTTTGAACATCGATTTCGATGTAGTCAGCTTTCATTTCTACAGCTTTATCAAAAGCAGATATCGTGTTTTCAGGTGCATAGCCTGATGCACCGCGATGGGCTACATTGTCTATTTTTCTTAGCTCTCCTGTTGTTTCTGCGGCAAACATCTGTTGCAGTGGACTAAATAGTAAGGTAAAAGCCACACCTGCGCCTACTATAAAATTCTTGGTCATTTTCTTCATCTAATCATCATCTCCTATCTAAAATATGAGTACAACATTTATTCTAGATAAGAAATGTTTACCCAATATGTAGGTACGATTACAACTTAATAATGATTATGTGAAAAAAATTAGTCATATTATCTTAATTCTGTTTACAACTCTAGTAACGGTAAGAACTAGATTACTTTTCAAGAGTAGTTCTATGAGCACAAATGGCTCTTTTATGAAATTTATAGACGACTAAATGGAGATACACCTAGCAACACTAAGACGACAATTAGTCATAATGATGCATGGTTTTTTTAAAACATAAGGAAGATTACCCATTTACTTTTTAAGAGTAGAAAGGTCTACTCACCCTACTATTTAGATAGTTCTTATTCCACCAATTATATATAACTTATTCTTTCTAGCAAATTTATCACTTATCAAAAAGTACCGTTTTATTAATGGTGAAATTTATACTAAATGGATATAAAAAGTAAATTTTAACGAGGATTGGATCCATTGGTTAAATATGGAACAGATTGTAACATTATTAATATACGATTGTAACAACGTAATGAAACTGTTAACTGCTTGACCTTTAAGAGCCTGTTTTTCATGTTAAGATAGGAACCATTGATTAGCAACACGTTAGCTCACAAGGAGGAAATAAAATGAAAAAAGGCATTTTATCATTCATAACAGTTGCTGCACTATCTGTAGTAATTTCTGGAAATGCATCAGCAGAAGAAGTGAACGTGCAAGATGGTGACACTCTTTGGGGAATAGCCGTACAAAAAGAAGTGTCTGTTAAAGATTTAATAGAGTGGAATGACTTATCAGGTGATATCATTCATCCTGAAGATAAATTAAAGATCCAAGAGTATTATGAAATTATAAAAGGCGATTCTCTTTGGGATATCGCAATCGAAAATGACGTTTCTGTTAACGATCTGAAAGAGTGGAATGAAATTGACTCTCATATCATAAAACCCGGAGACGAGCTAATCATTGATCATAAGGACAACAAGGAAGACGATTCATCAAAAGCAAAACCTAAACAACAAGAGACCGAGACTACAAAAGTAGAGAAAGCTTCAATAAAACCTAAACAACAAGATACCAAGACTACAAAAGTAGAGAAAGCTTCAATAAAACCTAAACAACTAGAGACTAAGACTACAAAAGTAGAGAATGTTTCAACAAAGCCAGCTAAACAATCTGATACAAAAGAGATAACTGTTGAAGCAACAGCTTATACAGCATACTGTGAAGGCTGTTCTGGAACAACTAAAACAGGTATTGACTTAAAAGCAAATCCAAATAAAAAGGTAATTGCTGTGGATCCAGACGTTATTCCATTAGGATCTACAGTTCATGTAGAAGGTTATGGAGAAGCCATTGCAGGAGATATTGGCGGAGCCATTAAAGGTAACAGGATTGACGTATTTATCCCTTCAAAATCGCAAGCAAAGCAATGGGGAAGAAAAGATGTTCAAGTTAAAATTTTAGATTAATTTATACAAAACGAGGCTGATCACTTATGAGTCAACCTCGTTTTATTTTAAAAAGAGCACACCTCGTTTGGAAAGATGCACTCTTCGTATGAAAGAAATGGACAGAACTTCTCTAACTTATTATTAGAACCATCCTATTTCAAAAATAGACGCAATTTAGCTTCAATAACTAATCTAGTGCTTGCTTCGTTCGCGCCGCGATATTAGAGTGGGGCTTGTAGTAAAACTCTATTTTTCCTTTATTTTAAATGGTGACGTGAAAACGTCATATTCGTTTTGTATAACCTTAAACCTTCATTTGAATTTCTTCTTTTCGTTTCTCAAGCATGTCTAAATATTCGATTCCCATGTTTATTGAACCTATTGACACTTCGGAATCTCCATAAAATCCGTGAAAATCAGATCCACCTGTTTGTAAAAGGTTAAAGTGTTGTGCGATCTCTTTTGCCTGTGCTTCATCTTGCTCATTGTGCAATGGGTGTTTAACTTCAATTCCTTCTAATCCAACTTGAACCCATTCTCTTACTGCATCAAAATTATTGAATTGACCAGGGTGGGCTAAAATTGGAATTCCACCTGCTTCTCGAATGACTCGAATTGCATCTATTGCATCAATATACTCAATAGGAACAAAGCCAATCCCAGGCTCTTGCGCTTTGTCTCCGCGGAAAAATAGCTTTTTATAAAGTTCCCCATAGATCCGATCTGTATACCCTTTTTCAAGGAGAGCATGCATAATATGCTGTTTATAAACACCTGTACCTCCTTCTGCTAGACTTTGAACTTTATCCCATGTAATGTCGTAGCCAGCAGCTATTAACTTAAGGACCATTTGATAAGATGCTTCATGTCTCTTTTCAACTAAAGGCTGACATAGCTTTTCAATTGCTTCATGTCCTGGTGTTATATAAAGCCCTAAAATGTGAGCACGCGTATTACGTTTGTAATCATATGCGGAAATCTCAATTCCAGGGATAATCGTAATTCCAATCTCTTTTCCCAATTGAATGGCTGTCTCTAGCCCTTTTGTTGTATCATGGTCCGTAATCGCAAGGTGACTAACTTGATTTTTTTTGGCCAATAAAAGAACCTCTTCAATTGTAAATGAGTTATCAGAAATCTTTGTATGACAATGTAAATCAATCCTCATTTTATCAACTCCATCATAAAGCTAACTCCATGCCTTTTAAATTCTAAAGAATCATAAAAAGCATGTGCCTCTTTTCTTTTTTCATTACTTGATAACATCAATTTGTAACAATCGTTTTCAGTGGCAATTTTTATTGCCTCTTTCATCATTTTCTTTCCGAGACCCATTCGTTTATACTCTGGATGTACGACAACATTTTCCAAGATGGCAAATTTTAATCCTCCGTGACCAAAGTTATCACAAATAATGAGCGAAAACGTCCCGGCAATTGTTTGATCAATTGTAACGCAAAATAATTTATAAAAAGGATAATGCCCAATTTTTTTATACATTTGTTCTGCTTCTTCTAGAGAGAGTGTACTTTCTTTATCTAGTTGTTTTAAAAGCAATAAATAGATTTCTAGTTCTTCATATTTTAACTCACGAATATTCATTGGCACTCTCCTTATAATGAATCCATCCTAAGTAAGAAAAGCGCAAGTGCCCGTTTAGCGACGTATGAACTGGAGCACCCCGTATGAGATAAAGGAAACACGAAGAGCGTTAGCGATTCGATGTTGACTTATCGTAAGGAGGGGTGTGAAGTTCACTAGTCGCTGGGCACTGGAGCTAGCCACCGAAACTAAGTACAAAAACTTATACTTTCTTACTTTTAATCTTAAATGCCAACCCTATCTTTCAATAATCCTTCTGTTAAATTGTACTGACGATCAACGACAGTTTCCATAAAGTCAAGATCATGAAAAATCCCTATCATACTTGTACCATTCAATTTCAACTGAATAATCATGCCCTTTACGGATTCTTTTGAAGCATTATCAAGTGATGCAGTTGGCTCGTCAAGTAATAGTAATTTAGGTTTTTTAACCATTGCCTGTGCTAAGTTTAAACGGAGTTTTTCACCACCGCTGAAGGTTCTAGGAAAAGAATCCCATAGAGAAACAGGTAGTTTAAAATGTGCCAGAATTTCTTTAGCTTGTTCTCTCGCTTCATCAACTTTATTTCCCATTTCCATTAGTGCATCCATAACAACTTCAAGTGCAGTTACTCGCGGCATGACATTTAAAAATTGAGATACATACCCAATTTCCTTTTTTCGAATAGCAAGTATTTCTCGATCTGAAGCTTTCACTAAGTCGATTGGTCCAAATTGTTCGGAACGATACAAGATTTTTCCGCCTGAAGGAGTATACGTGTGATAGATACTTTTTAAGATCGTCGATTTTCCTGCTCCACTTTTTCCAGTTATTCCAATAAATTCTCCTTCATGAAGATTGAAGCTTATTCCATTACAACCAACAATCAGCTTTTCTTGGTCATGATGCATGGTAAATGTCTTTTGTAAGTCTTCTATTTTTAATAGCTCCTTCATAGTTCCCCACCTTTTTACATATTAATTTCTACAATGTTTCTCAATAAATTTGTCAACATGATTAAGATCATGAAAGTTTTCTTCTAACTTTTGTCGATCCCAGTTCCACCATTCGATCTTTAAGAGATTTTCCGCAATTTCCTTTGAAAACCGTTCACGAAGAGGTGATGCGGGAACACCGACTGCAACCATATAAGGAAGTACATCTTTTGTTACAACTGCACCAGCACCAATTACAGCACCTGTTCCAATAGATACCCCTGGCATGATAATGACTCCATGGCCGATCCATACATCATGACCAATTTTGACTTTATGTTCCCTACGCCAATTGAAGAATTCGTTATCGTCAGCACCCGTAAATCCATACTGGGCACTTCGATATGTTACATGATGCTGCGTTACTCTCCACATCGGATGATTACCTGGATTAATCCGAACGTGAGAGGCAATGGAGCAAAATTTGCCTATTTCGGCATAAATAATTTGTGCATCACCCGCAGTGTAGCTATAATCACCAAAACTGGACTCCTCTAACCAAGTGTTTTCACCAAGCTCTGTCCAAGAACCTAATGTGCTATTGAGTACGGTAGAACTTTCATGAATGGTGGGTGTCTCACTCAAACATTTATTATTCATTGGCTCACCCTTTCTTAATGCAATATGCTTACACCAACTGGTTCTTGATAGTTCATTTGGCATACGATGTGACCATTCATGAAAACTGTGTGTAACACTGGACGCTTTTGATCTTCACTCACAATTAATAGGTCTGCTTTTTTACCTACCTCTATTGAACCGACCTCATGATCTAGTTTTAATGCTTTCGCTGGATTTAATGACACCATGTTGATCGCTTCATAGATTGGAAGACTATGATGATATAATTTAAATGCAGCGTGTAGCATGGAAGATGGATAATAGTCAGAGCAAAAAATATCTACTACACCATTTTCAATTGCTTCTAGAGCAGATAGGTTATTACTATGGGATTTACCAAGTAATACATTAGGCGCCCCCATAACGACATATAGTCCCATTTCTTTCGCCTTTTTCGCTACCTCAAGTTCAATCGGAAACTCACTAATAGTTGCGTTCCATTCTTTTACTAGTTGAAGCTTTTCAATTGTGTCATCATCATGGGAAGCAATTGGAATCCCATGTTCGGTGGCAAGTTCAGCTAAATATCGTAGAATACTTGGCTCTAATTTTTGTAGTTTTGAACTCTCGTCAATGATTTGAAGTGCTTGTTCTTCTGTATAATGACGATGCTCAATTAAAAGCTTTTTATGAATTTCTATATCACGAAACTGTCCTTGTCCTGGTGTATGGTCCATGAAAGATAGTTGATCAATTTGATTCGTTTTTATTAATCGCTGAACCTCGGGAACAGCACTCGTATTTGTGATTTCATAACGCAGATGAGTTTTATGTCGAATCAAATGTTGTTTATTAGACAGACGTTTAATATCTTCTATGACGTTTAGAACCGTTTGATTTTGTCTAATCCATTTTTTCGCATTTTCCTCTAGTAAGGACAATGAATGATAGATTGTCGTGATTCCCTCACCGACAAGTTTCTTTTCTAGCTCAAAAAAGGAAACCTCGATTGGAAATTTACTACTTGGTCTAGGTTCTAACTCAATTTCAATCGCATCACTATGTGAATCAACCAAGCCAGGTAAAACCCAATTTCCCGCCGCATCGATATCTCCTGATTCGATTGTTGAAGGTTCATTTGCTTCGATCCCTACAATTCTATCTTCTTCTATAATTAGCGTTCCGTTATAAATCACTGAATTAGGCGTTACAATATTCGCATGGTAAATTTTTTTCCGATTGTTCATATGATCACCTCTTGTTTTATGTGATAAAACTGATCACTCCACGGCCATGTGAATTCTTTGAGCACATTATAATAGGGAGTGCACCAACAATTGTGTATATGGATGCTGTGGATCTTCTAATATTTGATCTGTTAAACCTTGCTCAACAACTTGACCGTGACGCATGACCATTGTGCGGTCTGCCAGCATTCGAATCACCCCTAAATCGTGTGAAACAACGATCATTGCCACATTTAGTTCTCGTTGTATTTTTCGAATTAAATCCAACACTCTAGCTTGTACAGATAGATCCAAGCCTGTTGTTACTTCATCTAGTAATAAAATAGGTGGATTATTTGCAAGTGCTTTCGAAATTTGTACACGTTGCTGCATTCCACCGCTAAAATTCTTCGGAAGCTCGTCCATACGTGAAAGAGGAATCTCCACATGTTCCAAAAGTTCTCCCGCACGATGGCGGATCTTCCCAACATGGTACGTTCCAGATGCAATCAACTTCTCTGCTACATTTCCACCACTTGAAAAGTTCATTTTTAGACCCATCCATGGATTTTGGTAAACCATTCCCATTAGATAGTTGCGAATATATCTTTTTTGTTGAGCCGATTCTAAAAAGACATTCGTCTCACCATTTTCATAGGATGAGATTGTAGCAATTCCTGAGGAAATCTCATCATCGAAATATAAACTTTTCACTAAAGAGCTTTTTCCCGATCCACTTTCACCTACGACACCAAGAATTTCACCTTTAAATAGCTCCAAGTTTACATTGATACATGCCCATACATTCCCACAATGTGGGCAACGATTATCATCTCCATTTAACATGGCAGGTGTTTCACACTGGGAGCATCCTTTTCCATACCGTTTGTTAAGATTTTTCACCTCTAGAAGGGGATGGTCTTCAACATCCTTTACTGCACTTCGTATCATAAAGAATTCTTCCTTTCCTGCTGCTTTGTTGAACAATAACCTGTGTCAGAACATTGATATATCTTTTCACCCGTTTGCCCATCATATATCTCATCAAGAAATGTATCGTTGCTTTTGCATAATCGACAGGACAAACCGTCGAAGCTTTCTACTTCAAATGGATAATCCTCGAACTCTAATGGTTTTACACTTGTATACGGGGGAATAGCATAGATTTTCTTTTCCCTTCCCGCACCGAACAGATAAAGTCCTTCAGCTTGATGAAGCTTTAGAAGGTCATACCTTGGTATTGGACTTGGGTTAAAAATATATCTCCCATTTGCCATACTAGGGTAATCAGCTCCAATCGTAATTTTCCCCCACCTTACAATATCTTCATAAAGTCTAAGCCACATGGTGCTGTAGTCCATTTCTGCATGTAATCGCTTCGTTTCTTTTTCCTTCGCTTCTACTCTTCGTAAGGGCTCAGGCATCGGAACCTGAAAGACTAAGATTTGATCCTCTCTAAGTGGTTTTTCGGGAATACGATGTCGTGTTTGAATGATTGTTGCACGTTCGGAATTATCTGTTGATGATACATCTGAACAGTTTTCAACTAGACGTTTAATACTAACTGCATTAACGCTGTCGTCATGACCTTGGTCAATCACCTTTAAGCTGTCCATTTCTCCAATTAATGATAGCGTTAGTTGGAGTCCACCTGTTCCCCATCCTCTTCCAATCGGTAATTCTCTTGATGCAAAAGGTACTTGGTAGCCTGGAATCGCAATCGCTTTTAATGTAGCTCTTCGAATTTCTCTTTTTGAACCTTCGTCTAAAAAGGCGTAATTATAAGTTTGTTCAAGTTTGTGTAGCATGACATCCATCCTTTCATTCAAAATAGAGAAATTTGTTTAAAAGGTACTAAACGAAACTTCTTTACCTTGTTGATCTTCTTTTTTCTTATTTTTTGAGTTTTCCTGAGCATGTCGAATTCGGTCAAGCATTGATTGAAACGTAATATAATGTGGTAACTTTAGGTGGGATACAAAACCATGTGCTTCCACATTGTCAATATGTAGCAACACAAACTCTTCATCCTGGGTTGGCGACTTCCCTACTGTTTCTAAACTTCTTTCTAAAATGGCCATCGAAATCGCCTTTACCTCGTTTTGACCAAATGTTAGGCCGTACCCTAGCATGAATTCGACGTCTCCTTTTTCATTTTGTGTAAATGAATTGATGGTCTCCACTTCTGTTACAATCACTTCACCTATATAAACCGAATCCTCCTCATCATCACTGAAAGGATACGGTATATTTACATCTGTATATCCCACTCTTAATTCACCAATTGTTGGGTGGACCACACCATACCCTCGCATGCTACTATATGCCATAGCAGTCATTGCTCCTGTTTCACCCCTCGTAAGGATTTGGAGACGTGCAGAACGTGAAGCTGGAAATGCGAGTTTTTCACGTGTTATGTCAAAAGGCTCCGAATCCTCTAATTGGCGATTTGCTAGCAACCCCTGACTTCGCAGGAGATCAGCAACCTTTTGAAAAGTTGGTAATGTGTCTTCAACATCTACTTCTATATTCAAATCGTCAATGAAGTGTTGAATAAACGAATGATCTTCATTCCGTAAATCAAAATTCAATAACCGATGGGTATAGTCGTACGTAGGACCTAATATTTGTCCTCCTGGTATATCTTTAAAAGAAGAAGAAATTCTGCGAACGACCCTCATCTCACGTGGTTCAACCGTTAAAGAATAATGATTTCTAGGTAATGTAGAACGGTAGGCTCTTAGCAAAAAAGCTGCTTCAGCAGGGTCGCCCTCAGATTGCTTTAGTGCTAACGCCGCATATTCAGGAGCATAAAGCCCGCCTTCTCCCATCACTCGATCAATTAATAGACGCATTTGATTCTTAATATCTTCTGTTTGCAATACATTTTGGACACCCTTTAGTCGATACATTTGAACAAGCTTATCGGCGTTTTCAATCGCCTTTTGTCCACCTGTTACTGCAACATATGCCATTTATAAACACTCGCTTTCTATCAAAGTTGTTCTTGGAATTGCTATCATATCTCCCGTTTCAGTCGTTAGAATAAAATCAACGCCCATCGGGTATTCTTTATTTGCAAGTTCTCGCTCTACTATCCATGCATTTGATAATCCTTCTATCGAGCAGTCTCTTTTCCCACTAATTCCTGGTCCACTAAACTGCAAGTTTTTGCCTTCTGAAAAGCTCTTTACGTTTAGAATAATCGTCGCACTACTATGTGGATCCTCTAAAGTACCCCGATTAACTTGCATCATTAGTTCGTTTATTTCATGATCTTCTAACTGATTTTGAATAAGGATATAAGGAGCATTTGTAATATCTTCATGCTTACTAAACGTTTTCCATTTTAAATACTGAGCCACTTCTATTCTTTGATTAGCAATAACGTGAAAATTCACTTCTCGATCTATTAAAGTGAAAGCAATCCCTATTAATGCTGGAGAAAAACCATGTATATCTTCTACCATATAAATAGAGTTGTAGATGTTTTGTACTTTTCCAGGTCTAGCCATACAATCTAATAGCTTACGATATATCTGTTGTGTTCCATGGATCATATCAAACTTCTCTTGATCAACTTTTGTCATTGTAATCCTCCATCGTGTCAAAATTAACCTGTGTTTGAGAAACCATTTTACTTTCCATAAGATGTCTTCTTTGTATATTCTTTTCTTCTTGTTCAAGTGTTTGAATCCAAGATTTAGTAATTGGGAGATCGGCGTTAAAGGCTGCATCCACAACTGCAATCTGATAAGAACGTTCAGGTTCTTCCCCCATAATAACGCCCATTCCAAACTGACCCCCAATAGCAACTGTACACTCTGTTACAAGAACTTCTCCCATGTAAAAAGGTTGCATTGAAACAGAGTCACGAGATTTCAGCATGACCAAACTTGTTTTCGGAGACCGTTCCATTTGTACTGAAACAATCTCTTCTACCTGTGAAGAAATATTTTTGAGAAGCGCTGGATTTCCGTCAACTAAAATTTTTGTTAATCGTGATTTTTTCATGTCTGCTCCTTCCAATTCCGTACTAATCTAGTTTTTAGTGAGTTTTCGTTTCAATCTATATGTTGTGATAATTTTCAAAAGAGTTTCATGATCTAACCTAAGCCCCTAGCACCTCCTTGTTTCACTAGTGTATTTTGTTAATTTAACGTTATCTTATCGACAAGTATCAAAGGTTAAGTCAATGTAAAAAAATTATAAATTCACCTTTACATTACTAGGAAAACAAGAAAAAAAGCGCCGACTAAACCGGCGCTTTTCACGAGACCACACTTTTTTAAGAAGGCTCTTTTCTAAAAGTTTGTTGCTTTTAGACTTATAAAAATCGGCTTTTGGATTTTTATAGTAGAAACTATAAGCAATTTCAAGAGAGTACCACTTAGTAAATAATCGAAAAGAGCACGAAGATAGGCTATATCCGTAAAGTATAGTTATTTACGAAAAGCAACAATCTTTGCGAAAACAGCCTTTAAGAACCTACACACTTATTTTTAACTTGCTCTTTATTCTTGAAGCGATGACTTCTAATAGGATCGCAATCATTAAAATGAAATAAGTGATCACCCCTACTTCACGAAGGTCTAAATAAAAAGAACTTGCCATAAACATGTCAAAACCAATTCCGCCTGCTCCAGCTGCTGCACCCATCGCTAAGGCTACTCCAAAATTTATCTCAAATCGTAAGAAGGTCCAAGAGACTAAATAAGTGATCGAAGAAGGGATGACCGCTTGAAAGACGATTTGCCACCAATTGGCACCACTTCCCCTTAACGCTTCGATGACCCCATTATCCAATTCCTCAAAAGATTCTGAGAATGCCTTTATGAGATATCCAACTGAATGAAATGTCATTCCAATGACAGCTGCGACACTACCAAGCCCAGCAGCTACTGCAAAAATCAACACCCAAAGGACAGTAGGAACAGCTCTAATAAATGCTACAAAGCCTTTAATCGTATTGGATATTGCATTAGAAGATAAGTTTTGAGCTGCAAATAAACCTAAAAACAATGCAATGATCGCACCAAACAAGGTAGTTAAAATGGCAAGTCCTAGTGTAATCATGACTTGGTAAATGGCTTCTCCAAAAGTAAAATGTTCGAAATGTGGTTCCAAAAACATCACTTTGAAATTAAGGAAGGTTGATGCGATACCATCAAATAAACGAACGTTTTTATAATCAAAGGTTATAAATCCGTATATCGTCAATAACACCAACGTTAAGAGGGTACCCCTTATAACAATAAATGACTTAGTAAGGGGCTTAATCTTTATTTTTTTTTGATTCGATGGAAAAAAACTCGTTTTTTTTGAGGTCGCTTTCGTTGATTCACCAACTCCCACTATAAAATCACCCTTCTAACATAATTTGAAATGTACTCGATCAATAAGATAGAAACGACGATCGTAACAACGACCAAGCTTGCGGCATTATAGTTCAAACTTTTATAATACAGATTAAACGAAAAGCCAATACCAGTACCTGTTAAGATTCCTACTAGTGTTGCACTACGTATGTTCGTTTCAACCATAAACAATACCCAGCTCATAATCTGTGGAATACATGAAGGAATCACTGAATGAATGATGATAGAAAAGTAGCTAGCACCTGTTGCTTTTAAGGCTTCAACAGAACCACTGCCCATTTCATCAATCGTTTCCATGAACGCGCGTGTCAAAAATCCAAAGGAAACAAAAAATAATGCAAAATAGCCTGTAAGTGCACTTTGTCCAAAAGAAAAAAGTAAAATCATTGCCCAAGCAGCAACATCAATGTTACGAAATAATGTGGCAATCCCTCTACAAGTCACACTAAAAAAAGCATTAATTTTAGTTGTATTTGATCCAAAAATGGCAAACAAGAGTGCAAAAAACGCTGCTATTGTAGCAGAGGCAATAGATATAAGGAGCGTTTCTTGTAGCTTCTCCCATATTTTCGGCAGTTTTTCTAGCGATTCTACATTAGGGTAAAAGTTTGATATTCCCCATTCAATAGCCTTTGGTACTGATGTAAAGCCTTTTACAACATCGTACTCTGTAATGAAGATTGCACCATATGTAATACCCATTAACAAAGCTAAAATCATGATTGAATTTCTTCTTTTTTTCACAAAAAAATCAGCTTGCATTTCTTCCTCCTAAATCAATCATAAGATCCCCAACCTCAGAACCATAAATGTTGTGAATCTCTTCATCGGTTATTTCTTGAGGTGAACCATTGTAGACAACTTGTCCTTTACTAACCCCAATGATTCGATCTGAATATTTCATCGCTACATCTACTTGGTGTAAATTAATGAGAACAGTAATTCCCATTGAGGAAGAAATATTTTTGAGATGATCCATGATCACTTTTGAAGAATTTGGGTCCAATGATGCAATTGGTTCATCACAAAGCAACATTTTAGGTTTTTGAATTAATGCTCTAGCAATACCAACCCGCTGTTTTTGTCCACCACTTAACTGGTCACATCTTTTGTATACTTGGTCTTCTAAGCCTAAAGTGTTTAGTATCTTTAATGCCTCTTTTTTTTCTTCTTCGTTATAAATACCTAACATACCGGTCAATGTGGATTTGTATCCTAATCGACCATGAAGAACATTCTCAATTACACTCAATCTGTTAACAAGATTATAATGTTGAAAGATCATCCCAATTTTTGTTCTTAATTTTCTTAAATCCTTTTTCCTTAAATTCATGACATCTACGTCATCAAAGCTGATTTCTCCGCTACTTGCATCTATCATTCTATTGATGCAACGAAGGAGAGTAGATTTTCCCGCTCCTGATGGACCAATAACGGAAACAAACTCTCCTTCTTTCACAGAGAAGTTAACATCAGATAACGCTACTGTAGTAGTACCATATTGTTTTGATACATTTTTCAAATCTAATAACGTTGTCAAAGTTAACTCTCCTTTATTTAAGATTATTATTTAGTTAATTCTCTAATTGGATTAAACCAAGCATCTTCTACTTGTAGGAAACGTTCTTCAGCTTTCTTGGAGAAAAGTCCGCTTTGCTCAGAATCTTCAGGCACAAAAATATTTTGGTTATTTGCAATTTCATCAGAAGTAAACATCTCTACCAATGCATCGCGATCTTCTTCACTCACGTTGTCCATATTTACTACGAAAGGTGCATTTAAGACTGGAGTTACTGATATTACATGGAACTCTTCGCCTAGAACTGTATTAAACGGTTCAGCTGCATCTTCCTTCACTTTATAAACTGCTCCTTGTTTGTTATGTTCTCCATCTACTAATTCAACATAGTTATTAACACAAAAATCACAGAATGCAGCAACATCAGCCTTATCTGAAAGAAGGTTTACTGCAGAACCTTGGTGAGATCCACCATAAAGTACCTCACTGAAAAAGCTTCCACCCTCAAGTAAATCTTCTGCAGTTAAATCTTTATACTTATCCATTTTGTTGAAATAAGTAACAATTCCATTCGATGGTACTTTAAATCCTGAAGTTGAACTGTTCGATACAAAAGAGAATTTTTTGTCTACAATGTTATCAATTGTGAAGTCACTGCCATCTTTATATTGCTCTTCATTACCTTTTTTTACAGCTAACCAGCTGTGATAAACAGCATCATCAATCGTACCTGATTCTCCACTTGAAACGACTAATGGTTGGACATTTTTATTTTTCGTGTTTGCTTCGATATATCCTTGAGCTCCAAGGAACGCTATATCTGCATTTCCATTTGCAATGGCTTCGATCGCAATGATATAGTCAGTTGTTGTTTGGTGCTCAACTTTTTTTCCTGTAACTTTTTCAATTTGTTTTCCAATTTCATCACGTGCACTTTTCACATCTTCACCAGACTCGTTAGGCAGCCAAGCAATTGTAAGTGTGTCACCTTCTGTTTTATCACTTGCCGTTTTCGTTTCTGCATCCTCTTTATTTTCCCCTGATGTTGAATTCGTAGATGAACAAGCTGCTAAAATTGTAAAAAAAGTTAACGTTAGAATAAATAATAGTGCTTTCTTCATGGTTTAGTTCCTCCTGCTTAATTAGAGTTTTTAATCATTGAATACAAAACATTAAAACCTAACACTTTTTATTGCGAGAGTTTACACGAAATCTTCTATTTTACTTTTTTGCAATCCTTTTTGTTCAATACAAGCTAAATAAGTCCTAGAAATCCTGCTTCCTTCATTGGAATCATCGATTTGCTACTTACCTATTAAAACAACACCTCCTTAAAATTCCACTAAATATTTATGCATGTCTCCTCTTATTCGTGCCACACTATACTCTACTGGTGAGCCGCTAGGATGGTTCATTAAGCTTTCGATCTGGACAACTGGTATACTCTCAGGTATCTGTAGCAACTCTGAATCAATCAGCATAGGTAAACTCGCTTGGAAGGTTGACCGAAAACGAATTGGCTGAAACTGATAGTGCTCAAGCAATATACTATAAAGCGATTTAAATTGTTCTAAGTGTGTTTCAAAGTTCGGAACTTCTTTTTCAGGAATAACTGTTGTTGTAATCGATATGGGTTTTTCATCCACATATCGTAATATCTCTAATCTATAGACTATTTCATCATCTGCGAGCTCTAGGTTTTCCCTTTCTTCCTCTGTTGACAATCGTTTTTCCCATTCAAGTAACTTACTTTTGTGTTTTATTCCATTTTTATCCATATTATCCGAAAAACGGGTTTTTGATGAGAGAACATATTGAATAGGTTTTGTGATGTTATTAACATAACAACCCTTCCCTTGTAATGGTGTAACCCATCCTAGGTTCGTGATTCTAGCAATTGCTTGTCTCACAATATGGCGATTTACTTGAAACTGACGACAAAGTTCATTTTCTGATGGAATTTTTTCATTCACTTCAAATTTTCCACTGCAAATATTTTTTATTAAATACTCGGCAATTTCCAAATGTTGAAGCGATTCTTCTCGTAATTTATACATTCGAAGATCCCCTTTCGTCTTGTTCCACTTAATCAAATTTAACTTATCAACATGTTGCAATGGTTAATCCAGTGTAAAAAATAGATTGATTTTTCGTAAAAATTCGACTATTTCCTTTATATTTTTACAATCACTTTACATTCTAGCTGAAATGATAAATGCCTCAAATCCCTTAAACTGTGATGAACAGTATTTACAAAAATGAGACATTATGTGGCAAAAAAAGGCAAGTTAACATATAGATTCATACACAAAAAACCCTTAGTTCATTTAACTGAACTAAGGGTTCTGTTTCACTTCTCACGAAAGTTTATACTTAAAATTCCTTAGAAGAAAAAGGTAGGAAGAATTTTACCCCGCGCTTATTAAAAGGCAAAACCTTCATATCGGCAACTAAATGACTACAATAACCAAGTAAACAGGTGAGGAATATTCCCTCGATACTAAGCGATACTTCTAAATAATGAGCAATAAGGGCAAAAAAAACAATCCCTAAAAGTGAGTGAGTATAGCTTCGATGAGGAACAAACGAAGCTATGATGATATAAAGGCCAAGCATGATCAGCCATGTTTCTTGTAATGTTATTCCTCCGGCAAGCACTCCTAGACCGGTAATGGTCAGCATATGCCTTTGTTTAATAAACGATGAAATCACAATGATGGCCAATCCAGCGCTAATACCTAACCATCTCTCTTTTCCCGTTCCTTCAAAAAAAACGTACATCATCATCATGAAGCCTATTAATTGTGCAACTGATCGGATTAACGTGTGCGAAAACGTAATCTTGTTGCTTAATTTCCCATCAATATCTATGTCAGGGATCAGTCCTGTCACTCCACCCATTCCTACAAGTAGTAACGTTGTAGTTAGATCAGTGTGAACTGATTGGGCAACGATATACCCGACCCCAGCCCCAATGGTTGCATGTGCAGTCCCGTTCAATATATCCACCTATTTCTATATAAATTTGCATCTGGAATTTTAGTATACAGGAAAATAAGTGGGCCTAAGGAAGTATTTTCAAAAGAAAAATTCATCATTAACTGTCACTTGAGCAATCAGTTACACTGTCCGAAAAAGCTGTTACATAGTATGATGAAACAAGGATTAATAAAGATACGTAAGTAGAGAGGAAATAAGGCATGCTTTCCTTTACAGAAAGAGCGATCACCATCATCAAAAACATTCCATCAGGAAAAGTCATGACATATGGACAAATTGCAAGGTTGGCAGGAAGTCCAAGAGGGGCAAGACAAGTGGTACGAATCCTACATTCCATGAGTGACAAGCATCATCTTCCGTGGCACAGGGTCATTAATTCAAAAGGGGAAATTGGGTTTCAGGATAGTGAATCCTTTTCTTCTCAAAAACAATTTCTCGAGGTTGAGGGAATTGTTTTTTGTAAGAATCATGTAATAGACCTAAAAAGATATCAATTTCATCCAGTTGAAGTAGAAGAGGACCTACTTTAATCTCAAAATAGTAAAAGACCAATGCAGCAATACATTGGTCTCTAAATGACAGTAAAGAAAGTATATTTAAATAAGTTTTTCACTTAGTTTTGGTGTCTAGCTCTAGCGCCTAGCCTCTCTATATGCATAAGCCACTCATGAATTGAACGCCTTCTATTCACGAGCGTCTTATGCATGTAGAGGCTTACCAAGGCGCTTACGCTTTTCTAATTATTCACAAACAATGATTTGCCTAGTAAATAAACCTTTTCTAGCTACACCGCGGTCTGAGATTTCAAAACCAGCTTTTTCGATCATATCATCGATTGATTCAATAGTTATCACAACCACTTTCTTAGCAAAACGGCGAGCATGTTTGAGAATCGAGAGTTGATCTTCTGGTGTAGCATGAGTATATAGATTGTACGGCATATCAATAATGGCTACATCATAGCTTTTTGAAACATCTGATATAGGTCCCGTCGTTACGTCACCTTCTAGTCCAAAATGAGCAATGTTCTCCCTTGATCCACTTGTAACAAGAGGGTTTATATCGCGACCGACGATATTAATGCCCATAGAGAGTGCTTCCACCAATACTGTCCCGATCCCACAACAAGGGTCTATCGCTTGAATTCCATCAGGATTAGGAACAGCGATATTGGAAACAGATCTGGCTACACGTGTACTTAGTGCCGTGGAATATTCGCGTGGTTTTTTCAAGTGATGAAGCCAAACTGCTTCGCTTTTTCGATACTTTCCAAAATACCACCGACCACCAAGGGGAACAATGCCAAATACTTGGTCTGGATTGTGTACATCGGCTTCTCCCTCGATTCGCCAACCAATATCTCGCTCAATTACGCGTCGTTCCTCGTATTCAATTTTTTTCGATTTTTCCAGATCATTAATTTTAACGAAGATCACTTTAAACGTCGAATCATCCAACTGAATCTGTTCTACTTGTTCTAAGATATCTGGCAGGCCATCCCCTTCATACATCACTTCAATCCGTTCCTTGATAAACGGGCTTCTACTGGGATCAATTTTTGTTGAGCTCTTTATAATGTTAAATTGGGACTCACTACCAAAAAAAGAGCGCATCTCCAAATGACATAAAGAAAGTTCTTCCTCACTACATGCAAACGTATATATAAACGCCGGCTTCCGGCTATGATTATCCAATTTATTCCCATCCTTTACAGCGTCAAATTGTTCTTCATCTCAAACAATATCGGTAAAAGTCTAGAAAATCAATGGTTAACTAGAAAAAAGCCCTCATTGAGGACTTAAAGGAATTCACTATAATATTTTCTCTTTAGTACCTACCCATTAAATTATTCGTCTTTATTATCTTCATCATTCATATCTTTTGCATCTTCAATTACATCTTCTGGGTCTCGATTTGCATCTTTTTCATCATCTTGATTCATCGTGTCATTTTCATCAACACCTGGTACTGTAGCATCATCTTGATTGTTCGTATTATTTTCATTATCACCTGGTACTGTTTCTTCGTTTGCATCTTCCGGAGGTGCTGGATCCGGGTCAACATTACAACCTACTGATACTACTGCAGCTAATAAAATACTTGTAAACATGAGAAACCATTTTTTATTCATGGTAATTCCCCTTTCTTAATTTATATAATTCGTTTCTTATCGTCCCCTTTGCAAAAGATATTATGCATTACTTTTCCAAAAAAAATAACCTCTTACTACGATAAGTGGTTATCTATAAAAAATGATTGAATTATTCATGAAAAAAGGGAACTCATTTAAGATATATTTTTCTCCCATTCAGTGTACAAGCCTGTTCCATTGCACAAATGGCATTCAAAGGAATTTCCGGCATATGGACTCGATATTATAGCAAATCCATATCCACGGCATACGGGACACTTTCCCTGTTGTTTCATTTTGGCGATGTGTTTTTGTTTATTCGCATGATACCAATTAGTAAAAAACTTGAATATTCGCACCTGAATCACCCTAATTGTATTGTTTAATACAGTATATTCAGATGTAGGGGACAAGGTGAAAAATAGAAAGTCTAATTTTAATTGAGTAGTTATGGTTATTAACAAGCATTCGTGGAAACTATAAACGTGTACTTATTTACCATATAGTTCTGAGCAGTTATCAATTCTTGATTGTTCGCGGAGTAAATAAAAGATCCATCAATTAATTTAAAATCATTAACATCCTCCGCTATTATTTCATTTAAGCGAATTTTCGAAAAATAGTATTTTTGATTATTCCCCTTTTCTGATAGTTCTAGGTTTAATAAATCGAGATCTTTTGCTGCCATACTATATAAATAATCATCGACAATTCCTAATCCGTAATCAATTTGCCCCATATATAGAGCTACCATATTTTCATTCGATTGAGCAATTTGATTACGAACAACATGAATGGAATAAAAGTTATTGTATATTAGAAAAGCAATAACTGGCATTGTGATGACCAAAAAACCTGCTATTAATTTAAACTGTAACGATTTAAACAGAAGTTTACGTTTACTGTTATGTCCCATTTTGTCATAATCCCCTCTTGAATAGATGATTTAACCGCACAGTTTTTTTCCGTTCTTGTCTTAATATTATACAAGATTAGTAGAAAGGGAGATTGAAAATATGAAGAGTTTTGAAGACCGAACCTAAGAAAACGCCTACAAAATTATGATAAGTCTTCTTTATTTTATTTTCTACCGTAAATACGACTTTCCCCTACTGCTTTCATGACCTATTTTCTATGTTCTTTAAACATTACACCAAATAAATTTCGACAAATATAGAAAGGTTTACATTAATTTCAACAATAATTGCTTTCAAAACAGGTAAAAACTCCTGAAATCTCCTCATTTTTGTCGAGTCTTATCTAAAATCGTCTTAATATTTAGATTATTTTACTATAAAAAATTTGTTAAGATTAAACCTGTTGATTAATGTTGATGGAGACAACCTAGAGGAGGATTTCAATGGAAAAATTACTTTTTGTAGTAAATCTTGATGAGGATAATAATAAACAAGTTCTTATTGATAATGATGAAGAGAATGAATATTTTTATAAGTTGTGGGAAGAGGACCGCTTATAAAAAATTTATATAAATAATTGAGAAAACGATTTCAGGAGGGACAACGTTGAAAAAACAATGTATTGCAATGCTTTTGGCTGGTGGAAGAGGAACAAGATTAAAAAACCTAACAGAGAATTTGGCAAAACCTGCCGTCCCCTTTGGAGGCAAATATCGAATCATTGATTTTACATTAAGTAATTGCAAGAATTCTGGAATCGATACAGTAGGAGTGTTAACCCAATATCACCCCCATGTTTTACAAAGTTACATTGGAGACGGAAAAGATTGGGACTTAAACAGAAGAGACGGTGGTTTAAGTATTCTCCCTCCATATCAATGTGAAAACGGCGAGAGATGGTATGAAGGAACTGCACATGCTATTTACCAAAATCGTCATATAATCGAACAATATGATCCTGAACATGTACTTGTTATTTCCGGCGATCATATTTATAAAATGGATTACAACAAAATGCTACAGCAGCATATTAAGTCCTCAGCAGATGCCACCATTTCTGTGATTGAAGTTCCATGGAATGAGGCAAGTAGATTCGGAATCATGAAAACGGATGAAAATACTGGTCGAATCGTAGATTTTGAAGAAAAACCGACAAACCCTACCTCAAATTTAGCTTCTATGGGGATTTATATTTTTAACTGGAAGACACTAAAATACTATTTAGAACAAGAAGAAAAAAATCAATTTTCATCTAAAGATTTTGGAAAAGATATCATCCCCGCAATGCTTCAGAATAACCTTAAACTATTTGCCTATGAATTTAATGGGTATTGGAAAGATGTTGGAACAATCGATAGTTTCTGGGAAGCAAATATGGATTTACTCAAAAAGAAAACCAATATTCTCCTAAATGATAAAGATTGGAAAGTTTATACGGTTGAGCAAACTCACCCACCTCAATATCTAGATTTTGATGCTAAGATAACACAGTCCCTTATCAGTGAAGGGTGCGAAATTTATGGAACAGTTGAAAATTCTGTTCTTTTTAGCGGAGTAAAGGTAGGGAAAGGATCAATTATTAAGGATTCTGTCATTTTACCAAATGCGGTTATTGGAGAAAATGTAATCCTTGGAAAAGCAGTAGTTGGTCCAGGAATCTTTATAGAAGGTGATGTTGTAGTTACTTCAAAGGACTCTTCTAAAGAAATTAGTTTAATAGGAGAACATATACTTAAACAACACAATAAGCGTGTTTTGTCCAGTGTTATTTAACAAATCAAAGCCATATTGTAAAAAGTGCCTGTCACCCCTTTGTATAAAGAATGGGTAACAGGCACTTTTTATTACTATTCTCTCTATTTTAAGACATCATTTTTTCATTACTTTATTTTGTGAAAGAAATGACCTTGACCTAGTTTTTCTTTTTGCAATTTTTCAGGATCCACTAACTTCCCATCAAGCACTACCATTGGAACAGAATCAATTCCGTAAGCTTTGGCTTTTTTTTCGCTTTCCCTGGTAACGTTATTATGGCTTAGATCATAAACAACAATTTCACACTTTGAACAAGCTAGACCCTTTACCTTTGCAACGAGACGATCACTTAAAGAAGAACCGTCAGTAAATACTTCAATTTTTTTAGCCATTATTAATACTCCTTTCTGATAATATTTTTATAATTGGACATTGATTCTTTGGATGTGGAAGTTCCGAGTTTGGTCGTTTAGTTGCTAATTCAAGCAAAGATTTAAAGTTATTTAATTGTTGAATTTTTTCTTCAATTTCTTGAACTTTTAATATGGCAAATTGGTACATTTCGTCTGTTGGAAAGTATTCCTCATCTTTACATATGGTTAAAAGGGTTTTGATTTCTTCTAGTGTAAAACCTAAATCCTTTGCTCGTTTTATAAACTGAATTTCCTCGACCGTTTCGTAAGAAAACATTCTATATCCTGATTCGGTTCGTGGAGGTTTAGGTATAAGTCCTCGTTTTTCGTAATATCTAATTGTTTCAATATTAACGTTCGCTGCTTTAGCTACTTGGCTTACAGTTAGATCTTTCATCATTCGCCTCCTTTCCTTCTTATTATGAACCCTGTATCTTGGTACAGAGTCAATCTATTTTTGAGTATCTTCATTAAATTCTTTTTTTAAATACTATTGAAAAGGAAATTTTTTAAAATATATAATATACAGAAGGACTTTATTACCATTTATTGTTTTATTAACTAGCAGAAAGAGTGAAATAAACAGATTAAAAGAATAGTAAGTAAATTAATCTAAACTATTAAACTCAGGTTTGTCAGGAGGAATCCTGACTTCTTTTGATATTTCCCACTTAATCCTCTATGCCACTGGATTAAGCACCAACATCATAAACCCCTTTCCAATAGAAGGAAAGGGGTTTTCAAAATATAAGTTAGGTACCAAAATACACACCATTGTTTAAAACTTAATAAAGTCTAGCTCTTTCTTTATTAAGTCATAACCTTATTTTATCTTAATTAATC
Organism: Bacillota bacterium; assembly: GCA_051750265.1. Classification (GTDB taxonomy): domain Bacteria; phylum Bacillota; class Bacilli; order Bacillales; family Bacillaceae; genus Metabacillus. Next base: position 38,800 of record JBNJJO010000009.1, on the reverse strand, counting down.
TAACGCCTTTTTCAACGACCACTTCTTAAGGCTTTTTAGTTCTATTTCTTGATCAGCGAAGAATTGAATTCCAGTTGATTTTTGATCAGGGTAAATTCTAGCAGTCATCACTTTTTCACCATTGTTTAAAAATATTTCTACTGATGAATGATCGACAAAAATACGCAACCTCAACTCACCATTTTTTAATAGTAAATCCGTTTTACGAACTCCACCAGGTCCCTTTCCTGACTCTTCACGATCAAAACTAAATAATTGTTTGTCTTTATCATATGCTAAAACGGTTTCTTCTTTGATTTCTTCACTAACTCTTAATTTAATACCAAAATTCCTTGCTGTTTTACTATCAATGGTTACGTCAAGTTCCAAGCATTCACCTGAAACACCTTCAAGACTGTCTTGGCCTTTAATGCAAATATTTTCATAGGTTATTTCCTTTACCCGAAGCTGTTCTAACTCAGCAACAGGGCTACTTAGTATCTTACCATCGACCAGAGTAAGCTCACGTGGAATGGTCATTGCACCTGCCCAATCTTGTTCTTGCTCAGGCATATCACTTTCCCACATTGCCATCCAGGCAATCATTATTCGTCGTCCACGGTCATCCACCATCGTCTGGGGAGCATAGACATCAAAACCATAATCAATTAATTCGAATTCACCATGGTTTAATAGACCGGTTTCGTAATCAAGCTGTCCTAAAACATAGCCAGATTGATGAAGGTTATGATATAAATCTCCTTCTGGTTTCATACCTTGTGGAGACATCATTAGTACATGCGATCCATCTAAATAGAAGATGTCGGGGCATTCCCACATGAACCCAGCTAAATTCCCTTCACCTTTTGCAGCAACATTTAGGAACTCCCAGTTATATAAATCAGTAGACCGATAAAGGAGCGCCTGTCCTTTATGCTCATTTGTTCTAGAACCTAACACACAATAATAAACACCTTCATGTTCCCACACCTTTGGATCGCGAAAATGAAAAGGATGTATATCTCCTTCCGGTGCCGCTTCAATTACAGGATTTTGTTTAGCCTTTTCAAAATGTACACCATCTTCACTAATTGCTAGACATTGAACCTGTTTTAAATCAGTGTCGTAATTTTCACCTGTCCAGACATTACCTGTATACATTAAATAAAGCTTTCCATCCTTTTCAATTGCACTACCAGAGAAACACCCATCTTTGTCATATTCCTCTGAAGGAGCAAGCGCGATCGGAAGATGTTCCCAATAGACAAGATCCTTGCTTTTTACGTGTCCCCAATACATCGGACCCCATTTAGGTGAATATGGATGATGTTGATAAAATAAATGATATTCACCTTTATAAAAGCAAAAGCCATTTGGATCATTAATCCAGTATGCTGGAGCTGCAACATGATATTGAAGTCTCCATGGATCAACAGAAACCTTTTCTTTTATGTTTTTTAATAAATTTGTAGCTTCAGTAATGAGTTTGCTATGTTGATTCATTAGATATCACCTCTTAAAAGATTAACACCTTTTGCACCTTTTGGGGACAGTCCCCCATTTGGCACTTATGCCATTTATATTTGGCGAGAAATGTGGCACCCCTTGTAAATAAAGGTTTTCTGATTTTTTGAGGACTACCTTTTTATTAACTAAATTGTGTTATGGGAATCGATATGGGGACAGTCCCCATATCAAAATTAATTGTCTGATCTCCCGCTAAATCTCCAAGTAGAACTTATATAATCTCCTTTTATTAAAGGTAGATTTAAACCGGCATATACTAGTTCATCTCCATAATAAATATCACCCGTTTCTACATCACGATATTTAAACTCAGATTGTAGACCTTTTAACGGAAGTGTTTTTAATGGCATATTAGTTTCACCAAGTATTCGGTAGTATCCTACAAACACATCTTTTTTATCTTTTGATACAAACATCCAAGCTGCTTCGTTTCCTTCAAATGGATTCAATAACCTGTAAAAATCACCAAACTGAACTAATTCTCTAATTTCCTTATAGTCCTGTACTTGTTTTTTTACGATTTCCTTTTCATTTTCCGTAAACTTCGTTAAATCTAACTCATAGCCTAAATTACCAGACATCGCTACGTCCCCACGCATCTTTAGAGACGTGTTTCGTGCAGTTTGATGATTAGGTGCGGCTGAAACATGAGCTCCCATTGTAATAATTGGGTAAACTAAGCTTGTCCCATATTGGATTTTCAGTCGTGAAACAGCATCTGTGTTATCACTCGTCCAGACTTGTGGCATGTAATAAAGCATCCCTGGATCATATCGACCACCACCTCCTGAGCAACTTTCAAACAGTATATTTGGAAATGCTGAAGTGATTTCTTCCATGACACGATACAAACCTAGCATGTATCGATGTGCTGTCTCTCTCTGTCTTTTTGGGTGTAAACCAGCTGAACCTACTTCAGTCATATGTCGATTCATATCCCACTTAACGTATGAAATAGGAGCAGATGAAAGGATGTCTGAAATCATCCCAATGATTGCGTCGCATACATCTTGACGAGAGAAGTCTAAAATTAATTGATTTCTTGATTCCGTTCGATGTCTTCCGGGTACATGTAGACACCAATCGGGATGTTGCCGGTAAAGGTTACTATCTGGTGATACCATTTCGGGTTCAAACCATAAACCAAACTGTAGATCTAATTCATTTGCCTTTTTAGCAACACCATCTATACCAGTCGGAAGTTTTTCTTTATTAACAAACCAATCTCCTAAAGAGCTTTTGTCATCATTTCGCCTGCCAAACCAGCCATCATCTAATACAAATAACTCTATACCAATCTCGTTTGCTTCTTCCATGATCTCAGTGATTTTTTTTTCATCGAATTTAAAGTAAGTCGCTTCCCAATTATTCACTAATATTGGTCTTGTTTTATCTCTGTGAATTCCTCGACAAAGTCGTGTACGATATAACTCATGATAAGTCCTTGACATATCACCAAATCCGGTTGGTGAGTATACCATGACGACTTCAGGTGTTTGAAAGTCTTCACCTTGTTCTAATAACCAACTAAAGTCAAATGGATTGATCCCCATTGTCACCCTAGTTGTTTTAAAGTGATCAACCTCAACCTCTGCAAGAAAATTTCCACTGTAAACAAAGTTAAAGCCATAAACATCACCATAAACTTCGGTCGCATTTTTACTCGTTAACGCAATAAAAGGATTATGTTGGTGACTACTTGCACCTCGGCGACTCTCTACTGACTGATTGCCTACAACAAGCTGACGTTTTTCAATATATCTTTCACGTTCATGTGCGCCTGATAAGTGAATGAATTCATAATCTGACCGTGCAAAATCAATGCTGGCACTTGATGCTTTCAATAGCTTAATACTTTCAGATCCTTCATTAACAAAACGAACTGAACGGGTTAGAGCATTTAATTTGGTAAAGACTGTATAGGATAAAATTACTTTTAGTCCTATTTGTTGATCGAGTAAAACAATTTCTACTGTATCTGCTTCATCATTACTTTCAACATAAGTTGCTGGTAACCCAGGTAGATTAGGCTTTCCCTGCTTAATTGTAAAAGAGTCAAATCTTAAATTAGAGATCGTAGTACCATTCTCTAATTGAACCTGATAGACTGGATGTCGGAAATCCGATGTTCCAAATGATGGGTATTCTTGCCCTAATGTATCGAGTGAAAAGCTTTGGTCATTTGAATTAGGTGTTGCCGTAAATCCTCTATGAACACTCCTAGCAAGATATGCTAAATTTGAAGACTGTATCTTTTTCCCCCAGTAAAGATGTGAAAGATAGCCATGATCAGTTACTTGGAAGATATAACTCGTGTTTTTAGACTTTAGATGAAAAATTCCAGTTGACTCTTCGTATATAATGGACACACTATTTCCTCCTGTCAAAATGAAAAGGATTACATAAAAATATTTATTTATAGGATATTATTGCTATTCTATCAATTGTTTATTCTCTTATGAAAGCCTTTACAAATCTATGATAATCTCTTATTAACAATACAACAAGAGTAAATACTTGTACAAAAGGGTAATATTTTGACATTAAAGTATTTTAGAACAAGCCAAAATAAATAAGGAGTTACCAGTATGATAGAAGATAAACATGATATCATTAATATCCGCTTTTTCATCGACCGGAAAGATGATCTACCTACCCTCAATTCGATCGGCCACGAAAGGAGGGTTGTACAAGGAGATTATGATTTGGATTGCAGCATCCGAAAAGACAAACAGTGTTTATTTCAATACACAGTTTCAGGAGAAGGCGAAGTAATTATTGATAAAGAAAGCCATCTGTTAAAAGCTGGCCAGGCATTTTTAATTGAGATTCCTGGTCCATATAGATATAAACTTGCACCGAATAGCTCTCATTGGGAATATCGTTTTATTTCGTTAACATTTAACACTTTGCCTGTTTGGCAACAACTTGTGCAAACGTCAGGTAGAATAATCGAAATCTCTCCGTCAAATCAGCTTCTTCAGTATATAGAAGACATCTACCATCTGGCGTTCAGGGATGAAATCGAAGACATTTATTTAAATTCTTCTTATGCTTATCGCTTTTTAATGGAATTGAGGCGCTATGTTGAACAAAAAGCTAAGCCATCAACTACACCTGAGCCAGTAAAAAGATGTATTAAATATATTAACGACAGTATAGAGAAACCTATTGGATTGGAAGAAATGGCTAATGTAGCTAATGTTTCGAAATATCACCTTATCCGATTATTTCAGGGAACAGTTGGAGAACCTCCTATGCAATACTTAATTCGATCACGAATCAAGCATTCTGGCAAACTACTCATTGAAACAGACCTTTCCATTCAGGAAATAGCTGAAAGATGTGGCTTTGCTAGCTCTAATTATTTTACAAAGGTGTATAGAAAATGGACAAACCATACACCAAGCGAATTTAGAAAAAGTATAGGAAAACAAAATATAGGTGAAATTCTTTTAAAGTAGTCATAGAAATTTTTTGTCCCCTTTGTCTTTACCTACCCTTCATCAGGGGTATGTTTTTTGTCTTAAAATTAATACTTTTTTTGAGTTTTGTGTTGTTTTACATAACTTCAGAGATTGATCATTATCTTAAATTGGATATGAATAGTTCAGAGCTAAATACCTCGTAACATGAATTTCTATCGGTTTCCCTGTCGATATTTGGTAAATAAACAATGTTCTTTACTATTCTTCATAGAATCTGATGATAAATGTAGATAAATTTTGTGTGCTACATGCAGGAAAACATCATCTCTAACGAAAAATATTAAAGAGGACAAAAAAGCAGTCCATCAAATAAGAGGAAAGGTGGTCGTTGTTCGTGAGAGACGATATGACCTTACAACAAATCGTAGAAGGCATTCCTAAGTCCGTATTAAATGCATCTGATAAAGACTTGGAAGGCTTCCAAAAGATTATAGAAGAAACGATAAAATTACGAGAAGGACATAGAAATTTACAAAAGATGGTTAAAAGTTTCTCTACTAATGGAATTCAGCGTTCTTAATTTTTGTAAACGATTAAAATATTAAGGCTCTTTTCTAAAAGTTTGTTGCTTTTAGAATTATAAAAATCGGCTTTTGGATTTTTATCCGTAGAAACTATAAAATTTCAAGAGAGTACCACTAAGTAAATAAACGAAAAGAGCACGAAGATAGGCTATATCCGTAAAGTATAGTTATTTACGAAAAGCAACAATCTTTGCGAAAACAGCCAATATTAAAGGACTTCACTAGGAAACCAATGAATCATATAATGAAAGAGTCTAAAGAGGCTCTTTTTTCCAATTATTTGACATTAATAACTTTATTTAATACTATAATAAAATCGCAAAATTTCGTACGATACATAGTGATTGCTGTATACTTTTCAACTTTTCCAGTTGGAGCTGGATGCGTGCGTTTATCCACAGTTCTAGAACCAAAAAACCAGTCCGACTATACATCGTAACTGGTTTTTTTAAAATTAAATTTGATCATGAACTATTAGCTATTCACTTCTGTTTTTAAGCTTGATTTATTCAATCCTACGTTTTCGAACACTTTTCCAAGCATTTCTTCACCTTGAGTGAAAGTCGCATAGATTTCCCCTAACGATTAACACTTGCTAATATAGTAGACGAATTAACATCTTACATTTTATTATCATAATCATTTAAAAAGGCAGAGGCTGACTCAAAAGCATCGTGTCAGCCTCCTCCTGTTATTTAACGCACTGCTTTAATCAATCGAAACAACTGATTGACAGTACCTCTTAAATTGTCAAAGGCGATTTGGGGATCCATTGCTTGTTCAAGCGACATTGGTCCGTTCAAAATTGAAAAGTAAGAAGTTATGCCCATTTTGTTTAATGTTGATGTTTCTTCTGAAATACCACCTGCTAGCGCGATGACAGGGATTTGATGCTTTTGTGCCAATTGTGCTACACCCAAAGGAGCCTTCCCCATTGAAGTTTGTCCGTCTAATTTCCCTTCTCCTGTAATAACAAAATCAACACCTTGAATGTTTTCTGCCATTCTAATAATTTCTAAAACTAGCTCGATTCCCGATTGAAGATTAGCATGTAAGAAACCAGCAAATGCAGCTCCTAATCCACCAGCAGCTCCAGCCCCATTAATAGCCTGAATATCTTTATCTAGCTCTTTTTGAACAACATACGCAAAGTTTTCAAGTCCTAAATCAAGCTTAGTGATCATTTCGGCCGTTGCTCCTTTTTGAGGTCCAAACACATGTGTAGCTCCAGATGGTCCATAAAGAGGATTGTTCACATCACAAGCTATCCGGAACGTACACTCTTTCAACTGAGGATTTACGTTGGCCACACTTATTTTTTTAATATTTCTCAACTCTTGCCCACCTAAACCTACTTCTACATTTTCCTTGTTTAAGAAGCTAAATCCTAACGCTTGAAGCATTCCTACACCTGCATCATTTGTGGAACTTCCGCCAAGACCTATTATGAATTCGCGACACCCATTTTCTATTGCATCACAAATGATTTCACCGACGCCATATGTAGTCGTAATGAGAGGATTGCGTTTGGTAAAAGGAACAAGTGGTAAACCGCATGCTGCTGCCACTTCAATTACTGCTGTTTTTCCATCACCCAAAATGCCATACACAGCATCTACTTTTTCGTTTATTGGTCCGGTTACTCCTATTTTTAGCAATCTTCCTGACGTTGCTTGAACCAATGCTTCAACAGTACCTTCACCACCATCTGCCAATGGAAGTGTCACAATCTCTGCATCTTGGTAAATATCTTTTATTCCTAAAGAAATGGCTTTACTCCCATCTATTGAAGAAATGCTTCCTTTAAATGAATCAATTGCTATTAATACCTTCATTTTTTGCACCACCTTTATTTTCACTGCTTAGAATTCATTCTAGAAAACTTCATTGAATACCTTTTAAACAAAAAAATCCGCCTATTTTTTTTAATTCCATGCATGTACCTTTCAAAACCAGCATCATGTTCATATGATACATTATTACGTAATAAAGGTGGTGAACTCTATGGGCTACGATAAAGGTAATAGCTTCGCTTTGATCGTCGTATTGTTTATCCTATTAATCATTGTAGGTGCAGCATTTGTATACTAAGGTCTTTAGTAACATCCTCAACTAATCCCCAACATTAATTTCAGGAAGTGCGAATCCTCTCGCGCTTCCTTTTTCTATATAGAATACTAAAAAAGGAATCATTAAGATTCCTTCTTTAGTATTCTATATTAATTAAACTAATCTTTATTTAGCTACATTAACCTTTCCGAAGAACCAGTGTCATCATTGTAATCAAACTAAATGCTAATAAAGCTAAAAACGGAATCGTGATAAACCCTAATAAATTGATATACTCACCTGAGCATGGGACACCACTAGTACACATCTCAAACTTTTGCAGAAACGGTATTTTCTGCAAGGAATAATGGTAGGCTGAAATGAAGATCCCAACAATTGATATCGGTAATACATATTTATAAACGTTACGATCGCCTTGATAAAAAGCGATTCCTAGTATGAGTGTTAATGGATACATAAGAATTCGTTGATACCAGCAAAGCGTGCAGGGTGTATAATGTAAAACTTCGCTAAAATAAAGACTTCCCAATGTCGCTATAAGAGAAGAAATCCACGAGAATAACAAGGGTTTATTCATGGTGTGCACTACTCCCCTTTTGCTGCGTCTTCAACCATTTCTTTAAAATCATCATAGCTATTACCATCGAATTTTTTCCCGTTCACATAAATAGTTGGTGTGCCGGTTATTTCTAATTTGTTAGCTTCTTTCATATCAATATCCCAAGCAGATTCAGACTCGTTACTTTGAAATGATTCTACTACTTTTTGAGCTTCCTCTTCAGAAACAATTTCTTTTAATGTATCTTCAAGAACTTCTTCCGTAAAAACATCTATTCTTTCATATTTTAAATCGTTAGGCTGTTTGTTAAACAGAAGTTCGTGGAATTCCCAAAAGGTTTCATTTCCAAGTTCCTTATATACAGCCTCTCCAAACTTCGCCGACCGAATTGAATCAACGTTGATAAACGAGTAATTCATAAAATAAAATTTAGCTTTCCCAGTATCAATAAAATCCTTTTGGATCTGTGGTAAAAATGACTCATTAAATTTTTTACAAATCGGGCATTTATAATCACCAAATTCAACGATTTGAACTGGTGCTGATTCCTCGCCTTGAAAAGGTTGTTCTTTGTAATCAATTGCTTCCACTTTTATTGTCGTATTTGATAAAAAAAGTAAACCTCCCATACAAATCGCAAGTAAGCCTACGATCCAGAAAATTATCTTTGGAGATTGCTTTTTCGATTGTTTCTTACTTTTCTTTGCTTTCGACATGTTTACACCTTCTTGTCATTTGTTCGTTGCTGAACTAGAACTTAGGCGGCTTCCTTATTTACTAGCTTTGCATCAAGAGATAATGGTGACTTCCAGTTTAGAAATAGGAATAAAGCAATCACTGCAAAAGCTAAATCTAATTCATAACCAGCGCCTTGACCATTTCCCATAAACCCTGCAGATAATTTCACTTTTATCGTCGCAGCAATCATAATCACAAAAAGCAGCGCAGATATATAACGTGTGCCTAAACCTAAAATTAACAGTCCCCCTCCAACTAACTCAATCCCAGCAACTATGTAAGCCATAAACCCTGGAATGCCAATACTATCAAACCAACCTGCAGTGTTTCCAATCTCACCTTGGAACTTCGCTAAACCATGAATGACAAATGATAAACCTAAAAAAACACGTAAAATAAGTGTACCTACCTCAAAAGATTTCATTTTGTTTTTCTCCCTTCATTTATAGTTGAGAACAAGAATTTCATACACTACAATATGTAGTGTGATTCAGCAAAAAAAAAGACTCTCTTTCTTACTTCATGTATATATACACTACACATTGTAGTGCATATATACTTATTGGTCAAGAATTAACAATCTAAAATCTAGTAAACGTCTAAGCTGATCAGATCAAACAATGACCATTAAAACCATTAAGATCAAGATCATGTTAATCGAAATAAAGATTGATTTTGCCTGGATTTTCACAGGTATAGATGGCTCTGGGTCAATTAATTGCTTTATTCGATAGTCTACCGTTCCATCGGCAAAAGGGACAAGAGCAGGAGTGGTGCTTCCGCTTAAACGAGTCTTGATTAGTTTAAGTAGTGCACTACCAAGCCCCAGTTCTGAACCCATTCTATTAATTGCATATTCATCGGCAACAAGTTCAATCATAATTTTATAATTTTGATAAGACCATTTCGTAAGAGGAATATACCACATGGTCTCAGAAATGATCTGTAAAATAAGTACCTTGAGAGGATCATAGTACTTTTGATGAGCCGTTTCATGGAAAACAACAGCTTCTAACTCTTCATGATCTAGCATCGTAATTAAAGCTGTAGATAGTACGATAGTTGGTCGAAAGAATCCAAAGGTAATCGCTACCGGCTCGATACTATCTATAACACTAATATCCAGTTTCTTACGTTTAAATTTTCGATTTACATTCTCAGTTAGTTGAGTATTTTTTAGGAGAGCAATTTTTTTCTTTACTTTGATTAATTCGAGAATTTGTTGTGCTACTTTTTTACAGATCATAAAGATTGTATATGCAATAAATGTATTTACAACTAATAAAACAGCATGGTATGCAAAGGTATTTCCCTTAAATAAACTAATACAAAGTTGGAAGATATTTAAGGAAATCATTGTGCCAAATAAATGATTAATAAGGTACATCCCCATTTGCACAAACAGTAAAAGCGCAAAGAAGAGACCTAAAGCTAAAACGGCTAGTGATTTATATCTCCACATTATTTACTATTTCCTTTTTTTAATTGGTTAATTTTTTGTTCTAGTCGATCGAGTAAATTCTGATCTACTTCTTTCAAGGAATCAAGCATATGGTTGACGACTAATCCGCCAAACTCATCTAACAGATTATCTGTTAGCTTCTTAGACTGCTCTTCAATGAATTCCTCTTTTGTTTTAACAGGCTTAAAGAGTGACGTTCTACCTTCAACTCTTTTTTCAAGTATTTTCTTTTCAACTAGTCGATTCATAACCGTCATAACTGTATTAAAATTAGTTGGTTTTTCTTTTTCTAAATGCTGTTGAACCTCTTTAATGCTCTTCTCAGAACCTTCCCAAAGAATGTCCATGATTTTAGATTCTAAAGGACCAAAAAACCGATTTAATCCTACTTTATCAAAACGGAAATTGTTTATATTCATTTTTTTCACCTACCATTACATATTGTAGTGTAAGAACTTGTTTTGTTCAAGGAAAAGAAAAGAAGCCTAAAATAAATTTCAGCTTCTTTATTTATGGTAAATACAAAGTTTTTCAGCTTTGGAATTTGTTGATAATCGTTTATTCCAAGAAAACATATAAAACCCAAGCGGATTTCAGCTTGAGTTTTTATTGTTTAAAGTTAGATAAATAGTCTACATTCTCACTTGCAACACACAGCACTGAAAATGTATTTAATGTTGGTCAATTCGTTTATAGATATATTTTTTTCTTCTAAAATAAGAATAGGTCAGTCTTTGGAGACTTTTTATATTCTTCTTCCAGGCCTTTATAAATCTGCTTTGTTCGTGCCTACTTGCCTTTCTTCACCTCATGAAGCCTGTCTGGAAAGTTAGTAAACATTCCTGTAACACCCCAGTCAATCAGCTTATTCATCGTTTCCTTGTCATTTACGGTATATGGATGTATTTCGAGTCCGCTGTTTACAACCTTTTGTACATAATCTTTGTTTAAATATGTATGGTTTGGTCCAACTCCCATAGCGTATTCTTTCATGGCTGCAATTTCCAAAATTTTTTAAAGAATATAACAGAAAAATATTGACAATATATTAGTTGGTTTAAGTTGAATAAGTAATCTATTCTAATTTGCGAACTTCTTATAATAAGCCAATAAAGTAAGAAGCAGAATAGGATTGACAATTGCTGAAAACCCTAAATTCCACCATCCATAATGAAAATATCCCCAAGGTTCGGGCAACAGGGTGATGGATTCATAGGTTAACAAACATACTTCCCAATAGACAAAATAACGTATTTGCTCAATTAAGGAACTTTTAAATGGATACCAATTTAAAAACATCATATTTACAGGTGGAAGTAACATAGTATTAGCTGGTAATGCTGCCCAATCCACATTTTTCGTAAAATACCAGTATGCATGATATTTCACATCTACGTATGCATCAAAAGTCATTTGAAATGCAGTTGTAAAACACCATATATGAGCAATTTGTTTTCCCGATAAATTCTTATTGGTTTTGAAAGCAAGGATATTAAAAATGATAATTGCGATAATAAGTCCAATCATAATAAGTATTTTTCCTTTTTCTTATTAGAATATCCTTATTAAGTAATTACCATTCTGGGGGGTTATTGAACTAACCTCCCAGTTCAATAAAAAAGGGCAGTATCACTTTTTGAAGAAATACATACCGTCTTATTCTTGATGGTAATTATCAATCCTCTGGTCTAGCCTTTCCAATCTTTTCAATACCCGTTCTTTACTGAGAGTGCGGGAGTGATGAAAACCGCTTCTTCTTTATCTTTTTCATCCACCCATATTAATAAAGTCTGCAGAGGCGTTCGAATGACATCTCTCTAGGTAAAAAAGAGTCCGTATGAACTAAAATGGTGCGTGCGATTTCTTTAGCTTTGATGGGGTTTTCTCCAAAACGAATTAATAATTTATGAGCTCGTTCGGCTCCTTTGAACGCATGAATATCATTCTGTTTATATCATTCATAGTCCCACTTTCCATCGTGATACCAGGAATGACCAATGTCATGAAGAAAACCTTGCTTTTGCAGCGAAGAAGATGAGACAAAAAAATTAACAAACCTTTTATAAAAACAAGAGTTCTATATTCCATTTTACTTCTTTCTTAAACCTGTCTTTGTATAGCCCATTTTTTCGTATAAATAACCATTACGTTCTTCCTCTAAAATTGTAGTTAATTCCTAAGTATTTGCTTGATTAAACATTTTCTCTACTAAAGTTATTGCTTCTTGTGCTATTCCCTGTCCTTGGTAATTAAAATGATGACTTTTTCAAATCCATAACTCCATCCTTATTTCTCCAATCCTTTCCTTACGCTCACAGTGTATTACCTTATTTATTTAAGAACATAATAAAACCGAAATTGATGAAAACTATAGTCGGTTAAAAAAAAATAAAATTTAAAAAGTGCAGGTGCTTCTAATTGCAATTATCACCTAGAATTTATCACTCATTTATTCGACCAAAATGGACAACAAAATTATATATTCAAAAAAATATTCAACATCACTTTGATTTTACAGATAAAAAAGTATTGGATTTTGGAGCGGGTACCGGAGCTAACTGTACCTTATGTTCACCTGCTCATTACTTTGGGATTGACCCAGATTCGCACAGGATCAACTTTGCAAAACGTATGTATGCCCAATACCGATTTGAAGCTTTTATGGGGAATGAACTTCCTGCAGAGGACAATAGTTTTGATTTTATTTTAATCATCGCTGTACTGCACCATATTCCTCCAGAAATAATCCAATGTTATGTAAAGGAATTCAAAAGAATCTTAAAACCGGAAGGCAGAATTGTTGTAATTGAACCTTGTTTTTATGAAAAATCCCCGATTAGCAATTGGTTCATGAAGTATAATGATAAGGGGGATTACATTCGAGGTGAAGAGAATTATCTAAATTACTTCACTAAGGAAAATTTCCGATGCAATGTACTAAAAAGGTTTAAAAAATGCTTTTTTTATAATGAACTGTATTTTACAGCCTCACTATAAATTTTTTTCTTACCTTGTTGCCTTGCTGCATCTTATTTTCGAGCAGAGATAGCTTCCGGTTTTATACATTCTTCTCTCCTTTAAATTCATACAGATAATTTAACATTCGGGTATATTAAACCAGTATTGATAACGAGGGCTGATCACATGGTTAGCTCCTTCTTTGATGCCATTAATTCCTTATCCCGATCAATGTAAATTACTGATATCTCACATAATACATGTAGTATTAGAGAGTTCTAATAAAAAAATACAAAAGCTAATAAGTATATCGAATCTCCACTTAAGAATCCCCATTAATTACCTCTAATAATCCGATCTCGGTTCCTCTATAATGTGTGGAGGGGAGGAGATATAATGAAAATACTTTTCTTGGTTATGCCATTCATCATTACTATGCTCTTTTTCTATAAGGCATATAAAAATACTCAAAAAGTTGTTTTAAATAAAGTTAATTTATCTACTATAGACTCTAATGATCAACATGGTCCTCTTTTAAATATTTTGCAAATCTCAGATATGCATCTCGAGAATATTTCTATTTCACCCGAACAACTTTACAATAAGTTGGCGGGCGAGAAAATTGATTTAATTACTCTTACAGGCGATTACCTAGATAGAAAACGTACTATTCCTAAACTTATTCCTTATTTAAACGTTTTAAATCGCCTAAATGCACCACTTGGGATATATGTAGTTTTTGGAAATCACGATTACAAATTAAATCAGAAGGACTTTGAAATGCTAAGGGAAACTTTGGAAATCCATGGATGTAAAACACTCCAAAATGAAAATGAGGCCATTCTTTTCGAAGGAAAACGTGTTAATATTATCGGGGTTGATGACTTTCACACAAAAAAAAGCGACCTGCAGAAGTCATTTTTCAATCTAAAAGAAGGATATGACTTAGTTTTAACCCATGACCCTAACATCGTTCTCAACATGAAAGACTTCCATTATGATTATCTTCTTTCAGGCCACTTCCATGGCGGACAAATTCACTGGCCTAAACCTTATCATCTCGCGAAACTCGGACGTACAATGATGCAAATGAATATGATTAAAGGCCTGCAGCATTATGATGAAAAACCTTTTTATATAAGTGAAGGATTAGGACAAACATCTCTTAACATTAGGATTGGAAGTCGTCCTGAAATAACACTTCACCAACTATCTCTAAACAAAATAGAAAATAAAGAGGCTCTGGCGGCAGTTTAACGTCAGAGCTTTTTATATAAAGGCTGTTTTCGCAAAGATTGTTGCTTTTCGTAAATAACTATACTTTACGGATATAGCCTATCTTCGTGCTCTTTTCGCTTTATTTACTAAGTGGTACTCTCTTGAAATTGCTTATAGTTTCTACGATAAAAATCCAAAAGCCGATTTTTATAAGTCTAAAAGCAACAATCTTTTAGAAAAGAGCCTATATAAAAGACTGATCATACCATTAGTATTTCTGATGCAAGAAACGATCAACTTGGACATAACGAGACTTCTATCTTAAGTAACAAAGAACTATTCATGTGTTCAACAACTTTAATATGTGGACCTAAAACCAATGAACCAGCACTTAAGTAAAATGAACAGGATAATAAAAAAGACGTTCAACCCGTTTATTAGAAAATGGGGTGAGCGTCTCTTTTTCTTCAACTAAGCTTAATTAGATCCAGCTTTCAACAATACTGCATCCTCATCACTTTTCTCTGCATTAAATTTGGCAACTTTAGTTTGCTTATATTTTGCTATTCCTATGACACCAGCTACAACTACGATCTCAAAGCCATATTTCACAAAGCCATTAGCAAAAAATCCGCTTAAGAAATGTTCTCCTACGATCATTTTTGATGCTGTCCAAGCTAGTATCGCTGAACCAATTGTAACAATTATTGGGTAACGGTCAATCCATTTTAAAATGATTGTGCTCCCCCACATAACAACTGGAATAGAGATTAGTAATCCAAGAACGACTAGAAGTATATTTCCATGAGAAGCACCTGCAACAGCTAAAACATTATCAAGACCCATTAATGCGTCCGCGATTATAACGGTACGAATAGCTGCTAAAAAGTTATCTCCCGCTTTCACATCACTGTGATCATTGTCATCAACAAGCAATTTGTAAGCAATGATAACTAATAGAAGACCACCAACTAAATGAAGACCAGGGATTTCTAATAGCCAAACAACCGCTAATGTTGCGATGATTCGAATCACAATAGCTCCTAATGACCCCCATAAAATAACTTTCTTTTGCTGATGCTTTGGCAGGTTTCTTGCCGCAAGCCCGATTAAGATGGCATTATCTCCAGCTAAAACCAAATCAATCACTATAATAGACAAAAGTGCAGTGAGAAATTCCATTTCCATTTGTGTACCTCCTGTAAAAAATTATATTTTACTACTTTCAAATTCTTAAAGATTCAAAAATAGTTATTCATCCCACAGTACAAGCATTTAATATTTTTCTAAACGAAAATAAAGAGACCTTTGCCATAGTGGCAAAGGTCTCGCTGAGCACTTGATATGCCAACAAAGCCGATGAACAATTGTTCATGTGATGACGACTTTGTTTCAGGATAAACCTGACGCTACTCCCCTTTACGGTGGAAGTTACTTTTGTTTCGTACTTTATGATAATATTCATTATACTTTGGTTATGGGCAAATGTCTATATGTTCATCACATTTTATACTTCAACATCCTCTAAGTGATTCTTTTTATCTTTAAATCCAGCAAAAATACTGAGAGCTATTGCTAGAAATGAAAGGACCATTAACGTTCCTGAGATAGGACGTGTGAATATTTCTAAGAAATTACCTTTATACAATCCCAATGTCTGAAGTAATGATTCTTCCATCATTTTTCCTAAAATAAATACTAATGCAATTGGGGCAACTGGAATCTCTGCCTTTTTTTAAAAATAACCTAATAAACCAAATACAGTAAGCCACCAACATCCCAAAGACTATTACTGATTGAATATGTACCAACAATAGAAACTGCTATGATAATAGGGAAAAGCATTTTGAATGGAACACTTGCAATTTTCGCCCAGAATTTAGCCATAGGTAAATTCATGAATAGTAGAAGAAGATTCCCAATAAACATACTTGCTATAACAGCCCAAACAAAGTCGGCATGGTTAACAAATAACGTTGGACCTGGTTGTAAACCATGTAAAACAAATGCTCCAAGTAATACGGCCATTGTTGCTGAACTAGGAATACCTAATAAGAATAAAGGAATTAACGCACCAGCTGTAAATGAGTTATTTGCTGTTTCCGGTCCTGCAACACCCTCAATCGCTCCTTTACCAAAACGTGAGGGGTCTTTAGCTAATCTTTTCTCCATTGAATACGATAACAACGACGGAACAACAGAACTTATACCAGGAATTAGACCCAAGAAAAAGCCTAAAACTGTTCCTCTCCCTATCGACATAATAGAGGGACGAACTTCCTCTCGACTTGGTAGTAAACCTTTCACCACTGGTGGCTTTTCAGGCTTTTTCATCTGTTGTTCAAGACCTAATAAGATTTCAGATAGACCAAAAAGACCCATCGCGATTGTTACAAAATCAAATCCGTCTATCAGAAAAGGCGATCCAAATGTGAATCTCATATCACCAGAGCTTGGAGCGATTCCAAACATGGCTTTATTAACCAATATAAAGGACCAGCTATTGTCGCTATTGCAATATCGAATCATCAAAGGTGGGAATAAAGTTTTTCATGTAGATCTTGTGAAAAACATGGCGAATCAACAGTCAAAAAGTGTTACTTCTTCTATTTATAAGCAGGTGCAACAAATTATTTCTGCATTAGAGGGATCCTTTTGTCCGTTGTAGATGACTTCATACTCAGATGTTTTGGGGCTGAAATTGCACCCGCTTACAATTAGAAGTAAGAAAACACAAAACGACTTTCGAAATAACATGGTATTCTCTCCTAAACATGAAAAGTAGTAAACGTAAATTCTGACTATGTAATGTTCAATATTAAAAAATAATTAATAGCAGGATAGATTGTACACGATAGTCTTAATTAGATTCCCTTATTTCAACTCTTTAACGGTAAGTTACCTTTACCCTTCCTACCTACAAATGACATTTGTCATACCTTGTACATGACACATATGTCTGCAAAAGAAATATTATTATCTTTATAATATGAAGTAACAACTGAGGAAGGGAATTAAAAAAAAATGACCCAACAATTACAAAAAAGTTTGAAGAAGCAAGTTACTCCTTATGAAAAATCAAATACAAAGGACAGTGTAATGCAGCTCATAAACACGATAGGACCGTTTATTATACTATGGATCCTTGCCTATCAGAGTTTGTCCATTTCTTATTTCCTTACTTTAGGATTGACAGTGATTGCTGCTGGATTTTTGACAAGGATTTTCATCATTTTTCATGATTGTTGTCATTACTCTTTCTTTAAAAATAGAACGGCAAATAAAATTCTTGGAACGATCACAGGTATTTTAACGTTATTCCCTTACAGCCAATGGCAACATGATCATTCGATTCATCACGCAACTAGCAGTAACTTAGATAAGCGTGGTACAGGGGATATATGGGTGTTAACGGTAGATGAATATTTATCAGCGCCTCTTTTACGTAAAATAGCTTATCGCATTTATCGAAATCCGTTCGTTATGTTTGGCTTAGGTCCAGTTTACGAATTCCTTATAAAGAATCGATTTAACAAAAAAGGTGCTAGAAAGAAGGAACGTATTAACACGTATATTACGAATCTTGCAATCGTTGTTTTGGTTGGATTCCTATGTTGGACACTAGGAACCGAGTCATTCCTTTTAGTACAAGGTCCAATCTTTCTAATTTCAGGTTCTCTCGGTATCTGGCTCTTTTATGTGCAGCATACATTTGAGGATTCCTATTTTGAAGAAAATGAAGACTGGGATTACGTGAAAGCTGCCGTGGAAGGAAGTTCATTCTATAAACTTCCGAAAATCCTACAATGGCTATCAGGAAATATCGGCTTCCACCATGTCCATCATTTAAGTCCTAGGGTACCGAATTATAAACTTGAGGAAGCGCACAAAAATACACAACCTTTGCAAAACGTGCCTACTATCACCTTATCCACAAGTTTAAAATCACTTAAATTCCGCTTATGGGATGCTCAAAACAAACGATTTGTAGGGTATAATTATTTATCAAAAATACGAAATAACAATACAATTTAAAAATGAATAGAAAGTGTAACAACCTATTCATTGAGTTTTTATTTTGATTGTTCATGTTCTGTGACGGAGTATCCTTAAAGAAATTAACTATTTCATTATGATAAGATATCATGGAGTATACGTATCATAAACTAAAAAAGAGGGTTCGATCATGAAAAAAAGGTATGCGATATTCCAAAAAAGTAATGGGATTTCTCCATATATTTGGGCGTTTCTAAGCATTTTACCATTTTATTTTATTTTCCAATCATCCTCAACGATCGAAATAATAGTTGGTATCATCCTGACAATCTTATTTTTTATCACATTTCGGTTTGCTTTTATTTCGAAAGGGTGGTCCGTTTACTTGTGGACATGCGTCCTAATCGGCATTTCTTTTACATCGACGTATCTTTTTAACTATTTTTATTTTGCTTTTTATATTGCCTACTTTATCGGTAATATAAATGACCGATTTGCTTTTTTCACATTGTATATTATCCACTTGGTGAGCACAATTGTCTCGTTAAACTTCAGCATCGTCTTGCACGAAGAATTGCTCTTAAAGCATTTACCATTTGTTGTTATTAGTTGTATTAGTGTGATCCTTCTCCCATTTAGTATTATTAATCGGAAAGAGCGGGGCCAGCTACAAGAAAAACTAGAAGATGCCAACAAACGGATTTCCGAACTAGTAAAACTGGAGGAACGACAGCGTATAGCCCGTGACCTCCATGATACATTGGGGCAAAAACTTTCCATGATTGGATTAAAGAGTGATTTATCGAGAAAATTAATTTACAAAGACCCCGAACAAGCCCGTGAAGAAATGAAAGACGTTCAGCAGACAGCTAGAACTGCATTGAATGAAGTAAGAAAGATGGTCTCGCAAATGCGAGGCATACGATTGAAAGAGGAAATGATCCACGTTAAACAAATACTCAAAGCAGCTCAAATTAACTTCGTGTGTGACGAAGAGTTCACATTAACGAATGTTCCCTTGCTAACTGAGAATATTCTCAGCATGTGTTTGAAAGAAGCTGTGACCAATGTTGTAAGACACAGTGGAGCCTCTACTTGTACTATCTCCATCAAACAGTCGCAAAACGAGATCGAAATTATTGTACGTGATGACGGAATTGGCAGTGTGACGAACGATAACTTTACTAAAGGTAACGGACTGAATGGAATGAAAGAACGTCTAGAATTTGTTAACGGGAGCCTGGACATTATTTCACAGAAAGGTACAACGTTACTAATAAAAGTACCGAATGTCATAAAGCAGACAGATAAGGAGGAGCGTTTATGATTCGAATTGTCATTGCTGAAGATCAGCAAATGCTTTTGGGCGCCTTAGGTTCACTACTCAATTTAGAAGACGATATGGAAGTCGTTGGTAAAGCTAGTAATGGAAATGAAGCCCTCACTCTTGTGAAACAATACCAACCGGATGTATGCATCATGGATATTGAAATGCCTGGAATGACCGGACTCGAAGCAGCCGAAAAACTAAAGGGGGAAGGCTGTAAAGTTATCATTTTAACAACGTTCTCCCGTTCAGGTTATTTTCAACGAGCTTTAAAAGCTGGTGTCGGTGGCTATCTATTGAAAGACAGTCCTAGTGAAGAGTTGGCCAGTTCTATCCGTAGCATCATGTCAGGGAGACGAATCTATGCACCAGAACTTATGGACGATGTTTATAGTGAAGAAAACCCTCTAACCGAGCGTGAAAAGGAAGTTTTAGAGCTCGTTGCCGATGGAATGAATACAAAAGAAATCGCTGATCAGCTTAGTCTTAAAACTGGAACTGTCCGAAACTATATTTCAACGATTTTAGAAAAGCTTGATGTGAAGAATCGGATTGAGGCGATTACGCAGTCGAAGGAAAAAGGATGGTTTAAGTAGAGAAGTGAAACCTTGTAAATGCAGGAATGAAAATTTAAAGGTTAGGTCTTAAAATACCGCAATTACAAAATAAATGATCTATATTAAAAATTCCCCTCGATTCGTTTAACGAGGGGAATTTTTAATATCGTATGTTATTTTATTATGTTTTCTTAAATTTCATAATCTACTACAATGACATTGTCTATTACTCCAGACAAAGAGGATACAAATTCTTGGTGAATTGGATGTGGTAAATAATCATCAAGCGCTTGCTTATTCTCAAAGGTAACACGTAATCCTAAGGTATATCCTTGTATTTGTTCAATTTCTTCTGTCACGTTAAAGCCTGTAGTAAGTTCTACTATTCCGGGAATTTTCCTCTTAAATGCTAGAAGTTGGTTAAGTAGATCTTGTTCTTTTTCAGGTGTGATATTTTCGTTAAATTTAAATGTAACAATATGTTCGTACATTTATAGAGCCCTTTTCTCTTCTATAAAACTATTTTTAGAGTAACAGTTTTAGTCATTGTTAACCACAGTATTTAATTTTCTAGTTATTATTTTTATTAAGTCTCTGACCAAAAATTGAAATAAAGATTAGAAAATAAATTCTGACAGTATAAAAAAGCCCGTCTCTTATAGGAGACAGGGCCTTCATTTGGCTCCCTATTAAGAAGCTTTGTCTTTTATTATTTTAATAGATTAGATTGCCCAACCAGGCAAATATTCCTTCGTGTTTCTAAGCATTTCATCAAACAATGATTCAGCTTGCTCTCGACTAATTGACAATAATGGTTCATTCATAAAAGTATTGAATGCTAGCTGCTTATCCATAGTTAGGGCTGCTTTTAAGATTGATTCTTGATTTAAAATATGTCTATGAACCATATTCTGAATATCCACTGGAAGCTTTCCTGAAAACACTGGTTGTACAGAGTCTTGTCTGAATAATGCATTGGTTTCTACAATGGCTCCTAAAGGTAATCCTTCGATTTGACCTTTATTAGGATAATTCACATTTGTGACGAAATCCTCGACACCTAAAAGAGCTAATATAATTTTTACGCCTTCTTCACCTGAAGATTTAAGCTCAAGTTTCTTGTTTTTTTCTACTAATGCTTCATTATCACTAATTTTTTGATTTAAATTTTCCTTCCGAAAATCAACCGTTGTCAAATGAAACTTCCACGATGAAACAGTTTCTGGATCTTTCAAATAAATTGGTGGCATAAACTCTGCTAAATGGCGATCACCAGCAGCTGCTATTAGTCCATACTGTTTAAATAGATCAAACTTTACACGATTGCACGAAGAAAATACACTTTTTTTCCATTCACCCACTACTTTTTCGAAACCTGTTTCAGCATATTTTTCAACAAATTGCTTATAGTATGGCATTAGATTAATATTTTGGTAGCTTGCTTTATTGATCCATGTAAAATGATTGATACCAAGTACATTGACTTTGATATCAGACCTTGATGGAACATCTTCATTTAGGTATTCGCTCACGACCTCTGCTAGTAACTGCTGTGTTTCAAATACTTCATGACAGCACCCGAATGCTTTAATATCAGGAAATACTTCGTATAAGGTACGAGTACAAAGTGACATTGGATTCGTATAGTTAATCACCCATGCATTTGGTGCATATCGCTTAATTGATTCCGCTATTTTCACATACATTGGAATCGTTCGAAGTGCTCTTAACAAACCTCCCGGGCCTACTGTATCACCGACAGATTGATAGACTCCATATTTTTCAGGTGTATGGACATCTGATGCCATTTCTTCAAAAGAACCAGGTAAAATAGAAATGATGACAAAATCACTTTCCGATAATGCTTCTTCCATTGATGAAACAGCTTCATAATTCCAGTTGCTCTTAGCTTCTTCTAATTGAGAAATTCGATTTCCTATTTGTGCATTTTGAACAGCTGCTTCGTAGTTAATATCATATAAAGCCACAGTACCTGAAATTCTACTTACTAAAGCTAGATCGTTCATTAAACTTCTTGCCCAGCCCTTTGATCCTCCACCTATATAGGCAATTTTAACTGACTGTAAATTTTTCATGATGGTTGTTCTCCTTCATTCTCTCATTAGTATTTTGAAATGTTATTACTTTATGTTGAAAAGGTCCGACCTTACATTTTCCCTTCAGTATTACTTCCCCTGTAAAGCTATCAACTCCATCATATGGTAAAGTTACAGTACCACCCATTCCATCCATATTAACAATTACCCAAACAGTTTCACCGTTTTTACCCCTAGGTGCAACAATCGTTCCTTTGGATACATCTGTTTTCTGCAACACATTTGCTTCTTCTGCAAAATGATTTATACATTTCTTAAGTAAGGTGTCACCCAGTTCACCTTTTGGCAAAGAACCTAGCATGACAACCTTTCCTTTTCCATGCTTGTGTTCGGTTATAAACGCTTTACCTGCTGAGATTCCTTTCTTAATCATGCCTACTGCCTTTCCTTCTTTTGGTTGGAAAACAGAACTCCATAAGCTTAAATGTGCAATTGTATCCATAAATTCTCCCAGTGTTTCCGTACCATCCATTGGATATGTAAACAGTGTTTCAACACCAGCAAATTCATCTAATTCTCCTAATGCTGCATCTGTATGGACTGTATGATGAGCTGTTCTTCCACCGGTAAGTGGACCAACAATCCAGACTCCGCCATCTTCAACAAATTTCTTGGCTTTTTTCATATAGTCAGGTGATAAATAGTGAATAAAGGGTGTAAACAATAATTTATAGTCTTGTAGATTTGCGCTTTCTGGAATTAAATCACGATGACAGCCAGTTGATAAAATTCTCTCGTAAAATTCAATGATAAGAGATCGATAATCTAAACCTTGATGTGGCTCTGTTTTTAAAAATGCCTTGGCAGTATCCGAATAAGTTATCGCTACTTCTGCTTGTAATGGTCTAGTAGAAAGAATAATAGACTCAATTTCTTTTCTTGCTGTTTCTACATCCTTCACATTTTGAAAACCAACAGTAGGTTTTCCCCACGCACTAATAACTGATCCATGTGGTTGTTCACAGCCTGTACGCTGCTGTCTCCAAAGCCAATAGCAAAAAGCTTCTCCTCCTAAGGCATAAGTTGCAACAGCCTCTGCTTTTAGATAACCATTCGGATGCGGAGCTGCATAGCTTTCAAGTGAAGCACTATATGATGGACTAGTTTCCATAATCCAAAAGTCTCTTCCTGATTTAAAATTTCTCCATAAATCACAGTTGAATAAATAGGAAGCATAATTGTTTCTTTCTGCATACGTATCAAAGGAAGCATAGTCAAGGTTTTCGTATAGCCTCTCATTATTCACATGAAAAAATGTTGTACTATTATGTGTGATTGGTGCTTTAGAATAATTACGAATAATTTCTGCTTGTTCATCAGAAAATTCTGCAATTTTTTCATATGAAAAGAGTTGATACATTGTTTTTAACGATGAATTATGAAGAAATGGTGTTGAAACAGGCTGGGGAATTTGGTCAAATCGATGATAATATTGACTCCAAATATGCGTTCCCCAAGCTTCATTCAATTGCTCAATCGTTCCATATCGATCTTCCAGCCATTCATGCCACAATGTTTTACATGTTCCACACATGCATTCACTAACATGACATTTAAACTCATTATCTATTTGCCATCCAATGACACCTGGCAGGCTTCCTACTGCTTTTGCAATTTCCTCTGTAATAATCGCGGCTTTTTTTCGAAAATAAGCATTATTGGTGCAAATGTGTTGTCTGGATCCGTGGCCCATAATACGACCATCTTCATCAACATTCATTCGCTCTGGATGATTGTGAGTTAACCAAATTGGTGGAGTTGGAGTTGGCGTACACATAACTGTTTCAATTCCATGCTCACTCATCTTATTAATTATCTTCACAAAAAATCCAACGTCTATCTTTCCTTCAAGTTTTTCAATCGTTGACCAGGCGAATTCACCCATTCTAACAACATTTATCCCGGCTTCAATCATATATTTTATATCTTCTTCAATTGTTTCCTCACTCCATAGTTCAGGATAGTAAGCCGTTCCATGGTATAGTTTTTTGCTCATTTAAACATCTCCTAACTAGTAAGATTTGAAGATTATGTCAAAGTAAAAACCACGATAACGTGGTTAATTGTTTAAATATAAAACAACAGGTAATTCTAGATCTTTCATCCCTTCAATCACTAGCTTCCCAATTTCAAAAGCACCCTCTTCACAAAAATGGGTGTTATCTTCTATCCCATTTGGATAATTCGGATGAACATTAGGTGCAAAGATCGTAAACAATCTCTTTGACTGTTCTGGTCCAAGTTCTTCATAAAGACGTTTTGTTTTCGACCATAAATCAATTACAGGCACACTCAGTTTTTCTGCTAGCTGCATCATAGCATTCGGATATTCACCTAAAGTATTTTCGAGCTTACCTTTTTCATCAAATTTCCTTCGATGTACAGATGTAATCAAGATTGGAAAAGCTCCCTTTGTACGGGCACCATCAATATATTGACTTAATAGTAACGAATTCAATGTGAGATTTTAATAGACTATTAGTTATATACTTGGTTATTACTCTTTAATAATTCAGCTAGAAAAACGAGTGTTAATCCTTGCCCCCAACCTTGAATCCTCTTATATGGTACATTCTTGTATCCTTCAGCATCGTTCATTACTGCCGTACCAGCTGAAACCTTTGAAACCTTTCCATCTTCTTCAATTTCTTGTATAATTCCATGAATCGACTTTTGGATATATTTATTATAAAGAGTACCTCGAGTGAGAAGGGCAGCTGCTATAGCCGATGATCCAGAGATTTCATAGTAGGAAGATGGATCATCTACAATGGTATGCCATAATCCTGTTTCACCTTGAAGTCTAACTAATGCGCTTAATTGATCTCGTAAAGAGCAATCAATGATCATATAGGATGGATCCTGAACATCTACCAACTCCAATGCTTTTGCCATTGTTAAAGCAGCCCATCCATTTCCACGAGCCCAGTAGATCGAGGACATATGATTTTTGGCAATATTATCCCAACCATGATAATACAGATTCGTGACTTTATCTTGGAGAAAGTCTTCGTGTCCATGATACTGCTTAAGGCCATCTCTAAAATAATCTTCACGATTTAATAGTTTACCAACTCTTAGTAAGAAAAGACCTGCCATCATCATTGTGTCTACCCAAGCTTGTTCTGGAAAGACATCCTTTACCGAGTTAACAGTATGTTGAAAAATTCCATCAGCAAAACGTGGTGCATCATTTTGTAGATAATTCGCCATCTCTTTGATAACATCTAAATATTTCTCATCTTCTGTTACATTATATAAAGTAATAAGGGAATGTCCGATTGAAACTCCGTTAATAGACAACTTCGGTAAACCATCTTCAAGCCATTCATCTACCCATGCTTTTAATAGATCAATATATTCTTGTTTTTCTGTTGCTTCATAGGCTGCTGCCACTCCATAAAAAGCAACACCACCTGGCCAATCCCAGTTAAAATCCATTTCAAATGTTCGTTTCACTACAGTATCTAGCAATTGTCGAATTTCTGCTTCATCATATTGAAGTTTTGGCATATCTATTTCCCTCCAAATTTTGTTTCAAGTCTCATAGGTTTCACTGATTTTTTAATATTTCTTCAGCCTGTTCTCTAAACCTTTTTGCACCTTCTTCAGGTGTAATTTTTTTAAATAAAATTTGATCTGAAATATCCTTTAGAACTTTCATGACTTGTGCACTACCAATTGGATCAGGAGGATAAAATTCTCCTGTAATTTTTTTTGCTTTTTCTACATAATCTACAATTTTCTTTTCACTCTCTGAAAGTACAGGTTTTATTTGTTCGGAAACTTTAGATGAAACTGGTACTCCACGTTCACCTTTCATTAATTTATTCGCTTCCACGTTATTAACGAAGAAATTAATAAATTTTGCAGCCTCTTCTTTCTGTTTTGAGCTCTTAGGTATTGAAAAAAGCATACTTGGCTTTAAAAATAAGGCTTTATTCTCAAGATGCTCTGGTGGTAAATTAAGAGTTAATGATGCATCTGTTAGTTGATCAAAGCCTGCATATTGATTTGAATAATTCCAGGTTATAGCAGAAGTTCCTTTAACAATAAAGTCACTTTCCATTCCTCTAACAGCTGCTACCTCATCAGGAGTTGGAAAAGCATTTTCTTCAATCAATTTTAATTGTCTATCGAAATAATTAACGAACAATTGATCATCTGTGTAGGCAAGCCCTGTTCCTTCTTCGTTATAAAACTGCTCACCCTTTGTTCTTAAATAATAAGGAAAAAAGATATCTGGTGGGTGCATCCCATTTGAACCATAGATACCAATATTCTTTTTAATATCTAACGTAATTTGTTCCATCTCATCCCATGTCCAAGTAGCTTCATTAATTTCTACTCCTGCTTTATTCAACAAGTCTTCATTTGAAATAACAGATAGAACATTCATTCCTAAAGTAAAGCCGTACAATTCATCTCCTATTTTTCCACTATTAATCACACTTTCATCAATAGAAGAAACATCAATGATTTTATCATTTAGATAGGGAGTTAACTCTTCAAGCAAACCTTTCTCACCATATTGAGATAAATAGGCTATATCCATTTGAATCACATCGGGTAGCTGGTTCCCTGCGGCCATTGGAGCTAAATTATTCCAATAGTCATCCCAGTTTGCAAATTCAGGTTCAATATCTATGTGCGGATTTTCACTTTCATATAATTCAATAATCTTTGTTGTATATTCATGTCTAGGTTGCCCTCCCCACCATGCAACTTTTATCGTAATATCTTCCTCCTCATTTAAACTTCTCTTTGAATCGCTCTCTAAATTACAAGAAGTGAGGGTAAACAATACCATTAAAATGAGGGTAAAAAATATAGCTTTCTTCACATGGACCACCCTTTTGTAAGTGTTTACAATTATAGTTTAATAGGTTTAAAAAATGATGATAATGTAAATACTAGATAAAAATGTTTAAAAAACAGAGTATCTTTTTATAATGAGAAACTATAACCTATATTAATTGTAAGCATTTACATATAGTAGGTCTACTTTAAAAATCCCCCCAACACTTTTTTAACTCTTTTGCAAAATTGATTGACTCTTTTGACTAATCGTATTAAAAGCGTTGATAGCAGGTTTTGTCATAACCAATGCCAATACATTTCCACTGCAAATAAGGAGTAAAGGCGGAGCATATGAAAGTAAAAAGATTAAACCTCCACTGCTCACTAAAATCATTAGTGTAGAAAATGGTCTCATTATCATCATGAAAAAGGAATTTTTCATTATCTGTAAAATCTTCATGTCATAGTGAACATACATAGGAAAAACGTAGAATAACAAACATAAAAAGATAATTGAAAGTATTAAAAAAGGAACGTATAAAAGGTTTTGAATGTTTGTGGAAGCTTGTTGTAGGAAATAAAAATCAATCATTAAAACAATCCCTATCAACGTAATGATCGCTCCAAGTAAATTACTTTTCACAAACTCTTTTTTATATGATTTCCAAAACAAGCTTAGCACCGAAAACTCCATTTCAACTAATGCCCATCTTCTTACAACAGCAAACATTGCTGCTGTTGCAGGAAAGAAGCCAAAGATAATGAATCCAACCAAAGAAAAGAATATCCATAATAAGTTCAAAAGCGCTAACCTTGATATCCATTCTAAAATGCTATTTACGCCACCTAAGAAACCATGAGTTTCCATGATACCTTCCCCATTCCTTTTTCACTTATTTCTAAAAAAGCTTAGTTTTAGGGGTTAAAGTTTGATCTACTTAACCCTTTAATCCACTCGTACTAATTCCTTCAACTACATGTCTTTGGAATAAGAAGAACACAACAAATACTGGTATTAACGTAACAATTGACATCGCAAACATTGCGCCCCAGTTAGATACTGTCTCATTACTTAAAAACATATTTAACGCCATAGATACCGTATATTTATCAGGACTATTCAAATATAAAACAGGTCCAAGTAAATTATCCCATGTCCAGTAGAATGAAAAAATAGCTGCAGTTGCTAATGCTGGTCGAATTAACGGTAGAATAATCTTATAAAAGATTTTAAATGTACTGCACCCATCAATCGTTGCCGCCTCATCAAGCTCTCTTGGTATCGTCCGAATAAATTGGACTAATAAGAAAATAAAGAACGGATGTCCAAAATATGCTGGAACAACAATCGGTTTTATCGAATCAAGCCAGCCAAGCTTAGAAAAGATAATATACTGAGGTATCATAACAACCTCATATGGAAGCATTAAAGTTACCATCATAATCGCAAACCAAAAACCTTTTCCAGCAAAACTCAATCTTGCAAATCCGAACGCAATAACGGCTGATGAAATAACTTGACCTATCATTGTAAAAATAACAAGGACGACTGTGTTTTTAATAAAAACACCGAAAGAATTTCCACCGATCCCTTCCCATCCTTGTGAAAAATTACTAAAGATCCATGGATCTGGGATTAACGATTTTGCTGTAACAAATATCGTATCACTAGGTTTAAAAGAACTCATTAATAGCCAAATAACAGGATAAAGCATTAATAATGCAAAACCACCAACAAGTAAATGATAGACCCACCACTTAACTGATTTTACTTTTGGAATTTTTATACCTTTCGTATTAGGCATACTTTTTAGATTTGTATTTGTTTGCATCAATTATTTCCCCCCTTCAGATTCATAATGAACCCAATATCTTGATGAGAAAAAGATAATTGCAGTTAGTAGCCCTACAATAATCAACATAATCCATGCCATTGCAGACGCATATCCCATATTGAAGAATTCAAAACCTTGAATGAAAAGATAAAGTGAATAAAGAAGTGTACCGTCTAATGGACCACCAGTACCTTTTGAAATGATAAATGCAGGAACAAATGTCATAAATGCAGCAATTGTTTGCATGATTGTGTTAAATAAAATAACTGGACTTAACATTGGTAATGTAATCT
The DNA here is from genome assembly GCA_051750265.1 of Bacillota bacterium. Taxonomy (GTDB): domain Bacteria; phylum Bacillota; class Bacilli; order Bacillales; family Bacillaceae; genus Metabacillus. The sequence continues at coordinate 9,352 of JBNJJO010000009.1, read as the reverse complement.
TCATAAACTTTTGCCAAAAGCTAGCACCATCTACACTTGCTGCTTCATAATAAGTAGCTGGAATACTTTTTAATCCTGCTAAGAAAATTAACATCGATGATCCAAATTGCCAGACAGATAAAAAGATTAACATCCAAAGAGCTGCAACAGGATCTCCAAACCAGCGGACATCCGGAATTCCTAATAGACCTAGAAATAAGTTAATAATTCCTTCATCTCCGAAAATATTACGCCACATGATTGCTACTGCAACACTTCCACCTATTAATGATGGTAAATAAAACAAAGATCTGTATAAACCTACTGCTCTTGAAGCAGTATTTAAAATCATTGCAACTAAAAGAGCGAATCCAAGTCTTAAAGGGACACCAGCAAATACATAAATGAGAGTAACTTTAAGAGATTGCCAATATCTTGGATCTGCTGTAAACATTTTTTTATAGTTTTCTAACCCTATCCAAGTTGGAGGAGCAAACAAGTTATATTTCGTAAATGACAAATATAATGAAGTTAGAATAGGGATAAAAGTAAACGCCAAAAATCCAATTATAAAGGGACTTATAAATAAGTAGCCTTTTACATTTTGCTTGATAGCGCGTGTACTCATATGATCATTTCCTTTCTCCGGAACATTGAATTATCTTTTAAATTCTGACAGCTGATCGGATCATGATCAGCTGTCAGAAACTCTATCACTATTTATTTTGGGACAATATGCTTTCTGCCTGTTGTCTAAACTGTTTCGCAGCATCTTCCACTTTCAATTGTCCATAATTCATTTGTTCAGACAAACTATCAAGAAGTTCAATGATTTCTCCAGCTCCAATTGGGTCTGGCCCATCAAATTCAGAGCTATTTTGTTCAGCCCATTCTACACTATCAAATACTTGAACTTGTTCCGGAGAAAGCTCAGGTTTAAGCGCTTCTTTAATTGCAGAAGATCCTGGGATCCCACGATCACCTAAAATCAGTTTATTAGCTTCTTCATTATTTACAAAAAAGTCAATAAATTTCGCAGCTTCCTCTTGGTTTTTTGAATTATTTGCAACTGACCAAAACATACTAGGCTTTAAATATAAGCCATCTTTTGTATTAGGTCCTGGCATGTTTTGAATTTTCAATGGTCTGTTCGCAACTTGTTGTAATCCAACAAACTGGTTGGACCATTGCCAAATACCAAGTGCCTTCTGTTTTACAACTGGATCATCTTCGATTCCTTTTACTTGTGCTAAATAATCTGGAGTTGGTGTAGCACCATCTTTGACCATTTGAGAAGTCATACCAAAGAAATCAATGAACATTTGATCATCATCATAACCTAATGCAGTGCCATCTTTGCTATATAACGTTTTCCCTTGAGTTCTTAAGTAGTAGTTAAAGAAAACATCAGCCTTCATACCAGTATCTACGAAGATTCCTGCATCTTTTACCTTTTTGGCAACATCCTTATAATCATCCCATGTCCAATCTTCAGCTAGAGATTCTACCCCGATCTTCTTTAATAACTCTTGATCGTAATGGAATCCAACAACATTTACCCCTAAGTTAAAGCCATATAATTTGTCATCTATTTTTCCACCATCAACATAATTATCAGTGAAATTCGATACGTCTATTTCATTTCCAATAAAAGGTGTTAAATCTGTTAACTGACCATTTTCAGCATATTGAGAAAAGTAAGAAAGATCCATTTGAATAATATCAGGCAATTGTTGAGCAGAAGCTTGAGGTGCTAGTTTTTTCCAATAGTCATCCCAGCTTGCATATTCTGCTTGAATCTTAACATTTGGATTTTGCTCCTCATACATTTCAATCACTTTCAGTGTGTAATCATGTCTTGGCTCAGACCCCCACCACGCGATACGAAGTGTAATTTCTTCATCTTTGCTATCTCCTGAATCAGAGTTCGATTCACCAGAAGTATTACTTCCACTACATGCAGCTAAAGAAAATACCATGACAATCGATAACAACAAAAACAACCATTTTTTCATTTTTTATCCCCCTTTTCATCATTCCTTTGTTAACGCTTACAACCTTTATTTTATAGGCTTTATTAAGCTATTAAAATGCAAAAAACAGATAACATTGTTTAAAAAACAGTGTATTCTGACTTTTTTGTCGTTAAAAACAGATTCAACAAAAAATACGCGATTTATATTGAAAGAAGTGGTTGCAGCTTTTATGGAGTACAAAGAAAAAAGTTTACTTAAAAAAACATAAAAATACCCATTATCTATAAAAACCTAGATAATGAGCTAATAGAAAAGGAAAGTATTAATTTACTTTTTTATACTCTGAAGGAGAATATCCAGTGAATTTCTTAAAAACTTGACTAAAATATTGAGGATTATCACCATACCCAATTTTTTCAGCGATTGTAAACACCTTTACATCATCCATCAATTCAATTTGTTCAATTGCTTTTTTGATCCGCTCCTGTGTAACATAGCTAGAAAATTTTTCACCAGTCTCTTGTATAAACAGTTTCCCGATATAATCAGCATTCATATATACCTTATTTGCAACCCATTTTAATGAAAGTTCAGTATTCCCAAGGTTCTCCTGTACAAGGTCAATCATCTTCTGAATAATTGCAGAATGATTTGATTTATGTCTTTCATAGTGACTCAGTGTAATCTCTTTTGCTGTAGTAATAAAAAATTCCTTCATCTGCTGGATTGTATCAATATCCATTAAAGCAGACATTTTTTCCATATATTTTTGAATATTTTTTGGATCAGAGTTTTGGATCATTACAAGAAAAAGCTGCATAACATTGGAACGAGCTAAACTAGTAGATAATCTACTTTTTGTTAAATCATTAAAAAAACTAGTAATTTCACTCTCAACCTTTTCTAAATTCCCTGACTTAATAAATAAATAAAGACTTTGTCCATCATATTCATAATTGTTAATTCTGTTTTCCTGATCGATATCACTTTTTGTGATAATACTTCCTTCCCCTAAATAAAACCGATGATTCAAGCATTCGAGTGCTTCTAAATAGAGTCTTCTCACTTCTGTTATACAATCTACTTCACTTATCGCTACGGTCATATCCAATTCATAAATTTCAAAGAAGTGATCTCTTAATTGTTCAATTTTCGCTTGCAGGTTAGCAAATTCTTGTTCATTCACTAGAAATAATACATATTCTCCTATATTTGTAGATAATATCGATTGAGAAAAAAGGTCTTCACCTAAATTTTCAATAACAAACATATGTTCATAGTGATATTCCCCTTCTATACGAAACATAATCAACCTTATCATCTCGTCTTGAAAATTTATACGCAGAAGTTTTTCATAAAATTGAATCCCTCTACTGCCATCCGGTTTACTCGTAATGAATTCCTTCAATAATTGTTTTTTTACATATGGCTGAATTTGATCAAGACGACTTTTCATATCCAATAGAAACTGATCTCTTTTTGAATCTTTCGTTAATTCATTTTTAATTTTGTTCAGCGCTTCAACTATACTATTTTCATTACATGGCTTTAATAAATAATGCTTCACACCATATTCCATCGCCTGTTTAGCATAATCAAACTCACTAAATCCGGATAGGATGATAAACTTAATAAAAGGTTTCTCCTTAGCAATCCTTTTGACTAGTTCAAGCCCATTAAGTCCTGGCATTTTAATATCACAAATCACGATATCAGGTAGTTCATTTATAATAATATTATAGGCTTCAAGACCATTTCTTGCTGTTCCAATTAATTCAGTTCCGATAGCCTCCCAGTTTATGATTCTTGAAATTCCTTCTAAAATGATTCTCTCGTCATCGACTAATAATACTTTATACATAATCCCACCTCGTCTGGTATGGAATGACAATGAGCACCTTTGTTCCTTTGTTTAACTCGCTATCAATTTGTAACCCATATTGAGAACCAAAGACAAATTTTATTCTAGAGTCAATATTACGTAACCCGATACCATTGCCTCTTGTTTTCATTTCTCCTCTTTTCACCTGTTCGAGCTGTTTTTCATCCATTCCATGGCCGTTATCCTCAACTAAAAGTTTAAGAAATTCTCCATCTTTAAAAGCTGATACACGAATTTTGCAAGGCTCCATCATCATTTCTAATGCATAATGAATAGCATTTTCAACTAGTGGTTGTATAATAAGCTTTGGTAAAACACAATCCTTTACGTTTTCATCAATGTGCAACGAAAAATCTAAACGTTCTTCAAAACGAAATTTTTGGATGGTTACATAATGTTCGACCATTTCAATTTCTTCTTGAACAGTGATAACATCATCTTTTAAACTAATTGCGTTTCTTAATAAATAGCCAAGTGACTCGACCATTTTGGATATTTGATGTTGTTGGTTCATTTTTGCTAACCAATTTATTGATTCGAGAGTGTTATAAAGAAAGTGTGGATTTATTTGAGATTGTAAAGCTTTAAATTCAGTATCTTTTATAAGAAGCTGTTTTTCATAATTTTCATTTATCAGCTCATTTATTCGCTCTATCATTATGAAAAAATTTCGATGAAGAATTCCCACTTCATCGTGATATTGAGAGGGTTTAAACGTATCCGCAATCTTAAAATCCCCTTTTTGAACAAATTTCATTGCGGAAACTAAATTTTCAATTGGATTTGTAATCCGTTTAGAAAACTGAATAACTAAATAATTTGCAGAAATAAAAAGTGTAAAAAATAAAAAGATGACCATGAATTTTATCGTCGTTACTTTTGCAAACATTGTTCCAAAAGGTAGTACATTCCAGTATGTCCAATTCGCATACGGAGATTTCGAATATGTCACAAAGTAGCTTCTTCCATACACTGTTTGTATTTGATAACCCTGCTTATTACTTGCTGAAAAGTTAAACTTATCAAGATGTAGAGAAGGTTCTTCTGCAAAGAAAATATTCTCTCCCTCTGAAATTGCAATATAACCTTCATTCTTTTCCCACTCCCTCGGGAGCTCTTTAACGATTTCATCTAGCTTGACTTCTATAATTAATGTACCTAATCGATCCAGGCTTAAATTCTGATATGATTTTAGTTGTCTAGTAGAGAAGATAGAGTTTTTGGAGTTCTCAAGAGACATCCATATGTTGCTTCCATCCCCTTCTTCAGCTTTGTTGATTATTTCTTCTTTATGATCGTATAAAATAGAGGATGGTACTCCACCAGCACGATGTTCTTTTCCATTGCTATCAAATAAATGAATGGATTGAATATATTTCTCAGAACCTATATAACTCGTAAGCTTTTCCCATATCTCTTGTTCTATTTGATATTGTTCGTACTTTGTTATCTTTTCTTTAGAGCGAATCAAGGCATTTTGAATAACATTGTCAATCATAATTTTATACGTAACTTCCTCTATATTTTTCAATTCATCTTCTATCCGATTGGAAGACATGATTAATACTTGTGAGGATTTACGATAAATTTGTTCATCATAACTGTTAAAAGCATATTGAAAACCAATAATAATAAAAGCTAAACAAACAACCATAATAATCGAGATAATGACGATAAACTTATATTTGATTTTTAAATTTTTATATCTAGTTGAAATAACTAGTCTTAAGTTCTTCATATTTTTAGAACTCCAATATATTTATTAATGATTTAACGAAATTTCAAAAACCAACCCTCATATAGCAAACGCTTTCATTTTTGTGTACACATTATAATCATTCTTTTAGTTCAATGAGTTTATTTTATTGGATACCCCATTGTTGTCATAAGGGCCAATTCTCGTTGAGAAGAATCTAAACGACTGTGTTGGACGATAATGGGAAGATCACTTTCAACTTCAATTGAATATGGAACACCTTCTGGAATTGTGTCTCCATTGAGCTCTAAAGTAGATGTTCGTAAATGGTTACTTCTTTTCCCTTTAACGGTAACAGGTATTTTTTCAATCGGTTCTCTATCCTCAAAGTAAATCGTAATAAACAGCTTTGCATCCTTTTCATTACAATTTAAGATACAAATTGATTCATGGCTCATAAGCTCACCTGAACTTAACGGTGGAATATAGCCATCTGGAATGATCCAATGCGTTTCACCTTTTCTAGTATTCAAATCGATGACCTCCTATTAATTGATAATTATAATATGACTACCTTTTATTTAACATCATTTTTTGACATCTTAGGATATACCGGGCTTTACAAGACGAACAAAAACCATATTAAAGCCTTTCATTTAGTTGTTTTCCTAAGATGTCAAATTAGCATTTATTATAATAAAAATTCTCATAATAAAACATACAAATATCAGGTAATAAAGAGTAAAAATCAGTGAACTTTCCTTTAACATAGCACTTTCATTTAAAGAATGGGGAAACAACTATGAATATCACCCTTATATATTTTATAGTTAAACCTTAAAATAAATAAATCCTAAACCCTGAATACTTAGAGTACTCTAGTTTAGGATACTATGTTTAAAATGTCCTGTGACGGATGATGGTGACTTAAATAGCTCTGTTGATTTCAGTAACTTTTTTCTTCTGTCTCGTCCTCTTCCATATCTATAAAAGGTTTATTGACATAGTAGTACATGACACCCATGAAAAGTACACCACCAATAAGATTTCCAAATGTAACTGGAATAATATTTCGTATGACACTCACAAAATTGATTGAAGGGTCCTGATTAAGAACAAGTGCAATAGCAAACGTACACATATTAGCAATACTGTGCTCATAACCTGAAATAAAGAAACAAAAAACAAACAATACCATAGCGAACAATTTAGGGCCGTCGCCTTTCATCATCATAGGAATAAAGAAAGCTAAACAAACCAGCCAATTACAAAGTATACCTCTATAAAATAATTCACTTGTAGGGGCTTGCACCTTCTTTTCTGCAACATCTAATAAAAAGCTGTTAACAGAAGAGGAGTCAAATAGTCCTGTTAAGTAAATCATGAGTGCAAAGAAAATAGCACCAATAATATTACCTACGTAACTTGTTGTCCATATCTTATACACTTCATTCCAGTGAATTTTTTTTCTAAGTGCAGCGTACGTATAATAAAATGTATTTCCAGTAAATAAATCTCCACCACCATAAGCAATAAGAATGATTGCTGCACCAAATACGAGAGCAGCTACTGGATAAGCAAAGGGAGAGTTCTCCATATAAAAGAAGTTTCCTGTCTTAAACGCGACAATTACTCCGAATCCAATAAACATACTGGCAACAATTGATCGCATTAGAAAACGTAGTTTACTTTGACGAAATATTTTTTGCTTCTTGAGAGCTAGTATTTCAACTTGATAAAGCGATCTGCCTTCCATAGAACGGCCTCCTAGATGTAAAACCCTCAACTTAGGTTAAAAAGATAAAGTTATAACTTTACTTCTTCAAAGTAAGGCGCCAAAATGGCTTTTAAGACATGTGCACTGTGTTGGAACTTTTGTTGTTCTTCTTTATTGAGTTCTAATTCGACAATTTCTCGAATGCCACTGCGATTAATGACAGCTGGAACACCCATGTACACGTGCTTTTCGCTATACTGACCATCAAGGTGAGCAGACACAGTTAACACACTGTTTTCATTGTGTAAAATGGCTTTTGTGATTCGCACAAGACCCATCGCAATACCGTAGAAAGTAGCCCCTTTCCCTTCGATGATTTTGTAGGCTGCATCCCGTACATTGATGAATATCTCATCTAAGTCTTCTTTTTTATACTGTTCTTGACGTTCAATCATTTTTAAAACCGGAATTCCCCCCACATCAGCAGAACTATAAACAGGGAGCTCGCTATCTCCATGTTCTCCAATGATATACGCATGTACATTTTTCGGAGCAACCTTAAAGTAATCGCCTAATAGAAATCGAAAACGAGCTGTATCAAGGATTGTGCCAGATCCAATGACTCGTTCTTTTGGTAATCCACTATAACGCCATGTCGCATATGTTAAGATATCAACGGGGTTGGTTGCCACAAGAAAGATACCATCAAATCCACTTGCCATTACGTTATCAACAATTGTTTTAAAAATTTTCAGATTTTTATCCACAAGGTCAAGTCGTGTTTCTCCTGGTTTTTGGTTCGCTCCTGCACAAATAACAACCAAATCTACATCTGTACAATCTTCATACTCTCCGAAGCGAATGTTTGTTGGGTTTGGTGCAAACACTTTTCCATGATTCAGATCCATCACATCACCGATTGCTTTTTCTTTATTTACATCAATCATAATTAGCTCATCTACTATTCCTTGGTTCATAAGCGCAAAGGCATAACTTGATCCTACAAATCCTGTTCCAATTAATGCGACACGACTTACTTTTTCTTTTAACATAAGTTTTTCATCCTTTCATTAATTGCGTTGCTTACATTATATTCTTCTCTATAACAAGTAACTGTGATAAGTGTCACAATCAAAAAAAGATGACACAGTTTGCTCACCAATATGTTTAAGGATCCTTGGAAAATAAAAATAATTGACTTTTATCTTATTTGACTAAGAGAGTTCTGATGCTAACACACAAACACGCTATTTTAGATATATCATAATTAAAATAATGTCTTCCATTGAGACTCTTTTTCCAGTTAATCTAATAGATAACTATCTTGGCTGATTATCTCGAAAAATTTTGTATGATTTTTTTTCGGTAATTCCCCCCAATATTCTAGCCTATCCCAAGTAACTCAGTTGTGGAGTTATCATTATACTTTTCATTCATATAGAATTTTTTTTTCGATTATTACCAATTAATATTGCTATGTATTTAATCCCGTTGAAGAAAAACAGCTATTTACATCTATAGATTCTTTATATCAATATCGATGTTATAGGCACTGAAAAAGGATCTTCGACCGGAAGATCCTTTTAGCTGCTTGTTCAATTAAAGCAAACGTTAGCCCAACAAGCTAATATAGCATTAGGGGAATGTTTTTTAAATAATTCTTTTATTGATCATCTCAACGCAAATCTATCGTTTTTTTCTAGGACCTACAATTAATTTGATTGCTGTTCTATTTTCATTATTGATTAAAACATCTGTAAATGCAGGAACAAAAACCAGATTAACACCGCTAGGAGCTACGAATCCTCTTGCAATCGCAATGGCTTTAATCGCTTGATTTAAAGCACCAGCTCCAATCGCTTGAATTTCTGTATTTCCTCTTTCTCTTAATGCGCCTGCAATTGCACCTGCAACTGAATTCGGATTTGATTTTGATGATACTTTTAATACATTATCCATATAAATTTTTCCCCCTGTTAATTAATTGCTTGATATGATCACTGGAAAGAATGTAATTAACGTATCTTTAATACTATTCAAATTCAAATCAAACAGAACTATTGAACCTATTCCTTTGATACTTTTTGTGTTATCCTGCCCTT
>JBNJJO010000008.1:0-191495 GCA_051750265.1 Bacillota bacterium | reverse complement strand
TGTAGCTTTGGAATAAAGTTTGATCAAAATGGATGGGGTTGGTTTTGAGATAGATTTAGTTTTTATAAAAAAGATTGATCAAAAGTTTCCATAAGCCTTGCTACAACAATATTTTTTTAGAATTACCTTACTAAAACGGTGCAACTTTTTTGCAACCGGTATAACTTTATTGTAAACGGTACATCTTTTTTGTAACCGATACAACTTTATTTGTAATTAACACTTTAAAAGACCTGTTTCGGTACTACTTTTGTTTATGCCTGGTTCGCATCGTCGACTAGTTGGGTGTATTCTATTTTCATGTATTTATATAACGGCAATGATTCCAAAGCCGTTTTTAATTCGTCATCGCTGTCAGCAATACAAAGAGACCAATGCTCATCTCTAGTGTGGGAAAGGTAAAAAGTGTTGATCAAACCCTGTTCCACTAATTCAGCAAATCGTGTTTGTTCCGCAGGTAACAATTCAGCAATTTCTTCCTCAGTTGCTGATGGATCAATTTTAATATGACCGAGAAAACGCAAGTTAAATCCCTCCTAAACATAATTAATCGAAAATTTTATTGAAACAATTGTGGGTACAGGGAAGGGACTCCCCCTGCAAGGCCTTGTTGTAGATTCCGGCTTGTATCATCAGCAATAATTTCGTAGAGGCCAGTTTCGATTCCATCAATCGCGATCTTGGCGATTTCCTTTGGACTAGCCTTAGGTGCTTCGATACCAGCTGTCAAATCCGTGTCCATGAACGCTACATGCAATCCGGCAACCTTAATGTTTTTAGGGGCCAACTCCAAGCGTAATGCATTTGTTACTCCCCACTGAGCAGATTTTGCTGCTGAATACGCGCCTGAATCACCGGTATTGAACCAAGATAATGCAGATAGAATATTTAGGATCGAGCCTCCTCCATTTTTTTCAATAACTGGTGCAAAAGCACGAACCATTGAAATTGTACCGAAAACATTGGTGTTGAATTCAACATGAATATCTTCCAGTTCTCCTGCGAAAAGGGATGCACCTGTTGCGGTACCAGCATTGTTAATCAGGAGGGTTGCATCCCCAGCTACCTCAGCCGCTGCCATGATGGATTTCGAATCAGTAATATCGAGCTGCAGCGGTATAGCACCTGGTAGGTCGATTGATGCTGGGTTTCTTGCTCCAGCGTATACTTTGGCTCCTCTTGCTAGAAGCTCAAGAGCCAATTGTTTACCTAAACCACGATTTGAACCACTGACAATAGCAACTTGTTTTGAAATATTCATTTTTATTTCTCCCTTATTTTAGAATTATCGTTCTTGAATTTTTGCGCACGCAGTCATTTTTTACATCTGAGTGCTTTACCACACAAGTAAATTACTTACCAGACATCATATCGTTAACTTGATTTACAAGAATGTTCTCGTTCGGACCCGGATTGTTACGATACATTTTCGCGGACTCAACCAGAACTTCATTCGTATCTGTACCAAGTACCTTCATCGTTTCTTCAATGAATGCAGTAAGTGGCATCGCATTGGCATCGTAATTAATCATTTGTGTTTGAACCAATGGCGGTGCAATCTCCAGTACTTTCACCGAGGTGTCCTTTAAAATGTAGCGTTGGGTGAGTGTATAGGAATGCAGCGCTGCTTTTGTCGCAGAATATACAGCCCCTTGAGCCACGGGTACGAATCCGAGTATTGAAGTTGTATTGATGATATAAGCTTCTTTTTTGGATTTCAGATGTTCCTGCAATGCAGCCGCCATACGAATTGGACCAAGCAGATTGGTGGTAACTGTTTGAACCAGTGTATCATCGTCAACCAACCCGGTCGGATCTTCAGGAGTATATACACCGGCGTTGTTAAACAATACATTAAGATCTGGGTATTCATTCATTAAGTGCTGGGCAACTGAGTTTACGCTTGCGGGGTCTTGAATATTCAGTTCCACTGCAGACATGCCAGGGTTCGCTTGAATGGTATCCTCTAAGCGCTCTTTGCTCCGTCCAGAGATAATAACTTTGTTTCCAAGTTTGTGAAATGCCTCCGCTAGCCCTCGTCCAATTCCAGAACCGCCGCCTGTGATAAAAATCGTATTGCCAGTTAATTTCATTTTCTTAACCTCCTTAGTTTATAGCAAATGAACCTGAGTTTCACTTCTGCCCATCGTTAAGAGAATAATGATTCTAGTTATCCTAAAAAAATATTTATAAGTCCTATAACCTACCCTCTCAATTTACTCATTGTCTAGTGATCTAGATCAACGATCTACATGTTCTGTACGTGCTCTTATTTGACCCGTCATCATCTTACGAGGTAAAAGACGAGGTAAAGATGTAATGAACCGATGAATTGCACCTGGGATGATGAGTGTCTTGCCACGTAAGAAATCACGATATGCTTCATCTGCCACAACTCCTACTTCCATAACCCCGCTTTGATATAGTTTGGAAGATCCTACATCTGAACGATCGACAAAACCAGTTGCTGTTGGACCTGGGCAAAGTGCCGTCACAGTCACACCCGAATCGGACAATTCATTTTCCAATGCCTCTGTGAATGAAAGGACGTATGCTTTTGTAGCAAAATATACTGCCATTAGGGGTCCAGGGTAAAAAGCTCCTACAGATGCCACATTCATTATACCGCCTTGACGCCGCTTTATATCTGGAAGAAAAATCTTCGTCATAATTGTCAAAGCTTTGATATTGACATCAATCATATTCATTTCTTTATCCAAATCTGTTTCTAAAAATGAACCGTACATGCCGAAACCTGCATTATTAACTAGGTAGTCGACGGTAATTCCATTAATTTTGAGATCAGCAGCTATTTCTTCAGCCACTCCAGGTACCGATACATCTTTCACAAATACCTTAACTTGAACTCCGTACTTCTCTCTATATTCTTTAGCCAATTTAACTAGCTTCGCTTCGCTTCTTGCTACAAGAATCATGTTATTACCATCTTTAGCAAAGCGATCAGCTAATTCTTTTCCAATTCCACCTGAAGCTCCAGTAATAAGAACTGTTTTTTTCATCTTCATTCCACCTAATATATAATTTGAGTTTCACAACTGAAATAACGTTGAAGTAGGAGTGCAAAGAATGAGAGCATTATCAAGAACGCTCATTCTAAAATTAATAAAAAAATGCAATTTGATACTAATTTGTTAAAAAATTAGTATCCTTTCAGCAGTCTTATTGAAGTATTCACCAAGTTATTTAACTTTTCTTTTGAAATCGATGTTCTTGCCATGACTCTTACACCAATTGAAAGAGCGTTCAGATATTCAGCCATTTCTTTTGCATCTAAATCACTAGAAAACTCTTCATTTTGCTGTCCCCAAATAATAATCTTCTGAAAAAGTTCCTCAGTCGTGATAAAAGATTCTACAGATTTAGTATCTACGTCTAAATCATGAGCAGCTAATTCTGTCGATGAATTAACTATTAAACAGCCCGAAGGCTTTCCTTCCTCATCGACAATCATAAAATGGAGAATAATCTCAATAGCTTCCCTTGCAGTATTTGTAATAATTTTTTTTGAAAGGGCTGTTTCAACTTTGTTACAATAACGATCCATAGCCTGTATAAAAAGTGAACGTTTATCACCAAATGTATCATATATACTTCTACGGTGAATGCCCATCTTCTCAACAAGGTCACTCATTGATGTCTTCTCATAGCCTAGTTCCCAGAAAAGATTCATTGCTTTATCTAGTACTTCGCTCACTTCAAACTCTTTACTTCTAGCCATCTAGTTTACCTCCTAACTTCAATTTAACATAACTAGAACGTTCAGTAAAGTATTACTAAAAAAAGAAAAATGTTTAAAATTAGTTTCAATCGATAGTTTGGGCTTATTTCTTTAAAAGTATGTTCAACTTAGTTTAAGATAAGTAGGAATAGGCTACTTTAATTGGTTTTAGTGAGATTTAAAGACAAGGGAATGATTTAGACAATCTAATTGATTCTCTTCTTTTAATAGTAGACGAACAGTAAGAATAATCATTAAAAAGGTGGTAATAATTTTGAATGGAAACGTAGTATTGATGGAGAAGTTTAACAATCCAGAATTAGATAAGGATTTAAAATGGTTCTCTCCACCTGATAAGTGGGAAGTCAATTCCGAAAGTTCGAAGTTAATCATTAAGACCAACAAGCAAACAGATTTCTGGCAAAAAACACATTATGGGGTACCGCCACATGCCCATCAAGCTAAGTTTAAACAATACTTCAAAAATGAAAAAACGCTATGCTTATCGTAAGAAGTTTACGAGAAAGGATGGTGTTTTTTTATGAATCCTATCGTCTCCAGTGAACTGACACTTTTTGCAAAAGAATTACAACGTTTTCTATCCCCAATAGTCCTACAAGAAACTGCCAAACAGGTGGGCTTTGTACAACGATCTAGTAAGTATCAAGCAAATGGACTTATCGCCCTGTGCGTTTGGCTCAGCCAAGAAGTCGCTAGTACATCACTTACGCAATTATGTAGTCGTTTGGAGGCTTCCATGGGTGTACTAATAAGCCCAGAAGGGCTGAATCAGCGCTTTAATCCAGCAGCTGTCGCATTCCTCCGAGAAGTCTTTACTTCACTCCTAACACAAAATCTCTGTTTAAATCATTCGCTTTCTTCACACATGATTTCTGCTTTCGAACGTATTCGGATTTTAGATGCGACTGTATTTCAGCTACCTGATTCCTTCGCCACAAATTATCAAGGCTCTGGAGGGAGTAGTAATACTGCAGGGGTGAAAATCCAATTGGAATACGATTTATTAAGTGGCCAATTTTTAAACGTACAGTTAGGACCAGGAAAAAACAATGATAAAACATACGGTACAATCTGCCTTGAAACTGTAGAGAAAGGCGATTTATGTTTACGTGATCTTGGTTACTTTGATTTAGGAGACTTACAAGCCATTCATGATAAAGAGGCTTATTATATTTCTCGGTTGAAGTTAAATACACGTATTTATATCAAGAACCCTGATCCAGAATTTTTCAACAATGGCACGTTAAAAAAACAAACCGAATACATCCAGCTTGATATGACACAAATGATGTCCAGTCTAACCTCTGGTGAAACACTGGAAATCACTGAAGCATACATTGGTCAAAATCAGAAGCTTCCAGCACGTGTCATTATCCATCGTTTAACCGATGATCAAACGCAAACACGCCTAAAAAACCAAGCGATTCGAGAAAAGAAGAAAGGCATTGTCATGAAGGAGAAAAGTAAGCACTTGATGGGTATGAATGTCTACATAACGAATACATCACCAGAAGAAGTTTCCACTGACTATGTTCATTCCCTCTATTCCCTGCGTTGGCAAATCGAAATTTTGTTTAAAACATGGAAGTCATTCTTTGAAATCGATGAATGCAAAACAATCAAAAAAGAACGCCTTGAGTGCCATTTATATGGCCAACTCATTGGCATTCTCCTCTGTTCTTCTACCATGTTTCAAATGCGACAGTTACTTCTTGAAAAGAAAAAGAAGGAATTGAGTGAATACAAAGCAATTTATATGATTAAAGATTACTTCCCGTTACTGTTTCAAGCGATGGCAGTTGGCACAGAAGAACTTTTGAAAATTCTGCATCGCCTTTATCAGCTGCTCAAAAAGAATGGTCGTAAATGTCATCGTTATAAGAAGATGACTGTCTTAGATATTCTTGGAGTTGTATATGAAAAAACGGTGAAGGATAGACAAGCTGCCTAGCAAAAAAATAGCATTTTAATAGGCTTTTTTGTCATGTCAACTTTTTCATTACTCGTTTGTTTTAAAACAATGATCAACTCGTATCTTGTAATTTATGTTGTTAGCTTGATGGGTATGGGGTACCGCCAGCAAAACGTGGATTTACAACGTTAAGGATATCCCAGTATTAAAAATCCCAATTTCTCATTTATATCACTGAGAGATTGGGAATTATTCAACAATCACGCCCGATTGTTGAATAAGTGGTTTAAATTTAATGCACAGTATTGGCGAAGTGCGTAATAAGTTCTTTTATAAAGAAATTGCCCTTCTAAATTTTTCAAGCTACAATCACTTTAACTATTATTAAAAATTCAAACTAACAGAGGTACTTTTGGATAGGCTCTATCCTAATTCTTACAGGTGTTTTATTCGTTATCAACGAGAAAGAATAGTATTTAAAAACCCCTTCAACCGTATCGAGGGCACTGAAAATCTGCCGATTTTATGATTTTCTGAACAGCCTCATAATAAAAACCGACCCTTTTTCCATCATTATGGAAGAGAGGATCGGTTTTTTTCTCTTTATTCAGGTCCTGACTCCTGCTTTCTTAACCCAGGAGCTTTAGTATTCTCTTTAGATTTACAGTGAATATGGCCATGGCCCCTTGTAACTCCATGCCAATTAGACCCGAGGATGAAGCATCATCATACCCGTGTCTGTGTTTTAACTCGTTAGCTTCGATTTTATAGCGTTCCTTTGACCTTTCTTTGAAATAATTGCTTTCTTGAAATTGTGCCTGTTCCTGATGTTCATCTGATTTAATCGTAACGAGATAATTACCCAAAAAAAGAAAGTTTGAACTGCTGCCTTTATATTATTATAGGTTTCTGGGATTTTTACATGTTTCTCTGCAACAAAAATTGCTTTATTGTACCAAAAACCTGTTACTAATAATTGGTAAGGTAGTCCAAACTGATGCCCATTGAGGTTATGCGTAGTAAGCATAACATTGGAATTGTATTAAATTGTAATTTTACACCTCCTCACAAAAGCCTATAAACCCAAAAAAACACATGGCTCTCCTAGGAAAACCATGGTGACAATACTCAACTTTTGCTGATAGGTATTCAAATTTACTACTAAGCTTCTTCCCTTTCATCCCCTACTGCAACCGGATTATCTGAATACGAAATCCAATCACTCCAGCTCCCCGCATACAGCTTTACATTAAAGTAACCTGCTTCTTTTAAAGCTAGAATGTTCGGACATGCAGAAACCCCGGATCCACAATAAACGATGACTTCTTTTGATATAGGAATGTCAGAAAAATGATTGATCAGCTCTTCCCTTTCCCGCCATCCCCCATCTTCGTTCAAAGCGTCCTTCCAAAAATAATTTGTTGCACCTGGTATATGTCCTGCTACAGGGTCAATCGGCTCAAACTCACCAAGATAACGTGGATTCTCTCTTGAGTCGATTAAGATGGTGTCTGGTTGATGAAGCTTTTCCTTCACTTCAACATGATCTACCCATTTCCAATCATGATTTAATTGAGGAAGTAGTGTTTTCGGTGAAGGATGGGGAACAACAATCGTTACCGGTTTGTTTTCACTTGTCCACTTTTTCCATCCGCCATCCAATACAGCTGCATTAGAAACTCCTATGTAGTTTAACAGCCACCACAGCCGTGAAGCGACCATTCCTCCTTGATCGTCATAGATAACAACTTTGGAATCATTGCTTATGCCTAGATCACCTAACCTTTTTGAGAGCATGTCTACATCAGGTAACGGGTGACGCCCTCCATGTTTAGCAATGGGCGCTGAAAGATCTTTTTCAAGATCAATATAAACAGCACTAGGTAAATGCCCTTCTAAATAATGTCTATACCCTTCTTCAATATCACTCAAATTAAAACGTGTATCTACTAAAACTAGATTTTTATTGTTACTTTGAATTTCATCGGCTAGCCATTCTGTGCTTACAATATTTTGCATATTCATCCTCCTTGTCAAAATTCATCTAGTACCCAATCAATCTCTTACTAAGAGTGCAAAATCATGAATTTTATCCGTAACTATCCCGAGACCACTCAAAGTAAACTTCAACACAACCTTACCCAATACCTTCTTAACTGATTCAATATCCAACACATTGGACGGTATCTCTATAACACTTACTATTAAAACTAAAAGCAAAATTGTCGTTGTGATTTTTTGCATCAATAATATGTTAACTCTACTTCTGCCTTCATCAATCATAAAATGAATCAGCTTTTGTCTTTGTCGTTCGTTCATGAGCTTTATTAACTGTCTTCTCAAGAATCACGTTTCTATTTTGCAAATCCTTATGCTTTTTGCTCATCCTCAAAATTTCTTTCAGTACTTTTTTCTTCTTTTGGGCAAACCTTTTTGTCATTTTGAACCGTTTCCGTATGTCATTCACTGTGCTCAATAGGCTTTCCAGCATTTCGATCCTTCGCCTTCTTTTCCTCGGTATCCAGTTGTGCCACTGCTTCAAGCTCCTTATTTGTATAGTAATCATTCAAAATCATAATAAAAATGAAATCTCTTAAACTATTTAATCAAATTAGAAAGCAAACAGACTGAAGTGAATCATTGCGAAGATGAAAATTGTGTACCAACTTTCATATTAATCCATTACATTAGATTTTTTAACATATTTTGGTGATTTTTATAAACATAACCATAATTAATTAAACGTTTGTTTAAAAAACTTATTCTATACAATTATTTTTAATAAAATAATTGTGAATCCTTGTATTAGTTCGTATATATCCAACATACAACTTCGGTACACATAGGGATAAATCAGTGTATGGCATGTACATTTCACAAAAATTGTTATCGTAAAATGTGATTAATATAGAAAAAACTCATAGATTGATGAAAGGTCTTTTCTCGAGGGGGATAATGTTGAATATACAATCAATTATTGAAAGCTTATGTAATAATTTCCTGGGTAAGCGCAGTAACTGACATTAAACTGCAATTAATATGACAATTCGAGTGGTATCTAATACATAAATATTAAAAGTTTGTAATTGTAGTAAAGTGAACGGATAATTTTAACCTTGTACAAGCTACAACTGAAATCTGGGTCGGAAATGTAAGTGTTGATTGGTCTGTTATTGATCACCAATTTTTATAATCTTCCTTTTTTTAGATCTTATATATTTTTATTTTTATTTTTATTTTTCATAATGCTCAATTTTAGGAGCTATGGGAGCATTTCCTTCTAACATTCTTGAAATATATTTAATTTACAACCCCTTGCTTATTCCTTTTCCTCTTACTTAAATCTTTCCCTTACCAACACTATCAAAAGAATACGTCGACATAACCCTATCGAATACCTTCTTAACCGCGAGTATCCATCACATTCATCGGCATCTTTTGTACACTAACATTAAGCTATAGCTAAAATTGTCGTTATGATTTGGCTTCAGTAATTCTTTAATTCCACCTCTGACCTCATATATGAAAAACTTAAATTCAATTTTTGTTTTCGTAGTTAGTTCTTGTGCTTTGCTAACAGTCTTCTCACGAATCAGTTTTTTTTGTAAACTATGTACTTTTGCTCCCTGAACGATCGGGTTTGCTCCGCCTGCTTTTATGCTAAACCGATACTACTTAGCCAATACTCTTTTGAAAAGCTTTCCTCTGGTTTATAGATCCGTTTCCTAGTTCAATCAAAAAAACCTTGAATGCACGAAGCTAATCAAGGTTAATTATCACTTATTTATTAATCCAATTTCTTCTTTCAACTCGTTACTATTCATTTTTATGTTACCATCTATTTTCCAATGATGAGCTCTTCTTGATAAGTTGCGTATGACCAGGATTGAACGACTTCCTTTTTCGAAACTTGCTTTGGATGATAGACGAGTTCAGATTGATGGATTCCTTTCGTTTTCAGGTAATCCTATTATAGATTGTGGTTGCTTAGCGATCACCACGGTCAGTAAAGATAGCAGCAATTTTGGTATTTGGTTCAATCTGCTGACTCAACCAACGGGCAACTGCATAGACAGAACCAGAAGAATTACAAACTTTTTCATTTCTTGCTAGCTCATCGTAGCGGCGAACACATCATAATCATTAAACCAGTGCACCTCAGCTAACTCCCCTTGCGAGTGTTGAAGGCTCATAATGATAAAGATGAAACTATACTGTTAATCCCTTTGTTTGTGTCACTTCCTGAGACTGTTCCTTAATGAGAAATCCCCCAAGTAAACCAATCATTGAAAAGATGACTGGAATAATGAAGCCGTATAGATATCCAACGCTGCTTTCTGCAGCATGAAAATGGTCCAATACTTTCCCGAAAATACTCGGTAATAGGACGGCACTTAAAAATCCTCCCATATTCGCAAATCCAGAAACGACACCGACCTCTTTTACATCAAAAGACTGGCGTACAACCGCAAATGTTAAGGCACTTGCTCCATTTCCATATCCTATTAATAAAAATAAAAGGATAAGCATAAAGAGTGGTGGCTTCCCACTATATAAAAGAAAAGCAGCCCAACTCAAAAAAATCATCATATGGACAAAAATATAAGGTTTCTTGATCGAATGTAAGCGACTTGAAATCCAACTCGTTAAAGGAGCACCAATGATTGCCCCAATAAGGCCAATCATAATAAATTGACTTGCAACGGAAAGTGTCATATCAAATACATGTATTCCATATGGCACTGCCCATGAACCGATGAATCCTACATATGTTCCGACTGCGCCAAAGTGACATAAAAATGCTGCCCATGCTTGACGATTATGAAAAATTCGGTTTAATATAACAAGCGTTTTTTCGCGTTTATGCTCAGGTTTAATCGTAGCTGAACTTGGTACAACATTGTTTTTCATCATGCGTTTTGGATTTTTCACGAGTACAAAATAGAGAAGAATTCCACAAAGACATAAAATGATTCCCATTGTAAAAAATGAGGCTCTCCACCCCGTAAAGGCAATCCATATTGAAAAAGGTACTGTTGCCATCAAGAACCCTAGGCTCCCAGACATTCCTGCCATGCCAAGCAATTTAATAAATTCATTTCCTTTAAACCATTGGCTTAAAATTAAGACGACATTCACCCAAATTGTCGCATCTCCCGTTCCTACTATTAATCTTGCAAGAAGTAGAATCGATTCATTAGGTGCAAGACTATAAATTAACGTACCTAAACCAGTAAGTAGTGTCCCTATAATCAGAAAGAGATTAGGACCAAAACGATCAGACAATATTCCGACCGGAACTTGCAAACCAGCATAGGCAAAAAATTGTATACTTGCCAGCAATCCAATGGTTGATGCTGTAACATTGAAATCTTTCATCAATTGATCCGATATTAATCCTGGCGCCGTTCTTTGACTTACAATAATAAAATAAGTAAACAATACGCTGGCAAAAACGATCCATCTGTACTTGCTATTTTGTTTGTCCATTTTTCTGTTCTCCTGTTACCTTAGATTCCTTTCTTATTATACTCTATAATATCATTGAGGGATTTATTATTTAGCATAATATGTTCTTCATTTGTTCCACCTTCTGGAAAATGATGTGGCCATTTATGTTTCACATCCTATTTCTCGTAAAAATACAACCCGAAGATTATTGAACCATAAACAAGTCAAAAATACTAACCTTTAATCTCAGTATAAATGGAGCTGATATAGTAAGAATATTCTAGTGTCTAGGAGACAAAAAACGATCAACTACATAGAATTATATGAAAAATGCCTGCTAGTAAGAAGAATGCTTCCCATACATAGGAAAATTCAGAAGTTCTGAAAAGAGATTTAAAGGAAAGGAGTGAGAATTATTGATTACCTTACCTTTAGGATAAGTAAAGAAGAAAGTTGCGATTTCTGTTATGATTTAGAATAATTGAACAAAAAAGAAAAAATACAGGAGTTAAAAGATGAAAAGTATTTTACGAAATTTTATTAATGGGATTTTAACGATCTTACCTATCATTCTGGTTATATACGTTGTATATAAAACGTTTATGTTTTTGGATGGATTATTAGGAAATGTACTGAAACCTTATTTAAAAGATTATATTCCTGGAATTGGTTTACTTGTCACGTTTTTGCTTATTACAATTTTAGGTTGGTTGTCTACTAAGTTTATTACGGGAGCCATTTTCCGAATGATTGACATCTTTCTTGAAAAGATACCGATTATTAAAACCATCTATTCTGTTATTAAAGATACGATTCATTCGTTTCTTGGTGAGAAAAAATCATTTTCAAAGGTTGCTATAATCACTATTCCCGGCACAGAAGTCAAAGCCATAGGATTTATCACGACAGAAGATTTGGAAAGCTTTTATGATCCATTAAAGGATTACGTGGCTGTTTATATTCAACAGACTTTCCAAATTGCAGGATTCACCTTTTTAATCCCAAAAGACGAGGTAGAAATCATTGATGTGAAACCTGAAGATGCGATGAAGTTTATACTGTCAGGAGGAATGACATCAAAGAAAGAATAGCTTAAAAAGCGACATATTGTAATTTAGAAAAATATTTTAATGAAAATTTGATCATTTCATTTGAACATCTTATTGAACTATTACCATCATCGTTTACTAGAAATACATAAAAGAAAGAGCAGAAATTATGATTTTTTCGGCTCTTTTTTTAGTGACGAAAAACATGTAGCAGCCCCTATTTTTTAAATTGTTTTATATTTAGTTGCAGATTTTTCAATCAATTATGTGTGTTTTTATTGAATATGTAATGTTTCTCTAATTCATCAGTAAATAAATAGTAGCGTCCTCAGCACTTCGAAATAAACACGAATCAGGTGTATCTTGTAAATCTGCATCATTAATCACAACAGCGTCTGGCAAAATTTATTCCCAGATCAAATAGTATTGGGTGCCTGGCACTTCGAGCAAAAAACACATAACTCGGGTCGTGACAGGTACAGCGTAATTATAAATTATAAAAAAGGTTATCTTTCCTTGTTGAAATTTGCACGTAAGAAATGATTAATTTCTCTTTATTGAGTAGCGTCAGGAAAATGCTGATTTACAACGTTAAGGAAGTTACATTATTAAAAAGCCCAAATTCTCCGCATTAAACTGAGAAATTGGACTTTTTTCGTTACTCCAGAAAAGCGCCCTTTAATTGAATAAGGAAAATCAATATAGTTCGAGCCAATTTCAATAAGGGTATTTATAGTGATTTACCTACTCCACTACAGTTGACTAAGAGCACAAATCGTCCCACTTGGATCTTCGATCACAGCGTAACTATAGGAACCTTTACCTTTTGGACCAGAGAGGACTTTACCTCCAAGTTTTTTGCAAGTTTCTAGACTGGAAGCAAGATCTTCTACACAGAAGTAAACCAGCCAGACCGGCGGTAAGTCGGCGTTTCCACCTGCACGATGGCAGATGCCAGCTGTTGGCTCACCCTCTGCTGTTTGCATGACATAGTCGTTGTACTCGCCCATGCTGAGGTCCTGATGCTTCCAACCGATTACCTCTTTGTAAAAATCACGTAGTTCTAAAGCGTTACTGACTGTCAGATCAGCCATTCTAATTTCACCTAATTTGTTTTCTTTCATTTATTTTTACATCCTTTCTTGATAAATTAATATGTCTTACCTTTTTTGATTAATATATATAGGAATCTACGGTGTATCAAGAGATGTGCTAACTTATTCCATTAAATGTCCTATACAAAAACAGGCGTCTTCTTATTCAAGAATAGCGCCCGATTGTTGAAGATCACTAAAGCTTCTATTAGCTGGTATTATTGAACAACTATTTTTTTATTACAAATAGTGTTTTCTCATATATTTGGATGTCATTGATGTCGAAATTATTAAGATTTATGGTTTGGTCTAATTCTACATTCCTATCTTCTTCTTCGTCACCAGCCCAACAAATGTATAACTCACAATAATCTCCTTCTTGAAGATAAGTATCTAAAAGCTGACATAGTGCCAGGAAACTCTCTTGTGATTCTGTATTACTTTTTGGATAATCCCTTTTATAGTGTTTATTAAACCAGATACCTGAACCATTATTAGTAAGAACTTCATAAACAAATTTAGTTGAAAAGTGCTTTTTTACATTTTCTTTCGCTTCGTCATCTGGAAAACTTTCAACAATCAAAATTTTATCATCTCTATCATCTTCACTAAAAGGCAAATTAAAGTTGCATCCCAGGTAATTTACTATAGTCATTTCAAATACCCCTTCTTAATTCGTTGCCTTTAGTGTATAACTTTTCTTGTTTAACTTAAACTCCCGTGTTCAATAAGATGTGGTCATTATTAAAGGCTGTTTTCGCAAAGATTGTTGCTTTTCGTAAATAACTATACTTTACGGATATAGCCTATCTTCGTGCTCTTTTCGCTTATTTACTAAGTAGTATTCTCTTGAAATTGCTTATAGTTTCTACGATAAAAATCCAAAAGCCGATTTTTATAAGTCTAAATCAACAAACTTTTAGAAAAGAGCCTTATTAAAACAATCAAAAACGTTCCAAAGTTAAATCAGTATTTACGGAAACTGCAGCTTTATTTCCATCAGATGCAGAAATGATTAGTGAAGAGGGTCCCGATTTTTCAGTTTCTCCTGCAATATATATATTTTTTTGTGTTGTTCTACCAACACCATCTGTTACAACTGTTCCATTTTCTTGAACTTCACACCCAAGCTTCTCAGCAAATTGATTTGGACGATAAAAAGATGGAACAACAAACCCACCTGATCTTATAATCATTTCTCCTGATGCAAATTCAATTTTTTGTAGATAACCGTCATCACCTATTATGTTTTTTATCGGCTCCGATTTTATTTTGATATTGCGTTTTTGTAACTCTTGAACACCTTCTTTAGATATTTCTACTCCGTTTGTAATTACAATTAGATCCTTAGACCAGTTATAGACTAATCTAGCCATGTGCATTGCATGCTCTTCTTTTTCTGCCATTACAATTAATGGCTTATCTCTTAGCTCCCAGCCATCACAATACGGGCAACTAAAAAGGCTTTTCCCATAATAATTTCTTACACTTTGAATAGAAAATACCTCTTGAATACCCGTTGCTAATATAATCTTTTCTGTAACAAATTCCTGACCATCCGTTGTTTTAACAATAAATCTTTCATTACCAATATCTTTGAATATTTCAGTAACTGTTGTATTAAAATATGATACGGATGGATAATTCTCCAATTCTTTTAACCCTATTTCTTTAAACTCTTGTGGTTTTATCCCATCTCGAGTAATAAATCCATGTGACTCATGTGTGACTCTATTCCTATTCGTTCCATCGTCAAATAATGCAATTTTTCTCCTAGCCCTCCCTAAAGTTAAACTAGCACTTAACCCAGATGGACCTCCACCTATAACGATACAATCAAAAACATTCATTTTTTTACCTCCCTATTTATTTTTTCAACTGTTTTAACAACCATCAAAGACCTTTTATATCTATAATTAAACTAAAAGAATGATATATACATCATTTGTTAATCTGTATCCACGCAATTATCAATGTTAATTTTCATGAATGATAAGCATACTATTTATCAAATAGTATTGATTCTTAATCTTCCAAATGAACAAGAACTTTTCCGAACCTTCCCCCCATCCTTAACGAGATTTCATCTTCATAAGTTTCACGTAAATATTCTTCAGATTTTCTAAGTAACCTTTCTTCTATTGGAATCCCATATTCAATAAACCATTCTGTTAAATTATCTACTGCGCAATCTAAATCTATTTTCACAGTTTTCATCTTTTTTTCAATTAACGTTTGATAAGAATAACCGTTAACATAGAGTAATTGTAAAAGGTATGCCATATCAGAGGAACCTATTTCTCTTGGTTCTAAATCTATAATCGGTAAAAGTTCATCCATTAAGTGATTTTCTTTTGGACCAGCCATCATGCTTATATAGCAAAATTTCTTGGCGAAACTTAATGCTTTCTCCACCATCTCCCAATCCTTCATAGCTGGACACATTGATGCAAAAACAAGATCGTACGATTGATTATGTTTATCTGTTGATATTTCCTCAAAGGGTTTTTGTATAACATTCACTTGAACTGAGTAGTTCATAGTGTTTTTTTCTAGCATTATAGACAATTCAGGAGAAGGTTCAATCGCCGTAACATTTGCTCCTTTTTCTGCAAAAGGAATACTGAATATACCAGATGCTGCACCAATGTCTAAAACAGAAAGATCCTTAAAGGAAACAACTTGATTTTCAATCCATGTCAAGATTCTATTACTACGTTGTCTACCTTCATGGCTAAAGGAATTTTTATCATATGATATCGCCCACTTTTTGAACTCTTCTGTTTGATAATTACCCTGGCCTAATCTTTGCATAATTCTTAGAGAAGTGTTTAGATCATTATTCCAAGCAGACTTCCATACTTGATTTTTAAATAAATTCTCTTCCATAAAAATCCCTCCTCAATTCGACTACAATTTCAAAGACATTAAAGACATTTTATATCTTTAATTGTGGTATAGAAGACAACGCTTATTTATATTGTTGTCCTTTTAACAATCAAATCAGCGATTGTTTGTTTTCTTAGTTCTTCTTCCATTTTTTCTTCTGATCTCAACATGACTTTTTGAATTAAGCATTCAGGTCCATGATCAAAATCACACTCAAACAATGAAGACTTCCCCTCAATTGCATAGATAATATCGAGAAAAGAAATGGATTCCCACCCTTGAACTAATGAGTATCCACCATTAGCTCCTGAAGCAGAAGTAACCATGCCTTCTTTAACAAGCTTTGTTAGTATCTTAGATAAATAAGTAGGTGATACTTTTTGCTGTTCTGCTAGCATCTGTACACCAACAGGTTTAGTGGAATTTGACAATGCTAAGTGTAACATCGTGTGAAGAGCGTAATTAGTGGCTTTTGAATACTTCAAAGTTTTCATCCTCTCTCAATAATAAAAGACTTTAAGAGTCTCTAATATCCATTATAATTTAGGTGTTTTGAATGTCAAGTTAAAGGTTTCTCAAGACATACAAAAACTTAAAGTTGTTTTTTAACTAAACTTCTTTAGTTTAAGTACATTTCTTCACAATCTCACACCGGTATTAACATAAATATCCAGTTTTGTTAGAAAGTCTTATTCCATTAAATGGCCCTTTAATGGAATAAGGAAGGACTATTTGTTCCCGTCTGATAGCTTTCTATATAATGAAGCTCTAGATACATTTGTAATATCACAAATTTGATTTACGGTCATATTTCCTTCTTTATATAGCTTTACTGCATAAATCATTTCTGCATGATTTATATGATGTTTTTTAAACCGACCTTTAAACTTTCCTTCTTTCTTAGCCAACTCAATCCCTTCACGTTGTCGCATACGTATAAGATCTCGTTCTAGTTGGTTAACACCAGCCATCACCGTAATTAAGATTTGACTGTATGGATTATCTTCTGATAAGTCTAGCCATGTATCATTCAATGATTCTAAGCTTGCGTTTTTACTCCTTATCAATTCAAATGAATTTTGTGTACTACGAGTGATCCGAGTTAAGTCTGTAACATAAATGATGTCATCTTCCTGTAAATCCTCTAACATTTTTTGAAGTTGTTCGCGATCCTATGTTGCTCCAGAAACTTTTTCTTCCTTTAAAAAACAAAAAAAGATGGCGATTCCTCCCATGAATGAATTCAAGGGTGTTTTTTCCTTTTCATAAATGTTGAAATATAGAAATAGTACGTTGTATGAATAAATCAAAGTACGGAAAAACTGTAACAGTTGAAGGAGGAAGGAACTTTGGAACATACTTGGCTTTCTCTGTTACCATTTCTTATTGTTATTTCAATGTCCATATGGCTAAAAAATATCTTACCTGGTCTCGTAGTAGGACTTCTTGTTGGTGCTGTAATTGTAACATCCGAATTAATAGCAGGGACACAGCAATCCCTATCTTATATCGTAACAACGTTGTCCGATGAGACAAATATCAAAATCATCGGGTTTCTTTATTTATTTGGCGGCCTAGTTGGGATGATGAATATATCTGGTGGTATTAAAGGGTTTTCGGAATGGGTCGGCACGAAAATTAGGACGGAACGTGGGCTGCTAGGGCTTATCTGGCTTACACTCCCTTTTACGTTTATGATGCCAATGTTTCGGATCATGATGATTGGTCCTGTTGTCAAATCACTGATAAAAAAAATGAACTTATCAAAGCAAAAGGTCGGTCTGATGATGGACATTTCGACAGAGTCTGTTATTGTACTCTTGCCAGTAGCTACGGCATTTGTCGGATTCATGGTATCTTTAGTGGCAGGTGGCATTCAAGAGCTTCATTTAAATATGTCTCCATACCAAGTATTCTTACTTAGCATTCTGTTTAACTTTTTTGCCATTGTGATGTTAGTCATCGGAATTCTACAAACATTCTGGAATCCTACTAAAAAAACAGCTGAAGCCAGCAAAAAAATAAATCAAGAACAGATTGAACAAGAAGAGCATGAATTTCACCGAATCGGAATAAAAAGAGAATTGTCTCAGGTAAAAGCACAACCTTGGAATATGATTATCCCTGTCTTTTTGCTCCTAGGATTATCATTATTTCTTTTATGGCAAGACGGTACAGCTAAAGGAGCACAAACGATATTTGAAGCTTTTTCGATGGCGGAGGCCACATTTGTCATGCTTTTAGCCGTTTTCATTACACTCATCTTATCTTTTATTTTTTACATCGTGCGACGGCAGCCATTACGCGAAATCTTGTACCATTTTTATGATGGTGGAAATCAAATGATGGAGGCAATCACTTTCCTTGTTCTCATTTGGGCACTGACACTATCTGCTGAGGACCTTGGCTTTTCAGAGTTCATTAGTTCAACATTAGGAGCATTTTTACCTGCTTTCATGACCCCAGCAACGATCTTTCTAATCGGTTCTATTGTCGGTTACTTTATTGGATCATCATGGGGAACATGGGGATTGTTTATGCCATTAGGAATGACATTAGCTGTCTCAACTGGTGCGTCAATACCGTTAACGGTAGGTGCGGTTTTTGCAAGTGGCGCTTTTGGTGCATTAACTTCACCATTAGGCGATACAACCATTACGACAGCATCAATTCTAGATTTGCCACTTGTCGATTATGCTCGCTATAAATTAAAAATTTCCGCCATAGGTGCAGCGATCGCAATCGTTTTATATCTTGTCATTGCTTTCTTTGTTGTTTGAACATGAGAAACACCCCAACTCTAACTCTTACAGGTTCAAGTTGGGGTGTTCTTCTTATTAATTATTTTCCATTTCTTCTTTCTATTTGCTTTAATACTTTTTCATCATTCCCTTTTACCTACATTTCTTGAAATTTCTAAAAAAAGCTATTGACCTAGCTCAAAACGAAAATCTTAATTAATAAGTCTGGAAAAGATTTTGCAGTTATGCAATATACTTTGATGTCTTTTTCAACGATAACAGTTTCCATACCTTAACCATTATCCTCCCTCAATCATAATTCTTACTAAAATATATTTGTTTTCGTCCACTTGCTTGATAGCCCTTATGACCTATATTTTATAGCTAATCCTTTTAAGAAATTCCTAGCGTATCTATCACCGCACTCTTTATAATTCTTATGTCCTTCTTTTCTTAATAAAGCGCTTAATTCTCCTTTTGTTATATCGACTCCTGCTTCTTCTAATATATCAAGCATATCCTCACTTGTTAATGATAGTGCTATTTTCAATTTCTTTAGAATGATATTATTAACACTTTCATTATTCTTTACGGACTGTCCTGGTCTATTAGGTTGTCCTGGTTTTGGATCTTGTTTTCCTCTTTTAAAAATAATAAAGCCATTTAAAAATGACTCTAACATAATATTATCGCATTTTATATTCTCTTCATTTTCAGCTATATCACCATCATTGTCATCCTCATAATGGTAACTGTCATTTGATTTTGTGAGTATCTTTAGCACTTCTTCTTTTGTTACTTCAATGCCACCAAGTTTAAATATCTCTACCATATCTGTATTTTTTATATCTAGAGCATATCTTATTCTAATTAATATATCATTATTATCCATCTATAAACCTCCTATAATATTGGCTATTTGCACAGCAGCTTCAACATTTTTATTGCCATTTTTAAGAACTTCCATGAGGTCTTAACGAAGAAAAAGGTATTACTTAAGCAGTTATAATTAAGTACCCAATTTGTGTGTTTATTATATTTATTCAATCGACCTCAGCCTAATAATTGTACATAAAATTAATATTAATTCAAATGTTTTATAAATGAATTCGTTTCACACCTGCTTTTAAGTTATTAGCCTCAAGAAAAATAATTGGACTTGGGGGATCCCTGATCTGTGACTCAACAGTTGACGTATTGTAACTTCTATCCATCTAGGATCGTCCATTGTAAGTTCAGGTAAATAACTCACTACCTGATCGTCCAGTTTTATCTTTCCTTCATCAACCAGTTGTTAAACTAAAAATGCAGTAAATGAATTGGAAACGGATAGACAGAAGGAAAGAGTTGCTGATCGACCATTAAAATGAGAATATTCGGACGTTTATTTTTATTTTTACCCAACCTTAATAATGCGTACTCCCCCTAATAAATACCGGATACAGTAAACCATACAATTATTCATTAAGACCTAGTCTCCATTCCTCATACTAAAGATATTTGCTCTAAAATCATACCGAGCTTTATATCAACAAAAGCTGAGGCTGTCCCATACGTGCCCGGCACTTTGCTTTTTTGCAATTTTAACTACTAAGTGAGCAACCAGGTCGTTTGTGATTAATTCAACCTTACTCATTCCCGACCTCGAGTAAGTAAATTTTTTCTTTAAAGCTACCACGTTCTTCGGATTTCTTTTTTCTAATTTGTTCAATCTCATTCATTGAAGAGTCGTGATATTCTGCTAACGCATGGATGACTTCTAACACATCAGCTAATTCTTCTAGTGAACTTGCTTTATCGTAAGCTTCTTCATATTCCTTCCATTCTTCCAAAGCTTTAGCTAGTAATTCTTTTATGTATTCTTCATTTGATAGAATTCTTGTCGTATACTTCTTTCCTGTTTTCTCATGATTTCAGGAATTCTGTCTCGAACAAGCTTGTTGTGAACTGGCATTAAAAACTCTCCTCTAACTAATACATTCTTGTTCAACATGGCGTTTTGGGATGATTAGTAAGTGACCTTTGTTGACTGGGTATTTGTCGAATAAGGCTTTGGCTAAATTATTTTCAAGATTCCGTTTTTGAGCAAAATATGCATGTTATTTTTATACTTCATTTTCATTAATACCTTAAAGTGTAATAGTTTAATTATACCAAAGTATACGATTCTCTCTTGTGAGGCTAACTATTTTTCTTCTATTAATTTCAAAGGAGTTCCTTTATTAGCCGGGGAATTAGCCGGTCTCATTAATTAAATAAAGCTAACTATTTCTTTTTTTTCCTACTTGATAACCAACGTAAAAAATCAAAATTGTATAACCAATAATAATAAGGATAGGCATAGGAATAGATTTAAAAAAGGTTACAAGAGTAGAAGATATCTTTAATAATTGATTAAGTAATTTTCCTTCAGTAGATAGGTAGTAAATATACACAATGAGTAAACCAATCGTAATAAAAAATGATGCCCGCAGCATTAGTGGTATAGGAGTTCCTTTTCTTTGGTCACGCTTGCTTTTGTTTTGAGTGTTTTTTGCAGCATCCATCTTAGTAACACCTTTCCGTTTAATTCTATACTAGTTTGATAGGAAAATTTGATATTCAAGTGTCCCTCTTTACTGCAAAAACATAAAAAGGAACACTACTTAACTCTATATTTTTAATTCTATTTTTTCCTTATCACTCCTCCATTTTTTCCTAAAACAATATTTCGTATTTTAATATGAGCTATTTGGTCTATAATTCATAGTACCTGACACTTCTCTACCTACCCACTTGAGATACTATTGTTTGCTACTTATTTTTCACAAGATGCTTGAAAAAAAATTAAAAAAGCGAACACAACTGTTCGCCATAGATTATTTTTGTTTATTTAATTGTTTAATTACCCATTTAGTAAGTAGACAAGTGTTTCATCATCGCTATGGAATCCAAATAACCCCCAATTTACTTTACGATTATCAATTCTTATTCCTATCGAATACTTCAGAAAACGGTAATTACACTGCCTTTTTGAGAGGCTCTCGGTATTTTAGGTATTACAAACTCTTAATGGTCCCGGTTCACAATATAATTCAATAAATGCTTTAGAAAAGTTGTATTGAGTGGCACCTCTTGTAATGTTTCCATTGCAAGACAGTAATGTTCCCACATCGCTTTTCTGGCACCATCAGAACCTAGGATTGACACAAAAGTCGAATTGTTGTTTTCAGCATCTTTTCCAATGGGTTTTCCCATTAAGATTAGATCTCCTTCAACATCAAGCAGGTCATCTTTGATCTGAAACGCAATGCCGGCATGACGTGCGAATTTTTTCAAAGCTTCCATTTCTAATTCCTTTGCATCGGCGAGAATTGCAGGCATTATGAGAGAAGCTTCGAATCCTATCCCGGTTTTATAAAAGCACATCATATTCAATTGTTCCAGTGTCAATTGTTTCCCTTTGGAATCCAAGTCCATCGCCTGTCCCTTACACATATCCTCTGTCATTTGGGCCGAATATTGAATCAAGTTAAGCACAGTTTTCGAATCAAATTGGTCAAGAGATGCTTGTTCCCAGGTAGCCTTCTGTGTCAGAAAGAGACCGGTTAATTCTGCTATGGCAATGTTATACACCTGATGGAGGGTTGGTCGCCCCCTACGGATGGACGCATTATCCTGGGATGGCAGATCATCGAAGATTAGGGATGCAGTATGCATATATTCCAATGATCTCAGAAGTGGCACGATTGCTGAACTTTTAAATCCATATTCGTTAACACACATGATCCAGGCCACTATTGGCCTCAATCGCTTTCCATCGCCTTCCAGACTGTAATTTGCAGCATCAATTATTGGCTCTTTCATCAAAGAAACATTATCGCTTTTAGGGATAGTCAAGATGTTGTTGATCTGATTGCGTACGTTCTCGATCGTATCTAAAAAGTCTTCCTGCTCCTTCCGTTCATTTTTCAAAATGGTAATCATATGGTCCCGAAGCAGTTTATCAAAGAAATCTACATCATCCGCTTTTCGAACCATACTCTGAATGACACTATTGAATTTGGGGGTTCCAGAAGCAAATAGCTCCATAACTTTGTTGTATTTTTTGGTTCCCATTCGTTCTTTAAATCGTTTCAGACCGTTTATCGCACGATCCAAAATCACCTCACAGGTCTTGGTATCTGAATGATACACGTTATGGATCAAATTGGAGATGACCGTCCAGTATAATTCAAAGGGGTTTATAAGATCCAAACGCTTATCATGATATTTCATATAATAGGTATAGGGTGTTACCGCACCATCCTTCATGTCATCAAACATATCTGCAAAATCATCAGCCAGCTGGTTGTAAATGCCATAAAAGAATGTTCGGTTGTCAAAGCCCTCATCCACATTAGCACTGATTACTGAACGGACAATCAATCGTGAAGAAGAGGATTTTAAAATGATCGGTAGATAAAGCTCTTCATTGGTGTAATTTGCATTTGATAGATCCTTTACACGGTCCACTTCCTGGGAATTAAAAAACACATAGGATTGCTCGAAAAATTTTTTTCTTGTCTCTTTTCGCTGATGGGCCTTAATATACTCAAAGGCATCTCGGAGTTCCGAATGAATATATCGGATCAGCTCCATGTTTTTTCCGGTCCACATGCCTAATTCTGGCACAGATCCTGTGATAAGGGTGGTACGTATCAAATCGGAATATCGTTTTTCCTCTTTAGAGGATAAGATTTTGGCATCCAGAAAATCGTCAATAAAGGGATACGTCAGACCATAGGAATAACCTAGCCTAATAGCTTCATCAAGTTTCTGAGTTCGTTCTTCAGGCGATATCTCATCGCCCATCTCTTCAACCTCGTGCATGATTACCCCAGCAATGATTTTAATAAGTTTTCGCTGGGCTTGCAAAGCATCCATCCCCTTTGGAATATTGGTGGATACAGTCTTTAGTTTGTTTATCACCCAGATCATGGTGGATTCAATGCCTTCCTTCTGGGCCCACCGGTACAACCCAGCCATACTAAACGTCTCAGGTTTGTCTTCTCGGTCTGTTATGGTGGATTGAGTCAGGTGACTTTTTAAACTGTCAACTACACGCCGAATCCTGGTCTGGGTATCAGGTGAGTCAAGGGCTTTGCCCAGATCCCTCATGAAAATATAAGAGATGCTTCGATCCAAGTAATTATCTAGTTTGCCTGTGTACTCCAGCCATTGGATATAATTGTGATACCCCTGGGGATCAGGTTTTCCCTTTCTTCGCGAAAAAAAGGATAATAATGGATGACGATGAATATGGTTGTGTTTCCACGATTGTAAATCTTTTGTTAAGGTAGGAACATAGGTCTTTTGTTTGACCTGGACATAAAGTGATTTAAAATACTGAGCAGCCTTCTGCTCAGCCAGCTGATAGCATGCATCGGCATTTTTTCTTAATTCCTCATTCATTCAATACATTACCTCTACTTAATGTTCTCTTATATCTATTTTGCAATATAATTCAAACCAAAAATAATATTCCAAGCATGATCCCAGGCATTGATAAACTAAATCCTAATGATTTTATATATAAAACCACCGCACACATTAAAACATCAATTAGGATCATCACTAAAAGTTTTCATCCGATTGACCGTCTGTTTTAACGATTGTAAAATACTAATGACACGAATGACGGCACAATCCACCCAGTTTTCTTGAGCGTTTTCCGCTTTTTGTTTATCGTCCTTCAGTTTCAATGATTCATGTTGAATATGCTCAATTACACTTGTTATCACACATCTTTAATAAGGTATTCTTCAATGGTAGGAATATGTATCTTCTTCCGTCTAGTAGGTAACTGATTAGTTTTTTAAAAAACCAAGTAATCATGCTTCTATATTATCCATCATCAGGTTTCCACCGTTCGCACTTCCCCTACTATTCTACTAGATATAACATAATGAGCCAACAGAAAGTACCAGAACACTCCAAAATCCGGGACGGTCTTGGCACCTATAACTCTAACTATTAATTAGAAGAAATTAGTTAATTAAACTTAAAATAGTTAAATCTTCAAAATCCGAAACGTTTGAAGACTACAGAAATGTTGTCCTCACCCCTGTCAAAGGGTGGGAACAGCGCATTCACGATTCCTTTTACTAACATACATATACATATTGTGTGTGTTGTTATTGCGCTTTTTGGGTCAAATGTGAAGATTCATTAACTTATGCAACTGTGCTACATAGTCTATTCATCAATAAAGACAGGCGCTATTCTCTACTTAAAGAATAGCGCCTGTTTTTTCGAAGAGCGATGTTAAAGAAAAAAACTTTAGTTTAATAATAATTTATTCGTTTAAAATTCTTCATATATAGCAGGATCTTGATTGTTAATCCTGCCGTCAGCACGAGTTAATCCAGAAATAAGGCTAATTTCTGCTTCATCTAGGAAAAAGTCAAAAATTGATATATTTTCAAGCTGTCTTGCATGTGATGAAGATTTAGGAATTGAAATGGCCCCGAGTTGATAATGCCAGCGTAAAATAACTTGTGAAATCGATTTGTTATGATGGTCGGCAATCGTTTGAATCGTGTCATTATGTAAGACTTCATTTGCTCGAGCTAATGGACTCCAAGATTGTATCGTAATATTATTCTCTTCATGCCATTTTCTTTGCCCGGCTTGATTAAAAAATGGATGTAACTCAATTTGGTTTATGCTCGGCTTAACGCCCGTTTCCTTTTCTAAACGCTCAATATATTCAGGTGAAAAATTACAAACACCAATAGAACGAATAAGTCCTTGCTTTTTAGCGTTAATTAATGCTTGCCAAGCTTCCACGTAGTGATCTTGTTTAGGATTAGGCCAATGAATGAGATATAAATCATAATAATCTAGATTTGCACGATATAACGATTCTTGAATGGTCGTAACAGCTTTTTCATAAGCTTGATAGCGTCCCGGTAATTTGGATGTAATTCTTAATTCTTCCCTTGGAACAGAACTGCGTCTAACGGCTTCACCAACAGTTCCTTCGTTTTCATAATTATATGCTGAATCCATGAGTCGATAGCCTATATCATCAATAGCACTTTGTATAGCATTGGCACCTTGATTACCCTTAAGTGTATATGTACCTAAACCTATAACCGGCAAAGTGAGACCATCATTAAGTATTATTTCAGGAACTGATATGCCCATAACGAATTACTCCTTTAAGTAATATTCTAAGATTAGATTATCATAACTCTAAATGATTTTCATAGTTTTGGAATTTTTGGATGCATTGGCAATGCAAACTCTCCTAAATGTATATTGTAATCGTATTTTGCAACAATGGATACTAACAGTGCCAATTTTAAAGAACAAAAGCCGATACTCAATAGAATATCGACTATGAATGTCTAATCAACTGTACCCCTCAACCGCTTTTTCCCTAACTCTTTTTTCACCTTAAAAACTGTGCTCTTCGGTATAATAGGATTATGATGCACGACATAGGCTTTGGAGAAGCGAGATAAGTATTCTTCTTCAAATTTTCAATACGAATGCAAAACAAAAATGCGACCTTTCGTTCAGTTAAGAACAGAAAGTCGCTTTTTCTTTGTTCATTTTTACGATATCTGTTGGATCACTGCAATGTTTCATCAATTACGCAAGCACCCTAAAAAAGCCGAGCATATTACTACATGATTTTCACAGTCTGAATGAACGATTTAAGATAATGGTATACTCCATCTTCATCACAAGTGAATTCTGTTATGTCATCGACTATTTCTTTAATGTGATCTGGTGCATTTTTCATAGCCACAGCAAACTCAACAAACTGTAACATTGGCAAATCATTGTCACTATCACCAATAGCCATAATTTCACCCTCAGACAAATCAAACTGCTTTAACATCTGTCTAATCCCTGTTGCTTTGTTCACGTTCGCAACCATCACTTCGACATTGTGGTTAGAAGATATAGAGGTAGTAAAGTCTATTTCTTGCTTTAATTTATCAAGCTCAGATTTCCAGCTATTTATATGTTCTTTTGTTCTAGCAAAGAAATAAAACTTTGAAAATTCATCTCCCTCTATGTTATCCTTCCAAGCAATTTCTTCTTTAATCGCTTGTTTACGTGAAAGCCACTCATTCATTCCAACACTATCCGGCTTTGGATCTCTAATTTCATCTACTACATATTGTTGATCTTGTTTTAAGGTAACTCGAGATGTTCCATATGGGAAAAGCTCATAGTACACCTTGTGTTCTCTTGCTTTTTCAATAATGGTTTCCACCAACTCAAGCGCAAGTGAATGTTTAAATACTACTTCTTTCCCTACATACCCCGCCATAC
Organism: Bacillota bacterium; assembly: GCA_051750265.1. Taxonomy (GTDB): domain Bacteria; phylum Bacillota; class Bacilli; order Bacillales; family Bacillaceae; genus Metabacillus. The sequence continues at coordinate 164,286 of JBNJJO010000008.1, read as the reverse complement.
CATTCGAAGTAATGAACCCATCCACTTGAAAGCCTTGGGGTACTACTCCCTCTATTTCATCAAAAGCTCTACCTGTCGCTATAAAAACGAATATTCCCTGGTTTCGTAAGTCATCAATGATTTCTTTTGTATGAATACTTACCTTATTTTGATGATTTAATATTGTACCATCCATGTCTAAGAAAATTGCCTTAGGCTTCAATACCACTACTATTCCCCCTATTTTGTAAAAAGAGTCTATTAAACAAGTATACTATTTGCTATTTCCAACCTCAATAAATGTACTCCATCACTCATTTTGTGTCCTCACCATTTGGTCAATTTCTTCAATTAATTCTTCGTCTTTTAAGCGAAACTTAAATTCAACACGACGAGATTTTTCAGGGTCAATTTTCCCTTCAGCATCATACATTGGTTCACTAGATGACCTCCCGTTAGAAGTCATTATTTTCCTGAGATCTTGTTTTTGTTCAAACTCTGGAAAATCCTCTCCATAAATTTCCTTTACAACCGCAAGTGAACGATTCTGAGAGAGTTCTAGATTATAAATATAGGAACCTTGTTGATCAGTATGACCTTCAACAATAATCTGAGAAATATGATCACGATACTGGTCTGATAATAAAACATTAATATATTGCGGAATAAATTGTTCTAAGTGCTTTTGACCCACACTTGACACTTCTGAACTATTATAGTTAAAGAAGACGCCACTAGAAAATCGTATAGCGCCTGTTTTTGGATCGACTTCCATTTCTAAATCGGAATCACCAAATGAAGTGTTTAATTCATTAATTATCTTCGTTTTCACACCAACTAATTCTTCAATTAATTGGTCTTTTTCTTCCATGGATTTTTGGTTATTTAGGATGTTTACCATTAAGAAAAGAGCAAACATAAGTAAGAGTGCACTCATAAGGTCTGAATAGGACATCCAGTGACTATTCAAATCCTCATCCGATTTACCAGGTAATCCATGGCGGTTACTCTTTCTTCTAGCCATCTATGATTCTTCTCCTTACTCTTTCGTTGTTGCTACTTCTTCAATTGCGTTATGAAAGTTTTTAATTGTTTTATTGATTTTCGTAATATCTTTATCCATCTCTTTTACGACACTATTTATGCTGCTTACACCACGATCAAGCCAATGAACAGAATCAGCTAGTTGTTTATCAAATTGTGAGAACGTTCTATCAAGGCCCTGATGCATATGCTCGGCAAATTGTTCCATAGAGTTGTCTAGCTTGTCGTTCAACTTTGCGAATAAATGCTGATTATTCGTTAGTTTTTCAGTATTTTGTGTCCAGAATGATTTTAACTCTTGGAAACGTTTCTGTGCTTGTAAAACTTCTTGCCTCATTTGCTCAAGCATTTGACTTTTAACATTATCTAGGTTTTCACGTTCAGAGATCATTTGGTTTAATAAGGATTCCATATTTTTTTGAATATCCGAATAAACTTCATTATTATTGGCAATACCAGAAACAACATCTTTCAAGTTATCTGTTGATTCGTTTGTATATTGGACTTGCTCCTTCAATGTAGAAGATAACTGCTCGTTAGATCGTGTAAGTTCATTTAAAGATGACGTTGTCTCATTAAAACGAGAAACGAAGGTCTGCAAGTCTCCAAACACATCTTGTAATAATTCACTTTGATTCGTTATTTTATTAATATTTGTTGATAGCAGGTCCATTTGACTTCTGAACTCTTGATCAAACGTTGATCGCTCATCTTTTATGTTTCCAATAATCTCGTCCATTCCAGACGATAATTGGCCCATTTGAACATTGAATTGTAGTTCAGAGGTGATTCGTTCATTTGTAACCTTATCTAGTAACTCACCAATACCATCCTTCAAGACATCTAGTTGTCCTTTAAACTGATGGTCTAAGTTTTCTCGGTCTTGGATTACTTTCTCAAGAAGTCCTTGAATTCCATTAGTTAAAGTTTGCATTTGGTCTTTAAACTGTTGCCCTGTGTTTTCACGTTCATCAATCACTTTATGTAATAAACTAGTAAATCCATCCGCTATTACTTCCATCTGTCCTTTAAGTTGTTCACTTAAGTTTATTCGCTCTTCTACAACTTTTTCTAACAATCCATCAAAATTATTTGTTAATGTTTCCATTTGATTCTTAAATTGTTCTTGAGATTCTTTCCTTTCATTTGTAACCTGACCGATAAGTTCAATAATTCCATTTTGAAGATCTTTATTTTGGTCGGTTACAGCTACAATTTCAGTGATTGTTTCATTCATTTTGTCATGGTGGTTCGTAAATGTATCAACAAAATTATCTAACCCTTCTGTTAGTTTCGTAGTATTGACGACCATTTCAGACTGTTTGGTTGCGGAATCTTTTAACTCGGTTACAAGGCTATTCATTTCACTATGAACCTTCTCTTGCCATTCGATCGTACGGCTTAACGTATTCCCAAACTCTTGCATTTGCTCTCCAGCCAGATCTTGAAGCGAGTTCACAAAGTATTTAACCATTTCATTTAATTTATCACTTTGTGTTTCAGATGTATTATGAACAATCTGCTCCATGATTTGGTAGTTCTTTTCAAATTGAGGATTTAACCCATTTACAATGACATCAGATAATCCCGAAGTCATTTTTGCTACCATTTCATCGGCAAGAAACGTTTTTAAATCTTCCATATGATCTTTTTGATATGTAACAAGCTCTTCTAATAACTGTCCGTCAGTCTTAATTGGGAATGCTTCGTCAAGTGAAAATCTCAACTGATAAAAGGAATTTTGCAATGTGCGATAAAAATAACTTCTATCTAAAAATGAAGTAATTAAAGACAAGAAAATACCAGCAATCGAAGAATAAAAGGCTACTTTCATTCCAGAAAGTAAACCTTTTATTCCATCCATCATTTCTTCAGACGGTGCATTGTAATCTATATCTTGAATACCAGCTGTTATACCTAAAAATGTTCCTAAAATACCAAATGAAACAAAAATAGCAGGAACACTTTCAACGAATTTGCGAAGTCCATACTTTTGAACAATCAAATCTTCTGTAAAATAATCATAAATATCAGGAATGTATGAAGCTTCCCTTTTATTAAAGTCACGGTAATATCGTTTCCAGCTATCTGTTAATTCTAAAGGTAATTTTTGTTCCTTCGTCCATTCATTAAATTGTCCTAAACGTTGTTCAACCGTTACATCTTCTTTTTCAATTTGTATTAATAGTTGTTGAATATTTGAAATGCCATTTTTCATTTTGAAGATTCTAAAAGAATACCAAACTATAAAAAGAATGAATACACTTCCTAATAATATGATTAATGGCCAGCCACTAATTTTTGTTATCATATCTGTCACTTTTGCAGGACCTCCAATGTATTCATTAATAATGCCCAGAGTAGCCCGAGCGTGTAAGTATATATGTTGAAAAAGTACTATTTTTTTTCGAAGTTAATACACTAATATGTACTATACATGATAACAAGATATATAAAGAAATAGAGAAATCCCCAAAAAATTGCTGTAAGTTAATGGCAGCAATTTTTTTATCCTTGAGATCACTACATGATATAAATTATCTTATACTAAATAATTCCTCGTAGCTTTACGTTTTTCCTTTAATAATAAGGCTCTTTTCTAAAAGTTTGTTGCTTTTAGACTTATAAAAATTGGCTTTTGGATTTTTATCGTAGAAACTATAAGCAATTTCAAGAGATTACCACTTAGTAAATAAGCGAAAAGAGCACGAAGATAGGCTATGTCCGTAAAGTATAGTTATTTACGAAAAGCAACAATCTTTGCGAAAACAGCCAATAATAAAAATAGTATCATAATTATTATTAAGGCTCTTTTCTAAAAGTTTGTTGCTTTTATAATTATAAAAATCGGCTTTTGGATTTTTATCCGTAGAAACTATAAAATTTCAAGAGAGTACCACTAAGTAAATAAGCGAAAAGAGCACGAAGATAGGCTATATCCGTAAGGTAAAGTTATTTACGAAATGCAACAATCTTTGCGAAAACAGCCATTATTAAAGATTTGCCAATTTTTAATATGAATTACTAAGAAAGTTGTTAAAAGGGTTGGACTCAAATATATAAATTTTTAAGAATTTTTTGCTAATTGAGGTGTAAAGTCAACCTCATTCCATTTCTAACAATAACAAATCAACAAATATAATTAAGTAAATTAGTATATAAGGAAATATAGCATTAAGATCGTATTGATAATTAAAATTTAACAATAGAAAGATAAATGAAGATTAATTGATAGCTTTGAGTTTGTGTTCAATTAAATAGGCTCTTTTCTAAAAGATTGTTGCTCTAGGACCTGTAAAAATCGGCATTTGGATTTTTACTATACTCTTTAAATCCACATTAAAAGAATATTTGGAAGTAAATGGGCGAAAAGAGCACGAAGACAGGTTAAATACGTAAAGTAGATCTATATACGAAAAACAACAATCTTTGCGAAAACAGCCATTAAATAAGAGCCAGCAGAACTGCCTGCTCTTACTATTCATCCCTTCTCTTTAATAACTGGGAGTCAGTCACAACAGATATTCATCTCCTCTGTTAAGATAAATATGATCGTTATAACGAATTCGAAAGGATGAAGGGTTAATGAAAATTAGTAATAAGTTCTCTATTTTAGTCCTTGTATTTGTTTTACTCGCTTCTTTACCGATTACCACGTTTGCAAAAGTACCAGAAAAAAAGCAGTAAATTATGTAGCTCTAGGTGATTCTTTAGCTTTTGGGATAACGCCAACTAATGTAAAGGATTTAAGGTTATCCTGATTAACTTGTTAGCCGCTTTGAACAATCTCAGTACACTGTTAACTATACTAATTTCGGTTTCCCTGGATATACCTCTGAGGATATAAAAAATATTCTTTATAACGAAGTAGTCAGAGCGGAAATTAAAGAGTCTGACCTTATTACGATTGGTTTCGGTGCGAATGATGTATTAGGAGTACTTAATAACCCGACACAAATTCCATTTGCACTTGGAAATTCAGCTAGTAACTTACATAACATCTTAGGTACCATTGATAAGCTAAATTCAAATGTTAAAGTTTATGTCATGGGTTATTATAATCCATCCCCATATTTACAACAATAACAACAAGCACAGTTATTGTCATTCCTAGATAACTTAAACCAAACCATACAAACAAGTGCAAACATGAACGGTGATATTTATATGGCCACAGAAAAAATCATTGCAAAGAATTATGAAACTTACCTTCCAAATCCAGAAAAAATTCATTTAAACCAGGAAGGATATCAATTAGTAGCTAAAGAATTTTGGAAAAACATTGATAAGAGCAAGAAGTAATAAAAAAGGGTGGACCAATGTCACAAATTGGTTCACTCTTGTTCTTATTTGACGGATTTTTTAATGATCCGATGAAAACGGTAAAGTTAAAAGCCTGTGTTCATATAATGAATATAAAATTGTTGTTATTTTTAAACAGTTAAAAAGGCAGTGAAAAAATGAAAAAGTGGAATAGTCTTCTATATCTCATGCCTGTTTCTTTTGGCTTAAGTTTTTATATTTGGGCATTCATAACTCAAGATCGAAACATTGAATATTGGTGGCATTTTGCAATTTGGGCTTTTGGGTTCCTATTTGTTTCATTAATAGTGTTGGGACGTAAGTTATATATTAGTTATGGTGTATGGCTGATTTGCAGTTCCCTTTGGATGCATACGGTTGTGTTCAGTGATCCTTCTTGGTTCGACCTTATACTAGCTATATCCATCCCTCTTTTATTGCTCGTCATATTTTTGGCAGGAGTAGTAGAAACAATTATTAAAGTGCTGATCAAGCGAAAATTTAAAAATAAAACTTATTAATTGAATCCTTCCGATCGCTCAATTATGAAGACGACACTATTACCTTCTTTTCTTGATGCAAAAGGTGCCTGGCACTTCGGTAAAAATCTACAAAACTCGAGTCGTGCCAGTGGTTGACCCCTAGGTTAACAAACATATCAGCAGGAAAATGACACATTTCCAATAATTACATTTGTTTATACGCCATATCATTAGCTATAATAGTCAATGTACAGTAACTGAATTAATGTTCAGGTAATCGCTGCGACATTTAATGTTTGCAGAGGAAAGTCCATGCTCGCACGGTGCTGAGATGCCCGTAGTGATCGTGCCTAGCGAATTTATAAGCTAGGGCAATTTGGCATAAGGCTGAATTGATGGCGGGAAAAAACGCCTAAGTCTCATTTGAGATATGGCTGAGTATCCCTGAAAGTGCCACAGTGACGAAGCTTATAGGGAAACCTTTAAGATGGAACGCGGTAAACCCCACGAGCGAGAAACCCAAACTTTGGTAGGGGAATCTTCCCAAAGGAATTGAACGGAGGGAAGGACAGAGATGCTTTGCTTCTCTGTAGATAAATGATTACCACCTTAGTACAAGGTTAAAACCGTTTGAAGTACAAAGGTACAAAACATGGCTTATCGAACATTAATAGAACAGGAATGTACAAGCAAACCTTCATTGGAAGGTTATTTTTTTTGTCCTAAATTTTATTTTGTACAATGGTTTAGTATGTTAAACTAACGTATTTTGGTAAAAACTTAATTTAAAATGACAAAGGGTGACTAAAAATGAATGGTTATTTAACGACGATTCATTTTTAGTCACCTTTTAGATTTATTTCCTCACCAAGTTTTATTGTTATTTGATACTTTTTATGGCAAATTTAAACGATTGCCACTATTTCTCGATTAAGTTATGTTTTAGCACCAACTGCTTCACATGCCTTGTGGTCCATCTATTCTACACCAGTTTTTGATGCTTCAATGTAATATACATCTCAATCCCAATGTTATTTTGTTTTTTTGCAGTATTTTTATTTACCTAAAGAAGATGAATGAACCCCAATTAGATTTTTCTTGTTACTGTTTAATAAAATTATTTCCTTTTTAGGTAAATTCAGGCAACTTCAATCCTGTACTTGTGGAATTCTATTGATATTCGGATCAGTGAATATGTCGTATTCATCTCGACTTGTTGTAGAAAACTCTGAAACAATTGCTCCTTCTTCACTAGCTTGAAACCAATGAAGTGTGTTAGGTAGAATCGTGTACTGATCGCCCGGATTCAATTCAATTTCATGAAAAACTGTATAATAACTTTTACTAGACTCTGGAATCTTTGCTTTTATTTCATTGGATGGTTGACCTTCTACATATAAAAATACTTTCCCCTGTCGACAGCGAAATGTTTCTGTTTTGCCCTCATGCCAATTAATTGAAGGATGTTTATGCTCAGGGCACGTTTGCTTTGGAAAAAGAACTAATTCCTTTGCACAATAATGGTCATTATTTATATATGTTATTAATTGTAAACCCTGTGACTCTAGTTGGTTTAATCCAAAGTCAGCAACTTCTATTTCTTTCTTTTCCAAATCATTTAAGATAATCCCAGCATCGTTTAAAAATTGATTTGTCTTCTGTTGCACTTCTAAAAATACGGATTTTGTTAACATGGTCATCCTCCTTATTATGTATCAATAACTTGTGTAATCCTATTAATTAAGCTTCATCTGTTTCAACCAAAATCGCTTGTTCTTGAGCATTTATAAAGTAACTTCAACACGATAAAAATGGTGATAAAGGATAAAAACTTTACACTCGATTATGATTAAATAAGAATATTTTAAAAGAATGATAGCGGTTACATTATAACTAATAATAAATATCTCTTAGTCTTGTTTTCTAAAAGTTTAGACGTTTTAAGTTATATTCCGAAGCTTTGTACGATATTTTAGATCTAAATTAATGATTTTTATCTTTAAAATTTGATAACTCTTAAACTCCTCTCACTTTACAGTACACAATAATATAACTAGTATGGTAGATGTATTTATTATATGGGTAATTTTACTACATTTCAATCCATAATCTTTAATTATTCAAGCATTTGTTAATGATTCAACATCCACTCTAGTCAATCCTGGATTTATTTAGAAAACAGGTCCGTACTTACATCACTATTGTGCTTATACATTCGATACTCTTTTTTCCAATTCTTTTTCCAGAAGAACATCTACCATTTTTAATAATCGTTGGAGATAATTTGAACATTATCAGGGTAATTTATTTTTCTTATGCCGCCAAATACTTCTTTCTTATCATTTCTTATAAGGAGTCCAATATTTTTCAAAATCACTCCACCAAATCTAAAAAATCAATTGCAAATTAAAATCTTTTGAATGTTCAAAAGCTTGCCCCCACTATTTCTTACGACTCGGTTTTCCCCATTCCCCCCCTGTTTTTTGTATAAATAAAAAAGCCCAAACCCTTGTACCACAAAGAGTTCGAGCCTACTTCTCTGATGATCCGAGATGGATTTGAAGCATCTCCCCATAACCTGTCAAAGGTTGGAAGGGATTAAGTATTCTTGAATGTATTATATAATTAATTTTTTGTAATAAATATACTTTAAACTCTTTCTCTTAAGTATATCCATAGTTTTCTCAATTGTTCTTCTAACCAATTCGTCCATTTGCATTCGTTACTAGAGCAATAGCCGCAGCTGACTTGGTGATGTTATTAAAAAATCGCAACAGAAACCCTAATTTTTCGAACTTAAGCCCACCTTAGAGAATATGTATCTGATCTCCATAAGACCTATTGTAAACTTTCTGTTATAATTTACTCGAAAGTACTCGTATGTAAGACTTTCTGTAACAGCATATGAGGAAATAGTTATTTTATTAGGCTCTTTTCTAAAAGTTTGTTGCTTTTAGACTTATAAAAATCGGCTTTTGGATTTTTATCGTAAAAACTATAAGCAAATTCAAGAGAGTACCACTTAGTAAATAAGCGAAAAGAGCACGAAGATAGGCTATATCTGTAAAGTATAGTTATTTACGAAAAACAACAATCTTTGCGAAAACAGCCTTTTATTAAAAAGAATTTGCCAAGATGATCTAGATAACTACTCCCCTTAGGTTTCAACTTCGTATTTGGATATTTCCTCTCGAACCATTGGCGCTACCTCTTTTCCTAACAGTTCTATTGCTTTCATCACATCATCATGTGGCATCGTGCCAACCGGTACGTGCAGCATAAAGCGTGTTATGCCAACTTTCTTTCGAAGGTGAATGATTTTATCGGCAACAGTCTTCGGATCGCCTACGTACAATGCTCCTTCAAAGCTGCGAGCAGCATCGAAGCTGGATCGGTCATAGTGCCCCCATCCACGCTCTCGTCCTAATTTGTTCATAACTCGCTGGGTCGACGGGAAAAATTTGTCGGCCGCGACTTGGGTATCCTCCGCAATGAAGCCGTGCGAATGAGACGCAACCGGCAATTTCGATAAGTCATGCCCTGCATGCGCAGCTGCCTTCTTATATAGCTGTACGAGCGGCTCAAACTGAAGTGGACTGCCACCAATAATCGCTAGGACCAGAGGCAGTCCAAGGAGGCCTGCTCGGATGACGGATTCAGAATTTCCACCACTGCCAATCCATACGGGCAAAGGATTCTGCACAGGCCGAGGATATACACCTAGATTTTGAATGGCCGGTCGATGCCCGCCTTTCCAAGTTACTTTCTCGGACTCTCGTATTTTTAACAACAACTCCAGCTTTTCTTCGAATAACTCGTCGTAGTCTTTTAATTCATACCCAAACAATGGGAAGGATTCGATAAAAGAGCCACGGCCTGACATGATCTCTGCCCGTCCGTTCGAAATCCCGTCGAGCGTAGCAAAATCCTGAAAAACACGCACTGGATCGGCAGAAGATAGCACCGTAACCGCACTTGTCAGCCGTATTCGTTTCGTCTGCGACGCAGCCGCAGCGAGCACAACCGCAGGATTCGATGCAGCAAAATCTTCGCGATGGTGTTCGCCCACACCAAAAACATCCAGCCCTACTTGATCTGCAAGTACAATTTCCTCGATTACTTCACGTATCCGTTGCGCATGACTTATCACCTCACCGGTTTCAACATCCGGGGTTGTCTCTACAAACGTGCTTACACCAATCTCCACTAAACGTTCCTCCTTCTCATGTTTTGATTTAGTTAAAAATATAGAAAAATTAGATTTATTCAAAATCTAAGATGCGGTACTTTTATAAGAAACAAACCCTATCTGTATACAAGGAGTGCCGTTTACACTCATTCTTTAATTGCCATCTACCACTTCTTTTAAAACTTCATATGAACGTTTTTGTTTGTCAGGATCATAAATATACGATACGGCCATGATTTCATCGACGTTATACTTCTCTTGAAAGCTCGTCAATTGTTTTCGTATCGAATCTTTTCCTCCCAACAAAGTCACACTGGACATTGATGTAGCCATTTCTTTCTCATGCTGATTCCAAATGTGATCCATGCTTTCAACTGGAGGACGTAACGGTATTCGAGTGCCACGTACAACATTTAAGAAAAATTGTTGCATTGTTGTTGATTCAAATTTGGCCTCTTCATCGCTTTCAGCTGCAATCACATTTAGACATACCATCATATATGGAGAGTTCAAGTATTCAGATGGTTGAAATCGATTACGGTAAATCGAAATGGCTTCTTCCATATATCTTGGTGCAAAATGGGAAGCAAATACATATGGCAAGCCTAATTTGGCTGCTAAATAAGCTGAATCTGTCGAAGAACCAAGGATATAAATCGGAATATTTGTATCAACACCTGGATAAGCTTTTACATAATCTTGCCGCTCTTCAGGTCCAAAATATGTCAGCAAGGCATTGACATCATCAGGAAATGTATAGACAGAATCATTTTGAGATCGTCTTAGTGCACCTGCGGTCTTCATATCTGTACCAGGCGCCCGGCCAAGACCCAAGTCCAATCGATTAGGATAGATGGTGGCCATTGTTCCAAATTGTTCGGCTACTACCAAAGGGGAATGGTTAGGCAGCATAATTCCACCAGACCCGACACGTATGTGTTCTGTGTGTTCCAATGTATGTTTAATTAAAATAGAAGTTGCTGAACTCACTAGTGTTGGCGTATTGTGATGCTCAGAAATCCAATATCGTGTATAGCCCATTTTCTCAGTCGCCTGCGCCAAATCGACCATAGCATCAATAGCATCTTTAGGCTCCTGCCCTTCGCGAATAGGTGCCAGATTTAAGACCGATACGGGTATTTGTATATTTGACATGTAAATTTGTCCTTTCTTAATAAGTTTCAATACTATAGTAACAATTAAAAAAGGGGAAACAAACTTAAATGCTTGTAAAATCAAATGCGATACGACTTGCCTTATAATAGCTCTGCAACCCTATCATGAATTTTTTACCGTTCAATTCCAAAAGTAAATTCCCTCTCCTTGGATTCTCTTCCCTCAAACATTCTTTCTACAAACCAAACATCCTCATGATTCATAAACACAAGAGTGGAAGACCTTGTTCCGTAATTCGGAGTTTGAATAAACAACGAAGAAAGCTTTCGTTCCCATTCAAGAGAAACACCAGTACTTGGCAATTCATCATCTGGAGTAGGGTCCGCATATTGCAAGCTAGAGAATAAGCATTCCTTTAGGTTTTCAACTGAGTTCTTCAAACATCTTTCTAATCCCTCTTTTCCTTTACGTACTTTTGGCCACGGCGTGTCGATCAAATGATTGCTAAGTCCATACAGCCCTGGTTCTAACAACCGAATTTCGTTTTCCTTGTTCGAGTAATAGTAAAGGCAACGGACATCCCCAACGATTAAGTTAAATCCAGGATATTGGTCCCGTTGCTGTTGAATGTTTTGTAAATAGTGTTGCGGCTGGTCGTCTCCTATTAAGAATTGACTTACTAATTCTCCACGAGAACGCATATTGCCACTTTCCTTATTAGGGTCACGATAATTTGTGAGAGCCGCAAAACGTCCCTGTTTGGTTACTCCCATCCATGTTCCCCTTTTTTCTAAATCTCTGCCTGCCAACACATGTGGTGCGTCTTCCCAGAAAGTTGCCTGTGCAGTCGGCCTTTTATAAAACTCATCGCGATTTGCAGCAACGACTAAGTCATAGCGTGTATCCTTTTTATAGGAAAAATTTATTAAACACATGTATGTCACTACCTTCTACATCTTTATCGTCATGAGAAACTTTCTCTTAAGAAATCGTATTTTTCCGTACTATTTAAAGTTCCCCTATTTATATCTTACGTAATAACAAAAAATCCTTCCTTCAAAAAGGCTTGATAAAATAGAAAATTCCTCCTCTATTTTATTTAGGATGCGGACTTCAGCTTTCTCATTCGACTCTTCCATGATTTTTAGTTGAATGAAACTTCCCGTAAAAATAACAAAAGGTTGCCGTTTTAAAAAAACAGTAACCTTTTATTTATGAATTCAAATATGTTTAGATGATACCTTGATAAAGGCTATGTGATCTGCCCAACCATGTTTGGAACGTTTTGGTGGAAAGCTGCAATACGTCGTTTTCCTATTTTTAACAAAGTCTGCTTTTTGTAGAAAAAATCATTTAATTAAACGTTTGTTTAATTAAAACTACAGAGGTCTTTGACCTTCAGGGATTTTTTGCAGAGGTAAGATTTACTGAGGAATATTTAAGAATAGATGACAACTGAAGATACTACCACATACCCAGTAGTTGCTCTTAAAGTATTTTCAATTTCCTGGGCAAGCGCATAAACTGACTTTTTCCAGCAATAAAGGAAAGAATTCGAGATTTAATCTATTATATTAGTTAGTTAAGAATCAAATTCTTTCTTTTAAAAAATACTTTATGAAATAAAAATCTCTTCAGAAGAAAAGTCTTTTACGCAAACAGACCCATCTTTTTATAACAGATTCTTATACTCAGGAATTAAAGAGCCAATACATATCCATTACCTGAACTTACAAATTCTCTTGCTACAATTTTTTCACTTAAGGAGATTGCTCAAGGAAGAGCATACCAACTTGCTTCAGCTTTACTATTCGATCATCAATTTATTGAGTGTCTCACTAAACTCAATGAGTTATGATCCTGAAAACCCATCCTTGTTTTCGCATTTCTAACAGTTCATCGCTTAACATATTAATTTTCTCTTCAATATATTCTTTTAATAGTAAATCTAACTTTATTGAAAATGATATATAATCACCATTAGCTGGACCCTTTTGAGAATATAATTCGCTTAAAACAATTTTAAGATTATATATTTCCAATAATAGATTCATATTTTCACTTTGGACATGATCATTTACTTTCATCATACACCTCATAACGTAAATTTTATAAAATGATCTTGGAAGATGATGACTTAAACGTGATATACTCCTATCACTGATGTACATATCTATTTATTCCAAAACCTATACGATCATATCATAGTCGTATTTTTGTGAGAATATTAAAGGTAAAAGTTAAAAAATTTAGAATAATCTTTCGGAGTATTGATATAATTCTTAATTTCAATAGATTTTAATAAAATCATTATCTATTACTGATAGTTAACGGTTCTCTCTTTATTCAATTATTAATAGGAATAGTACATTGTTTTATTCCTATAGTATTGAACGGAAAAATAAAAATTTTCAAAAAACATGTATCGTTTGAACATTTTCTTTCTACTACATCTTTCGGATAGATTTAGATAAAAAAGAAAAATCCTCAGTCTCTATAAGAAACTGAGGATTCATTCCTACCTATGTACCTTATTTTTATCTTATTATTCCTTCAGTCACACATAAACCCTGTAAATTTCATCTCACACAATCTCCTCTGCAATCGTAAAGTTGCCACTTTGATTTTCATATATTCATACATGCCTTCATCTATTTATATGTATATTGATCGTGCTGCTAATCTCCTATCCTATTTATATTGTGGAGACGGACCGACTGTTCTGTTATCTGCTCATATGGATACAGTTGAAGAATTTGATCGAACAATTGTTAAAAATGGAACCACTTATCAAGTTTAAGTGGGATTTTAGGTGCTGATGATCGGGCAGAAAACAATAATTAAAGTGAAATGGAGATTGTGCTTTTTTATTATGATAGGTAGGCTTGCTCTCTCTTGACCATATTTTTCATTATGATAATAATGTAAATAAAAAAATATGTATAAAATAAACTTCTATCAAAATACTATCAATTAGAGGTTAACCTAAAGCAATATAATTTTAAAATTAGGAGTGTAAAAAATGCAAAAAAAAGACGAATATCAACAGGATACACTTAAATATAGTATCTGGAATACAAATACTGACGAAGTACATTTGGAGCATGATTTAACATATAGAGCAGAGTCAATAAAAAAATCTTTGAAAACGTTAGGGCAGGTATCTAAGGTAGAAGATCATAAAAAGTAAATTTAAAATTATTAATCCTTGCCTCCGTTTTAAAAAAAACCAATTACTTGCTCCCTTTTCAGGTGAAAATTCAAACATTTCAACATATTTACCCTGTTCATTAGTTTAAGACATAAAATCTTTTTCTAAGAGGGTATTAAAATCGGTTCGGACCAATTGCACTGTCGTACCTACTGGCACCGTGAAGTTGGTTTTTTCAATTTTTACATCACCATTTTGAAAAAGTAATATTCATTTCCTCTTCCATTTCATTTAAGGATGTGTAGTTCCGCTTTCTCCTTCGACTTTTCCATGCTTTTTAGCCTAAATTAAACTCCCGTAAAAATAAAAAAAGGCTGCCGTTTCAAAAAAACAGCAACCTTCTATTTATTTATGTTCAATTCAATTATGTTTAGATGATGCGAGTTGTCACAATGCCTTGAATTTGGTTGATTTTTTCCTCCAATTGAGGAACGATATCGCCGTTTACTTCGTTGTCAATATCAATCAATGTGTACGCGTAGTCCCCACGGCTTCTATTAACCATGTCAGCGATGTTCAAATTAAAGCTTGATAGAGCCATTGTGATCTGCCCAACCATGTTTGGAACGTTTTGGTGGAAAGCTGCCATACGTGTCTTTCCTGCATAAGGAAGGGAAGCGTTTGGAAAATTCACTGAGTTTTTGATGTTTCCTGTTTCTAAAAATTCCTTCACCTGACGAGCAGCCATTATTGCACAGTTTTCCTCTGATTCTTGCGTAGAGGCCCCAAGATGTGGGATTGGAATTACATTTTTCATTTTTAGAACATTTTCATTCGGGAAGTCTGTAATATACTTACCTACTTTTCCACTTTCAAGTGCTGCTTCCATATCTGTTTCATTCACTAGCTCACCACGTGAGAAATTCAAAATATGAACGCCAGGCTTCATGATGCTAAATGTTTCTTGGTTGAACATTCCTCTTGTGTCTTCGATAAACGGAACGTGTACAGTAATATAATCAGAGTTAGCAAACAACTGTTCAATCGTCATAGCGCGCTGTACTTTGCGAGACAAGTTCCATGCAGTATCAACAGAGATAAACGGGTCAAACCCAATGACGTCCATGTCTAAATCAAGTGCATCATTCGCTACAAGCGCACCGATCGCGCCTAAACCGATAACTCCCAGCGTTTTTCCCTTAATTTCTTTTCCAACAAATTGTTTCTTCCCTGCTTCTACAAGCTTTGGAATTTGATCGCCTTCCCCTTCTAAGGTCTTTGTCCAGGCTACACCTGCAAAAAGGTTACGTGAAGAAGCCATTAATGTAGAAAGAACCATTTCTTTCACAGCGTTGGCATTTGCACCAGGTGTATTAAAAACAACAATTCCTTGCTCTGTGCATTTGTCGACAGGAATATTATTGACACCCGCTCCAGCACGTGCAATTGCTTTTAAATTATTGGCAAATTCCATTGAATGCATGTTAAAGCTGCGTAAAACAATTGCATCAGGGTTTTCACTAGTATTGTCTACAGTAAAGTTATCCTTTTTGAATACATTTAACCCGACTTCTGCAATATTATTTAAAGTTTTGATTGTTTTCACTTTGTCTAAAATTGTTGTGCTCATATTGATTTCTCCTTTTTTATCAAAGATAGTTTTCAAATTCCTAATGAATTAAGAAGCTTTTAAGCAAGAGAACTTGCCATATTCAAATTTAAAAAACTTACTAGAATAATGGAATTTATATCCACTCCTTATAAACAGAAAGAGGTAAGGGAGATTTCCCTTACCTCTGCCCAGGCGAACGGCTACGACACCATGTGCTCCCTCACGGTTATCCGTGTTTCGCCAGTCACACATAGTCTTTTGATTTATTTTATTTTATCAAATTCTCCTGCAACCTGCAATCTCTTTTTTAAGGTTTTTCCATTTCAGTTCCTTCATCTGAATTATTTGGTAGAATTCTTTACTTTTGATGCGGTTCCCTACACTTTCTTTAACGGCGAACCTTTCAAGAAAGGCCATCATTGCATAGGATGACACTTTCTTGAAAGGAAAATGCAAATCAACTCTGAACTAAACCACTCCCGTACAATGAAAACGGTGACGGCGATGTTTCGGGGAGCATCGAGGATATAAAAACGCGCCCACATCCACTACATTTTTACGGTAAATCGAAGCGTTATATGGACCAGCTGTTTATTGGGAATCGCAGGCAAGTACGATGCCGCCATGTACAGTTTTAGTATTTAACTATGTTTCGCGGAATATTCTTGAAAATAATCAATGGAACATTAAATTACTAAATTAATGAAACTCTAAAAATCTCCTCGCTTATTAATTTCACCGATTCGTACTTGTTAAAATAATCACTTTTCCATTCATTTGTAGGAAGCTGACCATTTTGCTTCATTTCTTCTACCATACGCCAATACGCATCTTTTTCTTTTTGTTTGCCAAGAAAGTAGTTGAATACAAAACGAGAACATCCAAATGTCGGATGTTCAACGTGCCAAAAGGCACACCACATCCGAAGCCGATTCATCTCACGACTTAAGTCACGAGTGTTCTCGGCTATTTCATAAATTAATGATATTTACGGAATGATATAAGTTTTTCTTATCATACACATATCAAAAAGGAACCCTTATAACAGGATTCCTATAAAGATAATAAAAATTATTGCCAACCATCTTGCAGGTTGATGTCTAATGCACTTACTTCCTGGCCATCTACAAATAATTTTCCTCCAGAAATCATAAATGCTGTACTAAAATGAAATGTACCTTTTTGAAAATCTTCCACTAATGATATCTGGTATTCACCATCCGGAAGGCGAACGTGATAGGAACCATTTTGAATCCAACTTGGGTACCCAGCACTCCAATTTCCATCTAATGAAGTTACTGCTACATAGCCTTCAGTAACTAGTTCTTCACCATGATACACAGTACCTGATAATGTTATAGGCTCAACTGCAATGTTAAGCAGCTCTGTCAATTCACCATTTACATATAATTGACCAGACACAATACTAAATTCTGTTCCAGGACTATATGTTGTTCCGTCATATAGATAAACGTCATACACCTTGTAATCACCATCTGGTAGGCGGAATTGGAATCTGCCTTCTTCATTTGTCCAGCCCCAAGCTTGCAGAGGATGATCAGCTTCGTTGATCTCCATGATATAAAGATTACCCATTATTGGGTTGCCTGCATCTGTTAGTGTTCCCGTTACTGTGATTGGTGGGACCGTCATTTCTAGTTCGTCTTGTAATTCACCATTCACGTAAGTCTTCCCATCAACAATTGAAAACGACTGTTCAATATAAGCAGTTGTTCCATCCTCTAATTGAACATCCACTACTGTATAGTTACCATCTGCTAGACGCATTGTGAACGTTCCATCAGAGTTAAGACTCTTCCAGCTATAGAAACCTTGTATCTCTGAGCTAACTGAAACGTAACCACCCGTTACAGCTTGGTCACCATCTTTCATATATCCATGTAACGTAACAGGAGGAACCTGTAGTTCTAAAAGAGATTGCTCTTTGCCATCAACAAATAGCTTTCCATTAATGATGTCAAACGTGGTATAGAACACAACTTCTTCTCCTTCTTCATAAAGGTGTCCTCCAGTCACTTGATAGCTTCCATCCTTTAAGCGTAAAGAGTAAACTCCATTTTCATCAGTTGTCGCATAATACCATTCATAGCTTCCGTCATCTGATACTTTTTCTACATAAACTGCACCTTGAAGAGCAGCACCTGACTCCATTAGCTTTCCACTGAGAGTAACAGTTGGCAAACTAATGGTTAATGTTGACATAATTTCTCCATCTTGTAGTAGCTTGCCGTCACGAATTTCAAATGAAATGTTCACCCTCGTACTACGGTTTTGCTCCTCAATTAAGGTAACTACATAGATACCTTCCTTTAGTCTATATTGAAAATAACCTTTTGAATCAACTGGCATCCCATACCCATTGTACTCTCCTTCACTCGTTTCGCCTTCAAAGAATACATACCCATTCGCAATTGGTTTTGTTCCTTCTAAAAGTGTCCCTTTTACGTTAAGATCAGGTACTGTGACTTGAAGTGAAGAAACCTTTACCCCAGCAACATAAGTAGTTCCATTCACGACTTCAAACGTTACGTCATTCCATGAGGAATATGTATCATGATAGACACTAATTGAATATGTCCCATCGGTTAGTGCTCTAAAAGAGAATTCTCCCTTTTTATTCGTTACAACATTCTGAATAAATTCATTGTCATACTCTTCATCCGAGAGACGCTTCTCCAACACAATAGTAGCTTCTGATAATGATGCTGAAGAATCTGCTACTTTTCCATTATATGCATTCGCAGGAATTGAGAGTAATAGATTTGTTTGTTGTTCACCCCCCACTAACACTTTTCCACCTTCAACTGTAAATCTTACTTCATAACGATAAAAGCTATCATCAACCTGCACCCCAAATAGAAAATAGGTTCCATCTGGCAGTGAAGCAGAAAAGCTACCATTCCCTTTAGAAGAGACTGTATAAAATTCTTCCTCATATTCACTATATTTAGAAAGAATTAAATCTGCTTTTAATCCATTGCTTCCTTCCTTTAACACACCGTTAAAGTTGCTAGATTGAGCTTGCGGCTTCTTTGCTTGTTCCTTTTTAGAAAGGAT
Source organism: Bacillota bacterium (assembly GCA_051750265.1). Lineage (GTDB taxonomy): Bacteria > Bacillota > Bacilli > Bacillales > Bacillaceae > Metabacillus. The sequence goes on along the minus strand of JBNJJO010000008.1, from coordinate 145,333 downwards.
GATCTCACCTTCATTTAAGCTATTAATCTTCCCATCACTTACAACAAAATTCTCGCTTGTACTATACCAAGCATTGTTTTTGCCTTTCACTCCTTTAACAGCGTATGTACTATCTTCTAATGCTGTCTTAAATGAACCGTTTGCGTCAGTGACCGTATGAATCCAGTTTGATTTTCCCTTTTCACGTAATAAAACTTGAGTGTTTATTAAGGATGTAGCTCCCTCCTTAATCGTTCCCTTTACACTTTTACTTTCCTTTACAGCTGCAATGTTTGTGTTTTTCGTCGGTGCTGCGTTTACATCACCAATTGCGCTGCTTAAGATACACACCATTAATAAAAGCATGTACATGAATTTTTTACCCATTCATTTTCCTCCGACTCTATTAAAGTTAAAAATAAATAGTTTTGATTAAAAAAAATCTATTTTTACAATCTTATGTATTCGGTTAACAGTAATTTTTTTCCTTCTCATTTTAAAGCTCTAAGATTATTTTTGTATCGACAATATTCCCCTTGATTTCAAATCCATTTCTTCCTAGTCCTTCACGGGTAATAATAAACAAATAAATCTTTAAACCTTCTAAGGAAACGTGGTTGCTAACAGAAGCACTATATAATACCCCCTATTAAAAAATTAGTTGTTTCTTTAATACGAAAACCAATAGCAGAATCTTTCACTCTAACAACTTCTGAAAAATCATCATATTTAGCATTCCTTAATTGTAAAAAAGGCAGTTGTTAATAATAAAATACCTATACCCTTGGCTGAGAGTATACATAAGATGATATCAAGGAGTGACACGTACTCTTGCCAAATATGACGAGTTACCACTTTTTGATGATCTTTTCTTGCTGTACATTGCGCTAAAAATGGACAAGTTGCGCAAATGTGCTTCGGTGATTTGTACTCACGATAGCCCTCTTTATTCGTTGTCGAATATTTCAAGACTTCACCCGCTGGGCATAAGTAACAGTCGAAGTGTTCATCGTAAACATATTCATATTTTCGGAAGAATCCTTCTTTTGTACGCGGTCTTGTGTATGGTAAGGCAGGTGTGATCGTTATCAAACAAGTACTTCATAATCGCAGGTGTTTTATTAGCTGCATCTGCGGCAACAGCTTTAGGCTTTCCAACTTCCTCAACTACTTGCTCAATGGCTCTAACATATGACGTCATGCGTGTTACCTGGTGTTACAATCGTGCCAAGCACAAAACCATTGTGGTCTGCGGCCGCATGAAATGAATAGGCAAACTGTTTTGTACGTTCATCTTTCACATAGTAGCCACTCTCTGGATCGGTTGTACTTTGCTTTGATTTCTTTCGATTCTTCCTTCTCAAGTTTATCTGGTGGAAAGGGCTTTTTTCCATGGACTTCACGATCTTGATTAATCTCTTCTTGAAGGCGTTCTTGATAAGCTCGTGTTTCTTTGCGAACGACTTTCTTTTCGAATTTATGCTTATTCGCACTCGCTTTCACATGTGTGGAATCAACGAAAACGTGCTCTGCACTAATTAACTTTTTCTCGGTAGCTGTCTTTAATATACGATAGAAAATCTGTTCAAACAGGTCTGTATCTTTAAAGCGACGCTCGTAATTTTTCCCGAACGTTGAGAAGTGCGGCACTTTATCATGGAAGCCGTAACCTAAGAACCAACGATAGGCCATGTTCGTTTCTACTTCTTCAATCGTCTTACGCATTGAGCGAATACCAAAGGTATATTGAATGAAAGTCAGTTTAATCAAAATAACCGGATCAATACTTGGGCGACCTACTTCTGAATACATATCTTTCACCAAGTCATACATGAAAGAGAAATCAATCGCCGCCTCAATTTTACGGACCAAATGGTTCGCAGGTACAAGTTGATCTAAAGCGATCATTTCAATTTGATCTCGTTGAATGGAATTATGTTTCGAAAGCATCGTCATCACCTCAAAATTTATCTTATTTCTAGTTTAAAACAAAAAAGACTGTAAGCAAACTCGATTTTCATCGAGTTTGTCTACAGTCTGAGTGTCTATATTTATTCAGTCACTATCTCTTTATAATTAAAATAATTATTACTACACCTGATTATAAAACTCAAATCTGATAATTACACACGGAACTAATTTATGAGAATTCAATTTCTAAGCCAAAATGATCGGAAATGACTGGTTTATTGAAACCGTTAAAAATGATCGTTGATTTGTTCACTGAAATAGGTTTATTTGTAAAAATATAATCAATTCTTAACTCCTTTTTATTACCGTCCCAGCCAGTAATTTTCCCTTCAACAGTTGTTCCACGATCCTTTTCTTTCGCTAACTGATACGTATCATAAAGACCTTGGCTAAGTAAATATTCATAGCCTTCTTCTTTAACATTGGCATCATTATTAAAGTCACCCATTAAGAAGAATGTTTCATCTTCTTGAACAAATTCATATAAGGTATCGACTTGTTTTTTAAAAGGTTCTTCTTCATCTTCCCACCATCCTAGATGACAGGAATAAAAGGAGACAAGCTCATTGTTATAACGTATTTTTACACCAACAATTTTTCTTGTTTTCCAGTTATTTGTATTTTCTGACTGAGTGATAAAGAACGATCTTTTTTCTTCTATGTTGTGCTTTGTTAAAATAGCTAGTCCTTCTTCATATACCTCAAATCCTGCATTACAGCTACAACTACTAACAAAGCCTTTCCGAACTTTTGCCAAAAATCAAATGAAGTGATTTTCATTGTTGAACCTCCTAATAAAAATAATTTTATGAGCAAACGTTTGCATTGTTGGTTAAAATAGTTAATTTAATCTATAAACTCTTGCTTCATAAGGTTTTAGTGTTATATTTTCATCTATATCATCTTCTGATTGTTCTGAATAATTACTAATATATAATTCTTTTGTTTTTTCATTTAAACATTTAGGAAGAGAGAAAGTTGTCTCTTTTGAAAAAAGATTGGTAATAATTAAAATAATTTCATCATCAATGGTTCTTGTATAAGCAAAGATTTGTTCATGTTCCTCTAAAATAAGATCGTAACGTCCGTATACAAGAACTGGTTGTTCTTTTCTTAATTGAACAAGCTTTTTATAATAATGGTAGATAGAATCAGGATCTTTCATTGATTGCTGGACATTGACTTCTGTGTAATTTGGATTTACTTTTAACCAAGGCTTACCAGTTGTAAATCCTGCATTTTTTTCATCTGTCCACTGCATTGGGGTTCTTGAATTATCTCGTCCATTTTTCCAAATGACTTCCATAATTTCTGTATGACTTTTACCTTGTTCAATTTCAATATGATATAAATTCTTGATTGCGACATCATTATAATCATCAATTGAAGAAAACTTCACATTCGTCATCCCAATTTCTTGCCCTTGGTAAATAAAAGGAGTTCCTTGCATTAAAAAGTACATCGTAGCCAGACACTTAGCCGACTTATCCCAGTATTCTTCACTGTTCCCCCAAGTCGAAACGGAACGAGGCTGATCATGATTTTCTAAAAATAACGCGTTCCAGCCCATACCATGAAGTCCCTTTTGCCAATTGGTTAAAGTTTCCTTAAGTGCATGAATATCTAAACCACCAGTTACACTTTTCCCCCATAAATCTAAATGTTCAAATTGGAAAATCATATTAAATTTTTCTCTCTCCTCACTTACCCATTCATCAGCTTGATCCACCTTGACACCATTTGCTTCACCAACTGTCATTACATCGTATTTATCAAACGTTTCACGCTTAAGCTCCTCTAAAAACGTTTGAATACCCTCGCGATTCATATGTCCTTCTAAAGATGAAACATATTGCTTTTTTTCAGGATTAGGTAAATCGGGGAATCCAGGAATTTTCTTAATATGGGAGATCGCGTCGACACGAAAACCATCTATCCCTTTATCAAGCCACCAATTGACCATTTCATATAAATCTTTTCGAACGTTTTCATTTTCCCAGTTTAAATCAGGTTGTTTGCGAGAGAAGACATGCATGAAGTATTCCTTTGAGTTCCTATCATATTCCCAAGCAGAACCACCAAAAATAGATTCCCAATTATTTGGCTTTTTCCCTTTCTTACCTGGATGCCAAATATAATAATCTCTGTAAGGATTATTAGTTGAAGAACGTGACTCAATAAACCAGGGATGTTCGTCAGATGTATGATTAATAACGAGATCCATTATTAACTTCATATCACGACTGTGTACTTCCTTTAGTAGTTGATCAAAATCAGCCATTGATCCAAACTCTTCCATGATTCCTTTGTAATCACTTATATCGTAACCGTTATCATCGTTTGGAGAACAGTAGATTGGGCAAATCCATATTACATCTATTCCTAAATCTTTTAAATAATCTAACTTAGAAATGACTCCTTGTATATCCCCAATCCCATCACCATTTGAATCCATAAAGCTTCGTGGATATATTTGATAGGCTACTGCTTCCTTCCACCATTTTCTCTTCATGATTTCCTTCCTAATCTCTAAAAATAAAAATATCATAATTTTTATTATAGCGCAATCGTTTGCATAAAATTTTTCATTTGTGTAATTACTGCCAATTCAGTCCCTTTTTATCTCAGTTGTAATGATTGGTAAAAATCTCAAGCAGGTTCTAAAGTGAAACAACTGCTGTTAAAGAAAACAACCTCAGAAAGAATCTTGGAGCCCTTCATTTCCCCGAAAGCTTTTCTTGCTTCTTTTTCAGTATCAAATTCAAACATTGTCGTGTTGTTTTCTTTTGAATAGACAGTGATTACCCCTTATAAAAATCCTCCTATTAAGAACTATTTTTATTCTTCGATCGTCAGATAATACATTTCTAAAAATTTTGTAGTAAAATCTCCTTTCACAAATGCTTCATGTTCCAGAGTTTAAGCTAAAAAGGAATCGTTGTTATAATACTTGTAATGAAAAACTCCTCAAGAGCCCGCTTCATTTTTTGAATAGCTTCCTCTCGGTTCTTTCCCCAAAAGACTTTTGCGACCATTGAATCATAAAAAAGAGAAACGATGTATCCGGGATAAACGGCACTATCGATTTAACCCGAAAGCCGCTAGGTGAAAGATACATCTCCACTTGACCAGTAGACGGCAAAATAGAGGATATTAGCTCTTATATTGAACTAACAATCCTCTTATAATTTTAGTATATTTAACTCGGTTCCCCAAACAAGCCGCATACCATAAAATAAAGAAAAAATGAAGAAGATAGCGAACCCTCTCCTTCGGAATTTGTTTTATACGTCTCTCGTTATCATAAACTAGCGACGTTGTAAGCTTACCTGAGTTACAAAATGAAAAGTTTATTATTTTCAGTGAACAATTCACTTTGCATATCGGGTAATTAACTAGTGTTTAGATACGGGGTTTAATCCTCATATTTCATATCAAAGCTCCCAAGGGGATCTTATTGCAGAATTTGTAAAAGAAGATTTAGGTATTACTATACTACCAAAATCCATCTTTTCAAAAATGAATCAACATGATAATAAGATTATCCTATTAGTCAACCCAACTCCTATGTGGGAATTAGGGATTATTACAAAGAAAGTTACATCCCATTCGCAGTTAGAAAACTTCTTAGCTTTTTAGTTGAAAAACATTTCAACTATCACAGTTTGATTGAAAATTATCTTAAGTAATTGAAAAAGAGCTACTGCTAATGTAGCTCTCTTCATGGTTTATTTGCATTTACAAAAAAATATGATAAAAATAAATGTTAAAGAGTAGTTTAAGAGATTAATAATATTATATCATTTATGATTAGGACAGCGATTATTCTTTATTTATAGAAACTCAATGCTCTTTTTGTATTGGATTCAATTAAATCAATAAATCCTTTTTGTGAAGTATTAATTTGGTTTAAAACATTAAAACGAAGGTTTTGTTGTTGATCAATACCTTTTTTAACCGATTCTTGGAATTGCTCTTGTGATTGGTTTAAGATATTTAATCCTTCTTTAAAAGGTGTAACTGTTAGTTGTTGAAGAAGGCTGCTAACTTCATCATAATGCTCGTTCCATTTTTCAAAAGAACCACTTGCCTCTTCACCGTAAATCGTTTGAATGTTTTGCTTAGCCACTTCACGAAGTTCTCCAACTAATTTTTTCTGTTCTTGTTCAATTCTATTTATATCTTCAGTTACTTTTTCCAATACTTCCTTTTGATATTCGAATGCTTGAAGAGACACATTTTCAACCTCATTTGTTGATGGATAAATCATTTGTAAACTGTTAGTCAAACTCTTCATAAGAGAGTCACCTGAATTAGAATCTTGATTGTTAATTTGAACATTTTTGTTTACCGTCATTATAAAAACCTCCTGATAAGAATATATTGTGATTGCAGAAAACTGCAGTGTAGCTATTGTTATAGTTGAAACTAGATAAACTCATTTTTTTTCGTCATTATTATCATGCTGTATTAACGAGTTAGGTAGGAACATATCCATATACATTGTAAAAAAACGGCTAAGTATGGATTGATACTGTACAAGCGAGTCCGAGCAGGTTCTTAAGTAATCTTCGCCAGCATCAGTTAACGAATAAATTCGCTTTGCGGGTCCTCCTGTGGACATATCCCATTCAGACTTTATCATGTTTTCTTTTTCTAATTTTCTTAATGTTCGATATACATTTCCTTGATCAATAGATGAGAAACCAAATTGAGTCAACTCTTGAATTAATTTATAACCATGTAAATTCCAGCCACGAAGACTTAACAGAAGAACGGGTATCATTAAATTTTTCGGCATATTGGGCAACGTATTCTCATCTTTGGATATCGAGTCTTTTGAAGAATTATTATTATTTGTTGTCACTTTGTCTCACCTACCCATTTTGATAAATAGTCTCTATGTGTAATTTACACCTAGGTGTTAGATTTGTCAATTAATTTTATTTAAAGTTTATAACTCTGAGAGCGATTTTTTTGAAACATCGCTCTTTATTGATGAGGGACAAATTATTACTTTTCGAGAAAAGCTAGCTTTTTTATTATCCCAGATACTTATCTATACATACAATAAATGTAATCATAAGGAGGTAGTCTTTCCATGAAATATTGGCGACAAATGCCCACTAATCAATTAACTACAATCCAGTCTGCACAGCAGAATTTTTTAAAGCACTCTGCACTAGAAATGCATTATGAACGCTTAAAAATGGCAAATGCAAACAACCATATACAATATTACAAATATGCTGAATTACAGTATTTTCACAAATCAAGAGCCTTACATTTCAAAAGTTATTTCTCAGCAACATCTTTGATGTAATATTTTTTTATAACATTTTATAAGGCTCTTTTCTAAAAGATTGTTGCTCTAGGACCTGTGAAAATCGGCATTTGGATTTTTACTATACTCTTTAAATCCACATTAAAAGAATATTTGGAAGTAAATGGGCGAAAAGAGCACGAAGACAGGTTAAATACGTAAAGTAGATCTATATACGAAAAACAACAATCTTTGCGAAAACAGCCTTTTATAAAGAATTACACCTGTCTTATTCATATCACAAAGAAAAGCCCTCTAAAAAATAGGGCTTTTTCCATTGTTTTGATAAACTTATTAAATGAACCTGTACTTTAGTTGAACAAAAAATAGCTTTGAATAAGAAATGGTTTTTACTTTTTAACTTCATAATGTAGTTCAACAAATTGATTGAAGTGCTTAGTACCTCTTAAAGAAAGTTCTAATTGATAATTGCCCTTTTTAAATAAAGGAATTCCTTTCCCAATTAAAGTCGGGGCAACTGTTAATATAAGTTCATCGACTAATTTTTCTTTTATAAAAGAGTGTAACAACTCTCCACCACCAACAATCCAAATGTTTTTTCCTTCTTCATTTTTTAGTTTATTAGTAAAACGAACTATATCTTCATTAATAAAATTTACATCTTCGGTATCCTCAATAGGAGACCTTGTAAAAACATAACATTCTTTATTTTTATAAGGGAATTCCGCTGTTTCGTGTTTCATTATCCAATCATAAGTCTTTTTACCAATTAATATTGTATCCACGGTTTCATAAAACTCCGAATAGCCATTATCTCCTTCACCCTCAACATTAAATAACCATTCTAAAGACTCATCTTGTGTAGCGATGTATCCATCCAAACTTGTAGCTATAAACAATACCAATTTTCGTTTTTTACTCATAATTTCCCCCTAATAATGAATTGACGAATATACGTTCGTGTTTAATCTAACAAAAATTACTCCTCTTTTCCACTAACCTTCTTACGTTAGTGGAACATGAAATACCGTTATTTCATGACTATAAAAAACGTTTATTAGAACATCAATTCCATGCAACAGAACCAATATTTTTAAATGAACATGTGTAAAATGAAGATTCCTATTATCAACCCCACCACCATTTGTAATTCTATTTGCAAGTAGCAATTAATAAACTCTAAACCCTAAATTGCTTCTAAAAATAAGCTTTAGTAAATTCAAATAGACTTCTATATTATTGGATAATATTGTCGACTATTCGGGCCCAAAGTCTCTAGAGTTTAAAAGCCTAGGAATTGTAAGATGATAAAGGTTAAATTAATTTGAATAATTTTACATATTACCTAAAATTATTCAATTCAGGAGGAATAGAATGTCCAAAATTTTTGTTAATCCTATAAAAAACCAAGTTTCACTTCAATCCATTACAATTAATCAAAAATCAATCATCTCAACAGCGAGCTCAAGTCAAGAAAGAATGCTGTATCACAAAGCGGTTCTTGAATCCGTGGGAATAACCTCCCTCTCATCACTTGGTACACTAAATCTTTCTGGAAATTTAATACCACAAGCAGGGCTTACAAAACCGGAACCAAATCTAATTGCAAATCTCACATACTTCCAATCCGCGTATAAAGTAACAAATACGGCTAATGTTCCAAGCCTTCAACCAGCTGGAGGGCAGGCTTCATTGCTTAAAGCTATCCCTTTACCCTCAAAAACAGTCTCTGCTGCCTCTGATCCTAATATAACATCACAGATTAACATTGATACAGCTTACTGGGTAGCAACAGAGATTAATTTACAAGATAATACTACGGTTGTCCTTAAACAGCCACAGCGTTACCTTATTCTGATTGCTGAAAAAATCACAGTAGGGCAGAATGTTACTTTCACATGGGAGCGCCCGATTAAATCAATCCCTCCTAAACCATGGAAACCAGGAACACCGGCTCAAGCACCTACGTCTTCCTCTCTTGTAGGGATTACTGGAACAAATGGCACACATGGAGTGAAAGGCGGCAGAGCTGCAGACGGTCACAGTGCCCCTGAATTAGAAGTATGGGTACTTGATATGGTGGGGCGACCTGCTTTTGACTTAAAAGGCCAAGAAGGTATTCAAGGTGGAGATGGCCAAGACGGTGGTAATGGTGGGCAAGGCGGCAAAGGAAAACCAGCTCAGTTGGACTGGTCAGGATTCTGTAAAGCTGGTGCTGGTGCTGGCGGTAACGGAGGACCTGGTGGAAATGCCGGTCCTGGCGGAGATGGCGGTCATGGAGGTCATGGAGGAAAGCTTTCATTGTTTGCACCTCAACCTGTCATCAATCAATACCTTCAAGGATTTTATATTACAGTAGATGGAGGACGCGGTGGAATTGGCGGGCAATCTGGTTATCCTGGTATAGGCGGAGCTGGTGGACCTGTTGGAGACTCTGTTAAGGCTAACTTTGGAGTTGTTTGCGGACCAGGACCAAGAACTGCCGGGTATAAAGGACCCGATGGTTATCGTGCTGGTCAAGGAGTTTCCGGCTATGATGGAGGCAAGTTTGCAGAACCTATCAGCATGCGCATAATCGATGCAGATGATTTCCGAAGTAAGCTGCTTGAACCTGTTATTTTTGAAGTAAATCCAGCTTATACTTTTGCAGCAGACAGCGTAACATTAAAGGGAAAACGTTTCACAAAATCTGATATCGTGTTAATTGATGGTTTGCCAGCTCAAACAATTGTATACAGTGACACGTCCCTTCAATTTTCTGTTCCATTACTAAAAGGCGGCCAGCATACTCTACAAGTAAAACAGGTAGATGGTACCCTATCTAACAAAGCCTCCCTATATGTTAAGCCAAAGGTCACTTCTGCTCACCAGGATAATCAAGTTACCACACGTGTTAGCCCTGGCAGTAGGGTAAGCTTAATTGGAAACGGCTTTACTGAAAATTCAATTGTACGGGTAAATGATCAAGATATGCCTGATGTTACTCTTTTAAGCCCAACACAGCTCGAATTTACAATGGTTCGACCTGCTTCAGTTGAGGAAAACCCTTCCGGTGAACAAGTAAAGGCCCAGGTATTCCTATCTGATGGAACACCATCTAATATTATTAATTTAGTGCTAGATACGTTTCATATGCTGGTAATTGGTGATTCTGTGTCATGGGGTCAGGGACTAGCACCGCATGAAAAGCATTATTCTCTTGTTGGCAACGCAGTAAAAACACGTCTTGGAAACATTGGCCACTATACTCAAGTGCTTGCTCACTCTGGTGCTATTATTGGTGTTAATGATACAACGACGATTCCAGTCACTGATGGTGAGGTACCTAATTCCTATCCAACAATTATGCAGCAGTGTGACCTGTTTGTTGGAGACACTACAAAATCAGATTTAATTCTTATTGATGGCGGAATAAATGATGTAAATCTACGTACAGTTCTTAATCCTTTTACTGATATTGAATTGACTGAACTGCATCGCAAGCACTTTCTTGATCATACTAAAATTTTATTAAATAAAGCTGCAGAGACTTACCCTCATGCCAAGATCATTGTGACGGGGTACTATCCTCCAGTTTCTGAACATAGTGATTTAAGTGCTGTTGAGGTATTGCTGGTAGCCTTGGGAATAGCAGTACAGGGAATTCCAGGCGGTGTAGGCGCTGGCTTCTTGACCCGTCAACACTTGGGAATAATTCATGCCCGCAGCATGCAGCTTGCTAACGAGTCTAGGCTATTTCTGCAGCAAGCAGTTGATGAAACAAACGCTTTATTAGTTGGTGACAAACGTATTTTCTTTGCAGATCCAGATATAGGTCCAGAGCATTCTGCACTTACAGATGATCCTTATGTTTTTGGAATTAATTTAGATATGTCTCCGCAAGATTTCATTGCATCTGAGAGGCTTGTATCGTGCACAGAGGCTGGCTGCACAGGTATTGATTTTGAAATATGCAAACGTGCATCAATAGGACACCCTAATCAAAAAGGTGCAATTGCCTACGCAAATGCTATTTACCCATTCTTATAAAAAGAAGGACGAATCTATTTAGATTCGTCCTTTTTCTAAACACTTAACAATCATTTATGCGACAAACTAACTATAATTTCTAAGATTAGTAAATATAAATACATGCAGTAATTATTTTGAAAATTTCTCCTTGTGAGAGGGCTAGCGGTATCATAGGTTTACATTTTTGTTGTAATAACTATAGTGAAAACGATCATCTCCTGTATATATTATATGGATAACCTAAAAAAAGTCCTTTCACTTATAGATAAATAGAACTTTTCAAATTTAATTTTGGGTGTTTATCTTTTGTCACAATTATTCTAAATTAGTAAGCAATTCTACTTGATTTATCTTGTAATTTAGAATATTTAGATTATAATACCTTAAAAAGAGGAGGCTGAATAATGAATAATATTATCCATTTTCAATTAAAAAACAAAGATGACGTTCTTAAATTAAATAAGATTGCTACAACTTATTCTTTTGACATATGGGTTCACACTGAAGACCAAATGTTTGATGCGAAAACCTTACTTGCACTATACACTCTTCCATTCAAAACAGATTTAAAATTGGTAGTAGAAGAAGGTGTAAACTTAAAAGATTTAAAGAAAGATATGGAGAATTTCCAGTAGTTATCCCTAATATGATAATTCCTTGTTATAGGATGTAGTAATAAATAGCAGATGTACATCTTTCATATGACATATTTTTAATACTTACTTAACAAAAAATGCACATGAGTCTCTTCACTCAGTGCATTTTTTATTACCTCATTCTTTAGCAAATTATTTTTTACTTCTTATTGTATCAACCAGTGCTTTAGTGAAACAAGATAGGGCACTCCATTAAGTCAAGAATTCTAAGTTCAAAAAAATTTAGAAATTGAACCATATTGATTATCTGGAACGATTTATATCATTTTTTACATATTTTACTCTTTTTTCAAAAATGTACTTGGCATTACGACAGCGATAACTTCCCCAGTAGCAACAAGTATGTCATTTGCAAATACCTCTGTTTCAACTTTCCACCTTTTCTGGTGAATCTCTTGTACAGTCCCAACTACTTTTAATGGGACACCATGTGGGGTTGGCTTTTTAAAGTCAACTTTTAAAGAGGCTGTCACAAAGCGAGGAGGAGACGTACCATCCCCTAATTCATGTCCATTTTTACGATGTAAGGACATAGATGCCGAACCTGTCCCATGACAATCTATTAACGACGCAAGCACCCCCCCGTAAACAAAACCTGGAATGGCCATATGCTCTGGTTGTGGCGTATAAATTGTCACCGTCTTTTCCCCTTGCCAGCCTGTCCGAAAATGATGTCCTCTTTCATTTAACCGACCACATCCATAGCACCATGCAATATCATCTGGATAATCATCTTGAATCGCTTTTAACACATTTTCCATCATAGCCCCTCCTTTTTTTTAACACCTTATAACAGAAAGTGGAAGTGTTAGTAGATTCTATCAAGGGTTTAAACTATCCTGCCAGTTAGTTGTATAAAATCCCAAAGTGTCACATGAATACTTTATTCAAATTTAGTTGACATAATGTTTTTATATACACCTATTTTCAAAAAAATATAGTGAATCTAAGTGTTATTGCATAATCGCGAGATCATTCCTGATAATTTATTGAATATAATCACCCGTTACTTAATTAACAAAATTATTTATAGCAACGATTGTTAATTTCGGCATTTATGTATAACTCTATTTCATTGCTTAATTAGCTACACTAAAATATAACCCCTACTCTATTGAGAAATGATTACGATAAAATATTGTTTTCTAGTTTTTCCTCTTTGCTTCCCTACTTTCAACTTTTCATATCGGTAAAATCCTCCTGATCTATACTATACAAAAGAAACATGAACACAATATGAACAAGGCGACATAATGTTATTGCGTTCACTTTCTGTTCATAAAAAGATGCTAATATAGATGTAAATGAATTAGGGGGATAATGAATGAACAAGCAAGTTAAAGTTCTAGTCATTGAAGATGATCCTTATATTTGTGAGTTGATCACTTTATACGCCGAAAAAAGCGGGTATATAGTTAGCAATGCAAACGATGGAATCACAGGATTAGAAATGTATTATAATAGTCCTCCTGATCTTGTCATTCTGGATATAATGTTGCCTGGAATGGACGGTTGGGAAGTTTGCAAGGAAATAAGGAGATTGGATAAAACTCCCATTATCATGTTGACCGGAAAAGGCGAAAGCTACGACAAACTTAAAGGTTTCAACCTAGGAACGGATGATTACTTGGTGAAACCTTTTGATCCTAACGAACTGATAGCACGGATAAAAGCGGTGCTTCGGCGAGCCAATCCGATGTTACATGCAAATGAGATCATTGAACTTCCCTTGTTGAAGATTAATCTTAAACAATACAAGGTGACCTGTGAGAAACAGGAAATCGTGTTACCGCCCAAGGAAATGGAGCTGCTGTATTTTCTCGCCTTACATCCAAATCAAGTATTTACACGTCATCAGCTGTTGGAGCAAATATGGGGTTTGGATTTTGAAGGGGATCCGAGAACGGTCGATGTGCATATTAAAAGGATTCGAGACAAATTGGGAGATTCCAACTCTTATTGGAAGGTGAAAACCATAAGGGGAGTTGGATATAAATTTGAGGTGGACAACCAGTGATTCGAATTAAAAGTATTTTTTTGAAGCTATTTATCACGTATATCGTCATATTAATTGTATCGCATTTCGTTCTTGTTATTGCTTCGTATTTATTGTTTCAGAACCATCTGACGAACATGCATCTAAATTCAGAAGATTTTACCCAAATGAAGTCCTTGTTTGCTTTGGCCTCTCTTATTTCTATTACCATTACAGGCTTATTTACCTACTACCTTTCTAAAAGAATTACCGCCCCACTTCGGGAAATGAATCGGGTTGCCCTCCATATTGCTAGAGGACAATTTGATCAAAGAGTCAATATCAAGACCAGTGATGAGTTGGGAGAATTAGGGGAGACATTCAATTATATGGCTCAGGAGTTGGCCGGCTTGGATCAGATGAGAAAGGATTTTGTTGCCAATGTTTCCCACGATTTGCGTTCTCCTCTTACTTCGATTCATGGATTTGTCAGGGCGTTTCTAGATGATACGATCCCCAACAAACGAAAGAGCCATTATTTTACGATCATGAATGAACAAACCGAGCTAATGATTAAGCTGGTCAATGACCTTCTCGATATGGCCCGAATAGAAGCAGGGCAGTTGGAAATCCGGCCTGTCATCTTTAATTTGTCGGAACGGGTTCGCCAAGTCGTCGCTCGCATGGAACCTGAATTTGTAAATAAAAAACTGAATGTGGAATTGATATGTGAAGAAGCACAAGACATCTACGTATTTGCTGATCCAGATCGGATTGATCAAGTGATCGTTAATTTGATTCAAAATGCTGTACAATTTTCCTCATATGATAATTCCGTCGAAGTACTTTTGAAAAAAGAAGAAGAAGCGGTAGTTTCTATTCGAGATTATGGCCCGGGAATAAGACAAGAGGATATTCAATCTATTTGGGAACGATTTTATAAAGCTGATAGAGCCCGAACTAAAAAGGCGGGCACAGGACTTGGCTTGTCTATTGTTAAGCACATATTAGTCCTTCATCAAACTAACATTCAAGTGGAAAGTGAAGTAGGAAGAGGTACTACCTTTACTTTTACGCTCCCAATAGGTCAGAAATCTAAAAAACATGAAAAAGGATAATTCTCTGTTCATCTTCTGTTCATAAAACTTTGCTATACTGATTTTTCACTAAGAGATCATGAAAACAAAGAGGAGAATATCTCAATGAGAAAATTAAATAAGAAAATTTTTAGTACAAAGTACGTCAAAGGAGGACATGCTCATGGCTGACCGCGAATCGAATCCTAGCACACCACGTTGGGTGAAGGTATTTGGGATCATCGCTATCGTTCTAGCCCTACTGTTTGTCATCATGCATCTCACTGGCATCGGTGGTAACCACGGACCTGGTCGCCACATACCGCCTTCCAGCAGCATAGAACAAGGAGTGAAACAGCCATGACCATGACACCCGGTCTCCGCAAGTTCGCGCTCACAATGCATGTCACTTCCTCTGTCGGTTGGCTCGGTGCGGTCATTGGTTTCCTAGCTCTCGTCGTCGCTGCTCTTACCAGCCAGAATACCCAGACAGGGCGTGCCGCATGGTTCGCGATGGAGTTGATCGGCTGGTTCGCCATCGTCCCGTTGGCCCTTACCTCGCTGCTCACCGGGTGTCATGTCACTGGGTACCAAGTGGGGCTTATTCCGGCACTATTGGGTCCTTTTCAAACTCCTGCTAACCATCCTAGCCACCATCGTCTTGCTGCTGAACATGCAGACAGTGAGCTTCCTAGCAGGCGCAGCGGCAGAGACGGCAATTGCCGATCTTGGCGGGCTGCGTGGCGAACTCCTCCACGCCGGGGGCGGCCTGCTGGTATTGCTCGTTACCACGATACTGTCAGTGTACAAGCCACGGGGCATGACCCGGTACGGGATACGTAAGCAGCAAAAGTTGTCGCAGCCATAGATGCAGCGCTCCTGCTCGGAGTGACCAGCACAGCAGACATAAAATCAATTAACATTAAGCCGGTAAAAAGTTTTTGTGAGAAACAACCTATTTATTTGGAAACAGCCGCATTTAACGGAGAAATGCGGCTTCATTTTGTTAAAGTTACCCCTTAATTAAGGTGAACACCAAGTAGTTCAGCATGTTGCTTTGGAGATGTTTATATTAAATTATGAAAAATAATAAAAGCTGGTTCACTAGCCACCTCAAAAGCTATTTCATTCCAACAAAATTTTGTATTACCAATTCTTCCTCAATATAAGAGATTAGGTAAGTCATTTAATTTATTAGTTGCCATGCCATGCTTGCGGTTCAAAGCAAAAAACACGAATTTTGTAGCTAAGCCAATTTGACTTTATTGTAAAGGAAACAACTTTATTGTACTCAACACTTATTACAGTAAAAAAGCGCCCTGTTATAACAGAAACGCCTTTTACGATAAAGATATAAGATGTTAAAGTTCACTCTCATGGTTTTTAAATGTTTTCCCATCATGGTAGTAAAGTTCAGAGCCTAAATTAACATTTCCTTCTACTTTCAATTGACGAATAAGTTCTTCACTTTTTGTTTTATTCATTTTCTTGTACCAGGTTCCTTGTGGATATAGAACAGCGATCGGACCATGCTTGCATTGGCCGTTACATAATGTTTTTGTTGTGTGAATCTCCTTTTGCAGCTCTAAGTTTTTCAATTCTCCCCTAATGGTCTCTGTTACTTCTTCCGCTCCAATTTTCGTGCATGTTTTCCCGTTGCAAATTAATAGATGTTTACTAATCCCATCTAAATTCATAAAAATTCCCCTTTGTTCTTCCTTTTTATCTGACCTCTATAACAAATGGATAGCTACCTACTTTACCATCAAATTTAAATTCTCCCCAAACTTTGTAGATCCCAGGTTTATCAAATTTTGTTTCAAATACTGTCTTTTCTTCTGATGTAGGGTGCACATGTACAAATTTCTCACCCTTATCATCCAAAATAACAACATGGCCTAAAGCCCCCAGATAGGGCTCTGGAGTAATCCCATTTGTATCAAAACTTAACGTAACATCTTTGTTTATTTCTAGCTCTGTAGTTGTTAATTCAACTGTCTTTTCATTGATTGTTTTTGTTAAGTTTGTATCAACCTTTAGTGAATTTTCCCCATGTTCACCTTGACCTTTCCCCACATGCAGCTCTATCGGACTAACCTGATAGGCAAGGTTTTTTGGTTTAATATCAACAAACACTTTATAAGAGTTTTCAGGTAGGTCGAATTTCTGAGTATACATGCCATTTCCTTTTTCCTCAGGATGTAAATGGTAATAATCTTCTAAGTCGCCACTTACAATAATTAAATGCATAATCTTTTCATGTGAAATTTCTAATTCAGGTGAATTTTGATCTTTATCCTTCAGATTAATGATAATTAAACCTTCTTTATATTTTACATTTGTGACCACTCCACTTTCTGAATGAGCTACATGATCTGAATGCCCTGAATCCTTACCATCACTTCTTTGGCTAGTATGATTATCGTTATGTGCTTGCTCATTAATAGATTCTTTTTCTTCGTTACCATTTTTTGTTTGGGCATGGGTATCCGTGTGATCGTTATTACTGTCCAAGCTTGCATATACGGTATATCCGCCAATTACTAACCCGAGATAAACAATGGCTGAAATCGCCCAGGTCAAAATGATTTTTTGTTTCATAAAAACACTCCTTTCATTTTTATTGATAGATTATCCTTTCAACTTAATCCTTTGTAATCTAAGTGCGTTTAAAACAACTGAAACTGAACTAAATGCCATCGCTACGCCTGCAAGCCATGGTGCCAGAAAGCCTAGTGCTGCAATTGGAACTCCCAAAGTATTGTAAGCAAAGGCCCAAAATAGATTTTGCTTGATATTTCGAATCGTCATTTTACTCATAAAGATGGCATCGGCAATGCTATTTAAGTCTCCTCTGATTAAGGTGATATCAGCAGCTTCCATTGCTACATCAGTACCAGTGCCGATTGCCATGCCAATATCTGCAATAGCTAACGCTGGTGCATCGTTAATACCATCGCCGACCATCGCCACTTTCTTTCCTGCTTTTTGAAGCTTTTTAACTTCCTCAGCCTTTCCTTCTGGCAAAACTTCTGCTATAACATGGTCAATCCCGACTTCATTAGCAATCGCTTGAGCTGTCTGCTTGTTATCTCCTGTAATCATAACAACCTCAAGACCCATGTTTTTTAACCTTTCAATCGCTATTTGAGAGGTTTCTTTAATAGTATCTGCAACAGCAATCACTCCAGCAAATTGATGATCAATTGCGACTAGCATTGCTGTCTTACCTTGCTTTTCTAAGTTCTCCATCTTAGGTAATATGTTTCCAACAGCAATGTTATTTTTCTCCATAAGTCGGCGCGTTCCGATAAGCAAGGATTTGCTTTCAACTTTAGATTCGATTCCAAAGCCAGGAATTGCTTCGAAATGTTCAGAGCTGCCTAGTTCAATACCTTTTTCTTTAATGCCTTCAACAATTGCCTCAGCTAACGGATGTTCAGAATTTCTTTCTGCAGCACCGACTAACTTTAAAAATTCCTTTTCTTCAAATCCATTTGAAAGAATAACATCTGTAAGTGTTGGTTTTCCATTTGTTACAGTTCCCGTTTTGTCAAGGATCACTGTATCCAACCGATGAGTCGTTTCAAGATGCTCCCCGCCTTTAAACAAAATTCCATATTCAGCAGCTCGCCCTGAGCCTGCCATAATAGACGTAGGAGTAGCGAGGCCTAGTGCACATGGACATGCGATAACTAATACGGCAATTAACTTTTCAAGAGCTACTGCAAACTCTCCAGGACTTACAACAAAGTACCAAACTAGAAATGTTACAACGGCTATCCCAACTACAATTGGGACAAAAATTCCTGATATCACATCGGCTAAACGTTGGATTGGTGCTTTTGATCCTTGAGCTTCTTCGACTACTTTGATAATTTGAGCTAAAGCAGTATCCTTTCCTACCTTTGTTGCTTTTACCTTTAAAAATCCATTCTTGTTAATGGTTGATCCTATCACAAAATCTCCCACTGTTTTATCGACAGGAATACTTTCACCTGTAATCATTGACTCATCAAGAGCAGATCTTCCTTCAAAAATCACTCCATCTACAGGTACCTTTTCACCTGGTTTCACATATACGATATCACCAGCGATTACCTCTTCAATTGGTAAATTCAACTCTTGCCCGTCTCTTAATACTGTGGCAGTTTTCGCCTGTAAGCCCATAAGCTTCTTAATGGCTTCAGATGAACGTCCCTTTGCTTTTGCTTCAAATAGTTTACCTAATATAATAAGAGTAATTAACACAGCACTTGTTTCAAAATATAATTCCACCATATGTGCATCAGAGCCTATTGATAAAATACTCAAGTAGATACTGTAGAAATAAGCTGCAGAGGTGCCAAGCGCAACCAAAACATCCATGTTTGCACTTTTATTCCTTAATGCTTTATAAGCACCTACGTAAAATTGACCGCCAACTAAAAATTGAACTGGAGTCGCAAGCGCGAGTTGAACCCAAGGATTCATGAACATCTCTGGCAGCCAAATAAAAGTAGTAAATTCAAAATGACTTACCATCGCCCATAATAAAGGGATGGATAAAATAGCAGAGAAAATAAATTTCCCTTTTTGCTTTTCAATTTCTTTTTGTCTATGATCAACCTTTTCGCCTTTATCTTCTTGCTTTTGTACTAAACGATAACCCAATTTCTTAATGGCATCCTTCATATCTGGAACCGATACTTCATCAGGATTATATTCTACAAGGGCTGATTCTAAGGCGAAGTTTACAGTTGCGGTTTGCACACCATTTAACTTATTTAAACGTTTTTCAATTTTATTAGCACACGCTGCACACGTCATGCCGCTTATATCAAATTCAGCTTTCTCACTCATTACTTTGTATCCTAAAGATTGCACTTTTTCTTTAAATTGATTTACATTTGCTTTAGACGGATCAAATGTTACTTTTGATTTTTCTAATGCGAAATTTACGCTCGCATCCTCTACTCCATCTATTTTTTTGAGCCCTTTTTCTATTCTCACTGCACAAGCAGCACACGTCATGCCAGCTATTTGAAGTGTTGTTTCTTTTTTATCGCTCATAACTCTACACTCCTATCACCACATACTACAGTGGGGTATATTTTTTAGGGAATAAAACGTGCCACCGAGACAGCACGTTTTTTTTCAATTCCTTAGTGACAACTTTGATCTTTAGGCAATTTACTCAGCTCTACATCATAACCTTGGTCTTCTATAATGTCAGTAATTCCCTTTAAAGAAACTACTTTCATATCAAATGATACAACTACTTTTTCTTCATTTAAGTGAACCTTTACAAAATTAACACCATTTAATTTTCCTACGTTTTCTTCAATTGAATTAATACAATGCCCACATGACATTCCTTTCACTGCTAATATTACATTCTCCATTCTTTACTCCTCCTTATTCATAAGTACTATACCTTGGTATAGTATATTTTTAATAAAAAGAAATCGCACTTTATTCAGCACGGTCTTTCATCAAATTTATTGGACATCATAACCTTGGTCATCAATTGTATCTTTGATCTTATCAAGAGTAACTTCATTCGGATTAAATTCGACACTAACAGTTCCTGAATCCAAGTTTACTTTAACAGAGGTAACTCCAGATAATTCGCCTAAACTGCCTTCAATTGAATTAATACAATGCCCACATGACATACCTTTTACGTTTAGAGTCATTTTTTGCATATAACTTAATCTCCTTTTATTTTTTCATTAATTTTTGAATTGTCACCATTACCTCATCTAAAATCTCCGTATCCCCTTCTTGTATTTTTTCTAAAACACATGTCTTCATATGCCCTTCAAGTAAAATACGAGCGACACTATTTAAAGCTGATTGAGTCGCAGATATTTGAGTAATGACATCATCACAATACGTATCCTTTTCAATTAATCCTTTTATTCCTCGAATTTGTCCTTCAATTCGATTTAATCTTGTTGTTAAGTTATTCTTTACTTTATCTGAGTGGTGGCTTTTTCTTTCACCGTCTGATGAGCAGCATTGATCGATTTCAACAATTTTATCAAGATTTTCTGAATTCATCGATTGCCTCACCTCCTTAATCACATAATACTATACCCCTCTATAGTATGTGAAGGATTTTTTATAAAAAGTTTTAAAATAGGTATTTGACCTGGAATTTTATTTATTTAAAAATCACGCCGGTTTTCTTAATAATACTTGAGTGTAATCTATACTAAATTAACCTTATCTATGTATTACAAATTGAATTTACTTCCTACTTTATAAGTATCGTTCAATTTCTTTAACCAAAGCACCTATCTCATCTTTATTGTAGATAGGTGCTTTATGAAAAAATGAAGTAATCTGTTTAAACTTTATTTAGCTGATAGCTCACTTTCTGTTACCCATTTATGATTTTTCACTTCTTCTCCACCAGTAGTCGGAGTGAAATCAATCATATACACTGTCGTTTGTTCAGCTGAATCAATTTCAGCAGTTGCACCATCCATTCCTGTCATATGAGATGCGTCAATGGTTACTTCCGTTCCGGGTTCTAACGGTTCTTTACCAGCGTCTGGAATTTCTTCATGAATAACCCATTTATGATTCTCTACTCTCTCCCCGCCATTTGTAGGAGTATACGAAATAGCATAGGCCGTAGTATCATATGCACCTACAATCGTTGCTTCAGCACCCTTCATCCCTTCCATATGACCTGTTTCGATAATCGCTTTACTTCCAACTTCATAGGTTGGATTTTCTGCTTCTTTCAAACCTTCAGGAGCTTCCCCTGAGCTAGAATGGTTCATGTCACTATGATCCATGCTTTCCATGTCTTCCGTGTTTTCTTCGTTTTCTGTTTCCCCTGTATTTTCTGTGTTTGCTGTGTCTTCTGTGTTTTCATCATTATCATTAGAGCAAGCTCCCAGTACTAAGAAGAGGGCTGTTAACAATGATAATATTACTGGTTTTTTCAGCATGTAAAAATCCTCCTTTTACGTTTGGCTATATCATAACTAAAAAATGTGCAGAAAATATGGAGTAATACGCTCAAGTGAGGTAAAGAAAAAACAGAGCACTTTACTCTGTTTCCCCATTAGATAATATTTTATTCCACTTTTCCTCCTGACCTTCACTAAAAAGATAGATATCATTTTTTGCGGTCACTATCATCATTTCTCCATCTTTTAAAGGATTGCTCTCTAAATAAATAGGTGGATTTTCTTTATCCAATGAAGGAGCAGGAAGTAGACTATTCTCCTTATTGCTCAAAGTTATTTCATGAAGGCTAACTTTATCATTTTCAATAATGGAATAGACCATCGAATCTTCCTTAAAGGCTAAGGAAGTCACCATTGCCTTTGTAGGGATTAGTGAAAAATCATTTCCATAGTTTTCAGATAAAAAGATTCCTTCCTTTGCATAATAAGCTATCATATTATCCTTTGATGGATGTATATCAAATCCTCCGATAGAGGTAGATGTCATTCCATTAAGTTTTAATTGTACCCAGTCTTTTCCCTTGTTCTTAGAATAATAAAATCCTGGTCCGATCTTAGAATTTTGTGTTTCATTAAATATATAGACTGTTCCAGTTTCATAACTGGCCCCTAGGTAATGAAAATCAGTTTCTCCGTAGAAAGCAAGTTGTTTTAGACTTTCCCCTTTGTCCGTACTTTCCACTATACCTAAAGGGTTTTTCAAATCGGAACCTTCTTCAGGATGTCCACTCGAATAAAAACCGTCTTTGGTTGGTTGGAATCCCATGTAGTCATGGTTATTTCTTGTTGTTTTGTACCAAGTTTTATCCCTATATTCAAATGGTCCATTATGAGTTGCTATAACAGGGATTCCTTCTTCTCCCCAGTATCCTGCCCCATGAATATGTTCAATATTTTCATTCTCTACTTTTACAAAATATTCCTTTGGCTCTTCATTTGAGCATGATGCCAAAAGCAACGCCATAGCTGGGATAGATACTAATCCCCATTTTAAATTTTTCAAAGTTAACCCTCTCCTGCCTTATGATTTACATTATATTGATAGACTAATAGTCATTCCTTGCTCACCCACTTATATCCAACTCCCCGAACAGTTGAAAGGTATTGATCAATGGGAAAGTCTGCTTGCCTAAGTTTATCACGGATATTTCGGACATGGGAAGCAATTGTCCTGTCTTCTGTAAAAGCATTATCTCCCCAACATATATACATACCCTTTTTGATTTTCGTTTATGAATAGGGAGTAACTGTAGAAATATACATTTCACCTCTCCAGTGCTTCTCTATTACTTTTTCATTACGCGGAACATTCTTAATTTCATAAGATAAGATTTTTTTCTCAGCATTATCTAATTTAGAAGAGCTAATGATAATGTTTTGATTGCGTTCCGTAATAATGACTACCAAATCAGCTTTAGATTCCTTTAAAGCGATATAAAGTAGAGTTTCGGGACGATATGAGTCTTCAAGAACGTCTCTATGACTGTTTCCCCTTGCCTGCAGAGTATATAATTCTTCCTCTATCTTCGTATCGATGATGTTTTCATGCAGACTTCCAGATCTATTTCTATTCTGATACAACT
This sequence comes from Bacillota bacterium, assembly GCA_051750265.1. Taxonomy (GTDB): domain Bacteria; phylum Bacillota; class Bacilli; order Bacillales; family Bacillaceae; genus Metabacillus. Next base: position 121,830 of record JBNJJO010000008.1, on the reverse strand, counting down.
CGGAATATAAATTTGTCCAGTTTTATTCAATCTCAATTTCATCAATGTTGTTCACCCCAGTAGATATAAAGTTTATATGAATATAGTATTAATTAAATTTGCAGAAACTATGGAGTTCCCGCAGAAAAATTATTATTCTGCGTTTTCTTTATGGTAATACTCTGAAATAATTGGAGTTTCAATTGTAACTTTCGAATTTCCATTATCCGATTATCGCCTTCTCACGAAAACAAAAAAGTCCCAATAGGCTTTACCCTTTTTGGGGACTATCATTTCTTAAGCTAACTGGGAGTTTAGATTAATACGGGCATAACCGATAATCATAAAGAAGCCCCTGCACAATATTGTACAAGAGACTTATTTTTGTAAAACTTTTGATAATTACTTTTGGTAACCAATAAACCTAATAAAATCAAGCTTCAGTAGTGCTCATAAACGTTGTTACAAAAAATATGGTTTTGGGTAATAATCCATTTTAACCTAAAGCATTTCGAGTGAAATAAAAAAATAAGTGTATGCCCAATCATGGGTAGATGTCCATACATATGATGAAATTGTTATGAAGTTAAAAAATAAGCATTGGAGGGAATTTAATGTAACCTAATACGTCTCAACATATTGGTCAGAGCCACATGATGAGACATATTTAGTGGAAGAAGTCGCTTAATAATTCAAGCTGTTACTACACCTTGCGTAAAAATAATAATTATACTGTTAATGGTCCATATTAAAGGGACAAAAATAGGAGGTTCTCCCAATGAACTCAGAAAATATATACTTTCAAGAAAACCAGGTAGGAAATCCAGATGAAAGGATTTTTGGCAGACCATTTGGGTACGGTAGACCATTTGGTTTCGGTAGACCGTTTGGTTTCGGTAGACCATTTGGGTACGGTAGACCATTTGGGTACGGTAGACCGTTTGGTTTCGGTAGACCATTTGGGTACGGTGGACCATTTGGTGGATTTGGTTTCGGTTCGCCTTTCTTTGGTGGATTAGCTGGTGGTTTATTAGCTGGTGCTTTACTTTCCCCATATGGATACGGGTATGGAGGATATGGATTTCCATATGGATACGGATACGGGCCTTACGGATACTGATATCCTTCTTATAAAAACGAGGTTATTGTTATTTCATTCCTTTTCCTTATTTCGCCATTATTCAAATAAATTATAAGACTTAACTTTTATTACATTTTTTCAATTTATTTTGAAAGGAGAAATGAAAACTAATGCCTCGTTAAAATTATAGCCCATTTCAATTATATCCTTATATTTATTCGTTTTTACCTTACGGATACTATTATCCGTATTTATATGGTCGCTTTTATTCTTATGGTGGGTATCAACCAGTGACTACAGTTGTCTCTGGAGGTTCAACTACTTTTCCACATTTATTTCATGTTCCCTTACATGATCACTAGTAATTTTGGTAAAAAAGATGACTATAACAAAGGCAGGTAACAAAACTACCTGCCTTTTCATTTTACATTAACTTTTTGCGGCATTCTTCAGTACATTGACGACAATAATTAGCAAATTCCTGACAAAGTGCATCTTGAAATTTTGTACATTCAACTGCACAAGCATCACAAATAGTTGCACAATGCTGGAAAAACTGCTTCACATACATATTGCCTCGTGACATCCATTGTGCAGCCATAGCACCAAAAACAAAGTACTACTATTTTGGATAATAAACGTTTTTGGTAATTAATTCGCGTTTTTTTCTCTGGATAATGTTATATTTCCTTACATTTTTTATTTTATGTGTTAGATAATGTTCCGTTTTTTAACTAAACTTTCGTTTGAGGTGATAATATAAAAGTAATTCATGATAATGGTGAGATCGATTTGACAATCAATAAGGAACAAATTCTTTGTCAACAGCTGACCCGTGAAGCAATTGTAAGATTAGTAAAGAAAGCCAATGAATTTAAAGGCAATATATTTTAGTAAAGATACATCAAAAATCAAATGCAAAAAGAATATAAGCATGTCCATGTTCGGCGGCACAAGCTGTACGATGACTTTTCATGCTTCTTGAAAAGACAGAAAAGAAGCTGTTAGGCATTAAAGACGATTTTTACAAAGTGCTAATGGAATAATAGTGTAGTATTGTATCTGCGAAGATAAAGGGGGTTATCAATGAATGAGAGAGACGTGGAGGATTACCTCGCAAAAAGCGATTTTTGAGTTTAGTAAATTTCCAGCTTTTCGTATCGCTGTCCCGTCAATATTACAATTTATCTTAAATGCCTCATTAATCATACTTGCGACGGTTTTATGTATTTTAATGGCTAAAGAAATCTTTTATTTTGTAGAATTCATTGTCACATCTGATACACCCAATTTTCAACATTTCCTCGAACAGATCCTTGTCTTTTTTCTCTATTTTGAATTTATCTCAATGATTGTAAAATATTTCCGCGAGAACTACCATTTTCCGATGAGATACTTTCTCTACATTGGCATTACAGCAATGATCCGCTTAATTATTGTTGATCATGACGACCCATTCAATACATTATTACATGCTTTCGTTATCCTCATTTTAATTTTGAGCTACTATATTATTAACAATACACCTTCCAGGAAATCCCTCAATAATAAATAATTGGTTAGAATTGATGCTAGGCTTGTTGTCAATACGAATACGTTATTTACATTTCTTCAATGAAAATTTTTTTTGAATTAAAGACTTTTACTACTAAGTATAGATAATCACGTATTTGCAACGTTAAGGGTATTAAAAGTATTAAAAATCCCAATTTCTCATTTAAAAATGAGAAATTGGGATTTAATTATTCAACAAGCGCGCCTAACTGTTGAATAGCAAGGACTGTTGAAACGGTTCGTACTTATTGATCATTTGCCACTCTGAAGTTCAATAAGAAAGGAGTTGCCGTAACAACTCCTAATACTTGATATCCTATTTACTGAAGCTCTTTTAGGAGGTCATCAAGGCAATCGCATTGTGAGGCAAATCCTTGGACTACACCCATGTCTATTACTTGCTGAAGTGTCTCGATTGATGTGAATTGAGAACGGGTAATGAGCTTCGTCTTTCCATCGTGTTCAACGAATTTCATCGTAACTAGTATTTCTGGCATTCCATCGACAGCTTTACCTTCCTGATCTACAAACGTATCCGTGTAGACAATCTTCTCAGGCACTATAATCTCATGATAGACAGCTTTACCCCAAGATTCTTGGCCATAAAATTCTCCTTGGTTCTCATCTGTGCACCTCATACAATAATGCCATACTCCGTTAGGTTTAAACTCAAAATTGCGATTTTCTGTTTGCCATCCTCTCGGCCCCCACCAACTCGCCAAGCGCTCTGGCTCCGAAAATGCCTTAAATACGAGACTTCGCGGTGCGTTGAAGATCCGCTCCATGACAAGATCTCGCCCTTCTACATTCGTTGTCATACTGTTTGTTACTTTGTTATCAGACATTTCAATTCCTCCTGCCAGAAATTTTTCTAATAAGTCGATCGCTTCTTTTCCGTAGTCATCCTTTTGGTCAAAATGTCATTCTTTTCTTTGCAAATCACGCAAATAATCATCCAAGCGATCGAATCTTTCATGCCAGACACGGTGGAAAGAATCCAGCCAATCATCTAGATCTTGGAACGGCTGATGCCTCAGATTGTAGATTCGCCGATTAGCAATCGCTTGCACCTCGACGAGTCCAGATTTACTAAGTACGCGAAGATGTTTGGAAGTTTGTGGCTGGAGAAGACCAAGTCGTTCAGCAATTTCCCCTACAGTGAGGGGTCCGTCACGCAAAAGCTCAACAATGTGTAGTCGGTTGGGCTCGGCAAGTGCATTCAAAGTTGTTGTGATATTGACGCCCATATTACCTTTCTCTTTTCAATCAGAATATAACTCATAAAGAATATTCGAGTCAAGGAATATTTAGGTCTCAATTTGTTAAAAGTCTCTAACTAGCTGGTTTGTTCAATTAGCCTATTCCATTAAATGACCCTTTAATGGAACAACATTACTGGCGTTTTTTAAACAACTTTATTGTAAACACACCTTATATGGATCAATAAGGACTTTTGAATTTTTGTTCTAAAGTAACTCGAAAATCATTTATATTTTGGAATAAGTCATACGGGATACTTCTAATATAGTAGTCTCTCAAAAACAAAATATCCTAATAGGGTCTACCCCTATTGGGATATTTTTATTTTAACTTTCACTTATTTAATTGGAAAAGGCTCTAAGAAATTTTTTATCATTAGAGCTTTTATACAAAATTATTTTGAATAGATAAGTTATTTAACAGCTTCTTTTAATTCCTTGCCCGGTTTGAATGCTGGAGCTTTAGATGCATGAATTTGCATTTCTTCACCTGTTTGTGGATTACGTCCTGTTCGAGCTGCGCGATCACGTACTTCAAATATTCCAAATCCAATTAGCTGACTTTTCTCCTCTGCAGCTAATGTTTTAGAGACTGTTTCAAACAATGCCTCAACTGTTTTTAGCAGCATCCTTTTTACTTAACTCAGCTTTTTCAGTTACCGCATTTACTAACTCTGTTTTATTCATATTCAAACACCTCATCTTTTTACTTTATAAATTAATAAGATTAGATAAAACAAGTGAAAACCCTTTTTTAGAATTCGGTTTGTTCGTAAACTCATCCTTCAGATGAATAGGGCAAACTAATTTTTCGATTTATTCACGTTTTTTTTCTAGGAATGGAGGTAAAGATCATTTTTTCCCAAGTGTTTCATTCGTTTCATCCCCCATAAATTCTGCATCATCTGTTGCAAACTCAGATAAAATTTGTGGTGCAACTCTTACATACAATGACTCAAAATAGTGACGATCAACATAACCAGATATTTGGAATCTAAAACTTTCCATACGGTTAAGCCATTATTCTAAAATCGAATGATCTTCAACCCGCCATTTTGCAAACCGGAAAAATATCCATCGGTTCCTAGCACCTATACTTATTCTATTTATAATACACTTTGTCTATATTGTATTTCGCTTGAAGTTTATTTATAATGTAGGTTTCGTAAATGTCTCTTTCCATCGGATCTTCTACTACACATACATCAATTCTGTACACTTCATCTCTATGATCTTTGATTGGTGACACCGTGTCTTCAAGATGCTTTTTGACCCTCTGTCTTAGTTTTCTTGCTTTCCCAACAAAAAGCAATTCGTCGTTGATGTTGTAAAACAAGATAATACCGCCCTTATCTCTCGGAATCTCGTGAATATCAATGAACCCCTCAATAGACTTTATTACTGGATCGTTGTCATCTCGTGCTTGCTTTCGCTCTGTGATCGAAATGTCCGCTTTAGGTATATCAATTTTTATCATACATCGTCACGTCCTTTTTTTCCTACAAGGTAATTGGTTTCATACGTTTAAAAGAAAAAAGAAATCCTATAACCCTTATAATTTACAATAATTCGTTATTTATTATTGTTTTAGATAATTTTTGGCAAATACAGCCTTAATCGATCAAACATGTTCTGCCATAATGGGGTACATGTTATTAATGAGTTTTTATATTTTTTTTATGTACTATCATTACAAGGTTTATTTTGGAAGCTAATGTAAGTTATCTTTCTCAACTATAAGGATTATCTCATTTATATTGTTCACCGTTGAATTGAATCATCGTTATGCCGTAATTATATTATAGTTACATGAAAGCATTGTTTTTAAAATTTATTTAGGTATTCTAAGAATAGTGTGTTATGCTTTATCTAACCATTTTAACACTTGTAGCATGTTGTCTTCGAGGCTGACTAAAAGTAAAATGTCAGATCCATCAATCCGAAAATATAGACTTCGACTTATAAAAGTCTATATATACAGATTTTTAAGGGTCAGGCATTAATTAGTCAGCCTCTTTTTTACGTTATTTTTTAGCAATCAAAAAAGGACTCTACTATAGAGTCCCTTAATAATTATGCTTTGTTTACGTTAGTAGCTTGAAGTCCACGTTGACCTTGTTCAGTGTCAAAAGTAACTTTTTGGCCTTCATCTAAAGATTTAAATCCTTCGCCTTGGATAGCTGAGAAATGTACGAATACATCTTCTCCACCTTCAATTTCGATGAAACCGAAACCTTTTTCTGCGTTAAACCATTTCACTGTACCTTCTTGCATGTTTGTTTCCTCCTGTGTGGATATAATCCACAATTTATTACTATAGTTGCTCAATTAGATATCAAAGGCGAAAAGTTTAAACACTTATTCTTTCCTTACAACCGAACAAAAATAATTCTTTCTTAGAATAACAGATAAAATTTGGAAAAGCAAATAGTATTTAATTGTTAATTCTTACACTGATCTCGTTATTCCTTTTTGAATAAATGCACCACGTCCATACATAAGTGGAATGATAGACCTTTTTTGAACCTAAAATACTTTCTGGAACAAATGAAGATATTATTTATATTTTATTCATACTCCGACAAAGGACCCAGGTCTATTCTGTTGTACATGCGGCATAAATGAGATGAACGAAGTCCTATCAGTCAACATAATTGTTATTGTTATTTTACCTTCCACCTTCTTTTAGTATAATAACAGGATAATGTTATGTTTTTTAATTAGGCTCTGTTAAACTTGGTTGTTGATTTCCGCTGCAGGCGTTCGCTTTCCGCGGGCGGTCCGGGAGCCTCCTCGGTGCTTTGCACCTGTGGGGTCTCCCTTGGACTCGCACTCCCGCAGGAGTCTCACGCCTTCCGCTCCAATCAACAAAGTGCCAAAATCAACAGTGAGCTTTAACAGAGCCTTTAATTAAAGGCTGTTTTCGCAAAGATTGTTGCTTTCCGTAAATAACTATACTTTACGGATATAGCGTATCTTCGTGCACTTTTCGCTTATTTACTATGTGGTACTCTCTTGAAATTGCTTATAGTTTCTACGATAAAAATCCAAAAGCCGATTTTTATAAGTCTAAAAGCAACAAACTTTTAGAAAAGAGCCTAATTAAATAACAGTTAGATAATTGAGGGATATTTTGCATAATCTTGAAGATCAGCTTAAACATTTGAAACTGGAGAACCACCAATTAAAAGAGCTTTTGAAAATTCATAACTCACCGAATAAATGACTTTTACCAATAGAAGAATGCTCCCGTTAACAGATAAAGTTATTTTTGAACATATCCTCAGATTTTTTTCACAATACAACAACAGTGATATATGCAACTGAGCAATAGCTGTTACCCATGTTAATTTACAAAATTCCAGAACAATATTATAATTTTGAGTCTAACATACGTTTTTCTAAGTGAGGTTGTTATTTTTCCGCCCATAGACTTAGTACGAATTAATAAAAAGGACCTACCCTTTGGGTAAGTCAAGTGCTTGGTATGCTAACTGATACTTTCCGCCTTCAGCAACTTCTGAATGGTACAAAGCCTTAAGTGCAAAGTTTTTCTCAAGGTCGTGTTCTTCCATCAACTCTTTTAAGCGCTTTTGCAATTCTTTATTGTCTTTGATCAGCTGTTTCATTTGCGATTTCATGTACTTCATAAGATATTTAACTCCTTTCAGAAACCAAATCTATCCACCAAGTATAGCATTAATCATGTCATTTACGATTAAATAAACATCCTTCACCATTACAAGCAGTTCATATGCGGAGAAGTAGGCTCAAGTTGCATAAATTCAATTCAATTCCATCTGGATCTTTAATTCAACACTGATAATTATTATCATTCTCCTTAATCGGTTCAACATCTAAGGTCAATCCTTTTGACTTCAGATGATTTGCTATTTCAACTGCTTAAGTGGTTTATGATTGATGAACAAACGGATGACTATTGGCATACTAACCATTAGTGCAAAAATTTTAGACAATGGTTGGCTTCTAAAACTATTAATAGGTTTAAACTTTTAAAAACCTGTCGATATATTTAGGAGTAAGATTTTATTAAGCAGGGTGACGATATCATGAATAACCGTAGATTTAATAGAATAAAACCTAATTCCCCAATCTTAGCAAAAGCTCATATTTATAAATATAAAAACAAAAAAATCATTAGTCCTTCAACACTATTAAAAGTCGAAAATTATAGTCTTAGTGGCCTACAATTCTCATCAAAATTAAACTTTCCTATTTCAAATGAGTTGATTTTATCCCTCGAGTTTCCATTATTCGGATTAAAAAACGAAATACAGGGAATAATCGTTTGGAAAAGAAAAACACCAAATGGATATATATATGGGTTTGAAATACGGTCTACTAACCTTAACTATTATCAAACCGTTACTTTGCTAACAAGTAAAACTGAGTTATAAACGAATACCATTGTATCATGCTTACGCTCATCTAACTCGATATTAACAAGTTCATGGATGAAGTTATAACCAGCTTCCACTGCTAAATTTTTTTCTTCATCCGAATTGAATCTTAAAATCGGCAAAACTAGTTAATTTAATCATTTGGAAACTGTAAAAAAATGAACATTAAAACAGATAGGTAGCACCATTATCCAAATGGGCTCCCTCACTTATTCTTTGATGACTTATAATAATGAACGATAAACAATTACTCTAACAACAACCATCCCTTAAGAAAAAAATCCCTAGTTTTCCATATCTATTATTCCAGTTTATGAATTAATGGCTACTGCTCTTGGTCTTTCTGCTCGTGACAGAAACTTTCCCTGAAGAGAATGGATTAGTTAAAGTAGAAGTTACTATACTTGGAGTTGATCTTGTTGGATCGTTAAAGAAAGGAAAATAACCTTTACGAAACTAAAAACACCACACTTTTGTGGTGTTATGCTTTTATTGATAATAAAATTCGCTAATCACTGTTCTGTTAGGTTTGTTACTGAAACACTTTGTTTATTATTTGGTTCATCCAGAGGGTGGATAGTAGCTGTTTGATTTTGTTGGTCCACATGCTCAATGTAGATAGGTGTTCCGTTATACTTTACATTAGCCATAGTCTGTAAATTAGCTATTTCTTGTGCTCGCTGTGCGTCCATGTTCAGAACCTCCTTTTCTTCTGTAATAATTTCAGTATTCGCCCTGAACTACTTTATATACGTTTGATTTATAAATTAATCAGAAATCCCCGAACTTTCATTAGAAAACATTAATAAAGCGGAAGATGAGAAAAGATGTATTACAGTGACGTTAACGAAGAGATGAAAAAGAAAAAGAATGAATTGAAGGAGAAGATACAATTTGACAAACTTACAGGAAGTAAATACATTGCATTGAACCACTCCATATTCAAAGAAACGGTACAATACTTGCGAAGAATAATCCGAGGAAGGATTGTTTTTTTAGGGCTAATGTTAGGTTCAGTCATTCACTAATCAAAGTTAAATGTATCCTTTATGAACTGTAATTACATACACTAAAAACCAGCATCAGCAAGAATAAACACCCATCTGATTTGTTCCCTCCATTTACATAAAAGTCTTTATTATTTCCAAAGAAGCTAAATTTTTTTTGATTAACATATATAACATAGATCAAATGAAATGCTTCATCAAACGCATTTCAAAACGAGAAAGTAGTAATAACTCTCACCAATTTATGTACAGTTATGCTCCTTACTTAGTTGATGAAAGGTAGGTTTAATTTATTAAAATGTAATTATTTTTTTCAGTAAAAGAAAACTCTCCAATTCCAACAATAGCTATTTCAATTAGATAAAATTTTGCATTCTGATTAGAGAAAAACCAACGACGACCACTTTTACAGCTATAAAAAGACCATTTTCGTCTCCTACTGGTGTTAAATCATCACTGTCATCTCTCCAATTCGGAATTCCTATTTCATTTAACCTCCTTACAAAAGGAATTACCTCGTCTGTAACAATCCCTATTTCCCTTATATTGAGAAATTCTTTAGAATTCTACTATGTTTTTTGATGGATCTTCAACTAAATGTTAAATCAGTGGAACCAATTTGTACTGTGAATTCTTTAGTTTTCTTTAATCATTTTAAGCTCTAATATATTTCTTTGAACCTCTCTCATCTTATATAAATTACTAGTCAATAATGTAATTTCCTTAAATATTATGGTTCATTCACTCCTAATTATTAAGTTAGAATTTCCCTGTTACTATTTTAACAAAAATGAAATTATTCTTATTTCACAAACCTGCCTCGTTAGTAAAAAAGCGTCTCCACTTATGTAGAAACGCACCTGTTAGCCACCCATGATGGTCAGTTTCACCACAGAAGGCTTTATGAAAATATTATTATACATAATAGTTGAAGGAATAAATGAATGTTTTCATTTCCCAGTTCTTCTTTTCGAAAAAAATAAATAATAACAGCAATTAGAAGGATGTATCATTCCTAAAACCAAGCACCGTGGTCGCACATGGATGTCCACATGTCCTCATGGAGCAAATCATTCTTTAACTTAACCATTGTAGCGTACATCTTTAATGGATAAGTATGGAAAATGGGTGGTGATCCAATAAGATAAGATCATAACAACTGCAAAATAGAAAATAATAAGAACATCAAACTTAGAAAGTCTGAATTGATAGTAAAATGTACGGTTAGTTGCAAGTGAAAATCGCTTTGCCTCCATTGCTATAGCAATTCGGTGTGCCCGTCTAATGCTTTGGGCGAGCATAGGAATTGAATAGGATTTAAGTTTTTTATAAAAACCTATCATTCCCTTCTGATGTTGAACACCACGTACCTTTAATGCATATCGTAATGTTTGTAATTCTTCTAGCATAATAGGTATTAACCGTACAGCTGCCATAAAGCTATACGCATATTTCGGTTTTAATTTTACTTGTTGCATTAAGGAATAAAACAAGTAGACTGGTCTTGTAGTTAAAGCAAAAATAACTCCAAGGGCGGCAAAAATGATCCCACGAAAACCTAAGTGAATGCCTCTGAAAAAGCTTTCTTCTGTAATATGGATGAAGCCCCATTTAAACCAGGTAATATCCCCTTTCCCAAAAAAAATCATCGAAGTAGAAGAGGTAATAAAAATGATAAGAAATGGAATGGCAATAAGACAAAGCCTTTTCCAAGGATGTCCGGTAAAAAATAAAAATAAAATAAGAATCCCTATCAAAAAATTAATCAGGAAATTTATATTATGGACGAATAAAATACTAATGAACAAGAAGACAATCATGATAAATTTTAAGCTAGGATTGATTTTGTGTAGCCAAGTTTCTTGAAAAGAAAAATTCATTTGCATTTTTGCCCCCTATTTCACAGTAGCAAGTTCTTTTCTTGTTTTATTCATATAGTGAGATGAGGAACAATCCTCTACTAGTTTTCCATTGAGAACGTTCCAAACCCTTGTTGCAAAATGTTCGACGATCTGTAAATCATGAGTTACCATAATAATCGTTGTTCCTTTTCCCCTTAAGTATTCAAGTTGTTCCAAAATGGCAAATGTGTTTTTTGCATCTTGTCCAAAGGTAGGCTCATCTAATAATAGAATTGGCTGTTCTTTTACAATTGAAGCAGCGACACTTAGTCTACGTTTTTGTCCCATGGATAACTGATAGGGATGGTTTTGTTTCACGTTATTTAAATGATAAATTTCTAAAAACGTATTCACTCGTTCAGAAATCTTTTCTTGACTCCACTTTTCGAGATGAAGTGAGTATGCCACTTCTTCATAAACTGAGTTCGTAATAAATTGAAATTCAGGATTTTGAAACACAAACGTTAAATAATCTGTTATTTTTTCGATTTTCTTGTGATCTTGTTCAAAAATTGTGTAACTGCCTTTTGATTTAATAAGATTCATAAGGGAATGTAAAAGAGTGCTTTTGCCTGCACCATTTTTACCAAGGACAGTAATCCACTCTCCAGGAAAAACATCGACCTGTTTCACATCGATTTTCTTTTCTTTTCCCCTAATGCCGGCAAAGTTGGACAGTGAAATGGCTGCTTTTCGATCCTCACCCACACTCACTTTTGGGGTTTTTTTACTTGTCGTTTGTATATAATCTTTCCATACATTTGGGTACCAAATTCCTTGTTCAATTAGGATATGCTTGTATTGATCAAATACTTCCTGTCTTGAACCATCTGCGATAATCTCCCCATTATCACTAAGAATAATGACTCGATCGACAAAATCTACGATGTGTTCAATTTTATGTTCTACAATGATTAATGTTTTCTCTTCTCCTAGATTTTTTATCGTTTCCCATACTTCCCGTGTCCCTTCTGGGTCTAACATAGCAGTTGGTTCATCTAAGAATAAAACGTCTGGTTCCAGTGCCAAAACCGAAGCAATAGCTAATCGTTGCTTCATTCCACCTGATAACGTTTGAATATTTGTGTGAATGTCGTCAAAAGTAAGTCCAACTTGTGATAAGTATCGAATGATAAGATCTTTCATTTTTTCGGGAGGAGTTTGAAGGTTCTCAAGGACAAATGCAAGTTCTTCATCGACAAAAGGCATACAAAATTGTGTGTCTGGATCTTGGAATAAAAAACCCCAAGAGGAAGGTAAATTGATCTCATCAGCTTTCATCGGTATTTCTAAAGCATTAGGGATTAAACCTGTTAATACTTGTAAAAGCGTAGACTTTCCTGAACCTGAAGGTCCTACTATTAATACTTTTTCCCCTTTTGAAAGGGAAAGGGAAAAATCCTTAAATAATAAGGATTCAACCCCCGGGAATTTCATACGTAAATTTTTCGCACTAGCGATAGCTGTCATAATACCACCTTAATTTTTAATCTAATGCTTTATAATCATCACTTGAAGCTGGGCGTACAAGATTTGTTACACCTGTTTTTTCTAACGCTGTTACGATCAAATAAGCAAAGAGACCAGCGATGATGATCGCTCCAAGGAACCTTGCACCGAACATTAACAATAAATTCCAAAGTGCTAAGTCGCCAATGTAACCGTAGTAATAATCAATAACAATCGACGCTATCGTTGATGCGATAGCCGCTAAAGATACAACAAACACATTAAAACGCTTGTAACCAAATGCAGCAAAAACAAGTTCAGCAGCTAGTCCTTGAGCTAAACCAAAGATAAGTGTTGCTACACCCCATTCTCCTCCAAATATAAATTCTCCATGAGCAGCTGCTACCTCTGCTAATAATGCAACACCTGGTTTTCTTATAATTAAAAATGCAACAGTGGCTGCAATAAACCACATGCCATAAATCAGTTGTTCCAAATGGAGACCAAATGTGGAAACAACGCCATATAAAGGCCCCCATAATTTATAAACAAGACCAAATATAAGTGCAATAATAATCGTTACTAAAATATCTGTTAACTTTAAACCTTTTTTCATTTTCTGCACACCCTTATTTCATTTTTTCTTTAGTACTTTTCAACTGGCCATTTCTCTAATTGATAAGCCATTTCCCAAAATGCATATTCATACTGACTACTAATGATAAAATGTTCTTTCATTCTTTCCCGATCTTCTTCTGTAACTACTTCAGCGATGCTGTCAAATCTATTAATTTGCTCTTCGACTAGTGTTCTAAACCATTCACCACCATATGCTCCAATCCATTCCTGATAAATGGGTTCATCCGGCTTGCAGTCTTGCAATCTTTCACCGATTTCATAATACAACCAATAGCAAGGTAGAATTGCTGCAATAATATCGCCCAAATGTCCAGTATATGCTGCACGATACATATGTGATGTATAGCCATAAGCTGTTGGGGAAGGTTTAAAATTCTTTTTATCTTCCTCTGTAATACCTAGAAGCTTGGAAAAGTTTTTATGCAAACCAAGCTCTGCTTCATAGGTTCCTACAGCATGAGAAGCCATTCGATTTGTAGTATGTAAATCTTGAGCCTTTGCTGCACCTAATGATTGTACTCTAGCAAAATGTGATAAATAATACGAATCCTGCATGACATAAAAACGGAAGTTCTCCAGAGGCAATGTCCCATCCCCGATTCCTTTAACAAAAGGATGAGAAAAGCTTGCTTGCCAAATATGATCCGCTTCCTTTCTTACTAAACTTGAAAACTTCATTCAATAACCTCCTAAATAGATAGTGATAGAACATCTATCACCCTTTTACAACAAATAAAAAACCACTTTCTTTACCAACGTAAAGAAAGTGGTTGTATTGGAAAAATACAAATATATAAATACATATACTTATTCCGTTATTCCACTTCCCTACGCTGGTATAAGCCAGATCAGGTTCTACGGGTCTTAAAGTTTAACTTTAATCTCAGCCTTTAAAAAAGGCACCCCTAGTGATTCGTTATGCTTATTTATTTTTCGTCCTTATCGTATCATGTTTCATTTAAATGTCAAACATTATTTCATATGCATATATCTCTGAACCTACAAAAAGTAGTCATGAATATTCCAATACTTATTCCGTACAATAAAAAACCCGACAATAAACCGTTTTTCCATAGCCTTTTTCTACTAACAGTGGATAAAATCCAACATCTTCAATGATTTTCTCAATTGCTCTACTGGAGAATAGACTGTTGTTACCCATCTAGCCTAAAATTCAAGCTTAGTTCGTGCGTTTTCAATTGAATGCTTTGTTCTTTCAATCCGAAGTAGCTAAATGTTTTCCTGTATACCTTATAGAATTGTACAATTTCCTGTACAAAAGTGACATTAATGAAATAATAATGATAAGAAAGTTTGGATCGTATGCAGTTTGAAACACCAAAAAGCAGCCAAGTAGGTGGCTGCTAGATTGACAATGAAACATTAAACAATAAATGATCAAAACCGTATTTTACTTGGCCAGTTTTTAGCCAATGTTAAATTAACTTCCTAAATCTTGTTGATGTTCTTTATTTTGTTGTAAAGGAAATAAATCACATAATCTCTAGGGAAAGATCATGATAGACTTTCCTCTGCACGCAAATCGCATTTATGCTGTTCCAAACGTAATACCCATCTCCTGAAGCATCTTCCGATAGGCAATGCTCACCCGATCGCTTTTTAGATGTAATTCAGCTTGCAAATCAAGAGGTAACAACTCAGGTTTTTGATTTTCAACAATAATTCGGTCTTGTTCGATTAATTTATCTTGAAAATCAATGAAAACTTTCTCGTCTACGTCTAAAGCATAGTTACGTTCCATAATCATAAACGCTGTACTTTTTTGTTCATTCACTGGGAGAACGATGAGAAATAGATCGAAAAACTCATCGGAATGATCGATTTTTTTCGTGAATGCCGCACAGAGAGGGTTAAATACTTTGTACGTATACTTTGCTTTAACTCCGTGCCCTCTTCCGTCAGGGTCGGGCTGATAGACATCAATTTCATCCGATATGAGAAAACCATTTGAATAGTGAACTTGATAGTCACTAATTTCTGGAAATTGGCTGTCGCCCAATAGTCCTTCATGGACAAACATAAGATGGGATACATCTAAAAAGTTTTCAACAACTCGTGGACCCGCAGCCTCAATTTCATAAGGGCCCATTTGAACTCGTACACGCTCTGGGTTATTTAATTTTTTATCACCGATCATTGGTTTGTCACGCTCTGGTTCCCCAAGGCAAACCCAGATAAAGTCATACTCTTCAGCACAAGAATAGGTTGTTGTGTGTGCTTTTGTTGGGATGGCCTTATTTTCTGGCATCGATGGAATACGCGTGCATTTTCCACAATGATTGTAACGCCAACCGTGATATGCGCATATTATTTCATCGTTTACCACTTTACCGAGCGATAATGGAACCCCGCGGTGAATACATAAATCCTTAATCGCGTGAACACCATGGTTGGTACGGAATACAACAACTTTTTCACCGAGTACTTCGACAGCTTTTGGATGCTCGGTCAAGTCCGTTGACAATAGAACTGGATGCCATTGATGAATTAAAACAGGGTCTTGTACTACCATATCGTAGTCATCCTTTCCTATTATTCTGGGACCGTACCGTTAACTCCTTTAACAAACCAATTCATTCCAAGGATATCCTCATCAGGCATTTTTTCGCCTTCAGCAACCTTCAGCTTTCCAGCTTGATCATAAATTGGACCTTGGAATACATCAAAGGTTCCGTCAATGATTTCTTGTTTTTTCGTTTCAACTAAATCTTGAACATCTTGTGGTACGTTTTTACCAAATGGAGCAAGGTCTACCATACCCTCTTTGAAGCCGCCATAGGTAGCTTGAGATTCCCAAGTTCCATCAATCACACTTTGAACAACATCAACATAATAAGGTCCCCAATTTAATGTAGGATTCGTTACATATGTTTCAGGTGCATAACGGTTCATATCAGAGTCATTTCCCATCCCCCAAACACCACGCTCTGCGGCTGCTTGAATACCAGCAGGTGAATCTTGATAGTTTGCTAATACATCGACCCCTTGATCTAATAAACTAGTAGCTGCTTGTCTTTCGGTAGCTGGATCAAACCATGTATTACTCCATACTACTGATACTTCAACATCAGGATTGACACTTTTAGCTCCCAATGTAAATGAATTAATTGTATAAATGACTTCTGGAATTGGAAATGCCCCAACATAGCCAATTTTATTGTTTTCTGTTAATTTCCCTGCAGCTATCCCTGCTAAGTAGCCTGGTTGGTATCCTCTACCTTGGTATGTACCCATATTTTCCGTTGTTTTATATCCAGTTGCATGCATAAAAACAACTTCAGGATATTTTTGAGCGACATTATACGTGGGATCCATGTAACCAAAACTGGTTGTAAAGATCATATCGTGATCCTGTGCAAGCTCTTCAATAACACGCTCGGCATCTGGTCCTTCTGGTACATTCTCTACAGTTGTAGAAGTTATGCCAAAGGTTTCGTCAACCAATTGTCTTCCTTTATCATGCTCAAACGTCCAGCCGCCATCACCTGGAACTCCAATATAAACAAAAGCGACTTTCGGCTTTTCTTTTGTCTCTGGATCACCACTACTACCCTCTGTTTTCTCTTCTGTTGCTGATGATCCACTCGGTTTCGATGTTTCCTGAGAACAAGCTCCTACTATAGCAAAGATCATAATTAGCAATACTAGACCGAGAATTTTCCTCTTCATTATATTTCCCCCTCGTAAAATCAATTTTTCGAATTTTACTAAATTAACATTTTATTATTTTGACCTCCTTAACCAACTCCTTTCATATAGAAAGTTTGTTCATTTAATTGAGTCAAAATCGTTGTTCACGGAAATATGGAATCCCAAGAGCTTTAGGCTCTATTGATGGTTTATGGCGATTTTTCCAGCCAATAAACATTAATACTAGAATCGTAGCTACATAAGGAATCATCTTCAGGAAGTAGGACGGAATTCCAATCTCTTCAATCAGTTGAATACGAAAACCTAACGCATCAAGACCACCGAAAAAATATGCACAGACAAAAGCATAAAGCGGATTCCAACGAGCAAAAATGATGAGTGCAATCGCAATCCAGCCTCTGCCAGCTGTCATTCCTTCAATCCAGTTCGGTGAATACACCATAATTAAATAAAAACCGGCAAAACCCATTAGCATCGATCCGACAATGACATGAACGTAACGGATTCCAACAACTGATATTCCCATCACATCAGAGGTCGACGGACTATCGCCAACTGCTTTTAGATGGAGACCCCAGGATGTTTTATACATGTATACATACAAAAGGATGGCAATCGCTATACTTATCCAACTAAAGATGTCTACATTTGAAAAAACCTTTCCAATAAACGGGACTGGCTCAAGCCAACTTAGATTTACCCTTGGAACTGATACTGGTAAGGCAACACCAGCTACAGCTTTCCCTAAATATGCACTCAGCCCCGTTCCGAATAATGTAATAGCTAACCCACTAACCGTTTGATTTGCCCCTAAACTAATACAAAGAAATGCGTGAATGAACCCAAGTCCAGCACTGGCCAGCAATGCAGCTAGTAGCGTGATGAACAAGCTATCCGTTTGAATAAAGATCATACAAGACATAACAGCTCCGATCAGCATGATCCCTTCCGTTCCTAAATTGATGACACCAGCTTTTTCATTTAAAATTCCGCCCAATACAGCAAACAACAAGGGTGTACCTGAAGAAATGGCTGCAGTGACTATTAATACGACGATATCCATGTAAGTTTCCCCCTCTCACCTTTTTGGTTGTCTATTTTTCTTCGACATTAACCCATTTCAAGCGATAGTTACAAAGCATTTCACCGCCAATTAAACAAAATAGAATCGCACCCTGAAGCATTAGTGACATGGACGAAGGTAATCCTATCGTTTGCACGCTATAACCTCCGACAATTAATCCTCCAATAAAGATCGAAGTAAAAATCATTGCCCAAGGATTTAATTTTGCAAGCCATGCAACGATGATTGCTGTATAACCATACCCAGGCGAAATCCCATACATTAGTCGATGCGCTACGCCAGAAACTTCAATCATCCCAGCTAAACCAGCTAGCCCCCCACTGATCATCATCACAATGAGAATATGTTTGTTATTTCGAATCCCTGAATAGACTGCTGCAGAAGGGTTTGCACCGAGCAGTCTCAATTCATAACCCCAACGAGTTTTCGAAATAAAAAAGGCGAAAAGGATTACGGCTATTAAAGCAAAAATCAATCCAAGATTGAGTCGGGTTTCACCTATGGTTGCAAGCATTTGTGAAGGTGTAAACATTGGTGTGCCAGGGAAATTAAATCCTTCTGGATCTCTCCATGGTCCAAACACAAAATAATTCAAAAGCAAAAGTGCGATATAATTTAACATAAGTGATGTAATCAATTCATTTACTTGAAAGTATGTACGAGGGATTGCTGTAAATAAGCCCCATACCGCTCCAGCTACCACCCCTACAAATATCATGAGTAGAATATATACTGGTCCTGGTAAATTAGGAAAATAAATCGTCACACCTGTAGCACCGATTGCCCCTAATAATAATTGTCCTTCTGCTCCGATATTCCATATTGATATTCTGTAAGCAATAGATACACCAAGTCCACATAGTAAGAGTGGGGTAGCTTTTACTAATGTTTCGCTAATTCCAAAGCTTGACCCAAATGCTCCTTGTAGCATTTTTGAATAGACGGTCAACGGGTTCATTCCATTTAGTACAATAAATAGAGCACATATAATAAGAGCTACCATGGTAGAAACAACAGGCACCCACCAACCACTCGATTTTCTATGGGGATCGTATTCCAATCTAAAAGGCAATAACCCTAAACTCCTAGAGCCTTTCTTCATTTTTACTGTTGGTTGTTCAACAGATATCTTTTGATTCATAGAACAGCTCCTTCCTTCTCACTTAGTCCAGCCATTAATTGACCGATATAATCTTTGTCTGCTTGCCCCCTGGCTAGTACCCCGTTAATTTTGCCGTTGTATAGCACAAGAATTTTATCCGACAATTGCATCACTTCATCTAAATCTTCTGAGATGAGGAGGAGCCCACTACCAGAATTACGTAAATTTACAAGCATTCGATGTACAGCTTCCGTAGCTCCTACATCTAATCCTTGTGTCGGATGTACTGCAATCATCAACCTCGGTTTTTGATCTATTTCTCTCGCAAATAAGAGTTTTTGCTGATTTCCTCCTGAAAGTTGCCGTATGGGACTATGTAAGTCAGGTGTCCGCACATCAAATTTTTCAATAAGCTCTGCTGCCCATGCTTCATTCTTTTTATTTTTGAGCAATCCAAACTTTGTCCGTTTGTTTGTTCGATATGTTTTTAAAAGCAAGTTGTCTACGATCCCTAAACTTCCTGCAAGACCACTTTTCATACGGTCTTCTGGAATATGTGCAATTCCTTTATCAATTAAACCTTGTACGGTCGGTGATGTTAATTTTTCTTGATTAAATACTACACTTCCACTTACCAATGGAATTAGCCCCGTTAAAGCTTCCGCAAGTTCTTTTTGCCCATTTCCTGCCACACCAGCAATTCCAACAATCTCATGTTCATGAATCGTGAAATCGATATGATTTAAAGCATTTATGCCATGTTCAGCTCGGACAACTAAGTTTTCTACTTCAAGAATCGGCTTACCTATCTGTTCTGATTGAACGGTAATACCATTTGACACTTCACGTCCTACCATTAGCTGAGCTAACTCCTTTACAGTCGTATCTTCTCGATTCAAATGCGCAATCATTTTCCCTTTTCTCATAACCGAGATCCGATCAGAAACAGCCATGACTTCTTTTAATTTGTGAGTTGTAAAAATCATTGTTTTTCCATTACGCTTCAGCTCTTGCATCGTTTGAAACAGCTGATCGGCTTCAATAGGAGTTAAAACAGATGTTGGTTCATCAAAAATGATAATATCTGCCCCTCGATAAAGTGTCTTAACAATTTCAACACGCTGCTGTTCACCAACCGATAACTGCCAAATTGGAACTGTAGTCGGGAAACGAAGTCCATATTTTTCAGCAATATGTTCGATTTCCATTTTCTTTTTATTCATCCAAGAGGACCCACGCCAAATACTGCTTTTTTCACCTAAAATGATATTTTCAAGAGCTGTTAAGGTTTGAACAAGGCGGAAATTTTGATGGACCATGCCAATTCCCAAGTCCATCGATTCTTTAGGAGAGCGAATTCTAAAAGTGTTTCCTTGAATGGAGATACTTCCACTGTCTGCTTTATAAATTCCAGATAGCATACTCATGATTGTACTTTTTCCAGCCCCATTTTCACCTAGTAATGCATGAATGTCTCCTTTTTTTACAAAGAAATTAACATGATCACTTGCAATTACTTCACCGAATTTCTTTACTATGTCTGTCATTTCAACTGCAAATTCCGAATGCGACAATAGTGATGCACCTCTTTCGAATCCGATATTCTAAATTTTGTTATTTTTGGAATTTTCTAAATTATGTACTACGAAAAAAATCCAGTCTATCATTGTGTCATATAATTTAACAAAGAAAGACTGTTTATCTGAAAAACTGCTTTTATGCCATTGAAATACGTTCTAATAGAATTTTAATAATAACTCTTATCATGTTATCTAGCTTTATATGAAGTTAGTGTTCCCCACATACCTCTGCCTTGGCAGTACTAGGCTTTCACCCTATAGACTGCATCCTTGCTGGGCGCACAAAAAAAAGACAGGAATATGTTCCTGTCTCTGATACATCTCTTTGTTCAATCATGAAAATTCGTGCCGTCTGTCACTGCTTTGACGACGCCGGAGTGGATGACAAATTCACCGAAGTGCTCGACTTCCTGCCGTTCTTTCTTGTAACGGGAAAGAAGCACACGTAGTACGCATAAAATTGCTACTTCACCAATGTTTTCACGGTATGATTCTTGATAATTCAATAGATATATGACTTATTTAAGGTGTAGAAGTTAAGATAATTATATATTGAAGTTTTAGTAATATTTAAATACCTATTGATTCACAATTATTAAACTTGTCTTTGGAAAAAGCTTTCGGGTTAATTTCGGAATATAGATGGCTAAAAACAAAGAACGCCCTAGACTAAATACAATGAAAGCTAACCATAAGCCATGATTATTGTAGTGAGGTACCAAAAGGAAATGAATAATCAGATAAACCACTAAGGCTAAAATCATCGAGTTTCGAATAAACGTTGCCTCCGTTGCCCCTATAAAAACACCGTAGAGAATGATACCAAAACTTGCCGAAAATGGAAACAGAATAAGCCATATTCCGTAGGTGTTGGCCAAATCAATGACACTTGGTATACGTGTAAACACCAGGAATATGTAATCACTACAAAGATAGTAAATTCCTGCGATAAAAAGGGATGAAAGGGCCGCCCACTGACACGATAATATAAGAGTCTTCTTATACAATGGTTCATCCATTGAGCCTATAGCTTTTCCAACCAAAATACTGGAAGCATTTGAAAATCCATCAAAGAAGTAAGCCATGATGTAATGAATTTGGATGAGAACAGCATTCGCTGCCAAGACTTCAGTTCCAAAGGAAGCCCCCTGAGCCGTGAACAAATTAAAAACGGTTAATAAACAAAGGGTTCTGAAGAACAAATCCCGGTTGACGATCATCATTCTTTTTAATGACGTGTGATCAAAAACCTCTTTTAAAGGAAGTAACTTAAATTTAAAAGGATATACTTTCCATATGATAAATAGCCCGATTATAAAGGCTGTTACTTCTGATATTAGAGTTGCTATTGCTACACCAGATACCCCCCAAGAGAACACATTAACCAACAACAGGGCAAGAACGATGTTGATGAGGTTCATAATCACTTGTAACAATAAAGAAACTTTGATCCTAGACATTCCCATTAACCATCCGAGGATTACGTAATTCAGCAAAGTAAAAGGGGCACCCCATATTCGAATGCTGAAGTAATCAGATGCAACAGTACGAACATCAAAATCCGGATTCATCAAATTTAACGACAAATGCTCAATAGGTACTTGAAGGAAAATACAGCTTATCCCTACAAGAATTGCAATTAAAAAAGGTCTTGTAAGAGCTAAAATTCCTTGCATATCATTATTTGCTCCGTTTGCCTGGGCAGCAAAACCTGATGTACTTACTCGTAAAAAACCAAATAACCAGTACATCGTATTAAAAATAATGGTCCCAACAGCTACGCCCCCGATATAAGCAGGATCAGGCATTTGCCCGACAACCGCTGTATCTACAGCCCCAAGTAAGGGAGTTGTCATTGTCGATATGGTGAGAGGAATAGCTAAGGCTAGATAAGATCGATGATTCATCGCAATCCTCCTTTATGATTCAAAAACATGAAGTCATTCTTTTGTATAGGGATGTCATTCTCTGAGAACAAATCTTGCTTTTTATGTGCATCACCATTATGCGATCACTCATAAAATTTACAGCTGTAAGATCATGAGATAGGAGAATCCTATATTATTCTAATGCAGCTTGTACAAGCTTCCCAGTGTAGGGATGGCGCTCTTCTGAAAAGAGATCTTTTGATGAAAATAAATCAACCAGCACGCCTTCTTTTAAGACTGCAATTCGTTCACACATATATTGCACAGCCGCCATATCATGTGAAATAAACAAATAGGACATATTAAATTCTCTTTTCAATTCCTTCAGCAGGTTTAAAATTTGTGCTTGAATGGATACATCTAAACTGGATGTTGGTTCGTCACAAATAAGCAAACTTGGCTGAAGACTTATTCCCCTTGCAATTGCCACTCTCTGCCGCTGTCCTCCGCTGAGCTGATGAGGGTACCGATCAAGCAAGCCGGAATGAAGGCCAACCTTTTCAAGGAGAATTTCTGCCATCTTCCGTCTCTCTTTTCTAACTTCTTTCAAAAAAGCCGGAATCACTTCTGGATAATTTTCAAGTGGTTCTATCACAGATTTCCAAATAGGCAGCTTTGGATTCAATGATGCAGACGGGTCCTGAAACACGACCTGTACATGGCGTCTTGCTTTTCTTAGCTCACGGCCCTTTAACTGGTTAAAATCAAAGTTATTCAGAATGATTTGTCCGGAATCATATTGATCCAATCCTAGAATTAGCTTAGCAATTGTACTTTTTCCGCTCCCGCTCTCCCCAATTAAACCAAGACATTCACCTTGCTGCATATGAAACGAAACATCGGTCAAAACGGTATTTGACCGATAGGATTTAAAAACTTTTTTGATTTCAAGCATTTGTCTCATCTCCCTCCACACCTGCAGCGTGACAGGCTGTCCAATGGAAATCTCCTGCGGATTGCATCGTTGGCACAATGTTGCATGGTTCAAATGACTTTGGGCATCTAAGGGCAAATGAACAGCCCTGTTCAGCAACAAGTCCTGGCTCCCCTGGTATAGCAGCAATTTTCTCTGGTACTGTTTGACTTAAAACAAGTCTTGCCTTCAGCAGCAGCTTTGTATATGGATGGATTGGATTTGCCCTGATGCTCTTTGTCAAACCTTTTTCAACGATCTGCCCTCCATACATAACGGCCATCGAATCTGTTCTCTTTAACACATGCTTTAAATCATGGGAAATGAGGAGAACCGCACAATTCAGATCTTTCTGAAGATCAGCAAGAATATCTAATATCCTTTCACCCGTCAGCACATCAAGAGCGGTTGTTGGCTCATCTGCAATAATCAGTGTTGGCTCAAACATTAGTGCTGCTGCAAGCGATGCTCTTTGAAGCTGCCCTCCGCTAAGCTGGTGAGGATAGCTAACGAAGATCCGTTCAGCTGGCAGCTTCACACGTTCAAGCCAAATGAGAGCCTTCTTCTTCGCATCTAGTTTACTGATTTTGTCATGACTACGAAGCGCTTCGACGAGCTGTTTTCCAACCTTAATAAATGGAGTAAAGCTACCATGATAATTTTGAAAAATATAGGCAATCTCTTTTCCGCGTAGACGTCCCATTTCCTTTTCAGAAAGACTTATAAGCTCCCTGCCCCTGAGCTCGATTTGACCTTCTGAAACCTTTAGGGACTTAGGAAGCAAGCCTAATATTGCGGAAGCTGTTAAACTTTTTCCGCTTCCGCTTTCACCGGCAAGGCCAAGCATTTCACCTGGTCGAATGCTGAAATTCAGCTTTTTAACCAGTGTGCTTTCTTCCTGCCCATTACCGCCACGTAGGGAAATGGAGAGATTCTTTATTTCCAGCACAGGGGACGATCGAAAGAAGGCTGCTTCCTTATTCCCACTTTCTAATGTAAGTTGTTCAGTAAGCTTAATTGCTGTAGCCATCGGCTCTTGCACCTCCTATTCCTTCACTATATTCTTTTCACATCAAGCTTGTCTCTTAGTCCCTCTCCAATTAAATTACAAGATAAAACGACAATGAAGATAGCCATTCCTGGGTAGATCATCAATTCAGGGAATGTTTGGAAATAAGGTCTCCCGTCATTTAACATCGCTCCCCACTCCGGAGCAGGGGGCTGAGCGCCAAGACCGAGATAAGACAAGGAAGAGATAATTAAAATGACTTTACCGACATCAAGTGCTGCAAGCACAAGAACCGGGGAAATGATTTGTGGAAGCAAATGCCTCGTTATAATCTTCCAAGTTGGACAACCTCCGACCTTTGCTGCCAATACATATTCTTTTTCGCGTTCTGATAAGACGATGCCTCTGACAACTCTGGTGTAGCTGATCCATTTTACTAATACGACAGAAATCATCAGATTCGTTAAACTTGGGCCTAAAAATCCCGCAATCGCAATCGCTAAAATAAACTCTGGCAGTGCAATCAGGCCATCGGCAATTCGCATCACAAATGAATCAAAGCGTCCTCCAATATACCCTGACAGCAAGCCAATGGGAATTCCAATCAGAATCACGGTTGTGATCACCAGCGCTGTAATGCCAAGTGTTGCTTGGGAACCAATGACTAGTCTTGAAAAAATGCATCTTCCCATGTGATCCGTCCCCAAAGGATAGGTTAAGCTCGGTGAAGCAAGCCGCTCTGCCATATTTGCTGAAAAAGGATCATTCGGTACAAGAAATGGACCAATGATTGTAATGATTAAAATAACTGTAAGAAAAAAGAGCCCAAGCAAGTTCATAGGCTTGATGCTTTTCATCTGCAAATGCGAAAAAAAAGGATTTTTTTGCAAAGTATAAGAGATTTTCAAGCGTTTTCTTCCTTTCCTTGCTTAATGCGGGGATCAATTAAATAGTAAGATAGATCCACGAGTAAATTCAGAATTACTACGAATATGCCTGTTAATAAGACATAGCCTTGAATGACTGGATAATCACGGCTAAAGATCGCATCAACCGCCATGCTCCCAAGTCCTGGCCACGAGAATAAAATTTCAATGACCACAGCTCCCCCTAGCAAGCTTCCTATGCTTAATCCAAAAACCGTGATTACAGGCAGCAGGGCAGCTCTAAAAGCATGGAACCAAAGAATCCGCCATTCTTTCACTCCTCTTGCTTTTCCCGCCTGGATATAATCCTCAGAAAAGCTTGCAAGAAGTCCTGCTCTAAGAAGCCTTGCATACACAGCTGCCAACGAGAATCCCAAAGTAAAGGAAGGCAAAATCATTTGAGAAAAAGATCCTATTCCTGTTGATGGAAGAATTTGAAGCTTAAAAGCAAAAAAGTAAATTAGCATCAATCCCAGCCAAAAGCTTGGAATTGATGCTCCAATAAGTGCAAGGATTCTGCTGATTTGATCCGGCCATTTTCCAGGATATCGGGCGGAGATGATACCAAGAGGAACAGATATGCTCACCATGACCAAAAGAGCCCCAGTTGTAAGCTGAACTGTGATCGGCAAGCGTTCCATCATCTCGTTCCATACAGGTTTTCCGCTCATGTAGGATTTACCGAGATCAAGCTGAAACAAACCGAGCATCCACTGACCGTACTGAACATAGGGAGGTTGATCAAAGCCAAGTTCACTGCGGAGCTTAGCTTGATCGGATTCTGTTACCATCATTTCATCAGCATTCAAAATCGTCATAACCGGGTCACCCGGAGCAAGCTTCATCAAGCTAAAGGTAAAAACGGATAAGACGAATAAGACAAGCACCAATTGCAATAGTCGCTTTCTAATGAGCGATAACACTTTATTTCACATCCAATGTATGTGTTAGAATATAGTACTCTTCAGCAGTAGGATTCCAGTCCGTAACGCGGTCATTCATACCTACAATAATATTTGGATAAACGGCATAGCTATGAGAAACTTCCTTATTGATAACATTTGCTGCATCCTTCGTTAATTGTGTTCTTTTATCCAGATCGCTTGTTGTATTTAACTCTTTAATCACTTCATTTAGTTCTGGTATATTTATTTTCCCCACATTAAGTGCACCAGTATCTGTGAAAGCAGTATTCAGGAAGTAACTTCCATCTCCTCTCGGTGACGTGTTATTGCTGTATGTGCCCATTTCCCAATCTGTATTTTCTGCAAGATGAGTATCTGCATTTTCAACTGTTTTAATATCTATTTCTACTCCTGCTTTTGCTGCATCTGATTGAAACAGCTGGGCAATTAACGGCAGTTCTGGACGTGCTTTATATGTAATAATTTCAAGTTTAAGCGGTTTACCGTCCTTTTCCATCTTACCGTCAGCATTTTCTTTATACCCTGCCTCGCCAAGCAACGCTTTAGCTTTTTCAATATCCAATTCTTCTACTTCATCATCGATTCCAAAAGGAAGACTGCTGTGAAACGGACCATTGGCAGGAACAGCATGACCGAGCATGATATCATCTGCAATGCTTTTTCGGTCAATTAATAAATTAAGTGCCTCTCTGACTTTTACATCTGAAACTTTTGGACTTTGCTGATTAAATAAGAAAAAGTGCGATCTAAGACCTGGTACAGATTCAATCTTAAGTTCCTTATCCTTCTCAATTGCTTCTATGCCTTCGGCAGGAAGGTTATAAACAACATCTGCCTCTTTAGACTGTAAAGCAAGGGCCCTAACATTTGCATCTTCATTAAATTTAATTGTTGCCTCATTTATTTTAGGTTCTCCTGCCCAGTATCTGTCATTTCTAACAACTTGAACTTCCTGATTTGAAGTGAATTTCTTCACTTTAAAGGGTCCTGTCCCAACTGGAGCATTCCGAAATGCCTCTTCGCCCATTTCTTTTTCAGCTGCAATATTTACAATCGATGTGTAGGGGTTCACTAGTTCTGATGGAAGAGCAGGATACGGCTCTGTTGTTATAATTGTAAGCTTTTGGTCATCTGCCTCCATTGATTGGATTTTCAGAGACCCTCCAAGAGATTCATTTACAGCGATACTTCTTTCAATTGAAGCTTTCACTCCAGCAGCATCAAGCTTTGCTCCATCTTGGAATGTCACGCCATCGCGAATTGTAAACTCCCACGTAATGTTGTCCGTTGTTTCCCACTTTTCAGCAAGCCAGCCTTCAATATTCGAATCTTCATCCAGCTTCAGGAGCGTTTCAGTTATTCCTGCACGAATAGGGGTAAATCCAGTATGGGGATCTAAGTTAGCAGACTTAAAGCTAAAGATCATTGTAACCTTTTTATCCTTTTCCTCTGTTTTTTCTCCTTCTGCATCTGTATTGCTGTTTTCAGCTGAGCAGCCAGCTACTGCGAGAATAAATAAGCCTATTAATATAGCAAGCAGGCTTTTATTACTAAAAATATTCTTTTTCATTTTATCTACCGCCCTTATGTAAGTTTATTTAATTCGTAATTATTACGATTTACAATAATGAATATTACTAGTTTGCATCGAAATGGTCAATTAAAATATGAATCTAATTTTTTTTATTACAAATGAAATGGATTATCCCTTTACTAGCCTCGTATCCGCTGCAATCGATTTTTTCTTTTTCATCGAAAGCAGGATACATGCCGTAATGATTAAAACACCTCCTATGACTGTATAGACATCCGGCACCTCCGTCCAAAATAAAAAGCCCCATAACGCATTAAATACAATCCCTATATATCTCGTAACTTCCACAACTACAATATTCTCATGTGTGAAGGCTTTTGTAAGAAAGATCTGTCCGAGCAGAGAGACAACACCTATGCACGCCAAATAAAAGAATTCAAGCGGTGTTGGAATCACAATGCTGTTCCACATTAATGGAATGGATATAATCGTTCCTGTAACAAGAAAGTAAAACACAATTTCATAAGAATGATGCAGCTTACTTAAATAGCGGATGGAAGTGGCAGCCCCTGCTGCAAAAAGCGCACTCAAAATTCCGACTAGCGCATAGATCGAATAGGAAGAATAATTGAACGGCTTGACCAGCAAAATTGCTCCAAGGAATACAAGCGGCAAAATGTAAAATGTTCTTTTTGAAACTTTTTCTTTTAAAAATAAAGCTGATAATATAATAACGAAAATAGTTGATAAATGGGCCAGAATACTTGCATCTGCAAGCGGAATCTTAGAGATGGTATAAAAATATGCAAATAAATAAAGGGCACCGAGCAGTCCTCTTATTAAGAGCATTGGCACTCCTTTTTTAGAAAATGTGACATGGCTGTGTCTCATCATAAAATAAATAATAGCTGTTCCAATGATGCTCCTGAAAAACATAACTTCTGCTGTTGGAATGTTCAGGCTTACAGCCTTTACAAGCGCATTCATAATGCTAAATACAAGCGAGGAAAGGATGGCTAGTATGACTCCGTTTTTCATCGTTCTTCTCCCCTTTCTAATGCAATATGTGCTATATTCATGTCATGATTATCAATGGTTGGAACATAATTAGAAAAATTTGCATTATTCTCTATTCTGAATCGATCTACTTCTCTCTCAAATGTCTGCAATAGAGATAAAGCCTGAGGCATTTTAATGTCGACTGCTTGAGCCAGTCCATAAATAATTTTCAATTTTTGATAAGCTCATCATTCTCTTCACTGACAACAAATTTAGAAAGATCATCAAGCTTATTTGTAAGCAACTCATAACAATACTTGCTTTCTTTTATGTAGGCTGAAAGCTCATTTATTTCATGTCGCAGCATCTTGATGGAAAATAAAAATTCATATTTATCGGACAAGTGTGATCCTCCTTTTATATAAAACGTAATCATTACGTTTTAAAGTTTATCACTCTCTTTTCCTTTCGTCAATCAGGCAAAAGTGATCCAAAAATACTCCTTATATTAATGACATCCTCTCTAGTTCTTACTTTCCCGAAAAAAATAATGTATTTTTTACTACTTCCGACCAAAATTTTAACCAATAGAATTAAAATGAAAAGGTTGTTTTTATTATCTTTCTCCAATAAAACTAGCTATTTAGATTAATTCGTAATATCTGTTCCCTCCACTTGGGATTCTACTTCAGCCCTTAGTCTAATAAACTCATATTAATGCATATAATAACTCTGCCAAAAAAGTATGGGGAATTACTGAAATGTTTGCAGGTTCTATGAGGCATAACCTAGGAACAACATTCTTATCTACAAAGAAAAATCTTCACACATTTGAATACATTTTTATTGCTATGATAGTTGAATTGTTAATTACTGGATTTATGGCCGTTCTTTATGTTAATACAGAAGTATGGGCGATAAACATTCAATACATGTACTTTGTCTAGAAATATTAATCTCACTACTAAAACTTGTTAATTATACCTATAACTATTACACGCTATGAGGTAAGTGTTGAATTCACCAAATTGTTTATAAGGAACCTTAAAAATAAACATACTTTAGTTAAAAAGAAAATAAACAACTCAAAAAGAACATCATGTGTACAAAATGTATTTTTAATTGCATTAGTCTCTGATTTATTTCCTTCTGGTGTACTAGTACCATAAGTATTTATGTAATCACGTCAGTAGGATTAATTTTCCCCTATTTTTCAGATGGATTGTCTTGAAATTTTCACACCAGAACCCAACTATAAAATAAGTATATAAATGTTCAATTAAAAGTAACAATAGTTAGTCATTTTCTATTCATGTTTATTGAAGCGGATTGGAAATATGGTGGGAAAAGGTAAAATCGAGGGTCGGCAATTTGCAGTGTTGTGTTTATGTTATACGACTTAATCTCCCTCTTATTGGCCCCATCCCTGCTTGCTTCCGAAGCCAAACAGATTTGTCCTTTTACTTATATTTCCTTCTATCGTCCTCCTTTTAATTTAAGGAAAGAAAGCTACACATTCTGAACCCAGTATTCAGTCGGTGCCTTTTTTGTTCAAACCTTAAATTCTATTATTACATGACTCTCTTGTATTAATTATAATAATGCGTCTGCCTTAACAATCTCGACGGTTAAATTGTTATTCGAAGATAAATCAATTTCGTACGGTTTTACTTCTTGGTCCTCTTCATCCCTTATAACCCTTATCTCAGGTCTTCCAACTGAATTAAAATTATATTTCGAGACTATTCCGGTTCTTCCGTCATTTAATTTTACTGTTAGTCCTTGTGGATAAATGGCAATGCAATTTTTAAAGAATTGAATTTGTTTCCTATCAAATTGCGTACCACTACCGGAATAAAGTAATTCAATACCTTTATGTGGTAACATCGCAGGTCGATATACTCTGTGACTCGTAACAGCATCAAATACATCTGCAACACTCAATATTTTTGCGTAATTATGAATTTGATCTCCCTTTAAACTTCTCGGATATCCTGCGCCATCAATTCTCTCATGGTGTTGAAGTGCACAATGAGCTACAATTAAAGGGATCTCGTGTACTTTTCTAAGTATGTTAAATCCTAATTCACTGTGTGACTTTATCTGTTCGAATTCTTCATTTGTTAACTTGCCGGGTTTATTTAAAACCTCCGTTGGGATAAACATCTTTCCGAGATCATGCAACAATGCACCTAAACCGACCTCTTCAATTTTTTTTAGTGGTAAACCATTCTTAATAGCTAACTGGCACGCATATATTGATACGTTTAGACTGTGAGTATAAACATGATTTTCATGAATTTTAGTTGTTGCTAATAAATTTAATACACTTCGATTTTCTGTTAAACAACTTATGATATCTCTAAATACCTTTTGGAAACTTCGTACTGCTCTTTCTGTCTTAATCATTCCTTGGATATTGGATGTATTTGAGTTTAACTCGGCAATTGAATCTAAACCTTCTGTTATCACATTTCCAGCTTCAACAAGTAATTTCTCCGGAATAGATTCAACTATTTCAATACCTTCAGATGCCTTATCATCTATGTAAACTGTATAAATATTAAATTTCTTTAGTCTTTCTATTAAACTACTTGTTAGTTCAGTCCCTTTTGCTAAGAGGACTTTTCCATTTTTATTGTAAATCGATTTACCTAATTTAATTCCCGATTGACATCGATCTAATGTAACTAAACGCATTTTCTTAATATTCTCCTGTCTTCACGAGTTTCATTGAAAAAGAGAAGTCATATTCTGCCTATCTCCCCTTTTACTACTTATATTCTCTCTAATCTTATTAAAGATACGTTCACTTATAGTGCGCTGCATTTCACTAAGCAAATCTTGGAAATCTAGTTTCTTTAAATGAAACTATAAAAGAAAAAATAGCTTATTACTTCCCATTCGAAATACCATTTATTACCTCTTTTTATAGGTGGAAAATACTAGTAGATTTTAAAAAAATGTCTCTTTATGTCGATTATAGTAAAATAATCCTTTTATTTCAATGAAAGACAGCCAATATTAAAGATAATTTGCTAATTCTTGCATATGTATTTCCAAAAACTAATTACTAATTCATTTGAATCAAGGGTGTTTTAGAATTTTGTACAAAATAGTCTAAAATGTTATTAAACAATTAATTAAAATGTTTTGATTATAATTATATTTGAACCAACTGAATGAGCACCTCCACTATTACAAATAGTGTGCAAGCATTCACTAGGGCTTTAATTCCTTAGTTTTTATTTGTAAAGTATGTCAGTGAGGTAAAGCCTTTTAAAAAATTAAATATCAGTGCTAACTGTAACTTTTATCAAATGTATTTTAAATGTTGTCAACAAGAAAGTTCATTTGAATTCGTGTGTCTATTAACATTAAGGAAGGATTTTGAGCTTTAAAAACAAAAAAACTCTCGCCCAAACAGTAAATTTGAACGAGAGGATCATATTTTCTATTTTACCCTGTTATATCACGTTTTCTATATCCAATAAACCCAATCACCATCAGAACTACTGCAAGACAAGTTAATGTGAAAACTTTTAAAAAGTTCATCTCTTCAACTGGCAGTTGCGGAATCTGACCGAATGGAGATAGCTTCCTCATCCACTCAGGGAATTGTAGCAACCCACCTAAGTAAACAACAAGGAAAGAATAACCTAAATACAACCAGGTGAGACTTGTGAATTCCGGGAATAGTCCTACAAGCAGCACGGCCAATCCAATCATCATCCAAATGGCTGGTAAATAAACCATCGCCGCCTCAAACATCATTGTAAAAGGAATAGCGTCATTCATCACAGAGGTTGCGGCAGACCACAAACCGATTAAAGCAAGAAATAACATCACAAACCCAAAGATCATCGAAAGTAAAAGATAGCTACCTATTACTTTTATCCGAGACACCGCACGAGATAGTAAATGTTCTATACGGTTCTTTTTCTCCTCCCCTTTCAGCTTTAACATAAACATCAAGGCAGGAACCGTGCAAATCATTGAAATAACCGACATTAACATCGATAAAAATTGTTCGGTTAATGATAAACCTTCTACAGGTGTTAATAGATCCGTCATCATTTCATTATTAGAAAAAAACGATTCTAAATCACCAAATACAGATCCATAGGACGCCCCTAATACATACATCCCGATTGCCCAAGCAATGATGCCTGTACGCTGGAGTCTAATTGCAAGACCAAAAGGACTTTGCAAAAAGCGTGATGCATATTTCCTACCTGGCTTAGCTGGTAAAAATCCTGATTCTAAATCACGGATCTTATTTAAATAGAGGGCAACAGCCACTAAAAAGAAGGCAACACCAACCGTTAATAAAATTGGCCACCAAACATTTTTCACATATACTTCTGTTCCTAAAATCCAGCCAAGTGGGGAGAACCAAGAAAGTGTTTCATTGCTTACATCCCCAACTGCTCTAATTAGATAAGCTACCCCTAACACAGTAAACGACAATCCAATGGTTCCTCTTGAATTTTCTGTTAACTGGGCAAATAGTGCAGTGATAGCGGTGAAGAAAATTCCCGTAGCCCCCAAGGCAGCACCATATAAGAGGGAGCCTTCTAAATCCATGCTTTCAATTCGTAAACTA
Source organism: Bacillota bacterium (assembly GCA_051750265.1). GTDB lineage: Bacteria > Bacillota > Bacilli > Bacillales > Bacillaceae > Metabacillus. The sequence continues at coordinate 88,261 of JBNJJO010000008.1, read as the reverse complement.
TATAAGCCAAAACCGATGAGTAACGCTAAAAGAACATTTGTACAAAACAACACGAAAACTGTTGCACTTGCATTTGATAACCTTCCAACTGGAAGCGATCTAATTAATTCTATTCGACCTTCCTCTTCATCTGCACGAGTATGACGAGTTACGAGTAAAATACTCATGATTGCCACCACAATAGCTGTAAATAGCAGCATTTGATGTGCCATCATTGGACCAGCCGTATAGTCGTCAAGGCCATATCCAGGACCGACCATTGCGATCATGGCAGGATTCCTCATCGTTTCAGCAATCGCCTGTCTTTCTTCTTCCGATTTATATAAATCAGTAAATGCTGAAGCAGTAATGATCGTAATAAAACAGAAAGAAATTAACCAAATCGGTATACGAATCCGATCGCGTCGTACGATGAAACGGGCCATTCTTCCCGTTTGGCTGTACAGCAGCTTCCACATTATGATACACCTCCTCCAGTATTGGAAATGGATCCTGTTCCTTGATAGTGACGCATAAATAAATCTTCCAATGTAGGTGGTGAACCTTCGAGCTTTACTAAGCCGAATTGACAAATATACTGCATGACCGCATCAATCTCTTCTGCATCTACTTGAAAGGAAAGGGCTTGATCTTTCACTTCTATATCGTGAACCCCTTTTATATCTCCTAAAGCGGTAATCGGTTGCTTAGTTTCAACAAGTAGTTTTGTTCTTGTTAAGTGACGAAGCTCATTTAATGTACCTGTTTCAATCATTTTTCCTTGGCGAATAATTCCGACCTTGTCACATAATCTTTCAACTTCAGATAAAATATGGCTGGAAAGCAGGACACTTTTCCCTGCTATTTTTGCATCCATCACACAATCTTGGAACACTTTTTCCATTAATGGATCAAGACCTGATGTTGGCTCATCTAGAATATACAGATCTGCATCAGATGAAAATGCAGCGATTAACGCAACTTTTTGGCGATTACCTTTTGAATAGGTTCGACACTTTTTAGATGGGTCCAAATTAAATTTTTGGATTAATTCTTCTCGGCGGCTTTTATTATTTGTCCCACGCAATTTCATAAATAAATCAATGACTTCTCCACCTGTTAAGTTCGGCCAAAGGTTCACATCTCCAGGTACATACGCAATACGCTTATGAATTTCGACTGCATCTTTCCAGGCATCCTTGCCAAAAATTGTCGCTTCCCCTTCCGAAGCTTTCAAAATTCCGAGTAAGATGCGTATAGTAGTCGACTTACCCGCACCATTTGGACCAATGAAACCATAGACTTCCCCGCTATTCACTTCCATATTTACACCATTTAATGCAGTGAAATTTCCAAACTTCTTTGTTAAATTCGTTGTTTTTAAAATCGTCATGTCAAATCCTCTCCCACAGTATCAAATTTACTCTGAGTTTCCTATTAACTTAATGACCTAACACATAAGTTATGAAATATTTTAACTTATATAGTTCATAATATATAAAAAATAACTCTTTGACAACAATTTATGAACTATTTTATTTGTTTTATTACATAATTTTTATTAAACTAAACATGAGGTGAAAGAAATGGACGGTTTCCAAAGGCGGAGAGAACAAAAGAAACAAGATATATTAGAGGCTGCATTAACGTTATTTATGGAATTTGGAATCCAAAAAGTCTCAATTTCAGAAATAGCGAGAAAAGCTAATGTATCACAAGTGACCATCTATAATTATTTTGAAAATAAGCATAAATTGATTCATGACGTGTTTATTTATTATGTAGATAAAGCATCTAATGACTTTGAAAAAATCACTTATGCTGACATACCTTTTCCCGAAAAAATTAAAAAGATTATTTTTAATAAAAGAGAAGTTGCCAAACATATTCACGAAGAACTTTATCAACATTTGATGAAGGAATATACAACTGAAGGCAATTATATCGAAAAATTATATACCGAGAAGGTCATCCCCTACTTTATTCACTTGTTTAATGAAGGAAAGGAACAGGGATATGTTGATCCAAATTTATCTAATGAATCCATTTTATTTTATGTCAAGATGTTAAAAGATTACTTTCAACGAGAAGAAGTGTATCAGAACATTTTGCCATTGGCTGAAGACATTACGAATATTTTCTTTTATGGGATTGTTGGAAAAAGAGGCGATTGATGTGAAGGTGGTAAGCTTAGTTGTAAAAGTTAATAACGAATTTGAAGGTACAGAAAAACCAGGTTACAATGAATAACCTGGTTATCGAAATTGGGTTACTGACCATTTCTCTAAAAGTCTCATTAATGGTATATGTGGTAACTGTTTAGCCCTTCTTTTTACTTTTATACTTTTACTATCACAAATTGTAGGATTGACATCTTCTTCTCCTTCATTAAATTCAATTACATCAATATAAAATCCCCATTTATCTCCAAAATCAAATAAATATGATGTTATTAGTCAATTACTGTGTAATTTAAAAGGTCTTTTTTCGATCATGTCGTTCAAAATGACATTCATTACATACTTGAAATTTAAAGCGTGGAGGAAGACTTTTCCCGCAATTTTTACAGTTTTTCTTTACAATTTGCACACCAGCTTTTAATTGTTCATTAATTTTGTCACTGATTTCTTCCCGAACTCTTTCCCAATAATGGGCTTCTGTCCTTTTCCCTAATTTGTATAAAAATAATAGATGAAGACCAACCGACTTATACGATAATTCGAGTTCTTCAAGCCCTGATTCTATTTGCTTTGGATCAGGTAATTCATGACCTTCTACAATCGCTTCAAGATTTTGCTTCCACTGCGCTCTTAATGAAGGTTCATTTGATGAGAATGGTAAATGTAAAAAGCCATATAAGTCTGCTATTGAGAGCTTTGCCTCTACGATTGAATCTTCAATTATTTCGTATAATAGCTTTTCTTCAGATAAAGTTGCTTTTTTCGTTCCCTCTGGACTTTTAAATTGATCCCACAAGTAAAAAAACAGACCAAGCTTACGTGAATATTTTTGAAACCTCTCAAGTACACCTGTTGTCGGGGCAATCGCAAATCCTTGAAGTGGCTCATCCTCTTGTTGAAGAAGACGAGTCATCGTTTTAAGATCGTTTGTAAAGGCCACTTTTCCAATATTATAAATTCCTCTACGACCAGCACGTCCAGCAATTTGCTTTACTTCTTGTGACTTTAGCCATCTTCTTCTTGTACCGTCGAACTTATCATTTTCTAGGAAAACAATTCTCCTTATAGGTAAATTTAATCCCATTCCGATCGCATCTGTTGAGACGATGACCGTTGTTTCACCTTTTATAAATCTCTGCATTTGCTTTTTTCTTGTTTCTGGCGGCATACTCCCATAAATCATACTCACTTGACGCCCGTTTCTTTGAAGTTCTGAAGCCGTTTCAAGGACTCGCTTTCGTGAAAAGCAAACAAGTGCATCTCCTTTTTGTGTATGACCTAAACGAAACAAATTGGACTCTACCTCTAGAGGAATGTCTCTTACATATTCATGAACTTCAACATGTGATTCACCAAGAAGCTGAAGGATCATTGATTTTGCGTTGAAACTACAGATAATATGTACTTCTTTTGCATTTGCTTTTGTCATCGCTTTGTACCAAGAGAAGCCGCGATCCTTATCTGCTATCATTTGAGCCTCATCGATGACGACCACTTCATAGAATTCTTTCTCATGAAACATTTCTACAGTACAAGCTAGGTGAGTTGCTTCCATCACCAGTTTTTCCTCTTCACCTGTTTTTAAAGAGCAGGGAACACCTTCTTCATTTAATGTTTCATATATTTCAAGAGCTAATAATCGAAGGGGAGCAAAATAAATTCCACTACTTGCTTCCTTCATACGTTTAATCGCTTGAAACGTTTTACCAGTGTTTGTTTCACCAACATGAAGAACATATTGGATATTGCGCCCTGCCGAAGGATTATATTCCCTTCCGAAGATATCCTCGATCATTCGTGCTTCTTCTTCTTCTCGACGATTGATTTCTTCTAGATCTTCAACCACTTTCCGTTCTCTCTCAGAAAGATCTTTATGAAATATCTCTTGATGTATAGCTAGATCAAATGGAATATCAATAAGCCTAATGAGATCAGAAACGTATTCCTCTAATAAATCTTCAAAGAATTCATGGCTGAGTTCAACAAACAGATCAAATGCAGCTTCCTTTAAAAATAAGTCAGGTAAAGCTTCATTGTATGTTTTAAGGTAGTCATCAAATAGGTGAGAAGAAAGGTGGTCTTTGAGCCAATTAGGGCCAAAGTCAAATAAATAATTTGAAATAAGTCTTTCATATGTTTCAGTCATGTCTTCATCGTATTGATATCTATTAGAGGCTAAATCTAGTTCATGATATAAATAGGATGAAAAGGTAATCTCCTCAGGTGACAGAATAATCCCTTTTTGCTCAACCTCAATCGCAAGATGACAACCTAGTAAATATCGAACATAAAGGTAAAGCTCTTCATAATGCTCTCCAACTAACTGTTCTATATAATACTCAAGCTTGAGCAATATTTTTTTCCTTAATTCGCGTTCCAGCAATATTTTTTTTCGGTCCACATATGCTTCCCTTACTTGCTCATATCTTCGTTCCCACACATCCAATTGATAAGCAAAAATACTGTCTAGCCAGCTAATTACATCAAAAGGTTCCACATCCCTTATCTCGGTACGAAACATTTGATTAAGCAGCTTTTTACTTAGCCCTTCTACCTCAAAATCATTATCTAGTAGATACGCTTTCTTTTCGGAAGTAGAAGCATGACTTGCTGTCGTATTTAGCCAGGAATTTAACCAAATTTGGTCAATATACTGTCCCCTATCTCTTAAGTATTGTTCATAGGATGGTAGGCTCTCTTTAATCTCTAAAAATTTATCTATATCTTCCAAGACCATTATTTTTGTCCGTTCGATGGCTTTTGAATAGTAATTTTCTAATATTTTGTTCATGATAAAACTCCTTTACCATGCTTCATAAGGTGGATTTGAAAAAAAATTTTCCCTTATTTAATTAGTTTCTTTTATTTATGCGTATTCATGTATAAAATTTTTTATTACAATGTTTATGGTAAAATGTGATAACTCGACAAAATTGTCGTTAATAAACGTATATCTCTCAAAAACGTTCTCTCGAATGGTATTGGCTAGCTCATATGCCTCAAGCAAAGGTTTATCTGGCATATAAATAATAAATTCCCTCACCGCTAAAGCGCCCTATGATGTCTGTTGGTCGTAAGCTTTTAATTGTTAATCTAGCAACGTGAGTTAAAACAATGTCCCCTTCCTCGTGTTCAAAAGTATCATTTACTTTTTTAAAATAATTAATATCAAACATTATGACAGACAAACTTCCACCCTTCATGATAAGTTCATCAACAACTTTTCAGATTTTCTCATAAAGAATGTTCTATTAAATACTGGTGTTAAGTCATATATACTTTGTATTAATTTTTCCTTTTATATACTCTCTTTCAGTTACATCAATAAAGGTAATCATTTGCCCTGTATGTATGTTGTTTTATTCCGAACGGGTGAAAACGAATATGGAAGTGGATTATTTCCCCATCTAGACACAATTTATTATCGCATAAGCATAGTTACGCTCCATAATCATAAAAGCTGTACTTTTCTGTTCATTCACTGGGAGAACGATGAGAAACAGATGGAATAAGTCATCTGAATCAATTTTTTTCGTGAATGCCGCACAGAGAGGATTGAATACTTTGTACGTATACTCTGCATGTACTCCGTGCCCTCTACCGTCAGGATCAGGCTGATAGACATTAATTTCATCTGAAATAATACAACCATTTGAATGGTGAACTTGATAATCACTAATTTCTGGAAATTGACTGTCGCCCAATAATCCTTCATGGATAAACATAAGATGGGATACATCTAAAAAGTTTTCATTACTCGTGGTCCTGCAGCCAGAAGGTAGCCAAACAACCATTGCTTTTTCCTCAACTTGAGACAACTGTATCAAGTTCCCAGTGTCCAAATGTATTTCTTTTCTTTACTTCATTTGGGCGTTAAATTAATGGAGGTTCCAACGTTAAATCGTCCTCTGGTTTCAACAGGTTTTTGGCGTTTTCCTTTGTGACGAAGGACTGTTATATTTACCTTGCTTAGCAGTCCAAGATAGAGCCAACGATAAATGGTTTTGAAAGAAAGTTTTAGTTAAGATAACCGCCCTACGATCTGTTCAGGAGACCATGTTAATTGAAGTTTTTCTTCAATGACATCTGCTAAAAAAACAGACCATTTCCCTTTTGATTTACATTTTTTGCGGCGCTCTACATATTTTTCTTGAGCAACTTCACTAGCATATTCTTTAGTACTATTTCGATTCAATTCTCGAGCAATAGTAGAATGGTGGCGATTTAGTTCTTTAGCAATTTTTCTAGTAGACCAGCCCAGCTTTTTTAGGGCTTCTAGTCGTCCACGTTCAAACGTGGTAAGATGGGAATAGCTCATGATATACCTCCGTGTAAGGGTTGTGTGGTAACTTCATTTTACACGAAGGATTCATAGGCTTTCTTTGTTTATTTTTAGGTGTCGCACTTAATATTACAATTCGTTATTCAAAAAAAATAATAAAATCCAAATTAAAAGAATATAATTGGATTTTTTCAATTATTTTTTCACAAAATTTCATTTTAAGTATTTGATGCAGAACTGCCTTAAATTACGATTTCTTACATAGCTTTCTATAATCTAGTTTTTTTACTAAATAGAAAGTCGAAATGCTTTCACAATAATGCCATCATCTGTGGGTTGAAAATCGTATTGAGGGATTCGTTCAAAGCCAATCCTTTCATATATGTTAAGTGCGCTTTCCATAAAATCTGCCGTATGTAGGCCAATGGATTGGAAACCTTTAGCTTGAGTTCTTGTAATACATTCAAAAATCAATGCTGATGCTACTCCTTTACCGCGATCTTCTGGTGTTACTGCAAGCATTCTTATTTCTGAATACTCAAGCTCGTCAACATACCCTTCGTAGGCATTTGATTTGGGAGGAAATAAAGCAACACTGCCCACTATCTTTCCTTCTAATTCTGCAACGATCAGTTCAACACCAGTTTGTATATCCGAATCCGAAGATATTGCTTGTTTTAGAGCATTCCAATGATCTGCAGAAATAGCTTGTGCATGTTCGTTATACGCGTTAATTCTTTGTTCTCGTATGTATTGTAATTCATTCATTAAAGCATCTCGAATTTTCATTTTTCATCTGCTCCCAATATGATTTACTTTCCTGTATGGATTAGAAAAGCTAGTTCCTGTGCATAAAGATTTCGCACTCATTAAAATCTTGAACTAAAAGGTATGCTATATCTATATCTATATCACTGTTTTTATTGGATGTACCATTAATAGTCGAACCAAATATGTACACTAATTAAGGAGAAACTTTTTTTGTTAAAAAGCTAACTATTTCAGTTTGTACTTTAATATCCAATGGAAAAACCTCCATAATTTGGCTTAAATTTATTATAGTAAACATTTGTTTTATTATCCATATTTAACTTCTCGTAAAATGATTTATCAATCGCAATAGCAAACTTGAGATAAATATTTGCCCACGCTTCGGATAGGCCTTCTACATGTAAAGCCCCTAAACTTTCCCTAGTCGATTATCAAATGATTCCCCATTCCAAAGTGTTCAAAGAGTAGCCGGTAAGTCCATCTCTCCTCAACTTCAAAGGAACTACTTCATATCTTAATCCTTCAGTATACGTAGTAAAGGTTGTTCTTTTTACTGTCTAATATAGAGGATAATACCACACATTCGTCTCTTTTTAATCTTCAATTACAATGTCTACAAACTCAGTAGGTTTAGCCTACTTTTCACTCATTATAGATACTCAGATCCGATCTTCGAAGCAATTATCTTTGGTGAAAAACATTTCATTTTTAAGAATAGGTACAAAAAACGAGTCATTTCTTCTTATATATATATAGTGACTAAAATTACTCAATATATCATTACATAGCATAATAAGAGTGAAAGGGGGAATATTGTGAACACAGATCAAGCATTTAACATGTTAAAGGAAGCTGGAGTATCAGAAAGTATTAGTATTCAAACTGTTAGGCGTTGGCTTCGAGAAGGTAAGATTAAATACGAGGGGGGAAACAGGAGCAGGAAAACTGGTAATATAAATGATGACACCGCCTCAAAGCTGTTGAATAATCGAACAAATCAAAATAAGGACGAAATAATTCGCCAGTTAAAATTAAAAATAAAGGCAAAAGATGAGCATATAGAAGGAATTGAAGAACTTCATAAGAATGGATCAAAAATATTAATCCAGCAAAGAGATAAGTTAAATATAGAAATTGTAAAACTAAAGAATGAGAAAAGTAAATTACAAGATGAAACAAAGGATTTATTAAAAGAAAATATCGAATTACGTAATGAATTGATAAAATTAAAAGAAATACTGTTTAAAGAATCCATAGGCGAAAATTACAATTTTCATTCCACTACTCAATCAATTGATTATAGTCAAAAATTGGGACTTTCAAAAAAAGCGAGTAATAAAGAAGTAATAGCTGGATATAAAGAGTTATTAAAATTAACTCATCCAGATCATGGAGGCAATGCAAAGTCATTTCATTACATTAAAACTGATTACGATAATTTTAGAAATAGCATCTAAGGTTAATATTATTATAGGTAAGAAATAATTCTCTAACAAGAATCAACTTTTTAAAACTAGCCATGGCACAATCGATGTTCCGTAACGGAAATTTTGACTAATAAGTTTCTATGAGGGTAAAATACCTGTCTCTCACTGATTCCGGTAATCCGCTTTACGCCCAGATAAGTATAGCTTTCTTTGTTGGTTGTGGCATGTAGTAGAAATTAATCTTTAATACCCTGTTTAGATTTTTTAAAAGGCTATTACGGTGCTTTTTGTATGAATATTCTGATGAATGAAATTAAAAATGAAAGTCTTTTGGTTAGACTTTTTTGGGTTTTTTATTAAAAAATTATCTGGCGGGCATCATAATAATGAGCATCTGATCGGTGCTCACAGTTCCTAAAAACATTCAAAGGGGTGTTGTACGATGGCAAGAAACAAATTGTTAGTGCCAGGTGCAGAAAATGCTCTGAATTCCATGAAACAGGAAATTGCGAATGAATTAGGAGTTGAACTAGGTGCCGATACGACAGCTCGCGCAAATGGTTCTGTTGGTGGAGAGATGACAAAGCGCTTAGTTGCGATGGCCGAAAACCAGCTTCAGAATCAGAGGCAATAATGAAACCAGGAGCCTCTGTACTGAGGTTCCTGGTTTTCATTATTTTAATTAAAGCCTTTGCTTATAGTGGTCTATATATATAAAAATAATCAAATACTTCGGGTACATCAATTTAGTCGAAAGTACCAATGATACCTGCCATTATATGAAATTTGTATTCCTCAGACCGGAAGTCTCCGCTCATTTCCTTTAGATTCCATCGCCAAGGATACCCTGATTTAAGCTAGCTGCAACTTCTGCCATCAAGTTCTGGAGGACTAGCATCCTATGGATTACATCCATGTAGGTCGAACAAAAAAGAGACAGGGATACGTTCCTGTCTCTAATGCATCTTAATCAATTATGAAAATTCGTGCCGTCTGTCGTTGCTTTGACAACGCCGGCGCGGATGACGAAGTCACCAAAGTGCTCGCCTTCCTCACGTTCTTTCGCGTAGCGGGAAAGTAGCACACGCAGTTCGCTCAAAATTTCTACTTCACCAATGTTTTCGCGGTACATTTTACTTAAGCGGCTACCATCAAAGGCTGCTCCAAGATACATGTTGTATTTGCCTGGGGCTTTGCCGATAAAGCCAATTTCACCGAGCGCATGGCGTGCACAACCGTTCGGGCAGCCGGTCATGCGGATCGTAATTTCTTCGTTCCGTAAGCCGTTTTCATCAACAATTGCATCAATCTTATCAAGTAGAACAGGCAAGTAGCGTTCTGCTTCAGCCATCGCCAATCCGCACGTCGGAAGAGAAACGCAAGCCATCGAACTGCGGCGGAGCGCTGAAAAATGCTTGCCATCTGTCAAACCATATTGCTCGATTAGTTCACTGATCTCTTTCTTTTTCTGGCTAGACACATTAGCAATGATCAGGTTTTGGTTAGCGGTCAGGCGGAAATCACCAGTATGAATTTTGGCGATTTCTCGCAAGCCGCTCATAAGCTTGTAATCATCAAGATCCGTGATGCGGCCACCTTCGACAAATAGTGTAAAATGCCATTTTCCTTTTACACCTTTTTCCCAGCCGTAACGATCGCCATTATGGTCAAAATGATATGGCTTCGCTTTATCCAGGCTCCATCCGAGGCGGTTTTCCAGTTCAGCTTTGACCGTTTCCAGCCCAAGTCGGTCAACTGTGTACTTGAACCGGGCATATTTACGGACGGAACGGTTTCCGTAATCGCGCTGAATCGTAATTACTTTTTCCGCCACATCATAAATTTGGTCTGGCGTACAGAAGCCGATTACTTTGGCTAGCTGAGGATATGTCGCTTTGTCGCCGTGGGACATTCCCATGCCACCACCGATCGCTACGTTAAAACCAATAAGCTCGCCATCCTCGATAATCGCAATCAATCCAAGGTCCTGTGAATAGACATCAATATCATTCGATGGCGGAACAGCGATACCAATCTTAAACTTACGTGGCAAATAAAGCGGTCCGTACATTGGTTCGACTTCTTCTGTTTCAGGCGTGGCGGCCACTTTTTCTTCATCCAGCCAAATTTCATGATATGCTCTTGTGCGTGGCAATAAATCATTACTCAATTTTTTCGCCCATTCATATACTTCTAAATGAATGTCAGATTGATATGGATTCGGATTGCACATAACGTTACGATTTACATCACCGCAAGCCGCAATCGTATCCATTAGGGATGCATGGATTCCCTGAATCGTTTTTTTCATATTCCATTTTAATATACCGTGCATTTGGAACGTCTGACGTGTAGTCAGTTTTAACGTGCCGTTGCCATATTTTTGAGAAAGATCATCCATAGCAAGCCATTGATCAGGTGTTGCCACACCACCTGCCAATCGGACACGCAGCATGAACTGATACGCAGGTTCAAGCTTTTGCTTTTGGCGCTCATTTCGGAGATCTCGATCATCTTGTAAGTAGCTGCCGTGGTGCTTCATCAGGCGGTTGTCATCATCAGAAATTCCCGCGCTGATCGGTTCCAGCATCGATTCCATCAGCGTGCCGCGCAAATAGTCGCTTTCTTCTTTAATACGCTCAACATCGCTTGGAGGGCCGTCCGGTGCTTTTAAAATTTTGTTCACCATGTTGAAAAAACTCCTTTCAATCCAAAATCAATATACATCACGTTGATAACGTTTATGTTGCTGCATGTCAGCAAGATAGGCTTCCGCTTTTTCACGGCTCATCCCGCCTTCTATTTCAATAATATCGATAAGAGTATTATGAACGTCGTGTGCCATGTTTTTTTCGTCTCCGCAAATGTAAACTGCTGCACCTTCTTGAAGCCACTTGAACAACTCTTTGCTATGTTCAAGCATACGGTGCTGCACATATACTTTTTCCTCTGTGTCACGAGAAAACGCAACATCCATTTTCGTCAGTACACCATCTTTGATCCACTTTTGCCATTCAGTCTGGTAAAGGAAATCCGTCACGAAATGCTGGTCACCGAAGAACATCCATGATTTTCCTTCTGCACCAATTTCTTCACGCTCTTGCATAAAAGAGCGGAACGGAGCTACGCCTGTACCCGGTCCAACCATGATAATTGGAGTATCTGGGTTAGTTGGCAGCTTAAAATTTTGGTTATGCTGAATGTAAACCGGCAACGTGTCCCCTGGCTGTAGGCGTTCCGCACATAAAATGGAGCATACACCATTTCGGTCGCGACCGTGTGATTCATAGCGGACAGCACCGATTGTCAAATGCACTTCATCCGGATTCGCGGATAAGCTGCTAGCAATTGAATAAAGACGTGCAGGCATTTTCCGTAGAATAGAGACAAACTCTTGTGCCGAAACATTCCAAGGACCAAAATCACGGGCCAAATCAAGCAAATCGCGCCCTTGAAGATACGCTTTTACTTCCTCTTCATTGCCCGGTGATAATAGCTCTCGTAAATCCTCATTTGCTAAAAGATTCGCCGCCTGCTCAAGAAGCGGTTTTGTTAAAACAGTTATCTCAAAGTTGGAAATGAACGCTTCTTTAAGCGGACGAACCTCACCCTGTTTATTGACCGTCACACTCTCTTCCGGATTCCACTTCATTTCATCAAGAAGCAAGTCTACTAAAGCCGGATCGTTTTCCGGATAGACGCCGAGGCTGTCACCCGGTTCAAATGTGAGACCTGACCCTTCAAGCGATAACTCGAGGTGTCGCGTTTCTTTATTTGAGCCGCGGCCGTTCAGGTTTAAATTTTCAAGCACTTCCGCTTTAAACGGATTTGTTCTAGAATACGTCAATCCACCTGCTTGAGGTGCTGCTGACGGAGTAGAAGCAGCACTTCCTCCCTGCGCTTCACTTAAGCCACCAATGACTCCTTCAAGCCATTCGCCAGCCGGCTCATCATAATCAAGATCGCAGTCAACACGCGAATAAAGTCGTGTTCCTCCAAGCTCTTCCAGCCGTTGATCGAATTCTTTTCCCGTCTGACAGAAAAACTCATACGAGCTGTCTCCAAGCGACAAAACAGAAAAGCTGAGATCGTCAAGCTTTGGCGCCCGTCTGCCATGTAGAAACTCATGGAACGACAGCGCGTTATCCGGCGGGTCGCCTTCACCATGTGTGCTTACAATAATAAGCAGATTTTGGACTTTCTTCAAATTGTTCGGCTTAAAATCGCTCATGGACGAAACGGTTACTTGAAATCCGTGCCCCTCAAGGGTCTTGCCAACATTCTCCGCAAGCCCTTGTGCGTTGCCTGTCTGTGATCCGTAAAGAATGGCCACTTCTTTTGAGATTATCTGCCCGGTGCTCCCTGCAGGAACTTCTGCAGCCAGCACTTCTGGTGTTCCCGGAACGGAAGCAGTCAGTGACGCGGCCAGATAACCGCTTAGCCAGACTTTTTGTGATTCTGTCATGCTCGGCAGAAGGCGATTAAGGAGCTCTGCCTGCTCCTGATTAAACGGACTGTTCATTACCTGAAGTTGCAACAATATCCACCTCACAAAGAAATATAAACTAATCGTACGTCATTTTTTAAAATGACTGGTTTTAAAACATTCTTACTATATTTTTCAGTAAATTAATGAATAATTTTATCATAGATTTAAAATCCCTATAAATCAAATAGGTTTTAGTAATAATAACTATTAATAATGCTTATGATGGTTTTTTTTTTGGGGACAGGAGTTAAAAAGGTGCATTGTAGATTAATTCGTTATATTTTTCCTTTTTCTAGGAAGTATTGCACCGCCGGGCTTTTAGTCAAGGCTCTTTTCTGTAGGAATACAGTTCCTTGGTAAACCATATAGTAAACCTACTCAAATAAAGTATCCCTTTGCTTACGAGAAAGTAACAAAATTTAGCTCTTCCAACTATTTATGCAGGGTTAATATTTCCCCATTCGGCACTTTTAAGTCTCCCTCTTTATATTATAAAAATATTTGGCTCATACTATCAATGGTGATGAATATGCTATGTCGATCAAGTGATGACCTAAATACATTAGTGACAGAAGCGAAAAAATGCACAAAATACGGGAAGGTTGCAGACTATATTCCTTCACTCGGCAAAGCAAATCCAAACGATTTGTCGATTGCCATTCACTATCCAGGCGGAGAATGTGTTTCAGCGGGAGATATCAGAAAAAAGATTACACTTCAAAGTATCTCAAAGGTAATTAGCTTGGCCCTTGTTTTGATGGATAGAGACCAAAATTATGTATTTGAACGTGTAGGAATGGAACCGACGGGAGATCCTTTCAATTCGATTGCGAAATTAGAAACGATGGCTCCCTCTAAACCGTTAAATCCTATGATCAATGCTGGAGCACTTGTCGTAACTCACATGATCAAAGGGAAATCTGTTGAAGATAGGTTTCAACGCCTTTTATCCTTTATACAGGAATTGGCAAACGATACAACAGTTGGCTATTGTGAGGAAGTTGCACGTTCTGAATTCGAAACAGCACATTTAAACCGGGCTTTATGCTATTTTTTAAAACAGCATAAAATGATTGATGAAGACGTTGAACAACTAATGGATTTATACACGAAGCAATGTGCCATTGAAATGAACTGTTTGAATTTGTCCAGGATTGGAGTCGTATTTGCGATGGATGGGATTGATCCTCTAAGTGGCAAACAAATTATGCCTACAGATGTAGCTCGAATTTGTAAAACCTTTATGGTTACATGCGGGATGTATAATGCCTCTGGAGAATTTGCCATCAAAATTGCCATACCCGCTAAAAGCGGAGTATCAGGGGGTATAATGGGTGCTGTTCCCGGGAGGTTCGGTATAGGGATTTTTGGCCCGTCCTTAGATGAAAAAGGGAACAGTATCGCAGGAATAAAATTATTAGAATTATTGTCTAAGAATTATAGCCTGAGTATGTTTTAATCATTTGATGAATAAAACGCTTCTTATTTAAAGTCTGTTTTCGCAAAGATTGTTGCTTTTCGTAAATAACTATACTTTACGGATATTGCCTATCTTTGTGCTGTTTTCGCTTATTTACTAAGTGATACTCTCTTGAAATTGCTTATAGTTTCTACGATAAAAATCCAAAAGCCGATTTTTATAAGTCTAAAAGCAACAAACTTTTAGAAAAGAGCCTATTTAAATTTGGAAACTATCCTGGATCTGTCATTAGGTAGAATCGCATGGCATGTTGTTACCTCACTTCACGAGATGCTTTCACGGACAGGACTTGAATTTGAAGGTGCTGAACATGATAGCAATGGACAGACGAATCCCTAAAAGAAATGGATGATATGTATGGTCAACAATGGCCAAAGGGTCTTACACTTTCAATTTTAAACTCACACCAAATCCATCACAGAGGTCAAATGACTGTATTAATGCGTCAAGCAGGGCTAAAAGTTCCAGGTGTCTACGGTCCGTCACAAGAAGAATGGAGCGCGTTCGGGATGGAAACGCCTTTGATTTGATTTAAGTTAACCTATATACTCGACATAAAATATTACCTATTTCTAATTGAACATTTGTTAAGATTTTTTCCCCTTTTATTGATTACGAAAAATGTAAATCTTGGACTTATTTACATAAAATCGGTCTTCCCATACCAATACGATATTGATCAAAGGGGTAGACCGTTTTTAACCTATTTAGTTAAAGGGAAATGCAACAAAAATATTCCCATTTTGCATTGCGGCCAATTGTAACTAAAGAAGGCTGTTTTCGCAAAGATTGTTGCTTTTCGTAAATAACTATACTTTACGGATATTGCCTATCTTCGTGCTCTTTTCGCTTATTTACTAAGTGGTACTCTCTTGAAATTGCTTATAGTTTCTACGATAAAAATCCAAAAGCCAATTTTTATAAGTCTAAAGTAACAAACATTTAGAAAAGAGCCTTAAAGAAAAAGTCCTTCCAATCGTAATCCGACTATTACTTATGGACTGAATAGGTATAAAAAATCATTATATACAAGGCTTTTCCAGAAAACTACATATACCCTATTAATCACACTTAGCAAGGATTCATTTTTAAACGATAAAGTTGCAGAAAGATAAGTTTAACTCATCTTTACATGAATATTATTTTTAAAATCTTCAGTAAGCCTCACATATTCTACTTCCACCGTTTTAAGACTAAAACTAATCGCTGTAATCGTGTGACTGTCGCCACCTTTGTTTGATGCTTCAATGACAATATCCCAAAAGTTTTTTAATCTTCTACTCTGTCTTTTAAGAATTTCTCTCTGTGGTGTAAGAAATATTTCGTGATTTTATAATGGTCCGTCATCTCATAATCTTTTCATCAATACAATCATCATCGAAACTCAATCTAGTTGTATTGGTAGCCTAGCTCCTAGCAATTTCCCTTCCTATATTTGACTTCTCATGTGTCGTCTCCTAACTTCAATAAATTTCTGTTCCATAACTTCGATTGTTTTATGATCAGTATGAAAATGATTTTATGCCAATCAAACCAAGAAAAAAACACGCAAAAGGGAGTGCGAAACAGCATACTATAGTAGCATTCCCTATTATAAGGAGTGATTAGGTTAATCGTTCTTACATTTCGAGTTTTATTCTTCACAAATGTAGCCTCTATTCTCCTTCTTCAATCAATGGATCGAAGAATCAAAAAAGGATGGCATCACGTGCTGCTGATTTACAGCAAATGAACCAACTGAAATAAAACTGCTTATATATGTTGGTGTGTCTGCTATTTTCACAGAATATCCTGATCGACTTCTCATATATAAATCAATCTAAAGGAGAACTGTGATGAAAAAAACATGGCTATTAGGGTTTGGTTTTTTTAGCATTAGTTTAGGATGGTCATTGTATAATGGATTTGTTCCATTCTTTCTTAACAATTATCTTGCAAGCACGGCATTAATTGGATTTCTGATGACGATTGATAATTATTTCGCCCTTTTTTTACAGCCATATATCGGACAACGTAGTGATCGAACGAATACAAGGTATGGCCGACGTATGCCTTATTTGCTTATTGGTATACCGATTGCAGCTTTATTTTTTGCTCTTATTCCTTTCCACGTTAGTTTAGTTACGTTAATCATTTTTATGGTATGTATGAACTTATCTATGGCTATTTTCCGTTCTCCTACAATTGCTTTAATGCCAGATATTACCCCGGAATCAATACGTACAAAAGCAAACGGGGTTATTAATTTCATGGGAGGCTGTGGAGCAATATTAGCGTTTAGTGTAGGTTCTTTCTTATTTAATATTGAAGAATCCTTACCATTTTTAGCGGTTTCGGTTATTTTCTTATTAGCTTTATGGGTTATTTTTAAAAATATAAGAGAAAACCGAGATGCTATTCCTTATACCATTACAACAACACCAAAAATCAACTATAAAAATGAATTAAATTCACCAACTATTTTCCTGTTAGCTGCTATCTTTTTTTGGTTTCTTGCGATCCAGGGGATGGAGGCTTTATTTACTTTGTATGGAGTAAATGAGCTTCGCTTATCAAAAAGTGCTTCCGCATTTTCATTAGCCTTTTTTTCGTTAAGCTTTGTACTATCCGCAATACCTAGTGGAATATTAGGTGCAAAATACGGTAAGAAAAAAATGATACTTATCGGGATCATCGGCTTAGTTTTCGTTTTTTTTCTATTAAATTGGGTAGAATCGGTCTTTTCCTTAAGGGCCATTCTATTAGTTGGAGGAATGTTTTGGGCATGTATAAATATCAATGCATACCCTTTTATTGTATCTACGGGGAGTGAACACAGTTATGGAACACGAACTGGTTTATATTATTTGGTATCTTCATTAGCAGCTATCATTTCACCACCAACTTTAGGGCTTTTAATTGATCTTTTTGGGTTTGGAATATTATTCTTTGCTGCTGCAGGAAGTATGCTTTTTGCATTAGCTTGTATGCTGAAGGTTAACATTACCGAGACTATTTCTGTTTCGACTCATAAACTGAATGGATAAATTGGAAAAAGGCCTCTTACTTCTAAAATAAAAGATAGGTTAAACCCTTATCTCAGGTCGACTAACTGAATTAAAATTATATTTTGACACTATTCCGGTTCTTCCGTCATTTAATTTTACTGTTAGTCCTTGCAGATAAATTGCAATACAATCTTTAAACAATTGAATCGGTTTACTATCAAATTGCATACCACTACCGGAATAAAGTATTTCATGACCTTTATGTGGTACCCTGCTCCATCTAATCTTTCATGGTAATAAAGTGCACAATGAGCAACAGTTATATCTAATGGATGATCGTATAAGAAAAACTAAGGCTTTCGCCACAAGGAGTTGGCGACAAGCCTTAGTTTTTCTTATGATTATCATTTTACTAAATTCTATTTTCAGAAATTTCTTTGAATGGTAATAAAACTTCAACGGATGTGCCTTTGTTTGGCTGACTAGAAATTTTAATAGTACCACCATGATTTTCAATAATTTTAAAACATACCATTAATCCTAGTCCAGTTCCATCTTCTTTTGTCGTATAAAAAGGCTCTCCTAGTTTATGAATTTGTTCCTCTGGTATTCCGATTCCTTGATCAATAATGAAAATACTAACCATATTTTTTTCGATTTTCTTTAGCTTTACAGTAACTTCTCCTCCATTTGGCATTGCTTCAATAGCATTTTTTACTAGATTTATAAAAACTTGCTTCAATTGATTCTGCTCACCAGTTATGGAAGAACATTCTGAATCAAATTCAGAAAAAATTTGTATATTTTTTATTATTGCCTGGGTCTCAAGCAATGAAATAATAGTTTGTAAGATATTCTTTACATCTATTGATTGATATTTTATTCCTTGTGGCTTAGAAAGAATAAGAAACTCACTTACAATCATGTTAATTCGATCCAACTCAGTTAACATAATTTCAACATAGTGATGTTCAAGATTAGGTTTTAGAAACTGAATAAATCCTTTAAGAGTTGTTAATGGATTTCGAATCTCATGAGCAACTCCTGCAGCCAACTGTCCTACTGCTGATAGCTTATCTGACCTTCTGATCATTTCCTCTGCTATTTTAGATTCAGTGATATCTTTTGCAATTTCATATATACCACTAAATTCATTATCAGTTATTATTGGTAACATTTTTATCATTACTGTTCGTTTACTTCCATCTTTGTGGATCATTGATACGGTAAATTCCTGAGTTTCTCTTCTACTAACAAACTTAAAATGTTCCCTATGAATATCGAGGTCTTCTGGTACAATTATCGACTCCCAATTCATGTTTTTAAGCTCTTCAACGTTATAACCAATTAATTTTTCAGTAGCCTGATTTGAATCTATTAAAATACCATCTAAGTTAAATGTAAAAATGGCGTCAGAATTATGTACAAATAATGATTTAAATCTCTGCTCGGTTTCCTCTAAACGTTTAACTAATAGTTTACGATTCTGTTCCTGGGTTTGATTAAGTAATTTTTCTACGGTTTTACGCTGATCAATATCGATATCGATTCCATTTAACTTTATGAGATTATTTTTAGAATCAAAAATAGGTGTAACTCGTTTTTGAATCCACTTAATTTCACCATTTGGGAGTAAAATTCGATACTCACTTATTCCAGCTTTTCCCGCTAAAAACGCCTGCTCAAATTCATTAACATGATCAATATCTTCTGGGTAAACGACTTCTTTCCATAAATGTAAATTATTTTTAAAATCCTCAGATGAATAACCATATAAATGATTGACTTTTGATGAAACCATTATAGTATTTGAGCGGAAATCAAATGAAAAGATTACAGCATCTACACTATTAAAAAGTTGATTTAATTCATCATCTTTATTTTTTAATTCCCTAGAGTAATATTTCGCTTTATCAATCTGTAATCCAGTCCACCATACGGGTAAAATAAATATGGCATTAATCAACCATTCACTTAATGGTATATACCCTAAAGTTAAATATGCATTTATTTTAAATATTGCTCCAGAAAATAACAAAATTCCAAGACACCAGATTCTTCCTGTATACTTCACTTTACTTAGCTCCTTAAATAATAGCGTAAATAAATAATCTTAATCTTCAAAACTATATACATAGTACCATATTCCTGCTTGTATTACTTCTATAAATGAGTTTCACCAATAAATTGAAAGGTATTTTGATTCTTGTTTTTACTCAATGAAATTACTTTACTAATAGGGCTTCCATCTCCTTCTGCTCAGACAAAAAGAGCCATCTTAAAGAAAGGTAACTGATAGTTGAGCAAGGTACATATGAAAAAAAAACAAAAAACACCATTCAAATCATACTGAACGGTGTTTAACGAGTTGGTACTATTCACTTCTTCTTACGATTAATGGCTGCAGAAATCCATTCAGGTGCAAAAGACGATGTACAGCCTTATTGTTTCAAACCTTCAAACATCTAACGCCAACGCTGTTTCGTTTGACTATTATTCCAAGCAAGAGCTTTTACAATGTCTTCTGAAGTATGGATTAAGCTTCTTGTATAAAGGGAACGGTTTGATTCCTGTTATATATATCTAATAATTCTTCGAGAAACATTATTCGTTCAACCGGGCTTTCTGGGCAAATATCATAGTAATCAAGTTTGTTCATATAATCATTTTTTCCAAACATTATTAATCAAACAGTATGAGATCTGTCTACCTACATTAATTTTAACTTTTTCAGATTATTGAAATTTAATGAATACCTTCTAAATTTGTAATCTTTAACAGTTCTTTGAATACTTTAGGTAATTTAAGAACGTTGAAGTTAATATGCGCCCTTTTATTCCTTTTCGTTTAAGATCAAGAAAATGAGATATAAGAGTAGCTAGTCCACTTTTCAGTAATTAAAGCAATGAAAAAATAAAGGACTGACAATTATCAAGCTCTTCTAATAATGAAGTTAAAACATTTTCATTTTTCTTCGAATTATTGACTAATAGCTTAGGCTTATTACTCCTATATTTACTATACTTTTGATCATAACCTTATGTAAGGATGCCTTTTAAATTTTAAATAAAGTTCACTATATAGTACATTCATTTACAATTATTTATGATAATTTTAATAATCACCTTAATAGAGGTCAATTATTTTTATGAAGTTAAAAAAGCTATTTCTATGTATAGTGTGAATAGCTTTTATACATTTCTATAAGATTAATTTATCAAAGATGTGCTTGATAATTTTTTAGTAGCAGGAATATCTGCTGGTGCCCAATCTAAAGATCTCAACTCATCAGGTGACAACCATTTAATCGATAGATGCTCAGTTAAAACTGGTTCCCCTTCAATAAGCTTGCAATAAAATGTAGTTAAATGAACAATTCCAAAATCATATTCATAAACAGTATGTTCAATTTGATCACCAATCTCTATTTTGCAATGCATTTCTTCATTAATTTCACGTCGTAATGCTTGTTGTGGTGACTCTCCTTCTTCTACTTTCCCACCTGGAAATTCCCATTTAAGGGGTAATGCTTTAGCTGGACCTCTTTGAGCACATAAGATTTTCCCGTTTTCAACAATCACCGCTCCAACGACATAAATATTCTTTTTCATGACATCCTCCTACTACTTAAATACAAATAGCTCTATCCATTATAGCTTAATAACTCAATTAATTGGAAATAGACTACTTTACCTAGACCTATATAACAGTTCACAAAGCTTTAACATTGTTAATGGATATTTTTAAAAACAACAAAACGAAATTGTTCAACTTACAAATGGTGTAGTAAAATCATCCATTGTATATAAGTTCCATATAACCGGATTAAATTGGAGATTATTAGGTTTACAAATTGTTCAAATGCAGAAATTTTACAGTTTGCAATATATTCATTATTTTCACCTTTTTATTAGAATCTTACATTTATATTTATTTCTACACTAAAAAAGAGAAAACTGCTTTGCTTTAAACAGTTTTCTCACTATTGATTTTTTCAACATTCACACGACCTGAAAAAAACGTAGCTCCTCCCCCCATATCGGCTACTCGATCTGGAGTTAACGCATTGACGAGGTGTTTTTCACCAGATATATCTGACCAAAGTCCTTGACTAACGACAACTCCAGGTAGAACTAGATCGCCTACTGAAACCGTTAATTCACATTCCCCACGATCGTTCCATATACGGACAACCGTGCCATCTTTTATTCCTCGATTATCTGCATCTTGTTTATTCATAAATAATTTAGGAGCTTTTTCAAGGTTGATGTGCTTTTCATTATTCGAAAAGGTAGAGTTTAAAAAGTTATGGTTTGGACCTGGTACATAAAGAAATGGATAATCTTTCTCTTTCACTATATAAGTATACGTAGGAAGAGCTGGGTAACCGTCTAATTCCATCTGTTTTGAAAGTAATTCAATCTTGCCACTAGGTGTTTTTAAATTATTTAATAAATTACTTGTTTTATTTGCTTTTATAAAGTGATTTTTCTTTAGTTGACCATACGATACATCGACTAAATATGGGTTTACTTGACCGCTTAGAGCTTGATTTATTAATTCTTCATCCGAATCTTTAAACGCTTGCTCGTCAAACCCCATTGCTTGTGCAAGTAGCCTAAATACTTCTGTGTTGGATTTACTTTCTCCATAAGGGGAGATAACAGGCTCTTGTAAATGGATATAATTATGCCAGTAAGAAGTATAAAAATCTGTATTTTCAAAAGCAGATGTAGCAGGTAAAATAATGTCTGCAAACATTGCTGTTTCGGTTAAAAACAAATCGTGGACGACAGTAAATAAATCTTGACGTACTAAACCCTCTCGTACTTTAGAGGCGTCAGGTGTTACAATAGCTGGGTTACTGCTATAGACAAACAATGAGCGAATTGGCTCTTTCGTTTCAAGTAACGCTTTACCTAATTGGTTCATATTAATTGTACGTGTCTGTTCTTTCTTAAGGTCTGGACGTTGTAGTGCCATCGTATTGTGTGCTAAATAAGCAGAGTTTGATTTCAGAGCACCCCCACCTTTGACTAGCCACTGACCAGTTAATGCAGGTAAACAGGCAATTGTCCGAACAATCATTCCACCATTATCATGATGCTGCAGACCATTTCCAATTCGAATCATAGATGGAGAAGTCGTCCCATACATTCGTGCTAGTGCATAAAGGTCTTCTACAGGTACTCCAGTAATGTCAGAAACCATTTGTGGTTGATACTGCTCGACATGTTCTTCTAACTCTTCATACCCAATCGTATATTCTTGTAAAAACGATTGATTTACTAACTTTTCTTTGAAGAGAATATTCATAATGCCTAATGCGAGAGCTCCATCCGTTCCTGGAAGAATTGGAATAAACCAATCAGCAATACGTCCAGTTTGATTTTTATGAACGTCAATGACGACAATTTTAGCGCCATTTTTTCGAGCTTTTTGTGCAATCATCATTTGATGCATATTCGTACTTACGGCGTTTATACCCCACATGATAAATAACTTTGTTTCCGTCATCTCTTCTGGATCTGTTCCATAACTTCCACCCATTGTGTAACTATATCCTATTGAACCAGCAACTGAACAGATCGTTCGGTCCAGATGACTTGATCCAAGACGGTTAAAGAAACGGCGATCCATTCCTTCTGCAGTGATATTCCCCATATTCCCATAAAAACTGTAAGGAAGTATCGATTCCGGACCTTCTTCTAAGATCAGTTTTTTCCAATGGTTTGTAATGGTTTCGATCGCCTCTGCCCAAGTAATTGGGGCAAACTTCCCCTCGCCTTTTTGTCCAACACGTTTTAATGGCGTTTTAATTCGCTTGCTATCATAAATTCGTTCACCCATATTCCGAACCTTGTTGCAAATATTCCCTTTTGTGACAGGGTGATTAGGATCTCCTTCAATTTTAACGATTTTCCCGTCTTTTTTGTGTATTAGTAAACCACATTGGTCTGGGCAGTCAAGAGAACAAACAGATGGTACGACACCATTTTCTATCTTTATATATGATTGCATAACTAGTATCCTTTCATGAAAAATTGCTTTATATATTGTATCATATTGTATCCAGGAATGATGGTCCTTAGTGCTTGGTATTCAAGTTACGCAATTCAACACGGTTACATCAATACATTATGGATCTCTATTTTCATTAGGTGCGTTTTTTGCTTTAGTTGTTAATTAAGATAAATTTGAAAAGAAATGAAATGAAATATGAACCCGCTCAAGCTATTCACAAAATAAAAATCACGCCACTCACTCAATGCTTAACCCTTTTCCATATAGCTCCATAATTTGTTCTTAATAATAATCTTTTCTGGAAGTGGTCTCATAAGAAAAGAGAGAGATCATTTCTTGAGGAGGAGATGGATAATGATAAGAAAAAGCAGCCTAGCTTATGATTGCTAAACTGCATTACTTAATTAGAAGTATAAATAGAAGGAAGAGATTTTTAAAACTTTGGTAATACATCTAAGTTGTTTCCGCTGATTCCGTCTGGCTCACTGCGCAAAATGTCGCGACCATATTTATGAAACACATCAACGTGCGCTATTTTTCCGGCCTTCGCTTCGGACAATGCTTCTAAATAATCTAACTCTCGTCCTGATTCTGTTTGGAAGGCAATTAAATCACCATCATCATTTTTTCGAACAGCTACTATTTTTTCTTGATTTGGATTACTGTTGTTTACGTTTCCTTCCATCATTTCGTTTACATTTGTTTGATTCCGGTACTGATCATATGCTTGCTGAAAACGGTCCATATTTATCACCTCTTTATTTGTATCTCCTCGATTAGTATTTTTTATGCCCACTTTTATTCGCTTAAATGCATAGTAAGTTAACTAGAAAGGTACCTGAAATATTTTTAGATCTATTTATACACTAAAAATCCACGAACAGTAACTTCAATATATAAACAAAATACAAAAAGCTCAGTGAATGTTATTTTCCACTGAGCTTTTCATATTATGAGTGACATGCCTGGTGCATCTTGTTCTCTTTCCTCAAATCCCAATTTTTTATAGAAATGCTGTTTTCCTTTAGCTGAAAAAAGTTGAATAGATTGAATTCCACTTTCTTTACATTTCGTCAAAAGTTCTTCAATTATTTGTTTTCCTAACCCTTGCTTTTGATAGTTTGGATCAACCATCACATCACATATTAATGCTTGGTATATACCATCAGAAATCATCCGTCCAAATGCAATAAGTTTGTCTTGATCATAGATCGATATATGATACCAACTATTGTTTGCTGCTTGAAATAACTGTTCTCTTGTGTAGATTCCCTTTTTACTTTTTATTAATCCACTTGCTTCATGTAGGTTTACAAATTGTTCAAATGTAGGAAGTTTATCCGTTACGAAGTAATTCATTATTATTCACCTTCTATTAGTAATCTTATATTTATATTTATACAACATAAAGTATAAAAATTCAATCACTAAAAAAAACTTTTACGGTATTTTTCTACCAACTCTAATATTCCCTTTAAAAGCTACTTTTTCTTCTTTAAATGAACAATTTGCCCATTAGTTCTTTAGATCTACGGATATCTTCTTTTCCCTATTATATAAATTGAACCAGGAAAACCGTTTTTGGTATATGTGTTTGCTGGAAAGTGGTTGGTGACCTATAATTTCTTGATAAAGCTCACTGTTTACAATGTGAACATACAACTTACGCATGGATTGTCGGGTTGTTACAGATTTTTGGAGTTGCATAAAAAAATATACTGTTTTTTACTTTGAGTATTTTATCTAAGTGATATAGACTTAGTTAATTTCATCTAACTGATATTTTTTTGAATAAAGTTCAAATTAATAACCAATTAGAACTTTTTATCTAATCATCATATACTTAGACTATTTTGTTTAAGTGGGTTATAATTTTTATGTATATTTCAAGAACTAGTGTTAGCTTGAGTCAATATTTAAGCTTCCCAAGGATTTTAAGTTAACTGATATCACCGGTTCTCAGTCTAAAATGGGGGATTATAAATGAAACAGCCAGCCTCAGTTTTTATTATGGATGTGACAAATTCATCTTCAGAAGGTAATTGGAAGGAGATAACAACTCACTTGCAGGAATGGGAGTATTACATTACAAAATGGTGTAAAGAAATTTTACCATCGAAGGTCACACATCGACGCGGAGATGAAATCTTATTTGTTGGAAATCACCATTTTACTGCATACACGGTTGCATATCATATAAGTCAACATTGGAAGTACACTAAGCAAAAACCCTATTTTGGATTATCGTATGGATTTATTGATGAAAACATTGAGAATATTGACATTGAAATATGGAACCATCCTCTTGTCAAAGAAGCAAGACGAGCAAATGAAAAAATAAAAAATGAAAAAAATAGAGTAACGAACATGTACTTCGGTTCTGAAGAAAAAGGTGAATTACAAAATATTATTAGTACCACAGATATATTGAATTTATTAGTAGAAAATCAGCAAGCCTTAGTACAAAATCAATCTGAGAATCAAAAACTTATATACTCGCTTTATTCGATTTTTAATGAACAAAAACAAATAGCAAAGTTATTAGATAGGACGCAGTCGACAATTTCAACCCACTTTAAAAGAGGTAACTGCGAGCTTTTATATAAGACACACTATAAAATACAAAAAATATTAAGCGTATATGGTGTAGATGAGTCTGTAAATTTAAACCACACGTTATTATTGATAGATAATTTGAATAATTCAATCAGAAATAGCCTAAAGGAAAGTTTAAGTAATTTATATTCAAATTTATAAAGAACACATTATTTATTAAGAAAGGGTCATTTAATGATTTTCCTTAGTTTAATTTTAGCGCATTTATTGGGGGATTTTTATTTTCAAACAGATAAAATGGTAAAAGATAAACCGAAATATTTAAAAAGGCATTTGGTTCACCATTCGATTTTGACCTTTAGTACCTTAGTATTAATGTATCTATTTAGTGATACATTAGATAACTTTATTCTTCAGGTACTATGCTCAACAATTGTAATAATATTATTCCATTATATAATCGATAAGCTAAAAATAAAATTAACAGAGAAAATAAAGAAGGTATCTAATCAACCCTTGTTAGATTTTAACTTTTTTATCATAGATCAACTTCTCCATATAGGATCATTATTACTGGTTTGTTGTACCTTTTTAAAAATGGATTTGTCATATAATTTAGATAGGTTGTTTTTAGTTCTGCAACTAGTGAAAGGTAATAACCCTAATATATCATCCATTAATATACTCCTTTTTTTAGTTATCATGTTTATTATTTCAACAACTGTGAGTGGGCATTTAATTAGACTTCTACTAGGAATCGTACCAAAACACTTGGCTTTATTTGAGGGAAAATATGTACTAAAAGACATACATAATGATATTGAACATTTAAACAATAATAAAAAGCCAAGTATTACTGAAGAATTTTCTTATATGGTAACTAAAAAGCAAGATCTATCACGAGGGGCAATAATTGGATATTTGGAAAGATTATTAGTAATAGTATTAATAGTTAATGGAGCATTTACTTCAATAGCATTTATTGTTGCTGCAAAATCACTAGCACGTTTTAAACAGATGGATGATAGAGATTTCTCAGAATATTTTTTATTAGGAACCCTTTCTTCAATTTTACTAGGGATATTGTATGGAATAATTACTAAGCTGGTTTTGATAATATAAAATAAATATTCAAACTTCACAAATCAATAATTAAACTCAGTAATTAAAACATATTGGCTTTACTGTGTTTCTTTATAAAACTTGATAAAATGCTCAAATACATCTCAAAATATCTTTAGAATACTTCGTACTGCTCTTCCTATCTTAATCATCCCTGTTAAAGTGAGAAGATATATTCTGCCTTTCTCCCTTTATTTATAGATGATGTCCTAGCTCTTAGATGATTTGTGATTCTAAAAACTAGTTACTAATGCGTGTATCAATCAGATATGTTAATCGCTACTGTATTGAATTAATTTTAGTAGTTTATTCAGCTGTATTTTTTATTATTATCCTTAAATATAAATTCTGATAGTCCCCTCCTCCTTCAAGCATTTTCACTGCTCGGGTTGGCACCTCTTTTCCCTCTGTTTGAGAAAGATCAAACAGAGGGAAAAAGTATAGCGCCTTTTTTTATTTCTTTTGCTTGTTTTTCCCTTCGTTCCCTTTCTCTTTAACTTTTTAATATAAACTCAAACAATTCACATGAGTAATGACACCCTTGAAACATGAATATGTTAATAAAAATTTTTAAGGGCAATCTAAAGATGAAAGTACAATAAAAACTTGCAAAGGGGATATTTAATTGACAAATTTTGTAACAAACGGTTCAGTGACAGCAAGGCCAAAAGTAAAATCTAAGGTAGTTATGAATGCAGAATCTCTAGCCCGAACAGAACCTCACAATAATGAAGTTAATGAACGTAACCATGTTGTTGAAGCACAAAAACAAATATCATCACAAGAAACAGTCGGTGTTCCTCCACAAGAATAGCCCTCCTTATGGAGGGCTATTCTTGTGGAGGGCTAAAGTTAAAGTGTCACATCTTTCTTTTCAACGACACTCCTGTTAACATATAAATCCGTTAAGCTTCTTTTGCATAATCTTTTTTAAATACTGCCGTGTTTTTCTTTACAAAGTCGATATCGTTTTTATAGATTAGAAATAGTAATAAACCTGTAAATAGAAATCCACCCGTAAGGTTTCCTAATAAGACAGGAAATTGATTCCAAAGCCACCATTCAGTGATTGAAATATTCGCACCAAACATTATTCCAGACGGTATTAAAAATAAATTAACAACCGCATGCTCAAAACCTTGAGCGAAAAATGTAAAGATTGGTAGCCACATCGCAACGATTTTGCCTCCTGTAGACTTGGAGGTCATTGCCATAACCGCACCGAGAGTTACCATCCAGTTACATAACATTGCTTTGACAAATACCGTTATTTGTCCATCAATTCCAAACTTTTCATACCCAATTGTTTTTGTCTCTGCCGTCTTGATTATCAATTGAACAACAGCGTTCTTATCAATAGGAGCATTACCCATATTTGTAACAGCAATATAGTATAATACTGCGTAAAATAAACATCCCAGTATGTGCCCAATCGTCACCCAAAAAAAGTTAACAATCATTTTCCAAAAGCTTGTTTTTTTCCCTAGAACTGCAACCGGTATAAGAGCGAAATTTCCAGTAACAAGATCAAGCCCCAGTAGAACAATGATTACAAAACCTACGGGGAACACCAGCGCCCCTATAATCCCCAGATTTGTTTGAGTTGTCGCGGTAAAGGCTAATGTCGTCGCAAAGGCTAGCAATGCTCCTGACAATGCCCCCCCTAAAAGAAGATGTTTGATTGACTGGTTTGACTTTCTAGTGCCTGTCTGAATCATGCTTTCTAATACTTGTCCAGGTTTAATATACGCCATTAAAACCAACCTTCCAATTTGATTACACGATCGATAGACTTACAATTTCTTTTTACATTCTCTTGTCTATATGTAACGTGCGCAGATAAGTAACTAACGTAAAATCTATTTAGGCAAACATAATTATTATAAATATAAAACAGGGGATCATTTAGAGAATGCCACTTTTAAAACGAGTATAAAAAAAGAAAAAGTATTGATATTTTTTTTATTCATTGTAACCTCTCCTTTTTGATTTTCCACTAAACTAATATACCAGCATCTCTACAATCTTTGTATTTTCACGTAAGAAAATGTGACATGGAATTTTCCGCAAATATATTTCTACAATCATTATGCCAACGCTCTACTAAACTTTGGTTCATTATCGATTCATTGTTTATGGAATCGTTTGAAGTATATAAATTTCATCCATACATCATCCGATACTCAATGCTAAAATATCAATAAAACGAGCATAATTTAAAAATCTTGTATCTTTCTCCAAATATCCCTCAAAAAAATGTCGTTTCTTTTTCTCTCAAACATTCTTTATTTTTCTAATGAGCTACGTTTTTAATCCTGAGAAATCATTTATATTCGAAAAAAAGCCTGATCCGAATTGAATACAGGCTTTCTTTGATAACAACTCTATACTGCCTCTCCTTAAATGGATACTGGACTAAATACTTCATAATGGAAAAATCATTTGGTACACCCCACTGATTTTAGTTTATATAAACGTACTTATAGGTAATGAAAAAAGGATCTTACAGTCGAAGATCCTTTTAGCTGCTAATTTATGATATATTCTCTATATTCTTTTTGTTTACTTTCACATAACTTTGTTTATTAATAAATAAAACGGAACTATAAACAATAAGAAATAACATCATGACGAAACTTGAAACGAGATAAATTGAGCCATAACTCGTTTTTGCAGCAATCAAGCCAAGTAAAACAGAGCCTCCCCCAATTCCTAAATCAAAAGAATTGAAAAACATAGCTGTTACTTTGGTGAATTTTTCCTGAGTTGTATTATTCAATGTCCAAGCTTGAAGTGAAGGGAATAATGCACCTGTACCCATTCCGTATAACAACGCGGCAATTAGTAAGTCACTTAAAGTGGTAGCTTGATATAATAAAATGAATCCGAAAATATTTAAAATAGAACCAGGGATTAACACCCAAGCATGGCCCTTTCGATCAAAAACTTTTCCTGAAATGAAACGGATAAGGAACCCGCTCACGGTATTAACAAAATAAAACCATGCAACTCCCTCAATGCCCAATTCTTTTCCATATAGTGCCATAAAACTAATGACACCACCAATGCAAAACCCTAACAGAAGCATCAGGAAGGAAGGGAAAATTGCAGAAGGTTCAACTAGAGACTTTAGTAGTGATGTTTCTTTTTGAATGGTCCTTTTATCTCTTTCAGGAAATGAAATAAAACAAACACACGACAGGAAGATAAGTAAACTTACTCCTGCAGTCACAAATAATAGTAAAGGATGGAATGAATGAAATAACCATAACCCAGCAAATGGTGATAGTGCTAAAGCGACGGTTGTTCCGTTACCTATCATCCCCATCCCTTCTCCTCTTTTATCTTTCGGTATAATTTCAGCGGCTAATGTGGAAAGAATCGTAACAGCGAGACCAAATCCGAAACCATGTAGTATACGAATGGAAAGAGCAAGACTAAAGCTTGTACCAAAATAATAGCCAAGAGTGGAGATTAAACAAATGAGGATTGAGACGAATAACACTTTCTTTTTTCCAAATTTATCTGTAAAAATTTCAGTGAAAGGACGGATGATAATGGCTGAAAAAGTAAAACTTCCAATAATTACTCCAATTTGAGAAACATCAAGTCCCCCATGCTTTGATAAATAAAGGGGCAGCGTCGGTAAAAGGATATCAAAAGCGAAAAAAGCAAATGCGTTTGCTAACATAATAATGATAAAAGTTTTTGTCCATAATGACTGGGGTTTTGACACAAATTTAGCTCCTTTGAATTTTGTTTAATTGCACATCATAACATTATAACAAATATTTTCAATCTCGAATATATTGAATTCAGTATATTAGAATGTTTTGTTGGAGCTTCATATTGCTCTAGGAAAAGGTAATCACAAAAACACAGAAACATTGAACAATAATAGAAAACTCCAAAAGCTCAGTGATTGTTATTTTCCACTGAGCTTTATATATTATGGGTGTCATGACTTGTGTATCTTTTTCTCTTTTTTACTATTTATGTGAGATTTCTAAGCCTAAGGTTTTCAATGGCTCTTACTCCAAAAAATAAAGCACCTCATAAACATGCTTTCATTTCTTATCATCAATTACATACAGTCCGGGTTTATCGATAAATTTGTCATCTTTTGTAGGGTTCATTATAAAATCCAATGCTAGCCCTAACTTGCCTTCAACGTAATCTAAAGAAACATAAGTATCATTGTTTCCTTTTATTCTATCCATTCTATCTCAGCAATCATCCCTAAGGATCGACTAACATATTCAAGTCCTCGTTTTAACCTGTACTCATCATTATGATAAGCCGAATCCTTTGCTTGATATGATATTTCATTTGCTATTTTTCTTATTTTGTTTAGTCGTATATAATCATCCATTAATAAACACCTCCTGTTTACGAATATATTTATAGGTGATTATTGATATTCGGTTTTTTTTCATATCAATACAATTTACCAATACAGCTAGGTAGATGATACTTATTTCTATATTTAATAATCAGCTAGTTGTGCTATTCCAATTCCCCCATCTAAAATTAATGGAATGTCTATGGCATGTTAAAAATTTTGTAACACTTCAAAGTGTATCTTTGCTTTTGATTTTAATTAGCCTATTTGGTGAATACTTCTTAACCAACTTATTCTATAATGCGTTTCACTTTACATTCTCTATTATTCATGTTAAAAACACCTTTTCGAAATTAACGTAATTCTATGGAAGGGTAAAAGAATAGGTGTATGAGAGGATATGCTGGTTGTTTACCTTGTAAATGCATTTTAACAGGCCTAATTTCAAAAATAGAAAACAAAAAGCTCAGTGAATATTATTTTTCACTGAGCTACATAAAGTATAAAATTCGATTATTGCTAAAAAAAGAATGTGGACTCTAATATGAGATTCACATTCTTTTTAAGTGTCTAGCATGGGTTCTAGGCTTAAATAAATATACTTAATAAATTCTTGTTGAAATAGAAAGAGTACGATTGAGTTTAATTATGAAACTGCTGATTTATCTTGATTCTTTTCAACAGTTGTTAACTCATGCTTTCTCTCTTCCTCTTTAACTCCATCTGATACTAATCCCTTGGTCGCACTCTTGAATTCTGTTAATGTACGTCCAAAAGCACGTCCAATTTCCGGAAGCTTGGAAGGCCCAAAAATAATCAAAGCAATAACAAGTACTAACACTAAGCCTGGAATTCCGATATTTGAAATCATATAGTTCAACTCCTAAAATATGAATCTTTTAATGAATGAATTCGAGGTACATTATTTTTTTACTTTTTCTCGTTTTTTCTCCATTTGTTTTTCATGAGCACGTCCATGTGCAAGATTACGGTCTTCTTCTACTTCCTTCGAAACTTTAACGCCTTGTGGAACTGCATTGGCCTCGACTTCTTTTAGACCCATGCCGTCTTTTTCATAAACAAATGAAGCTCTTGTCGAAATAGCAGCACCCGGTTCTGTCACAAATGGAACAACACGGTAATCAGCTTGCCATTTTTCTGGTGTGATGGTACAGCGGACATAACCGCGGTAGTCGTTAAAGAATTTAATATGTGGATTTCTTTCTAAGATGCGGTCAGTATCAGCTCTCTTATCAGCACCGTTTCCGCCGGATGTAATGGAAGTCCCAACAAATTCTGCTCCAATGACTTTAGAGTTTGGATTATTAAAATCGGTCATTATATTTGATGCCCAGCTTGCATGAACATCTCCAGTAAGGACAATCACATTATTGATGTTTTTACTATTGGCGAGATCTGTTATGCGATTACGAGTGGCTGGATAGCCGTCCCAAGAATCCATACTATATGTTGGTGTCGTGTCTGTACCAAACTTCCGTTGAGTAAAGAAAATTTGCTGTGCTAGCACATTCCAGTGAGACATTGAATTGCCGAGATTTCCTAGAAGCCATTTTTCCTGTTCTT
Source organism: Bacillota bacterium (assembly GCA_051750265.1). Taxonomy (GTDB): domain Bacteria; phylum Bacillota; class Bacilli; order Bacillales; family Bacillaceae; genus Metabacillus. The sequence continues at coordinate 55,038 of JBNJJO010000008.1, read as the reverse complement.
TTCCTAGAACTGTACGGTTTGGATTTAGAGATTCTTCCGTTTGTGGTTTTGTTCCGTCACCATTTGCCTGATCATCACGGTATTGGCGTGTATCAAGCACATAGAAAGATGCTAAATTGCCATAAGTAAAATCACGGTATAATTGCATATCAGCACCGTGCGGCAAAGATGTTCTACGGAGTGGCATGTGCTCGTAATAAGCTTGATATGCAGCTGCGCGACGTTTGATAAATTCTTCAACAGACTGATCTTTCTCAGGAATGACATTAGCATAGTTGTTTTCGACTTCATGGTCATCCCACGTTACTACCCACGGAAACGCAGCATGGGCAGCTTTCAGATTCGCATCTGAACGGTATTGGGCATGACGGTTTCTGTAATCTTCAAGTGTGATAATTTCCGGACCGCTATGGGTACGAACATTACCAGTTCCCGCTACATATTCATTTGGTCCATACTCATAAATGTAGTCTCCCAGATGAAAGACGAGGTCGAGTTCTTCTTTGGCCATATGCTCATAAGCTGTATAGTAGCCATGTTCATACTGTTGACAGGAAGCAAAAGCAAATGTCATACTGGCAATGCTCGCACCAGCAATTGGAAGTGTTTTTGTTTTTCCTACAGGACTTAGTTCATGACCACTTTTAAAACGATAATAGTAGATCTGATTCGATTCTAATCCATCCACTTCAACATGAACAGAGTGGGCAAGTTCTGGAATCGCTAATTCCGTTCCTCGTTTTACAATTCGATGAAAATGCTCATCTTTCGCGATTTCCCATTTGACAGGTACTGTTTGTTGCGGCATCCCACCACCATTAAGCGGGTCTGGAGCAAGTCTTGTCCACAATACAACACTGTCGGAAAGCGGATCACCGGATGCAACACCGAGTGTAAACGGATAGTTTTGAAACTTCGGTGCAGCATTAACCCTGGATTCACCCAAACCTATTGACTGTGCTATTGTCAATCCTAGCGAAAGCCCAGCAATTTTACCGGCTCCCTGAAGAAAGTTACGACGATTAAACTCCTTCTTTTCAAAGCTTTCAACATTTAATTTCTTAATCAATTCATCAATTGGTCTCTCATTCATTATGGTTTTCCCCCTCTGAATAAAACCTTTAATCGACATTTATTATAAGTATCTTTTATTAAGGATTTATAAAGATATGTTAAGGGATGAATGAGTATAAGCGAGAAAATTGAGCATTATGTAACAAGACTTTTCAATCAGATAAACCAAAAGGGTGGCTAAAAAATGTTTCAAATAATCAAAAAAGAGTTTTTATTTTATAAATAATGATAAAATCCTTAGAGAATCGTGGTCTTTCCTTCCTAACTTTTTTAACATTTCCTTTAAAGAAATATAACAATACAAATAATAATGATACTTGGGATTAAACAATAGATTTGAACAAACTAGATTGTGTAGCGAAAGGAATACGTAGAAACCAAGCAAAAATATTACTTGGTTTTAATAAAATGAATTTGAGGTTAATATTTTCTTTTCTAGTGCAATAAATGGTCATTCAATTTCCTGTTTTAGCGCACTAGTAGATTATCAAGATGAATTATCATACGATTATCAGTCTTTATGTTTTTTAAATCAGCCTTTTCCTTCCTGGAAACTTACCGATATATTTAACGCTAGCTAATTGGTTTAATTGTCCAAGTGTCCAAAGTAGACCCGAGACTATTCCAATCGACCAAACAAGCGGCGTTAAATCTGGTTCAGTAAAGAAAAAAATGACGATTGCAAATAATAATGAACCAATCGTAATCCCTAATGTTTGACTATATGCAGTCCCTCCTAATTTCACACTTACCAGGACTAAACTTCCCCAAGCTAAAGCTGGGATTAATGCCAGAAGGATACCAATCATGATGAAGTCCTTTCTACAATTTAAATAGTTATACAATTCGGTTCTACAAACAACTGAAAAATAACACTTCATTTTACTACATTCACCTTCAATAAATTTCTCTGATTATAAATTCGTTACTCATTTTGATTTACAACACATCCTCTAGGTTTATTACTCATACTACTATTTTGTCATTTTATGGTTTTTCCCTGGAATAACAGTTCTGCTAAAAAGATATATTTGTTAGGATTATGATAAAATATAAATACCGGAATTTTCCACAGATACAATATTAATAATAAAAATCTGAAATAGTTTAAAGGAGTTCATATAACATGAAAAAAGCAATCTATAACGGTAAGATAACAGAACAATCGAAAATAAGTATTAACATTGAAGACCGTGGTTACCAATTTGGGGACGGTGTTTACGAAGTAATCCGGATATATAACGGTTCCCTGTTTACAGGAGATGAGCACTTGCAACGGCTTTTTGAAAGTGCCGACAGCATACAGATAAAGATTCCTTATTCGATTTCGGAAATGAAGAAGCAACTTTTGAAGCTTGTAGAGGAGAACAAGCTTTTGTTTGGAATTATTTATCTTCAGGTTACCAGGGGCGTGTCACAAAGGAACCATTTGTTCCCTAGTATAGATGCAGAACCTGTTTACGTGGCTTACACCCGTGAAATGCAGATCCCATTAGCAGCTATGGAAAAAGGTGTAACAGCTATAACAGTAGAAGATATTCGCTGGCTTAGATGTGATATCAAAAGCTTGAATTTACTACCTAATCTACTTGCAAAGCAAAAGGCTTCAGAGGCTGGCTGCTTTGAAGCCATTCAGCATAGAGACTTTACAGTTACCGAAGGAAGCTCATCCAACGTATCGATTGTTGTGAATGGCAAAATAAAAACACATCCAGCGACTAATTTGATCTTGAACGGGATTACACGGAAGGTAATACTAGAGTTGAGTAGAAAAAATGGGTTAGAAATTAATGAAGAAACATTTACTATCGAAGAAATGATGAATGCAGATGAAGTCTTCTTAACAGGAACGACAACAGAGATTATGCCGATAATCGAGATTGATAAGCGCAAAATAGGAAATGGCACGCCAGGTCCGGTAACCAAACAGCTTCAATCTTTATTTAATGATATGATTGAAGTTCAGTGCGGTGTAACTTCTAAATCTATATTATAGTATTTTTCCCGGTCCAGTGGTGGTGTGGACCGGGAATTTTATGATAAATGTAGACAACCTTTCACCCCTCTTATCGTATTTTTCAAAGTAATGAACCGTCTTCATAAAAATAAATACATTCGTACTAAGATCTTAATTTGTTTAGATATTTTTTACGAGTTATCTCACTTACCGATTGAATTTAAATTAAATGGAAAAGATAAAATAAATAATACTTTTAGGGAGTAACTATGAAAAAACGGTTTCTTAGGAGAGAATTTAATAAAGAAAAATTATATTCCTACTTATTTCTAAATGTCTTAGTAGTTATCTTGCTATTAGTAAATTCATTTTTACACTTTAAACAAAAAGTATGGATTTATGTATTGTGTGTCGTACTACTACTATTATTAATCATTTGTTTGTATCTGTTAGTTGAATTTATAATATTAATTCCTAAAACAGACGAACGCTTGTCAAATATATGCGTAGGATCTGGTCTACTTTTGAGCTTAATCTTATTTACATATTCAAATCTATATTTGCTAATTTATCTTATTAAAGGCAAAAAGGCTTTTAGTTTTTCAGGTGATCATCTTTCTGGTAATGATTTTCTATATTATAGTATTACAACTTTTACAACGACAGGTTATGGGGATATCACTTCAATAGGCTTAATTTCAAATGCTATAGCAGCGTCTGAGATGCTAATAGGTATGATAAGTAATACGATCCTTATGGCGATTTTAACTTCAAAACTTATAAAAAATTTAACATAAAATAGTTCTTTAAATTTGTTTTAACTCTTTCTCGCAAAACACTGCCCTAATACAGAAAATGGGCAGTGTTTTATTCAAGTTTATTAATAAAATCAGTTTATTCAAAGATCCATTTTGGAGTTGTTAATTAGCTAGATTTTAGCAAATAAGTTTTATATATGTAAGAGATTTTGAATGTAACTCATAATCATCTCCCTTATAAAAAATACCCGTAACCATGTATTAGATTACGAGTGAAATAAAACTATTTTATTTGTTCGAGTGTACTGATCAAGGTGTCAATAACATAATCTAAATCTTTTTCTTCAATATTTAATGGTGGTGATAAAGTTAACACGTTATTAAAACCAGCAACTGTCATTCCATTCTTACCTATAATCACACTATTTTGCTTACAAGTACCGATCACTTGATTTACTTTCCCTACATCAAGTGGGTCTTTTGTTTGCTTATCACTAACTAACTCTACACCAACTAACAAGCCTTTTCCACGAACATTACCAACGTAAGGGTGGTTTTGTAAACGTTTTTTTAATGTATTCAACAGTTTTTCACCAAGCTCACGTGAACGTTCGAAAAGATTTTCTTTTTCCATGATTTCAATATTTTTTAGAGCAAGAGCACATGCAGCTGGATTTCCTCCAAACGTATTAATATGACGGAAAAACTCATACTGTTCAGAGCCATTAAATGCTTCATATATATCTCTACGAACAGCTGTAGCCGATAACGGTAAGTAGGCACTTGTTATTCCTTTTGCCATCGTAATAATGTCTGGTTTTACCCCATAATTCATAAATCCAAATGGTTTTCCAGTACGACCAAAACCACAAATTACTTCATCAACAATAAGTAGTGCCCCGTGCTTTTCACACAAGTTCTTGACACCTTTCATATAATGATCATTTGGGACTAAAATCCCTCCACCTGTGATAATTGGCTCCATGATCATAGCTGCAATCGTCTCACTTTGCTCCCAAGTCATAATGCGATCTACTTCTTTTACAGATTTTAATTCTTGTGGATTCGTTATGTGTTCATCCTCATCACGATATACATCAGGTGGAGTTACATGAATAAATCCTGGTGCTAAAGGTTCATATTTATATTTCCGCTCAGCTTGACCAGTTGCGGCTAGGGCACCCATTGAACTTCCATGATATCCTCGATATCTTGCTACAATTTTGTATCGATGGTGGTCCCCACGTTGTTGATGATATTGACGTGCTATTTTAAAGGCGGTTTCATTTGCTTCTGAACCACTATTGGAGAAGAAGATGACATAATCATCTCCGAGCAGTTCATTCAACTTTTCAGCTAGTTGAACAGCTTTAACATGGCTTTGTGTTAATGGGAAGTAAGCCATTTCCTTTAACTGTTCATATGCTGCTTCTGCTAATTCTTTTCTACCGTAACCAACATTCACACACCACAAACCAGCCATCGCATCAATGTACCTTTTTCCATCACAATCTGTTACCCATGAGCCTTCAGCTTTTGTAGCAACCATTGTGTTAGATGGACTATATGGTTTCATCGAATGCCAAACGTATTTTTCATCCTTAGATAAAATGTCATCTTGATGCTCTGTATGTGCCATCTTTATACCTCCTTTGTACGCTTAAAAATCAAAACGTGCTGTAATCATTTTCTTACGAGTAAAGAAGTTTATGCCATCTTTCCCGTTGACATGCAAATCACCATAGAAAGAATTCTTCCATCCTGAAAATGGGAAGAATGCCATTGTGGCTGGCACACCTACGTTAATCCCAAGCATTCCTGCATCTGCATCCTCACGGAATTTTCTAATTGCTTTTGCATCCTTCGTATAAATGGTTGCCCCATTTCCATAACGAGATTTGCGAAGATGCTCTAATCCTTCATCCAAATCTTTTGCACGAAGAAGGCTTAATACAGGTCCGAAGATCTCATCCCTTGCAATGGTCATTTCTGGGGTAACATGATCAAAAATCGTTGGTCCAAGGAAATTCCCTTCAGGCATTTCATCCATTTCATTCCGTCCATCTCGTATAAGAGATGCACCTTCTTTGATACCTTTTTCAATGTAACCTAATACTTTCTCTCTGTGTTCCTGTCGAATAACCGGTGTTAGTAGTGCATCTTCATCCATCCCGTTCCCGATGATCAATTCATTTGCCATTTTGCGTAGTTCTTCTACAAAAGTAACGTTATCACCGATGACTACTACCGCACTACAAGCCATACATCGTTGACCTGCACTTCCAAAGGCAGAAGCAATGATATGTTGCGCTGCTTTTTCAATATTTGCATCTGGCATGACAAAGTGATGATTTTTTGCTCCAGACAATGCTTGAACCCGTTTTCCTTCTGCCGCTGCTCTTTCATACACATATTTCGCAACAGGCTTTGAACCAACAAAGGAAATAGCTGCAATATCTTCATGTTCAAGTAAACCGTTCACTACATCATGTGCACCATGAACGACATTTAAAACACCAGCTGGTGCACCTGCTTCTGTGAACAATTCTGCCAATCTGTTGGCTAAAATAGGTGTCCGTTCAGATGGTTTTAGTACAAATGTGTTTCCGCAAGCTATGGCAAGTGGAAACATCCATAAAGGCACCATCATTGGGAAGTTAAAAGGGGTAATCCCACCTACTACCCCCAATGGATAGCGAAACATTTCCGAATCAATCTCCTCAGCAATTCCAGGTAGTGTCTCACCCATCATTAGTGTTGGAGCCCCAGCTGCAAACTCAACACATTCTATTCCGCGTTGTACTTCTCCGTATGCTTCTTTATATGCTTTTCCATTCTCTTGGACAATTAATTTTGCAAGCTTCTCATGGTTTATTGTTAATAAATGATGAAAATGAAATAAAATTCTAGCTCGTTTAGGAACAGGGGTATTCTTCCAAGAATAAAATGCCTCTCTTGCAGCTTTTACAGCACGATCAACATCCTCTTTTGTCGAGATCGGAACGTTTACAAGGGTTTTATTTGTTGCGGGATTTAATACTTGTATTGACTGTTGACCTATTGAATCTACCATCTGGCCACCTATATAATTCTTTAATAAGAATGCATCATTTTTTGTAAGAGACATCTTATTCCCCCCTTATAAGTTGAAAAAACAAGGATCGGTCTTAAATCGACCAATCCCTTTATGACCTCTAGCAGCCTTGATTTTGATTCATTATCATTACTGAAAAATACTTTCTTGCTTCAGCGGTCAATATGTGTAAGGTTTCAGTTTCTTTCCCTTCATCTTTCCCTTTTTCAAATTGTACGAACGCACCACTTAAATTCTCTAAAACGCCTTTAATACGGTACCCTTTTTGAATCAGAAAATCTATTTTCTCTCTCTCTGATAAATACTGTTGATAGTCAGACAAAGTACTCTCCCCCTACCCAAAACATACTTACTTTTGTACATTGATTTTAGAAAAAGTTAAAAGATGTTTTTGCTTGAAAAGTCTCAAGTAGTTACAGGTGGACCATCAGTAGCTTGTGTATCTAACGGTGTCTCAACAGCTACATCATCGATCACCCAATCACGCCCCACTGAAATTCCTAAGTATTTTTCATCACTTGGATCTTCGATTTCAGCTTGTTTGTATTTCACGAACCACCAATATTTTGCTAGTACATAGTAACAAGCTGACCCTACGACGAATCCAATTAAGAACGAATAGCTAGGAACAAAATAGGAGGAAACTGCTCCCGCAATCCATGCAATAAATCCTGCTACGTTAACACCATGCATATATTTATATTGTCCGTTCGGTTCGTATAGCTCTGGTACATTTACTCTGCGTTTACGGATAAAGTAATAGTCTGCAACAAGAATACCAACAATGGCCGATAGTATTCCTCCGACAAATAATAGAACTGGTATAATAACCCCAAATAAATTCCAAGGCTGAACAATTGTCCCCACAATCCCTGCTGTCACAACCCCTGCCCAGAATGGGAATCTGGGGCCACCGACGTTAGAAAAAATGGTAGCTGCTGGAACGATATTGGCTGAAATATTCGTTGACCATTGCGCTAATACAATCATAAGTAGTAAGATTCCTAAAACAAATCCACTAGCTGCTTCTTGTAAAGCAATAACAGGATCATAGTTCATAACAGCAATATAAGCCACTCCACCAATGACAACCATAAAGGCCTGAGTTAACGGTAATGCTACTAAGTTACCAATTAATGAGTATTTATTTCGTTTAAACCATCTTTTTTCATTTTTAGGTGCTTTTATAAAACGAGATATGGAAGGAATATCAGCTGAAAGAGTAGCCCAGAATCCCATGTTGCTAAAAATAACAACTAGAAATGCCGTAAAAGCGGCTCCACCTGTCACTGGATTTTCAACCCAACTCCATACCTCTCTTCCTCCCGCTGCTGCTGTATTTGATAATGATACATACATCCAGCATGATATTAGTATAATAATTGGTGCGCTTAAGTCTGCAAATCTCTCAACTGCTTTAATTCCGAGCGCTGTGTTAATTAGCTGTAATATGGCGAAGAGCATGAAGCATACAAACCAATTATCAAAGCCAAATAAAATAGTTAAGATTCCATTCATGGCTGTAGCTCCAAAATACGTATTAATACCAAACCACATAGACGCGGCTATTCCACGTACAATGGAAGGGATATGAGTTCCAAACGTTCCAAATGGCGCTCGCATGTAGACTGGAAAGGATACCCCATGTTCAATCCCGATATCACCCGTTAAAGAGATGAATATACCTATTGCCAATGAACCAATAATGGTTCCTAGTAAAACAAGTGGTAATGGTAAAGACATTACACCTGCTCCACCGATTGCAAAGGTTGCTAACACGACAACCATCCCAACCCACATAAAAGAATAGCCCAGTGGAGTGATTTTCCTATCTTTCTCTGAAATTGGCAAAAGGTCAGGTGACTTTAAATAAGTTTGCTTATTACTCATGTGAACACTCTCCTTTTTCGTTTTAGAAAATAGTTAATATATATAAAACAATTGCTTGCAGTTATAGAGCAAGCAATTTTCGGAGTTGTTCAGATCTATGAGTGCAATATAGGTTGGGATAACTTTTTCTAAAGCTAGTCGAGGTTAATCGTATTTAAATTGTTAGTTTTTCATCTTGATCTGAAGAACTTAATATTCCGTACTTAGCTCTTTTTAAATATTGACCAGCCCCAGGGGTTCCTACGAATTTTTTATTACGAATGACAAACTCACCTCGAACTAATACCGATGCTGGTTCTCCTGTTACGGCCATACCTTCAAATGCATTATAATCAACAGCCATATGATGAGTTTCAACAGATAATGTACGCTGAACGCTTGGATCAAAAATGACAAGATCTGCATCTGCTCCTACTGCGATTGTACCTTTTTTAGGGTATAAGCCAAATAGTTTCGCAATTCTAGTAGATGTGATATCGACAAATTGATTTAACGAAATTCTCCCTTTTTTCACACCCTCGGAGAATAAAATGGACAAACGGTCTTCAATCATTGGACCGCCATTTGGAATTTTTGTAAAATCACCAAGACCAAGTTCTTTTTGCCCTTTAAAATCAAAGGAACATTGATCAGATCCTAATGTTTGTAATTGCCCTGTTTTTAGTGCATTCCATAGCACATCCTGATTCCATTTTTCTCGTAAAGGTGGTGACCATACATACTTTGCTCCTTCAAAGTTTGGTTTTTCTAGATAAGTTTGATCAAGAACTAAATATTGTGGGCACGTTTCTCCCCATACATCAAAGCCTTTATTACGAGCCTCTGTAATTTTTAGAACAGCCTCAGCACATGAAACGTGGACGACATATAATTGAGAACCAGCCAAACCGGTAAGGGTCGCTGCTCTTCCAGTCGCTTCCCCCTCTACTTCTGGGGGCCTTGTTAAGGCATGAAAAATTGGGTCTGTATTCCCATCTGACAATGCCTTTTTCGTTAAATAATCAATCACATCCCCGTTTTCCCCATGCACCATCACCAAAGCACCTAGCTCTTTTGCTGTAATAAGAGTTCGGAAAAGAGTCTCGTCATCCGCTTGCAACACATTTTTATAAGCCATAAATACTTTGAAAGAAGTGATACCTTCTTCATTAATTACACGATCTAGTTGTTTTATTACGTCATCATTGATTTCTCCAATCATTAAGTGAAATCCATAATCAATCACTGCTTTGTTTTTTGCTTTATTATGCCACGTTTGAATGGATTGACTTAATGGAACCCCTTTGTTTGTTAAACAAAAATCAATAACAGTCGTTGTTCCACCGAAGGCAGCTGCGATTGTTCCAGATTCAAAGTCATCTTTTGTAATCGTCCCACCAAATGGCATATCAAGATGTGTATGAGGATCAATTCCCCCTGGAAAAACATAGCAACCATTTGCATCAATCAATTCTGCTCCATGGACAGGTAAGTTCGTTCCGATTGCAGAGATTTTTCCGTCCTCAATTAATATTTCTGCCTTATACGTATCGGCTGCTGTCACCACTGTTCCGTTTTTTATAAGTTTTTTCATGTTATCCCCCCGCCTACTTTTTCACTACATTAACTTCGCATCCAGTTGATTGGAGTGCAGCTTGGCGCTCATTCCATGTCATTGGCGGAAGTTCATTTGGAAGCTCAATCATGTCAATCGCTCCATCAACAGGACAAACAATGGAACATAAATTACACCCTACACAATCCTCTTCTCGTACCTTTAAATAATCCTTACCAATTGGGTTTTTTAACATATCTATACATTGATGTGATGTGTCTTCACAAGCAATATGGCACTTGTTACAGTTAATACAAACATCTGTATTGATGCGAGCTACAACTTTATAATTAAGGTCTAAATTCCCCCAGTCTGAGAATTTAGGAACAGCCTTTCCAACTAGATCAGAAACAGAAGCAATCCCTCTTGCATCTAAATAGTTATTCAATCCATCGATCATGTCTTCTACAATTCGGAACCCATGATGCATTGCTGCCGTACAAACTTGTACTCCACTTGCCCCCATTAGCATATATTCAACGGCATCCTGCCAATTGGATACCCCACCCATTCCAGAAATTGGAATATCTATACGTGGATTTCGGGCACATTCTGCCACCATATTAAGAGCGATAGGTTTTACTGCAGGTCCACAATATCCGCCATGTGCCCCTTTTCCAGCAACGTGTGGAATTGTATTCCACGTATCTAGGTCTACTCCAGCTAAGCTATTTATTGTGTTGATCATACTAACTGCATCAGCACCACCGCGAACAGCAGCTTCAGCTGTCACAGTGATATCCGTTATATTCGGTGTCAGCTTTACAATAACAGGCGTTTTCGCTACTTCCTTTGTCCAATAGGTTTGTTTTTCGACAAGCTCTGGTACTTGGCCTGAAGCTGATCCCATTCCACGCTCTGCCATTCCATGAGGACAGCCAAAATTTAACTCAAGTCCATCTACGCCAACATCCTCGACACGTTTCACAATCTCATGCCATTTTTCTTGCTTTGGTTCGACCATTAAAGAAACAATGATAGCATGACCTGGAAACCGCTTCTTTGTTTCATAGATTTCCTTTAAATTCACTTCCAACGGACGATCTGTAATAAGTTCAATATTATTAAAACCAGCCACACGTTGCCCGTTAAAGCTAACAGCAGCGAAACGGGAGGAAACGTTTAAAATAGGATCTCCTAACGTTTTCCAAACAGCTCCTCCCCAGCCAGCCTCAAATGCACGTTGCACTTGATAGCCTGAGTTAGTAGGTGGTGCTGATGCAAGCCAGAATGGGTTTGGCGAATGAATTCCTGCTAGGTTAATAGATAAGTCAGCCATAATCTTTCCCCTTTCAAATAACAAATGGTTAGAATGCTTCTACTGAACTGATCTGTTTCTGAATGGAAAGGGCTGTTAACTTGCCTTGTTGGGCAGCTGTTACAACCATCGCTTCTCCTTTTCCTTTTCCGAATACAACATCACCACATGCAAATATTTTTGGATTGGATGTTTGAAAAGATGTCATATCAACTTTTACAACACCATCTTCATGCTCTAAACCAAATTGCTCGATTAAGGTTAAATGCCTTGTTTGACCAATTGCTTTAATAACAGCATCTACTTCAATAACAAACTCTGAATCTTTTACTGGAACGGGACGACGACGACCATCCTCACCTAATTCACCAAGTTCCATCTTTATGCATTCGATTCCAGTTACTTTTCCGTTCTCTGAAACAATTCTTTTCGGTGCAGTTAACCACCTGAACTCAATCCCATCTTGCTTGGCAAATTCATACTCAAAATTGTATGCAGTCATTTCCTCTTGTGATCTTCTATATAAAATTTTGACGTTGTCTGCTCCAAGTCGAATAGAACATGTAGCAGCATCAATCGCTGTATTACCTGCACCAATGACAACAACTCTTTTTCCAACAAATTCTTCAGATATTTCTTTCGTTTTGGTATCTTTTACAAACTGTATCGCATCATAGACACAATCATTATTTTCCCCAGGAATGCCTAAATTCGGTACATGTGCCATTCCAACAGCTAAAACAATGAAATCATAGGTTTCTAAAATCTCTTTTGCAGTGATATCTCTTCCTACACGAGTGTTGGTACGGATTTCTACATCTAAGGATTCTACTTGCTTGACTTCCCAATAAGAAATTACTTGTGGTAATCGGAATGACACAATTCCGTACGTGTTTAAACCACCTGCAGTTTCTTCCGCTTCAAAAATGGTAACCATAAATCCAAATAGAGCAAGCTCACGTGCTGTCGATAGACCAGCGGGCCCTCCTCCAATTACAGCTACTGATTTCCCATTTCTTTCTCCTGGTTGAAATAACATTTGTTCATTTTGAATAGCCCAATCTGTCGCATAACGCTGAAGGTTACCAATCATGATTTTTTTCGTAGAATCATTTAGTACGCAAGCTCCTTCACAAAGTTCTTCTGTAGGACAAACTCGTGAACAGCTTGCTCCTACTGGATTCGCACTCATAATGGTCTTCGCTGATCCTTTTAAATTGCCAGATGCAATCTTTTTAATAAACGATGGAATATCAATCCCAGTTGGGCAAGCTTTTATACAGGGAGCATCGTAACAATACAAACAACGGTTTGCTTCTTCGTTAGCTTCTCGGTTAGAAAGCCCTTGATGAACTTCCTGAAAGTTTTTAGGTAAATCTTTTAAAGAAATATAAGAATCTTTTAATTTAGTCAACACAATCCCCTCCTTTTTTCTATTTAATACACTTGTATTAATAGTAAAGGGAGGCTAACTCTTAAGAGTCTGGCACTTTTCTTCCCAAGTTAACCTCAATGTTTTTTTATTAATGTGTTGAATACAAAAGCTTAAGGTAATAATGATGTCATTTCACTGTATGTTTCAGGACGTCGGTCTCGATAGAATTGCCATATATCACGTACTTCTCGTATCATCTTTTTATTCATTTCTCCGATAATCACTTCGTCTTTATCACGACTGCCCATTGCCACGAAGTTTCCACGAGGGTCAACCAAATACGATTGACCGTAAAACTCACCCATATTCCATGGACCTTCATACCCAACGCGATTAATTGCCCCTAAATAATAGCCATTCGCTACCGCATGAGCAGGTTGTTCTAGTTTCCAAAGGTATTCAGATAAACCTGCAACTGTGGCAGATGGATTAAATACAACTTCAGCCCCTTTTAATCCTAGTAATCTTGCACCTTCTGGGAAGTGACGATCATAGCAAATGTAAACGCCAACCTTCGCAAAAGCTGTGTCAAACACCGGATAACCAAGATTACCTGGTTTAAAATAATACTTTTCCCAGAATCCACACCCTTCGTTCCCCACTCCTACGTGTGGAATATGTTGTTTTCTATATTTCCCAAGGTATGTTCCATCGGCATCAATAACGGCGGCAGTGTTATAATATGTAGCAATACCCTCTCTTTCATAAATTGGTAAAACAATGACAACACCTAATTCTTTTGCAAGCTCTTGAAATTGTTTTGTTGTCGGACCGTTTGGAATTTCTTCAGCAGAGTCATACCACTTTGTATTTTGCTCAGTACAGAAATAAGGTCCATAAAATATTTCCTGTAAACAAATGATTTGTGCTCCTTTTTCAGCAGCTTCTTTCACAAGCCTTATATGCTTTTCTATCGCTTTTTCTTTATGAACCTGAATCGGTTCATGACCATCCACATCATTTGAGGCTTGAACAAGTCCAATTTTCACTAAATCTGACATAATTTTATCCCCCTTTAGTAGTTTTTATATACACTGTGTTCGCAAATTAAACCTTGAAATAAGTGCGAACATCACATGTTTATCATTAGTAGAAAGCACAAAAAAACAGGTAAGATTTTACCTTATTAATGATGATTTATATTAGTGAAAAACTTAAACAATCCTAAAATTTCTGGAATTTATGAATTCTAGTTTCATTTTAATAAGAATAAATAAGCTTTTCCTAATACAGATTGTGAAATCCTGTAACCATTTACTTATCATTATGTAAAATACAGGTAAACTTGTATGGATCTCTTGTATTTATATAACGAAAAAAAGATAAAAAATACTTGAATAGTTGGAATTAGAATTAGAGTGAGGGCAAAGAAAACAAAATGAACAATGATAAGACAGATAATAACTTGGCCAATAAAGCTTTAGTGGTAGATGTAGTTTTGCCTGCATCGTAATAGTTTCCATGTTTGATAAGAAAAATCTTGTGGAAACTACATTTCCTAGAATAGTTGGTGATTGTGCGATAGCTTCTATTCTAACAACGACTGTAATAAACACCATAAGTAGTTTCATATTTTTTTATTATAGGAGTTATAGCTTTTATTTTATTTAGTCTAGTGAGAAATATGTGTAAAATTAGGTCGTCCAAAAAAAAATATATTCTTATTCTCTAATAGCATTGGGAAAGAAGTAACGTTTCTTACCAGAACTATAAATCCCTATCTACATAAACTTCGACTCAAATTAGACACATTGTAAATTCTATCTTTCAATAATGTACGGTAAATAAATCTTTCGACAAGTTTTATGTATATTTTGTTAAACAAGAAATGTACTACCTCCTCAAATGAAGTAGGTGATATTCCCTCACATAGGCCAGTGTGGTTTTGAAGTTATGTATCACTTTGTTCATTTTATCAAAAAGGGCAGCTTTACTTGTTGCAGTAATGCCACCTTTTAAGTAGGTCTAGTCTTGATGCTTATAAGATTTGATTATTCAGTTAAAAAGTAAATAAATAGAGAAGGTCCACTATCCTCTAATGATAAGATAGTCTTTCGTTTTCATTCTGACGATTTCTGCTTTTAAGGCTTTAGCAATATCAGCTGTCATTTCTTTTTGTTCCTCTTCATTCTGTGCTAATAGTGTAAGAGGTTTGCCGGAAAGAACACGATCCTTATTAAGGGTAATAACAGCTAAAATATCATAGTTGGGCTTTGTGTTTGACTCTCTTCCCATATCATTATCTTCCTTTCAAGTTTGTTTTCATGACGGATTTAGACTTTTTGACACTTTCCAGTAATGGACATTTCTTGACCACTTCAACGAAAGCATCCATATCTTTTTTTATGGGGACAAGAGCAACGACAACTCTTCCATTTTCAAAGTCTCTCCTAGTAAAATGATAACGTTTTACACCTAACGTTCTAGTTGCTTCAAACAGTGCTGCTTGACACTGACCAAAGTTTTCTAGGTTGATACGAAAATGGTGTTCATTCGGATAAATCACAACTGCCATTCCTTCATCTTTAAACAGCTTTTGCGCTTGGTCACTTCCCAAATGATTACTGATAAACATCCCATCTACAAATAGTTCAGATCCCATAACTTCAATTTTACCGGTTTTAACTTGAGCAATATCACCAATCGTTTTTCCTTTTGATATTCTAACTAACAAAAACAGGAATATTATACCAACTGCAATTCCTATTATGATACTAACCCATCCTTTAACTGGGACTATTTTGATCGTTATAGATGTAACTAAGGCTACTACTAATGAAAAATAATTTCTTGCTTCAAAAGTTTTAGCGATGCCATCAATATAAGCTTTTCCTCTGTATGTAAATTCAGTTTCTTCTAATTCATTTAAACTTTCTTTTTCCATTTTACGAACATCCCGGAACTGTTGGATAGCTAAAGTCAAGAAGGTTACTGCTATAAAGTTTTTACTTAACAACGCTGGAAGGGCTACTGCTCCTAAGGACGCAGCTACAAATCCAGTAATTAAATGAATTAAATAGCCGTTTGGATAACTCGGATACTGGCGAAAATCCTCCTTTAAAGTGATAATGCGAGCAAAAGTCCCGATCATAATGGCTGTAATAATAATATGTAGATCGGACGCAGCTAACAATTCATTTTCTGGCATAATTACACCTACATTTTTCTATTTATTATAGTAGTTTAGACAAAAGATTTTTGAACCATTCATCACATGTCTGAATTTGAATTATATAAAGTTTGTTCTATTATTAGTTTTACCAACTAATTTATACATTCATTGACACCTTGGTACATGACATGTTTTCTTAAAATTATTAATAATGAAATAATATGAGTTTTTTAATTAGTAAAAAGCAATATCTATTATCTTCCCTAAAAATTATCTGCACGTATTAATCAATTTTTTATGGAGTATGTCATACATTTAGTCCATAAGCCTAAAAAGTCTACAAGGAGAGGGATTGTATGCAAATTGATACAGTATCAACCGTTGAAGAAATCACTCCTGAACATGTAAACGGTCGAACTGTAATCGTAATTGATGTACTTAGAGCATCAAGTACAATTGTAACAGCATTAGACTCCGGATTCGCTTCCATAATTCCTGTTAGAACAGCCGATGAGGCACTTGCTTTACGTTCTTTAAATACAGTCATTGCCGGGGAGTGGCATTGTAAAAAAATTGATGGATTTGACTACAATAATTCACCTACTGCCCTTAAGAAAAAAGACCACACGGGAAAAGACCTTGTTTTAATAACTACAAATGGTACTAAAGCGATTGAAAAAGCTGCTCAAGCAGATAGGCTGTTAATTGGTTGTTTTCTAAACGCCTCAGCTTGTGTGAAAGGAGCAGTGGTTCAAAATAATGATATTACAATTTATTGCGCAGGCACTCGAAATGAATTTGCTTTAGAAGATGGACTTGCGGCAGGAATGATGGTTCATTTATTGAAGAAACAGGCTCCTTTCATTGAGACATGTGATTTTTCTGATGCAATGGAAGCAAGTTTTGTTCAGCTGGCTCGCCGATTACCTAAACTCCTTTTTACAACCACAACAGGTAAAAGATTGGTCGAGAACCAATATGGAGAAGATATTCAATACTGCAGTCAAACAGACATTTCGCAAATTATTCCAATTGCGAAAGGAAATAGAATACTTTCTTTGTCGGATACATAAACCTGTATAGTAGAATTGGGACAGGGGTTGAATGACAATGAATATGTCTTCAGGTGAATTATCACTTGTGGTTCTAATCATTATAGGCTTAATTGGTCGCTCTCCAATAATTGCCACAGCTGCTAGCTTATTATTGGTGTTGAAGTTGTCTTCATTGGAAAGATATTTTCCAATGTTGGAACGGCGTGGTTTGGAACTAGGGCTTTTGTTTTTAACGATATCCGTTTTAGTACCATTCGCAAGCGGTAAAATTAGCGGGAAAGACATCTTACTCCTCCTCACAACACTTTCGGGAGCTGTTGCCCTGGCAGGAGGAGCGCTTGCTACATATATGAACGGAAAAGGATTAGAAATGCTTCGGGTTGAACCTCATATGGTCGTCGGCCTTGTTGTTGGTTCCATTATCGGAATCGTTTTTTTGCGTGGGATTCCGGTCGGACCTCTTATGGCAGCTGCAATCACTGCTTTGTTAATGAAAATAATTTATTTAGTATCAAAAATTTTTTAATGCTATGAAGTAGGTACTTTCTCTCTTTTTTTAAAAAGTGTTGCAAATTGTTGTTTACTTCCTGATTCTCTTTTTTTACTTTTCTCCGGTTTAATGAAAAAATAGGCTAAAATCAAAGTAAATAAGCTCAAACCGGCCATACTGAAAAATACTGTCTTATGTGAAATGCTCATCAACCAGCTGAATAAAGGGGGCCCGAATGCTACACCGAGAAAGCGGACACTTCCATATAAAGAGGTGATCATTCCTCTTTCTGCTTTTTCAACGGCTCCCGTAATCAATGTGTTTAAACAAGGTAGCAAAAGACCTGTTCCGATACAGCCCAGCGTTAAAAGTCCAATCATAAGATAAATTTGTTGAAAGAAAGATACAACGAACATTGAGCCGGTTAAAAGCACTAACCCTAAAACCATTACCTTTCGAATTAACGGTTTGTTCTGTTTTATTTTAGTACCGGTTATATAAGCTGTGACCACCATTCCCAACAATGGAATTGCGAGAATACACCCTTTAATAATTCCATCAATTTTCAACTTTTGTTCCAAAACATCTGACAAATAAAATAAAACACCAAAAAGAATAAATAAGCCTACGGAACCTACAAAAAATGAAGGAATCAGCCATTTTCCATTCTGTTTAAATATTTGCTTCAAAGCTCCAAGATACTCAGGAAGAGGTTTTCCCTCCATTTTTTTCTTTTCCTTTACACTGAACCAAATAAAGATAGCCGTCGCAAAACAAAGAATAGGAAAGGTAAAAAATACCGCATACCACGTAATAAGAGCGATGACAGATCCAATAATTGGTGATAATATTTTCCCTACCCCATTTGAAGACTCGATAATTCCCAGTGCTTTACTTTCTTGTGCCCCAGAATATAAATCACCGATTAGAGCCATAGCAATAGGTGCGGTACCCGCCGCTCCAATTCCTTGAATAATACGTCCGAATAGAATCATCATGTAGGAATTTTCCATTAACCAGGCTGATAACCCTGAGACGATTCCCCCGATTCCATAGACCACTAATGAAGTAACAATAATCCACTTACGACCAAAGCGATCGGATAAATAGCCAACTAAAGGAATGATCAAACCTGCTGCAAGAGAAAACATCGTTATGATAAGGCTGACTTGAAATTGGGATAAGTCCAATTTTGATTTCATGGTGGGAAGTACCGGGACCAACATAGAATTTCCTAGTACCATTACCAATGGTATAAAAGCTATAGCAATCATGGCAACCGTTCCCTGTTTTTCCTCCATTTTTCTTCCTCCTATTTAATTTCTATTCTCTTTTTACCTTTTCCTTTAACTAATTTTTTGATTCAAACTAATGGATGAATACATGTTATTTTTTTTCATATCCTAGTTCTGATTAAATAAAACAGGATATGCTATCAAAAAAGATTTGTTCCTTCCTAGACTTTACTGAGTAAGAATTTTTGGCTGGTTCATTCGGTTGTTCCATACATATACTTGAAAAAGCTGGGGTCTTACCGACTACTGTTTAACATCTATGAAATGAAAGGCAGGCAACTCATTTGGAAATTGAAAAAGTGGAAACTTTTCCGTTGCTGTATAAACTTCCTGAGCCTTATGGTGATGCAAACGGATATAAGAAATATCGCACATGTTTTTTATTTAAAATGACGACAAATTCGGGAATACAAGGATGGGGAGAATGTATTGATTGGCTACCTACATTAGAAAAAGGATTTCATGATCGTATCATTCCTTATCTACTAGGCAAAAAAGCGACAGATAGAATGCAGATTGTCAACGTTGTAAAAAAATGGAACAAGAGGGCAGCCTCAGGCATAAGCATGGCACTTACAGAAATTGTTGCAAAATCAGCGGGGCTTTCAGTTTGCGATCTATGGGGAGGGAAATTGAGAGATTCAATCCCAGTTTATGCATCGTTTCAATCGTATTCGGTAAAGGATGACTGGATAAACCATTCTTTGAAATTAATTGATCAAGCGATAGATATTGGATTTAAACAAATAAAGGTGAAAATTGGCGGAAAAATGTTGCAAGAGGATCAAGCTCACATCCAATCTGTCCAGAGCATGTTGGAAGAAAAAATCCAACTTGCACTTGATGCGAATCAAAGTTACGATGCTGCAACTGCACGAAAATGGGATCGTTATTTTAGGGAGTGGTCAAATATGTTATGGTTTGAGGAACCAATGCCAATGGACCGGTTGGTAGAATACAAACTATTGCGTGCAAATTTGTCAATTCCAGTCGCGGGAGGAGAAAATCTAAAGACAACAGTCCAGTTTCTTCCTCTATTAAAAGATGGAGTGGTTGATATTATTCAACCTGATGTAATGCATGAAAATGGGATAGATGGATATCGTGAAACCATACATCTCTCCCGAGCTTTTGGATTGCGGTCTTCACCTCATACATTTGACGGACCGTTTTCAAGGTTATATGCCCTATTTGTCCAAGCCTGTCTGCCTCCATGGAGTAAAATGGATCATGATAACATTGAACCCGTTGAATGGGATGTGATGGAAAATCCTTTTACTTCCCTCCTTTCAGTTCAACCAACAAACGGTTCGGTAACAATACCTGATGGCATTGGCATTGGAGCATTCCTGGATATGGACATGGTGGAGAAATATCGATGGGATAGAACTGTCTACCATTAAACTAAAAAACTGGAGTGAAAAGAATCTTTCTACTCCAGTTTTTCATAACCTGTTTAATCGATTTGCAAAATAGGTCCAGGTCTGTCTATTGAGAAAGTATCGAATCTTAGGCCCCTTCTGAGGCATTCAAGGTTATAGGCATCTTCGAATTGGATATTCCCCAAATTTACGTTCCTTCCCCAAAAATGAATTAATTCGTTTTGCTGTTTTTTTTGTGGAGCTTCCCATATGAGATAATTTCTCATATAGGTTGGAATCGTATTTTCAATATCGTGAAGAAATTCTAAATCAATAAGCCCTTTGTCATTATATATGCCTACATCTTCTCCCGATTCCCTTCCTTCCACAATCACGTAAGAAGCACCACATTCAAGATCGGAATAAAGAGTACTTTCCAATTCTTTTACTTCAAAATGGCTGCCCAAAGCTTTTTTACCGCATTCAGTTATGACAGTAAACCCTTCTGCAATAGCCTCGTGAATTAACTTTCGCCGTATTCTAGAAGGCAACTCGATCGTACCATCGGAAATTTCAAGATGGTCAAAACCTATTTTCTTTAAATAATCGAAATACTCTTTTACTACTTCCTTATGAGAGGCGATCTCAAATAATGTACCACCCGGGTATAAGGTAACTTTCGCTTTTTTAGCCAAAAGAAGCTTTTTTTGTAAAAGTTCAGGGGGATATAACACTGTTGTACCGAAACCGAGTTTTATAAAATCAATATATTGCCCTGCAAGTTGTAAGAGCTCTTCAAATAAAGCTATACTGATTCCTTTATCAATTAACATAGTTAAACCAAGTTCTCCTGAATTGCTGGCCCTTTCTCCTGATGGATCAATAAGCTCTGGATGCCAGGTGTTTTGAGGATGATTCACAGAATGGTCCCTCCCTATGGGTAAATGTCTACGAAATCATCCTATGCAAAACAGTCTGAAGAAGTTCTACAGGTAGCTTTATTAACTTTTTTCTTCTACTAAATCTATATCAATTTGCTCTCCGCCGAGATGGATAAATAGTTTCGGCTCTTTCTCCCCGTTTCCGAGAATGGATTTTTTTAGCCCGTCGATAAATTTTGATGTGATATCGATAAAGTTCTGCTTCTCTCCAGCATTATCCAACTGACCCATGATATAAAGGTCATTATCGCCTTTATACAAGTAGGCAATGTACCCCACAGCTTTCCCGTTTGGATCGACCAAATTTATGATTTCTCCTTGTTGATTGCGAAACTCCGGTTGGAAGAATATCAAAAGTCAAAACTCCTTTCTGCTATTTAAACTCAAATTCTCCCTTTGTCTAAAATCCTTATAGAAATAAAAAACAGTTGTTCTTAGAGTGGCTAAACAACGTATAAAAAATACGCCACCAATATTGCTGCGCATAATATTAATATTCTCACCTTCATTTAGGGAAGAGGATTCATTTCTCGAAACCGGAAGCGTTATGGGATACTCTATACCTGACCGTTTGATAGTCTCATTCATTTAAAACGTTTTGGTAATCTATTTTATCCAAGGAAGTTTAATCGGACTGTAGGCACCAATCATAATCATTTCAAGCTCTATTTCGTGTTCAACCGATTGACTAATGTTCCGCCATCTTATTTATCAGACATCAAACAAAATGAAAAAAATCGAAGCGAATGAGTCACCGCTTCGATTTTTTCTCCTTTTCTGGTTATAATAGCTTGATACCACTGATAAGGATCAGCACCGCGACAATGGTTCGAAGTGGTTTTGTCGGTACTTTGGCAGACAATGAACTACCAATAATTACTCCGGGTATCGATCCTGTCAGAAGGTTCATTACAAGCGGATAATCGATGTTACCAACTCCTAAATAGAACGAACCAGCAACCGTTACTAACAAAAATGCATGCGCAATATCTGTACCTACTAACTCTGAGGCCTTTAATTGGTACAGGTAAAGTAACGCAACGGCAAACAAAGAACCAGATCCAACGGATGTAAGCCCTACAATAAAGCCAAATATAACACCAATCAAAATCGTTAGCCCTTTTTTTTGTTCAATTGGCATTAATTGAAAGCGGTTTGGCCTTAACTTTTTATCAAAAAACACGCGAACAATAATCGATAGGGCAACTAAAATCAGAACATATCCAAGTGCATTTTTAATGATTTGATCTTGATTAAGGTAACTATCGTTAAAGTAATTCAGTAAGCCGATTGCTACAGCGGCACTTGGAATACTGCCAAAAGCAAGATATTTCACTAATTTTAAATTAATCGTTTTTTGTTTCCAATGTTGTACAGCACCAAAAAGTTTAGTAATAGAATTATAGACAAGGTCAGTACCTACGGCAATAGACGGATTGATACCTGCGACAATTAAAATAGGAGTCAAAAGAGCGGCGCCTCCTACCCCTGTTAAACCTATTAAAAAGCCAACAAATAATCCCATTATGATCATTTCTATACTCATCATTTTTCAACTCTCTTACTTTTGTTTTACATAACAACTTCAACGGAATGGCATTACCATTAGGGGAGAAAAAGTTTAGACATAAAACAAAACCTTCCTCAAAAGATTATAGTTATTTATATATGCCGAATTATAGAAATGGGTGTATAAAGTAAGGTTAGTTTTATCAACTGGCGGGGTGTGATTCTTCTTATTATTCTAGGTAGGATAAGAGAGAGGATTATTACTATTGCGGCTATTGGGTGGCAAGAGTTGAGAATCGATAAGTCCGAACAGTTGTTTCTAATTAAGATACAAAGTTTGAGTTAATAAAAAAAAGAATGTGGACTCTAAAATAGACATCCACATTCTTTTCAAGTGTCCAGCATGGGTGCAAAGCGGATATAAATAGCGTATAAACTTAATCAATTCCTTGTAGAATTAGGAAGACGATCTTCAAATAAGGCTCTTTTCTAAAAGTTTGTTGCTTTAGACTTATAAAAATCGGCTTTTGGATTTTTATCGTAGAAACTATAAGCAATTTCAAGAGAATACCACTTAGTAAATAAGCGAAAAGAGCACGAAGATAGGCTATATCCGTAAAGTATAGTTATTTACGAAAAGCAACAATCTTTGCGAAAACAGACTCAAATAAAGACGAAGAATTTAAAATCTCATCCGAAATGGATTATATTATGTTTTGCTTTTTAATTTTTTCTTCAATTTCAGAAACTCTCCAGCATCATAACTTGGTAAGAAGCATTCGGTTAGTAAATGAAAGGCTCTTCGTTTGATCGGATTGATTTAGAAGTAACTGTTGAAGTAAGGCTCTAACAGCTTCATATAAATGCAGTGAATGTTGTCTTATATTTTCGAAAACTCTTCAACTAGCTTCCCAAAACGTCTTAGGGAATTTTCTATTGGGAATGGAGTTGTAAGGTCAACACCTGTCTTTTTTAATAATTCGAGTGGATAATCTGAACTTCCGCTCTTTAAAAATTCTAGATATGAGCTCAGTGTTTCCTGATCGCCTTCAAGAATCTTTGTTGCCAGATGGATGGCAGAAGCAAATCCAGTTGCATACTTGTAAACATAAAAAGGTCGATAAAAGTGTGGAATTCTTGACCATCCATATTTCACTTCATCATCGAATACTATTTCATCTCCATTGTATTCCCTGAACAATGTCTCATAGGTTTGATTAAAAACTTCAACATTCAGGGGTTGCCCTTTTTCAGCCATATCATGTGTTTTCTTCTCAAACTCTGCAAACATCACTTGTGTAAAGAATGTGCCCTTAAATTGGTCAATGAAATGATTGAGTAAATGTTTACGAACTTGCGTGTCTTGTTCATTGTTTAATAAATAGTTAATTAAAAGTACTTCATTGACAGTAGAAGCCACTTCGGCTACAAAGATACTATAACGGGCGGTAATTTGTGGTTGGTACTGTGAACTCAATTTACTGTGAACGCCATGACCACATTCATGGATCAACGTGAATAAACTGTCTAAATCATCCTGATGATTAAGGAGGATATACGGATGAACGCCGTACACTCCGAGATTGTATGCACCTGACCGCTTACCAGGTGTTTCTCTTACATCAATATATCGGGCGTCTTTAAACTCTTTTAATATCCTTATATATTCTTCCCCCAGAGGTAATAAGGCTTTACACATTGTTTCATAGGCTTCTTCAAAAGGAATTACAGGTTTTACTCCTTTTACTAGTGGAACACTCATATCATATTGACGAAGTTCATCCAGCTTCAACTTTTCCTTGCGAATCTTAGAGTATTGATGAAGTGGGGCTAGATTGTTTTTTGTTGTGGTGATAAGATTCTCATATACTTCTTTCGGTACCTTATCACCAAATAAAGCTTTTTCTAGCGCTGATGGATATTGACGAATTTTAGCCAGTGTCACATTATTTTTAATAGCCGCTGAAAGTGTGGAGGCAATAGAATTCTTTAATTGTACATAGGGTTGATAATATGCCTTATAGGCTTCTATCCGCTTTTCACGGTCTTCGTCTTCGATCAATTTTGCATACATTCCCCTTGTTAGCTCCACACTTTCACCGTTTTCACCGGTAACTTCTCCAAACTTAATATCTGCATTATTCATCATGCCAAATGTGTGACTTGGAGCTTGGATTGCCTCCCCCAATTGGGAAATGACTTCTTCTTGCTCCTTGCTTAAAACATGTGTCTTGTAACGGAACGACTCCATTAAATCCTCTTCAAAGTATTCTAACCGTTCGTCTGTAGAAATGTATCCTTTTAATGTGTCTTCAGCTAAGCCTAATAAGAAAGGCATGAAGAAGGAAGTTGACGCGCTAACTTTCACACTAAGTTGTTTTGCTCGATCTAAAAATGATTGGGCATTGGTTTCCCTAGTATCCTCATCCACTTTCAACATCGCATAAGCATACATTTTGTTGAGCAAAAAAGATAACTCTTCTTTTTGTTTGAGATATTGATATAATGAGTTACCATCTATAATTTCACCATCAAAAGCTTTTAGTTTCTCTGCCATCTTTTCAATAAGCTGATAATCTTCTTCCCATTTGCTTTGCTCTGAATAGATATCAGTTAAATTCCATTTTTCATGTATTGGTACTTCGTTTCTGGTAGTGTATGTCGTCATTTAAAAACTCCTTTATCAAGAATTTGAACATCATCATCTCTTTTTTCGATTGTCACTTGAAAGTAACAATACTAAATATATTCTCGTTACCTTAGTTTAACCCTTTAACATTTAGAAGAAGAAAAATAAACTATGATTAATGATAGTGGTCATGCCCCCTAGAAGGATGGTGTACACCTCAATAAATGTATTCCTTTAGTTGGTAAACGTTTACAATTAAAGATGGACAATTTATAAATTAGTCATTAAAATAATTAATACTATCAAATAATGGGGTGTTTTCCTTCAGGGTAATTGAGTAAAACAATAGGTGAATTACTTTTATATAAATTTCAAAACAATGATTAGGGGAACCAGAAATGATAAAAGACTGGAAAAAAATATTACTACTCGCCATTCCTTCTATAGCCTCATTTGCTTCAATGACTCTTACAGGAACAATAAACTTGATTATGGTAGGGCAATTAGGGGCACTTGCAATCGCAATTGTTGGGGTATCAAATATTATCATGTATAACGCTTGGGCGATCTTTTCGGGTATAGGTCATACAGTAAATTATTTAGTCGCTCAAAACTTCGGGTCTAATAATATGAAAAAAGGTGTTGAACGGACCTATATTGCCTTTTATCTATGTATCATAGCTTGTATGTTCATTTTTCTTGTAGGTTTATTTTTTCCGGATGACATTTTCAGAGTGATGGGAAGTTCTTCTGAATTGATCGTTCAGGGAAAAGATTATTTACAAATTAGATTTTTCGCTATGATTTTTTCAATCTTTATCTTTGTTTTCCATGGCTTTTTTCGAGGCATTGGAGATACAAAAACACCAATGATTAGCGCAATTACTGGGAATGTGATTATGATCTTTCTTACATATGGTTTAACTTATGGGAATATGGGAATGCCAGAGATAGGTCTATATGGCGCTGGGCTTGCCCTGTTAATAGGTGAAATTGTTACGTTTCTGATTTGTGCTTATGTTTATTTCATACGCCTTCATTCAACGTATGAAACACGTTCAAAAGTAGCTTTTAATCCCTCTGAATCAAAGCTTATTCTTGGTGAAAGTTCGAAGTTAGGTATTCAGGAGTTTTCAATGAGTATGGCGATGTTTGTTTTTACTGCGTTTGTTACTAGATTAGGTACAAATGCGTTAGCAGCAAACGAAGTGGCCTTAAGCGTAATGAGTCTTGGATTTATGCCAGCATTTGCATTTGGATCAACTGCAACCATTCTAGTAGGCCAAGAAATAGGTAAAGGGAGTCCGTTAGAAGGAAAAAAGGCTGGTACAAACACAGCAATTTTGGGAAGCATCTTCCTTTTTGTTCTAGGAATCATTCAGTTTTTACTTGCAGAACCTATTGCTCGGATTTATACAGATGATATCATGGTTTATCAGTTAGCATCTAGATTAATCATGATTTCAGCGTTTCTTCAGCTTTTTGATGGACTATTAAACTTCTATGCTGGTGGGCTTAGAGGGATTGGAGATACATCCTTCCTATTAAAAACCTCCCTCATATTAGGATGGTTATTGTTTATTCCTTTAAGCTATGTGTTGACGTTTGTGCTAGAGCTATCAAGTATTGGCGCTTGGATTTCTTTATATACTTATTTAACAGTATTTGGTGTAAGTGTCATGATTCGATTTTATCGTACGGATTGGACTGTTATTAAATTAAAGACAGTTGAAGCAGAAATGAAAGAAAGTGTAAGTTGAGTTATCTTTTTAGACCATAATACAAACAAGCCAAGTCATAAAAGAACTTGGCTTGTTTTAGTTGAACTTACTTTATTGAAAATTTTAAGTTATTTAGTTATTCCTTGTCTTTCTTTTCTTGCTCTTTCTTCTTTTCTTTCTCTTTTTCTTTTTCTTTCTTCTCTTTTTCTTTCTCTTTTTTAGCTTTATCATTTTTGTGATGATCTTGATAATAAGATTTTTCGTCTTGTTTCTTCTTTCCTTTTTTCTTATATTGGTTTCTAAGTAATGATAAATCGAACTCTTTTGAAGTAAGTTCTTTCTCAGCTTTAGATAAAATCTCCTTAAAAATAACCGTCGCCGTTATACTACTGGATGATGTAAGAAAATGATTTTTATCCGTTTTGTCATAACCTAACCAAACAGCACCGACAACTTGAGGAGTGTAACCTACAAACCAATGATCTTTTGCCCCATTTTCTGTCAAAAAAGGTAGTTGAGTAGTACCTGTTTTTCCAGCGATATCTCTTCCATTTATCTGTGCTTTTAATCCTGTTCCTTCTTCTATAACACCTTTGAGCATGAATGTCATTTTTTGAGATATTAAAGGATCGGTTACTTTCCTTTCTTTTTTCTCCCACTCTCCAAGGCTCTCGCCATCCGCGTTTTCGATTCGTTTGATTGCATGCGCTTCAATCATTACTCCATTGTTTGGGAATGCAGAAAATGCTTGGGCCATTTTCAGAGGAGAAGTTCCTTCATTCATCCCACCTAAAGCCAAACCAGGAATGGAATCTTTTTGTTCTAACGGGATCCCAAAACGTTCTACTGCATTGGCTCCAACCTCAATTCCTATCTTTTGCAGCAACCAGACTGCAGGAATATTATAGGAGTGAATAACAGCGTCATACATCGACACTTCACCTCGAAATTGTTTATCATAATTTTGAGGTTGATATCCATCAATATTAATCGGTTTATCTTCTAGCATATCAAAAATATCATAGCTTTGTTCCAAAGCTGGAGTATAAACTGACAATGGCTTCATGATCGATCCTGGCTGTCTTTTTAATTGTGTAGCACGGTTAAACTGGCGGAAAGTATGCTCACCACGTCCACCTACGAGGGCGCTGATTTCTCCAGTAGAAGGGTTAATAAAAATCGCTCCACTTTGAATCAACTGATCTTGTTGGTTATCAGGAAACATTTGATCATCTTTATAAACTTCTTCGACTGCATTCTGTAATGAAGAATTCAATCCTGTATAGATATGAAGTCCACCAGAGAGTACTTCATTTGGTGTTAAATGGTATTTATTAATCGCTTCATCTATAATATGATCAACATAATGAGGATACTTTCCTTTGTATCCTTCAACTTCATTCGTTGATAACACGATCGATTGTTCCATCGCTTCGTCAAAATCGTTTTGGCTAATATATCCTTCACTTTTCATTAATGACAATACAATATTTCTACGTTCAATTGCCTTATCGAAATTCTTAAAAGGTGACAGGTTAGATGGAGCTTTGACCAAACCCGCAAGCAATGCTGACTCACTCAATGTTAATTGACTTACATCTTTTCCAAAATATGTTTGAGATGCTCTTTGAATCCCCCAAGCACCTTCTCCAAAATAAATTCGATTTAAATATCGCTCTATAATCTCATCCTTCGTATAAGTTCGTTCAATTTTTTTTGTTAGAATTAGCTCTTTTAACTTTCTTGTATAAGTGCGCTCTTGCGTGAGAAAGGCATTTTTAGCTAACTGTTGTGTGATCGTACTTCCTCCAGCTACTATTTTGCCACTCATCATATTCATTATCATCGCTCGGACAATACCTATATAATTAATACCATGATGATGATAAAAACGCTGGTCCTCTGTTGCAACGAAAGCATTTATCACATCTTTAGGAATTTTCTTTATACTTACTCCTTCGATCGTAGAATTTGATATCTTACTTGCAACAGCGCCCTTTTGATCATAGATTATCGTTGGTTGTGGAACAGGATCTTCTAAATTACTTACATCGCTAGTCCAAATAAAGATATTGAGAATTAAAAAGCATATTAGAGCGAGAACTATTGCTATTGACACAATCCTAATTAAAATGTTTTTGGGATATTCACGATTCCATATCCTCATTATGAATGTTCGTTGTTGTCTATTTTCTAATCTCCCCATACTACCACCTTAGGTCAAATCTTTTTAATGATGTATTTTTCAATTAGGCTATATCATATGAATTTTTTTCAAAGATACGTACATATCGTATGGAAGAAGTATTAATAATTTGTTCCTCATTATTGTTTTTAACTGTATAGACTTTACTATTTGTCACCCTTTGTAACACCTGTTGTAAAATTTCCTCTGCTTTAGTATCCGATTTTCCTGTTATTTCCTCCCACTTTACTTCCGCGTCGAGAGTATAACAAATACTGAATTCTTTCAACAACATAATGCCCCCTACTTTGTTTGTATCTTATCAAGCTATTCTCTTTATACGATTGGGATACAAACGATTTTTTATATACTTCATTAAAATACGAAAGGAGTTGCCTGAATAAGGGGGTTGATAAGAAAGATTTTTACTATATTTATTCAATATATGAGAATTGGTGAACTGTTTTTTTCTTACAAAAGTAACCTAAGCACAAAAACAAAAAATCAACTCAACAACTGAATTGATTTTTTAAAAGTATTAATTTTTAACAAGCTAATGATAGAACAAGCAATCGTCCTCATCTGCTTGATTTAATAAACTTTCCATCTCAGAAATGAATAATATCTGGTCTTTATGTAGCTTTGTATGAGGGATATTAGGGATAGCAAGTTGTTTTTCTTTATCATTCTCTTCAATATTCAATTGGACATATAATGGCTCTGTTATACCCTCTAAATACCCTCTCCAAATATGTAGTGAATTCTCTTTTGTTCCTTTTATAATCGGTTCCTTCTCTGAAAAAACAATTTCCTTCCCATGCATTTCTTCTAATCTCTCCACAATATATAACCCCTCTGTTAGTGCATCTAACATGGTTTTAAAATAGGTTTTGGGATTTCCCATTACCACTTTTTTAATTGGATCACCTACTTCAACCGAATAAACGATTGTCATACTATCACCTCAATAATTAATAACTTCTTTTCAGCTTTCTCGATAAAATATGTTTTTAAACTTAATTAACATCCTTTTCTTGGAGCTATCTATTAACCCCAGGATTGATAATGAAAAAGCACAGCTGCCTACTTTTGCAGTTGTGCTTTTCTTGAATCGGAATTTTTCAAATAAATAGTAAAAAGTTCATTTTTATAGATATCCTATTGTTCTCTCAATGTCGTTTGAAGAGATTCTATTGCCAATTTAGAATCATGTCCTCTTGCATATAATCTAATGTTTCCTAAAAAGTCATGAAGCTCACTTGTGCTTAAATAACTTTTAGCATTTAATGTCTTTTTTCCAAACTCAATTATGATATAGCTATCGAATTGGTTTGCTTTTGAAACTATACTGATGATTTTTTTATGATCTATTTTTTTTTGAAGAAAACAGTTCACTGTTAAATTCAATCTAATCTCCCTCCCCTATCAACAAATTGTAGTACATAACCATATGGAGCTTAAGAAGTCTAAAGGTAATAATGTAATTATTGTTATGTTTTACTACTTTCAACTTGGCAGGAACAGTTCTGAAAATGAGGGAATATGTTTTATAAGGGTTTGTATTAGATCACCTTTAAATTATTGACTTCAAATGAGAAAATTTGAAATTCTTATTATCTTTAGAATACTAAGTGTTTTTATTACTGGCTACATTTATGTTAAGTTATTTGACATACAAATTTGTTGTTAATCTTTTTTTATGTAATAAATTGTTACAATCCCAAAAGATATGGATCGTTATGTAATATTTACATGGAATACCTTGGTTCATAAATGAAGAAAAACTGTTTTCTTCTAATCGTTTTGATTACAATGTCTGCTCCATTTTTAGCCACAGTATTTTTCAACAACCGTTTTGATTCGATTAAAAGGTCTAAAGATCTCTTATATTCATCGGAATCAATAGGACAGGCTCGATTTTTATAAGTCTAAAAGCAACAAACTTTTAGAAAAGAGCCTAATAAAAAGACGTGAAAAACTGTTGTCAGTTCACACGTCTTGTCATATTCTTAATGTTTGTTCTGGAATTCTGAAATGGCTTCATATTCTTTTTCTAGTAGTCTTGGTAGTCGAATAAAGATCGGCATAAGTTCGCGGTAAGCAGATGTTGCTTCTGCGTTTGGCTGGTGAGAGTGAATCGCTCCTACCATGGTTTCCACTTCTTTTAGGGAAGAAATATCACCAAGGCCGTACATGCCAAGGACAATCGCTCCTAAACATGAACTTTCAAAGCTTTCAGGTATTGTCACTTCTTGATCAAAGACATCGGCAAGCATTTGTCTCCAAAGAACTGAGCGTGCGAAACCGCCTGTTGCTTGCACTCGAGTTGGAGTACCAATTAGTTCTTCAAGTGCTAGAAGTACGCTGTATAAATTCATGATGACACCTTCAAGGACAGCTCGTATCATATGTTCTTTTTTATGATGCATACCAAGTCCAATGAACGAACCGCGGGCATTCGCATTCCAAAGAGGTGCTCTCTCACCCGCCATGTATGGATGAAAAATCAAACCGTTCGAGCCAGCTGGTACTTTAGCTGCAATCTCTGTAAGAACTTCATATGGATCTTTCCCCAAACGCTTTGCTGTTTCTACTTCTGCATTGGCTAATTCGTCACGAACCCAGCGAAAGATCATTCCGCCATTATTTACGGGACCACCTATGACCCAGTGCTTATCTGTTAACGCATAACAGAATATTCTTCCTTTTGGATCGGTGACAGGTTTGTCGGTGACCGCCCGAATTGCTCCACTTGTCCCAATTGTAACAGCTACTACACCAGGTTCAATTGCATTAACACCAAGGTTTGAAAGCACGCCGTCACTAGCGCCAACAACAAATGGAGTTTGGGCAGGTAGACCTGTTAGCTTCACATATTCTGGTGCTAATCCTGTGATGCTGTCTGTTGTACTTACAGGTTTGGATAGTTGCTCTCGTTTTACTCCCGCAAGCTTAAGAGCTTCTTCATCCCAATCTAACTGTTCTAGGTTGAACAAACCTGTGGCAGAAGCAATCGAATAATCGATAACATATTCACCAAATAATCGATAAAATACATATTCTTTAATGGAGATAAATTTGTTTTGCGGTTGGAAAAGTTCACTATATTCATTTTTCAACCATACGAGTTTCACTAGCGGAGACATCGGATGAATCGGAGTTCCCGTGCGCAAGTATATCTCATGTCCATTATGTTCATTTTTCACTTTTTCTACATATTCCGCACTGCGGTTATCCGCCCATGTGATCGAATGAGTAATCGGGGTTCCTTCTCCGTCAACAACAATTAAGCTATGCATAGCTGAACTAAAGGAAACAAATCGAACGTCATTACCTGATACATTTTCTTCTGTTAGACAATTTTTGATTACTGTAAGAACAGCTTGAAAAATTTCTTCCGGATCTTGTTCTGCTGTTGCAGGTGTTGGTGTGTAAAGGGGATATTCTACACCGAAACGGCTAACCGCTTTTCCTTCACTATTGAACAGCACCGCTTTCGTGCTAGTTGTACCAATATCAACACCAATCATATATTTACTCATGTTGAAGCCTCCTAAAATAAGAGAAGCGGGAAAACCATTAAGGTCGTCCCACATCTATTTTATGCAATGAAAATTCCTATTATTAATGATACACCAAAACCTACTAGACCGACTATCGTTTCCATGACCGTCCATGTTTTAAGTGTATCTTTCACACTTAAACCGAAGTAACGTCCAACTAACCAGAAACCAGAGTCGTTTACATGAGATAGCACGGTTGCACCTGAGGCAATGGCGATAACTAATAATCCAAGTACTGGACCTTCTAAACCTAGAATCGAAATAAGTGGAGCCATTAATCCTGCAGCTGTAACCATTGATACGGTTGCTGATCCTTGTGCCACACGAACAACTGCTGCTATTAAAAACGCTAGCACAATTGGTGGTAGAGCTGAACCTGCCATCATATCTCCGAGTACTTGACCTACACCTGAATCAATTAAAACTTGTTTAAATACTCCACCAGCACCTGTTACTAGAATAATAATTCCTGCTGGTTCCAATGCTTTTGTTGCAATATCTTGAACTTCTTGACGAGAATATCCACGTTTTGTTCCAAGTAAAACAAATGTCAATATTGTAGCAATCGTTAATGCCACAAATGGATGACCAAGGAATGTTAAAATTTGACGAACCATATTCCCTTCTTCCAATAACACACCTGTAACCGTATTCAGGAGAATCAATACTAAAGGAATCATAATTAATGATGCAATTAATTTAAAGCTTGGTAATTCTTTGTCATATTCGATTTCTTCTAGATTCATGTAATCTGGAACAAGAACATGTATTTTTTTTGAAATATATTTAGCAAATAGAGGTCCAGCAATAATCATTGCAGGTAGACCAGCGATTGCACCGAAAAGAATAACCCAACCAAGATCAGCACCAATTAAGTCAGCCACAGCAATCGGACCTGGTGTTGGCGGAATGAAACTATGTGTTACCGCTAAACCAGCTAACAATGGAATTCCATAGTATAGAAGAGACTTACCAGTTTTCTTTGCTAATCCATACACAATTGGAACTAAAATGATAAAACCAACATCAAAGAATACTGGAATGGCAACAAGGAAACCGGTAATTCCAAGAGCCCATTGTGATTTATCTTCACCGAATTTTTTTACAAGTGTTTGTGCTAAACGTTCAGCACCACCTGATACTTCAAGCATCTGACCGAACATTGCCCCTAGACCAACTACAACTGCAACGAATCCGAGGGTTCCCCCCATCCCATTTTGCATCGAGGTGACAACTTCATTTAAAGGCATACCTGCTAATATACCAACAATTAAACTAACTAATAATAATGCTACAAATGCGTGTAATTTTGTACGAATAACTAAATATAATAGAAGAAAAATACCTGCTAAAGCTACTAGAATTAACATTTGATCTGACATGTAGATCCACTACCTTTCTTGTTGTTTAAATAGAATGCTCAAAAATAAGTGAGAATTTCTTGCGACAGCTCGTTCGTTACTAACGTATAAAAAGAATATGCCTTGTTGCCTACCTGCTACGTTTTTAGTCTACCTTATTGACCAATAACTTATTTATTTTGTTTTTTCTCTACCGCATGGCCGCCAAATTCGTTGCGAAGTGCTGCCACGACCTTTCCTGTAAATGTATCATCCTCTAAAGAACGATAACGCATCATCAAAGCTAGGGTGATGACCGGTGCAGCAGTTTGTAGATCTAGAGCAGTTTCAACTGTCCACTTTCCTTCACCAGATGATTGCATAATCCCTTTAATTCCTTCTAGTTTGCTATCTTTCGAAAAAGCATTTTCCGTTAGCTCCATTAACCACGAACGAATAACTGAGCCATTGTTCCATACTTTTGCGACTTTTTCATAATCGTAATCGAATGGACTTTTCTCTAAAAGATCAAATCCTTCTGCAATTGCTTGCATCATTCCATATTCGATTCCGTTATGTATCATTTTTAGAAAATGGCCACTTCCAGTTTTACCAGCGTAGAGGTAACCGTTTTCAACTGTGATATCACGGAATATTGGTTCGATCTCGGAGAAGACTTCTTCATTTCCACCAATCATTATACAAGCTCCATTTCGCGCGCCATCAACACCACCACTTGTTCCACAGTCGAAAAAGTAAACACCCTTCTCCTCGCATTGTTCATTGCGCCTATCGGAATCTTTATAATGAGCATTCCCTCCATCAATGACTCTGTCTCCTTCTTCTAAATATGGAAGAAGCTGTTCAAAAACTGATTCTGTTGCTTTTCCAGCAGGAACCATTAACCAAACTGTTCTTGGTTTCGATAGTTTGCTAACAAGTTTTTCAATTGTCTCCGAGGTTTGTGCACCTTCTGCGGAAATTTTTTTCATAGAGTCTTGATTTACATCATAAGCAACGACATCATATTTCTTATCTAAAAGATTAATAGATAACTGATATCCCATTTTTCCTAAGCCTATCATTCCAATTTGCATTTCAATCACCCTACCTTCTTGCGGAATAAATTTTCTTGATAACTTTATTATAAGAAAAAAAATTCTTTTTGCAAGCGATTCCAGAAAAATATTTTTTCTTAACCTAAAATTTAGTATAATAAAAAGAAAAGCCCTATAGGAGAGATAACGATGAAAAAAAATCAACAGCCTTGTTTAGTCAGTGTCCGCACTCTCTATCCTAAATTCAGTGTCACGGAAAGAAAGATTGCCGACTATATATTAAAAAACCCAAATAAAATTATTCATTCTTCTATTAATCAGTTAGCAGAAGATTTAGATGTTGCGGATTCAACTGTCTTTCGCTTTTGTAAACGTATCGGATATAAGGGTTACCAAGCAATGAAAATTGCGCTTGCCTCTGAAGTAGTATCCCCTCTTCAAGATATTCACGAAAAAGTTGATGAAGGAGATACGGTAGATACGATTGCTTCAAAAGTATTTCGCT
This sequence comes from Bacillota bacterium, assembly GCA_051750265.1. Taxonomy (GTDB): domain Bacteria; phylum Bacillota; class Bacilli; order Bacillales; family Bacillaceae; genus Metabacillus. The sequence continues at coordinate 19,214 of JBNJJO010000008.1, read as the reverse complement.
CGAATATTAAGACTATTGAGGATACCTTAATGATATTTAATGAGGAACACTTGCAGTTAGCTGTGGAAAGTATCATAGCAGCTAAAACTATTGAATTTTTTGGAAGTGGCGGCTCAAGTATCATAGCTCTTGATGCATTTCATAAATTGATTCGCACCGGCTTAAGAGTACATGCGGTAAGTGACACTCACTTCCAACTAATGGCAGCATCACAAATGACAGAAGAAGATTGCGCTGTATTTATTTCTCACTCTGGATCATCGAAAGACATTCTACATATCTTAAATGTAGTAAAGTCAACCGGCGCAAAGACCATTGCTATCACAAACTATGCAAAATCCCCATTAAGCGCTGCTGTAGATATTCCTCTGTATACTATTTCTGAGGAAACTGACTACCGCTCTGAAGCGCTGTCATCACGGATTGCCCAGCTAACTCTCATCGACGTCCTTTACGTTAATATCTTAATTAAGAGAGGGAGTCAAGGTCAAGACGCCCTCAAAAAGATGCGTGAAGCCATTACAGTCAAACGTATCTAACAGGTTCTGACATGACCTATGAGCATTTTTAAAATAGAAAAAGGAACTCTATTTTACTTGCAGACTACAAAAAAGACTGACACAAAGCAAAGTGTCAGCCTTTTTGTATTTTCTATTTTTATTAGTAGCTAACTGAAAACATCCTCGCAAAAAGTAAATGGACATTAGCAAATCTTTGAAAGATTAAAGGCCACAATAAAAGTAGCTATTAATTATGATGAAGATCTTTCCCTTTTAGTGTAGTAATAATGCTATAAGAGATATGTTCCCAAATTGATTCATCATTTAAATAAGAGTCCCGAAGTCGTTTATACACTTCCATTTGCTTATCTTTGAAATCTGGTGAATCGTTTGCTGGTAAGGTAGCTCTTTCACGATCAACAAGTTTCTGAATCTTCTGAGCTCTTGGTCCCCATATGGCTTGTTCATTACCGTTTTGATCGATAAAAATAAAGATTGGAATCGAACGGGAGGTACCATTTGTTAAATATTGATCCATTAGTTCGAGGTTTTGATCTCTTAGTAAAAATCTTACCTCTATGCTTGAGGCTTCAGCAATCTTCACCAAAATAGGATTATTAACAAGAGCATCCCCACACCAGTCTTCTGTTAAAATGATAGCTCTAAGCTGCTTTCCCCGTATTTTCTCTAAAAAAGCAAGATCTTCTTCATGTAACGTAAAACCATTATGAATCGAAAGCATTTCCTCTTTATTTACACTCATTTGAGCTGTATACTGCTCAAATGTTAATCCTTTTAAAAACCAATCATTCAAATTCACGCTAGATCACCTCATCAAGTTAGTCATCCATTAGTTATAAAATATCAAAAACCATCTACATATGCTAGAAAATTGCTTGATGAAATTCATAATCATAACGACCTTTTTTAAAATAATAGCAGACCATGGAAACACAATCAGTACCACCCATTAGACCTTGACCGTTATTCGCAATATTCAATTGCGCAATATTTTCCAATTTGTTATATTGATAGAATATCTAAGATGAGTACACTGTAGAAATGTGAAAGAGGCGGATATTAATAATGAAAAAACACTATGTATTACTATTCCTCATACTTGCCAACTTGTTTTGGGCAGGTAATTATGTGTTTGGAAAATATCTAGTAACTGAAATGTCACCTCTTCAGATGACATTTTCACGATGGCTACTAGCAATTTTTCTACTGATTCCAATCGCGCATTGGATCGAACGACCTGATTGGAAAAGTGTCTGGAAAGAATGGAAGACTCTTCTGATGATGGCTTTATTAGGGATTTTAGGATATAACTTTCTATTGTATAAAGCACTACAATATACAACTCCTATGAACGCAGCGCTAGTTAATTCAATTAATCCAGTAGTAATTGTCCTATTTTCATTCTTATTTCTTAAAGAGAGAATTTCTATTAAGAATAGCATCGGTCTTTTTATTTCTCTACTTGGGGTTCTTCTTGTTTTAACTAAAGGACAATTACAACAGATTTTTAACATCAACTACAATCAAGGTGACCTTATCATGCTTTTGGCGATCTTAGTATGGACATTTTATTCAATAATAGGGAGAAAAATTAAAACGATACCTCCTATTTCTGCAACAGCTATCTCTGTTTTGCTTGGATTATTTATGATGCTTCCGTTTATTTTGGTCTCAGGTTTTACCTATTCTCTTAGTAAACAAGCGATAATGGGTATTTTTTATATGGGAATTTTCCCTTCTGTGGGATCCTTTATTTTCTGGAATGTTTCACTTCGTCATTTTGATGCAAGCAAAGCGGGGATCTATCTTAACTTGATTACGGTTTTTACTGCAATTATTAGCGTATTGCTAGGGAATTCAATTTCTATTATTCAAATTTTGGGAGGTATCCTTGTTTTTATTGGTGTTTACCTAACAAGCCAAAAAGTAAAAAACAAACATATAGAGAATTCTGTTAAAAAGGAGAATAAAAGGAAAAAAAGCGGTTGATGTTATTTTTCTATACTTAATCCTTATAATTATACAACACGATAAAGAGCCATTTTGATACACGATGAATCAAAATGGCTCTTATTCTATTTAATGGTTCTTTACCTGTTAGTATTTAAACAAGTGTTAGACAAGCTAAGATCAGGGCCACTGTTCAATGACTATTTATTTGCCTTATGAACTTTTAACAACTTTCCCTTTATCGTTGTATTCTTCATTGCTTGTAAGACTAGTGGACCTTTTCCATTTAATATATCAACATACGAAACATTTTCTTGTATCGTAATAATTCCAATATCATTTGCTGCAACTCCTGGAATTTTTGCAATAGTACCAACAAAATCTACAGCTCTTATCTTCTTTTTCTTTCCACCATTGAAATATAGCTTCATTATTTCTTTATTTAATTGTTCACTTTTATCTTTTTTATTAATAGGGCGAGTGCTAATTTTCTCTTCGAAAGCAGTTTTTGCTGTAGAAACTGCTTCTTTTGATGGTACATCTTTTTTGGTTATTTCAAAACCTATATATTCTTCAATTTCTGTTAAGAATTTATCTTCGAAAGGTGTTACAAATGTTATCGCTTTTCCTGTTTTACCAGCTCGTCCTGTTCTTCCTGTTCGATGCACGTAACTTTCTTTCTCTAATGGAAGATCATAGTTGATAACATGAGTGATATTCTCAATATCAATTCCTCTTGCAGCTACATCTGTAGCTATTAAATAACGGAATTTCCCTCTTTTAAAATCATTCATCACATCAAAACGATCCTCTTGTATCATACCTCCATGGATTTTATCACATGGATAGTCAAGTCGGTCAAATTGATCAAGTAAAGAATTTACTTGGTCTTGCGTTCGACAAAAAATAATACAACTATCTGGATTTTCTACCGTTAGAACGTCTTTAAGAAGAGAAAGCTTATCTTCCTCTCTCACTTGTAAAATAGAATGCTCAATTTTATCGGTTGTGATTCCTGTTGCTTTAATCTCAATATCAATCGGATCTTTCATATACTTATGACAGAGATTTTCGACATTCTCTGGTAATGTAGCGGAAAAAACAAAAGTAACTCTATCTGTAGGCAGCTCTTTTATTATTGCTTCTACTTGGTCAATGAAACCCATATTAAGCATCTCATCTGCTTCATCTATTATTAGGTATTTCATGCGTTCAAGAGCAAATGTTCCTTTTTCAATATGATCTAACACTCTCCCTGGAGTACCTACGACTACATGTGTTTTTTGCTTTAATTCAATTTTTTGCCCGGCAAAAGGTTGCTTACCATATACGGCAGTCGCTTTAATCCGTTTAAATCTTCCTATATTTGTTATATCCTCTTTCACTTGTGCAGCAAGCTCCCGAGTTGGCGTAAGTATTAATGTTTGAGGCTTATTCTCTTCCCAATCTACCATTTCACAAATAGGAATACCAAAGGATGCTGTCTTTCCACTTCCAGTTTGAGATTTCACCACAAGATCTTTCTTTTCTAGGGCTATTGGTATGACTTCTCTTTGTACTTCTGTTGGATTTTCATAGTTCAAGCTTGCAAGTGCTCTTTCGATCTCTTCACTTAGCTTAAAGTCTTTAAAACTTCGTTTGTTCATGCTTTAACCCCATTTTAATATGTTATTATTTTCTTCTTTAAAAATGGCTGTTTTCGCAAAGATTGTTGCTTTTCGTAAATAACTATACTTTACGGATATAGCCTATCTTCGTGCTCTTTTCGCTTATTTACTTAGTGGTACTCTCTTGAAATTGCTTATAGTTTCTACGATAAAAGTCCAAAAGCCGATTTTTATAATTCTAAAAGCAACAAACTTTTAGAAAAGAGCCTTAAAAATAAAACCAACATTTAAATCGTATGCTTACTATAATCTAATTATCAAGCAATAGTAAAATACTCATTTCCTGTTTCGAATTTTATTCGAAGATTATTTTCACCAACCATTTTCACACAATTAACTCCGGTTTTTTCGCTTTTTACTACTCTACCTTTGTAGCTTTTATTCTTCATGAAATAAATTGTACCGTTTAATTTCCAATCTTTTAAACATAAATATTTCATAAAACACTCCCCATTATCAATGAACAAAATCATATTTACGCCTTTATCTTACTCGTTCTAGAGTAGAGTTTTTCATTTATTTTCTCTTTTTATACAATGAAAAAAGGACTCTATACAGAGTCCTTATAAATTCAATTATATAATAATAATTATGCTTTGTTTACATTAGTTGCTTGAGGGCCACGTTGACCTTGTTCAACATCAAATGTAACTTTTTGACCTTCGTCTAAAGATTTAAATCCTTCGCCTTGGATAGCTGAGAAATGTACGAATACATCGTCTCCACCTTCAACTTCGATAAATCCGAAACCTTTGTCTGCATTAAACCATTTTACTGTACCTTGTTGCATGTTTGTTGCCTCCTGTGTGGATAACCCACAATGTATTACTATCCTTGCTCAATTAGATATCAAAGGCGAAAAGTTTAAATACTCGTTCTTTCCCTACATACCGAACAAAAATAATTCTTTCTAATTATAACAAATTACTAATAGAAAAGCAATGTCGATAAATAGACATTGCTTTTATCCAATTCATATTATTTATTTTCCATCCATTCAGGTTTACCAAACCCTTGGAATTGTTCATCAATTGTTTTTTCAAATTCTTCTGATTCAATGGCCTCTTGAATATCTTTTACCCAGCTGGATTCAAGGTCTTTTGTATTGACAGCAATACGGTTACGGTATTGATCAGGCATATTTTCTAATTGAATAGCATCCAATAAATTCATTTTTGCAGCGATCGCGAAGTTTCCTGGAATTGCTGATAAATCGACACTTTCCACTGCACGTGGAAGTTGGGCTGCTTCAATTGGTTGGAATTTTAATTTTTTCACATTATCTTGTACATCTTTTTCAGATACAGTTAAAGGATCTACAGAAGAATCGATTGTTATCAAACCTGCATCTTGTAAAATTAAAAGTGCTCTTGCAGCGTTCGTTGGGTCATTTGGAATGGCAAAGGACCTGTCCCTCAGTCTCTCTGGATAAGTGTTAGAATTATGAAAATATTATTAATATAATAATATATTAGTAAATGTAATGTCAATGTCATAAAGTAATAATAAATGATAGTAGATCGCTTACATCGTTGGTACTCATATTGAAGTTTTAATTTCGGAAAAATTGTGGGGGGGTTAAAGAGTAGGCTAAAGATCATGATTAAGATACCAAAACTGAGCAATGGTTATATAATCCACTAAGCTTCTAATCAGTCAAACAACTAGACTCTGTATTTCTTTCGTTAAGTTGTTTACTACTATTTGCAAAAAAAATGTGTAGAAAGTATGGTTTATTTTCATACTGTCTACACAAGAGAGATTAATCAATTATCGACTGTTTTCTTTTATTCGTTTTGCTTACATGTCTGTCCCAAATTTCTTAGCGACAGTACTTATCAACGACAGTTTTAATGCGGTTAATACCATCCCATAAGTTCCCTGGACCATCATATACCAATGTAATTGGTCCATTGTAGCCACTGTTTGCAACGATGTCTAAAGATCTTCTGTACTCATCTGTATCGATATGACCATCTTTGTCATAATTAGCTTTTGCATGAATTGATTCTGCGTAAGGTAAAAGGGTTTCAATGGAATGATATTTATCATCTGAATGGAAGTTTCCAAAGTCAACAGTTAACCCGATCTTACCTTCATAAGAATGTAACAATTCAATACAATTTTCTTTTTTTGAAGCAAGTTGTTTAAAATTCTCCGTTACAACCCTTACTCCTTTTGGGCGCGCATAATCTACTAGTTGTCTAAAACTATCCTTTGCACGTTCCATTGCTTTCGTGGGTCTGGACTAGCCTCACCTGCTATCACACGAACACTTTTCGCTCCAACAATTGCTGCTATGTCGATCCAATTCTTAATAAATGCGATGTCAGAGTTTCTGCGATGATAGTCTTCATTACTAATATCTCCATAATCAACTAAAAGACAATGAAAAGTAACACCTGATTTCTCAAAAGCTTCATGAAGTTGAAGTAAATAATCCGGCTCTGAGCTTGGAAAATGGAAGTGGCAAACTTCTAATGATCGAAAATTTTGTCTAGCAAGCTCAAAAGGTAATTCTAGTAAAGTCATATTTTCTGGTTGCTCTTCCACCTTAGTCCCTTGAATTTTCTTATCTTCATCCCAGTAAGTCCAATGTAATTGGCCAAGCTCTCTGTGAAGACTCCAAGTGGTTAATGATAAATGTGGCATATAATCATCATCCTTTTTTAAGTTATACTTTATGTACATTCAACGAAGTGATGAAGGGTTCCTTCTTTCATAGAATCACCTCTCATTTTACTCTGAAAACTTAAAATACTTGTCCAGGTCAAAAATTGAAACCCAAGCATTCTGTTATCTTGTTTTGGCACTTCTTCCATCAGACCTACTGCCTTGGATTTATTAATAATCATCATTTAGACACACTCTAACAATTTAATTGATATTTTACAATTATTCAATTCACTACTCTTATTAAACAATCCTGCAATCTTTAGTTAAAGAAGACCGCCATATTGACGATCTCTGTTGTCTACTTCTGGTTCAAAGAAGCAACCTATTAATTCTGTTCAGGGTTTTTCATCCTTAAACATTTTCAGCTTGGTCAACCTTAAGCTTAACATTAGCTTCAGGTAAATGTTCACCTTGATCTTAACCTTTACTTGACATTAAGGCTGATCTTGCATTACGTTCCTCTTGCTGTTGAATATGAAGAAGGAGTTACTTCTTATTAAAGTAAAGCGCCCGATTACGGTATAAGAATAACATATTTCTTTGTCTGCCTATTTTACATAAAGCTTCTTATAGGTAATAAAAAAAGGATCTTCGACTAGAAAATCCTTTTAAACTTCAAAAAGTATTGGTTGGTAGATTATTAATGACTATATATATTCAGCTAATTTATTGGGAGGGGAATCTAGCTGCTTCAAAGTGTGTTGAAAAAGGAGCTGGTTGTATACTACCTGATTGGTTAGCAAAGAAACTCACATCTACCATTTGATTGGCTTGTAATTCAATAATCGAACAAATATCTATTACAGGAGAAAAACCACCAATGCCTGCTGCTACAAATTGTCTTCCCTCAACTCGGTCCATACCGTTAACCCTTATAGTTAGTTCTAAAAATGCATCTATATCGGAATCATTACGAAGGAAAAAGAGACTTGCACAAATCGAGTATACTCCGCTCTGTTTTGGAACAAACGTTGATGTAGCTGGATCGTATTCATCATTTAGATCAAATACTTGATCTGGGTAGGTCACCTTTAGATTATTAGCAGTATAGTCTTGAGCACCCGATAACTTTTCTGCTCTAAATGCTGATTCTGGTTCTACCGGTCCTAATGGCACTTGAGTCCCTTGCTCCCCTGGAAGTCCAGTTGGCCCTTGTGGTCCTGTAGCCCCCGTTGCTTCTGATCCCAAAAGTTCATCCGATACAAGACGATGAGCTGTTACTAACTGTCCAGACGCATTTTTCCCCCAAACTGAAATTTCAGTACTTTCTGCTGCTGGACCACTTGTTGTAAAAACGAATTGAAATGTATCAAAGTTCGCAAAATAATTTCTTGTCGCCACTTCATTTCGGGTTAGTGTTACCGTTTCTAGTACATATAATGTTCTAGTACCGTTTAGATGAAACCCCCGTATTAAAACAGTGGAGGAATTAGCTGAATCTCGATTAACAAATTTAACCGTTACTTGTTGGGTGGGTCTGACCCCACCTACTGGACGATTTTCAATCGGTCCGGTTGATAAAATTCCCATTAATCATCCCTTCTTTCCGTTAGACTTGATGAAATTTACATCCTAATTGGTAGTTAATAGATTAGTAAAATAGATTGTCAGTACCTCCGTTTTTATAAAAAAGAGGATCTATAGTTATCCTATGTAGTATTCAACATACGGATTGGACACAATGTATCCTAAAAGAATGATTGTTTTTCTTCTTTATTTTATCAATCTAATAGGTATCTATTTTTATAAATATAGGAAAGTGTTTCGTAATGATAATGAATCTATAAAAAGGGATCGCTATATACTATATACAATTCCAGTTAACATAATTGCAACTATATGAAGTTACTAAGAACGCCGAACCCATGAAACAAGGGTTTGGCGTTGTTCGTTTTTTATCATTTATGCATGATTCTATACATCGTTGATAAATCAACGTTTTCTGCTTCTGAAGAAGCCTGGTGATTGCATGAAAAATGGACTTTTATGCAACCTCTTATTCAATATAATGTCCCTTCAATGGAATAACATGACTAGAGTTTTTAATCAGCTTTATTGTTAATCAACATCTGTCTTCTTGATTGTTGACTTCTAACCAAAAGAAAAACCGCCCTTATTAAAAGGCGGTTAATTTCAAATTATCGTACCTATTAGTTTAATGATTTAAATTTAATTTAGGATTTTGTCCATATGAATTATCCTCTTCGCTGTCTTGACACATAAATACAATAAGTATTATGGTGCCAATTAAAGGAATAAGGCTAATTAAGAGCCACCATCCACTTCTTCCAGTATCGTGTAGTCTGCGAGCTCCAACAGCTAAGGACGGTAATAGAACAGCCAAAGAATAGAGTCCTGATAATAATGTTGGTAGATCTGCGATTGACTCCACTATTGAAAGTACCAAGGAAATAATGGTACTGATTAAAACAAACATCCAGTATTCCTTACGTCTTGCTCTCCCTTGAAATCCTACGTAATTCATTAAAACCTTTAAATACCATTGCATTTAACCCCCCCCTAATGAAAATAATTATTATGCTTACAGTAATTTATTCATCATTAACTTATTTAGAATAAAAACCAACAGTATTCTTTAACGAGCCAAGTTTTCCGCTGGTTGATTTAGTTTGCATAATTTGCCGTTACAACGAGTAACCTTTATCAAATACGAATATCAGTTCCATCTGTCCAAGCTATCCACCTTTCTATACAATAACGGTAAATAGATCGGGAGGGATAACGATGGATTCATATGAGAAAGCCTATACCCCTTAAGAGATCAGCTTAACATTAGATATCGGTGATAGTACATTAAGAAAATTATGTATTGAATTAGAGAAGCAAGGATATGAGTTTATAAGGAACGATCAAAACAAACGAGTCTTTGTAGATGCAAAAATCGTTATCCTTAGACACTTCAAACAATTGGTTCAGGATCAGAACATGCAAATGAATAACGCTGCAATGCTTGTTGTAGATCGGTTCGGTAAAGGGTCGTTACCAGAGGAACGGATATCGTTCCAGATGAAAATGAACGTGATTTAGTACGTTCTGATAATGAAGTTATTTCTAAATTAATGAACTACATAGAACAACAAGAAGAACGGAATGAGCAACAGGAACGCTTCAATAAAGTTCTATTAGATAAGTTAGATCAACAACAGAAATACATAGAAGAACGGTTTAATAAGCGTGATGAGACATTGATTCAATCATTAAGGGAAGTCCAGGAGACAAGGAAACTAATTGCTGCTGCTAAAGAAAAAGAAGAAGAGTCGAAAAAGGGATTCTTTCAACGATTATTTAGTAAGTAGTTTTTAAGATTCAATACAAAACGAGAATTATGCAACCACAAATATGATTGAATTTTGGAAATAAATCCATTGCAACAGAACACAAGTTCGCGTTTGTTATTCAAGAGATTTTAAAGCTTTCTTCAACATGGACGACAAACTGGGAATCATATGCGAATGATTATTTGTGGAGGTTACTATATTGATATTGTTAATTCTAGGTAATAGGCCAATCTCTCTGTGAAAAAAGATAAAAATACAAAAAGACGTGTATATTTAGTGTCCGTTCACACGTCTTAATTGCTTTGTATTCAAACCTTCAGCTTTTACTTAAAGCTAATGCATAATTTTCAAGACGAATAATCGTCTTTTCAATATCATCTTTTGTTGTTCGTGGATTTATGGTGCACATACGCAGTACAACCTTTCCATTTAAAATAGTTGTACTTAAAACAGCATAACCTTCTTCAATTATTTTACTTGTAATCTGTTCATTTAGACTATCAATATTACCTGAAAAGTTTCGTAATGAGACATAGCGGAAGGTAACAATTCCAATTTGTGCAGGAGTGACAATTTCCCAACATGAAGATTCACGTAGCTTCTTTTCAGCAAATTCAGCTAGTGATATTCCTGATGTGATCGCCTTTTGAAAAGATTCAATTCCAAAATACTTAATTGACATCCATAATTTAAGTGCTCTAAAACCCCTTGTTACTTGTATTCCATATTCACTAAAATTTATTTCTTGCTCTATTTTACATAAATCTCTTAAACAATCAGGAGTTATTCGGAATGTGTCTTTTAAGAACTGACGATTTCGTACTAGGACACAACCAATTTCATAAGGTTGAAACAACCATTTGTGAGGATCCAAAACCAAGGAGTCAGCCAGTTCAATTCCCTTTAATAAATTTTTTCCTTTATCACTTAACATTGCCGGTGCTCCATATGCTCCATCAACATGAAACCATAACCCTTCTTTTTTACAAAACTCCCCTATTTGTAGTAATGGATCAATCGCACCACTATTCGTTGTACCGGCATTGGCAATAATGCAAAAAGGGATTTTGCCTGCAGCTCGATCTTTTTCCACTTCATCTTTTAAACTAAGTAGTTCGATACGAAACTGTTTATCTGTTGGTATTTTTCTAATTTGATTAGATTTAAATCCTAGAATGCGTAATCCTCTATCTATTGTTACATGTGTTTGATCTGACGTATAGATAACAGTGTCCTCTGTTTGATCTTGAAGTTTTATATGACGAGCTACGGCTAGCGCTGTCAAATTTGCCATAGACCCGCCACTCACAAACAATCCACCTGCACCATTTGGAAAACCACATATTTGACGCAACCAATCAATGGTTACCAATTCAATATTTGTTGCTACAGTTCCCATTGATGAAGCTCCTGAAAATATATTTAGCCCAGACACTAATGTGTCAGCCATTGTACTGATGAAATTATTTGGACCGGGAATATAACCAAAGAAACGTGGATGATCGACATGGGTCAAATAAGGTAATACATCCTTCTCTATCTGCTCTAAAAAATTAAGGTGATTTATTCCTTGTTCAGGCAAGGGTTCGCAAAGTAGCTTCTGTAATTTTTGAGAACTTGTTTTCTTTGCTACCTGTTTATCTGGAATACTATCCATGTGTTCTACAATCATGTCAATTACATGGTATCCTAACTTCTTCATATCATCGGGTGAAAGACGTAAATCATTTTTTATATCTTCATTGGTCATGATTACTGTCACTCCATTACCATATTTAATACACTATATTTATGTATAACAGGAAATATTTGCTCCAGAACTACTCGACAGGGGAGAATCGAGATCATGAGGCTTGGAATAACTTAAATAAATATAACACCATTTCGGTTATTCGAAACAGTGTTAGTATAAATTGTTTATATATTTTTCATCAGTTGGATTTAGAACCGGCAGAAGTATGTTCTACTACCCATAAACAAGGTTGTGTCAGAAACGGCTGACCAGTTTGGAATCATATCATTAAGTTTTTGAATCCAGCTCATGCAAAATTGAGGGTCAATACTATGTTGCTCGCAATGCGATAAAAAAGACTGCACTGTTGTTTCATTAAAGTTCTGCCATGTACCGCAAGTTGTAAGCCAAATAGCAAATTTCTTTTTATTTTATTGGTTTTATTATTGCACACCATCATATAGGAGCTGTTACCAAAACAGCTCCTTTTATACACCTAAACTGTATTTGTTTTTATACATAAATAAGAACTTATGACATGTGGATCATTACTAATTTCTTCAGCATTACCATAAGTGTTCCTTCTTTAAAAGTTAGAGATTGTAAGTTCCTTCGCTAGTTCTGGGTAGAAACTTGACCGGACAGTGAGTTATGTCTTGATGCATTGCATACGATTTCCTTCCGCTTTTCCTATTGATAATTTTGGCTACCAATGCAATCAAACATCTTACGGTGGTAGAGTAAAAATTAACGAAAAAAGAAATTTTAAGCTTCTTGAACATGGACTAACTGGGAATCATATGCGACTTTTTATTTGTTGCGATTACTATCCTAAATATTGTTATATAGGATGGTTTTAATTTGAATTAAAATAGTTCCATCCCCATTTCCTTCAAAACAAAAACCTACAAATAGTAGTATTTTCGTTTATTCATTTTGAAAAGGGTATTATAGTAGTCCCAGGGTAATAAAACTGTAAGATTTCCTCATAGGTTTTACCCTTTTCTCCCATTATATTTGCCCCCCATTGGCTCATCCCGACCCCGTGACCGTATCCCTTTCCTTTCATCGTGTAAATATCTCCGTTACATTCTAGTGAGTCAATTAGATAACTTTTAAATTGATTTCCCCCAATCATCGGGCGAATCCTATTTAGCTTTACATCATCAAGTACTAGTTGTTCAAACAAAATTGTACCATCAATTAACCTGTGCAAAAATTCGAGTTTAATGGAACCCTGGTTTGTACGTTTTGAATCTAGTTGTTGTTTTGATAGCCCAAAACGAGGAATAGTAAGTATTTTAACATCACCGGGATAGCCGTTTTCCTGAAGCCACTTTTTCATAGCCAAGGTGATTTCTTCGTCCTTCTCCTTTACTTCTTCCCACCAATTTGGATTGTCCCAATTGATGTCATTTACGTCAATTTGTGTTTTATGTAAAGTAAACTTCCACGGAAGGGTTGGATCATATGGATCCTTTTTTATCGGAAAATAGGACATTGCTTTCCCACCCCATACATGAGCGTTATTCTCAGTAACACCACCATTACTTGCAGAGTAAAAAGCATCTATGAGGTGATTATGAAATGTTATGACCTTACTGCTTGTTTCCTCTACTGCTTTCGTGGTGTTTTCATCCCAAGTAAATCCTCCATAAACTTGAAAACGTATTGTATCGTCAATTTCTTCATCTATATGTGAATAAGCATAAGTTCGAGCAGCCAATGCTTGTGCTTTCAACGTTTCAAGACCCCAGGAAGGAAATACTTCAAAAGGCACAACTCCCTTTAAATAATCTTCTAATGGTAGTTGGTTGATTGGACGGATGAATTTATCTTTCTCTATTTCAAATTTCATGGCACCTAAATAGGGTCTATTATCCACATAAATACGATGGACATGATCATAGCTTTCAGGGATAAGAAAAAGTGGACTTTTTAATTTGTGTTTTACTCCTTCTCCTTTCAAAAACAAAGATCCATTCTTTACCATTAAGTCATAATACACTCCTTCTTTTAATGAAAGAGTAGGATCGAATGTTAAATAGTCTCCTTTTAGATAAATAGTCAAATTTTGTGTTTCCCCAATATAATTAACTAACCTTACTGTAACCATTTCTTCTGCTTCTGTTTGTTTCGGAAACATGGATGTTATTAGCAATAAGAAAAAAAGAAAAATATATCTCATATTCCTATACTTCCGTGCTGTTAAAGCAATTATTCATATTTTTCTATCCTTTTGTTTCTTTCTCTTCGTTAGATCGATACCATTCATTTACTATTGAAAAACTTATAAACCTTTGAATACATATCAATTTTTCATATGGAAAGAATAATAATTCAAAATAGAATTAGAAAAGATTTTTTTATGGAACATATTACGCTTTTTGAAAACAAGGACGTGAGTGTTTATGGATTTCTTTAGTGGTCAAGAATCACTTAGCCCACTAGAGTGGGGATTAAGAGCGATTGTAGGTTTTTTCTTTCTAGTATTAATAGCTAAAATAATGGGACAGCGTTCGATTTCACAGTTGAGATTTCTGGATTTTGTAATAGCGTTACTAATAGGAAATATAATTGCCCATCCTTTATCAGATGAGCACTTAGGGTTAGTAGGTTCTATGATTACGATGAGTGTTTTAGTTTTTTTATATGTTACTGGAGTATTATTGAGCTTAAGGTGGAATGCAATAAGAAAAATCTTTGATCCTTCTCCCATAACACTTATAGAAAACGGACAAATAATATATAAGAATTTAAATAAAGCAAGGATTACAGTTGATATTCTTTTATCTGAATTACGAAAAGAAAAAACGGAAGATATTCAAAAAGTAGCGCTTGCATTATGGGAACCTGGAGGTACCATATCGATATTTTTAAATCCTCAACATCAGACAGTCACACCAGCTGATTTATCATTAGCAATAAAACCTTTTGATTTTCCTAGGACGATTATTAAAGAGCGAAAGATTGATTACTTTGTGTTACAACAGCTTGGAAAAGACGAACAATGGATTTTAAATAAAATTACCACAACCTTTAATGTAAATGTAAACGATGTATTACTGGCAACTATTGATAATAATGAAAATCTTAAAATATTTTTGTATAAAGAGTAATTAATGGATAAAACGAAATCCATTCACTAAGACCGCAAATTCTAAAGTGCCATCATTTTTGAAGATAACAACTTTATGATGAACAACACCGTTCGATGATTTGAACGGTGTATGACATGTTATTTTTCTTGAAATAGACGTTTATGATTATTCATTACTATTTTTTCTTCCCCACGTACTTCCTAGTTACAATGATTATCTTTACAACATCCAGTTTTACAGTTCCTTGTGGATCGATAACAAATTTCTACTCTATATTCGTTACGTTTTGTTCCGTGACCATAGACTTAATTAATTTCTCTATTTGAAAATAAAACCGTTTTTTAGAACATTCCATTGATAAATTATTACTGAACTAAATCGTAAAAATCTATATTTATTATTTCAATCTTTCAATGCTTGATTTAAATCATCAATTAAGTCTTCCACATCTTCAAGGCCAACCGAGATTCTAATCAAACCGTCTGTAATGCCTAGCTCCTTACGTCTCTCTGGCGGGATCGAAGCATGAGTCATCAATGCAGGAATAGAAATTAAACTTTCCACTGCCCCAAGGCTCTCAGCCAATGTGAAATATCTTACACGAGTAAGTACTCTTTCGGCTTTTTCAGCACTTCCGACATCGAATGAAATCATTCCTCCAAATCCCCGGGATTGCCTTTTCGCGATTTCATGGTTGTGATGAGATTCTATTCCAGGATAATATACTTTAGATATTCCTTCATGCTGCAATAAAAAGTTGACGATTTGCTTTGTCGTTTGTTCATGCTCTTCCATTCGAATTCCGAGAGTTTTAATCCCACGCATTAACAGCCAAGAATCCTGTGGTCCAAGGATCCCGCCCGTTGAATTTTGAATAAAGTGGAGATCTTCACCAATCTTTTCATCGTTGACAACTGCAAGCCCTGCTACCACATCGCTGTGCCCACCGATGTATTTTGTTGCACTGTGAAGTACAATGTCAGCACCAAGAGTTAAGGGATTCTGCCAGTAGGGCGTGCTGAAGGTATTATCAACAATTGTCAGAAGTCCATTCGCTTTTGCAATTTTTGCAGCACCTTCAATGTCCGTAATTTTTAACAATGGATTAGTTGGAGACTCAATGAAAAGTGCTTTGGTGTTTTCTTTGATTTCCCTTTCTATGTTGCTTAAATCACTTGTATCAATGAAAGTTGCTTCAAGTCCAAACCGGTTCAGTACCTTTGTGATTACCCGAAAAGATCCGCCATATACATCGTCTGTAAGTAGAATATGGTCTCCCTGACTTAATAGCATCATGACAGCAGTCATTGCCGCCATTCCTGATCCAAAAGCAAATCCGCGTTTGCCTTCCTCAATTTCCTTGATTAGTATTTCCAGAGCATGTCGAGTCGGGTTGCCGGTTCTAGAATATTCGAACCCCCTATGGTTTCCTGGCCCATCCTGCTTGTAGGTGCTCACTTGATAAATAGGAACTGAAACAGCACCGGTATTTTCGTCTCCAACTATTCCACCGTGAATTAACTGTGTCTTCTTCTTCATTTTATATTCCCCCCTGGTAAATATTTTTGCTTAGATATCGTTCACTAGAGTCAGGAAAGATTACCACAATATTGGTGCCAGGTTTTGCATCTGCTGCTTCTTTCAATGCAGCACTAAATGCAGATCCAGAAGAGCTGCCGACAAGCAAGCCTTCTTTAACTGCAAGTTCTTTAACCATAGAGAATGCTTCATCGTCACTGATCGTATGAATGGCATCAAAGTAGCTCTTATCCATGTAAGGAGGTAAAAACTCCATGCCAATGCCTTCCGTTTTGTGAGTTCCTGATTCTCCACCATTTAAGATTGAGCCATTTGGTTCAACAATAACCGATTTAATAGTATGTTTTTTTTCTATTAAATACCGTGCCGTCCCCATAAATGTACCGCCAGTTCCTGCTCCTGCCACAAATATATTTACCTTTCCATCAAGCTGTTCCCAGATTTCAGGAGCTAGGGTTTTATAATAAGTGTCAGGGTTGGAAGAATTGGCGAATTGCTGTGGACAGTACGAACCTGGAATTTCTTTCAACAGTTCTTTTGCTTTTTCGATCGCCCCAGCCATTCCCAATTCATTGGGAGTGTTCACTATACGTGCTCCAAGTGCTCTCATCAGTTCCTGCTTTTCAGTACTAAATTTTTGAGGAACACAAAAAACAACGTTTATCCCGCTATTGATAGCAGCAAGAGCTAGGCCGATTCCTGTATTACCAGCAGTAGGTTCAATGATTGTCCCGTCTTTCTTTAGTTCTCCATTTTCAAGCGCAGCCTTAAGCAACTCCTGGCCAAGGCGGTCTTTGACACTTCCACCAGGGTTAAAGAATTCCAGTTTTGCAAAAATACGCACTCCCTCGGGCAGTGGGGAATGTGTGATTTCAAGTATTGGGGTCTGGCCAACTAACTCATGAATGCTATGGACTACTTTCATTCGATTCACACCTTTCAACTGAAACAAAAGTAGTAAACGGCAAACACTTATCATGCGAAAAGAAAGTGTTTGCCAAAACTATTGCGTTTGTAATTATTAATATTAGTTCTTCCTATAATTTTACAGCCTCCATAATCCAGACAAAATTATTGCAACGGTTAAAGGATACTTGAAAATCATTCTCTTCAAGGACACTTAGTAGGTATGGAATGGTCGGATAATATTCCGTTTGTAAATCTTCTGCCAGGGAAAGGAATTCTGCTTCTTTTGCATCTTCAATAGCTTTCTGATGCGCTTCTTTGGACTGATACATCGTATCTGCAAACACTATTTTGCCACCTGTATTTAATAATTCGCCATATACAGCAATGGCTTTAGCTTTCTCTAGATCAGTCAGATGATGGAAAGCATACGTGCTGACAATTGTATCAACCGATTCAGGTACAGGAAAATCCAGAAAGTCTCCATCTATTATTTCGACTTTGCCAATTAATTTATCAATAGCTATCTTTCTCATTTCAGGCGACGGTTCGATTGCTGTAACTGTGTACCCTAAAGCCAATAACTTCTCAGTCAGGTTTCCAGTACCGGCTCCAAACTCCAAAACATGACCATACGAGAGGTCTGCAACACTTTCAAGAATATGATAATAGTCTTGAAATACTTCACGATATTCAATTTCATTTCCTAACACAGTATCGTCATATGATGATGACCATACGTTAAAAAGATCAATAAATTCTCTCCCCATATTTATCACCTATTAGATTAAACTTAAGAATTCTTATATGTATAGTATGATTTATTTCTAAAACTGTTCAAAAGTTTATATTTCATACTTCACATAATTTCCCTTTAAAAGGCTTCATTTGCTAATATAATCGATCCATTGTGTCGCTTTAAATAGTCAGATTCACCAGGGACTAATTTTTCTGGAAGCATATATGCCGCTTTTGAGCTTCATGTTCATTACTCTTAATTTTTATTAATAAATGTTTAATCTCACTAGAGAACTTCTTATCTACTAAAAACTCCCGAACATTAGAGTGTTCGGGAGCTTTTGGTTGACCAATTAGCATTCAAAGTTTAAATTTAGGTTAATTCTTACAAACTAGTTACCTTTTACACTTCTTAACTTCTCATTGCTTTTCTTTAAGGCAAAACGATATTTCTCACCTTTTTCAATTTGTGTTACCTGCGAATCATGCACTGTGATTTCGATTGTTCCGAATTCCATATTTTCTAATAAACTAATGATTTTTTCCAATACATCCTGATCAATTTTATTTTTTGAAGACAACTAAATTATCCCCTTCCAGTAAATTAATTTTATTTAACAGTAAATCTTCAAGTGTTGTTCGTTCAAGAACATAAGCAATTGTATCTCTAACTAAAGACCAAAGTGGTTTTAATTGACACCCAGTTTCTAATGGACATGGTTCATATTTTGTTATTGAGGCACAACTCATAGGAGATAATGGACCTTCTAAGTTACGAATAACTTCACCAATATTTATTTCATTCGTATTTTTATGGATAAGATATCCACCTCTTGCCCCCCTCTTACTTTTAACATAATCCAATTTTTTTAATTGAAGTAATAAATGTGAGACCTGGAGATACAGTGATGGTGACAAAAATAGATCGTTTGGCCAGATCGATTATTGATTTAAATAAAATTATAGAAATACTGCAAGAAAAAAAAGTAAATATCTATTTTATCAAAGATAATTTATCGTTTAAGGTCAATGAAACAGCAAACCCTCTACAATCTTTATTATTCAATGTTTTAGGTTCTTTTGCA
>JBNJJO010000007.1:0-195684 GCA_051750265.1 Bacillota bacterium | reverse complement strand
TGTCCATTTAAAAGACCAAATGGAATCATTTGAAAAGTACTATATTGAACATGTCCTGAAAAAAAATAATTGCAATATTTCGCGAACAGCTAAACTTCTTGGCTTAAGCCGCCAAAGCTTACAGTACCGGATAAAAAAACTCAATATTATAAACATATAGTGAAATCTAACTTTTGATGAATAGATTATAAAAGGTTTCTAGACTGATCCCTTCAATAGAAAGCCGAATCATCCGGCCAAATACAAAAAGCTGCAACCCTAATAAAAAAGTGGGGCAGCTTTTGTAGTTAAATGAGTGTAGTTATTTTTTCTTACCTCCAAAAGATGATTAATAAATTTAGAATACGATTCTGTTACAAATATGGTATGTATACATTAAAAAAGACTAATGGTTCTTATCATTCGTTAGAGAGTGATTCCAAACAATTAATGGATGAACTTGATTGAATTTTTTAATACGTTATGACTGGAATAGACAATAACCAATGATAAATAAGTCCATAAACGATTTGGATTAGCTGCTTATCCTCGAATTCGAAAGAAATCCGATGAAGAACGCTCCTCCGCAATAAAGTGCCCCCCAGTGAAATCATAAATAAATGTCTTGCCTTCATACTCCTTTTTAATTCATGTGTTTGATTTTCTGCTACTTACATTGAAACTCTTCTTTAACTCACTTGTTTTGAAAGCGATTTCTTTTTTGTTATAGGGTGTTTAAGAGGTGGGATTTTAACTTGCTTCAATTATTTTCATTTTCAATTAATTTATTATGCAAGTTCCATGCCAAAGGCGAATAGGCTAAATGGTTAAATTTCTTCTATTAAATAAGTTAAACCATTTGGCATTCATTTCAAAAGTTTTGCATAGAGGTGCAAAACTTTTTGTCTGCTATTTTTCTGACTATTAACTCACTAAACTAAACAGTTCTTCTGTGAATTTCACTCTTTTTTGGATGGATTGCTCTCAAGAGAGAATGACCATATGCTTCTTCTCATTACCAATTAAAATAGAAGTGGCTGTTCGAATAGATTTCCAGCTTAACCTAGCATAGACTTGTCATTTGATAAACAAATGATCTTGGTACACTCTGTTATTTGTATACTTGTTTTCTCTCTTTCAATTGCTTAATAGCTTAAGGGGTTGGGATTTTAATAGATTTGGTAACAATGGAATTGAAGAATAACAAATAGAGTAGCCAAGTCTTTTTTTGAAAAAGCACTTGGCTACTTTGTATTTATGACCTTTATGTACTAGAACCTTTTCAGATATGCAGATTCGAACAGGGGTAGTTTTTACGGTAATTCTTTTCTAGCTCAAGCCAAAGTGACTCGATTAACTACATAGATGGAGATAAAACAAAGTATCCATCCTTTTTATAATTGTTATCTTCGAAAATGACTTCAAGCCATGCTCATAATTAAAGCCTCGATGCTTGGCAGAGATCATTCGTTATTCAAGTAATTTCAATAAAGACGATTCGCTTATTTTTCTCTTTTCACCCAATTTTCACCATAACAGCATAAAACTTTGAAAACTAGCAAGAATCATAAAGGTTTTCCTTAAATGTTTGCTCCAGCCTGTCACATTTTTGATATAACAAAGCCATTCAATTTATTAAGAATTATTTTAAATATCTTTTTCAGCAGACAAATAAGATTCTTTGGCCACTTCCAAGGCGACCATATTATGGACTTTTGGATCTAATGGATGAGGCACCAAGTCACCTTGCTTAGTACATGTCGCAATCGCTTTGGCTGCAGCAACAAGCATTTGGTGAGTAATTTGGCTAGATTTTGCATTCAACACCCCTCGGAAGATTCCAGGAAAGCCAAGAACATTATTTACTGATCGACCATCTGCTGCATAGGCAGCTCCTGCATTCAAAGCTGCTTCTGGTTCAATCTCTGGCTTTGGATTGGACAATGCAAGAATTACTTGTCCTTGTCGCACCCATTTTTCTTGAATTAGTCCAGGAACACCGGTAGTAGCGATGACGATGTCACAGCGATCCATCAGTTCTTCAAGGGAATCAACTACTTGGCCTCCATAGCTTTCTAGGCGTGCTTTTGCATCTACAGACTTATCTGCCCCGATGACATTTTTGACGCCATAGGCCATGAACATTCGGCAAATTGCTAATCCTGCTGCTCCCAATCCGATTTGTCCCACCTGCGATTCCCTCAGGTCAACCCCAGCACTTTTACAAGCAGAAATAGCAGCAGCCAAAGTGACAACGGCAGTTCCATGTTGGTCATCGTGCATTACTGGGATATCTAAATCTTCTTTGAGTCGTTCCTCCACTTCAAAACAATGAGGGGATCCAATATCCTCCAGTAAGATTCCACTGAATCCAAGAGAAATACTTTTCACTGTACGTACAATTTCATCAGGATCTTTCGTATTCAAAAGGATAGGGACTCCATTGATTCCGGCTAATTGATCAAAGAGAGCCGCTTTTCCCTCCATTACCGGCATCCCCGCAACAGGACCGATATCTCCAAGTCCGAGAATGGCTGTTCCATCTGTAACAATGGCCACTGTATTGCCAATACTGGTGTAAATTCTTGCTTTTTCAGGCTCTTCCTTGATGGTTTGGCAAACACTAGCTACTCCCGGTGTGTATACACGACTTAAGTCTGCAAGAGATTTAATCTCCATTTTGCTTTTCATTTGGATTTTACCGCCTTCATGGGCACGAAGCACCTCATCTGAGACAGTATGAAGACGGATTCCACCTTCTAACTTGCGGATAACGTCCAGCAGTTCTGATAGCTGTTTCTCATGTTCGACCTGAACAGTAATGTTACGCATCGTGTAGTTAGGACCAACTTGTACCGTTTCAATCTCACCTATATCGCCTCCAGCCAATCCAATTACAGTCGTAACTTTCCCGAGGTTACCTGGAACAGAAGGGGTTTCGATCATCAAAGTTCGTATAATATTTTTACTATTCATAACAAAATACCTCCGAGTGCAATTCAACAAAAATGTTAAGAGCAAATAAACTCCTTCGCTCATGCATTAGCTATTCAAAATCATATCCTAAGCCATAAAGGACTTTAGCCAACCCTATTTTTTCATGTAATTATTTTATAATCTCTTTAAAAGATGCCTTTAAATTAGCTGAAAGGAGTGTTTTATAAACTCCTGAATAGATTAATATATGTGGCTAAAATCTTTTTATAAAATCAACATAACACTTTATCTTAATTTGCAAGCATCCTTGAGTCTCAACTTTTTTAAAATTGAGCAGACGATATTAATTAGCCTTCTGCTGCAATTCCTGTAGGGTATTTTTAGTATACCAAATATATTTTCCTGTATAACCATAAATGAGCGCAAGTGCAATGGAAACAAAACTTAACCACATGAATGGAACATAGGAAAAGGTAGATATACCTAGAATCCCTGCCATGAAAATCCCGTTGTCGGACCAAGGAATCATCCCAGATGTTAGCGTACCGCCGACCTCAGAATTTCGAGCTAAAACTCTCCGATCAATGTGTAGCTTATCATAATTTTCTTCCATGATCTTTGGGGTTAAAATTAATGAAACGTACATAGCACAACCAAATACATTCGCTAAAAAAGCAACAATTAATGTTGAAAGAGTCACATTACCTGCTGAATTTAGTTTTTTCTGGAATTTGGAAACAATTACTTTTAGTACCCCTAAATGCTCCAACAAACCACCAAATCCCAACCCGAAAATAATGACGACGATTGAGCCAAGCATTCCCTCGATCCCCCCACGGTTTAGAAGATCATCCATGAATTCAATGCCTGTATCAATTGAAAAACCACTGTAAGCCGTACCGAGGGCAACAGAAAAATCCATCCCTTGGAAAACGGAAGCCCAAATGGTCCCTAAGAGAGCCCCTGCGGTAATTGTTGGCATAGAAGGTTGTTTCAGTGCGAGCATTATAATGACAAATATCGCAGGAATTAGCATCCAAAGTTGAATATCGAAGTTTTCAAGTAATGCTGTCTTCAGAAATTCTACTTTTTCTAAATCTGTATTTTTCCCGCCATACATAAACCCTGTGATGGTAAAAAGAATAGCAGTAATGATGAATGCTGGGACATCTAAATATAACATGGCACGTACGTGTGCAATAACATCGACTTTCGACATTGATGCTGCGAGTACGGTACTGTCAGATAGTGGAGAAAGCTTATCTCCGAAGTATGCACCTGAAAGAACGGCACCAGCTACAATAGGCAGAGGTATGCCCATTCCCTCTCCAATTGCCATCATTGCGATTCCAGCAGTCCCTACTGTTCCCCAAGACGTACCTGTCGCCAAGGATGTGATCGAGCAAATGACGAGAGTGGCTAATAAGAAAATGCTAGGGTGGATAAACTCCAATCCGTAATAAATAAGTGTCGGTACGACTCCTCCTGCAATCCAAGTCCCGATAAGGGCACCAACTGCAACGAGAATTAATACGGCCTCAAGACCATTCGATATCCCGTTGGTAATAGCTTCTTGCAGTTGCTTGTAACGGTGTCCTAATCGTAATCCAAGTAAAATAACAATAAACCACGATATAAATAGTGCTAGTTGTATCGGTAAATCAAACATCGCGGTAAATGAAAAAACAATGGCTAAAAACAACCCTAATGTGAAAATAATTTCTAACATAGATGGTAATCGTACATGCTTCACTCTTACGCCCCCTTAATAATAAAACGCTTTCAAAATCTTATTTTTAAAAGTTCATCCTTCTTTTAAAATCGTCCGCCAGTTGAGAGATACATGAGCAAAAGTTCAAATTAAACAATCAATGACTTACCTATCAAGCTATTAAAATAAATTAAACAATCAATGACTTTGCCTATCAAGCTATGGCTCCTAATAGGCATGGTTCTTCCTATAGAACTTCAATATACATTTTTTACTCCATAGATTTATTGGTTACATTCGCTCGAACAGTACACCACCCGCTATCCCAGGATTTGTCATTTCATAGGGGTTTAAAATCAAATCGAGTTCTTCCTCTGTCAGCACGTCATATTGCAGGCAAAGTTCTCGTACCGATTTGCCTTTTAAAATGGCTTCCCGTGCAATTCGCGATACAACTTCATATCCTAAGTGAGGATTCACGGCTGTAATTATTCCCACACTTTTTTCAACATATTCTTTCATCCGGTCTTCATTTGCCTCGATACCGGCTAGACAAAAATCTGTAAAGCTTCGGAACGCATTGTTCATGATGCTGATGGATTGAAGCAAGTTAAAGACCAGCACGGGCTCCATCACGTTTAATTCAAGCTGTCCCGCTTCAGAGGCCAAGCAAATCGTATGGTCGTTTCCGATGACCTGAAAGGCGACTTGGTTAATAAGCTCTGCCATTACTGGGTTGACTTTTCCAGGCATAATAGAGGAACCAGGCTGACGTGCCGGTAAGGTAATTTCACCAAGTCCTGCACGTGGACCGGATGCCATCAATCGTAAGTCGTTCGCGATTTTGGACATATTCATCATGCAGACCTTCAATGCAGCTGACACTTCTGTGTAAGCATCCGTGTTTTGTGTTGCATCAACAAGATGCTCAGCGCCGACAAGTGGCAATCCGCTTATGTCTGCAAGGTGCTTTACGGCTTTTTGGATATAGCGTGGGTCAGCATTTAAACCTGTCCCTACCGCTGTCGCCCCCATATTTACTTCGTAAAGATGCTGGCGTGTTTTTCCAATCCGTTTAATGTCGCGCGCCAATACGCGGCTGTAAGCTTCAAATTCTTGACCAAGGCGAATTGGTACGGCATCTTGAAGATGGGTGCGTCCCATTTTTATGACATGATCGAATTGCTGAGCTTTCGTCTTAAAGACATCTAACATGTCATTCATAGTATCTAGAAGCTTCTCAAGTAAATTAAGGGTTGAAATATGAATGGCTGTCGGAAACACATCGTTCGTTGATTGCGACATATTCACATGACTGTTCGGGCTTAATTTCCCATATTCACCTTTATTATGGCCGAGCAGTTCAAGCGCACGGTTTGCAATGACTTCATTTGCATTCATATTCATTGAAGTGCCGGCTCCGCCCTGGATCGGATCGACTATAAAATACTCGTGCCAGTTTCCTTCCAGAATTTCATCTGAGGATTGAACGATTACTTCACCAAGTCCTTCATATAGACGCTTAACATCCATATTGGCCAGTGCGGCTGCTTTTTTCACCATTGCTAGCGCTTTAATCATTTCTTCATGAATTTTGTATCCAGTAATTGGGAAATTCTCCACAGCACGTAACGTTTGTATTCCATAATAAACATCTGCAGGAATTTCCTTTTCACCGAGAAAATCTTTCTCAATTCGGTATGCTCTCTCGTCTCTCACCATTTCCCCCTGCTCCCCTTGTATGCTTTTAGAATGTAATGTCATCTGCAATTGGTGTTTCCATCATTTCCTTCACCTTTTGTGGGTCCTGTGTCTTGCCTAATACCCACATCAATTTAGGAACGATGGCTTCTGTATTCATATTTCTGGAACGAATGATGATATTCTGATTTACTTTTCGCCCCACTTCATAAATATCAATATCCTCCCCTTCCTCTAAACATTGTGTAGTAATGACAACAGATATTCCACACTCGGTCAACTCATTCAATTTCTCCAAAATGTTTCTTCCTTGAAATGGAATGCCACCGCTTCCATAACTTTCAATTACAATCCCATGACATTGATTTTTCAGAAAATCAAAGAATTCTGGCTTTATCCCGGGATGTAACTTAACCAAAGAAACATCCGTACAAAGAGAAGTATCTAACTTAATTTCCTTATTCTTTGGTGAATGAAATGGTTTATTATACTCAATATTATCTTCATGTATAGAGGCAACATAAGGGTAATTAATACTTTCAAACGAGTCATAGCTTTTCGTTCTCACTTTAATGGCCCTAGTTCCCTGTATGACTCTACCATCAAAAACTACATATACTCCGCCGATCTCTTCACAAGCAAATCTAACCGCGTCAGAGATATTTCTTTTGGCATCTGTTTTCTTAAAAGCAATTGGTATTTGTGATCCTGTAATCACAATTGGTTTTTCTACATTTTGTAACATATATGAGAGGGCAGCCGAAGTGTAAGCCATTGTATCCGTCCCATGGGTGATAACAAAGCCGTCGTAGTCATGGTAATGCTCATAGATAGATTTTGCCATTTCAGCCCAATATTCCGGTTGCATATTTGTACTATCAATATTCATCAAAGGCTTACAATCAATCTGACAGATTAAATTTAATCCCGGTAGATGACTTAAAATTTCGTCGGCTTTCATCTCAGGAACTAGCCCATTTTTCCCTTCTAACGAAGCAATTGTCCCACCGGTAGTGAGCAACATCAACTTCTTCAATATAATACCTCCTTTAAAACTTCCTTGTTTCAGCATTAACATCACTATTAGCTTAATGACAGAAAAGATGTATTTTTAGTAAAAAATACGCGTATCGCGTACTTCACTTGTAATTATAGTCATGTTTTAGAGGGAAATCAAGTAAAAAATATTCATTACGCGTACATTTTATTTTCATATGATGATATAATAAATTGAAATAAAAGGAGAGTAAAAAGATGATTTTAAATAGATTAACAACATTAAGGAAGGGCAAAAAGTGGTCATTGCAATATACGGCTGATCGACTCGGAATCGCCAAGAGTACTTATGCAGGTTACGAATCCGGGCACCGCCGCCCTTCATTAGAAGCAATTAAATTAATGGCTGATTTATTTGATACATCAACCGATTACATTCTAGGTAGAGTTGATCATCCAACTTTTCAGCTTGAAGAGGATACCACAAAGTCAGTTCAATTCATGGAATTAACTGATCTACCAAATTTGGA
The DNA here is from genome assembly GCA_051750265.1 of Bacillota bacterium. Classification (GTDB taxonomy): domain Bacteria; phylum Bacillota; class Bacilli; order Bacillales; family Bacillaceae; genus Metabacillus. The sequence continues at coordinate 187,830 of JBNJJO010000007.1, read as the reverse complement.
GCTGGCAGTCGATGGAACCTCTCTTTCTGTAGAAGAGATGCAACAATTTATTGCTTTTATTAGAGCTAAGCGAGAATTGGAAGGAAAGGCACCATAAACGATGTGAAACTAGTGAGACATTGGTCTAAAGTCAGATAATTGGGTTCTGGTACAAACCTCGAATATTTTTAAAATAAGAATAAAATATAACGGAAATACCGAACATTCTAGTTCATCTTAAAGTGTATAATTACGAATAAAATCTACCTGTTTGTTAACTAATATTCATTTTGGTTTTGCTATCTTATTTTTTCACCAGAACCTATTTTAAAGGCTTTCCTTCGTCTCTGTCCAAATTGTATCCACCTCTATTTGGGGACAAGTCATATGAGACACTCTAATTATTGGATTCTAGTAAAAACAAAAAAGATCCCAATAGAGTTTACCCTATTGGAACAAATAAATAGTAAACAAAAAAATCCATTAGCACGTTTTCCAGGTTTCGTGGACGGAACCCCTATCATAAAAAATCAGTTAAACCATATTTGTATTTAACTGATTTACCTAGAGAAAACTCCCTACCAAATTAAACAGACCCTTATCCAAGGCTTATTGTATTGTTGCTGGGATTATGTAAATTTAAATTAAATAAGTAGAAGCTATTGCTAAGTTGCATATCAAATATATTACGCCCGCTTCTTTTTATCCTTTTGGAGTTGTAGTATTGCAAAAAACGTTCGTAAAGTGTTTTCGGACTTTAACGAACGTTAAAATAAGGCTATAAAAAAAAGACCTCGTTCGCAAAAAGTGTACTTTTGCAAACGGGTGAATAGTAGGTCAAATTTAATTGAACAAATAAAAGAGCTGGTTTAAAAATTACATTTGGTTTCAAAAGTCCACTCCTTTTTAATTATTGGAATGAAAACTTTAGGTCTGGTATCCATTGCTTCATATGATTTCTAATTTCTTTATATACTGCTTCTTTGTCTTCCATCTGTTTAAGAGGGAAAACAATATAATCTTCACCAACAAAAGTTGGAATAAATGAAGGGTCTTTCAACTTAATCATTATTTCACCATTTACATCTATCTTCTCAACTTTTATCTGCATAATCCCACCGATATCTTTATAGTCCCCTTTTTGACCAGATAAGAAATTGCCTAGTGAGTAAGCAACAAATGAGCGTTTTCCATCTACTCTTTTAATCCATTCCATCGGCTGTAGGACATGAGGATGATGGCCAATAATAATATCGGCACCAGCATTTGCGGTTTGACGGGCTAATTGCTTCTGTTCATTATTTGGTAACCTTTGATATTCTTGCCCAAAGTGAAGACTGACAACTACAACGTCAGATAACTCTTTTGCTTCTAATATCTCTTGTTCCATCTTCTCCTTATCTATCAAGTTTACTAAATACGGCTTTTCCTGTGGTACTGAAATACCGTTTGTACCATATGTATAAGCTAAAAACGAAAATATAATGCCGTTCCTTTCTATCGTTCTAATTTTCATTTGATCTTTAGATGAAACGTAAGAACCTGTATAAGTCATACTGATTTCATTCCAGTGTTCAATGGCACTTTGGATCGCTTCTTCCCCACGATCTAACGTATGATTATTTGCTAGTGTCACAACATCAACACCACTTTCTTTTAACGCATCCCCCACTTCATGTGGACTGTTGAACGAAGGGTATGTCGAAAGCCCTATCTCTACACCGCCAATCATCGTTTCTTGGTTGGCAACGGTAATATCTGCTTCACCTAAAAAGGATTGGACCGGTGTTAGCAAAGGCACAAAGTCATACTTTCCGTTTCCAATATGTGCCGGATTGTATACTCGATCATGAATGAGCACGTCACCAATGGCAGACAATGTAGCCGTAGAAGTTTTAACTGTTACTGACCGTTTTGTAGGCTCATCTGATGTTTCCGTCTGAATTTCCTCTCCTGCACCTGCATCCTTATCCTGAATAGAAGAAATTTGTTGCACTAAAGGTTGCTTCTGAACGAAATAATAACTTGAAACTACTAAAATAAGAGCTAATAACGAAAAACAGAATAATAGCCTTTTCATCAAAATCCGTCCCTTTTTTACTTGAAACTCCTTTTAATTTAACACTTTTTAGGATGTAACACAAAAAGGATTAGCAAGCTAGCCCTATATTACGACTTGCGGTTTCGCTGGAGGTACCCTATTTGCGATGATCGTCCACTTATTTCTCGGGAGTATTTTTGCCGGCAACCAACACCCTCAACTTATTTAACTTAACTCTGCCCAAAAAGTTCAATAACAAAAAAGAGCTGCTGAACAACTCCTTTGTCACCCGTTTATTGCTAACTAAAAAATGTCATAGCTTGGGTATTATGTCAAAATGTTGGCGGTACCCTAAATACAGTATTTCCACACAGATCGTGAAAGTGGATTTAAAACAAGCTGATAGATGAAGACTAAAGACATTCAATATTAATAACGCCTTCTAGCGTTATTTATTGTTTTTGTTATCTTTTCCAATGTTTCCTACTGCTTCAGTAATAGCATTTGAAACTTGATCAACAGTTTCCATCATTCCACCATGTAATTGACCATCAGCACCTATTTCTTTCTTCTTTTTTTCTGAATCAATTGGATTAGAAATTCTAGCCATTTTAACACCTCCTGAGTTTTTAGGATATGTTAAAGAAAGGATAATTAAACAATTATTTTCAACTAAAAAATACCCAACCAATTGGTCAGGTATTAAGATTATTTCTTATTTTTTTTGTTTGGTATTCTAGGAATTACCGATACCCTAGGAGTTACCTCTTCTGAGGCTTCTGTTTGGTATTGTAAAGAATTATTTCTTTTTCTTTCAGTCGGTTCATTTTTATTGAGTACATTTTTAGCCATGTATTTATGAAAGAAGTATTCGAACAATGCCACACCAACTGATGCAATTAAGGAAGCCCAAAAAATACTTACTCCATTGTCTGAAATGCTAGCTAGTATTAACCAAATGACAACAATTGATAACCCAAAATCAGCGATTGTTGCAATGGTATTGTTAGTCCTTGGCAAAATAACTAAATCTCCTAAAACATAAGAAACAGCGCCTAAAATAAAAGTAATCAATAATACATTTTGAAATGATAAATCAAATCCAATACCCAAAATTACAAACAACAATGCAAAACTGGCGATAAACTTGATTATCATAGCCCATAGATGTTTCATTTTTACTATCACCTCCTAATCTCAGTGATAGTATGCTTATTTATTAGATATTTATTCTTTTTAACTTGTGTTCTCTTTCAAATGTGGTGGTGTCAAATCCACATAAAAAATAACCATTTCACTTCCATTATAATTTGACACCAACGATCAAAGCTTCTGATTCCATATGAATTTGGTTTTATAACTTTTGTGGTATTCTTAACTCCCTCAATGTATCCATTGCTGTAAGGGTATACGAATGAGTTAGGGATCTCCATTTTCCATCGATTAAACTTCTCTTATTTGAACGTATCAAGATTAGAGTTCTCTACTAGCTTAAACCATTCCTCTAAACCAACTTTTCTCCATCATCTTATTACTCTTTTTAAACCACTCATCTACCTTATTCTTCAATACATAAGCCTCATGTAAGATTGGCTTATCCATCAATAAATCTTTTACTTTTCTACTTTGTTCTTCTGTTAGCTTGAATAGGAATTTCCATAGTAACTCTTTACATCTTTTACACAAGATGCGACCTTCTTTCGTCTCACGACGACCCTTAACAAATGCCCATGTAATGAAATAAATCGGGCAAGAAATTAATGATCTTCTTATTTTCTTATCTTGAACATCTACTATGAATGGTTTAGAATTTCTCCTTTAGAGTTCTTCGACTTTTTGACAAATGCTTAGAACATGCTAACCGTGTCCTTCCAGAGGTGATCGCGATTGATGAGTTCAAAGGAGATGCTGATAGTGGCACTATCCCCTTGTTTGTCATACGTCAGAATGAGTAACGAACAAATAACCAACAGAGATACCTATCAATGTACAATCGAGGCAGCAAGTTCAGCAGCACACTCAAAAGTCAAAGTATATAGTAGCCTCCTCTGACGGATATTAAGTTTTGGAGGTGTTCGAATGTGTATGAAGATTTATACGTTATAAACGGAAAAGTAACAATTTTAACTTCTCTCTTAGGCGGCAAGGAGCCTTCCGCAGAAGTTTGCGATGTCACTCCGGAAGACTTCGCTAAGATTTGCGAAGAGTTGGAGAATGAAGGTTTAATTAGAAATGCGAATTTTATTCATGGAAAAGGAAATGCAATAAGCGCTGAAGTAACTGGTAAAGGAATAAAATACTTCGATCGTATCACAAATAGATTAAAAGTATAAATTATTAGGGGACTCGCCAACATTTCGGAATTTTTGTACGCTAAACCCTACTAAAAATGATTATGAGTTGTTTGGATTGAACTTCGTTTTTGGGAATGATTCTAAAAACTAGCGAATGTCAGGACATTTTAAACTAGGTAATTTTCAATTCAAAACACGTTCGTTTTCGGAATTATTTTTTATCAGGCTTGAAAGGTTAGTAAAACATGAGATTCTCTTTTATGTAAATAAGGGGATGTTTCTTATGAAGAAACACCCCGATAAATCTACTCCTTAAATTTTAATAATCTTATTGAATTTAAAATAACAATCAGTGCAGCACCTGTATCACTTAATACAGCCATCCAGAGTGTAAGCCAACCAGGAAAGATTAAGACTAGTGCAATGATTTTAATAATGATGGCGAACCAAATATTTTGTTTAATAATAGTTAAAGCTTTTCTGCTTAATTTCATTGTATGAGGAAGTTTGTCAAGATTATCAGCCATTAAAACAATATCTGCTGTCTCCATTGCGGTATCAGTCCCAGCACCACCCATAGCAATACCTAAATCTGCTGTTGCCAGTGCTGGAGCATCATTAATACCATCTCCAACCATTGCTACCATATATCCCTCATTTTGTAATTTCTTTATGGCATCTACTTTGTCCTCTGGCAACAATTCTGCGAAATAGCGATTAACATTAACTTCTGATGCAATCATTTTTGCAGTTCCTTCATTATCTCCGGTCAACATTACTGTTTGATTAACTCCACTTTGCTTTAATGCATTTAAAGCTGAAGGAGTTGTTGCACGTATTGTATCAGAAACGGCGATTAACCCAATCGTTTGATGTTGTGTACCTATAATAACTACTGTTTTCCCTGTGTTCTGTATCTCCTGAACATGGCTTTTTATATTCTCTACCGATACATTAATTTCTTCGAATAGTTTAAGATTTCCAGCGTAAAAAATATCTTCTTCAATTGTGGCTTGAACGCCTTTTCCAACAATACTCTTGAATAACTCACCATTTTTAGGTTGAGTTCCATTTTCATTGGCATGTTCAACAATCGCCTTTGCTATAGGATGTGTTGAGTAACCTTCTAATGTTAAAGCAATTGAAAGTAATTCCCCTTCTGAAACGTTTAACGCCTTAATTTCTGATACTTTCGGCTTACCTTCAGTCAGAGTACCTGTTTTATCAAATGCAATTGCATTGATGGCTCCTGCGATCTCTAAGAATGTTCCACCTTTAATTAAGACCCCGTTCTTAGCAGCATTCCCTATAGCAGATACTATTGCAACAGGAGTAGAAATTACCATTGCACAAGGACAAGCTACAACTAATAGTTCTAGACCCTTATAAAACCAATCTTCCCATGTGCCGTTTCCAAGTAGTGGAGGCAAAATTATAATTGCCAAAGCTAAAATAAATACAATTGGTGTATAAATACTAGCAAACTTATCCACAAAAGCTTCCGTTGGTGCCTTTTGTTCCTGTGCTTCTTCAACTAGGTGAATGATTTTTGATATAGTTGTATCTTCAATCAACTTCGTAACCTTTATCTCAAGGGACCCATTTTCATTTATAGTACCTGCGTAAACTGTGTCGCCAATTTCCTTATCAACAGGAATGGATTCTCCTGTAATAGGCGCCTGATTTACGCTTGATTCTCCTTGGATGATTTCACCGTCTAATGGAATTTTATCACCTGGTTTAACAATGATGGTCTCACCAACAGATATTTCTTCAACAGGCCTTTTAATAATCTCAGAATCAACTTTAACCCAAGCTTCAGGAGGGGCTAAATCCATAAGATTACGGATTGAATCCCTTGTTCGTTCAATAGATTTAGTTTGTAGGAAATTACCGATTGCAAATAACCACACAACGGTAGCACCTTCAAGCCATTCCCCTATTAGTGCTGCTCCAATAGCCGCAGCAGACATTAGAACGTTCATATCAAGTGAACGACATTTTATTGCATAATAAGCACTCTTAACTGGCTTATAACCACTTATCACCATTGCAATTGCGTATAGCATTGTCGATATCAAAGTAGAAATTCCAGTAAATGAACCAATAAAACCAAGAGCTATTAGTACACCAGACAAGATGATTAAGCCATTTTCATTTTTATTTTTGTTAGTCTGTATCGATTTATTTTTTGATTGTAATGAAGCTTTATAACCGATTTTAGAAACTTCAGATATAATATCTTCAATTCTATTGGAATGTTCAATTTTCATTTTCCCAGTAGAGAAATTAACGCTGATGTTCTTAACGGATGGGTGGATGCTAAAGTGGTTTTCAATGCTTTTAGCACAACTTCCACAGTCCATTCCTTCAATATTGTACGTTTTAATGTTTTTATTTTGATGTAAAGGCTCTACAGAGTATCCAAGTTTTTTCATTTCAGTTTTAATTTGTTTAAAAGCAGTAGGTTTATTTGCAACTACCTGCATTTTAGCTGTGCTGTAATTGACTCTTACCTCTTTAATATCTTTTAAAGAGCTTAATCCTTTTTCGATTGTTTTCGCACAAGCAGGACAATCCATACCGTGAATTCTGAATTCCTTCTTTTCTCCAGAGCTGTTGGAGCTAGAGATTGTTTCATTTATCTGTTGTTCATTACTACCACAGCAACTAGACTTTTCTATATATCCAGCTTCTTTAATCGTTTTGCTGCTAAAACAACTACTAGCTTCTTGTTTATTCTCTCTTGAATTAGAGCTACTGCAACAGTTTGTTTTTTCTAGTTCTTTCACTTCTTCATTCCGTGATTTACTACTGCAACAACTAGTTTCTTCTTGAATCAAATCAGATGCTGAAGAAGAACCCTCTAAAGTATCTTTGTTGCTGGTACAGCAACTTGATACCTTTTTTTCAGCTTTATAGCTACTTTTATTTGGGTTACAGTATTTGTCAGCCATTTATACACTCCTAATCTACATGACGGTCGCAACATGCAACATCATTTTGAACATCTTCAAGAACAACATCGAACATCATTAATAAATCCCTTAGATGTTGGTTACTTAAACTGTAAAAACAGTACTTACCTTCATTTCTTCCAACAATAATTCCACAACCTTTTAAGCAAGCAAGGTGTTGTGAAATATTTGATTGATTCCCATTAATCTCTTCTACAATTTGAGATACAGTTTTTTCTTGGTCTTTTATACATTCAAGAATTTGAAGCCTTGTTTTATTAGAAAATCCATGAATTAATTTAACTTTCATATCAATTTCTTTATTTTGCATATATTTACCTCCTAACATATTAGATAGAACTAATGTGTTTCGTTATCATCATATTAGCAATAACTAATATGTGTGTCAAAATTTAAGGAGTTTCTGTAATGACCATTCTCGCAAAATAAAAGTCCCAATAGGCTTTACCTGAATTCCAGGACTTTTCAATGCACGAAATAGGCACTTTGCATAAGGTATAGTTTATGAAGGAGAAGAGTTATTCCATAAGCAACATTTCAGATGCTGAAGCTTTAAAACTTAGTCAATTCGAATGATAACTTAATTAAAGGTCTTTGTTGCTGGAGCTGGTCGATCAGGAGTAATGGCAAATTCCTTTGAAAAGAGAATGATGCACATGGTATGAATTGTGAGGTTTTTAGAGATTTTTTCTTTTCAAGGGTAAAGTTCAGCCCAATTAACAAGCTAAGAGTGTTTCTTTTTAAACTTAGGCTTATCCATGTGAAACTATTGAAATTGGTCTTGCGTCAAATGAAGTAATACGGAAATTAACTAATAATCCTGCAAATTCAAGTATGTACAAACACCTACTCCTTCCGTGTGAATTCAGAACGATAATGGAGGAACATCATGAAGATCAACAAGTTTAACATGCTAAAAATTGCGATTTTAACGTTGGGTTTAGCTTCTGCTTCTACTTTTGGGCATACACAAGTAGAGGCATCAACGATATACGAAATTGAAAAGGGGGATACTTTATTTAGTCTTGCAAAAAAAAGTCATATAACTGTTTCACAATTAATGCAATTAAATAATCTTACTTCTCCTACCATTTATGCGGGCGAAAATCTTATGATCCCTAACATTATAACAATTAAGAAAGGGGATACTTTATATAGCCTTGCAAAAAAATATGATACAACCGTTTCACAACTTAAACATATAAATCAGCTTAAGTCTAATAGAATTTATGCCGGTGAGAAACTAATCATCCCTACAATGGTAATCGTCAAAAAAGGGGATACACTTTATAGAATCGCAAAGAATTACGGACTAACCGTTCCTGAGTTAAAAGCTGTAAATGGTTTAACGTCAAACATTATTTTGATAGGTCAAAAACTGATTGTGGCTAAGAATAGAGAAATAAAATCTATTCCTGGAAGTTATGATGCTTCTAAAGTAAAGGTGGAAGTAACCGTTAAAGATGACTTCACATTTGATGCTGAGGAACCTAGGAAATTCATTGTACAATATACAAAAAATGATTCCTATTTTTCAAGAATCGAAGTATTAGATTCAAATGCAAATTTAATTGATATAAAGGAAAATTCGATTGCTTTATTAAAAGGAAACAAGATAACGGAACACAAAACGAACACGATTAATTATCCATTTTATCAAGATGCTAAATTCTTTTTACATGGATCAAATAGCAAAACACAAACAAACATTGTCGTAAAAAAAATTGATGGAAAATTAATCAGGTATACGATTCATTACCTTAACAAAGAAGAATCTGAAGGAATTACGCCACATATGATTGATATCCTTCATAGTACAAAATTAAAGTAAGGGCATTGTCAAACTTTCAACAGTGGGGTTTTTATTAATCCCCCACTGTTGGTTAATAATCTTTACTTGTTGTTCTTCATCTATTTTATCTTAATTGACTATATACATATGCAAACTAAATAATACTTCAAACAAATGTGGTTTAAAATCGTAAGATACTCCTAGGTTATTAAAGTTTAGGAGGAATTAAATAAAGACTTGCTAGTTGGAGTGATTTCTAGTTGCGGATATGATCCGATTAGAGCAATCATCTTAGTCTATCTAAAATTAGAGATTAACAGCAATTGGATTTCTATTTTCAAATTTAAAAATAGATTTAAACCCACATTCCTTAGCCATTTTAATAGCCTCAAAAAGATGTGAACCCACAGTTTCTGCAGAGTGAGAATCAGAACCAATTGTCAAGATTTCCCCGCCTAAATCTTTATACAACTGGATTACATTAAAACTAGGAAGTGATTCATTTAATTCCCCTCTAAGTCCAGACGTATTAATTTCAATACCTATATTTCTTTCTATTGCCTTTTCTAATATAGACGCTAACTGATCTTTAAACTCATTAAAATCAAAATTTCCAATCGTATTAATGGCATAGCGCTTTAGCAAATCTAGGTGAGCAATTACATCTATGTCTGCATAACAAACCATATTATACACTTCCGTAAAATATTCACTATAAGCTGATCTACTAGTCTTATTCGCTAAAAATTTACGTAGTCTATCATTATTAATATTATGTACAGATCCTAAAATAAAATCTAATTCTAGTTGTTTAAACTCATCAACGTATTCATCCATGAGTTGGTGAGGTTCACAAATTTCAATCCCAGCCTTTATAATTAGTTGATCCTGGAATTTATCTCGACATTCTTGAATATCATAAAAGTATTTTTCAAAGTCCATGTGTCCATATGTAGGTACAACTGGATTAAGGGAAAAATGCTCTGTAAAGCATATTTCTTTTATATCTTTTTTTATCGCCTCCTTGCATACTTCTTCCATTAATGCATTTGAATCAAAAGAATGATTTGTATGATGGTGATAATCCATTAAATACATTGTTCAAGTCCTTTCTATTTCTTTATCTTTGAGATCGATTTCTGATTATCATTTCTTCAACTGTTAATCTACTTGTAAGAAAAAAAGATTCACTTCATTGTAACGTGGATGTTAAACGACAGAAACCCCTTATAAAAAGAAACCACAAAGGAAATGCCCAAAGTGGTTTGTTTTACTCAATTATTCAATTACTTTTATTTTCCGAATCTTTCCCATTTGAGTTTATTTCTTTTAATGTTATACCTTACTACTTACGTTGTTATCCTCGATATCGGTACCTTCTGTGATGTTTCCTTCTTTATCACCTATTCTAACCTAAGACCCATTTATTCTAAATTTGTATGATAAACTTCCATTTCCTCTTCGGAGACATCCAGTTTCTCTTTTAGCTTTACGACAATTAACTCAAATAGCAGTAACTGTGCCTGCTCAAATAATGCGCCCATCGGTTGAGGTGATGTTCGTTTTTGTAGATCATCCTTCATCGTTTGTGCTTCAATTTGAACAAGATGATCTACATATTGTAATAAAGGTGATTCATCAGACGCTGTCATAAAAACGACTCTCGCATTCTCACCCTTTACGATCTTCAATAGGGCTTCTTTTGAATACGCTCTCAGTATATGGTGTTGTAAACTAACATTAAAGACAAAGATGTCATACTTTTGTCACTTTTAGCAGATGCCATTATTTCATAATATCAACTCCTATTGATGTATATTGTTAATACTAGCTTTATTTCAGCAATCATTATTATTATTAAGTTTTAATTATATTAAAATATTTAAAATTCATGATACATCGAATGGATTTTTGATTCCCCCACATAAATAAATAAGGGCCTAAACCAAAACATATAGTGTTGGTTTAAGCCCTTATTACTATTTATCTAATTATCGTTTTGATAAAACGTCTTGCTCATACTTCTTCACATCTTCTAACCAAGTCTCTTTCACTGGAACACCCATTTGTTCACAGTAGTAATCCCAAATAGCTCCGAACGGATATGTTTTGAACTCCTCGATTAATGCTAGTCTTTCAGTGAAGTTACCTTCTTCTTGTAATTGTTTTAAATAGTCATTCGGTACAAGCATTGCATTCAGTAAAGATTTAATCATATTACGAGTTCCAATTGTCCATGCAGCCACACGGTTGATACTCGCATCGAAGAAGTCTAGACCAATCATCACTTTATCTAATGCATCATTACGAACGATTTCAAGTGCAATTTCTTTTAATTCATCATCTAGTGTGACAACATGGTCACTGTCCCAACGAACTGGTCTTGAAACATGTAGTGCAAGCTTGTCACTGTATAAAAGCATTGCGGAAATTTTATTTGATACCATTTCAGTTGGATGATAATGTCCAGTATCTAGTAAGCATAATTTGTTATTTTTTAAGGCATAGCCTAAATAAAATTCATGTGAGCCAACAACATATGACTCTGAGCCAATACCGAATAATTTACTTTCTACTGCATCAATATTAAATTGCTCATCAATGTCCTCTTCAAAAATTTTATCCAAAGACTCTTTTAAACGTACTCTTGGTGTAAGTCGATCACTAGGTACATCTTTATATCCATCAGGAATCCAAATGTTTGTTAAAGTCGGTGTTCCTAATTCTTTTCCGAAGTACTCAGCAATTTTACGACTAGCAATACAATGATTAATCCAGAATTCTCTAATTTCTTGATCGGGATGTGATAATGTTAAGCCATCTGCAGATTTTTCATGTGAAAACAATGTTGGGTTAAAATCAAGACCAAGTCCGTTTTCCTTTGCCCAATTTACCCAGTTTTCAAAGTGTTTAGGTTCTAATTGATCTCTCTCAACAACTTCACCGTTCGTTTCAGCATAGATTGCATGTAGATTAACACGGTGCTTACCAGGGATAAGTGTAAGTGCTTTTTCTAAATCACTTCTTAATTCCTCAGGTGTTCTTGCTTTACTAGGATAGTTTCCTGTTACATCGATTCCACCAGATAACTCACCTTTATTTACTTCAAAGCCACCAACATCATCCCCTTGCCAGCAATGAATTGAAACAGGTACCTTTTTTAACTGTTCTAGTACTTCATCAACCTTGATACCCCATTTTTCATACTCTTTCTTTGCTAGTTCATAACTTTGTTTAATTGACATATCCCTCATCCTCTAACAAATGATTGTTTGTATGTTTTAACCTCAAATGAATTTTTAATAATCGTTCTAGCTTGCGAAATATCTTTAATTTCTCCAAGGGCCATAAGCTGTGAGACAATATTGCCAATTGCTGTTGCTTCAATTGGCCCTGCACATACCTCTTTATCAGTCGCATCTGCAATCAATTGGTTTAGCATTTCATTTTGACAGCCCCCGCCAATGACATTTACCTTTTGGAATGTCTTTTCGAAGATTTCTTCAATTTCATTGATGGCATGCTTATAGCTGTCTACCAAACTCTCATATACACATTTTGCAATTTGTCCTGGAGTTTGTGGTACTTGTTGATTCGTTTCTTTACAGTACTCCCGAATTTCTTCAATCATATTTTCTGGTTTCAAGAAACGATCATCATCAACATTCACAATCGAGTTAAACTCTTTCTCTGCGCGAGATAGGTCAACTAATTCAGCAAATGAGTATTTGTCGTTGTAATTCCGTTTTACTTCCTGGATCATCCAAAGCCCCATAATGTTCTTTAGAAAACGGAAACAATAGTCGATTCCACCTTCATTTGTAAAATTGTATTCGAGAGCTTTAGGGACACAAATTGGGAAGCGATTTTCAACGCCAATTAATGACCATGTACCAGAGCTGATATAGATCGTATCCTCTAATTCAGGAACAGAAATAACAGCTGATCCTGTATCATGTGTTGCAGGAAGAACAACTTTCATATCAAATCCAAATTCAGATACAAGTTCTTCAGAAAGGGTTCCTAAAACCGTTTTTGGCGTTTTAATATCCTGGAACATCTCTTTATTTATGCCTAATTTGTCCAAGAATTCATGATCCCACTTTTTCGTAAATGCATTCACTAGTTGTGTCGATGTTGCATTTGTATACTCGTTTGCTTTTTTACCAGTAAGTAAAAAGTTAAAATATTCTGGAATCATTAGAAATGCTTTCGCCTTTTCAAGAACCTCTGGAGATTTTTGTTTTAACGCATATAGTTGATAAATTGTGTTGAATTTTTGGAATTGAATACCTGTTTCTAGATAAAGTTTTTCCTTTGGAATGATGCTGAAGACCTCTTCCATCATCCCATCTGTTCGAGGATCACGATATGATACCGCATCTGTTAATGGGTTGTTATGTTCATCTAGTAAGACAAAATCAACAGCCCATGTATCGATCCCAATACTTTCTGGCTTTACTTCTAACTCTTTGCATTTATTTATTCCTGCTTTTATTTCATTGAATAGCTTTTCTACATCCCAACAATAATGCTCACCCTTCTGAACAATATTGTTTTCAAACCGATGGATTTCGTTTAATTCTAGCTTGCCATTTTCAAGATGCCCAAGAATCAATCTTCCACTTGATGCTCCTATATCTACTGCTAAGCTATATTTACTCATTTTCTTCACCCTCTTTTTTGAAAACGTTTGCCTAATTACATAATAGAACAAATTGATAGAATATCCTATATCGTTATTCACTATTTTATTGTCCTTATTTGCACATCATTCATTTGTTAGGTATCGGATAAAAAAAACAGAATTACCCCACTGAAACCAGAAGAACATTGAATTTTTCAATGGGATTATTTTATTAATTGCTCTCTAAACTGTTTCGGTGTATAACCGTATTTGCTTTTGAACACTCGATAGAAGTAGCTTATATTTTCATAACCAACCTGTTCAATAACCGCTGTAATAGATAAATGAGTATTTTCTAATAATTCCTTTGCAACACTTAATCTTTTTTCCTGAAGTAACTCTTTAAATGTAAAATTCGTTGCTTTTTTTATTTGCTTACTTAACGCGTAATGTGGTTGATTTAGCTTTTCCGCTAAACTAGATAACGATGCTTGCTGGTATTGTTCATCTATATATTTCAACGACTCTACAATCGTATGATGTTTTTGTGAATCCTCCTTATGTTTTACCTTATCTGAATGCTTAATCAACTCAACCATTAAAAGACCCATATATAATTTGATTGTCGATTCAGACATAATAGAGGGATTCATAATTTCAACAATGATTTTCCCGATTAACTCCTGGATACTATCTACCACTGATACAGCAAAATAGAGGTATTGACCATTCTGTGTGTGATTAAATAGGCTATTAATTAGGAAATTGGTAATTAAATTTTCTGTTGTTAAGTATGAAAAGATAAACGAAAAAAATTCAGGTCGAATAATAAAATTGATGATTATGTCTTCTTCCCCACAAGCCTCTAGTTCATGCTCGATGTGTTGATTTAAAAACAAAAGGTCTCCCTTTTTTAAGGTAAATCGTTCATTTCCAACTGTTTGATTGAGCTTTCCATTATAAACATAATTCACTTCAATATAATTGTGTTTGTGCTTTGGAAAATCAACAAATCTTGTATGTTTCCGTACCATAATCATCTTATTGTTGCTAAGAAATTTTTCACTTTCAACGATAAAATAATCCTGGCTGGTGTAGAGTTCTTTTTTCACTTCATTCTTTTGTTGGAGCATTAGCTTTTCTTCATCATTCAATTGGAGCAATTCTTGTAATAGGTCAGAATTCATGATCATCCCTCATTAATGCCTTACTCTAAAAGTAGTAGAGTAAGTCTTTTTCTTAATGGATCCAGAGTCATATTTTGCTTTGATCACGATCTTTTATACAGCAAAACGGAGTAGAAAATGCAGCTACCCCGTTTTTATTCATGGCTCTTTTCTAAAAGTTTGTTGCTTTATACTTATAAAAATCGGCTTTTGGATTTTTATCGTAGAAACTATAAGCAATTTCAAGAGAGTACCACTTAGTAAATAAGCGAAAAGAGCACGAAGATAGGCTATATCCGTAAAGTATAGTTATTTACGAAAAACAACAATCTTTGCGAAAACAGCCTTATTCATTAACCTCAACAATCCTGATTTGAACACCTTTTTCCTCAAAAGCATGACTTGTTAAATCCTCAATATTAGAATCAGTAAGGACAAAGTCTACTTGTTGAATACCCGTGATATGAGCAAAGTTGCGAACGCCAAACTTTGTAGAATCAGCCATAAGGATGGTTTGGTCGGATATTGACATCATTTGTCTTTTCAATAAAGCCTGCCATTCATTTGAGTCGCTTAATCCACCTTCTATGTGTACTCCTTTACAGGAAATAAACGCTTTGTTTACATGATACATATTTAGTGATCTTTCTGCTAAAGGACCTACATATGAGAGAGATTTTGGTAGGAGCATACCTCCTGTTGAAATGACCTTCACCTGCTCTTTTTTGCTTAGTTCCACTGCCACTTTAATTGAGTTTGTTATGACTGTTAATGGTAGATCTGGCATTTCCTTTGCCATATACCAAGCGGTTGTGCTCGCATCTAAAACAATTTGGTCCCCAGGTTGAATGAGTTTTACCGCTTCAATCGCAATGGCTTTCTTTTCTACAGAGTTTGTTATTTCTCTTTCTGCATACGAGACTTCTGATTGCTCTTCTTGAATACTTACAGCACCACCGTGACTTCGGCGTAGTAAATTTTCTTTTTCTAATTTCTCTAAATCTCGTCGAATGGTTTCTTCGGTAACTTGAAATATCTTACTTAACTCAGTTACTCTCACGCTCAATTTTTCATTAACAACTTCAACAATCTTCCGATGTCTTTCTGCTACAAGCATCTGTAATCATACCCTTCCAGTTACTCACAATGAGGAATTATATTATGAGATTTGAGCTTACTTGCAAAAAGGTTGAGAAAGAGTTATATCCTTACGCTTGTAGGCTCTAAATTAATATTATGACATAGTACACGATTCACGCATAGTCCCTACACCTATTAGGAGATTAAGCGTTTTCATATTTTTTAGATTAGCTTTTGGATACAACTAATATTATTAGAAAAACTTGGCTTATCGCCAAGTTCTAATGGCGAAAGCCTTAGTTTTTCTTATATTATCTTCCTTAGGATAAAAATTCTGATAGTATAAAGCCAAGGTGCAATAGAAACTCTAATCTATTACACCTTGAGCTTATTATCTAGTAAATGCTGCTGGTACTCCACCATCAACTGTTAACATACAGCCTGTAGTACGATCTGATTTGGATGAAGCAAAAAATAAAATTGATTCTGCAATATCTTTTGGATAGATATTCACTAATAATGTTGTACGCTTGCGATAGTGTTCTTCTAATTGATCTGGGTGGATACCATATGCTGCTGCACGTTCTTCTCTCCAGTTAGATCCCCAAATTGCTGATCCTTGAAGAACTGCATCTGGAAGTACAGAGTTTACACGGATACCAAATTCTCCACCTTCTGCTGCGATACATCTTGCAAGGTGTGTTTCCATTGCTTTAACAGAGCTGTAAGCTGCAGCATTTTTACCAGCATATACAGAGTTTTTAGAACCAATGAATACCATGTTTCCGCCAACGCCTTGTGTTTTCATTTGTTTGAACGCTTCACGAGCAACTAAGAAATATCCTGTTCCTAGTACATTCATGTTTAGGTTCCATTCTTTTAATGATGTTTCATCAAATGGACTTGATGTCGCAAGACCTGCATTGTTTACGATCACATCTACACCACCGTAAGATAAAGCAGTCTGTTGGAACGCTGCTTGAACAGCTTCTTCATTTGTTACGTCCATTTTTACAGCAATGGCACGGCTTTCACCATATTGTTCATTTATTTGTGCTGCTACCTTTTCTGCACCTTCAAGGTTAAGGTCAGCGATCACAACATGTGCACCTTGTGATACAAATTGACGGCAAGTTTCACTTCCGATTCCACCTGCACCACCTGTTACAAATGCTACTTTTCTTGAGAATTCAGCTTCAGCTGGAGCTAATGATAATTTGTAAAGCTCTAATGGCCAATATTCTACATTATAAGATTCATTTTCATTTAAAGAAACAAAGCTTCCTAATGTAGTTGAACCTTTCATTACTGCAATTGCACGGTGGTATAAAGCTCCACTCACGTTTGCATTTGCAATGTTCTTACCAGTGTTAACCATACCGATTCCTGGAATTAAAATAACGCGTGGAGCCGCTTCAGAAATTTGGTCACCTTCATTTTTGTTTCTTTCAAAATATGCAATATATTCTTCTTTAAAGCTTTCAATACCAGCTTTTACTTTTTCTACTAAGCTAGCAACATCTTCTGTTTGTGGATTCCAATCAATGTATAATGGTGTCATTTTTGTGTGAACTAAGTGATCAGGGCATGCTGCGCCAACTTGTGATAGTTCTGGTGCATTGTTGCTGTCTACAAATTGTAGGACATCATCAGCATCATCATATGTTAATAACATTTTCTTTTCGTCACTAACAGCACCACGGATAACCGGCATCACTTGTGCTAAGACCGTTTTACGGTCTTCTTCTAAAAGTGCTTCGTATTTTTGTCCACCAAATATGTTTTCTTCTACAACTCTTGCTTGAATATATTGTTCTGCTTCATTAATGATTGAAATTGTTTTTTCATAGCTTTCTTCTGCTGTTTCGCCCCATACTACTAGACCGTGTTTTTCCATTAGCACTAACTCAGCATTTGGATTGTTTTTAACACCTTCAGCGATCATTTTTGATAATGTAAATCCAGGGCGTACATACGGTACCCATACAAAACGATCTCCATAAATCTCTACAGCAATTTGTCTGCCGTTATCTGCACAGCAAACGCTAATAATCGCATCAGGATGTGTGTGATCAACATGTTTGAATGGTAAGAATGCATGTAAAAGTGTTTCGATTGATGCACGTGGGTGCTTGCTATCGATCATACAGTGTGCAAGGTAAGCAACCATTTGTTCGTCAGGCATTTCATCACGCTCGATTAATGGGCGAATGTCTTCCATTTTTAAGCCTGTAAAGTTATGAGTTTTCATTGTCGCTAAATCTGATCCGCTACCTTTCACCCACATAACTTCTACGTCACGGCCAAGGAAATCTTTTTCGATTGTTTTCATTGACGTATTTCCGCCACCCCAGTTACATACTGCGCGATCTGTACCGATTAGGTTAGAGCGGTAAACTAATTCCTCAACCCCTTGAGGTACTGTTGCAGCTTGCTCTTTATTCCATAAACTTTGTACCATTTTTGTTTCCTCCTCTATATTGTTTGTTTCTGTATTTTTTTATTTGATTATCTGTTTTTTATTATACACTATGTTTGTTTGTTTTTGAATATGTTTTTTGTTTACTTTTGAATTATTTTTTATTTGTCATTTACAAGAATATAAGTTGCTTTAATTGGTCCATGAACTCCAACGATTAAGTTTAGTTCTATGTCTGCACTATTGCTTGGACCCGTAATGAAATCTATACAAGATGAGATTTTTTTCCCTTCTTGGACTTGTTTATTGATTACTGATGTAGCTTGAGTCATTCTTGGTACAAGCGTACTTTTTGGCACAATCGCGATATATGTTTTAGGTAATAAGCTTACAGATCTTCCCTTGTTTTCGTTACTAAATAACACGACTGTACCTGATTCAGCAAGGGTGATATCACTGAAGGTTATCCCAACATCTGCTTTTTCCGCTGCTACAATATTTTTTTCCTTAAGTGCTGGATCCCAAATGTGGACATCGATATCCTCGTTTGTTACTAAATCCTTTTCCAATCCGAACTCTTTATAGCGCTCATCTTTCCACGTTACCACACTACCAACCTCATATTGTTTAAAAACATGGCGTACTTGCTGTGGAAGCTCATCTGAACTCGTTTCAATAAACTGAGTATGAATTACCTCACAGTGCTTTTTCAATACTTCTACTAGTTCATCTTGAGTTGCATCTTTCAGTACATCGAACTGAGGGGTAGTAGTCCACGAAGGCTTCGTGACATTCGTTTTTCTTGGTCGATTTAATTTTTCTGCAACTGTATTTAAGAATTCATCTCGATTAAAGACTTGTCCTTCTCCCATGCCTATTCCCCTCCTTTCTCTTCCTCTTTCTTCTTATACCAATCTCTGAATCTCTCTTTACTTGGAGCTGGGAAATCACGTACATCTGTCCATGGTTTCATCGGACCAGGACCCTTATGAATACTGTTATCTTGTGTAAAAGGCGCCATTACCGTTGAAGCTGATTTTGTTCCCGCCTTATAAAGACTTGGTGAGCTAGCGGCTAATTGGTATCCCTTCATCGCAAGCTTTTCTGCAAAAGGAGATTTCTTCTCATCCTCTACGATCTTTCTACGATGTTTAATCAGTAATTCGTGAAGTGGTATTTTTACCGGACACGCATCCGTACATGCTGCACATAAAGACGATGCGTAAGGAAGTTCTTTGTAATCCTCATAACCACCTAATAATGGTGTTAATACAGCACCAATTGGACCTGCATAGATCGAACCATATGAATGACCGCCAATATGACGATACACAGGGCACACATTGACACATGCAGCACAACGAATACAGTGTAGTGAACTTTGGAACTCAGTACCTAATATATTTGAGCGTCCATTATCAACAATAACGAGATGGAATTCTTCAGGGCCGTCAACATCGCCTTCATCTTTAGGGCCTGTTAAACCAGTTATATAACTTGTCAGTTTTTGACCAACAGAACTTCTGCAAAGTAAGCTAACTAGAATATCTAGCTCTTCCCATGTTGGAACAATCCGTTCCATCCCCATAACGGTAATTTGCGTTTTAGGTAAAGCGGTTACAAGACCCGCATTCCCTTCATTCGTCACAAGGCTAATTGATCCTGATTCTGCCACAGCAAAATTACATCCGGTTATGCCTAAATCAGCACTTAGAAATTCTTGGCGGAGCTGTTCACGTGCAAAAAGTGCAAGTTCCTCCGGTATTTCTGACTTGTCATAACCCCTTTTTTCCTTAAATGTGTCGCGAATTTGTTCTTTATTTTTATGGAGTGCTGGGACAACAATATGTGAAGGAGGATCATGGTCATCAAGCTGAAGAATATATTCTCCTAAATCCGTTTCAATGACCTCACAACCTGCCTCTTCTAGCGCCGCGTTTAAATTGATTTCTTCCGTTACCATTGACTTCGACTTTACGACTTTCTTTGCTTGCTTTTCTTTCGCTACCTTTGATATATACTCATTTGCTTCTTCCTTTGTTGAAGCAAAGAATACGTGACCACCACGCTTCGTAACGTTTTCGCTTAACTGTTCTAAGTAGTAATCTAGATTTTCGAGGGTATGTGTTCTTATCTCCTCACCTAGCTTACGCCACTCTTCCCAATTACCTAATTCTTCTGTTGCTGCTAAACGCTTACCTTGCATTCTTTCCTGGGCAGACACAACAGCGTTTCGCATAAATGTATTTTGAACACCTTTGTCAACTCGTTCAAAAAACTTTTCTTCTCCAATTTTCATTGCCATAATTACTTCACCTCACTATTCAATACTTCAGCAATATGCATCACCTTGATTGGTTTACCTTTTCGATTTATTCTTCCTCCGATGTTCATTAAGCAACCGCAATCAGCACCGATTAATATTTCTGCTCCCGTTTCTTCAATATGCTGAACCTTTTCATCCACCATTTGCTCTGAAATCGGCCCCATTTTTACTGAAAACGTTCCCCCAAATCCACAACAATCATGACTATTTGAAAGTGGTTTTACTTCTAAGCCCTCTACATTATCTAAAAGTTTTCCAGGAGCATCCTTTACACCTAGTAAACGTGTCATATGACAAGATTTGTGGTAAGTTGCACAAGCTGGTAAACTAGCATTCACGTTTTCTACCTTTAATACCTCAACGATAAATTGCGTTAATTCATATGATTTACTCGCTAATTTTTCAGCCTTTTCCTTCCAAGCAGGTTCATTTTCAAATAAATGACCATACTCGTGAAGCATCGCAACACATGAACCAGATGGGCCAACGACATAATCTGATTGTTCAAAGGTCCGAATCATATGTTTCGCGACTCCTTTTGTTTCTTTATGATAACCACTATTGTAAGCAGGCTGTCCACAGCACGTTTGTTGTTCTGGAAAATCAACTTCACAGCCAAGTTTCTCTAATAGTTCTACTGTATGTTTCCCAACGTTTGAGTAAAAAACATCCGCTAAGCATGTAATAAAAAGAGAGACCTTCATATCTTAACCTCCATTCAAAATGAACCATTTTCTTCTTAGTTTTCTTAGTATCGATTATACCACTTTTCTTTTTGTTTTAATACCCGTTTTTGTTTGTTTATATTAGATAAATATTTGTTTATTTTGATTTAGATTTATTTTTATCTTCTAATAAGAGGATTTTTTTCCGTTATCTTTAACCATTCACCTTTTCCCACTTGATCATTTTTTCAAAACAAACAGATAAAAGCACGCCAATAATAAACCCATTCCCTATTAATGGTTGAAGATAAATTGGCAAGCTAGTGAATAACTCGCTGTCTAATGTCATGATACAAACACCTACTAAAACTGGAATAGCTAGCCTGTATATTGTTTTCGAAGTAAAAGTATACCCATTTAAACTTTTCAAAGATGTTCCAAATAATTGAGTGTAGGCAACAAATAAGACAGCATTCCCAACTGTAATT
Source organism: Bacillota bacterium (assembly GCA_051750265.1). Classification (GTDB taxonomy): domain Bacteria; phylum Bacillota; class Bacilli; order Bacillales; family Bacillaceae; genus Metabacillus. Next base: position 165,975 of record JBNJJO010000007.1, on the reverse strand, counting down.
GGTAATGTAGCTAATAGGGAACCTAGCGCAGGAATAATTCCAAGGAGAACCATAAGTGCTCCACTGATTAGAAACGGTTTCTTTTTTACAATTTTTGTACTCTCCATAAAGCCAATGGATGAAGCATATGGCGAATAGGAGATAAGACCGAGAACAGGCGCAAGTGCTGCGTATAATCCAGTTAAAAAATAGGAATATTTGTATTGTCCATCAGTTGGTAGTTCATGATATAGTTTCGATGTTGCTTCAACTGAAGTTGCTGTATTACTCAAGTTAATCAAGCAACCCAAAAAGGTCATTGCGATGATTCCTACCTCTAAGTTTGGCTGACCGAGAGGAAAGAAGGTAAGTGAGGTCTCGTTACTAAGTTTCGGCACTTCTATTGAAAACAATAAAGCATATCCAATCCACCCAATCATCATACCTATTAAAATAGAAAAATTCGCTAATACTTTAATTCCTACTATATTAAGAAGGCTTACAAAAATGACGATCCCTATTGAAAAGAGGGTAATAGGTAAATCTAGTTTCCTATCTTAATTTACTTTTAACATACCGACAAAAAATATCATGATAAGTTGAAACGTGAGTAAAAATAAATAAACACTCATAACCATTGGTGTAATGAGCTTATGTAAAAGAGGAAATAAATTACATGCAGAAATGGCGATTGTAAAAACCCCTGCTAACATCATCCCTGTGGCAATCCCGCCACCTATCGCCTGCAAGCTCAATCCCATTAAAGAAGCAGAAAAACACAAATTAAGAACAAGTCCCCAAATCACCCCTGAAGGACCTTCCATGATTGGATAACGATGTCCGATTAGCCCCTGAAGCATACATGCGACACCTGTAAAAATGAAGGAGCTACGTTGAATAGTCGCTACTTCGTATGAAGGTAAATCAAATGCAGATCCAATTGAGATCGGAACCACAACAACATTTGCAAAAATAAAAAACAACCACTGTAATGAAGCAAAGGTAGTTGTTAATGACGTTTTAACCATTTTTTACTTTTCCTCCTGAGTAATTATATCTATCTACTAACAAGCACTGCTATTATATAAATGCTGTGCATATCAGTGTCAGAATAGCTAACAAAAATAATTACACTATAATAAATGAAGTCATTTATTAAGTGCCATTCCCCTATTAGATGTTTATGCCTCCTAATCTAATGCTATCCTAAAAAAACAGACTTCTTCAAAATATTGTTAATCATACATCTATTAATAGTAAGTTAACAATTCTGTCACAATCCAGTTACTAAATCAGCTAATATCTGTTGACGCCTCATTCAAAATATTTTATTATTAACTCAAATAATTAAATCATATCTCCTAAAGGGGAGTAGCTTTTACAACAAAGTCGTCAATACAGAGTTTTCCTACTCTCGGCTTTGTTGGCAACGTAAAGTTGTTAGCAAGACCTTTACTTATCGGTAAAGGTCTTTATTTGTTTTTTAACCTTTACCAAGGATGGTAAAGGTTTTTTTATTTTAAAAATTCCTATTTAGGGTAACGAAAAAGGAGATTTCAAAATGAAAAAGGTGTCTATCGTGGAGTTAATTAAAAGAAATAAAGAAGAACTTCTCAAAGATAAGAACCAACTAGACAAAATTGAAAAACGAATTGATCAAAAATATATTAACCAAAACAAATAAGGAGGAAGAAGATGTTACTGAGAAAATACATGTCTCTATTAGGCGTAGGTGCTGCGATTATTGATCTTATATTACCAAAGGAAACGTATCGCAGAGGTGAACTTATTAACGGACATTTTTATATAAAAGGCGGAACCATTGAACAACAACTAAATCGAATTGACTGTGATTTAGTGATGATGGATCAATCTACTGGCCAAGAAAAGGTAATAGATACTGCAACCATTTTGTCATCTAAACTTATAAGCTCGGAAGAATCAAATAACGTATCATTTACGTTCAAGCTACCTGAAACGATCCCAGTTTCTACAGAGAAAATATCTTACCGCTTTAAAACTAGACTTACGTTTAATGAAGGCGTAGACAGCAGAGATCAAGATATTATACAAGTAATCTAATTAATTAGTAAACTGAAAGGATGATAACATTGAAAATCGACTTCTTATTTAACATGTAAAGTCTACTATAAGAAGAAACGATTTTAATTGTCATTTAGGTTTATACGTAACATATTTTTGGGAATTGTGTTAGTAACGATTATTGAAACTAAGTATATGACAGCCGTAACGTTAGAGACGAAAAACCCACCAAAATTTCATAATTGTATCGTGCATTTATTCAAAACTATTCAATCTGACCATAAAAGGGGTGATTCGTTTGCTTAAGTATTTGAAAAGACTCAAATTCATCTTTACGTTTTGGAAGTTCCTCCCCTTCTTAAAAGAGTTTTTTCTCTCAAAGGAGGTTGAGGTGCATAAAAAAGCAATCGGGGTATTATTAATACTGACATATGTATTCTTTCCCTTTGATTTAATTCCAGACTTTTTATCACTTATAGGGATTGTCGATGATGTCGTGATTGCTACATTTGTTTTGGAACGAATGATTAAGATGGCTCCAGAGTCACTAAAACATAAATATAAGCTTCACTAGAAAGCTTGATGTAGACAAAGTAGTAAATGAACACGAAAAAAATCCTATGTAGATCATGAGACGATTATCTTTTAGTTATGCCCTCAAAAAAAGACAAAAAAAGCAAAAAGGCTGTTCGGTAACAGGTCTTCTTGCTTTTTCCATTTTTTGGTGAATATGATGCAGATTTAACTTCTATTTGGAAACGTGGCGTGTTCCAAAGATCAGTCCACTTTTACAGTGGTAAGAAATAACCATGATCATCAAACTGCATCTCATGTAAATTCTGCAATACTTCGATATTATCTTGACCTTTTAACTCATAATAAATCACTTCAGAGACATATAGCTCTCCAATATGAAGTGTATTTGGAATACGCACAATTCTAGCATCTTCAGAAGCAATACCCCAATTAGCACGTAAAGCTGCTTTTAATGCTTCTTGGTCATTATCAAGTACAATTGGAATTTTAGCACGATCTAAAAATGTGCTTGTTACAACATTTTCGTTCATTGTTTTCAAATCAATTTTTTCAAATAAACGCTTGGTTGTTAAATCAGCTAATCCAATCCCCAACGCGTTGCATACCTAAGAGGGAGTATATTATCCCCATTTGTTAGTTCCTATTATGCGGAAATTGTTGTGACAATGTAAGCTCCCAAACTTCAAGATTAAAGTGTACACAGTATGATACAATTTGTGATACCTTCAAATGATCGATTAGAATGCATGTACCAACGATATCATTGATGGAATCAACGGCACCAACCTCATGAAAATGGACTTTTTCAAATGGAATGTTATGAATTTTCGCCTCTGCTCTTCCAATTTCCCCAAAAATATTAAGCGCCATCGTCTGTACATTTTCATTAAAATCAGCATTTTTGATGATTTCGACAATATCAGAATAATGCCTATGGTGATGATGATGGCCATCATCTATTTCATTTTCAGTCAGGATAACATCAAATTTCGTTGCAAAAATTCCTTTTTTAACAACCTTTTCCTATGTCAGTTCATATTCAGAATTTAAATCAAGTTTGGTTAATTCCTTTTCAAGAATATGAAGGGTCTGCTCCTATATCGATAAGTGCGCCGATTGTCATATCACCACTTATTCCAGAAAAACAATCAAAGTATAGCGCTTTCATTTAACTTCATCCTTTTAGTCTGTTATATTTTTATGATGAGTTTTATGAATTAATGTAGCCTCTAAACTCCTATTTCCCATTGCAGACTCACCTTTATTTGTGACTTGTTGTTAACACTTTATTCATGCTTCCACTCATGTAGCCTTGAAGATCAAGGGTGACAAATTTATATCCAAAAAGTTGGAGGTTTTCTATGATATCGTTATGGTGTGCTAAAACTAGCTGCATATCTTGAGGTTCTACTTCAATCCTAGCTATTTCTTGATGAGTTCTAACACGTACTTGTCTAATTCCTAATCTCTTTAAAAAAGCCTCTGACTTTTCTATCTTTGTTAATTTTTCTTGAGTAATTTTTTCGCCATAAGCAATTCGTGAAGATAAACAAGCAAACGAAGGTTTTTCCCATGTAGGTAAGTTTAATTGTTTTGAAAGTTCACGAATTTCCTCTTTGTAAAGATTCGCCTCTTGAAGTGGCCCGCGAACACCATGTTCTTTGGCTGCCCGAACTCCAGGACGATGTTCACTCATATCATCAGCAATCAAACCATATACAACGTTTTTAAATCCTTTTTTCTGCACGATCGGGACTATTTGTTCAAACAATCCATTTTTACAGAAGTAGCAGCGATTCTGGTCATTTTCTATGTAACCGGGAATATTCAGTTCGGAGGTTTCAATGACTTGGTGTGTTACTCCAATTAACTCGGCCAACTTTTTAGCTTCTTCTAATTCACTTGTAGGGTACGTTTCAGAATCAGCCGTAACAGCTAGAACCTTTTCAGCCCCCAAAACATCTACTGCCACTTTTAATAGAAGCGTACTATCTACACCACCGGAAAAAGCAACAACAACATTGTCCATATTTTTTAATATTTCTTTAAGTTGTTCATACTTCTCTTTCATTCGTATTCCCCCTAATCTTAGCTACATTTTCAAACTATTTTTAAATAGATTAATTCATTATCCTATTGTTGCAAAATCAATCCGAACGCAAACTTACTTTTCTTCAAGACTATATGCGAGTTGTGCATTTTGCAACACTCCGATTATAAGCTAATTCTTTACAAAGTAAAAGAGAAGTTTAATAGATTTCAAATTTGGAAATCGTTACTCCTACCTTAATCGTTTATTATCCTGATCGTTTTTTGCAAATTGTTAACGTTCCACGCCCCCATCTCCTTTCCATTATTAAATAAGCCCCAATTCAACTGGATTTATGGGGCCCTGTCTGTTAAAGACTGATTTCTAAATCAGCTTTTTAACACAAAAAAATGGAGCAGCTTTTCTATACTCCTCTCTACTCAGTAAATACCAATTGAAATTACACCTTATCCTCTTTGAAGTCGATTTTAAATCCTATAGCGTTCATCGGTCCTCTTGTAACGACATTTGCTAGCTGCATTGCCATATATTCTGAAGAATAACGTAGGTCCTCCTTTATCCACCATTTCACCACACCAATATAGGCTGAACTAATAAAGTTAAGAATAAAATCTGCAGGAATTTCTAGATTAGTTAAATCACCAACCATTTCTATAAACTTTTTTTCGAATTTTTCAAAAACAATTTTTTCTACTTTTGCTGAAAATTCTGGAACCCCATTTGGACCAAACATTATTTGATAAAAGTCACGATTTTTTTCAATATTTTCAAATACTCTTTTTAATGTAACTTGAAACCTCTCAACATTTACCTCACCATTTTCAATATGAAAGGAGAAATTGATCACATCCATTAGTTCTTGTAAAAAGATGTGACTAACCTGCTCCAGCAAATCGTATTTATCTTGGAAATGCAAATAAAATGTGGCTCGGTTAATAAAGGCTTCATCTGCTATATTCTGAACCGTAATTGCATCAAAGCCTTTTTCTTGAATGAGCTTTAACAATGCCTCTTTTATTAATTTTTTCGTCCTAATTACACGAAGATCTGTTTTTTTAGCCACTTTTATCACTCTTTTTTAGAATTTTTGTGGGGACGGAACTACGCTAATTTATTATGATCACCATCCCAATCTCGAAAATAGACGAATTTTCTAATATAAAGCATGTTCCGTTCACGCCACCAATACTTTATTTTTCCTTCATTTTTAATGGTGATGCCAATACGTCATTTTTGTTTTGTAAATTAAACAACAATTGATCATTGATTGTTGTTTAACGAACGAAACATCAACTATTGCTCATTGAATGATCCGTTAGATTTTCTATAATTGCATTATATACAACACACTGTAACTTAATCAACAAGGTGTCAAAAAAGGAGGACAACTAAAATGATGAAATTATTTTTTTGGAACAAATTACTTTGGGCTGGTTTAGGAATCATCATACTCGCTGTATGTATTTTCACTTTTGCTTTTATGGGATCTACTGTAAATCCAACTCCTAATGAACTTCCTTTAGCTATTGTTATGGAAGACGAAGGCGTCGTATTACCAAATGGAGAACAGCTTAATTTTGGTGAAGTTTTAGTAGAACAAATTCAAAAAAATGATACTTCTTCTGTTAATTGGATTATTTTAAATAACCAAGATGAGGCAATCGATAAAATGAATGAGAAAGAGGTATATGCCACACTGCTATTACCAAAAGACTTGTCACAAAGTATATTCTCTTTATTAACTAAAAATCCAACTAAGCCTACAACAAAGATATTTATTAATGAAGGAATGAATCTTACTGGAGCAAATGTCGCAACCCAAATAACGAATGGTGTGGTAACGAATTTTACTAGTAAAATACAAGAACAATTATTCACACTAGTAGAAGAAATGAATACTCCTCTGTCAGTTGATTTAGCTAAGTTATTAGCCAACCCATTAACGATTGAAACAGAAAAAATAAATGCTGTCGGAACAAAAAATGCAAACGGAAATACGCCAGCATTATTTACTCAGCTTCTATGGCTTACAACATTCATAAGCTCCATGGTACTCTTTACATTATTGAAAAAAACGACCGGTGGAAAATGGGGTTTTACAGCTATCGGTAGCCAAGTGCTCTCAGGTATCCTATTCGTTGCGAGTATTTCCGGGGTCATTCTATTGATTGCTGTTCAAGTGTTAGACGTAAATATTCCGAGTAGTGGTGACATGTTTATCATGATGTTCTATATTGGACTATGCTTTTTCTTCCTACAGAATGCCCTTTTAAACTGGATTGGCTATCCTGCAGCACCACTATTTATTTTATTATTTTTCTTTTCAATGCCCATATTGACGTTGGCACCAGAGATGCTGCCAGATGTAACACGCGACTGGCTTTATTCTTGGGTTCCATTTCGCTATAGCTTAGAGAATTTAAAGGATATTCTATTTTTTGAAAGAGGAATTTTTGAAGATGGAATTGGCACAATTGGAGTTATTGGACTTAGTAGTTTAGTTATTATGTTTTTAGCAATATTAAAGCCTGTAAAAAAGGTTGAAGAGAAAGAGGAAAGAGAGAATCAGCCAGTATCTGTATAGACAAATATATATACAGAAAAGCCACAGCTCTATTTTGTAAAAAAGGCCTGTGGCTTTTTCTATTTATCTTACTTTGTAAATACTTCTGTTAACACAGGAACAATTTGTTTTTTACGTGAAACAACACCTTTAAGAGTTGCTTGGTTGTTGTCTAGTGTAACATTGAATGCTTGCTCTACTTTGTTTGTTGCAGTACCAATTGCAACTGCAACTGAATCATTTATTAAGATATCAGTAACAACGAATAAGAATAAGTCTAATCCTTTGTTAGCAATAACACTTGAAAGAGCTGCTTCAATTTCCGCTTTATGTACAAGTACATCGTTTGTATCAACTGCGTTTACTTGTGCAATTTCTACTTTGCTTGACCCCATTTGAAATTCTTTTGCATCAAGCGAGATTAGTTGCTCGACAGATTTATCACTTAAATCTGCACCAGCTTTTAGCATATCAAGGCCGTATGTGTTAGCGTCAACACCAGCAATTTGAGCTAATTCTTTTGCTGCATCTACATCTTCCTGTGTGCATGTTGGAGATTTGAATAATAGAGAATCAGAAATAATCGCTGATAGCATTAAACCAGCTGTTTCTTTCTCAATTTGAACGCCGTTTTCTTTATACATTTTGTTAAGAATTGTAGCTGTACAACCAACTGGCTCAGCACGATAGTACAATGGATCGCTTGTTTCGAAGTTTGCAATACGATGATGATCGATTACTTCAAGAACACGAACTTCTGCAATATCCTCAGCACTTTGTTGACGTTCGTTATGGTCAACTAAAATAACTGCGTTAGCTTCACCTGCTACTTTTCCAACTAGACGTGGTGCGTCTTTTTTGAAGTAGTTAAGGGCAAATTGTGTTTCACCATTCACTTCACCTAAACGCACTGGCTCAGCGTTTTGACCGATTTTATTTTTCAACTCAGCATACGCAATGGCAGAACAGATTGTATCTGTATCCGGATTTTTATGACCAAAAACAAGTACTTTTTCCATAATTAGCTCCTTTACACATTAAAATATACTCTATCATAACATAGATTCTACTATTAAATTAACCATCAATTATGAAAAATATCAATTAAAATAGGAAAACATAGGAATACTAGGCTTAACAATGATCAAAGCATCTAAAACACTTGCTTTAATTGCAAAATCCTCAAGGCTTCCTCCATTTCATTTAGCACTTCACGCACGATTGTTTCAGCTTTTTTATCTTCCTTCAATAATCTAGTAGCCTGCCCTGACCACAAAGACATATAACCTATATCGTATTGTTCAGCTGCTGCTTTTCGAATATCTGCAGTTAATGTGTTTTGGCTTGGAAACGGTAAAGGAGGAATACCAGACTGCTCAAATTGGGCAATAAATTCATTTTTAATGCCTCTAGCAGGACGTCCGGAGAAGCTTTTCGTGATGACTGTGCTTTCTTCCGTACTATTATGTAAAGCAGCTTTGTATAATTGGTGAATACCAGACTCCTTGCTCGTAAGGAATTGTGTACCCATTTGTATCCCTTGTGCACCTAAAGCCATTGCAGCAAGCATCCCTCTTCCATCCATGATTCCTCCTGCTGCAACCACAGGTACTGTCACATTGTCGACTACTTGAGGGATTAATGAAAATGTGCCGATATTTGCCCCATTAGGATGTTCTTCTATATCAAAGGTGCTTCTATGGCCACCTGCATCGCTCCCTTGGGCAACAATGACATCCACTCCTGTCTTTTCAGCCATTATCGCTTCTCGGACCGTTGTAACCATTGTAACCATTTTTACCCCTCTACTTTTAGCAAACTCGACCTTTTCGGCAGAAAGTAGACCAAATGCCGTACTAAGAACAGGTACCTTTTCTTCCATAATGACTTGAAACTGTTCCTCAAAGTCATCATCGGTTTTTAAATTTCCTTCTCTTGATCGCACCCCTAACTTTTCTCTAAACGTATTTAGCACGGACTGTACCTCATTAATACTCGAAAAGTCATCTTTCATTGTTGTACAAAATAAATTAACAGCAAAGGGACGATTTGTGCTTTGTCTTATGTTCTTTATTGTGTTTCTAATGCTTTCGGGTTTCATATATGCTGCACCTAAAGTACCAAGTGCACCTGTCTCAGATACACTTGCTACTAAATCAGCTGTTGTTGCTCCACCTGCCATTCCCGCTTGGATAATTGGGTAATCGATTCCAAGGGTTTTGCATAGGTTTGATTGCTTTTCGCTTCGCATGTCTACCCCTCCTTATACATTGAGCTTTATACTCTAGAATTCTGCATTAATAGGCTATACCCTTTCTTAACAAAAGAAGCTGACTCAATGTGAGTCAGCCATCTGTCTATCTATTTTGCTTAGGCACTAACAGAGGTATCAGTACTTGAAGAACCTGATTCGATTTCTGCTTCAACTTCAACATATCCATCTGGATCAAATTCATTTTCCATTTTAGAAATAGCCACTGTAGCAACACCATTCCCAATTAGGTTTGTGATTGCACGCGCTTCTGACATAAAGCGATCCACACCTAGAATAAGTGCCATTCCTTCTACTGGTATCATCGGGAATGCTGCTAATGTAGCAGCCAACGTAATAAATCCTGAACCTGTAACACCTGCAGCCCCTTTAGATGTAAGCATTAATACACCTAATAATGTAGCCATCTGCCAGATTGATAGATCCACCCCATATGCTTGAGCAATGAACATTGCTGCCATGGAGAGATAGATTGAGGTACCATCTAAATTAAATGAGTAGCCCGTTGGTACAACAAGACCTACTACTGATTTTGAACAACCATATCTCTCAAGTTTTTGCATCAATTTTGGTAGTGCAGATTCAGAGGAAGAGGTACCTAATACAAGTAAAATTTCCTCTTTAATGTATTTAATAAAGCTAAAAATACTAAATTTATAGTATTTCGCAATCCCACCAAGTACAAGAATGATAAACAAAAACATCGTCAGATACACAGAACCCATTAATTTACCTAATGAAACGAGAGAGCCTATTCCGAAGTTACCAATTGTGAAAGCCATTGCCCCAAATGCTGCAATTGGTGACATTTTCATGATCATATTTACAATCGAGAAGAAAATCTCAGTTAATTTTTCAAAAAATGAGATGACAGGTGCTGCTTTCTCACCTACTGAAGCTGTAGCAAGTCCAAATAATACAGCAAAGAATAAGATTGGAAGCAATTCTCCACCTGCTAATGCTGCAACCGCATTTTCAGGAACAATTCCCATTAGAAAGTCCATAAACCCATGACTTGATTCTTCAGCTTGTTTCGTAAATTCCGAAACATCTGCTCCTTCAGCCCCACTCGTATTAAAGCCGTTACCTGGTTGAAGAATAGAAACGACTAAAATCCCAATCGCTAATGCAAAGGTCGTCACGACTTCAAAATAGAGTAATGCCTTACCACCAATTCTACCAACCTTCTTTAAATCTCCCATACTACCAATTCCAATGACAATGGTAAAGAAGATAATTGGTGCAATCACCATCTTAATTAACTTAATAAAGATGTCAGCCAACACCTTCAGTTGTGCTCCAAACTCTGGAAAAATAAATCCTACCGTAATACCGAGAAGAATACCGATGATCACTTGGACAGTTAAATTTTTAAAATTTATTTTCATAACCATTCACCCCTTCTGATAACGCTTTCAATTACTATCCTAATGTTAACTGATAATTAAGAAAGTTTATATTTATGGTGATAATGGTCTTTTTGTTCTTTTTGGTCTTTTTATTTGAGAATAAAGACCATTTATAACCTCTTGTTATAATGAATGCCAAGACTTTGTTCTTGAACACTACAACTATAGTATCCTCGCAAAAATAAAATATCCCAATAGGGTTTCCCTATTGGGGAAAAATGACCCGTTCGTAAAAGTGTACTTTTACGAACGGAGATTTCCTCAACATAAGAGCTATAACTTCCGTTCCGTCTGGAAAATCACTTACTTGATGTGAAATCCACTAGCCTGCACCACGATTATCTTTTGGCGTTATATATTCAATATCCGCGCACGTTCCACTCTTGTCACAAAATGCCATTGGGAATTCGTCTCTATCAAATCCTTTTTTAGTAGCTGATTTAATATGTGCTTCGGTTTTTAGGATACTTGTTTGATAGAAAGTAACTTTATCGTATGAATTATCTTTTTCTTTCTCAACCGGTGTACTTTGTTGTAAGTAAGGTAATAAACTTTTTAAATCAATATTTTCTATATTAGTCACCATAACTCACAAGTAAAATAAAAATAGTGTCAACAAAAGCACTCAGAATTCAACAATGAATGGGCATTAAAATTTTAATTATCCTACCTTCTTAACTACTTCTTTAACTTCTAAATTTCCAGATCGTTTTAATTTATTCCAACCAACTCGTGTCCCTTTCAGGGCAGCTAAAAGAGATTTCCAAGAAACCCATAATAACAAGTAACGGTAGAAAATTCTTTGCAAGAACAAAGGAATTAGTGGTTTAAGACTTAACTTCTCTAACCTGAACGCGAATAAACAAATGAGAAAATCAGTTAGAAGGTAACAAGTATAAAACAATAATGATTTTTTTATATTCCCAAAGTATATGCCCGAAACAAATAAAATGTCTATAAATGGTGCAAACAAAGGGAATACAAATTGAAACAGCAACATATTAGGAAGCGCAATATAACCTAATGATTTATGTTTGATTCCACCAAAAGCTTTTTTATGCTTCCAAAAACATTGTAAAGTTCCAAAGTTCCATCTATAACGTTGTTTAAGAAAATCTCTACTGTTTTCGGGAGCCTCAGTATAAGCATATGCCTGTTCATCAATGACAATTTTATATCCCTCGCGCAGTATTCTTAAAGACATGTCTGTATCTTCTGCCAATGTGTCAGCTGTAAAATATCCAAGCTCTTCAATCACTTGTTTACGCCAAGCTCCGATTGCTCCTGGAACAACCGTAACACAATTAAGCATAGCAAAAGCACGTTTTTCTAAATTAAAACCTGTTACATACTCAACATGCTGCCAAATCGTTAATAAATTGCGCATGTTTCCAACTTTAATATTTCCAGATACGGCAGCAACTTTTTCATCAATAAAATGACGAACAAGCAACGAAATAGCTTCAGATGAGACAATGGTATCTGCATCAATGGCGATAATAATATCACCATTTGCCTTTTTAATCCCCGTATTAATCGCTGAGGCTTTTCCACCGTTTTTCTTATGAATAAGATGAAGCTTTTCATTATTAGCAAAATTCTCAGATACAATCATTGAGGTTTGGTCTTTAGAACCATCGTCTACAACAATTACTTCAAAATTTACATAATTGCTTTTTAAAATTGACTCTATCGTCCTACTTATGACCTTTTCTTCATTGTAGGCGGCGATAACGACACTGACAAGTGGATTAAATGAATGTCCTATACTCGACAATTGGGTACATTTTTTATGTTTAAGTGCTAAGTAAAAAAGGATAGACAGACGAAAACTGAAAATAAATAAAGCACTATAAAATAAAATAAAAATAGTATTGTTAAAAGTGGCTACACTGGCCAAAAAAACTTTGATGCTCTGTATCAATGGATCTTCTACCTTTGTATCAGTTGGCATAATACTACTTTTGCTTTTATTCATCAATTCACTAACTGTTACAAACTTATAACCTTTACTTTGTAATTTTTCAATAATTTGAGGCAGCGCTTGAACTGTAGCTGTTCTGTCTCCACCACCATCATGAAGTAAAATAATATCACCGTTAGATGCCTGTTTTATTACAGTATCAACGATGTCTTTACTTTTTTGTGTTTTCTTCCAATCCTCCGAGTCAATATCGTAATTTACTGTGACATACCCCATTTGAGTTATATCCATCAATCTTTGAAACTTAGATTTAACATAGTCATCCCTGTTATCCCCATCATGTGTATTCAGGTAATTTCCGAAGGGGGGACGGTATAATATGGGCGAACGTCCTGTAATACCTTGAATGATACGCTCGGTGGTATTCAATTGCAGCTTTAATTGATAATCAGATACTTTATCAAGATTTGGATGGGAAAACGTATGATTACCAATTTCATGACCTTCTCTAAATATTTGCTTAAGCATATCTTGATATAGCATCGCTTGTTTACCAGTCGCAAAGAATGTAGCCTTTATTTGATGCTCTTTCAAAATTTCCAATATCTCTTTTGTGTATTTAGGATCAGGTCCGTCATCAAATGTTAAGACGATCTCTTTATTTGCTGGCTTACTCAAACGTTCTATTTCAGATGCTTTTGGAATCGAAAGATATGATTCTCTTGAAATTAAACCGGAATCATCAAAATCAAGGCTACGTTTCCCCTCATGCTGATCTGCTAAAGTACGGAAAATACTTCCTTCTCCATAACTGTAGGTAGTATCACCGTTCTTTACAGTAAGCAATTCATTGGTTTTATGACCTTTCACTACATCCCAAACTGATGGATCCTCGGTACCTAATCTCCATAATGCAACTCCTTTAATTCCATTTGAGTTAGCTATTTTCCATTGATTGTAGAATGTAGCACTGTCTAAAAACCATAGTTCATGTGCTTTATTTTTATCCTTATACCTAATATAAGGATTTTTGCTCATATCATCCCACTGTACCTTTAAGTTTGCTTTTTCAGCCATTCTCATAATCTCTTCAAAGGATACTGCTTTTCCACCTTGTTGGGTTTCCCAATCCCAATCGTATCCATAATTCCCTAGACCAGTGATAAGCTTGTCCTTAGGTACTTTTGAGAGATTTTCTTCATACCATGATGACGAAGCAATAGGACCCGGATTTATGTAATTCTCATCATACATCATTAAAATCATTTTATCACAATACTTTTCAAGATGATTATAATCAAATGCCGGATTATTTGGAGGTACATCTATTGTTACTAATAGACCATCAGCATGAAAGGTGTTATAAAGTTCCTTCATGAAGTTTGTCAGCAAGTCTCTATCACTTTTATTTATGTTTTCAAAGTCTATATTAATTCCATCATATCCATGCTGTTTAATTTGTTCATGAAGATTTTTTATTAATTTTGCCTGTGCTTTAGGCGAATTTAATAAATTATGAATGATTTTTTGATCCCACTTACCATTTACCTCATTGTTAATTAAAGGAAGTACTTTCGTATTATGCTTTTTTGCTAGATTACCTACATCCTTTTGAATATCGCTTTTTAACTCTAACTTGGAATTTAATTGAAACCACTGCGGAATAAGAACGTCTATCTGATCAATATTACGCTTTAATGAACGTTCACTATTTACATCCCAATTCACATAGAAAGCATAAAAATCATCATTATTGTTGATTGCTTTATTTTGTAGAAATTTTTTATTTGAAGTAGCATTTAAAGATGATGAATTATCTACATTTCTCATTTCAGATTGACTAATTGATGAATATTCATTTATTTCCTTTGTTTTCCACTTAGGTAATATGGGATTAAAGTATACACTTAAACCTAATAAAAATGTTAATAAGAGAGCAAAAATAATTAATAGGGAAAAAATGCTTATTAATACACCCCATCTTTTGTTTGAATCATTTTCAAAAACAAAATGTTTAGCATTGCCGTCAAGGTCTAAGTTCGTTTTTTTATTCATCCTTCGATTGTAAATATAATCATATATCCTTCTATGCATCTAACCACCTGCTTTATATAATTTTTATCCAAGACACTAAGGTGAGAACAATATTTTTTTATCTAAATAATTAGTATTAAAGAATCTGTTGCTACAATATAAAACGCCTTTTCGTATTAGAGATAGTTACAATAAAAACCAAAAAGAGCTTTCCTATGGATAAATACCCCTTTCTAAGAAAAAGAACATTTCGGAATCTAGCCATCATAATTCTTGTATAAGAACCTTAGACCTTAGACTTTGCGTCCTTGCTTTTCAACAAGTTTGCCATTATCAAGTCAATATGTAATTAGAGTTAGTTGCTCAAGTTTTCACAAAAATCGTTACTACTCAACCTCTCTGTTCATCCTGTCTCATTACCGTCCAAGGGGTAATAACATAAGGTTACCTCTAAAATTTTTTCCCTATATGAAAGCAATTTAAAGCATAACAAAAGTATTTTAAGCAGTATATATGCTAATTTAACGAGTTTTAAAAGTACTATCAGCTTATAGCTGCCATTAAATTATTATTTATAAGCAAGTTATTAATAGCTATTAGTAAATTTAGCATATAGTCTAGTTACCTCGAATTACATACTTACTACATTAGTTAGAAGTGTCCTCTCTCGAAAACTATGAATATTTGCATTCAGTAAAGCATAATAAATTTAAAGCTTATGAAAAACATTCATAAAAAAAGACTGCCGATAAATTCGACAGTCTTTTTCTCTATGTATATTTTTCTAAATCCACGACACTATTATCATTTACTAAAAATTGGTTATATTACTCTTCTGACCAAATTGTAGACGAAACTAAAGATCATTTACCCTTGATCTTAGAATCAACAAGGAAACTAGCGCTATAAACGCTACAAAAGTAACGATAAATTCCATTAATTTTACATATTATATATATATTCCCTTTTCACTCTTAGTATACTACCATTTTTTGAAGATATTCCATAATGTCACTAAACTCTTCATTCTTTCTGGTAAAATAGATGAGCAAATGTGCACTTTGTCAAATAAGAAAGACAATACACAACCTTAACTTAAAATTACTGTAAAGGGAGACTGATTATGGAAGAAAAATTGAAACATGAAAAACGCAAGAAGAACAAGAAACTAACCTTCAAGATTGTAATTGGTATCTGTTTATTTCTTATTATTGGTGTAAGTGTATACGGATTTTCAGTTTACAGATCAGTAGCAAATACATTAAATAGTACACATGAACCGTTAAAGAAAGAAGTTTCAAAAAATCGTGAAGCAAAGATAAATTTCAGCAAGCAAGACCCTATTTCCATTTTATTAATGGGTGTTGATGAACGTGAGTCTGACCGTGGACGTTCAGATTCACTCATTTTATTGACAGTGAACCCTAAAGATCAATCAACAAAAATGGTTAGTATCCCGCGTGATACACGTACCGAGATTGCAGGTCAAGGAAAAGAGGATAAAATTAACCACGCCTATTCATTTGGCGGCTTAGACACAACGATTGAAACAGTAGAAGATTTCTTGGACATACCAGTTGACTTCTATATTGAAGTAAATATGAAAGCATTTAAAGATATTGTAGATGCAGTAGGAGGAGTAACAGTCAACAATTCACTTGATTTTACATATGAAGATAAGCACTTTCCGAAAGGTCAGGTACAATTAAACGGTACAGATGCAGTGAAATTTTCTCGTATGCGTTATGAAGATCCACGAGGTGACTTCGGTCGTCAAGATCGGCAAATCCAAATCATGCAGGCAGTTATTAACAAAGGAGCAAGCATAAAATCTCTTGCAAATTATGGTGACATTTTAGATGTAATTGCTAAAAACGTAAGAACAAACTTAACGTTTAATGACATGAAAGACATTCAGGCTAAATACAAAGATGCCCGTCATCATCTGCAACAGGTACGAATTAATGGTAAGGGAACAGAAATCAATGGCGTTTACTACTACATCGTACCTCAATCAGAGCGCACAGAAGTTTCTACCATGTTGAAACAGAATTTAAATGTTAACTAATTAAAAGAATCTATAGGCCAACATAAGCCTATAGATTCTTTTATTTGTATGGAAAATGTTTATTAAAGCGTACTTTTATGAACATTAAAACTATAATGACCAATCCTAAATGGACAACTTTATCCTTGGCTTTACTAGATTTAATATTGTACAACATATATAACCAAAGTCCATTTTCCTAGAGCCTTCTAACTGTAAATCCTTCACATCTACTTTTATAAATACGTTTTACTCGACTATTAAATTTCTCTTTTAAGTAACCTTGTGACATATCGGCAATTGCATCGTCAGCTTGTATATAGGAATATATTGTGCTAAATCACGTAGGTGCTGGAGCTAGATACAAAAAAGAAGACACAAATTACTGCGTCTCTATACGTTTAATCCTATTAGATATAAATTCCTTTACAAAATCCTCATTTACAGATTGAAGAAGTGTTTGATAGACAGGCTCAAGCTTGTTCAGCCACTCAGCCCTTTCTTCATTAGATAAATAATGAATGTCAATCGATGATTTACTGTCTATCACCTGTAATTGTTGTTTGTTCATTTTCATTGATTCATCTATCATCCAAGATGTTGTCTCATCCATAGCTGCTGTTAAACTAGATTGAACCTCTTTCGGTAGGCTATCCCAAAACTCGTTGTTCATTAATACAACATAGCCTAAAAACCCGTGGTTACTGATTGTCATATGGCTTTGAAGCTCATATAGACGCCTTGAATAAATATTTGAAATCGTATTTTCCTGTCCTTCAAATTCTTCCTCTTCAAGTGACGTGTACACTTGATCAAACGGAATAACGATAGGCACTGCCCCTAATCGCGTAAACTGCTCTTCGATAATTTGACTTGGCATAATTCGAAAACGCTGTCCTTTAAAGTCTTCAGGCTTTTGTAATGCCCCTACGCTGCTTGTCATCTGTTTAAAACCATTGCTCCATAGTGCCATCCCTTTTATGTCCTCATCTTCATGGAGACGTAAGAGGTTGCTTCCAATTTCACCTAAAAAAACAGATGTGACATCCTCATTATTTTTAAACAAAAAAGGTAAATCAAAAAGTCCCCATTCTGGAGCTAGTTTTGTCATTTTTGATAAGGACGGTGCGATCATTTGGACATTGTTTTCCTTTAATGCGTTTAATTCCTCTTCATCGGTATACAAGGCGCCATTCGGAACAACCTCTACTTTAACCAATCCATCTGTTTTTTCAGCGGCTAATTCAGCAAATTTTTGCGCAGCTAATCCCTTTGGTGTATTTTCAGCAACTACGTGACTAAATCGAATCACAATCTGCTCTGATAATCCCTCTTGCTCGTCATCATAACTAATTTCCTCATGTCTAAATTGATCAAAAGGATAGAAAAAGATACATAGGATCATGATGATAACAAGGAGACTGGATCCTATTAAATACTTCATCCTTCCACATCTCCCCACATTTTTATGTAATAGTTATTGTAACATGTGTCCACTTTACATGGTAAAATAAAAGCCATCTAGTTGAAAAAGAAAGGAACTCTTTATGCATCGTTTATCCATCCAAACAAAAATAATGGGTTTAATCTTTTTTATTGTGGGATTTTCCCTTTTACTAGCAGGTATTGTGATTATCAGCAATTTTATAGATTCACAAGAGGATGACTTAAAGCAACGAACACTACTAACTGCTCGGACTGTAGCAGAAGTTCCATATATCGGCTCATCGATTACTGGCAGTACAAAAAAACGGAACGAGATCAATGACCGAGTCGAGGCTATCAGAATCATTCATCATGCCGATTATATTGTCGTAATGGATATGAATCATATCCGCTTATCACATCCGGTCCCAAATATGATTGGTCAAACCTCTCAGGGTACTGATGAAGGTCCTGCCTTTGCTGAACTTTCATATACAACAAAGGCAAAAGGAGAATCAGGGACCGTCATACGAGGATTCGTTCCGATTATTAATAAAGACCATCATCAAGTTGGTGTCGTATTAGTTGGATATATCCTGCCTACTTTTTTAGAAATCATCTGGAATTTACGAATGGAAATCCTGTTAACAGGAGCTATCTCATTACTATTCGGTGGCTGGGGAGCTTGGCTGCTTGCTTCACGAATTAAAAAAGAAATGTTTAACCTTGAACCACATGAAATAGCTAGATTAGTTGTTGAGCGAACAGAAACATTTAATGCAATGCATGAGGGAATCATTGCGATTGATACAGATGAAAAAATTACGATTTTTAACGATAAAGCAAAAGACATGATGGGAATTACTGGTGAGGTAATTGGTAAAAACATAAGTACGATTATACCTGATACAAGACTTCCTGAAATACTTAGCCTGCAAAGGCCTTTTTACAATAAGGAGTTAACCGTTCGTAATTTAAATATAGTCAGTAATCGTATTCCTATTAAAGTAAAAGAGAAAACAGTTGGAGCTGTTGCTATATTCCAGGATCGAACAGAAGTAAAAAAACTCGCAGAAGAACTAACTGGAGTAAAAGCATTTGTAAGCGCTCTAAGAGTTCAAAATCACGAGCATATGAATAAGCTTCATACGATAGCAGGATTACTACAGCTTGATCACAAAAATAGAGCTCTAGAGTATGTCTTTCAAATTACCGAAGAGCATGAAGAGCTAACACGCTTTTTATCAAAAAATATAAAGAGTGAAAGTCTATCAGGTCTCCTTTTAAGTAAGGTAAGCCGTGGGAAGGAGCTAGGCATCACCGTTCATATTGATCGCCATAGCCGATTAGAGTCATTTCCACCTCCACTTGATGTTCATGATTTTGTGATTATCTTTGGAAACTTATTAGAAAACGCCTTTGACGCCTTTAAAGAAAGTTCAGAATTAGAAAAAGAGATTTACGTCAGCATTGAACAACATGAAGAGCTTTTGTCCATCCTTATAGAAGATAATGGAATGGGTATTCCCAAGGATGTTGAAGCACTCATTTTTAATGAGGGTTTTTCGACAAAAGATGGTTCAAATAGAGGAATCGGCTTATTTTTAATTCGTGAAATCGTTGCAAAAGCAAATGGTACCATTCAAGTAGAATCAAATCCTGGAAAAGGAACTACTTTTATCATCACCTTTACTTTTTAAAGATAGTTTATGGAGGAATTTAATTATGAAGGGTTCAACCACTCGTGTTCTACTTATTGAAGATGATCCAATGGTTCAAGAAATCAATAAACAATTTGTTGAACAGGTAGATGGATTCACTGTTGTTGGTTCTGCATCAAATGGTATAGATGGTATCGATTTTATAAAAAAAGAAAAGCCTGATTTAGCATTAATCGATATTTACATGCCTAACCAGGATGGTGTAACGACCATAAAACAAATTCGTTCTGAAGGTCTTGATACAGATGTTATCGCCATTACGGCTGCTAGTGATATCGAAACAGTTCGCCACGTGCTACGACTCGGAGCAATAGACTACATTATGAAGCCTTTTAAATTCGAGCGAATCAAACAAGCACTTTTGAATTACAAAACCTATCAGCTCAAGCTTAAAGAAAAAGAATCGATCACCCAGCAAGAATTAGATACCCTGATATTTCAACAAAATAAACAGGAACAAAAGCAACTTCCTAAAGGACTCAATGCTCTTACTCTAGAAAAAATTATTAGTTACTTAAAAGAACAAAATCAGGCCATTTCTGCTGAAGAAGTTGCAGAAGGCATTGGCATAGCCCGTGTAACTGCTAGACGTTATCTTGAATACATGGAGCAGTCTGGAGCTGTTAAGATTCATATCGAATATGGTGGAATAGGGCGGCCTATTAATCGGTATATAATCACAACATAATAGGTGTCAAATTCTTCTAATGAATTTGACGCTTTTTTTTTACGCTTTTGGATAATGAATCGTTTCTACATAGGGGAATCCCCCTATTGCAAGCCCATTTTTCTTTCATTGTTTCTCTTTTTCTCTTCATTAAAACTAGTTATACTGCAAATCTTGGAGATTTCCACCATTCCGAGTGATTTATCCTCCATTGCTTCTCTTTTTTCCTCCATTAAATCTAGTTTTACCGCCAAACTTAGAGATTTCCACCATTCTGAGTGATTTATCCTCCATTGCTTCTCTTCTTTCCTCCATTAAAACTAGTTTTACCGCCAACTTGAGCGAATTCCCCGCCTGTCGGAAGAAGACGACCGCCCCTCCTCTCATCCTAAATATAAAAATGACCTAGCAAATATAAACCTGCTAGGTCTATAAAACTTGCTTCTCCACCTTCACATAATCTCTCCAGCTATGCTTTGGTTGCCAATTTAATAGCTGTTTTGCTTTTTCATTGGATAACAGTGTTTCGTATGCTTCTAATTGCTTACGAATTTCAGTAGTTGGATAGATTGTCTTCATTAGATTTCCACTTTTAATGTTCATGCTTGTGTTATCTGCTGCGATATTCAGGGCAACCGAACCGAGCCCATCTGTTTCAATTGCTAGGCGGTAGGCCACTGCGGCATCTCTTGTATCAATATAGCTCCACATGATCACTTTGCGTTGATCAGGGTCATTTATAAATCCAGGAAAATTTTCATACATATTAGGTGCAATCACATTCCCTAATCTCATTGATACAACCTGCATTCCAGTTCGACGGTGAATCATATCCGCTGTTTGTTCATTTACGATTTTTGATAATCCATAGCTATCCTCTGGTAATTGTGGATGATCTTCGTCAATTGGAGCATATTGCGGTGCTAGTTCATTGACTGCAAAGACAATACCATATGAAGACTCGCTAGACGAAATGACTGCTTTTTTAATGCCGAGTGTTCCGGCAGTTTCTAAGATATTGTATGTAGACATTACATTGTTCTTAAAGGTAACTTCATTTGGATGTGAATACGCAACTGGAATTGCTGCAAGATGTACAACAGCATCTGCTCCAGCAAGTACTCCGTATACTTCACCTAAGTTTTGTAAATCGGTAATAACTGTTTTACAAATTGGCTCAATTGGGTGCTTCACATCTGCATTTACGACATCATATCCGCTATCAAGAAATTCCTTGATAACCCAGTGACCAAGACGGCCACTTCCTCCTGTAACAACTACTTTTTTCAAATAATTCTCTCCCTTACTTCAAAATCTCTTCAATTTGTGAAATGACTTCGCTAGTTAATGTCAATTCCACACCTTTAACATTTTCGATCATTTGCTCAGGTTTTGTAGCACCCACTAATGTACTCGCAATACCAGGCTGACGTAAAATCCAGGCAATGGCTAATTGAGATAAGCTAATATCAAGTTCGTTTGCAATTCCAGCTAATTTTTCAACCTTTAATAGTGTTTCATCATTTAAAAATTGATCCATATGCATGTTCGATTTAGGATCTGTTGCGCGACTTCCTTCTGGTGCACGATTATTTAAGCTATATTTACCTGTTAACACACCTTGTGCTAATGGTGTGAATACAATTTGGCTGATTCCATGCTGCTCACTGATTGGTAGTACTTCTTTTTCAATATAACGATGAAACATATTATAGTTTGATTGATTAACAACGATACGGTCTAATAGATACTTATCTGCTTGACCTACTGCTTCTTGAATTTGTTGTGCAGGCCATTCACTTACTCCCGCATATAAAATCTTTCCTTGACGAATCATATCGTCAATCGCCCTTAATGTTTCACCCACTGGTGTTTCTGGATCGTATCGATGGCAGTAGTATATATCTACATAATCGGTTTTTAATCGCTTTAAACTAGCATGAAGCTGTTCAAAAACATGTTTTCTAGAGAGACCTCGATCATTTGGGCCATCTCCCATTGGCCAGAACATTTTTGTTGCTAATACGTAAGAATCGCGTTCATATTTGCTAAGAGCTTCAACGACTACTTTTTCAGATTCACCTCTTGCGTACACATTTGCTGTATCAAACGAGTTAATCTCTAAAACGTAAGCGGTTTCATTTTTTTTCGAATCGCTTTATCCTTTTCAGTTGAACCCCCAAATGTTAGCCAGCTTCCTAAAACTTACCTCACTGACTTTTAACCCAGATCTTCCTAAACGTCGATATTTCATACTCCCATCCCCCTTTTGATATGAACAGACAAATAGCATATTGTTACCGTTTACATTATTCGATGTTTTTTACTATGAATAGATCCTCCTCCTCTAAAAGTATAATTTTTTTGAATAGTGTATACAAGTACTGAAATATGTTTGATATAATAAAAATTATGTAATCTACTATATTTTTTATAGTTACTATAAGGGGGATACTATGGAGAAATTGGATGACATACATATTGATTGCTCAATCGAAAAAGCACTTAATATCATTGGAGGAAAGTGGTCTTTTCTTGTGATTAAAGAACTTTTTGATGGCACAAAACGATTCGGTGAACTACAGCGTTCTATTCCAAAAATAAGTCCAAAGGCGTTAACTGATACACTCCGACATTTAGAAAGCAATGATGTGTTATCACGCGCAACCTTTGCAACAGTCCCCGTTACGGTTGAATATACATTAACGGAAAAAGGACAATCACTGAATAAGATGTTAAAAGAAATGAAAAAATGGGGTGCACAGTGGGGATGATTTAGTAAATCACCAGCGTTCCCCATCTTACTACCAATAATATAAAAGGCTGACACACGTCAAGTAACTTCATTCCCTTTTTTGAAGTTACTTGACTACGAGTCAGTCTTTTTACTTATTTTCAAATCCTTCATTGTTCGATTCCCTTTTATTTATGACTTCTTTAACCTACAAAACTAATTGCCAAACCACCGTTTGTGACTTATATCACATCTAATTTTATTATATTTATTTATTCTTACCTTAAAGCAATTGGTAAGGGGGATTTTTATGAGCAAAAAAATGGAGCATGAAGACAATAACGATTTAAAAGGCACGTTGATTAGTGTATTTTCCATTGGACTAATTATCATGGTGATGTGGTTTAGTGCTTATTTCTTTTATCTTTCACGTTAGTTAAGGAGGTTACGAATTAATTATGCATATTCATAAATATGAAAAGATTTGGTTAGGGTTTGGCGTCTTTTCGTTAGTATTATTTTTAAGCATTATTGGAGTGACTGCTTTTGCCTTTAATCACCATCCATCAGGTGGTATGGAGACAATTGATCCAGAAAAGGTGACTCAAACACCACCGTTCGACAATCCTGGCATCCATCAAATCGATGAGGATACGTATGAGGTTGCACTCGTTGCAAAAACATTTGGCTACGAGCCTCAGGAAATAAAAGTACCTGCTGGAAAAAAGATTATTTTTAAGGTTGCTAGTACTGATGTTAGTCACAGCTTCTCAATTGTTGATACAAATGTAAACATGATGGTCATTCCCGGTCAGATTAATACAAAGGAATACCTTTAAGAAGACAGGGCAATATTTAGTTATTTGTAATGAATATTGCGGAACAGGACATCATTTTATGAAAACATCAATCGAGGTGGTTGAGTGATGAAACAAATTAGTATTGGAGATAGCCAGTTAGCTTTAACCAACATTGTTTTTGCGTATATTGCATTTTTAATAGGAACGTTTTGTGGATTACTTCAAGTATTTATTAGAAATAATGCTCTTACTCTCCCATCATGGCTAGATTATTATCAAGTTTTAACTGCACACGGTGTCTTACTAGCACTTATCTTTACGACTTATTTTATTTTTGGATTTTTGATTTCCGGTATGAGTTATTCTCTAGGAGCTTTCGGATCAAAAGTTCGACTATTTCTTGGATTGGATTTATCGTTACAACTGCAGGTACGTTGCTCGCAATTGTTGAAATAATTGCTGGAAGAGCTTCTGTTCTTTATACGTTTTATGCACCTTTACAGGCAAGTGGCTGGTACTATGTCGGATTATCACTATTCGTTGTTGGTACATGGATTTATAGTTTCGCCCTTATTGCTCACTATGTTAAGTGGAAAAAACAAAATAAAAATCAGTTGAGTCCTTTGTTTGCATTCATGACAATTTCTACACTTATTCTTTGGTTAATTGCATGTTTAGGTGTTGTAGCTACTGTTTTATTTCAATTTATCCCTTGGGCATTTGGCTGGGTAGAAACGATTAATGTTGAATTAAGCCGTTCGCTTTTCTGGTATTTCGGGCATCCGCTTGTTTATTTTTGGCTGCTTCCAGCTTACATGGCTTGGTACGTTATTGTCCCTAAGATTATTGGTGGCAAGGTGTTCAGTGATTCATTAGCTCGTTTATCATTTGTATTATTTATCCTGTTTTCGATCCCAGTTGGCTTTCATCATCAAATGACAGAGCCAGGAATATCAAGCTTTTGGAAGTTCCTACAAACAATCTTAACGTTTATGGTTATTATCCCCTCATTGATGACAGCATTTTCTATGTTTGGGACATTTGAGAAAACTGGCAGACAAAAAGGGGCATCAGGATTATTTGGCTGGTTTTTTAAATTACCTTGGAAGGATATTCGTTTCACTTCAATCTTTATCGCAATGTTCTTCTTCATTCCTGGTGGCGCAGGTGGAATAATTAATGCTAGCTTCCAATTAAATGAGGTCATTCATAATACATTGTGGGTTGTAGGGCATTTTCATATTACAGTTGGAACTCCTGTTGCGATGACATTCATGGGTCTTACGTTTTGGTTGATTCCATACTTAACAGGAAGAAAGCTAACAAAAGCCATTCAAAAGCTCGCATTTATCCAAGTTATTTCATGGTCAATTGGCATGCTACTAATGTCTACATCTCAGCATATTTTGGGTCTACTAGGGGCACCAAGAAGAACTGCTTATGCTGGTTATATGGATGATCCAACTGCATTAGAATGGTTCAATGGCATCTTATCTAATCACGTTACAATGGCAATAGGTGGTACTATTCTCTTCTTATCCGCAATAATATTAATCTATATTGTCTTTTATACAATGTTTTTCTCACCTAAAGCTAAAACAGAAAACGAACTCGTCTTGTTTCCCATGGCTGAAAGTGATCGAGAACAAACACCTAAATTTCTTGAAAATTGGTGGATTTGGATTGGCATTGCCTTCGTATTAATCGCAATTGCTTATGTCATTCCATTAAGCCAGATGATTCATCATGCACCACCAGGATCACCTGGATTTAAAACATGGTAGGAGTTGATTAATATGTTTTCAATAACCTTTACTTTACTTGTTGTAACAACGATTCTCACTGCTATCATTGTAGACCTTACGACACAAGAGGATGAAATCTAAGAAAAGCAGAAGTGCCTTGGACGTAACTAGTAACTGCACATCCACCATCCTGTGTTGGGACTTAGAGCTGGAGCTAGAGGATTTGATTCCTGCTTCAGTTTTATTTAAAATCACTTGATACAAAAGAAGTTAGAATAAAATGTTCCACATATGGTTAGGATAAGAAAAGGATAGATAAAAAGCAGATATTATCGGCTTTATCTACCCTTTTTTTTTTGCATATTTCATCTAATACTAATAAAACATTATTTTCCATGGTAGTTCAATGGATTTTTCTCCATACCCCTCCTGAACAGGGTGTAAAGCCACAAGTTTGATAAAAGTTTATATGTTTGGTGTCATAAGTTAAAGTAACAATTTCTAATCCATACCGTTCAGACTCTATTAATAGTTCTTTTACTAAATTCACGCCTAATCCTTGTTTTTGGTATTCAGGGTGAACCAATATGTCTTCCATATAACCGTGTTGTAATCCCATACCTGCAACATAACCAAATGCTACCAGCTTCTTATTCTCATCCCGAACTCCAGCCCAATAATTACAACGCTCAAACAAAGTGGGATAGTCATTATCACGCCTACCCCATCCATTTAGCTCTCTTAACTCTGGTACTTCACTTTTTGATATAGGAAGGTTAATGATTATTTTATATTTCACCTTATATTTTCACACCTCTCATTTTCATCAATTTATACCGCAAACAGGCTTAAACCAATCTTTCTGATCAAAGATTATACCCCCCAACATTTAATATTGGAGGGACCGTTTAACAATATAAAATATTTATCTACTATTTATTGTATACTTCTAACTCTGCTATGGTAGTAAATGTAGCATTTCCTCCTGGGGTACCGATGATTCTTACACCATCTCCCCATGTATTATCAAATGTAAAGATGTACGATTGGTTCTTGCCTGCACTTGAACTATTAGGATACTCTGGTACACCTTTTAGATTTTCAACATCTACCCATTCAAAATCTTGTCTAACTTGAACTTTTAAATCATTAAACCAACCACCATCTGCTGCTACAATTGGGGCTCAAAATATCGTACAAGCCTATGTATCACAGTACTATCCTGCATATACCAGATCCACAGCTTTAGGTATGGCGTCTGGCATAGGTCGAATTGGTGGTATGCTCGGACCACTTTTGGGCGGATTCCTTTTATCAGTTACTTTGCCGATTCACTTGAATTTTATAGCGTTTGCGATTCCTGGTTTGATCGCGGCTCTTGCCCTAGCATTAGTACCTGATAGACATGCTCATTATAATAAAGTATCTAATGAAGGCGATGCGAATTTGGAGCCAAATACGACTAATGTGAGTTGAGATAGTGCTCGAAATGAATTAATGGAGCAATTTTATCAAAGAAGAGCAAAGCTTATCAATCTGATAGGCTTTGCTCTCATTTGTTTTTAGTTTTCATTCAATTTTACAATCTGCACACTTGCAAAGGACAATCCTCACAGCGGCAAATTTGACGTAGACCGGCTAGGCTAAACACAGTTACATATCCTTTTTCATATTGAATAAGTCCATCTTTTTTTAATTGATTGAGCATTCGAGTTACTGTTTCTCTTGGCGTACCAATTAAACAGGCAATTTCATCGTGAGTGAATTTTTTGGTTATTTTCCAGATGTCACCGTTTTGTTTTCCATATGTGTTTGTCATTCGAATAAGCATAGATGCCAATGCCCCATTTTTCCCAAAAAACATCAAATCTCGCAGTTTTGTTTGTGTAAGCATTTGAGAGTAACTAACCCACTTTGTAAATTCAAACGAAAAACTGCGATTTTGCCAAAGAAGCTCTTCAATCTCATTCTTTTCGATCACACCAACTACTGAATCCTCTATAGCCTTTGCATTTTCCATTACTCCATACTTACCATTAGACATATATTCTCCAAACATATCATCAGCTTCAAAATAATTTAATGTCAATATCTTTCCATCCTCTGTACCTTTATACAGGTTGATTGTACCTTCTAAAATGTAATAAAGCTTATCAACTAAATCTCCCTCACTATATAAATAGTCTCCACTTTTTACATGTACTGTCTTCATTTTTTGCATTAAAACGTTGATACTATCTTTAGAAAATATATGTGTATTAACAACTTTTTCGTTTGTCATTTTTAAAATAGTCGCTGTCATTTTTCATCGCCCCATCATTTCGATTTCTTATTTCTATTGTAAAGAAATGATGTGATGATTGTTATCAGGGAATTCCCTTATCTTCTTTCTACGATTCCCCTATTTATGAAAGTGCAAGCGCCTTAGTCAGCCCCGACAAGCATAAGACGCTCATGAATAGAAGGATTTTTTTGCCTTCAATTCATGAGTGGCTTATGACCTCGAGGGGCTAGGCACTGGAGCTAGACACCAAAACTAAGTATATAAACTTATACTCTCTTTTTGCAATAAAAAGGACACCCAGTTAATACTAACTGATGCCCTTAATCGTTTTTATTATACGGAACCTTAACCGTAATCGTTGTTCCTTCATTCCTTATGGAATTAACATGAAAATGAGCATTGATTGACCGAGCCCTTTCTTCCATGCTAAATAAACCTACACCATTTTGCTTTATTTCCGTATCAAAACCATCACCATAATCAGTTATGACAACCTCTAAATAATCCTCTTTTTCAACTAATGATAAATAAATCTCCCTAGTATTTGCATATTTCCGGGCATTTGTCATGGCTTCTTGCACAATACGATAGATGCTTGTTTCAACTTCTGAATGAAGTCTTCGTTGTAATTCATATGTAAAATGAGTTTTTAATCCGTAATGCTCCGAAAATTTATTAATGAATGAACGGATTGCAGGTACAAGTCCAAGGTCATCCAATATAGATGGTCTTAACTGCCAGGAAATTTGCCTTATTTCTTCAATAATTTTCGAGATTTCTTTTTCCATTTGATCAACTAATAGAGGATTCGTGTTTGTTCGTAAACGATTGATCATGATGAGAAGACTATATAGATTTTGGCCAATACCATCATGTAGTTCTCTTGAGATTTTCTTTCTTTCTTCTTCCTGTAAACCGATCAGCTTGCTCATCATTTGTTGAAGCTCTTCTTCAGCTCGTTTCCTCGCTGTTATCTCATTTCTTATGGCAAGATATTGATATGGTTTTCCGTCTCTTTTTAAAAATGGAACAATTGTCGTGTCTACCCAATAATACGTTCCATCCTTTGCGCTATTTTTAATTTCACCCTTCCACACTTTCCCTGAACCAACTGTTCTCCAAAGCTCTCGGAAAAATGCTTGTGAATGATATCCAGAATTAATAATTTTATGACTTTTACCAATTAACTCATCTCTATCAAATTTTGACACCTTACAAAATGTATCATTTACATAAGTGATGATCCCTTTTTGATCTGTTATTGCCACTATTGAAGACTCATCAAGAGCGAATTTCAAATCATATAATTCAGATAAAGATGCCTGTAGCTCGTCTTCAGCTCGTTTCCTAGCGGTTACTTCATTTCTTATCGCTAGATATTGATATGGTTTTCCGTCTCTTTTTAAAAATGGAACAATTGTTGTATCTACCCAGTAATACGTTCCATCCTTTGCTTTATTTTTAATCTCACCCTTCCACACTTTCCCTGATCCAATCGTCCTCCAAAGCTCTCTGAAAAATGCTGATGAATGATATCCTGAGTTAATAATTTTATGACTTTGACCTATTAACTCTGATCTATTAAATCCTGATATCTTGCAAAATGTCTCATTTACGTAAGTAATGATCCCTTTTTGATCTGTTATTGCCACTATTGAAGACTCATCAAGAGCAAATTTCAAGTCAAATAATTCACACAAAGAAGCCTGTAGCTCCTTTTGGATCGCTTGTAAATGAGCATCTTGTTTTCTGATATCTTCAGCATGTATGACACAAAAGTTAGACCCTAGAAGCTCAACAACTTCGCAAAAAATCCTAACTGGATACATTGTTTGATCTTGGTGATGTGCATGTGTTTCAGAGGATAAAGAAATGTCATGAAACACTTTTTGTATGTTTACATCTGGAAACAGTATGGAAACATGCTTATTCTTTACTTCATTTATGTGATAACCAAATAGTTGTTCAGCAGCTTGATTAAAGGACTCTATTACTCCTTCAGCATTGACAATTATCAAAGCTTCTTTTTCATCTCTGACCACTTTTAAATTATATTCCTTTCTTAGATGAATATCTAATCTACCCTTTATATACCATATCCTAACAATCCTTTTTTTAACGCATATTCGACAAGTTCAGGTCTTGTTTTCAATTTTAGTTTTTCCATAATATGTGACTTGTGATTTTCTACTGTTTTAACACTAATGACAAGCTTTTCTGCAATTTCCTTATTTGAAAAACCCTTTGCGATTAAAGGAAGGACCTCTTTCTCACGTTCGGACAATAGAGAATATGTATCACCATCTCCCCCATTTTTAAGACGATCGAGATAATCTTCCATTAGTTTTTTTGTAGCAGTTGGATATAAATAGGCTGATCCCTCTGCAACAATGGTTATCGCTTGGATCAGTTCATTATGAAGAGCACTTTTTAATATACATCCTGAAGCACCTGCTTGTATGACCCGAAACAAATATTCCTCATCATCATGCATTGTTAAGATAAGGATTTGGACATCAGGCCATCGTTTTTTTATCTCTACTGTTGCAGTTAAACCATCTTTACCATTTGGCATACTCAGATCCATTAAAACTACGTCAGGCTTTAGCTGCTCAACCTTTTCAATTGCTTCATTCCCTTCAGATGCTTCTCCAACTACCTCCATCTGATCAATTTCATTTAATAACATTTTAAGACCTGTTCGTACTACTGCGTGGTCATCAACCAATAATATTGAAGTTGTCAATTCATTCACCTCACATTCGGTATGAAAATATTTACTACTTTATTTGTCTCAGAGGTGCTTGTCATGCTAAATGCTCCTCCAACTAACTCAAGTTTTTTTTTCACTCCAAGAACATGGAGCAAGAAATCTTCGTGTTGGTACATCTCTTGATTGTCCCTAGTCCATTCAATTTTTATGTGTAATGACTCTCCCCAAAAGGCAGTCACATTCATATGTTTTTGGGAACAAGATAAAACAAGTTGTGTCAGAACATCCTTAAAGGATCGATACACCATTAGCTCTGATAATAGTGGTAAACGTTGCTTCTCCCCGTAGCTTTTATAATGAACAGCTACCTCATGTTTTTTATTAAAGCTATTTAAAAAAGTCGTTAAAGCACCATCGATTCCTTTATGGAAAAATGGGTGGGTATCATTTGAGAGAAATCTAATATCTTCTATTGTTCTCTTTGTTAATTTTACCATGTCGTCTATTGTTGTTCTATCATCCTTATTCACAATATGCTGTTGTAGATATTGCAGGTGATTAAATACAGCATACACATTCTGAGCGATCTCTTCATGTAAAAAAGTAGATATACCCTCTAATTCATTCTCATAATTTTTAATAATATGAGCGTCTATCAGTTCTTGTTTGATGTTGATGTTCATGTTCTCCACCTTTATTGATTTTCATTACCTTTAGGAAAAATGTTGAAAGTTTAGAGAAGGATGTTTGAAGAAGCAAATATGAGACTGTACCAACTAGAAAAATTCAGTCTCTTTTCCTTACCCATAGCATAATAGGTTTAGATTATCATTGATGTGATAAACATCACATTTGCAATTTGTGATTCTTAATCTGAAAAAGGGGATGACCAATTGGTCACCCCTTTTTCAACTTTCCTATTAAGAATGAAGCATTTTATAAACCTGCTCTACGTCCTTATCTCCTCTTCCAGAAAGGTTAACAATAATCGAATCCTCCTGATCAAGTTCTTTTGCTAATTTCATTGCATGTGCAATTGCATGTGAACTTTCGAGGGCTGGAATTATTCCTTCAATTTTAGAAAGGACCTGAAAAGCTTCTAACGCTTCTTGTCCAGTTACTGTTACATACTCTGCTCGATTCGTTGTTTTCAGATAGCTATGCTCTGGTCCAATTCCAGGATAATCTAATCCTGCTGCAATCGAATATGTTGGTTGTGGTTCGCCATTTTCGTCTAAAAGCGTTAAGCATTTAAAACCATGGATCACTGCTGGCGTACCTTTAGTTAAAGATGGAGCCTCAGCAGGTTCAACACCGATTAATCGTACTGATTTCTCGTTAATAAAATGAGCAAAAGCACCAATGGCATTGCTTCCTCCACCCGCACATGCAACTACTGCTTTAGGAAGCTTACCTTCTTTTTCAAGTATTTGTTTTTTAGATTCTTCACTAATAATAGATTGGAAGTGCTTAACCATTGTTGGGAATGGATGTGGTCCTACGGCTGATCCTAATAGATAAAACGTATTTTCATAGTTTACAACGAGATCATTTAACGCTTCATCAACTGCGTCCTTAAGTCGTCCTTGTCCCTTTGCAACAGGAACAACTTTTGCACCTAATAGCTCCATACGGAATACATTTAGTGCTTGTCTTTCTGTATCCAATTTGCCCATGTAGATCGTACAATCCATACCACCAACAATTGCACAGGCTGTTGCAGTCGCAACCCCATGCTGTCCTGCCCCTGTCTCTGCAATGATGCGCTTTGCTCCCATACGTTTTGCTAATAAAATCTGTCCTATCGCATTATTAATTTTATGTGCTCCAGTATGGTTTAAATCTTCACGCTTTAAATAGATTTTCGCTCCGCCAACTTGCTTCGTTAAGTTTTCTGCAAATGTAAGTGGATTCTCACGACCGATATATTCTTTCATATAATAATTGAATTCTTCTATAAACTCAGGATCATTCTTATATTTTTCAAAGTTATCATCTAAAACGCTTAACACCTTTTTTAAGTCCTCAGGTACAAAACTACCACCGAATTCCCCAAAATAACCTTTTTCTACAATACTCTTTGTCATACCTATTCTCCCCTCTGCTACTATGAGTAGTGAATATTCAGAATTAATAATCATTTACTATTATACCATTCCTTTTTTACATGTCATGAAATTTATCAGCGTTATTTTCGTTATTTCGGCGAAAAATCAATTATATCAGCGTTATTTTCGTTATTTCGGCGAAAAATCAATTATATCAGCGACTTTTTCGTTATTTCGGCGAAACCGACAATTTATCGGCGACTTCTTCTTATTTCAGCGTATCACTTAAACACATGAAAAAACGGACCCCATTAGGAGCCCGCTACGATGTCTTTTATTCTTCCGCTTCTTTATCATCTTCACTTAAATAATTTTTTATCTTATACTCTTCTTTTTTCTCTTCTAACCATGTTGTATATTCAGTTGCCATTTTTTCATCGAATAATATGCCTTTGATTTCTTCTTTACTATCATCAAATTTTGCTTCAGAAGCTTCCTGTTTATCCATTACTTTAATAATATGATAGCCATACTCAGATTTAACTGGTTCACTGATTTCGTCAACTTTCATTGAAAATGCTGCTTTTTCAAATTCTGCAACCATGCTTCCTTCTCCAAA
This sequence comes from Bacillota bacterium, assembly GCA_051750265.1. GTDB lineage: Bacteria > Bacillota > Bacilli > Bacillales > Bacillaceae > Metabacillus. The sequence goes on along the minus strand of JBNJJO010000007.1, from coordinate 132,361 downwards.
GAATCCTAAGTCTCCACCTGATTCTGCTGATGCAGTATCTGTTGAGTATTCTTTCGCTAATTCTGCGAAGTCTTCACCTGCATTTATCTTTTCTTTAACCTCTTTAGCAGTTGCCTCGTCTTCTACTAATATGTGACTTGCTTTTACTTGCTTTGATTTAGCTAACGAATCTTTGTTTTCATCAAAGTATGTTTGCATTTCTTCATCTGTGATTTCGATAAGTGGTTCTAGTATTTTCTCAATTTGGAGATTTGTTTTAACATCACTCTCTACATCCTCCATTGTTAAACCACTTGTTGCTAATTGTTGGTTAAATGTTTCTTCTCCACCATAAGATTCGATTAACTCTTGAAGTTCTGCATCGATATCTTTTTTAGAAACTGAAACCTTTTCTTTTTCGACCTCTTGTTCAATTAAGTTTTTTGTAATTAGTGTATCAAGCGCAGCTTCGCCATTTTGCTCAACGAAAAATGTATATAAGTTATCCTTTGTAATGGATTCCTTTCCAACTTTTGCAACGACTTCACTTCTCATTGAAAGAAAAATAAATACTGCAACTGCCACTACTACAAGGGCAGCAAGAATTCCGAGTGTTTTTTTACTAGATAATAATTTCTCTATCATATTAGGTCTCCCCGATCATTTATAGTCTGTCTGTTACCATTCATCTATCTTATCGAAAAAATATGAATAAACTATGAACAAACCATTAAAAAATTAGAAAAACTAAGGCTTTCGCCAAGTCCTAGTGAAGAAAGCCTTAGTTTTTCTTATACTATTATCCTTAGAAAATAAATTCTGATAGCAATAGTAAAAGCTACAAGCATATGAACCTGTAACTCATTTTAAATACTCTTAATGGGAATGGTGATCGTAAACTTGGTTCCTTTGTTTTGCTCACTAGTTATTTGAATTTCTCCATCGTGTAACTCTACTAACCGTTTAACAATTGAAAGACCTAAGCCAAATTCACCAAATTGGTTACTCGTTCTTGATAAATCTGCCTTATAAAATCGGCGCCAAACTGATTCAATTTCATCCTTGTCCATTCCTATTCCTGTATCTTCAATTTCGATAATCGTGTCATCACTACTCTGCTTCCCACGGAGCCAAATTGAGCCTTGATGTGTAAATTGGATACTGTTCTTTGTGATGTTAATTAATATTTGGATAAGTCGATCATAGTCAGCAAATACCATGCTTTGTTCATCTACATCAATACTTAAGTCAATAATTTTTGCTTCTGCCTGAAAGAGTAAGTGATCCTTAATCACTTCTAGTACTTCTTTCAACTGAATTGTTTCTCTAACAAGTTTGACTTGGTTAGATCGAATCCGTTCATAATCTAGATTTTCATTTACAAGGCGAATTAATCTTTTTGTTTCTTGACTAACTAACTGAATTCCCTTTTCTTTTTCATTCTCTTCAATCATGTTGTTTTTGATCCCTTCGATCACACCGCTTATCGTTGTCAACGGAGTGCGAAGCTCGTGTGAAACATCTGCAATAAATTGTCTTCGACGCTTTTCAAGACTATCAATTTCTTCATTAGACGATTTTAACTGATCAATCATATCGTTAAAATCATTTGCCATTTCAGCGATCTCATCAAAATTAGAAGCCGGAATATAGGCATCATAATCACCCTTAGCAATCTTCGAGGTGGCACTTCTTATTTTTTGAATACGATTCACATGAATTTTTGAAAGAATCCAGCTTAGCAAAAATGACACAGATAAAGCAATAATCACAGTGTAGAGTAAATATTGATTCATTTCACTGATCATTTCCCTAGACCCACTTATAGGGGAGATGAGTAAAATCCCTCCAATTAGTTCTCCTCTACCAATATAAGGTAACGCAACTAATGAAACCTCTTGGTCTGCCCATTTAATGTTATGCTTCGTAACAACCTTCTCACCATTCGTAAGCTTGTTCCAATCTTCTTCTGTTATTCTTGTTCCAGGGGGGCTATTTGAAATAGGGTAAACAATTCTACCTTTTTGATCAAAAATACTAAAAAATATATTTTGCGAGCTTAATACATGGTTGTATTGTGTCAAAACGAATTCTTGTCCTGTCCGTTCAAAATCACCTAAAATATTCTCACCATACTCGGTTAATTCATTTACTTTATTCTCATACACTAAATTTTCTACATAATGGGCAAACAATAGGCTTAAAATAATAAACGCTATGATTAAAATACTTATATGGCTTATAAATAGCTGATAAATGTATTTAATTCTCATTTAATTCAACCGATTCATCAAATTTATACCCCACTCCCCAAACGGTATGGAAGAAAGGATGTGTCGCTGTTTCGACCTTTTTCCTTAATCGTTTAATATGAACATCCACGGTTCGTTCATCACCATAAAATTGATAGCCCCACACTCTTTCTAACAACTGCTCCCTCGTAAATACTTGTCGTGGGTTTTTCACAAAATAAAAGAGCAAATCAAATTCTTTAGGTGTTAGGTTTGCTATCTTTCTATCTTGCAAATAAACTTCTCTGGTTGATTTACTAATTTTAAAGTTTTCGGTTTGCAAAACATCAGAACTACTTGTCTGCTGATCATGTTCCACCAGATGATAGCGACGAGTCACTGCTTTAATTCTTGCCATTAAAGCTAATGGACTAAAGGGCTTTGTCACATAATCATCAGCACCCATTTCAAGACCTAAAACTTGATCAGACTCACTATCCTTTGCTGTGAGCATTATGATTGGAATTGTGCTTTTTTCTTCTCTAATCTTTCTACAAAGTGAAACGCCCTCCATACCCGGAAGCATCCAATCAATGATAATTAAATCCCACTCATTCCCTTTATAACACTCATACCCTTCCAGACCATCATGGATAAATTCACCGATTATTCCTTCCTTTGAAAAAAACATCTCAATCATGGAGCAGACACTAGGATTATCTTCAATGACTAGAACTTTCATTTTTACACCTACCAGTTGTATACTTTTTTTCAGAAATCTATTTTGCTTTAATATCAATTTTTACATTTTCTTACTAGACGTACAAATTAAAAACAGCCTCTATGATGACTGGTTTTAGTTAACTATTTTCTTTAATTAAAACGTTAAGTCTTGGAACACAAAAGATTTTAGTTCTTGATTCTCACCAAATACTTCTTTCTTTTAATAAGGCTCTTTTCTAAAAGTTTGTTGCTTTAGACTTATAAAAATCGGCTTTTGAATTTTTATCGTAGAAACTATAAGCAATTTCAAGAGAATACCACTTAGTAAATAAGCGAAAAGAGCACGAAGATAGGCTATATCCGTAAAGTATAGTTATTTACGAAAAGCAACAATCTTTGCGAAAACAGCCTTTAATAAAAGTTATCTTCTGGCCCACACACTTCAATCATTTTATTAGTCGGATCTACAATCTAGTAGTCTGTGACACCGAATTGTCGGTACTTTTAATATTATTCATTATTGTCTTTTAAGCAGTTTAAATAGATAAGAAAAGCGAAAGTGCCTTGGTCAGCCGCGGGCAATTAAGACGCTCATGAATAGAAGGTTTTCTTTACCTTCAATTCATAAGTGTCTTATGACTCGAGGCAGTCAAAAACTCAGGCGGCCTCATCTCTTGACTACACTTGTACGTCCTGTGCGATCTGAGGCCACGGTGCTGGAGCTAGACACTAAATACAAAAAACTTATACTCTTATCTATTAAAAAAAAGACCCCAAATTGGAGTCTTTTATAGGAGCTGCTTATGCAGCGTTATACTTATTTTTGTACGTTAGCAGCTTGTGGTCCACGAGCACCTTGTTCTACTTCAAAAGTAACCGTTTGGCCTTCTTCTAAAGTTTTGAAGCCGTCGCCTTGGATTGCAGAGAAGTGTACGAATACATCGTCTTGTCCTTCTACTTCAATAAATCCGAAACCTTTTTCTGAGTTAAACCATTTAACTTTACCTTGTAACATTATTTTTCCTCCTGCGTGGAATAAATAGGTCCACATTGTATTACTATTCTTGCTAGACAACGATCTTTTAAGAGGAACTCTATAAAGCTATTTCCTTCTATCATCCTTATCCGAACAAAAATAATTAAGTCGATTTTAACACTTTTCTTACATGAAATCAAGAATCCGAAAGATAACCTTGAAAATCTTTTCCTTTTTTTGACGTGTATATATTTATTTAAAAAATGATCAATATAGTAAGAAATTATTCGTTTGCTACATGATACTCTCAAAATGCTCAACGATTGGGAAAGGATCATAAAAATGATGTAATAATCGTTTCCACTTCTGATATTCACTTGATTGTCTAAATCCGATTGTATGATCCTCAAGTTTTTCCCACTTAACTAGTAAAAGATATTTGCTCTCAACTTCCAAACAGCGCTGAAGTTCATGTGCTATATAGCCTTCCATACTTGAAATGATTGTTGAGGCTTCCTTAAATGCCTGTTCGAATTCTTCTTCATGCCCATTAATTACGTTCAACATTGCTACTTCTAAGATCATCCTTTCTCCCCCTATTAATCGTTTTATCACATACAAAGTTTCCAGGAATTCTAAGGTAATGGATTTCAAGTAGAAACCCACTGCCTTTAGTCATTATATCAACCTATGCTCGTTTAAATGGCCACCAGTTTGCTATTCCAAATGTTTTCACCATAACTGGGACAAATAGTGGTAAGACAATGAATGCGTATAGCAATAATCCTGTTAAGATAATTGATGCTATTTGTATAAGTGAAAGCATCCCTGATGGAATCATCGCAGCAAACGTACCACCTAATATAACAACCGCTGAAATTATGACTGTTCCCATCTTTTTCATTGCTAAACCAATAGCCTCTTCTACAGATAGGTCCTTATATTCGTTAAAACGATCCATTAAGAAAATACTGTAGTCTACACCGAGGGCAATGAGAATAACAAATCCAAAGAATGGAACTGCCCAGCTTATACCCGAATATCCTAAAATGTTTACAAAGATCACTTCATTAATTCCAAGAGCTGTGTAATACGTCAAAATCAATGAACCTATTAAATAAAGCGGCATAATAATTGAGCGGAACAAGAATACAAGAATGATAGAGATCCCGAATAACATTAAAACTACTGTGCGTGAATAGTCGTTATTAGACATCGTATTTAAATCGGCATTAATGCTTGTAATTCCTCCGATTGCGACCTTTGCATTTTCAAGTTTTGTATCTTTTGTCGCACGTTCGATTGCAGCGTTGATTTCATCAACTTGATTGATCGCTTCATTCGAGTATGGATTCGCTGTAAAAATGACATCTAACGTCATCACTTTACGATCATTAGATAAATAAGCATCAAGTGCCTGCTCAAAGTCTTCACTTTCTAACACATCTTCTGGTAAGTAAAAGCCTGCTGTCTCAGAAGTTTTAGATAAATCAGCTAAATAATCCTGAGCTGATCCTAACCCGTCTGATACTTGATTTAAACCATCAACACTTTGGCTTAAGCCGTTTGTTAATTCACTCATTTGACCATCAAGGTCACCAAAACCATTTAATAGCTGCTTCTGGCCATTATTCACACCTGAAAGACCATCAGCTAATTTCGGGATATTGCCAACAATTTGACCTTGACCATTTGCTAATTGATCTAAGCCCGCTTGTTGCTGTTCAATTCCGTCAATAAGTAACGATAATCCATCCGAAAATTGCTTTTGACCTTCAATTAGCTCAGAAAATTTTCCATTAGCCTTATTTACACCGTCGTTAAGATTACTTAGTCCTGTGTTTAATTTGCTAATACTACCATCTAGTAGAGGGAGTTGCTGTTGTGCTTCCTCCACTGCACTTTTAATATTTTTATAGCGATTATCTTCACTTAATCCTTCGTACGCTTCCTCAAGATCTTGGAAGCTATTTGAAGATATTTGAGAAAAAGCTTTCGATAACCTTGAAACACCTGAACCGATCACTTGATAACCTTCATCAAGCGTACCTAAATTCTTTTCTGCGTTTTCATATCCAGCTAACAATTGACTGCTTCCCGCCTGAAGTTCTTCTGCACTAGCCTTCACTTCTGCTAAGCCGTTCTTAATTTCATCCGAACCTGCTGAACCTTGACGAATCCCAACTTCAATCTTCGCTAAATTTGTCTGGATTTCCGATATACCTGAATTAATTTCCGAGGTTCCAGAAATCAACTCATTTATTCCGTCTGTTGCATCTTTAAGCTTTGGTGAAGATTTAGAAAGTTCATTTTCTGCTTCTGCCAGCCCTTCACTTATTTGTACGATTCCATCGTTTCCTTCTTCAAGGCCTTCTTCAAGATTTTCCGCTTGTTTTGATACATAAAAATCTTCTATTTCCTCTCCAGTTGGACGAGTGACAGAGCGTACGGAGTCTACTAAATCAACCTTTTCAAGCTCTTTACTAATTTTTTCTGCTAGACCAATGTATTCTGTTGAGTCCATTTCTTCATCATTTTTCAAGACAATTTGAGTGGGCATTGATTCACCTGGACCAAAGCTGTCAGCAATTGCATTGAAGGCTTTGATTGAATTTACATCACCGCTAATTTCCTCTAATAAGTTATAAGATAATTTACCATCATACGATAATAAAAATGGGACTGAAACAACCGCTACTATTAATAGTGCATTAAATGGTCGTGCTAATGAGAAGCGTCCAACAACACCCCATAATTTACTATCCTTATGTTCAAGTGTTCCTTTTGAAGGCCAGAAAATTTTATTACCTAAAATCGCCATAAAAAACGGAACAACAGTAAATAATGCAATAAGCAATACAACGACACCAACAGCTACTGCAGATGCTGATTGATACAGCTTAAATTGAGAAAATCCAATTGCAGCAAAACCAATCATTACTGCTAACCCACTGAAGAAAACCGTACGCCCAGCATTGCGATACGTTTCTACAATTGCCTCCGTCACACTTTCACGATGTGTTAATTCTTCTTTAAAACGGCTTAAAAGTAGAATACAATAGTCTGTACCAATTCCAAATAAAACAGCGACTAAGAAAATTTACGTAAAGTTTGATATTGGAAAGTTAACTTTATCCACTAATATTGCAACGATTGATTGTGATGCCATATACGTAATTCCAACTGTAATTAGGGGAATGACTGGCGCAATCACTGATCTAAACACAAGTAGTAAAACAGCTAAAATGAAAACAACTGTGATACCTTCTGTTTTCTTTAACCCTTCTTGTGAACTTGTCATGACATCTTCATCAATCATCCAACCACTAGTATAGTAGTGATCAACTTTTACATCTTCAATTGTTTCATAAAGTAATTTTGATAAATCCTTAGCTTCACGGTCGTTCCAACGAACTGTCACAGACATTAATATAGTCTTTCCATCCTCTGAAACGAGCTGTTCCTTTAAGCTTTCCTCATTAAAGTGAGTTAATAGCTCTGTAACACCAAGCTCCTCATGATCTTTTAGTAAGTGAAAAGCTTTTTCCGCCTCTTTTATTTCCTTGTCTGTTAATTTGTATTCATTATGAAAAACGAGTGCAACCTGTGTCTTATCTCCAACACTCTCTTTCTCTTGAACATCATTGAGTATTTCTTCAGCTAAAGATGAAGAATACCCTTCAGGAACACTTACCTGACCTTTGTCTCGCACGAGGTCTGCCATATTAGGTGCAATAAAAAATAACCCGATAGCGATTACTACCCAGGCAACAATAACGAGCCATTTCCCTTTAATGATTGTATTCACAACTATTCCTCCATTTTACAGTCTTTACGATTGTCTAATAGCGTATTTAGCTTTTCATATGTCTCAATAAATGTGACTATTTCGCTTTCTTCAAAGCTGGTAATAATAGATTCTACTAATTTTTTAATTTTTTCTTCCGTTTTTGTGAATAAATCGGTTCCCTTTTCTGTTAACGTTAAGTAAATCACACGGCGATCATTTTCATCACGAGTTCGCTTGATTAATTCCTTTTCCGTTAATCGATTAATAATGGCAGTAATTGCACTTTTCTTCACCTCAAAGGCTTCTGCTAGCTCAGTGGAAGTACATGTACCAACACGATGAATATACCGCAATGTATAATGCTGATCATATGTAATAAAGTCACCGATACTGTCTTTAATCATGTTTTCCCCTTTTTTTGTAACAGAAAAGGATACTGAAAGATACCGATTAATCAATTCTTCTATATGTTTTTCCTTCATAATAGGAACCACCTTTCTTATTAGTTAAACGATTTAACTATTCATGTATTTAACTATAAAATATTCATTGATATTTTGTCAACAAGTATAGAAATTCCTACTCGTTCATTTTAGAAATTAAAGTCATACTCTACCCTACTTTAAGAAATACTATCTTGGAAAATGAAAACATGGAGGTAAACAAGTGGAAAAAATGCCGTTGACCTCAGTCACCAGTGGTATGGGAATTGAGGTTCTTCCAGATATATTTTGTTTGACTGTTCAAATTGTAAATGTTTGTTTTATTGGAAATCCACGAGAAACCAATGAATTTATATTAATAGATGCTGGGATGCCTGGGTCTTACGAGTTCATTATGAGAGAAGCGGAAAAGAGATTTGGAGAGAGCTGTAAGCCGAGTAGCATCATCTTAACCCACGGTCACTTTGATCATGTTGGAGCTTTACATGAATTGATCAAAAAATGGGATGTACCTGTATATGCCCATCCTTTAGAAGAACCATATTTAACAGGAAAAAGTGATTATCCACCACCGAACCCGGAAGTTAAAGGGCTTGTTGCGAAAATGTCACCGATGTTTCCCAGACACAGTATCGATAGTAGCTCACACCTACAGCTACTAGGTGACGATGGAACGATTCCATCATTACCAGATTGGCGCTATATACATACACCTGGTCATACACCTGGTCATATTTCACTTTTTAGAGACAGAGACAAGGCTTTACTTGTAGGAGATGCGTTTACGACTGTTGAACAAGAGTCTCTATATGAGGTAATCACGCAGAAGCAAGAAATGCACGGTCCTCCGGCATACTTTACGATAGATTGGCAGGAAGCATGGGAATCCGTCAAAAAACTTGAAGCATTAAAGCCTTCTATCGCTGTATCGGGTCATGGACTCCCGATGGCTGATGATGAGTTGAGAACGGATCTTGAAAAGCTTGCAACTAATTTTGATAAGACAGAAATTCCTAATAATAAAAAATAGTGCTTACTTATACACGAAAAAACGCTTGGATAGAATGATATTCAAGCGTTTTTTTAATACATATTCTAGACAGTTTTTGAGAATCTAAAATAATATCTCTATCCTCCCTCCCCAAATCATACACTTTACTATTACTAACAATAAAGGAGGGAGAAAATGATTTTCATAGGTAACAATATGGTAATTGGCAATCAATTAAAATCCTCCACATTTTCTGAGGAAGAAAATGAAATGATTGATCAAATGAGTCGATATCAGGAAAGGTACTACTGGTTAAATTATGATCATTTTCAGTTTACTCTTCATCTTCGTTCCGCCATTATTCAGGCATCAAGAAGTTTATTTGCAAGTAAAGCAAAGTTTACTACATTTGAAAATTCTCGATGTAATGAACGTTTTTGGCGATTAACAGATCAAGGTGGCTTTAAGCTTCGAGAAAGAATTCGCCCGTCTGATGCTATTAATGATATTTTTCAAAATGGTGTAATGTATGGGTTTGAATGCGCTACAGCTATCGTTATTATTTTTTATAAAGCAGTACTTGATTCAATCAATTTCGATCAATTCAATCGTATGTATCAAGGAATCTATTTACGTGATTGGCAATCAGATGACGACCTTCCAATCTATACAAGAAAAGGCAATGATTATGTACCCGGTGATTGTTTATATTTTAGTAATCCTCAGTTTAATCCAGAAACCCCGCAATGGCGTGGTGAGAATGCGATCGATTTAGGAAATGGGCTTTTTTTCGCACATGGAATAGGTATTAAAACAGTGGACGGAATCATCGAGGCTTTGAATAAGCGAAGAAAGCCGTATGCAACAGAATCTGCCTATCTTTTATCACAAGTCACTCGACTAGATGACTATTATCTTTATCAGTTTTCTAATGGCGTTCATATAAGAAGCAGTACTCCATATTTTATTACTTCAAATAAGATCGTTGGTAAGATTGGCCTCCACCGATTTTATGGATAACAACCATAACTGACTCAAAAAGAACGTTTCTACTTCGGTAGTACAAACGTTCTTTGATTAAATTGCGTAAGAAGTTCAGCATCAAGCTGGTCTATTAAGTTAAGTGTCTCAGATGTTGTATAAACAATCTCTGGAAATCCCTTTATTCCCTTACATTTAAGGCAATGTTTAATCATTTTAATGATTACATGATGGCGAAACAAGTGTTATCACGATTTCTTGACACAACAAAACACAGCTGGAGGACTAGCTGTGTTTTATCTACGTGTCTTTCTTTTTTTAAATAACAACATCATCAATGTAACAATGACTGAAATTAACGTATAACCGATTACCCATATAAAAAATGATTCGTTAAATAACAGAAGCATTAAGAATGAGAAAAGAACAAAAACAATGGCCGGTGTAACATAGCTTTTTTGGGTTAATAGGTATCCAACAATTGACATAATGAACACAATAGCTGGAAAGATGATAAGAATAAGCAAAAATTCCATACGTCACCTCATATTGGCACTTCCTGATTTACCTCATTTTACCATAAAGATTAGGAACATTTCATATAATAGGTTCTTTGGAGCGAACCATCAAATTCACACAAATAGTGCCTTGCAATATACCTAAAAGCAATCTCTCCATTGAGATGATTAACCGTTTGAGATGCATCAATAGTACTCTCTTTCATATGTGCTGCGGTGTTTCCTTCTGCATGCAGTTTTCACCTCTAATATACTTTTGTTTAGTTTTAACCAATCATTAAATTCTACCATCGCATTATTTTCCATTTATGATTAACTTGAAGATTTTTCGCAATCTATTACAGGAAGTGTACATACTAAAAAGAGGAATACTTCCATATACGTTTTCAACTGTTGGTTTTGTTAACCAATTTCCTACAGAATAACCTTATTTTTTTACACTTTTATTTATATGATTTTTGAAAGTGGTGATCAATTGAAGGTAAATGAAGAAGAAAAAAAACTACTAAGTGAAGCTATTGACAAAATGAATGAAGGTTTAGATGCCTTTATTGGATTTTACAATGAATCTGAAGAGGATAAGGCACTAATTGAGTTTACTGAAGAAACAATAGAAACAATTCAACAGGCAATAGAAGCATATGGAAAAGAAGAAGTAACAACAAAAATAAACAAAATTATTAGAGAAGTTTTATCGTTCTTACCAAATAAGAAGGGATGATTAGTAAATGGCAAAGACAAATAAAACCATTATCCATTGGTTACGATGGCCACTTCATTATCGAATAACAATGATCGTTCTTCTTATTATTCTTGTTTTTGGCGAGATCATTTCCTTAGTAGAGCCTACTGAATTCCCAACAACCTTTGATGGGATATGGTGGGCTGTAGTTACCGTTTCAACTGTTGGGTTTGGCGATTATGTTCCACAAACCTATCTTGGCAGAGGAATTGCCATAATTATGATAATGGCAGGCGCAAGTTTCGTTACTGCCTATTTTGCAACTATATCTGCAGCAACCATTAAAAAGCAGCATTCTTATTTAGAAGGAGATGTATCGTTTACTGGCAGCAATCATGTTGTCCTAATTGGATGGAATGAAAAAGCGAATGAAATGATTGAGTCACTCCACTCGGTTAAGCCTTATAAACAAATTGTTTTAATAGATGAATCTTTAAAGATGTCACCACTTTTAGAAAATGTCCACTTTTTACGAGGTAATCCTTCAAACGATCAAACATTACTTAAAGCAAATATAAACGAGGCTGACGCAGCTATTATTACTTCTGATCAACATAAAAATGAGCATGAGGCAGATATGCATTCCATTCTTGTTTTATTAACTTTGAAAGGAATTAATCCTAATTTATATTGTGTGATTGAGATTTTAACTGAAATGCAGGCAAAAAACGCAAGCAGAGCTGGAGCAGATGAAATCATAAAATCCTATAAGCTGACAAGCCACTTTATTATGAGTAGTTATTTAGCTAAAAATGGTTTATCACAATTTTATTCTGAGCTTAATCCTGCAAATGGGAATTTATTCAAAATATTGCCGGTAACAGATAAGCTAGTTGGAAAAACATTTAGAGACGCTAGCCATGAACTTCTTGAAAGTGAATCAATTTTAATCGGCATTAAAAGAGGAGAGGAAACGAAATTAAATCCGCCCCTCTCCTTCGTGATAAATGTCCAAGATTCATTAATTGTTTTTACACACTAATCAAGTAGTTCAGCTTCTAAATCCTTTACAAGCCCCTTCCCAATATCGATATATTCTTCAGGGAAGGTAGCATCCTTATCCTGAGGCTCTTGAAATTGATTAATCGATGCGCTAAAGTTTCCAATTTTAGCTTGATCATCTAATCCAACTTGATATTTATGTGCTAAAAGAAAAGGTGTACCTACTTGAACCATCGTATTTGGAGAATCAAGCTGCCCATCCACTGCTTTAAAAGGAACCCTTAAAAATTGATAGCCATTTTCTGAATTGATTTTATAATCAAAGGAACCATGATCATACTCCCAATTTCCACCAATCGAATACCCTAACGGTTTTAGCTTTTGCTCAAGATCGTATAATTCAAACGACTGTCCATCCAGCTTTGACGAAATTTCGATCATTTAAAAAACCCCCTTTTTATTTTAGATTTTCCTAATGATAAAAAATCATTCTTAAGGTAACCGAGGGATTTAATCTTCCCTTAGGTAAGAAAATGGTAAGGAACACAAACAGCTCTGTCCTTTTTTCGTTCTTTTTCTATTGGTTAACTATGATAAATGCATTCTTCTAAGTAGAAAAGACTTATTGTCGATAGATCAAGGTTTATTCTCGCGATTTCCCTTTTTATGTCCACTTTTCTTTCTTTATTGTCCCATATCGGTATTATATCAGACGGAAACAGAAAGATATCGGCCATTCGACAATAACGACATACTTTCGGCATTCTCACACCAATGGATCCGCTTGTAACTCGAGGCGGGATACAAAATCTAAGTACAAAACAAACATATACATTCAGATGTCACAAATAAAAAAGACTGACGATAAGTCAGCCCTAATAACATGTTCTATTATTTATCTAAACGCTTTTCAAGCTCTGCTTTTTTCTCTTCAAATCCTGGTTTACCAAGTAGTGCAAACATGTTTACCTTATAAGCTTCAACACCTGGTTGGTCAAATGGATTCACACCTAGTAGATATCCGCTCATTGCACATGCTTTTTCGAAGAAATATACTAAATAACCAAATGTATACTCGTTCATTGCTGGAATTGTAACAACTAAGTTCGGCACTCCACCATCTGTATGAGCTAGCATTGTACCTTGGAATGCTTTTTTATTAACGAAATCAACTGATTTACCAGTTAAATAATTCAAGCCATCTAAATCACTTGCCTCTTCTTCAACAAATAATTCGTGACGAGACGTTTCTACATTTATCACTGTTTCGAAAAGATCACGACGTCCTTCTTGTACATACTGACCTAATGAATGCAAATCTGTAGAGAAGTTTGCTGATGAAGGATAGATTCCTTTTTGGTCCTTCCCTTCACTTTCTCCGAATAATTGCTTCCACCATTCAGAGAAATATTGAAGACCTGGTTCATAGTTAATTAGCATTTCAATCGTTTTCCCTTTGTTATAAAGGACATTACGAACTGCAGCATATTGATACGCTGGGTTTTCATCTAACTCCGACTTACCGAAGTCTTCGCTTGCAGCTGCTGCGCCCTTCATCATCTCTTCGATATCAACACCAGTTACAGCAATTGGTAACAATCCTACTGCTGTTAGTACAGAGTAGCGTCCACCAACATCATCAGGAATAATAAATGATTCGTAGCCTTCTTCTGTAGCAAGAGTTTTCAATGCACCACGAGCTTTATCAGTTGTCGCATAAATACGATGCTTTGCTTCTGCTTTTCCATATTTCTCTTCAAGAAGCTTTCTAAAAATACGGAATGCAAGAGCAGGCTCAGTTGTTGTACCAGATTTAGAAATAACGTTAATCGAGAAATCCTTACCTTCAAGTAAATCGTGAAGATCCTTCATGTATGTAGAGCTAATATTGTTCCCTACAAAAATAACTTGTGGAGTTTGTCTTTGTTCTTTCGATAGAGCGTTGTAGAATGAATGATTAAGCATCTCGATCGCTGCACGGGCTCCTAAGTATGAACCACCAATTCCAATGACAAGAAGTACTTCAGAATCAGATTTGATCTTTTCAGCACTTTTTTGAATGCGTGTGAATTCTTCTCGATCATAGTTTGTTGGAAGATCAACCCAACCTAAAAAGTCACTTCCCGCTCCTGTTTGTTCATGAATAGAGTGATGTGCAACTTTCACAAAGTCACGTAAGTATGTAATTTCATGTTCGTTAAAAAAAGATAATGCATTAGAGTAATCGAAACGTACATGTGTCATAACATTTTCCTCCATTAATCATCATTAAAATTATTGCTACTATCACTTTATCTAAACTGTAGCTGTAAATCAAGCAAAGTCGATAATGTAAGCGAAATCAATAATATTTTTCATTTTTGATCTATCCATCCTCATAAAAAAACGGAGTAACAGTTACTGTCGCTCCGTTTTTTTATCACCTTTTATTATAAGGCTCTTTTCTAAAAGTTTGTTGCTCTAGGACCTGTAAAAATCGGTATTTGGATTTTTACTATACTCTTTAAATCCACATTAAAAGAATATTTGGAAGTAAATGAGCGAAAAGAGCACGAAGACAGGTAAAATACGTAAAGTAGAGCTATATACGAAAAACAACAATCTTTGCGAAAACAGCCTATTATAAAGATGCAGTCAATATTGCTATTACATCTTCTTTATTAAGTGATTTAAAGTGACCAAATTCTCCATTTACCATCGCTTTATCCGCCATAAGATCGATATTTTCTTCATCAATATTGTAGTCTTGTAATCGACTTGGTGCACCGAGGCTATTCCAGAATTCACGAAGCTTTTCAATACCCTCTAAAGCAACAGCTTTGTCATCTTTCCCAGTTGGATCTACGTCAAACACGTTTACAGCTAACTGTACGAATCTAGAGACATTTTCAACCAGTGTATGCTTCATCCAATTTGGGAATAGAATGGCTAATCCACCTGCATGTGGTATATCATAAACAGCTGAAACAGCATGTTCAATGTTATGACTAGCCCAATCTCCCTTGTAGCCCATTTGTAATTGACCATTTAAAGCAATTGTTCCTGAAAAAAGAATTGTTTCACGAAGCTCATAATTTTCTAGGTCCTCAATTAACTTCGGAGCAGCTTCAATGACCGTTTTCAGAAGTGATTCACAAAAGCGATCCTGTAACGGTGTATTTTTTGTGTGATGAAAATATTGTTCAAGAACATGTGACATCATATCGACCATTCCATAAACCGTTTGATCCTTTGGGACAGTATACGTATTGATTGGATCCAAAATAGAAAATTGTGGGAAGGTAACAGGACTACCCCATCCATATTTTTCCTTTGTTTCCCAATTTGTAATGACCGAACCAGCATTCATTTCAGAGCCTGTTGCGGCTAATGTTAACACAGTACCAAAAGGTAAGGCTTCTGTAGGGATGTGTTTTCTTGTAACAATATCCCATGCATCGCCATCATATTTTGCACCTGCTGAAATAGCTTTTGTACAATCGATTACACTTCCGCCACCAACAGCTAAAATAAACTCAATATTCTCAAGCCTACAAATCTCAACACCACGTCGAACAGTTGATAATCTTGGGTTTGGTTCAACCCCAGATAATTCATGTATTTGAATTTTATTATTTTCTAGTGCTTTAACAACTTTATCATAGAGGCCATTTCGCTTTATACTTCCTCCACCATATACAAGAAGAACTTTTTTTCCGTATTCCGGAACTTCCTTTTCTAATTGCTCTACCTGTCCTTTTCCAAAGAATAGCTTTGTTGGGTTATAGTATGTAAAGTTTTCCATTTAATCATCGCCTCCATAATAGATTATGTACATTTCATTTTTTATTGTAAAGAAAAGTGCATTTTCTATAAATTTCCACTGAATAGATTTTCACATATATCACATTATAATAATGTAGTCAACATTCTAAGGAGGTTACTCAATGAGCGTAATTCAACGTATAGCACTTGTACTTACAATAGTCGGAGCAATAAACTGGGGTCTTATTGGATTTTTCGGATTCAATTTAGTATCAGCAATTTTCGGTGATGCTTCAGCATTAACAAGAATCATTTATGGCATAGTTGGGATAGCTGGTTTAATTAACCTTGGTTTACTGTTTAAACCTTCAGAAGAAGTTGCAAGAGAACCACGTCCTGAAGCTAGATAAGGATAAGGAATGGAAAAGGGGCTAACTTTGTTGGCCCCTTCTTCTTTGTTTTTATTTCGTTTTTAAAGTACATTCGTTTTTTTATACTATCATCCATATATTAATCCTGATAGTATAAAAAAGGATGAGACGCTGTGCATCCCATCCTTTTTCACCGTTCATTACTTTTTAACTTCTTCGCGTTTTGATTGCTCAATCCACTCTTCAAGCTTTTCCTTTAATGTATTAAAACCTTGTGGAGTTTCTGTTTCAGTTTTAACAGTTGCTTGACGTTTTTTTGGTTTTTTAGGTGCTTCTTTCTTTTCTTCTACAGGTGCTTCTTGAGTTGCACGGATCGATAAACTGATTTTCCCTGAGTTTTCATCAATTGAAAGTACTTTTACTTGTACTTCGTCATTTAAATTTAAATGTTCGTTTACATCTTTCACAAAACCATGAGTAATTTCAGAGATGTGAACTAGTCCTTGAGTTTGTTCGTCAAGTGCTACGAACGCACCATATGGTTGGATTCCTGTAACTTTACCTGTATGCACACTACCTAATTCGTACTTTGTTGTCATGATAACACTCCTAATTTCTTATATTTAAATTATACTTTTATACGCAATAAAAAATTATATCACATCTTTTGGTTTTTTTCAAAACAAAAGTATGTGTTTGCAACTTTAGTATACCCAAAAAAGCAACGATTGAAGTCGTTGCTTACGAAACGGGATCATACTCAACTTTTGGATAACCATTTTCAAGCCTCATACGAAACACAATAGTTTCTCCATTTTCTTTAATAAAAGTATGCTCTATCATTTCACCATTCTGTTCATAGTTTGTTCTAAGCATTATGACTTCGTTTGATAGTCTTTGATAATTTACTGGTGATTGCTTTATTTCTTTTAAAAATTGGTTTTTATCTAGGAGTTTTGAATCTGCTCCCTTATATGTGAGAAAATAAGCTGTTTCATAATCACCTACTTCGATTGCATACATATAGATTCTTGCTATAGCTATGTCTATCGTATTTGTGCCTACATACGGTCCCTCAAATACATGACTATTAAAGCTTTCCTTAAATTCTTCATAGCTTGCGATCATCTGATCAGTTATGGGCAGTAAATTTTTGCTTATTCCACCATTGACTGCTGGCTTCAGTTCAGTTGGAAGAGCTGATAATACTTCTTCTTTTAATTCCTTTGTTAATATGAGGTCATTTTCTTTAAGTGTGTTTAAAAAGCTCTGTACAATTTTAGAAGTGTCTGTATTTGGATGATCCTCAACAAGCGATTCAAAATCAGCGATTATTTCCCTTTTAACAATACCATTACCATTTGTAATAGGTTGATTAACTATGCCGGTTAAATAGATGTTAATCCAATCTTGATAATATCCTTTCAATTGCTCAATGTTTTCAAAAGTAGGGCTTTTTAATATCGTCATTTCTAGATCAAGCAAACGATTTTTGAGTTCTTCACGACTAATTGTTATTTCTCCATCTGCTTTAATACTCTTCTCTTGTTGAATTTCCAGATAAAATGTTAGTTGATTCGTTACATTTCCTGAAAACTCTGTGGCTATTTTTTCATAATCCACTTTAAAACT
Source organism: Bacillota bacterium (assembly GCA_051750265.1). Classification (GTDB taxonomy): domain Bacteria; phylum Bacillota; class Bacilli; order Bacillales; family Bacillaceae; genus Metabacillus. Next base: position 114,298 of record JBNJJO010000007.1, on the reverse strand, counting down.
TATTATTCCTTCCCCTTCGTCAATGAAGGTATATCCACTACTTTTTAATGTATCGACAAGATTCAAGTAGTCGTTCGATCCCTCTCCGACATTTCCGCTATTTAATTTTTCTACATAATCAGTAACATTTGATATCTTGTCTAGATTTACACTATAGAGTAATTCCCACTTTTCATAATATCTTTCATGCAGCAACTCCAGCTTATTTATATAGTTAAGGATATATTGATCATCTAACGTTTCCTCATTACCTCTCATTTTCTCCAATAATTTGAATTCTTCATGAGGCATTGACACTCTTAAGGTAATAATCTCCTTTACTTTCTCCATATACGTAGTAAGCTCAACTTTTGACGAATAGTCTTTTCTTGTTTCAAATTTCTCGACTGCATCCCGAGCTTCCTGGACAAACCCATATTGTTCTACATCCTCGAAACCTAATTTTTCTTTTAGCTCATCAACCTTACGTTCATAATAACCACGTGTTTCATTTATTGATGTTTCGATTTCTGTCTCTGTCACTGGTTGATTCTCTATTTCTTCAGATGGTTGCTTTTCACCACTATTTAACTGCTTGGTTTGTGTAAGTAATTGAATTCCTAATATACCACCGATAAGAAGAATCCCAATAAAAGAAGCAATATATGGCAATTGGAAAAAGATACGTCTTTTTATAGGTTTTTCGGCTTTTTTTACTTCGTTTATTATTTTCTCTGATGAAGAAATAGTAGGTATACTTTCATAAGAACTTTTTAATTTCTTCATTTGGTCTTCAAATAAATTGTCATCCATGTATGTCACCTTCTTTCTTGTTTAGCTCTTCCATCATTTTTTTCAACAATGTCTTCCCCCGTAATATTCTTGTTTTTACTGTTGATAAAGTAATCGACATAATTTCAGCAATTTCTTCATATTTCTTTTCATGAAAATAATATAAAACAATCGGCACTCTATATTTTTCATCAAGTTTTTGAATAGCCATATGAAGAATTCGATCCTCTTCATTTCTTATCACTCTTGATTCAGTTTCCGGATAATCATCATTTCGAAAGTCTTGTTGTATTTTAAAAACCTTTCGCAGGTTAGATTTCCGTTTTCTAGAAAAATCTCTTGTTACGTTTAACGTAATTTTATATAACCAAGTTGAAAATTTCGCCTTAGAAAATTGGTCAATAAATCGATAGACACGAATAAATACTTCTTGCGCTATATCCGCTATTTCGTCATGTCTATTTCCTAATTGATAAGCAAATTTCTCAACGACTGGATAATGAAGTTCTACAAGCTGGTGAAATGCGTTCATGTTTCCTTGCTTGGCCTTTTTTATTAACTCTTCTTCGTTCATTATTACTACCCTCCCTTTTTCGCTTATTAAACGAGATGTTCCTTACGTTTGTTTCATCATGATTAAAGATAATGTTTGGATGAAGGAAATTAAGGTAGGTACATATATGGGAATGTAAAACATAAAGAGGATTTTAATAAAATCTTAAAAAATAGGTTTAAAGCACAAAAAAAAGGGGGAATACTATAAGCATAAGGCTTTCTAGTATTCCCCCCCTTTTGTTTTCTCTATGTGAGGCTGACTTTTTGAGTCAACCTCTTTTTTTTATTTAGGCTCTTTTCTAAAAGTTTGTTGCTTTTAGACTTATAAAAATCGGCTTTTGGATTTTTATCGTAGAAACTATAAGCAATTTCAAGTGAGTACCACTTAGTAAATAAGCGAAAAGAGCACGAAGATAGGCTATATCCGTAAAGTATAGTTATTTACGAAAAGCAACAATCTTTGCGAAAACAGCCTTTATTTAAGAATTTATAAAACTTTAGAACTTTGGATGAGCGCTCAGCATCCAGCTCCAGCAGTCTGACTTTGTAAAAAGTCGGATGCGTGGCCCTGAAGCACAGGACGTACAAGTGCAGGCAAGCAATGAGGCCGCCCGAGTCTTCACCTCTAGGGTCTAGTCACTCATGAATTGAAGGTAAAGAACACCTTCTATTCATGAGCGTCTTATTTGCCCGAGGCTGAAACTAGCTTTTGTTATTTATGTGCGCTTTTGAACAAATCGTTGCATTCTTTTTAGTGCCTCTTGAAGTTGATCTAATGAAGATGCATAGGAACATCGAATAAATCCCTCTCCACTTTCGCCAAACACATTACCAGGAACAACTGCTACTTTTTCTTCTATTAATAGTTGTTCAGCAAATTCTTCTGATGATAGGTTTGTTTTTTGGATAGACGGAAAAGCATAAAATGCACCGCCAGGAATGTGACATGTTAATCCGATATCATTTAATGCTCCTACAAACAAATTCCTACGCTGTCTGTAACTCTTTTTCATATGAAGAACATCTTCTTTTCCATTCTTCATTGCTTCTATTGCAGCGTATTGCGCCATTGTAGGTGCACACATCATCGAGTATTGATGAATTTTTAACATAGCACTTAAAAATTCAGGATGGGCTGCAACATAACCTAAACGCCAACCAGTCATTGCAAAACCCTTTGAAAATCCAGAAACAAGAATCGTTCGTTCTGGCATACCATCAATCGAAACAAAGCTTGTATACACATTATCATATGTAAGCTCCGCATAGATTTCATCAGAGATGACTAATAGATCATGTTTTTCAATAATTTTAGCAATTTTTTCTAGTTCTTCCTTTTGAAGAACAGTACCAGTCGGATTACTTGGTGAACATAAAATAATCGCTTTTGTTTTTTCAGTGATTGCCTTTTCTAGGTCAGCTGGCTGAAGTTTAAATTCCATTTCACCACTCGTTTGGATAGACACAGGAACACCGCCCGCTAAAGATACGAGCGATGAATAAGATACAAAGCTAGGTTCAATGACAATCACTTCATCGCCAGGATTAACGATTGCTCTTAAAGCAATGTCGAGCGCTTGACTTGCACCAACTGTTACTAATATTTCATCGTTAGGATTATAATGTATATTCGTTTTTTCTTTTAAATAATAACTTATTTCATTTCTCAATTCGATGAGTCCTGCGTTAGCAGTATATGACGTATATCCTTGCTCAAGAGAGAGGATACACGCTTCCCTGACGCTCCAAGGTGTTACAAAGTCCGGTTCGCCTACCCCTAACGATATAACACCTTCCATACTTGCAGCTAAATCAAAAAACTTTCGTATTCCAGATGGTTTTAACTCTTTCACTGTTCTTGAGAGGTAATGAGACGGTTCAATCATGGGGACACCACAATTCTCTTGTCCTCATCATCTTGTTCAAATATCGTTCCATCATGCTTATATTTTTTTAAGATAAAATGAGTTGTTGTAGATAAGACAGAATCTAATGTAGAAAGTTTTTCTGAAACGAATTGAGCAATGGCAGACATTGATTTACCCTCGATAATAACGGAAAGATCATATGCTCCTGACATTAAATAAACAGATTTTACTTCATTAAATCTATAGATACGACTTGCAATATCATCAAAGCCCACTCCGCGCTTCGGCTGAACTTTGACATCAATCATTGCTTTTACACCTTCATGACCATCGACCTTACCCCAATTGACTTGTGTAGTATAGTCAACAATTATGCGTTGATCTTCTAAATTTTGAATCATTTGTTTTGTTTCTGCTTCAGTTAAATCAATCATTTTGGCGATTTGTTCTGCAGACAAGCGACAGTCATCCTCAAGTAATTCTAATATCTCGACTTCCTTCTCTGTAAACTTCATTTTCACCACTCCCAAATTCAAATCTTCAGATAATTATAACACCATATTGCTTGTATTTCATATGTTTCACCGAAAGAAATACGGTAGATTTTACATGTGTGTTTCAATTAATTTCGGTAAAAATATAAGAAATAACAATGCATGGCTGGCAAGGAAAGTCCCTCAAAAATGGAGATTATCTTCATTATTCCATTTCATATGAAAAGCTAACCATCATGCTAATTGACATTTCATTTTATCATAAGATCAACAATTATATATAGTAAAAACGGAGTGAATGCTTATGGAAATGAGTCATTTTTATTGCAGTACCATGAACATTCTTGGTGTAAACGTTCACTATGAGGTGTATGAAAAAGATCCTTTAAAACCAACTATGGTATTAATACATGGATTTTTATCCTCTAGCTTTTGCTATCGAAAGATTATCCCTTTATTAGAAAATGAATTTAGAATTATTGCCATAGATCTGCCTCCATTCGGAAAAACAGAGAAATCGACAAGGTTCGTTCATTCCTATACAAATATGGCAAAATTAGTCATTCAATTAGTCCAAAAATTACAAATTAAAAAAGCATATATTGTTGGCCATTCCATGGGTGGACAAGTTTCCCTTATTGCAGCAAAAGAAAGACCAGATTTATTTGAAAAAGTTGTTCTCCTTTGCAGTTCTGGTTATATGAAACGAGTTCATCCAACGTTAATATGTGGTTCTTACATCCCCTGCTTTTACTTATGTATTAAACATTGGCTTGCTAGCCAGGGAATATTGAAAAACTTATATAATGTCGTGTATGATCGTTCTCTTATCGACCAAGAAATGATGGATGGATATATGGAGCCGTTCTATGATGATCGAATATTCATGGCATTAAATAGAATGATTCGCGATCATGAAGGCGATCTTCGAACAGAGGAATTAAAACTAATTGAGCAACCCAGTCTTCTTATTTGGGGTAATGAAGACAAAGTAGTTCCTATACAAATCGGAGAAAGGCTTAGAAATGATTTACCTAATGCAACCTTGTTCTCATTCCATAACACTGGTCATTTAGTACCTGAAGAAAGACCAGAGCATGTTTCTGAAAAAATAGTTAATTTTTGTCACGCTAATTAAGAAAAACGGAAGCGCCTTGATCAGCCTCGAGTCATAAGACGCGACGTCCTGTCGTAATGACTGCACTTGCACGTCCTGTGCGGTCTGAGGCTTCGGCGCTGGAGTTAGACACGAAACTTAGTCTTAAACTTTTTTTTGTATTTAAATCCCAATGTGGGAAGTTACTATTTATATTTCACAGCTAGCGTTATTTTTTATTAAAAGCAATTGCTTCGAAAGGTTTTCACATTCTTGTAGTGGAATAATTTCCTCAAATGAAAACTCATAGATAGCTTGGATTTTTCTAGCAAGTAACATGACATCATCGATTGTATGAACAGCTTGTAGAACATCTACCACTTCTGTTTCATAACTTCCTTCTCCATAACCTAACGGGTCCCACTGTAATAAAATTTGCATCACTTTAATATTGGTTTGCTGTGCTTCCATTTTTTCACCTTTTATGATCTTATTTTTTGCACTGTCATTGTAACACACTTATTATAAAGTTAATAACAAAAGCCAGTGGTCAATTTTTAGCAAAGTATTGTAAATAATAATCAGAAAAACATCTATCATGAGGTGAAGCGAGTGAGTCGATTTGATCAAGTCATCAACCGAAAGAATACAGATTCTGTAAAATGGGATACAAAAAGAATTTTTGGATATAAAGATGTACTGCCTATGTGGGTAGCTGACATGGACTTTCCAGCACCAGATGAAGTCCTTGATGCATTACACTCACGTGTTGACCATGGTATTTTTGGCTATACAATGCCTGGAACGAGCACGGCAGAGGCAATTAAAGGTTGGTTAAAAAACCGCCACAATTGGGAGATTGATTCAAATATTATTACATATAGCCCTGGAATTGTAACAGCCATTAGTATAGCAATACAAGCATACACAGAGTCAGAAGACATGATTGTTGTTCAACCTCCTGTTTATTATCCGTTTTTTGAAATGGCAAAAAAACATAAACGAGAAGTACTTTTCAATCAATTACATTTAAACAGTAATAACCGTTACGAGATTGATTTTGATGACCTCGAAGAAAAGCTTTCAAATAAAATGACTAAGATGTTCATTTTATGCAATCCACATAACCCAAGTGGTCGGATTTGGAGTAAAGAGGAATTAACAAGGATTGGCGAGCTATGTATAAAATACGATGTTCTTATTATTTCTGATGATATTCACTCTGATTTATTGTTATTTAACAATAAATATACACCTATTGCATCTATTAATAAGAGCATTGCTAATCAAACCATTACATGTATAGCTCCTAGTAAAACATTTAATCTTGCTGGACTACAAGCATCAGCTGTACTTATATCAAATGACTCTCTTAAGCAGAAATACAACAATATTCAACAATTGCATGGTCTCATGACATTAAACACATTTGGTGCAGATGCTATGGAGGCAGCTTATAAATATGGAGAAAGATGGCTTGATGAGCTTATTCATTATTTAGAGGAAAATGTTCTATTCATAGAAAACTATATAAAAGAACACTTACCTGAAGTAAAGGTAATGAGGCCAGAGTCCACATATCTCGTATGGCTTGATGCTCGAGATCTTCATAAAACAGATAAAGAGTTAAAAAACCTGCTTCTAAAGAAGGGGGAACTTGCATTAGAACCTGGTTCAAAATTCGGAGAAAATGGAGCTGGATTCCTACGAATGAATTTTGCTTGTCCAAGGGAAACGTTAAAGGATGGGTTAAACAGATTAGTAAAAGCTTTAATATAATCTTCAACACTACATTTAAAGACGAATGAAAATGAGCTTAGGAACTCTCTTAGGCACTTTGTCCTATGTGCAAAATAAGTAATAACAATTTTATTGAAAATTTAAACAATTTTTCTTTCTATTATGGTATAATTAGGCAAACTTCTTTCTAAGGTGACAGTCTAATGGAACTAGTAAAAGATATTATCCTACAAATAACATTTATTATTATACCAATCTTCACTTATCATTTGTTTTGGTTAAGTAAAGGATATTCTTATGTATTAAAACCAAATAAAATACTAATTACTTGTAGTACTATTTTATCTTCCATCCTTTGTATTCTTTGTCCAATTGAGATTACGGAAGGTTTATTTTTTAATCTTCAAGCTATCCCTCTTTTTGTTTGTTTTGTTTATGCAGGTTATATTCCTGGTTTATTAACCTTATTAACAACTTTCGCATACCGTATACATTTTCTAGATTTAGAGTGGTTTTTCGTCGCAACAAGCAGCATTACTTGTTGTATACTTGCTTGTTTGATCCATATTAAGTGGAAGGAATTTAGGTTGAAAAAGAAATTAGTATGGTCTGTAATGTATGGTGCTGGTATTCTCGGTTTCACTTTACTTTTCCTATTTTTTGTAAGCGCTTTACGAATAACTCATGTTTCTACTGAGAACTTTCTCATTATTAGTGTAGCTAATTTCATTCTTACTCTTATTTTGATAATTGCCATTTATTTAATTGAGTATATGAAAGAGAGTGCTATGCTACGGATGGAATTAGTTAAAGCTGAAAAGCTGACAATTGTTAGTGAACTTGCCGCTAGTGTTGCCCATGAAGTAAGAAATCCACTAACTGTCGTAAGAGGATTTGTTCAATTAATTGGTAGTTCCACAGACAACAACATCACTCAAAAACGAGAGTATATGAACCTTGTTCTCACTGAATTAGATCGTGCTCAATCCATCATATCAGATTATTTAGGTTTAGCTGGTCAACAATACATATCGAAAGGAAAAATAGATGTATCAGAAACTCTAAAAGAAATCACAATGCTAATGACCTCTTATGCTAATTATAAAACTGTCTCAATAAAATGTGACATTGACAGTCACTTATATGTCTTCGGTGATCAAGCAAAACTAAAACAAGTATTTATTAATATCATTAAAAATGCAATTGAAGCAGTACCAAATGTAGAAGGTAAAGTCGGAATTAAGGCCTTCGTGTCACACGAAGTTGTGCGAATAAAAATAACAGATAATGGGGTAGGAATGTCAGAAGAACAAATTGCAAGACTTGGTGAGCCATATTATACATTGAAGGAAAAAGGCACTGGGCTAGGACTAACTGTTACATATTCTATTATTAAGAACCATGAAGGCTCTATTCGTTATAAAAGTGAACCTAATAAAGGAACTGTTGCAATTATTTCTTTACCATATCTAATTGATGAAAAAGAAGGTTTTTAATATATACATAAATAAAGATAACAAATAAAGCTGACTCATAAGTGTCAGACCCCTCTAACAATACCTATATATAGAGCTTTTTATTTAATTAAAGCCATATATATTCGGTTTTTAGGGATCTGACACTTTCTTTTGAGTCAGCCTTATTTTTCTTTATTCTTCTTCTGCAGGTTTTACTTCTTTTTTCTCTTTCCTATCTGCTTCCTCATCAGTAATTTCACCACATGCAATTCGTTGCCCTGAATCACCTGAAGGCTGTGTCATTCCGTCATCTTTGCCTTCAGTTATGACAATGGATGAACCCTCTTGGCGCAGTAATGAGTTTTTTTGATCACTTTTTAATGTTAGTTGGGGTGCCATTAAGTCAGCTTCAACTTTTCCGTCTTCTGATATTATATTAGGTAAATCCCCTGCATGAGCACCTTCTGGATGTAATAAACCATGTTGTTTTTCATCAGGGTTGAAGTGATTCCCTGCGCTTTTAAATTCCGGTGCTTCACATTTTCCTTTTTCATGTATATGTAAACCATGTTCTCCAGGCGGCAGCCCTTCTAATAATACCTCTAACTTTACCCCTTCTGACTGTTCTGATACTTTAATCGTTCCAAGAGAATCACCATTCGGATTAAACATCTCAACATCCATTTTTGTGATGGTTTTCTCCATGCAACCTGATAATATAAAAGGCAATACAAATAACAAGGCCGTTTTCCGTCTCATAATACCCTCCATTTAATTATGTTGGCTAAAGGGTATTGTTTGTTTTTGCTACTGTTTTTATGCAATGAACTAGTTAAGAAATCGTTATTCTTTTTCTTTCTGCTCTACTGATTGTTTTAAAAGCTCGTCCACTTTTCCTTGTTCTTTTTTCGATAGTTTCAAAATAAATCGAAAGGCAAAAATGGCAGCGATTGTAAAGACCGCCATTGTTATAGCAGCAGGTATATACTCAGTTTTATCTTCTGGAAAATATAAAAACAATCCTAAAACAGGAATGAATTGATTCATCTCTTCACGACCTTTCTTAATCTTACTATAGCAAGTTTTAATCAAATTCACTAGCCTTCATCAATACTAAAGAAACGTTCAAGGAATGTACAAACATTACCATTTTATTTTCAACATGGTAAGATAAAGATGAGGTTTAATCTTTAATAAAGGAATGACGCGAAATGGAAGATAGAATGATAGGAGAAATTGTTACAGGATTATACAAAACAGGTAAATACATTGGTGAAATAACAGATATTCGTCCAATGCATTATTTAGTTAAAGTAAAGGCTGTACTGAAGCATCCACAGCAAGGAGACTTACATAACCCAAAGCAAGTAGATGTTCAGCTCTTTCATGAACGCCGTGCACTAGCTTACAATGAACAAACAAATATCCCAAAACAAATGGTAAAATCCTTTGAGGGCCATATTCCGGATTATAAGGAATCACTCTATAACGCAGTGATCATGTTAAAAGATGAGCTAGAACAGATGGATACACCTTGGGCTAAAGAATCTCTTGTAAAACTCTCTACTTTAGAAGCAGATTATTTTCCGAATAAAAAATGATGAGCATAAGCTTAACTCAATAACATTATTTACTTTTATAAAAATTAATCATTTATTATGACAAATATTGTTATTGAGTAAGTCATATAGCAAGTTCTATAATCCTTGTTTCTATACTTTTTAGGTTGCATATTTATTTAGTACCTTTGCCAAATCGATTCTGTCACCAATTGTCGGAGGATTTGGTTTTTGTAAGTATCTTTTGTCCTCTTCAACTAGCTTAAACAAATTATAGGTAGTTAACGCATCATCTAATGCACAGTGATGCTTGCCTGTCGCTTTTTTTCCATATTCCTCAACAGCCTTCCAAAGACCAGTTTGGTTGCGATCTCCGAAAAATTTTTTATACTCCATTGATAAGTCTCTACACTTTCCTGTAAATGGGAATGTTTCATTATTTATCTGACAATTTTGATGAAGTACCTTCATATCCATGTTTCCCCATGTTATGACTGTAGTAGGACTATTTTGATTATATCTATTTAAAATAGTTAGTAATTCAGAAAAGGAAATTCCTTGATCAGTTTTAGCTTGAGCAATTTGAAGAAAGGCTTTACAGCGCTCACTTAATAAGGGGAATCGTATCGGTTTTACATATGAGGAAAATTGTTCTTCAATTTCATGGTTTCTAACTGAAACAATACCAACTTCTATTATTTCTGGATAAAATCCTTTAGGATTTGATTTTCCCTCTGGCATCGTAAACTCAAAGTCGATAAATAATAATTGCTCTTGTCCCTCCAATCTATTTCACCCCTCCAACTTCTTTAATCAACTTTTTATTTCTTATTATTATATCATCGTAGATACTGATTTAACTTCAATTTTTCAAAAAATAATGAATTAACCCTTGACTATTTTTTTGAAGTAGGGAATGAATCTATAATCCCATAAATGTAATATTTTAGAACATATATTCAGAACATATGCTAGTTATACCTTTCATTTTAGGAATAATTGTTTAAATGCATTTTGGATAACGCTACAAGATCCACTTTTTAGTGAAAAGGAAAAATAAGTCCGCCATCTGGAAATAATCGGTTACAATAAGACTAGAATTAATTTTAGAAAGAGTGTGACAGATGTGCGAAGTTTATTTGGATGGTTTTGTGTTGTAGTAATGGTTCCTATCTTTCTTTTCAGTGGGATAGTTGCTGGTAAAGAATCAAAGGCAGTGAAAGGGTTAGGAACTGTTTTAGACGAGAAGATCCCAATAGAATCTGTTAAATTAGCACAAAACAGTTATATTTTTGATCGTGATGGACGTCTTATCTCGGAAATAACTTCACAGCAGCAAAATCGTACATATACTCGGTACAGTGAGATACCAGAGGTTGTAAAAACTTTATATATTGCTTCAGAGGACCAGCGCTTTTTTGATCATATTGGGTTTGATGCTGCTGGAATGCTACGGGCTGTTTTTATCAATGCGAAAACCCAATCTGTCGAGCAGGGTGGTAGCACAATTACACAACAGCTTGCACGTAATGTTTATTTATCTCATGAACAAACTTATAACCGGAAGCTAAGTGAGCTACTTTATTCTTATCAACTTGAAAAAAACTTTACGAAAGAACAAATTTTTGAAGCTTACTTAAATGCGATTTATTTTGGTAACGGAACATACGGAATTGGCACTGCTGCAACACACTATTTTAGTAGGCAGATTCAAGAGCTTGATTTAGCAGAACTTGTGTTTATAAGCGCAATCCCAAATAATCCAACGATGTATGATCCAATAAAAAATTTCAATGCAGCAAAGGATCGTCAGGAACGATTGCTCAATTTGCTCTATGAGAATGGGTCTATTTCCAAACAAGAAATGGATGAGTCTATACAGTATCCAATTTCTCTTTCTGTAAAAGATCGAATTGATACACAAGCAGACTATGTTACTTACGTTCACCAAGAAGCAAAGCAATTGATTTCACAAAGTGAAGGATATGCACAAAAAATAGCTGAAGGACAAAACAATGAAGCAATAGACAAACAACTTTCAGGACGTGTAAATGAGGTAGTTAGTCAAGGAATTATTATTCATACAGCTTTAGAATCCTCTCTTCAAAAAAGACTCGTTAACGCGATAGATAAGCATCTTCCTTCTAATCAAATACAAGGTGCTGCAGCTGTTATTGATCATCAAACACATAAAATCGTTGCTTTATCCGGGGGAAAAGATTATGAAAAGTTCTCATTCAATCGTGCTTTTCAAGCATTTAGACAACCAGGTTCTTCCATAAAACCAATCCTTGATTATGCACCTTATATTGATATAACTGGATCAACAGCTAAATCAAAAATTGATGCTGGTGCTTTTTGTAAAAATAACTACTGTCCTGAAAATTACAGTGGAAAAAACTATGGGATGGTAACACTCGAAACTGCTTTAAAATACTCGTATAATACCGCAGCTGTTCGCATGCTTGATAAGATTGGGATTGAGAAAGGCTTTTCTTACTTAAATCCGTTTCGTTTTTCTTCTATCTCAAAAGATGACTACAATCTTCCCGCTGCTATTGGTGGTTTTAAATACGGTGTTTCACCACTTGAGTTAACGAGTGCTTATACTACATTTGGAAACAACGGGCTGTATTATGACAATCATGCGATTATAAAGATTACAGACCTAAATGGAAAAACGCTTTATGAATGGAAAGAAGAGCCTGTACGTGTTTGGAAGGAATCTACGAATAATCAAATGCGCGCATTATTAGCTTCTGTCGTTAAAAGTGGAACTGGACAAAAAGCAGCTGTTTCAAATGAGTATGTCGGTGGTAAAACAGGAACATCAAATAATTATAAAGATTTGTGGTTTGTTGGATTAACAAATAAGTACACTGCCGGTGTTTGGGTAGGGAAAGATAAGAAAGGCGATGTAAGTAATATCTATAATCAAGGTCCACAAATGCTCATTTGGAGAGATATTATGAAATGAAACACTTCCACAGGAAGAAGGATAATAAATGAACACATCAGACGAACCAATTCTACTATTCGATGGGGTATGTCACTTTTGTAACCATACAGTCCAATTTGTCATCCGTCATGATAAACGAGAGAAATTTAGATTTGCTGCTCTTCAATCGTCTAGAGGGCAAGAACTATTAAAGAAGTTTGATCTCCCAACGAATGACTTTGATAGCTTTGTTATGATCACTAACAATACCTTTTATACTAAATCAACAGCAGCTCTCCAAGTATGTTTAGTATTAGGCGGTCTATGGAGAATTCTTTACGTAATGAAAGTTTTACCAATGCCATTACGTGACAGAATCTATACTATACTTGCTAAAAATAGATACAGATGGTTTGGCAAGGAAGATTCGTGCATGATTCCTTCACCCGAACTTCGAAAACGGTTTTTGTCTTAAAAGCGGAAGCGCCTTGGTCAGCCCCGACATGCATAAGACGCTCATGAATAGAAGGCGTTCTTTGCCTTCAATTCATGAGTGGCTTATGACCTAGGAAAAAAGGGGTTTGTTTTTTCCCTCGAGGCAGTTACATACGCGACGTCCTGTCGCTGTAACTGCACTTGCACGTCCTGTGCTTCGGGGCTAGGCGCTGGAGCTAAACACCAAAACTAATTATAAAAACTTATATTTCTTACTTTCAAAAAAAATGGAGCGACTTTACGTCGACTCCATCTTTTTTGTTTAGACTGGCAAGCTTGCCATCACACTATTATAGAGCCTAAAACATAAATATAAGTTTCCTAAAACAAATGTAAACCAAAATAACACATGAAAAAGGACTAATCCTATTAAGGATGAAGAAGTGAGCGAACTACTAATTTTATATACAACATAAACAAAGTAACAAATCGTTGCGACAAGAAACATCCCCACAATTGCCATCGGGTATTGAATAACAATTAAGGATAATGCACCACCAATTAAATAAAAGACCGAACCACCTCTTATTTTAGTAAGGTTCTCACCTGCAACATCTTTTGAAAAAAACAGAAGTGAAAGCTCTGTAACTGTATTTGCGATTAATTTTAATGCTGAAAAAATCATGAAATAAATTAAAGCAAATAGGATAAACAAAGCTAGTTTTATCCCATTATTTGAAAAAAACTCTAACATTCCATCATATATTCCAAAGACCTGTAAATAATCAATGACAATCATTACAGTTGCAATAGATAATGAAGTGCTGAATAACAAAATTGTTATAAGTGGAAAGTAACTAGTAAAATACGTATTTTTCATTTCAAATTCCCCGATTTAGTAAAATAACCTACGCAAATAGATTGAATTTCTTCACTATTATGTATCAGAGAGCACATTTTGACAAGAAAAATATGCCAAATTTTTGAAACGTAAAAAATAACAATCCTATTTAACATGATTAATCTTTCATTAGAAATGCTGTTTTCACTTCACTTCGATTCAATCCTCATCATGAGTTTCCACTATACATCGAATATGTAATGTTCTTTCAATTTCCTTCTACTGCTTTTTCACCTAATAAAAACAGGATGTCTCTAAATTCTACACCCTGTTAACGAGTGACAACACGAACATATTCACGTGGTCTAAACTTTTCGAAAACATTTGCTTCATCAGTTAAAAAATCAATTGGTGTTTCTGCGTTAGTTAGTTGAATTGAAGAGTTTTCAAATGAAATGATTTCGACATATTCTCTTTTAACTTTTTCATTTATATACCAAGCACCACTGAAAATGGATGAAAACACGCATCCGGCGGCAAGAATCTTCATTTTGTGCATGGAATCACCTCAAGATTAGCATGCACTTTGGTTATTAAGAATATACAAGTTAACATAAATTTGTTATCATTTTTATGTTCATATGAACTTGAAATGGTGCAAATTTCTATATTATTTCATAGTCACCCACTATCTGGAACATAATAATTCAGTAAAAGTAACAAACCAATTCATCTTTTTCAAAGTTATCTCTTTAATTAAAGTCATTCTTTAGTGAGTTTTTATTCTTCTACTTAATATGTTTTTAAAGCTCGTTTAGGTAGCATTTGTTTAGACTATAGTTAAGAGATTCTTTGCAGGACGATCTTTTCGTTCATCATTATTATTGCCAATACTGTAAGGAGGTTAAAAAATGACATTACTACATGTGGCAATTCTTTCACCATTTATTTTTGCCATACTTGTACCGTTCCTGTATAAGCTTTTTCGTAACATTCATACAGGTTGGTTCGTTTTAGCTTTGCCTATCCTGCTTTTTGTTTACTTAGTTCAATTCATTGATACGACTATGAATGGAGATACAGTAAGTACTACCGCCAATTGGATACCTTCTCTTGGTATAAACTTTACTGCATACATAGATGGATTAGGTTTACTTTTCGCCTTACTCATTACTGGAATTGGTGCACTTGTTATTCTTTATTCGATTTATTATTTATCAAAAGAAAAAGAACAATTAAATACATTTTATGTGTATTTACTAATGTTTATGGGTGCTATGCTAGGTGTCGTACTTTCGGATAACTTGATTGTCCTTTATACGTTTTGGGAATTTACATCACTTTCATCATTCCTATTAATCGGTTACTGGTATAAACGTGAGAAATCTCGCTACGGTGCTCAAAAGTCAATGATCATTACCATCTTTGGTGGCCTTCTCATGCTCGGTGGATTTATCATGCTCAATATGATGACAAATTCCTTTAGCATTAGAGAAATCATTGGACAAGCTCCAGAGATTGCCCAGCATCAACTATTCGTTCCTGCGTTAATACTTGTCCTTTTCGGTGCATTTACGAAGTCTGCCCAATTTCCATTTTATATTTGGTTACCTGATGCCATGGAGGCACCTACACCAGTAAGTGCGTATTTACACTCCGCAACAATGGTTAAAGCAGGCATTTATTTGGTAGCAAGATTTAGCCCAGTATTCTCGGGGACACCTGAATGGTTCTGGATTGTATCGGCATTTGGTATCTTTACAATGTTCTGGGGTTCCTTTAATGCTGTTAAACAAACAGATTTAAAGGGAATTTTAGCATTCTCAACTGTTAGTCAGTTAGGGATGATTATGTCGATGTTAGGCGTTGGATCAGCTGCACTAGCCCTTGATTCAATTGATGATAGCTATTATACAGTTGCCACTCTTGCTGCAATCTTCCATCTAATAAATCATGCTACATTTAAGGGAAGTTTATTTATGGTCGTAGGTATCATTGATCATGAAACAGGTACTCGTGATATTCGAAAGCTTGGCGGGCTAATGAGCTTTATGCCTATCACCTTTACCATTTCAATCATTGGAGCTTTTTCAATGGCAGGCTTACCACCTTTCAACGGTTTTCTAAGTAAAGAGATGTTCTTTACAAGTATGATACGTGTCCTTGAAATGGATATATTCAACTTAGAAACAATTGGTCTTTTGTTCCCACTTATCGCTTGGGTCGGAAGTATTTTCACTTTTATTTACAGTATGGTACTTGTATTTAAAACTTTCACGGGTAAATATCAGCCTGAAAAATTGGAGAAGAAACCACATGAAGCACCTATTGGAATGCTTATATCACCAATTATTCTAGCTTCACTTGTGATTGTTTTCTTTTTCTTCCCAAACCTGTTAGCTTATACAATAATTGAACCAGCTATGGCTTCAATTATCCCAGGACTACTCGGGGATGAGGGACATTTCCATGTTCATATCTCACCATGGCACGGCTTTACGTTGGAGCTGTTTATGACAATTGGTGTGGTATTGTTAGGTATACTCGGGTTTTTCTCACTTACAAAGTGGAGAGCTGTTTATCGATTCGTACCTGAAAAACTAACGTTAAATAAAGGTTATGATGCAGCATTGTATCGTCTCGATAAATCATCTTTTAACCTAACAAGGTTTTACATGACAGGCTTTATTCGCGACTACTTAGCTTATATCTTTACATTCTTTATTGTTATTTTAGGGACTTCACTCGTTGTAAAAGAAGGATTTTCATTTTCTTTACAAGGAACAGCACCTGTTGGGATTTATGAAGCAGTACTTGCTGCTGTTATGTTGATTGGGACAATTACCGTCCTTTTTTCTAAATCTCGTTTAACCGCTATCATCGCACTTGGTTCAGTAGGTTATTCTTTATCACTCTTTTTCGTCCTTTTTAGAGCACCTGATTTAGCCCTTACACAATTATGCGTTGAGACCGTGTCTGTTGCTCTGTTCTTACTCTGCTTTTATCATTTACCAGAGTTTAAGAAGAAGGAGAAAAAACTTCATTTTAAATTAACAAACCTGCTTATTTCTTTAGGTGTTGGAACAATCGTTACACTCATTGCATTGTCAGCAAACAGTCAACGTGTTTCAGAAACGATTTCCACATACTTTATCGAAAATAGCTACAAGCTAGCAGGCGGTAAAAATATGGTCAATGTTATCCTTGTAGACTTTAGAGGCTTTGATACATTATTTGAAATTACAGTGCTAGGAATTGCCTCATTAGGAATTTATGGCATGATTCGTCTACATGTCAAAAAGGGGGAAGAAGGGTGAAAAAGACGAACGTTAAAACAAACGATATCATTTTCCAAACTGCAACAAAGATTGTCGTGTTTATCATTATTATTTATTCGTTACACCTCTTCTTTTCTGGACACTATTCTCCAGGTGGAGGCTTCATTGGCGGATTAATGACCGCATCAGCAATTGTGCTTTTACTATTAGCATTTGATTTAAAAACAATTGTGAATACATTGCCAATTGACTATATTAAAATGACTGCAACTGGCTTACTTATTGCTTTATTAACTGGGATTGGCTCATTTTTCTTTGATGTTCCATTTTTAACACACACATTTAGCTATGTGGATCTCCCACTGCTTGGGACCACGTCATTAGCTACGGCTGTCCTATTCGATCTTGGTGTTTATCTCGTTGTCATTGGCGTGACAATGACCATTATTCAAACGATTGGAGAGACGGAATAATGGAAGTATTAATGTCTATTGTTGCTGGATTATTATTTAGTGCTGCCACATATTTAATGCTGTCTAAAAGCTTATTACGCATTATTATTGGCACTGGTTTATTAAGTCATGGTGCACATCTATTAATATTAACTATGGGAGGATTAAAAAAAGGAGCTTCTCCGCTTCTTGGTGAACATGCTCAAAATTATGTTGATCCACTTCCACAAGCATTAATTTTAACGGCAATCGTTATTAGTTTCGGGGTTACATCGTTTTTCCTCGTCCTAGCGTATCGCTCATATCAGGAGCTTGGAACAGATGATATGGATCAATTAAGGGGAAATGATCAATATGAATAACTTAATTATTTTACCAATCGTCATACCATTATTCGCAGGGATTATCTTAATCTTTTTCAACAAAAACATTAAGATACAGAAGTGGCTTAGTGCCATTGCCACACTAGCTGGAATCGTAGTTGCTTGTACAATTGTTCAAACTGTTCACCTAAAAGGAATACAAACTATTGAGATAGGTAATTGGAAGGCACCTTATGGAATTGTACTTGTCGCAGATATGTACTCAAGTTTATTAGTATTAACAACAAGTATTATCGTTTTTACATCACTACTGTTTGCTTTTTCATCCATAAGTGCCGAAAGAGAAAGGTTTTACTTTTACCCAGGCGTACAATTTTTAATTTTAGGTGTAACAGGTGCATTTCTAACTGGAGACATCTTCAATTTGTTTGTTTTCTTCGAAGTCATGCTAATGTCTTCGTATATGTTAATCGTATTAGGAAGTACGAAAATTCAGCTACGAGAATCGATTAAATACATACTTGTGAATGTCATTTCTTCCGCTCTTTTCGTTATTGCTGTTGCTTACCTATATGCCGTTACTGGTACGTTAAACATGGCCGATTTAAGCGTGAAAATAGCTGAAATGGGGCAATCGGGATTACTCACTGTTATATCAATTTTATTTTTAATTGTATTTGGACTTAAGGGAGCACTTTTTCCATTATATTTTTGGCTGCCTGGTTCTTACCAAGCACCACCTGCTGTTGTTACTGCTCTATTCGGTGCATTGTTAACAAAGGTTGGAATCTATTCGATTACACGAGTCTACACACTCATTTTTTATCATGATCCATCCTTTACACATCAAATTCTAGCATGGTTATCAGCTTTGACAATTATCTTTGGTGTAATTGGAGCAATCGCTTATTGGGATATTAAGAAAATTATTATCTACAATATTATCACCGCGGTCGGAGTCATACTTTTTGGAGTAGCAGCTAATACACCTGAGTCTGTTGAAGGATCGGTTTATTACTTGGTCCATGATATGATTATAAAAGGGGCTCTGTTTTTCTTAGTTGGGGCAATTATCGCTGTGACCGGAACAAGTAATTTACGCAAATTTAGTGGTCTAATTGCAAGTCATCCGATATTAGGATGGATGTTCTTTATTGCAACATTATCTTTAGCAGGTATTCCACCGCTTAGCGGGTTTGTAGGAAAACTTAAAATTGTACAAGGTGGTTTTGAAGCTGGTGAGTACACAATTGCTTTTATCGTGCTTATGTCTAGCTTACTTGTTCTTTATTCGGTTATGAAAATCTTTATTAATGGTTTTTGGGGAGAACCGAAAAAAGAGCTCCAAGCCCAAAAAGGATCAACAAAAGGGCTACTTTTACCAATTGCGATCTTACTTCTCTTGTCAATTGCGTATGGTTTCGGAGTAGAATCGATTTCTCCTTATATATCTCAAGCTGCAGATACTCTGCTTGATCCAACAATCTATATTCAAGCCGTATTAAAGGAGTAGTGAATATGGCATTTCAACTTTTACTTAACTTTTTTCTAGCGTTTATATGGATGTTTTTATCGAATGATTATTCATCTCTTGCATTTTTTAAAGGTTTTTTCTTTGGCGGGCTCGTCATTTTTGCGCTTAGAAGATTTTTTGACCATCGCTTTTATTTAGTGAACTTGATCGCGGTCATAAAGCTTTTCTTCATTTTTTGTAGTGAGCTTGTAAAAGCAAATATTGCCGTGTTAAAGGTGATTTTATCTCCACAGCTTACAATGCGTCCAGGAATTTTCGCTCTAGAAACAGAGCTTGAAAAGGATTGGGAAATCACGATTCTCTCTAATTTAATTACGTTAACACCAGGTACTCTCGTCTTAGAAGTATCTGAAGACAATAAGACACTTTATATCCATGCGATGGATATTGATGATGTTGAACAAGCAAAACTTGATATTAAAAATACATTTGAAAAAGCTATTAAGGAGGTGAGCCGTTAATGTTTAAGATTGTCATTGGCCTCTCATTACTAATTGTCGCGATATCAACCTTATTATTTGTTTTTCGCCTTGTTAAAGGGCCTTCCACACCTGACAGAGTTATTGCACTTGATGGAATCGGAATAAACTTGATTGCAATAACGGCCATCATCTCTATAGCGCTTAATTCCAAGGCATTCGTTGAAATCATTCTATTACTAGGAATACTAGCATTTATTGGGACGGCTGCCTTTTCAAAATGGTTGGAGAAAGGAGAAATCATCGAAAATGATCGAAATCAGTAAATTTATCGTAGGCTTTCTCATTCTCCTAGGTGCATTATTTAGTTTAGTTGCTGCTATTGGTGTTGTAAGACTACCAGATACATACACTCGTAACCATGCTGCATCAAAGAGTGCAACCTTAGGGGTTATAAGTATTCTTTTAGGTTTATTTATGTATTATTTACTCATTGATCATCATGCTAATGCTCGAGTCCTATTAGGAATAGTATTCGTATTTATAACCTCTCCAGTTGCTGGTCATCTAATTATGAGGGCTGCTTACAATAGTGGCGTTCCTTTATGGGAGAACAGCGTTCAGGATGATTTAAAAAAGGCAAGAAAGGGTGAAAAAATGAGGTGAGCGATTTGCTCACCTCTTCTTTTTCAATATTGCCATCGTACAACGTGACAAACAAATTAATTCATTTTCTTCATCAACAATTTTGATTTCCCATACCATTGTTGTTTTCCCACGATGAGCAGGCTTTCCATAAGCGGTAACAATGCCTGACTTCTTTCCACGTATGTGATTCGCATTGATCTCCAAGCCTACGCACGTTTCCGTATCATGATCAATTAAATAGTAGGCACCTAAGCTTGCAACTGTTTCTGCTAATGCAACAGAAGCACCTCCATGCAATAACCCAAATGGTTGATGTGTACGATGGTCAACTGGCATCGTAGCTATTACTTCCTCATCTGAAACAGACGTAACAGTAATACCTAACGTTTCCATTAACGTATTCTTCACATTATAGTCCAATTTATATCCCCCTTTTAAGAGATAACAGTTCCTTCAATAAGGGAAAAATCGCTTATGTAGACCTTTAAACAAAGGAGAGATGTCATTTCTTACCTTATTAAGAGGATTATAGCATAGAAAGACATGATAACGTAAAGACAAGTATCCTAATTTCTAAGCACGTAAACAACAAAAATAAAATAGAAACAAAGAAATAATAAAGTAGGTAAAACAGCCATAATGTCCACTATAACCTCCTAATCATTTGTAAACGCTTACTAAATTGTTAAAGGATATAAATTATATCTTAAAGGACGAACATTTTGGCAATGTTGAGACTATGTTTAGTTTTTGTAAAAAAAAGAAGCCGAAATATCTCAGCTTCTTGAACTCTTAGTACTATAAATCACTCAATAATTCCCTCTGCTTTTGCAATAAGAACCGCTTCAGTTCGGGTACTAACATTTAATTTATTAAATATCGATGTCAGGCTATACTCAATTGACCTTTTACTTAAGTGAAGATGGTCAGCAATTTCCTGGTTGGTAAAACCCTTTTCAACCTCTTGTAAAATAGCTTTTTCACGTTCATTAAAGACTTCGTTAACTGATTCTGGATCAGTGTTCTTTGATTGTTTATGAAAAAGCAGATTTTTAAAATATTCATATGGAACCACAATATCACCATTAATTGCATGACGTATAAAGGACATGAGCTTTTCTTTAGATTCAGTCTTACTAACTGCGCCATGAATGCCAATTCGTAGTGCTTCCTCGAAATAATCCTCCACATCATATCCAGTGTATAGAATGACCTTACATGATTGTTTCATATTTATTATCGTTTTTGAAAGTTCCATCCCATTGATTTCACCTAAATTTAAATCCATTAATATAACATCAAATGGAGTAAAATCAATTTTTACAATAGCTTCTACTGTATAAGGAGGGTTTAAGCAATCGACTTGAATTCCAGGTTCTGCTTCTAAAATAGCTTTTGTACCTTCTCTTACTGCTGGATGATCATCTACAACTAAAATATGAATCATTTTTTTCACCCTTTAAAAAAGTTCTTATTGATGTTCCATAATCGTGCACTCAAAATGTAACAAATCCTTTTAAAAAAACTTGGCAGAAGCCAAGTCCCTTTTACTATATCTCAACATCTATTTTTAATCCATTGCCTTTTGACGTCTCAATGTTGATGGAGCCCTTTAAGGCTTTCACACGCTCACTAATTCCTGATAAGCCCATACTTTCTGTTTTATCAGACATGTCATTGTAGTCAAAACCAATTCCATTGTCTTCGTAATGAAGGACAATTTTTCCTTTTATACAAACAAGTATTATCAGTACATGTGATGCTCTAGAATGTTTATTTGCATTTGTTAGTAGCTCTTGTGCAATACGATAAATATTTAATTGCGTATCAATATCAAGATTCATAGTAAAGTTACCCGTATTCAAACGAATATCAAAATCAACAATCTCCTGATATTGCATAACAAGCTTGTTTAATGCTTTAACTAAACCTAAATCATAGAGCAATTGCGGGCGTAGCTCTTGGCATGTTTCCCGTGTAGTTTTAATAATTCTTGTCATGCTACTATTCATCTCTTGCAGTTGATTCTTTAATTGAGTTGATTCGATATCTACTCCAGCTAAGGCAAGTTCACACTGTCTTTTTAAAGAAACTAGATCCTGCAGTACCGAATCATGAAGATCCTTAGCCAAATTAGATCGTTGCTTCTCTTCTATAGAAAACAACAGCTTCGTTAGCCAGCCCGGATTCTGCCCCTCTGTTTCAACCTTTTGCAAATGCTGCATTAGCTCTTCAATCTTTAAGAAGTTTTCTAGAGAGACATTTGTGTAAAATGATAAGGTTTTGAGCCACGAGATTTCGTCCCGAGTTAGTATTGGTGTATTTAGAATTGATAAACATAGTAATACATAACTTTTGTCTTCTGTTTCACCGATATTTATTACAAAACCTCGATCAACCTCTATAATTTTTCCTATTTCATTGGTAACATCCCTTATTTGGATTACATATGGACCGTAATCAGATTCCTTAGCATTTACGTCAACTGAAGAAAGATTTTTCTCACGATCCACTTCAATAAAATAAGCTTTACTTACAAGTAAAACATCTAAAATAACTTGTTTTAATTCAGAGACAACCTGATCTAAATTACTTGCTTTTCGAATACTTTGTGTATATTTAAAGACGCTATCTTGATAGTTGTATTTTTCAGAAAATCTCTTAAGTCGAAAGCGAAAATCAAAGATTTCTTTTATATAGAATACTATAACCAATGCTAAATAAATATATACCGAAAGCTGTATTGGATAAAAGGTAGGGTTACTTTCCTTTAAATTAAGCATGATTCCCACCATAATAAAAGATGGAATAATAGCTAATAATGAGTAATACCTAAGCCTACCTAATAAAAATTCAATATCATATATTTTCGTTGCTAAAAATTGGTAAACTAAAGAAAAAGGAATTAACAATAAAAATGCAGATAGAAATGTCGGTGAAAAGACATATTTTTGAAAGATTATAAAAGGTAAAACATAAAATAGTAAAAATGGTGTAAATGCAAGAACATTCGTCACGATTAATATCTTTACTATATATGCTTGTTCCGAATATCTTATTTTTTTCAATCCTGTAAACTTTAATACAAAGGTTAAAACAAGCATGATAAAAAAAGAATTAAGATTTAATAATCTATTAATATCGAAGTTAACTGACAACATTTTAAGAGCTACTTCTGCAACTAAATTAATAATAATAAGTAAATAGCCAAATCTAATATAATTAAAACTAAAAAGTTTTTTTCCTAATTCTTCAAAATATTGGTGAATAAAGTGAAGATAGCTTACCGGTACTAATATAAAGAGTGTTAAATTAATATATCGACTAATTACATCTCCTCTAGAAGAACCACTTGCACTTATATATGCCATCGCAATAATTAATAAGAACATATTTAAAAAGTGTGCAGATTTTAGGTTTACTTCTTTGTTTGTGCGATAAACAAAATAAATACAAAATAAAGACAAAAAAAGTACTGTCAAAGGAATAATCATTATAAACAAACTTTGATAGCTAATTAAGGTTGTTGGAACAATATATTCATTTGTTGTCCCATTTTCTAAAACCTTTATCGTAGATACTTGTTCAAGAAGTCCATAATAATTTGCAGGACTATGTAAGGTAGGTTCTGCATTATTTATTTCAACAACAATATCATCAACATTGATTCCTACCTTTTCAGCCCAGGACTTTGGTTCAATGCCAGTAATGACCATTTCATTTTCACTATTTACTTTAACACTAGCTCCAACATAGGGGTAATGATAATTTAACAGTATAATGTAAAGAGCAAGAATTATACTAAATATGACTGCTAGTTTGAATATTCCATTAAAGGTAATACGCATTTAAAACACCTTTCAATATCTATTAAAACCAATAAAGATTCTTTAAGGAACTTGAACCAAGTAAACCCTCAATCAAACCTAAAACATCATCTAACTCCACACCTAATAAGCTTGCTTGTCCGTTTACAACCTTCTCTAATACGTCTGGATTTTCAATTAAAAAGTTTACGATTTCTTGCATGGTTATATCTCCTTATTAGTTGGTTTTAAATTTAAAATCAAATGAGATTTTAGGCTCTCAATATGATTTGAACCTATGTCTAATCCATCTATTATTCTTGTTGCTCGATTAATGGCAATTTGCTTAATAACGTTTAAGTATTGAGCAACACCAGAATCTATCAGTTTTTGTTTATAGTTTTCAATACTACCAAATTCCTCATTAATATCACTACCACTCTCAAAAAACTTCAACACGTCAAAAGCATGCTTATTGTATCCCTTATGTAAATAAAGGTACCCTAATGATTTTTTTTGTGCAGAGATATCATTCTTCAGTGGATTGAATAAATCCCTAAAATCGTTATCAGCTTGAGCTGCAATTCCAATTTGATAAGAGTATGCTTCTACTTCTGGATAATTCTCATTTGCTAGCATCATGCCACTTACTGAAGCTAGAGCAATAAGTGAACCCGATTTACGCTTCATCACATTTAAACATTCTTCTTCTGTGCTATTTATATTTTGCAAATCATCATGTTGACCCTCCATTGCTTGAATGGAGTATTTTAAAAAGGCTGTTTGAATTTGATGTTTAAACGGAGAGGATAGTGTTAATACAGCTTGTTGACTTAACGTATAAAGTGTTGTTGCAGCGTTTAAAGCAATAGATGGATCGATTTGCATCCATGGCTCCTTCATATTATCTAAATCTTCTAGATCATCAAACATGTCGAAAGAAAGAATTAATAGTTCAATTGCTGCTGCTAATTGAAGGATTTCTGTGTCCTTTCCTCTAAATGCTTTATGATGAACGAAGGCCAATTGACCAAAATTCAACTTTTTCTTCTCATTTATAAAGGAAAGTAATAGGTTTTGAAGCTCAATATTCTTAATTTTCAAGGTAATTGTATGCATCATCTGCTGTTTCATAGATTGGTATTCTACTTCTTCTATAACAATCACCCCTCTAACATTATATTACTATACATCTAGGCTTTTGAGTAGCTAGCAAAATAGTTTTCCCTACCTTTGGTCTATTACATTTTTACCTAACCCACTAATAATTGTCAATCTATAGCACAAAAAAACTCGGCTAATCGCCAAGTTTTTAAGAAACATTTAAAAATGCATATTTATCATACTTATCTATACTTTTATTTATTCGTTGTAATGATTCTATTGTTTCTTTTATCTCTTGTTCTAATTTTAGTAGCATTAGTGTCATTTCTTCAATTTTTTGCTGATCCATCGTTTCACACTCCTTATCTGTTGGTAAGCGAATGCATGGCTAACATATACATAATCATTTTCTTCCTACAGATAAAATTGTAATCTAATTGTATATTTTTTTCACCGAAAATAATTCGTAATACTCAATGCGTGATACCGCAACATGGACGCAATAGTTCAAATTATGTATTTTAAATACATCTTTATACCTGATTTACAGAATATTTCGATCCCAATGGAAGTTCCTAGGGTTATGTAGTTCAACTAACCACAGGTAGGTTTTACTTCCAATTAATATGGAATACAAACAAAAAGGTTGACCCAAAAGCTTTCTAAATGCGGCCTGCAAGAGAGCTTTTGAGTCAACCAAATTTCTTATACAGTTAAAATTTTGTTATCAAATATATTCTGTGCTTTTAATATAGCTAATTCAATTAATTCTGCTTTCTTCTCTTTAGGACCCTGATACTCTAAGGTGTAATCTTCAATTCCAGTTTTTGAAAACAAGCATTCCATTTTAATCCTGCAATTGTCTTTCATAACCGAAAATACCGCAACCATCTTATCATCTAACACAAAAAATGTTGGCTGCACTCCCATAGAGTTAAAGACCTCCTTCAATTGTTGCTCTTTTAGAAATTCAAAGTCTACTACTCATTTCGACGAAAGGAGATATTTACCTTTTTTCTTTTTAATTTTTTTCAAAAAATTCTATTTATTTTTTTTTCGATTTAATTACGTACTTTTTCTTTTTCACACGATTAACATTGTTAATTACCATTATTGTGCGCCCAAATTACATCTATATACATGTTCCATAACTTCAGTAACTAATTTGTCAACTTCATGAATATGCTAAATCTTTACTAGAATATTGCTCGTCATAAAAACTAAAAATAGGACAAGTGAGGTGAAAAACAATGGATCTTTTTTCGATTGAATTTTTTACTGCACTGCTGTCGATTATAGTAATCGACTTAGTTCTTGCTGGTGATAACGCAATAGTCATAGGGTTAGCTGCCAGAAACCTACCTAAAGAGCAGCAAAAGAGGGTAATTATTTGGGGTACAGTTGGGGCAATTGTTATAAGAGCAACTGCAACTATGTTAGTCGTTTATCTGTTAAAAATCCCTGGTCTTCTTCTTACTGGAGGTATTATTCTACTATGGATAGCCTACAAATTAATTACTGAAGAAGATAATCATGAGGTGCAATCAGGAGAAAGTGTCTGGGCCGCTATTCGTACGATCATTATAGCTGATGCAGTTATGGGGCTAGATAATGTTTTAGCTGTTGCTGGTGCTGCACATGGGAGCTTCTTATTAGTTATCTTAGGCTTACTGATTTCCATTCCGATCGTTGTTTGGGGAAGTACAATCATATTGAAATTTATTGAAAAATACCCAATCATCATCTTGATAGGTGCTGCAGTATTAGCTTGGACAGCTTCTAAAATGATTATAAAAGAGCCCTTTTTAAACAATATATTTGCGGATGAATGGGTTAAATATGCATTTGAATTTCTAGTAGTTTCAGCATTAGTAGGTGTTGGATTATCGAAAAATAAACGTGAAAAAGAAAATAATCGAAAAAAAGAAAAAAGTGCTAGTTAAATGTACTGTTTAACTAGCACTTTCTTCTATATACAATTGCCCTAATTCCAAAGCAGTAAGTGCACTTTCATCAATTTCGATTAAATTAGTTGCCCAATCAATGGCTTGATATAAATGTTATTGTTATATTCCTTTTAACTTTTATATGTCCGCATATTTTAAAAGTGTAGGTAATAAGTATAATTCCTGTATTTTAAAATTATCTAAAGCAAAAAAATAAAGTAATAAGGATAAAGTAATAGGGTTTTAAGTGTAAAAATTTCACAATAATTTTTGTAGGTAAATAGGATTAATCTCTTCATTTGTTACAGATGTTTTAAAAAGCCAATTGTTATTTTCATCCATCCAAAAAAAGATAGCCATAATGGTACACTTAATAATGTTGCCCAGAGCATTCCTTTAAAAAAGTTTTCTTCGTGCACACTTCTCACACCTCTCAAAATTAGATCTTACTCTTTATTTTTTCCTCGGTGCATGTATTTAAACATTAAGAAAGCGTTTACAATTATTTTTTTCGTATTACTACTATCTTTATTCATTATTTAGAAGCTTCATTCCTTCGAAAACTTTTCACCATCTTCTTACAATGTTCAACAAAAATGAATGCATATATTGTTACATATTAGTTGGTGAGGAGTGAAGAAATTACCTGCAATTAGTGGAGCACGCATGGATCAATTGAAACCAAATGTGTGGATTAAAGGTGAAAAAATAACAGGAAAACTTTCTGATCATCCAGTGTATAGAGGGTCTATATTAACTAAAGCATCTCCATACGATACACAGGTACATCATGAATTTATAGAGACAATGATTCAGCACCCGCCAAACTCAATATGAAAGGTTCTTCTTTGGAGACCCAATAAAACTCTCTTCAAATTTATACAAGGGCTACCCTAGAGAAGAGTATATGAATCAAGTTGAGGATTTTTTAGATATCAACAAAGAGGCTAAATGATTAAATTCACAGCCTCTTTGTTGAATAATAAAGTGGAAATTTATAAGAGCATTACATTTCCCCAACCCAGTGAATCATTTTGTTTGCTAACACACCCGCAGTATTTGACGTTACTTTATTTGACAATGAGTCAACTAGACGCGTCTTAAGTGCTTCTCGTTCTTCCTCATATTGAACAATAGTAGACCATTCTAATTCTGGAATTGCTATCATACTAAATTCTTGCTTTTTATTTTCATATATATAGACATTTGTAATAAGATCATTTCCATTATGTACATTTGCTTTTCTTATTTTCATCTACTTCACCCTTTCATATCTAACTGCATTTATTATAGTAAATGTTTATCTTTTTTACAGTTTTCACTATTCTTCATTAATAACATATAGTAATTTTTAAAAGCAGAAAGACTGATTCCCTGGCTATGTACAAGCTTTCAAATAAAAGAAAGCTCGCTATACACCTGATTAAATCAGTCTTAACTATCGTAGATTTATTTATTTAGGATATTCGTTTGATCAAATAAATCAACATCATAAAAATTCGTAATATTAAAGAGGTTCTGTGTTTCGATAAAATCACCAGTAGTTGCTGCACCTGAACCAACAGAAGTCTTATTTGTACTCTTTGGTGACAAACTAAATGTATCACCTACAGTAAATATAGCATTACTTCGTATCGAATCTACTTGAACTGGTCCGACAAAAGCAGGCATTGTTTTCCTCCTTTTTAAAATGATCACTTTTCTATGCTTTATAAGAAGCTTTGTCATCATTATATGGTTTAAAGAAGGAAGGGTTCTGCCTAAATCTCTGCTTTATCGCTGTTTAGCTTTGTTTTATATTTCATTCTTAGTTTAATTAGTCTTACAATATTTAACGTCACTGCTTTTAATACAGCATAAGTTGGTACAGCTAATATCATTCCAATAATTCCACCAAAACTACCTGCACCTATTAATAGTAAAATAATCGTTAAAGGATGCGTATTTAGTCGTTTTCCAATGATAAGTGGAGACAGGAAATTCCCATCAATTTGTTGAACAACTAACACAACGACAGCGGCTAATAACGCCTTTGTTGGTGAATCAAGTAAAGCGATAATTACAGCAGGGGCTGCACCAATAAACGGTCCTAAATAAGGAATGATGTTAGCCACTGCAACAACAAGACCTAGGACTAATGCATATTCAAGTCCAATAATTGAATAACCTATAAAACATCCTAACCCTACTGCAAGTGACACAATTAGTTGCCCTTGAATATAGGCTGAAAGTGTTTCATTTAAATCTTCAAAAATCTTTAAACCTTCACGACGATATGCAGTCGGTAAGATTTTCACTGCTTTAGGTGGAAGTTTGTGACCATCCTTTAACATATAGAATAAGATAAACGGTACTGTGATGATGATTAAGGTAATATTCGTCACAACACCTAATACTTTCGAAAGGCTAGAGGTAATGTTTTCAGGTAAGCTTGTTGCAAAGCCAGTTAATGTCTCTTCAATTTGTTCAAATGATACATATTGCTGTTCCATTATCCATTCAAACCACGTTGTCTGAGACATATTTAAGATAAACGAACTCAATTCATTTACATACCTAGGGAAATTTCTAACTAAGTCTGTTACCTGTTCAGACAAAATTGGACCAATAAAGGCAATGAGTATTGAAACAACACCGATAGAAACGATGTATGGAATTAAAATAGCTAACGTTCTTGGTACCTTTCCGTTTACAAGCAATTTAACTAATGGTGCAAAAATAAAAAATAAAATTCCCGCTATAAGAATCGGTAAAAATAAAGTTGAAGCAAAGACGATAATCGGCTCAAACAAAAAGGAAACCCTTGAACCAACATATACAATTAATAGCAACAATAAAATCTGTAATGTCCAAAAATGGATCTTCGATTTTAACACATTTTTTCCTCCTGTTTCATTAGAACCTCTTGTTCTATATGTCTTTTAACTAGTATAGACTGATTTACTTGTATATAGGCTCTAACACATTAATTTATCTTAGCTATGTTTACCAATGAATTAGTTGGGATGATTTTCAAAAAGTATAAACTATCTATTATCTATTACAAATGTACAATATTTAACTAAAGTTTACCAATATGTTCTTGAATTTAATTGATTGATGGTGAAAAGAACAAAAGCGTAAGCGCCTTGATCAGCCTCAGGCAAATAAAATGCTCATGAATAGTAGGTGTTCTTTACCTTCAATTCATGAGTAGCTTATGACCTTGAAGCAGTTACAAACGCGACGTCCTGTCGCTGTAACTGCACTTGCACGTCCTGTGCGGTCTGAGGCTAGGCATCCGACTTTTAACAAAGTCGGACTGCTGGAGCTGGATGAAGAGCACTTATCCACAGTCCTAGAATGTTATAATTTCCTAAACGATAAAAGAAGCCAGACTTCAAGATAGTCTGACCTTTTCATAAATATAATACTATTCCTCTGTATCAAGTAATTGATCAGAATCTTGTTCTAGTAACATTTGTATTTCAACTGAGCGAATAAGATGTCCTTCCATATCAAGAATATGGAACTCAAAACCATTGTATGTCAGCTTATCGCCTTGTTTACAGTCGATATTCTGGGTAAGAATCCACCCGCCAAGTGTATCAATATCGTCATCGTTAATGTCTATACCTAGCATGTTATTAATCTCATAAATAAGTACCTTTCCGTCGACAACAAAATGCATGTCACCACGCTTTTGTATGTCTGGTACTTCATCCTGGTCAAACTCGTCACGTATATCTCCAACAATTTCTTCAATAATGTCCTCAACAGTTACAAGACCAGCTGTCCCACCATATTCATCCATTAAGATGGCCAAATGCACTCGATCTTTTTGCATTTTAATTAATAAATCATGAATGGGGATCGATTCAATAACCTGAATAACAGGACGGATGTATTTTTGAATCGTTGTATTTTTTCTATCTTCAGGTGTTACATAATATAGATCCGTAAAAACTTCCTTGATATTAACCATTCCAAGAATATGATCCTTATCACCATTTACAACAGGATAACGTGTGAATTTTTCATTTCTCATAATTTCCAAGTTTTCTTGCAATGATTTTTCTACTGAAGTCGTTACGATTTCCGTTCGAGGCACCATGATTTCCTTTGCGATACGGTCGTCAAATTCAAAAATTCGGTTTACATATTTAAATTCAGATTGATTAATTTCACCGCTTTTAAAGCTTTCAGAAAGAATGATTCGCAATTCCTCTTCCGTATGTGCTAATTCATGATCTGATGCTGGTTTCAGACCAAATATACGAACAAGTAAATTTGCAGATCCATTTAAGATCCAGATAAATGGGAACATCATTCGATAAAAAAGGATAAGTGGCCTTGCAAAGGCTAACGTAATAAATTCAGCCTTCTGTATCGCCACTGTCTTTGGAGCTAGTTCCCCTATTACAACATGCAAAAACGTAATGGTTATGAACGCAATGATAAATGTTAGAACTTGTACAATCGACTCACTAAGATGTAAACTCTCAAAAATTGGATGTAACAAGCTCTCTACTGTCGGTTCTCCTAGCCACCCTAATCCTAAGGCTGTAATGGTAATCCCTAGCTGACAGGCTGATAAATAACCATCAAGATTTGAGGTTACTTTTTTTGCAGCTATTGCTGAATTATTTCCCTCTGCAACAAGCTGATCAAGACGGGAGCTTCTTAATTTAACGATTGCAAATTCCGATGCAACGAAAAATGCTGTTATTGCTATTAAAATCGCAACAATCATCAGGTTAACTATATCCAAAATAAGGGTCAGACCATAAGTGTAAAACTTTTACTGTCTATAGATTTTTCATAAAGTCAACTCAATCTATAGAAACACTTTTTCATGTGGTCAGCCCCAGTCACCTCCTAAAGAATTAAATTTCTTTACTATGAATTACTCATCTTCTCCTTGAAAGAAGATCATAACAAATTTCAATAATTCAAATAATGCCATTAATGCTCCTGCAACATATGTTAAAGCTGCTGCACCTAAAACCTTATTCACACCACGTTCTTCATTGTTTCGGATAATTCCTTCTGATACCATTAATTTTTTTGCGCGTGAGCTAGCATTAAACTCAACAGGTAGTGTAATTAGCTGAAAGGCTACCGCAAACGAAAATAGAATGATCCCAAGACCAATTAAGTTAAGTTGGCCAAGAAATAATCCCCCAATAAGCAAAAATGGCGCTACACCTGAAGTAAGATTCACGACTGGAAACATTTTATGTCTTAACACTAATGCTCCATATGCTTCTTGATGCTGTATAGCATGACCTACCTCATGAGCTGCTACTGATACAGATGCAATGGAATGACCGTAATACACTGGTTCTGAAAGACGAACAACACGTGAAATCGGGTCATAATGATCAGTTAACGTGCCTCTTACTGGCTCAACCCGAACTTGATAAAGCCCATTTTGATCTAGAATTTGTCTTGCTACCTCTGCACCCGTTTTGTGTGAGGATGTAGCTACTTCTGACCATTTTTTAAAATTACCTTTCACTTTAAATTGAGCCCAAATTGATAACCCTAATGCTGCAAAAATCAAAAAATCCATTGGATGGAAAAACATTTTTCCGTTCCTCCTTTAATTTATTAACTACGTTGCCAAATCCTTATATTCAATTAGACAGCTTATTCTCCTGTAAGAGAACCCTTAGAGATTGCATCAGTGCCTTACTTTGTGAAGTTATATGTTTTGAAATCTTTTCTTGTGAATCTTCGTTTAATTGATCAAAAATAGGCTTTAGCTCTTGGATTTCAATTTCAAGCTGCTTCATATGTGTAGCCAATATTTCTGCGTGCTTTAAACATTTTTCCTGTTCTTTCATCGATTGCTTGCCAGAATTTTTTAATTCTATACGTTCTTTAATATCATGCAAACTCATTTTCATTTCTTTACACAATTCAATAAATCGAATATCATCTATGGATTGTTCAGAATAAAGACGATAGTTAGATGCAGAAGTGGTTTCCACGTGTAATAGCCCTATTTGAGTATAATAATCTATGGTTCGTTTAGATACGTTTGCCCTTTTAGCTAATTCACCAATTTTATATAGCAAAACCCCATCTTATCACCTCGTATAATTAATACCATTATCTTATCCTCTTGAAACCGTACAGTCAAACGTTACAGTTTTTTTTCCTACTTCTTTTAAAGAAGGCTGTTTTCGCAAAGATTGTTGTTTTTCGTATATAGCTCTACTTTACGTATTTAACCTGTCTTCGTGCTCTTTTCGCTCATTTACTTCCAATTATTCTTTTAATATGGATTTAAAGAGTATAGTAAAAATCCAAATGCCGATTTTTACAGGTCCTAGAGCAACAAACTTTTAGAAAAGAGCCTTAAAGAAAAATGTACAAACATGCATCATTGCAAATCTATGTAGAACTGGACACTAAAAAACAGCCCAAAGTTGGCCTGTTTTTTAGTGTCCACATATTCGGCAGGTTCAGATCACATTTTATTTTTTCTACTATTTTTTAAACTGTTTTACGATATTGTGTTATAAGCTGTTCAATTTCTAGATCAAGTCGCTCTATTTTTTTAATTGCATCTTCTCTACTAATCTTACGATAATGATGCTTACCACATGGCTCTTCATCCATTTCGTCTGCCAATCGAACAATCTGTTGAAGGGAATTCTTTTTTATTGAATTTTCTGGTAGGTATGAATCCGTATGGAGTAAAACTGCTAGAGCTATTTCCTTTGCGTATTGGCGATCTTCACCAAGGCGAATTAGAAGTTTATGTGCACGCTCCGCTCCCTTAATCGCATGAATATCATTTTTTACATATTCTTCATAATCCCATTCCCCATTTGTATACCATTCATAATGACCTATGTCATGAAGCAAGCCTGCCTTAGCAGCAATGTCCGGATTTACGTCATGCTTAATGGCGAGCTGCACAGCATATTGAGCAACTCTAATCGCATGTGAAACACCAGAACGATTTAAATACTTTTGTGCAATTGGATGGGTAAAAACATCCATTATCAACACTCGTCGCATGGTAATCCTCCTTACTAAATATTCAGAATAATGTATCATAATTACGTAATCACTTCAACTACAGAGGTAGATTTCCTTACAATTTTATAAAAAATTCTATGCATTTATATAATGGTCTGTTCTTAATTTATATGTAAAAAAAATAAGATTGGAACAATTTTATTAAATATCTCAAGCTATAATGCCAATTTTTATAATCTTTGGTAGATATTCTTACACAATAAAAAATATTGGAGTTGTGATCGCTTCTATACTTTATGTAGGACAAACAAAGGTGAAACAAATACGTTTACCTATTTCACCTTAGAAGTGTTCATTTTATGAGGTTTTTTCCTGTAGTTTCTGATTATACTCCTTTAATTTAGCCAGCATTTTGTTCAACAATTTATCGACCTTCTCTTCATCTCCACTTTTAGCAGCTTCCCTCAACGCTCTCATTGCTTCACGCTTTTTTTGTTTGATTATTTTCCACTGTTTTCCATTACTATGCTTATGCCATTCATCTTTATCAATTTTAGACAGTAAGCCGTCTCTAGTTGCAATGGCTTCCTTCCATTCATCGAGCTTTTCAGGGGAATTTTTTTCAACTATTTGAAGTATTTCCTTTTTTCTTTTCTCTCCTTTTTCCTGCCAATCCTTACTTTGATTTTGTTGTTCTACTATTGTAGTATTCTCTTTTGCCAACGT
This sequence comes from Bacillota bacterium, assembly GCA_051750265.1. Classification (GTDB taxonomy): domain Bacteria; phylum Bacillota; class Bacilli; order Bacillales; family Bacillaceae; genus Metabacillus. The sequence continues at coordinate 79,333 of JBNJJO010000007.1, read as the reverse complement.
TATGCTTGGTATAGTAAGCATAATTAACATAATCGCAAGCAATCCAATTTGTATTTTCATTATTATCACTCCTTCCCATTTACTATTCCCAAAACAATCCTGTATATGAAATTTTATACTTCAAGAATTTTAAACCATGAAAAAAGAAGCTACCATAAGATAGCTTCCTTTATGATTTAATTGGAATTTCCACAGTAAATGTTGTGGAATTTTTGTTGGAGTGAACATTAATTACTCCTCCATATCTGTCTATTACTTGTTTTACAATACTTAGCCCGTCCCCTCTAGGAACTCCACGTCTTTCATCTTTTGTTGAGAATCCCGCTTGAAAAATTTTATTCTCCAAATCTTTGGGGATAATTGGACCAATGTTTTCCACTTTGAAAAAATACATCATTAAGGTTGATTTTGCTTCTATGCTAATAAAACGTTCTGTTTCAGGTAGCAGCAAGGTTGCATCAAAAGCATTATCTATTAAATTAGATAAAATCTTAATTAAATCAATTGATTTCATTTTTTGAAAGGGTTGATCATCTACGAGTAAATGCATATCCACCTTATCATTTTGAGCCCTTGCCCACTTAGACTGTAATAATATAAAAAGCGCTGGATTCTTTACTTTCAGAGGTAGCTCCATTGATTCTACTTCACTCGTCAATGAATTCACATACTCAAAAGCACGATCCTCTCTACCGAGCTTTAATAAGCCCTGGATAACTTGGATATGATTAATGAAATCATGACGAATCGATCTCATTGTTTGTAGCATTGATTGAAATTCACCTTGGTACGTTTCTTCTGTTTCACCTACCTGTGATGTAACTTCCCTACGTAACCAAACTTGAAAGGCAATAAAAATACTGAATGAAAAAAGAACAAATAACCCACTGAATATAAAAAAAGGTAAGCTGCTTTTCATCACATCATCTGTTATTTTATCCATCGTTGCAACACTAACATTAACTACAAGCGATCCGATGTATTCCCCATCATTATTTACTATAGGTACACCAGATGTAACGTAGGTTCCACTTGAGTCATCCTCAATCCTTGAAAAAAATGAATTTTTTTCTGTAAATTTACGCTTAAGTTCTTTAGAAAGTTTGCAGCAATCTCCGATCATTGTTACTGAATCATCTGCAGGAAATCCATCTACTATTAATCTCGGTTGATTTTCCTCATCAGCCTTAAGAATATAAACATATATTGCACCTGTATATTTTTTAGCTTTTCTAAGTTCCTGATCAAGCCTAAGAAGTTTATCAGTTGATTCTTGGTCCTCCAAATATTCTTCATATGTATTTACATCGAAATTATTTAATACAGCTTGAGCTGTTGACATTCCTTGATTTGCAATCGTTAATTCAATCGTTTTACGTGTATTAAAATAAGTAGCATACAAGTTTAATGAAGACAGTATAGTTATTATCAAAATTGTCACGGAGATGATGATTGCAAACCTTTTTTGTTTTATACGTTTAATATTCAGCCACCTCTAAACTGTTTAAATACAAAACGAATTTGACGTATTCACGCCACCATTGCCCATTTCCTTCATACAGATATTATTACATCAGTTGACAATTTTTGCGAATCTTTTTTACAAAATTCTCAAATTTTAATATCTCATATTCTATGTGAAAGAAAATTTTATGATCTACTTGTTAAATAAATTCCTTTATATCATATATTCTTCCATTTTCTAAAGAACTTGATAGTAGCTTAATCAATGTACGCGCAACAAAGTTCGGAGATCTTAACAAACCGTTTTCATGGTACTCTTTAAACTGATTAATTGAGGGAAAATCATCTTTTTCTGCTGTACGAATGGTGCTTTGCATCGTTGTGTCCATAATACCGGGTGAAAAACTAATCGCTAATACTTTGTTCTCACGCTCGACCTGTTCTGCACCAATTGTAGTCGTAAACATATTTAAACCTGCCTTCGTACTACAATATGAGCTCCATCCAGCAATAGGTCGATTAGCAGCGCCTGATGTAATATTTACAATGACAGATTGGTCATTAAACGCTTTTGTTTCATTAATAAAATGTTCACACAAAATCATTGGAGCAAGTAAATTAATCTGAACATTTGAGACGATGTCTTTTTCGTCAGCATCACCTACATTTTTTATTGGCTCGATCATTCCTGCATTGTTAATCAACGTAATCTTCTTTCCTTGCTGAAGGTCTATTTTTGAAAACACCTTTTTTATGACTACTCCTAATTGGCCAACTTCGGACAGATCACATTCTTCAAAATAAATTGAAGTGTTTTTGCTTGCAGCTAGTTCCTCCAAAGGTAGGTTTCTTGTTCTAGATAAATAAAAAATGACATTGTTATTAACTAGCAATTCCTTTACAATCGCTTCTCCTAATCCTCGAGATGCACCCGTCACAATATAGTAGTTCATTTTCATTCCCTCCATTTTCATATACGATATGTGTTGTTGATGCTTTATTCAAATGTCATTTTTAGCATAGCTTATTTTGAAATGCAAGAATTAGTAGCTGTACTCGTGATCTAGGATATTTATACAAAAAGTTGAAGATGTTTTAGAAAAGGAACACTTAATGAATTACAATAGATAGGAGACAGATGGTCAATGACTGTCTCCTTTTCCTTTTATATACTATAAAAATTAGATCCTAAGGATAATAGGATACATAAATGGAGGTCAGCATGTATATTAAACTACCTAAAGAAACAAAGGATGGAATGATCGAAGAAGTAAAAAGTTTTTTTCATCAAGAAAGAGATGAAGAAATCGGTGAGATTGCTGCAGAAGCATTTCTCGATTTTTGTTTAGAAAAGCTTGGACCTTACTTTTATAATGAAGGAATTCAAGATGCAATAAAAATTATTAATGAACGAAACATGAATGCTGAAGAAGATTTACACTCACTTAAGAGACCTCTTTCTCGTTAATTACTGAGTGGTTTTCTAGCTTCGATATCAAAGTCAGCTCCGATAATAAGGAAACGGGGGTGAACAACTTAGATATAGCCGCTTTATCAATCGGAATGAGCCAGGCTTCTCTCGGACAAAGCGTTGGCATAGCATTAGCTAAGAAAACGATGGAAGTAGCACAGCGAAATAGTCAACAAATGCTCAAGATAATGGAGGCCCCCCATCCAAGTCAATTGATTTAAAAGGGTAATAAGAAAAGCGCAAGCGCCTTGGTCAGACATTGAGTCCAAACAAAAGAATAAAAGATTACTTGGAAGGTCGAGAGGAGATTAATAATTAATGTGGCTTATATTTTCAGTACTTGCAGCAATAAGTTTTGGTATCCGAGGCATTTTATATCATTGGACTAGTCAACAAGCATTGAATCGAAATACCTTGCTCTGTGGTACCTTTTTTATGGGAGCTTTAGTTAGCTTACTATGTAGCTTTGTTTTTAAACAAGAATGGACGGCTTCTGCATGGGTGGGCATTCAAATGGGCTTGTTCTCCTTTGCAGCAAACGCTAGTATGTTTAAGGGATTTAAAGTTGGAAAAGCATCTGTTGTGGCAATTTTAACGGCTCTTCCTGCTGTTCTTGTTGTAATTGGAGGTTATTTAATTTGGGGCGAACGTTTAAATCAAATGCAGTTTATCGCATTTATCATCATTGTGTCAGGCGTTTTACTTGTTCGGTATTCCAATGATATTTCATTTCAAAATTTACAAGGTGCACAGTGGGGGCTATTGGCACTTTTGATGTTTGCATTAAATGATTTGTCTGCAAAATGGTCACGAATTATGGATTCCCCCATGTTTCCAACCCTCTTTTTCATGTTCGGAATGGGAACGATTTGTTTCGGTTGCTGGTGGCTCTGGGACTACAGAGTAAAGCTTAAGCTCGTAAACCGAGAAATTGCTGCCTCAAGAGAAAACTTATCAACAGAAAGTCAAACAAAAATCGTAAATTCACGAAAAGAAATAGACGATTCTTTTGCTACGGTTCACTTAAGCTCAAATTTATTTAGGTTAGAGCCATCTCATCAGAATTGGTCAGAAAAAAAAACGTTTCTGTTAGGGATGGGAATCGGTATTACGAATGCAGCAGGTATGGTGCTTATCCTCATTGCATTTGAAAACGGTATAGCAGGACTTGTTTCGGCAGTGGTTGCAATTAATGTCCTTCTTGTACTCCTCTATACCCGTTTTGTTATTAAAGAAAAGTTTACTCGGTTAGAATTGACAGGTATTTTGTCTGCGTTTGCTGGGATTTTATTTTTAAGATTATACGGAGGCTGAAAACAGCTTCCGTTTTTTACTATATGTCAAATGATTGATAGGATCCCTTATTAATCAAAACTGTATCTTTGTTCAAGCCACGGGTCTCCCTCCATATGATATCCATTTCGTTCCCAAAACCCTGGATGATTATGTTCAGTAAATTGAATGCCACGCAACCATTTTGCACTTTTCCAAAAATAAAGATGAGGAAACACGCCTCGAAGTGGATAACCATGCTCGGGCGTTAATGGTTCACTGTTAAAGGAGTGTGCAAGCATACTGGACTCTTTTAAGAAATCTTCTATTGTGAGATTAGTTGTCCAGCCTTCCTCTGCATGTAAAATGACGTACCTTGCATGTGGTTTGATGAGAACGTCGTTGACAAGATCCCTCGTTTTTACTCCCTGCCAGCTTGTATCAAGTTTTGACCAACCTGTAACACAATGAATATCATTTGAATGGTCTACTTGTGGAAATAACGTCATAATCTCTTCTAAAGAGTAGAGCTTTGGATGATCTACTAAACCATATATTTGTAAATTCCATTTAGAAATATCCTCATAATAAGGCACACTACCAGTATGTAGAACTGGAAAAGTTGTTGTTACATTTTGATTCGGAGGTACTCTGTCTGATGAATACGTTTTTCTTTTTTTCCCAAAGTACATTTTAATCATACCCTTCACCTATCTTGTTAACCAATTTAAAAATTAAGTTGACATAAAATAAATCCTCTATTATTCTTTCTATAGAGAAATGTTAACTATAAGGGGGATAACTATGAAAAGAAAATTAAGTACATATGATGTAACCTTAGTTGGAATGTTTGCTGCTTTAATGGCAGTTGGTGCTAATATTACATCTTGGGCTCCATTTCTTCAAATAGCAAATGTCCCTTTATCAATGCAACCTTTTTTCTGTATTTTAGCAGGTCTACTATTAGGTAGCAGACTTGGTGCATTATCCATGACGATCTATGCATTAATAGGAATTGCCGGGGCCCCTGTATTTGCACAGTTTAATGGTGGAATTGGTGTTATTTTCGGTAGTACTGGTGGATTTATATTATCTTATATCGTTACTGCTTTTACCGTTGGAAAAATACTAGAATTAAGTAAAGAGAAAAAGCTCCCAACCTTCTTAACCGCTTCATTTGTTGGAATTACCCTTATCTATGTTATTGGCACAACATACATGTGGCTAGCTTTAAATGTTTGGATGAATGCCCCAATGTCATATAGTGCAGCATGGGCAGTTATGGCTTGGTTTATTTTAAAAGATGCAGCATTCACGATTTTAGGTGCACTAATTGCTCCACGTATTTATTATGCTGTCACAAGAGCAACAAGTAAAAGAATTGCGGCTTAAATACAATGATCAAAAGAAGACAGCATTTCTGCTGTCTTCTTTTATTTGATGCTACCCTCGTTAGCTTCTAAATACTGCTGCTCCTCTTCAGGACTCATAACTCCTGTGGCCTCTCCAATAGTACCTCCTTGCACATTCCAAATCGCGTTATGATCTTTATCAGCTCTTGAGAAATCTCCTTCAGCCCAGCGATTAAGGATGTCCAAATAGAGTTCCCCATTTTCGTAACTACCACTTTTAACTACTGAAATTAAAAATTGAATTCTTTCACTTGTCATTTCGTAATGGATCCATTTTTCTTTTGCAATAACCTTTTGATGTGACATACCGTGCATATACTTTAGAATCTCATCATCCGTTAAGTCTGAGTTTTGACGATCAAAAGGATTTTCAGTCATCACTTCTACTACTGAAGATGAGGTATTTTGAATTGTAGTGGAAGTACTTTCTTTAGAAACTACCTGTGAGGAAGATACTGTATTTTTATCAATCCTGTCTATTAATAGGACTCCTATAACCCCAAAACAAATTGCGATAACTATCATACTAGTAACCATTAATTTGTGTTCTTTTATCCAAGCCAATGAAATACCCCCTAAAAATAGGATATTTTAATGATACAATGGGTAAAACATCAAAGACAAGAGAAAGGATTGTCGAATTTTCACCCAATCATACTTTTTTACTATTTTCTAAAGTTCAATGTATAATTGATTCTAGTTTTGTCAATAAAAATAGTAGAGTAAATGAAAAGGGTGTAAAAGCGATGAAAACATTGTTGCTTAAAAAATATTTTTTAAACATAAAAGAAAGAGAAATGCTTGAACAAGAATTACTAGAGAAGAATCACGAATTTGTAGAGACAGTACTTGAATGGGATGATGAGGAGTTACTGGAGAGAATTAAAAATAATCGATAGAAGGAAAAAAGGTTGACTAAACTTACGATGATTTAGTCAACCTTTTTCTTTAATAAATCGTTTATAATATAACAGCCGCTATCCAACCAAAGATAATTAAAGGGATATTGTAGTGGATAAAAGTTGGAACACATGTATCCCAAATATGATTGTGATTACCGTCTGCTGCTAAACCTGAGGTTGGTCCAAGCGTACTGTCAGAGGCCGGAGAACCTGCATCACCTAAAGCTGCAGCTGTACCAACAATCGCAATTGTCGCCATCGGGCCAAACCCTAATTCAAGACACAATGGTACAAAGATTGTTGTAATGATCGGAATGGTCGAAAAGGAAGATCCAATTCCTATTGTTACAAGTAAACCAACAAGTAGCATTAACAACGCACCAATCGCCTGATTACCACCAATTAGGTTTGCTGCGTCTTCTACTAGTCGTTCAACATGGCCTGTTTCCTTTAGAACACTAGCAAAGCCAGAAGCAGTAATCATAACAAATCCAATAAACGCCATCATTTTCATACCATTTGTAATTACAACATCTGCCTCATTACGTTTTAAGGTACCAGTTATGTATAAAACGATTAAACCCGCTAAGGCACCAAAAATCATTCCTTCAACACCAAGCTTTTGCGAAAGAAAAAGTTGAACTGAAAGTGAAACGATAATCGAAATAACAGCAATAATGATGCTTTTCTTCGTGTAAGGATTACTCAAATCTTGTCCAGAAACTTCACGAGTTTCATAAAGTCTTTTTTTACGATAAGAGAAGAATATCGCGATAAGAAGTCCAAAAATCATCCCCATTGCAGGAATAGACATCGCTATTGGAATATCAGATAGCGATACGGCTAAACCACTTTCTTGCATGTCTTTCTGCATAATTTCATGGAAAATCGCTCCAAACCCAACCGGTAAAAACATATATGGTGTAATTAAACCAAACGTAATGACCGATGCTATTAATCGACGATCAACGTGGAGCTCATTTAGCACTATTAATAGTGGTGGAATAAGCACAGGAATAAAAGCTATATGAACAGGTACTATATTTTGAGAAAAGATCGATATAATTAAGATCAATACAATAATAAGTACCTTGGAGAGAGTTACTCTTCTAGTCTCACCTTCACGACCTACTAATTTGATCGCACCAGATACCATTGCATCCGGAAGGCCTGTTTTAGTTAGAGCAACTGCAAATGCTCCCAATAAGGCATAACTTAGAGCAACTGTTGCATTGCCACCTAACCCACCTGTAAATGTTTCAATTGTTGTTGCTATATCCAAACCACCTGTTAAACCTCCAATTAATGATCCAACAACCAGTGCGAAAACAACATTTATTCTTAATAAGCTCAGAACGAGCATGACAAAGACAGCTATAATAACAGCATTCAACATTAAAACCTCCAAAAATCCTTTAGTTTACTAATATGGTAGAGAAGTAAAATCGCAGAATTAAATTTATCATACCCCTATTAAATATGTCAACGGGGAATTTCAACTAATTTGTTGTAGAGATATGAAGATTGATCCTAAAGGTACTAACTTCTGCTTCATAGTAGAGTGCGAAGTAAAAATATAATTATTTTAAGCCTTAATTTTTTCTTCCTTTTGCTTTAATCTATCAACTTTCTACCTTAATCTATCAACTTTTCACCTTAATCTATCAACTTTTCACCTTAATCTATCAACTTTCCACTTTAATCTATCAACTCTTCAAAATGATCTATCATTATGATGAGCTAACCTTATTTTTTCAAGATAAAAAAAGAATCGACCATGATAGTCGATCCTTGTTCTGGGCCATTATTTACTTACTTCAAAACTCTCCACAAACGTAGCAAGTGTTCTTGCCATCACCCCTGTTGCACCAGAAGGACCAAGATCACTTCCTTTTGAGGTAGTAGCAGTACCAGCAATATCAAGGTGAACCCAAGGTGTACTCTCTGCGAACTCACCTATAAAGGTTCCTGCCATGATGGCATGCCCCTCACGACCAGGTGAATTATTTAAGTCAGCCATTTTGCTATTGCGAACGCGTTTTTTATCTTTTTCAGTTATTGGTAAGCGCCATATTGGTTCTTCGCATTCATGTGAGGCTTGAAGCACTTGTTCAAATAATTCTTCATTATTCGTCATTGCTCCTGTAGTTTCGGTACCTAATGCAATAATAACCCCGCCTGTTAAAGTTGCGACATCTACTATATAATTAGCACCATGATGTTTAGCATAAGTAATTCCGTCAGCAAGAGCTAATCGACCTTCCGCATCTGTGTTTAATACTTCGATTGTTTTTCCACTTAATGATACGATCACATCATCGGGTTTAAATGCTCCACCACTAATCATATTATCTGTAGAAGGGATGACCGCTACAACATTTTGCTCTGGTTTAATCTCCCCAATGATCTCCATCGCACCTAGTACTGCAGCAGCTCCACCCATATCGGTTTTCATACCTACAATTCCATCCTTCGGTTTAATTGAATAACCGCCCGTATCATAGGTGATTCCTTTTCCGACCAAGCCGACTACATCCGTCCAATCTTCTTTTCCTTGATATTTTAAAACAATCATTTTGGGAGGCTCTTCAGAACCTTTGTTCACTGCAAGTAATGCCCCCATTCCAAGGCGCTCCATATCTACTTTCTCAAGAATTTCGTATTCAAACTGATACTTGTTCGCTACTTCAATTGAGTATGCTGCAAGTTCAGTCGCTGTTAATATATTTGGTGGCATATTTGTTAAGGTTCTTGCACTGTTTGTACCCTTACCAAACGCATAACCTACTTCTAATCCTGATTTAATTTCATCAATATCCTCTGTATTAGATATTACATGAATAACTTCAATGTTTTTTTCAGGTTCATTGGATTTCTGTTTGTAATCCAAAATTTTGTATGTAGATAAAGCAAAAGCCTCTGCTAATGCATGTGCAGCTTCATTACGATCAAAATTCTCTGACAGAAAAGTGTCTAAGGCAATCGTGATATCTTGTAATTTTGCCTCCTGGACTGTTTTAAATAACTTCCCAAATGTTTCTCTTGCTGAATCAAATTTTAGATCCTTTTCTTTTCCTAAACCAATAAAGTATAAACGTTTAATAGCTAGTCTTCCTAGGGTATGTACTTTAGTAATCGACCTTCGTATGGTTGATAAGTCTCCATCCTTCAATAAATTAGTGATTTGACCGTCCAATTGTTTATCTAAATCAGCTGCAACTCCTGATAATTTGCTGTTTTGCTGATATAAGCCGATCACAAGTGTAGCATGTTTTTCAGTTAGTTCTAATTGATTATGTACCTTAAACAAAAACAACACCTCCATAGTAAGTAAAAAAAGTTAAATGATGAACTGCTTATCAAAGATCGTTGCTAATATATGCTATAATGAAAAAAAATCTTTTATATACAATTTTAGAAACTTTACTATCACTGTATACAAAGGTCTTTTAAGTCTAGCTAAGTTTAAGGATATGAATACATATTGATTGTATCAGAACAAAACTTCATTTTAAAATCAAAGCGCCTCATTGAACCATTTTACATCATTGAAAGGGGTATACACGTTGGATTTATTTTTAAATTTTCCCTTACTAGCGTCTTTAGCTGCTATATTCTTTGCACAAGTTGTTAAAGTACCTATTCAATTTATTGCTTCTAGGGAATGGAACTGGTCTCTTGTAACCAGCACAGGGGGAATGCCTAGCTCGCATTCTGCAGCTGTTACAGCTCTTTCTACAGGGGTAGCACTTGATCATGGACTTGACTCCTCAATATTTGCTATCTCAGCTGTTTTTGCGATTATCACCATGTTTGATGCAACAGGGGTAAGAAGACATGCTGGAGAACAGGCTACTGTTTTAAATCAGCTTGTACTTGACTTTAATAAATTTATTGAAGAAGCAAAGGTTTGGCCACAGAAGGCTGAACATGATAAACAAAAAAAATTAAAGGAACTTCTTGGGCATCAGCCAATAGAAGTTTTCTTCGGTGGGTTAACTGGTATTTTTCTTGCATTATTTCTTTACTATATTTTTGTATTGTAGGTGAATAAATGAGACTTATTTCAATATGTCCTAGTAACACAGAGCTTGCAATATATCTAGGATTAAAAGAAAACCTTGTTGCATTGGATGATTTTTCCGATTGGCCAAAAGATCTATCTTATCTACCACGGCTTGGTCCAGATCTTTCAATCAATATGGATCTTCTTGAAGCATACAAACCAGACATGGTGCTTGCATCTCTAAGTGTACCTGGTATGGAGAAAAATGTTAAAGAACTTATAAATCGTAACATTCCACACCTTGTGTTTGATCCACAATCTTTTCAAGATATCGCTCTGAATCTCGCTTCATTAGGGAAGGCAACCAAAAAAGAAAAAGAAGCAGCCCTTGCAATCGAAAAATACCAAAACATCCTTGATACGTATAAAGCAATAGCTGCTACTATTCAAAAGCCTAAAACAGTTTACTTTGAATGGTGGCCAAACCCTATTTTTACTCCTGGTAAAATCAATTGGCTTACAGAATTAAGTCAATTAGCTGGCGCTAAAAATATTTTTGATGATGTTGAGCTTGCTAGCGTTCAAACAACGTGGGAGGATGTATATCGAAGAAATCCAGAGCATATTTGCTTATCCTGGGTTGGTGTAAAGCAAGCTAGAATGAAGCGTGAACATGTATTAAAAAGAAAGGATGCATCTGACTTACAAGCAGTGCAAAACGGTAATATTCATTTACTAGAAGAGTCTCTTTTTTGCAGACCTTCCCCTCGGCTGCTTGTAGGGCTACAAAAACTAGCATATCTTTTACATCCAGATTCTTTTCCACCTTATAGTGCGGATGAACAGTGGTAAAACGTATAAAACAAAAAGGCTAGTGGAAATAGTCCACTAGCTTTTCGTTTTATCTTTAATATATTTTTGTCTAAATACTTGCATGGATTCATCATTATTCAAACGATCTAATTGTTCTTCCGATAATTTACCTTCACCGATTTTCACTACATAAACATCTAATTGCTTTTTACCCCAATTATTGTATACGTCTGTCACCGTCTCATAATAAAGGTCTAACCTATTTCCTTTAATTGCTCCACCTATATCTGCCACAACTCCATATCCATATCCAGGGATAAATAGAATTGTCCCAAGCGGAAACACATCTAAATCTGCAGCAATAGTCGAGTATAAATCTCGTTTTACTTTTACACCTGAATATGTAATTCCATAACTGGGGTGGTCTGGTTGTTTTCCTGTTGATTCAATTCCTGCAGTATAACCTGTGGCTACAACTTTTTTCGTTGCATATTTTGACCAATCAAATGCATCCTCTAGTGCTATCTCTTGATTGATTGTTTCTACACTTGATGAAATCTCTGTTTCAATATGTGGTTCACTATTCATTGTCTTAAAAGTTAAACCCAAAAATCTGAAGGTATTATCATGATCCAGAGCTTCTTCCCCATCTACACGACCTGGGCTCGTGCTTGAACTTGAATAATCATGATTGTACCAGTTAGATACATCCTTCACTTCAACACCTGATATAGCTTCAAACGTAGTCGTTAATGCTCCTAAAAATAATAAGGACATAAACAACCTTCTACATACTCTCTTTATACTTATCATATTTTCCCTATTCACTCCTCTCACAAATCTATTCGTTCCCAGTTTGGCGAGAGAATATTCATGAATTGACAAAATACATATTTTAACAGTTTAACAGCAACCTTACTATTTCTTTGTTAAATCCCCATTATAAAAGGGATTTAGAAGTATTTTTAATGGTAAAAGGACATTCTGTCATGGTTATTTTAGAAAAAGTTTCTATAAAAAAAGTCTGACACCATTTATTGGTGCCAGACTTTTTTATAAAACGGTATTACTAAAACATTTGGTAGCCTCGTTTTCGGAGCATTTTAATAATAACTCCAGATAGAATTGCACCAATAAGGCCACATGCAAGAATTAGAATGTCAGCAAGTGCTAATGATACGATTTTATTGCCTAAAGCAGAAAAGGAATCACTAGGACTTTGAAAATATTCTATAAACCTTACATTATCTATAATAAAAATACAAACAATTGGATACACAATCGCCATGATCCAAGACATGCGTAAAAGCATATTTAATAAAAATCCAATTCCAAAAAATAATACTAAAAATAAAAGCATTGATATTAATAAAACAGGTAAGCTCAACATGCCTATCACCTCCATTACACCTATTTAAGTGTACTGAACTAATGATAGACAGTCAATCCTAAGTCAGTGAACGTTTTATGACTTCTTACCTGTACCTTCACAGCTACTACATGTTTCAGAGCCACCAAGTATCAACTGAAAATAGCCTTTTCCAGAACAATAAGGACATTCTTTCGTCTCAACCTTTGTTGTTGTATTCATAAAAGTCTCTCCTTTAGAAAATAGTAGTTTCCTGATAATATATCAATTATTCTGATAATTATAAAGGGAGAAAATCTCACATTTCTGTCAATGTAAGCGAATACATACATAGTTATCTTTTGATTTCTTCATTTTTCTCACAATTGCGAAAATTACAAAAACAACGTGTACGAGCGATAACCGAAATGGTCGCCTGGATTAAATTGATTATATTTCTTAAGTTCCTTATCAAAGGATGCTTCAGCAAAGTTTTTAATTAATAGGGAAGAATTCGGATCATGAAGAAGTGTTTTAGGATGGATAAATGCCGCTTCCTCTAACTCGTCTATTTGGACTATGATTGAATCTGATTCTGCATTTAGTGTAAATATGATCATATTATCGCTTATCACATCTTTAATGACACCTGATCGAATGCCAATAACCCCTTCTACTCTTCCGACTATCCCTGTTTCTTCTTGAACTTCTCTAACAACCGCTTCATCAATTGTTTCCCCTTGCTCAACAAAACCTGCTGGAAATGACCATTTCCCTTTTAATCCACCATACTTTTTCTTTACGACTAGCCAATCATTATTTTCATTGCGTACAATCCCAGATACAGCTAACCACACATTTCCCCGTTTTGCCTGTGACATGTAATGATTCTCCCTTCTAAGAAATGCTTCCCAAAATTTCTTATCTTATTAAAAAAATGGCTTGTCGCCAAACCTAATGGCGGAAGCCTTAGTTTTTCTTATACGATCATCCTTAGAATATAAAGTCTGATAGTAAAAAAAGACAAAAGCGCTATGCTCTTGTCCTTTTTTCATTCGAATAAATCACGGTTAAAATTAAAGAATGTTAAACTTACCTTTTTTCACTACTAATGAAGGTCCACCAACCATGTATAAAGCACGGTTATCAATCATCTTTTTCATGAATGATGCTTTTGTACCAACTAACTTTTTACCAAATACAACACCAACTGCGTCATTTTCACCCAAAGATGCAACTGAACCTTTAATGTCAGGTGTAAAGGAAGCCATTTCACCACGCTCACGAATCGCAACTGCTAAGTTTTTAGCACACACTTCACCTTGTTGCATCGCAATTTGTGCTGTTGGTGGGAAAGGACGATTAATTTCTTCATTAATAATTAATGCACAATCCCCAATAATGAATACTTCATCATGTCCTGGAGCACGTAAGAACGCATCTACTTTAACTCGTCCACGCATGTTTTCGAATCCTGCTTCTTCGACAACGCTGTTTCCACGAACACCTGCAGCCCATACAACAGTACCAGCTTTAAGTGTTTCGATTTGATCATCTTTAGCAACAATGATGCCACCTTCGATACATTCTTTAATAGCTGTACCAATTCTGAATTCTACACCTTTACGTTGCAAGTGATTTACTGCATAGTCAACTAACTCAGGATCAAAGCCTGGTAATGCTGTTGGTGCAGCTTCAACACAGATAATGCGTACTTTTTTGAAGTCAATATCATACTCTTTACAAAGTTCAGGTACTCTGTTACCTAATTCACCTAGGAATTCGATTCCTGTGAATCCTGCTCCACCTACAACAATTGTTAAGCGTTCGTCTTTTTTCTCAGTTTCCATATTATAAGTAGCAAATTGATATTCAATATGCTCACGTAATTGGCGTGCTGAATCAATGCTAGTAATTCCAAATGCAAATTCTTTTAAACCTTTGATGCCAAATGTTTCAGGATGTGCACCTAAAGAAATAACTAAATAATCATACTCAACTTCGCCATTTTCTAAAACAACTTTTTTAGCTTCTTTGTCAATTGATACAACTGTGTCTTGAATAAAGTTAACACGGCTGCTATCAATGATATCTTTAATTTGATAACGAGCTCTATCATGGTGTAAAGTACCTGCTGAAGCTTCATGTAACCATGTCGTTTCATAGTGATAATCATTTTTATTCACTAATGTAATTTCTGCTTCGCTAACCCCAATTTGCTTTTGTAAACGAGTAACTGTAATTAATCCACCATAACCTGCACCTAATACGACAACTCTTGGCTTTCTCACCGAATCCATCCACCTTTTCTTTAAAATTGTTGTAAAATCGAATTATGTCTATTACTATAATCCACTGCAATACAACATTTTATTTTGATATAAGAGATAAAACTTTGTGAAATTATTCACTTACTAGTATACACTGAAGTACTACCTCACTAAAACAGATAAAATATATATAATTACACCTATATTTCATATTATCCATTTGAAATTATTTTTTCAAGTAATTTTTTCTAACAAAAGAGTATAAATTTTTCAGAAAATATTTTATAATGTCTTTTATTTAATTTCAGTTGTTTTTTAACCGTTTACATTTTAACTTTCGCTCCCGAGAATTAACCCGAATTTTGTCTTATGATATCTAGGACAAACAAGCGAAAGTAAATGTAATGGCCGGAGCACTTGTGGTAATATTTTCTTATAGGTTTCGTACACTCTTAAAGAGGGGGATGACATGTGAAAGAAGATACTAAAATTTATGATATTACCATTATCGGTGGAGGACCTGTAGGTTTATTTACTGCTTTTTACGGCGGAATGAGACAAGCAAGCGTCAAAATAATTGAAAGTCTTCCACAACTAGGTGGTCAGCTTTCCGCATTATATCCTGAAAAATACATATATGATGTCGCAGGCTTTCCAAAAGTGAGAGCACAGGAGCTTGTTGATAATTTAAAAGAGCAAATGAGGCAATTTTCCCCAACAATCTCATTAGAGCAAGCTGTTGAACAGGTTGAAAAACAAGCTGACGGTGTATTTAAGCTTACAACAAACAATGAAATACATTATACAAAGACAATCATTATTACTGCCGGTAACGGAGCATTTCAGCCTCGTAAGCTAGAACTTGATGAAGCAGTTAAGTACGAAACCAAAAACTTGCATTATTTTGTAGATGATTTAAACAAATTCTCAGGAAAACGTGTTGCGCTATGTGGCGGCGGCGACTCAGCAGTAGATTGGGCTCTCATGCTTGAACCTATCGCAGAAAGTGTTAGCCTAATTCATAGACGTGATAAATTTCGAGCGCATGAACACAGTGTTGAACTATTAAAGAATTCTAAGGTAAATGTCATAACTCCATATGTTCCAACAGAGCTAATTGGTGAGGGAAATATTGAAAAGCTCGTATTAGAGGAAGTAAAAGGAGATCATACAGAAGTCCTTGATATTGATGACTTGATCGTAAACTTTGGATTTGTTTCTTCGCTTGGACCAATAAAAAATTGGGGTTTAGAAATCGAGAAAAACTCGATTATCGTAAATACAAAGATGGAAACAAATATTGAAGGAATCTATGCGGCAGGTGACATTTGTACGTACGAAGGTAAGGTAAAGCTTATCGCAAGTGGATTTGGAGAAGCACCGACTGCCGTAAATAATGCAAAGGCATTTATTGATCCAAAAGCTCGTGTTCAACCATTGCATAGTACTAGTTTATTTAACTAGAAATCGTGGTTATTTTCTATATAAAAACTATTAAATGAAAATAAATAGTTGGCATGAACATACTAACACTCTTCAGGCGTACCTGCTTTTGTCTCAGTTCTAATGATGAACCACAACCACAGTTTGCTATTGCATTGGGATTGTCGATTGTGAATTATTAATCACGAATACTATCCGTGCAAACAGTGTTATGTACAGGTTTATTTAGTTAATGTTTGGCATAGGTAAACCACGAAGTAAATTTGGTAAATGGATAGATAAAAAAGGAATAAAGCAAGAGCAGATTAGAAAGAAAACAAAGCTAGGAAATGGAACAATAACGAGTTTGTATTTTGATAAGGATTATGTTCCTAAGATTTCTACATGGGTTAAAATTGAACGTGTGTTAAAGTCAATGGGCATAATGTTGATCGAGATAAATTTTTCGATATGTAAATAAACCCCTCCCATTAAGGAAGGGGTTTTTGTTATAGGCAGTTAGTGATAATTAAAGTATACAAGTACTCCCTTTTTTATAGCATATTCTATTTTGAAGGGGGTGATTGAAATTGTGTAAAAAAAGAACAAGCGTAGATCTAACTGTACATGTGGAAATAGACACTTAAAAAGAAAAAAGAGATCACAGGAAATAATTGGTGATCACCTGAATGCATCAATGAGTGTATGCGATTTGCCAGTCAATGTGCATTTGATTGTTTATCAAGACCTTCTCCATTTCAATGTCAGCAACAGTGTGTCCAAAATACATTACAATGTTTTAATAGATGTTTTAACACTTTATAGAAATTACTTCTTCAACAAACGGGATACTAATGGAACAAAATAACCCCTCCAGTTAAGGAAGGGTTTATGTAGTATGTTTAGTTTTCCATTTCTCTAATGAAATAATTACCCAAAAACCATAAATACCAATTGTGATAAGACATAGTAACCACCATTTGATCCAAAGGCCAAATAAACCAATTGCTGTACCATTAAATTGTAATCTTTTGCCTGCAGACCACATTAATCCTACTGTTCCCGTAAATAATTTAACAAACTCTAATCTATGTACATTCACATCATCCTTTCTTGAGCATAAAAAAAAGAGCAAACAGATTAATTCTGTATGCTCTTTTCTCCTTGCATTTCCTTATTTATTGAAAATTTGTATTTATTTGTTTATACGAACTCTAATGCCAAAATTATTTTGTTTATTTATTTCAAGACTTTTATTGATGGATTTTCTTTAAGTACTTCGATTGATGAGATATGAGTTGGGTTAACTATAATCTTTTGATCTTTATCCAAATAGATAAATCCATTTTTTAATACTTTTCCACCCATAGGAAGTTCATTATAAAGTGATTCTTGAAAATCGTTTATTGTGTAACTAGCTTCAGCTATTACATACTCTTTTCCACTATCCATCGTCACTTTTATTTTCATTCTCCCACTCCTCACCAAAGATGTTTACTTTACTAAATATTCAACAAAGAGTTACACAAGTCCTTCTTTTCAATAGTAAAAACACCCTAAAAAGGTAGTTCTTCTTTACACTACTGTCATATTTGCAACAAATAAGTCATATAATCTAACAATCTCACAGGAAGGAGGGAAAACATGGATAATCCGATTTTCTTATTCTTTGCTACGATCCTATCTGGTTTTGCACTTATTAAAGTTAATTTTGATGATACATTTCTTTCTGTTTTAGAACCATTTACTACAATTCTCGGAATATTAACTGTGTTAGTCTTCTCACTCGTCATAATTTACAAAGGCGTTAGAAGCTTGTTCAGTAAATAGGACTAATAAAGAAGGCACTCTATCTATATAGGGTGCTTTTCCCTTTTCCATATTCATAAGAACAAAAATAAAAACAGCCCTGAAGGACTGCTTGTGTATTTAACTTTTCGAATCTAACACGCCAGATACGCTCCATGTCGAAATCCATTACGTGCACTTCCGTATATACCCCGCCTAGTACATTCGATAGTTGTTTCGTTATCATAATTCCGTAGTTGGCCAACGTCATCACCTCTACGTTATACTATACGAATATACGTTCGGTTATATAGACAAAAAAGGAGCGAGCCGAAGCCCGCCCGATAGTTATGTCGCTTTTTTCTCCAATTCCAGAAGTTTTTTAACTATACGCTAATTACGAAACCTACTTAACCGGGATTAACCTAAATCCCAGCGAACGGAGCTACCAGTTTTCGTCTTTCTCATACCCCCATTTTATTAACAGATGACCCACTTGTTTTTTTAATGCCGCTTTTTGCTTGTCATTCAATCCAGTTTTCCAGTCCCCAATCGAACCTTTTCGGAATGTCGCTGATTCTTCTGGTTTTGCATTCTGCATCATCAAATTGATAACGTGGTTTTTCATATTTTCATTCATGGTATTTCCATACAAGTAATCAAGTATTTTTTTGCAGGCATTGTACCGGGATTCCTGATTCCGGACTAGGTCTTCATAACGGAGAGCAAGGATGCCGGGAGCCTCCCGCCAAGGGAATAAGGGCCGAAATTGATGGTAAATGCCGGGATAGGAATAAGAGGGATGTTGTATCCCTTCAATCAGATGTGAGACCAGATCCTCAAACCGACGGTCAAGATATCGATCATAAAAATGATGTATGGGATTATTATAAGATTTGTTTGCGATAAAATGGGCTGCAGAAACAACAGTGTCTCTGAAATCTCTGTATATGAAAATTTGTTTGATTCCATTTTTCTGAAGAAACTGATGCATGCCATTACTGTACACGAGATGGCTAAAAGCCCATTCGTTCGGTAACATTGTACGCAATACATGTATGTTTTCATGGGATACAGCCCCTTTGAATTGGACCCCGGGGATTCCCAAAACCAACTGTAACATTAAATGAGTGCCGCTCTTTGGCACTGTATTGATCAAAAATTTCACCATTTAATCCTCCTTTAAAAATAGACATAAAAATTAACAAAATGAACACACACACCCTCTTTATATCAAAATATGATTTAAATAAAGGGAGTGCTTGTATAAATGAAGAAAAATTGAGCACATTTTCTTTAGAGCCGTTCAAGATCATATTCTTCGCCCATGTATTGACGGTAAACGTGTGCAGTCGTCTTTTTGTCGGTTACTCCTGCCTTTTCTGCGTAATAATTCAATCGTTTATTGAAATGATTAGCGCCTAATGGTTCGCCATAACTGGATAACTCATTTATACGTAAACCCTATTCGAGCATAACGTTAATAGCCACGAAATCCCGATAGCCTACGAAGTCACGTAAATCCGGTTGTTGAAGTATCGCTTTAACTTCCTCATCGGTGAAGCAGTTCGTTTGGTCTACGTCCTGCCGAATCTGCTTTATTCGTTCCATCGGATTCACTTCGATTAACTCTTCCCGTTGAAGATGATTAAAGAAAGCACGAAGACTACGAAGATTAATATTTATCGTTGTATCTGCGAGTCCTATCGGTTGATCTTCGTAATTAATGTACTTATGTCCGTCATAACGGCGCTTGTCGTATTTCATATAGTTAATGTAATTTCAGAAGACATCAGCGTTTAACTCCTCGATAAAATCTACCTCGTAATTCTCGTTAAGCCAGTCAGTAAAATAACGCCACATTTTAGCGTAATCTTTTAACGTCCGTTCTCGTAATCCCTCGGCTCGTTTACCGGCTATAACTAAATCGAGGGCTTGGTCGAGTGTTAATTACGGATATTCTTGCTTGCCGATAGTTAGCTTCGTCACTCTTTTTCGATTATTTAAAGCCAAAATAAAAACGACCTCCCCAACGATGTATTTTTCAACATTCGCTAGAAAGATCGTCATCAACAACCGTATATTGAACGAAAATAGATTGTTTTTGTACCGGAAGATACTCGTTTACACGCGGTCTAACCGATACAATCCGCAATCCCTCGCCTCAGTTATCAAATAGGTTAACGGCTAACAGTTTGGAGCTCAAACGCCTAGCATTCCTCTGGCGTACCTGCTTTTGTCTCAGTTCTAAATGATGAACCACAACCACAGTTTGCGATTGCATTGGGATTGTCGATTGTGAAGCCCCCACCCATCATTGATTGTTTATAATCAATGATCGTTCCATTTAATATTGGGGCATCCTCCTTTTTGACAAGGATCGTCATTCCATGCTGCTCTAACACCTGATCATCTTCGCTGATCTCATGCTCAAATCCCATTCCATAAGAAAGGCCACTACAGCCTCCGCCTTTTACCCCTACGCGTAAATAAGCACTTTCTTCTTCATTTTCTTTCATCATATCTTTTATTTGATAAGCAGCTGCTTCCGTTATTTTAACTACATCAATCATCAGTATACCTCCTTAATTAGCATCAAATGATTTTATGTTTAGTATACAGCTTACTCTTCACTCACTCAAATGAAAAGCGTAAGCGCCTTGTTCAGCCCCGACTTTTCATAATGTCGGACTGCTGGAGCTAGACACTAAAACTAGCTCAATACATTCTTATTTTATATAATAAGTTCCTGAACATATAACCTCGGCTGGCCCGGTCATTAATACATTTCCTGTTGCAGTCCAATTTATTAGCAGATCTCCACCTGCCAAATGGACAGTTGTCTCTTCCCCTGGAGTAGTATGGTTGTTTAAAACAGAAGAAACAACCGCTGCACAAGCTCCTGTGCCACAAGCTTGTGTTACCCCTGATCCTCTTTCCCACACTCTAAAATGTAGCTCCCGCGTGGAAACCACTTGAACAAACTCAACATTAACACCTTCAGGAAAACGCTCATCCTTCTCAACGACAGGTCCTAATGTTGTTACAGGTGCTTGATTTATGTCATCTACATAAAAAATCACATGAGGATTTCCCATTGAAACAGTGGTGACTTCATATAGTTTTCCGTCAAATTCCATCTTTTCACTAATCGTTTTTTCGTTGCTTTCACCCGCCATTGGTATTTGTGATTTTAATAATCGTGGTTCTCCCATATCAATTGTTACTAATTTTACTAGATCATTATCAAGATGCACTTGTGCTTCTACAAGTCCTGATAACGTTTCAATCTTAAATTCTGTACTTGTTACTAATTTATGCTCAACAGCATATTTCGCAACACACCGTAAGCCGTTTCCACAATTTTTCCCTTCAGAACCATCATTATTAAAAATTCTCATTTTAACTGCTGCACTTTCTGAAGGACAAATTAATATTAATCCATCAGAGCCAATACCTGTATAAACATTTGATACCTGCCTAGCAATTTCAGGCAATCTTGCTTCTTCAAGATGTTCCTCAAAAAGATTTACATAAATATAATTGTTTCCTAATCCGTGCATTTTTGTGAATTGAAATGAATTCATTGTGTCCTCCAAAAGGTTTTGTTTTTATTAGTATAAAATGTTGGAAATGTGAGCACAATACAAATATCCCCCGTTTTATTTAAGTAAAAGCTTCCTGACTATGTAGGGAGCTTTTATTTTTTCAAAAAAAGTAATCTATCAAAATTGCCCTTACATAAATTATTTTCAAACTAGTTCTTTTTACTTATATTTTTGGTATACTTTACATACAAACCAAATAATCACACCTTTTATTGTAGGGAAAAAGGAGTGGATCTTATGACCAACGAACTAAATTACTTATATGAAAAAACAGTCGAATGTCACATGTGTCAAGAAAAGTATCCAACAAAAAAAGTTTTATCTAAATATGTCAGAACCAATAAACATGATACTGATTTTTGCTCATACTATGTCTCAACAAAGAAAAATCCCCTCTTATATTATGTTCAAGTATGCCCAAACTGTGGTTTTTCTTCTTCAGAAGAATTTTCATCATTTTTTTCACCCACTTCATTAAAAAGCATTCAGGAAAAAATATCTACAAATTGGAGTGGAGCTAATTACTGTAATGAGCGCTCGTTAGATAAAGCTATAAACTCATATAAATTGGCTATCTATTGTGCAACCATAAAAAAAGAAAAGCATATAACACTCTCTGGACTTTATTTACGTTTAGCATGGTTATATCGCACAGAAAAAATAAATATAGAAGAAGAAAAACGATTCCTTCGATTAGCACTAAATGAATATATTAACTCCTATATGAATGGTGATTTTACCGATACACACTTATCCGAAGTAAAGCTACTTTATATTATTGGAGAGTTAAGTCGTCGACTCGGTCTGAAAGGACAAGCGACAAGATATTTCTCTCGAGTAATTGAAATCCAAAAAGACACATTCGAAAAAGGGATTGTTGAAATGGCGAAGGATCGTTGGGCAGAAATGAGAGAAATGAAATTAGGTTAAGAACAAAAGCGCAAGCGCCTTGATCAGCCCCGACAAGCATAAGCTACTCATGAATAGAAGGTGTTCTTTACCTTCAATTCATGAGTAGCTTATGACCTCGAGGGGCTAGGCGCTGGAGCTGGATGAAGAGCACTTATCCACAGTCCTAGAATTTTATAATTTCCTAAACGATTAGAAAAAACTAAGGCTTTCGCCAAGTCCTAATGACGAAAGCCTTAGTTTTTCTTATACTATCATCCTTAGTATATAAATTCTGATAGTAAAATGAAGAAGGAGCTGATTGAAAAATCAACTCATTTTTTATACCCCAGAATTTCTTTTCTAAGGATGATAGTATTAGAACATTGGGTTTTCTTCTAAATAATTATATATATTTTCAACAAGCTCATCAGGATTATTACCAGTAACAATCTCTCCATTTACTAATGCGTAAGGAGAGTTATTACATTTACCGCAATATCCTAAACAACCGTATTCTATAATATCTAAATTCGGATCCTTTTCAAGCTGTTGCAATGCAACTTGAGCTCCATTTGCTAAATTACTAATACAAAACTCAATAATCGGCTTCATTTTTACCCCTCTCTACTGCATCTATCCTAAAAAGTATGAACACATACGTCAAACTTTATTATAATCTTATTAGTAGGTCAAGGTACATACACTTTTTTATAGGCTCTGTTAAAGCTCACTGTTGATTTTGGCACTTTGTTGATTGGAACGGATACGTGAGACTCCTGCGGGAGTGCGAGTCCAAGGGAGACCCCACAGGTGCAAAGCACCGAGGAGGCTCCCGGACCGCCCGCGGAAAGCGAACGCCTGCAGCGGAAATCAACAACCAAGTTTAACAGAGCCTTTTTATAAAGGAAATGGGGACGGAACTACGCTAATTTATTAATATAAACATCCTATTTCAAAATAAGGCTAGTTTAGCTCAATAAATTTTTATAGAGCTTGCTCCGTTCGCGCCACCATATTAGAGTGGTGCTTAAGCATTACTAAGTTTTCCCTTCATTTTTAATGGTGACGTGAAAACGTCATATGCGTTTTGTATGAAGAATTACAAGAGGTGAAATAAGTCACACTTCCTATTTAAATGGAATAATTTCTCACAAAAAATGTCTATAGGATTGTAAACAATATATAAATAATCCATATTTGTGTTGTACTGTTGATGTTAAATATTAAATTTTATTGTATAAGAAAACGTTTTTTTGGATATTATGTTGTGATTTGACATTAAATTCGTTATACTTTTTTATGGTATTTTGAATTATTTATATTACAATTTCGTGAATTTTTACCATATCATTTTTAAAAAAACGTGAGGAAAAAGGAGTATTGAAAATGAAGAACCTATTAATCCTTGGCGGTGGGTACGGTGGAATGCGTATTCTTCTTAGACTGTTACCAAACCAATTGCCAGAAGATGTTCAAATTACGCTTATTGATAAAAATCCTTATCATTGTCTTAAAACCGAATATTATGCACTTGCAGCGGGTACAATTTCCGATCACCATATTCGTGTTTCATTTCCTGAACATCCACGTCTCCATTCAATGTTTGGGGAAGTAACATCTGTTAACCTTGATAAAAGAGAAGTTGTTTTAAACGAAGATACACTTGTTCCTTACGACGACTTAATTATTGGTTTAGGCTGTGAGGACAAGTATCATAACGTACCAGGCGCAGATGAATATACTTACAGTATCCAGACAATTGACCAATCACGTGATACGTACCAAAAATTAAACAATTTAACTGCTGGTGCCACTGTAGGGATTGTTGGAGCAGGTTTAAGCGGTGTGGAGCTTGCTAGTGAGCTTCGAGAAAGCCGCAAAGATTTAAACATTAAGTTATTTGACCGTGGAAAGCATATCCTTTCTAGCTTCCCAGAGCGTTTAAGCGGCTATGTTGAAAAATGGTTCACTGAGCACGGAGTTCAAATTATTAATGGTGCTAATATCACAAAGGTAGAGCCTCATGTTGTTTATAATCATGATCAACCGTTTGAATGTGATGCAATTGTTTGGACAGCTGGTATTCAGCCTAATAAGATTGTCCGCGACCTTCCAGTTGAAAAGGATAATCAAGGTCGTGTGATATTAACAACACAGCACTATATTCCTGATTATGAAGATGCATTTGTTGTTGGAGATTGTGCTAGTCTGCCACATGCACCGAGTGCTCAACTTGCAGAAGCACAAGCTGAACAAATTGTACAAGTGTTAATAAAAAAATGGAATGGGGAGTCTCTTCCAGAATCATTCCCTCCATTTAAACTTAAAGGTGTACTAGGATCTCTAGGTAAAAAGCAAGGCTTTGGTTTAGTTAACGATAGACCTCTAATGGGACGAGTACCACGTTTGCTTAAATCAGGTGTACTATGGATGTACAAGTACCATAATGGATAAAGAAAACTCGCCGATTGGCAAGCCTGTAAAGGCGAAGACAGAGGCGTAGTTGCCATTATACTTAATACTTAAAATTGGCCACTACGTCGAATCGTCTTCTTTCCTGCCAATTTATACTTTCTTAACGTGTAAAAAAGCTGACTCATAAGTGATAGCCCCTCAAACCGAATATATTGTTGGAGGGGTCAGTCACTTACGAGTCAGCTTATTCTTTTATCACTATTTAGCCGTTACACTCACATACCCATGTTCTTCCATTACTTCATAAATCTTTTTCAATCGCGGATTACCTTCCCCGACAACCGTACCAGCAATGACAACTAATGGATAGAAATATTCATCATTAATAACCTTTTCAGCCATATCCTGCTTTTCTGGTTCGTTAGGTGGCTCGTGAATATCAATGTACACTATATCAAAGGGCTGATTCTTGAATTTTCTTTTTAAAGCTGCTTCGAGCCATTCATAGGTTTCTTTTGCTGATGGTAAATTAACACAGCTCGGACAAAGAATTTCCGCTCCATATACACAAATCTCAACTGGTTTCACTTAGAGCACCCCACACTTCTTTTTCTCCATTGTATTCGAATTAAAGGAATGTTTCCATTCTATTGATAGACTAGCGAAGCTCCATCCCCATTTCCTAAGATCAAAAAACATGTTAAAATAAGCTGTATCAAGTTTTAGAATATCCAATCTTTCGATTAGATTTTTTACGTTATTTCACATATAATAAGTATTAAGGAAAGGAGTCGATTAGAATGACTGAAACTGTAATGATTGAGCAAGTTCAAGAAGTATTAGATAAATTGCGTCCATTCTTACTTCGTGATGGAGGAGACTGCGAATTAGTAGATGTGGAAGACGGTATTGTTAAACTTCGTCTTTTAGGTGCTTGTGGGAGCTGCCCAAGCTCAACAATCACATTAAAAGCCGGTATTGAACGCGCACTATTAGAAGAAGTACCAGGTGTTGTAGAAGTGGAACAAGTGTTCTGATCTGGAAAACCCAAGCGCCTTGTTCAGCCTCAGTCAAATAAGACGCTCCATAATAGAAGGTGCTCTTTGCCTTCAATTATGGAGCGTCTAGACCCTAGAGGCAGTCAAAAACTCGGGCGGCCTCATCTCTCGCTTGCACTTAACACGTCCTGTGCTTCGGTGCGTTGGAGCAAGACACAAACACTAAGTAAAACTTATACTTTCTTATCTTAATAAAAAGGACTGACACATGTCAGTCCTTTTTATGTTTATACACTTTTCACTTCTTGGACTAGTTCTACTTTACATCCTTCAAAGTCAATGTCAAGACGCTCGACAATACAGTATGAAAACTCATTAGCAAGCTTCTCTGCTAAATAGTCACCTTTACCTTTTTCGATAAAACAAATGACCGTAGGACCGGCTCCACTCAATGCTGAGCCATATGCACCAAGGTCAAGGATTTTTTCTTGCACCTCGTTAATTTCAGGAATTAGGCTACTTCTGTATGGCTGATGAAAAAGGTCTTTACTCATCATATGACCTACTAGCTTCCAATTGTTTGTCATAAGTCCTGCTACTAGCATATTGCTAATTGCACTGGCTTCTACCGCTGTTTTGTAATCCAGCGTTTCAGGTAACACATTTCTAGCATCACTTGTAAACACCTCATACTTAGGCACGACAACCACAGTATCTACTTCTAAATCCTTCACACAAACTAATTCTGTTTGATCCTCTTGATGAAGGCCAATGACCAGCCCACCTAAAAGGGAAGCACCAACATTATCTGGATGACCTTCTTCTAGGCTTGCAATTCTTAATTTTTCATCATTTGTTAATTGAAGGTTACAGAGCTGATTAGCCAGCTCTATTCCAGCGATAATTGCTGCAGCACTGCTGCCAATTCCTCTTGCCATTGGAATATCGCTCCAAACCTTTACTTCACAAGCAGGAAATAGTTTATTGTGTTTAGTGGCTACATCTATCGCTACCTTGGCAATTAAGTTATCTTCATTTGTCGGAATATCCATTACATGCTCAGTCATCGGAACAAAATGAAGTTGATCTGCTCTTTTTATTTCAAGTGTTAAATATTTACCGAGCGCAAGCCCAATAGAATCAAATCCCGGTCCTAAATTTGCCGTGCTACCCGGTACCGTAATTTTTAACATCTCTCCTTCTTTCATTGAACTGTTGCTCCATTCAATTGCTGTAAGAAGACTTCCTCGTCATTAGGAAGAACAATTGGTTTAATTTCAGATACATCTATTGCTGTATTTGGATCTTTTAAGCCATTACCAGTTAAAACAGCTACAACCTTGCTGCCTTCTTTAATAAGCCCTGCCTTACAATGTTTGATTAAACCAGCAATAGATGCACAAGATCCAGGTTCAGCGAATACCCCTTCCTCTCGGGCAATTAATTGATAAGCTTCAATAATCTCTTCATCTGTAACAGAATCTATTTTTCCTTTTGACTCTTCTTTCGCTTTCACAGCTGTTTCCCAGCTTGCTGGGTTACCGATTCGGATAGCAGTTGCAATTGTCTCAGGATTTTCAATTGGTTCACCACGTACGATGGCAGCTGCACCCTCTGCTTGGAAGCCATGGATCATTGGTAAGCCCGTTTGTTTCTTTTCATTATACTCTTTAAAGCCCTTCCAGTATGCAGTGATATTCCCTGCATTTCCTACAGGAATAGCAAGGTAATCAGGAGCGCTTCCAAGCTGTTCACATACTTCAAAAGCTGCTGTTTTTTGTCCCTCAATACGATAAGGGTTAACTGAATTTACTAATGTAATCGGTAGCTTCTCGCTAATATTTCGTACCATTGTTAAAGCATGGTCAAAGTTTCCTTTAATCGCATAAATTTCGGCACCATACATTACTGCTTGAGCTAGCTTTCCAAATGCAATCTTACCGTCAGGAATCAGAACGATACATTTCATGTTAGCTCTTGCTGCATAAGCTGCAGCAGCTGCGGAAGTGTTACCAGTAGATGCACAAATAACAGTATCACTACCTTCTTCCTTCGCTTTTGCAACCGCCATTACCATTCCTCTATCTTTAAATGAGCCAGTAGGATTTGTACCTTCTGTTTTCACATACAATTCAATTCCAAGCTTTTCCGACAACTTTGGTAAATGAATCAGAGGTGTATTTCCTTCTTGAAGAGTTAACTTTGGTGTTTTATCTGTTACAGGTAAAAACTCTGCAAATTCTTGAATAAGACCCTTCCACATCATAATGAACCGTTCCCTTCTACTCGATACGTACTTTTTACTTCTTCCACTACTTCTAAATCATTTAAACGTTGTAAAATCACTTCAAAGTCACTTTGCGCTGCTTTATGTGTAACGATCACAATTTCCGCTAGGTTACTATTTTTTATTGGTAGCTGAAGGATCTTCTCAAAGCTAACTCCATGTTCAGAGAAAAGGGAGGTAATATTTGAGAAAGCACCTACTTGATCTTTTGCACTGATTCTTAAGAAGTGCTGTGCATAAATATGTTCAGGGCTCTTTAACTGCTTTTCAAATTGTGGAACAACTGCACTTCTTCCATTAACATCAAGTCTCATGTTTTTCATAACGCCAACTAAATCGGATACAACAGATGTTGCAGTAGGAAGACTTCCCGCTCCAGGACCGTAGAACATCGTTTCACCAACTGCTTCACCATAAACATAAACGGCGTTATACTCGTCATTTACAGCAGCTAATGGATGGGATTCAGGTAATAAAGTTGGTTCAACAGCAACTTCAATTTTACCATTTTCTCTCTGTGCAATACCAATCAGTTTCATTGTATAGCCAAGACGCTTGCTATAGCCGATGTCATCGTCAGTAACGCTTGAGATTCCTTTTACTTTTACATCTTCTAAATCCACGTGCATTGAAAAGCCTAAACGAGCAAGAATCGCCATTTTTCTAGCTGCATCTAATCCTTCAACATCTGAAGTTGGATCAGCTTCTGCATACCCGAGATCCTGAGCTTCTTTTAATACTTCGTCATACGCACTTCCAAGCTTCGTCATTTTTGTTAAGATAAAGTTTGTTGTTCCGTTAACAATCCCCATCATTTTTGTAATTCGATCTGAAGCTAATCCATCTACTAAACTACGTAAAATTGGAATTCCACCTGCTACACTTGCCTCATAGAAAAGGTCACAGCCATTTTCTGTTGCAATTGAGAGTAATTCAGTACCGTAAACTGCCATTAAATCTTTATTCGCTGTAACAACATGCTTTTTAGCCTGAAGAGCTTCAATTAAATGTTGACGAGTTTCTTCTACTCCGCCCATTACTTCAATGACAACATCTATATCTGGATTTTTAATAACATCTTCTACATTAGTAGTAAGGATCTCTTTATCAATGTGGACTTGTCTTACCTTATCCACATTTTTCACAAGTACCTTTTTAACTTTTACGGGACAGCCGACCTGATGCATTAATTTATCTTGGTGATCTTCGATAATTTTAACGACACCACTACCAACCGTTCCAAGACCTAAAAGTCCAACATGAATTGCTTTCACAAGTTCCCACTCCTTTTATGTTCATCTAGAAAGCACAACTGTACCCTCATAAAAGACACGTATAATATACTTGTCATTATAAAATGCAAAGAAATGTTTTACAAGGGTGAATTTTCAGTTTTCAAAAAGAAAACGCTTACTTCGTTGATATATAAGGATTTTATTTTTTTTCCATTTTTTTATTTTTATAGCTCACCTACGATATGTACAAAGATTTTTATTATTTTGAAGAAATAAATTCATTTATTTTAAGCTCTTTCCTCTAGGCTCTTTTCTAAAAGTTTGTTGCTTTTAGACTTATAAAAATCGGCTTTTGGATTTTTATCGTAGAAACTATAAGCAATTTCAAGAGAGTACTACTAAGTAAATAAGCAAAAAGAGCACGAAGACAGGCTATATCCGTATAGTATAGTTATTTACGAAAAGCAACAATCTTTGCGAAAACAGCCTTCCTCTATTACACCTAAGGAATTAGCCGTCAGCACAAATCAACGTTTTATCATTTAATTACTACCTTTGTTATTGGGTTGTTTCCTTTTAGGACAGCCGAAATGTTTTCTGCACATAAATTCATCATCGCATATCTTGTTTCAAAGCTCGCGCTACCTATATGCGGTAACGCAACAACATTATCTAATCCAACTAATGGATGACTCGATTCGATCGGCTCGTGTAAAAATACATCAAGTCCTGCACCCGCAATTTCATTTTTGATTAGTGCTTCATATAAATCATCTTCATTTACAACTGCACCGCGACTTGCATTTACGAAAATAGCGGAGTTTTTCATCTTTTTAAATGCGTCTTTGTTAAAAAGCTCATGTGTTTCTTCTGTTAAAGGTGTTAAGCAAATGACAAAATCAGAAGCTTTTAATAATTCATCGAGTGTACAAAAAGCAGCACCAAGCATATTTTCTGCCTCTTCATTTCTCGAACGATTATGATAGAGGATATTCATTTCAAAGCCCGTTGCTCGTTTTGCAACTGCTTGTCCAATTTTCCCCATACCGACTATACCAATTGTTTTGTGATGTACATCATGCCCAGCTAGTAGTAGTGGTCCCCAGCTTTTCCACTGATTGTTTTTAACATAGTCAGCTGCTTCCATTAAACGACGTGCTGTAGCAAGTACTAAACCGAACGTTAAATCCGCTGTCGTATCTGTTAAAATATCTGGCGTATTACAGACGACAATTCCTAATTCATTCGCATATTGAACATTAATGTTATCGTATCCAACCGCAAGATTTGCTACGATTTTTAACTGTCCAGCTTCATCTAATAATTGTTTATCAATTGAATCTGAAAGCATTGTTAATAATGCATCTGCTTTTTTGGCTTTCTCAAGTAATAATTCTCTTGGACAAGGTGTTTCCTCTTCTGGCCACATTTCTACATCTGCTATTTCATAAAGTGGCTGAAGCTGTTGTTCTGAACATTTCCTCGTCACAAAAATATATGGCCTTTCCAGTGTGATCACCTCATCTGATTTATTTAACTCTTTACTTTATCTTACCACAAGCTATGATTATTTCTTATATTAGGAATAAGACAACTTAGCTGAAAAAGATTACTATGCTGACTCAAAAGATACGTTTTTAGGGAGTTCATATACTCTTGAATCAGCCTTCTTGCATAATCAGGATTTTGACAACCATTCTACAGCCGGTAACACAATTCTTTTTGTTTTCATTGATAGCATACTTGAATAGCTTCTTAAAAATGATTCATACTGATTAGAACCCTTTACTATCTCTTCCATCTTTTCAACAAATAATGGCTTGTCATCTTCACCTGATAAATAATAATTTTCCACACATTCAAAGTAGTGAACTGGAAACAGTAATCTACTGTATATTAGTCTCCATGAAAAAGCGGAAAGTGGCGTTGTTCGATCATATTCTTCCAAAAATCTGAAACCATTTAATTTTAATTCTTCTTGTTTATCAAAGAAAAGATGTCTCATATATTCTGAAATGTCTCTACTGCCATGATCGTATACCCATTCAGTCGGTAATTTGACGCACATAGAAGGGTTCCAGGTTGTTGAGTGAAATCGATGATGACAGATCGTTCCTGAATCGATCGGTTGTGGCTCTTCATCTAATTCTGTATCTACTAAATACTGAATAGCATTTTCAGCTAATCCTAAATAATAGGGGAAAGATTCTACAAACATTTTTTCAAATGGATTTAGTGGTTGGCTATGAACTCTCCCACGCCAAAACGATTCTAACTGATCTAAACGTTTTTCCCAAAGAAATTTCCATTGACCAATTCGCTGTGTTTTTGTTACTTGGTATGGATAGGTTCTTGCCTTTTGATGAAAACGTGCTAAATCTCTCCCAATCTGATTAAATCTCCCTTCTGTATATGAAGAGCATTTTATGATGGCATATCTTGCTTGATCCTTCTCAAAAAACAAGTGATTTTTTTTCGTTAATACAATGCTAGCAATATGTGGTTCTCTTTTTTCTAACATAAATTGACTTAATTGATATAACTCATATATTTCTTCTTCATCAAGATGTGTGACAGGTACGATAAGAAAATGGGTTTGGTGCAGACGAAATGAGTCGTATTGGCCCAGTTTAGTTATTTCTTGAATCTTTATTCCATATTCATCATTTACTGTTTTTTTCACTGTATTCCCTCCTGCACAAATATCCTTATTCTATCGTAATCAATTATTCTTGAGTTTATGATTAATTGATGCAGGGAGAATTTCAGTTTTGTAGAAGAATATAGGTATAGCCGTTCATTAAGCTTTTTATAGTGATTACTCCTTACCTATTTTGTAAAGAATGAATATAGAATATTATGAGGATTTTTGAATATATGGCGTAATATCGTCATACAATGAATAAATGCTCAAAACATAAAGAATTGGGTGATTGTGGATGAAAAGTGAGGAAAAGATGGATATAGTTGAAAAAACAGCTAGAGAATGGATGGTCAAACGCGGCGTAAAACTTGAAGATATTGCTGATCTAGTATATTTCTTACAGGAAAAGTATCACCCTGATTTATCAATGGATGAATGTTTAGAGAATGTGGATCGTGTTCTCACTAAAAGAGAGGTACAAAATGCCGTTATTACAGGTATCCAGCTGGATGTGTTAGCTGAAAAGGGTCAATTAGAAGAACCATTACAATCTATTATTGGCACAGATGAAAGCTTATATGGTGTAGATGAGATTCTTGCATTTTCTATTGTAAACATCTATGGTTCCATTGGATTTACAAATTATGGTTATATTGACAAACTTAAGCCAGGTATCTTGCAATACCTTAATGATAAATCTTCAGGAAAATGTCATACGTTTTTAGACGATATTGTTGGAGCAATTGCTGCAGCTGCTTCAAGTAGGCTTGCACATCGCGCTAGAGACGTTGAATAAGCTATGTAAACAACTTAAGATTATATAAAAAAATAAAAGCAATTGGTGGCTTAACCTCACCAATTGCTTTTATTTTTAAGGCTCTTTTCTAAAAGTTTGTTGCTTTAGACTTATAAAAATCGGCTTTTGGATTTTTATCGTAGAAACTATAAGCAATTTCAAGAGAGTACAACTTAGTAAATAAGCGAAAAGAGCACGAAGATAGGCTATATCCGTAAAGTATAGTTATTTACGAAAAGCAACAATCTTTGCGAAAACAGCCATTTTTAAAGACCGCGTACATAATCCTCTAATGAATCAACGGTATATGTTGGCTGAATCGAATAATCCTTTAGCTGCTCTTTTGAGGTCACACCTGTGTGAACAAGCAACGTATCTAATCCACAATTTATACCTGCTTTAATATCGGTATCATAATTATCTCCAACCATCAACGTGTCGCGTTTATCTGTTCCCAAAACCTGTAATGCTTGTTCGACAATGATCCCTTCTGGCTTTCCTATGAAAATCGGCTGCACATTTGTAGATACTGAAACAACAGACGTAAGTGCCCCATTCCCTGGTAAAAGGCCTCGTTCAGTTGGAATCGCAATATCAGCATTGGTTGAGATAAATGTGGCTCCGTTTCTTACTGCAATACATGCTTGAGCTAGCTTTTCATATGTAATTTCACGATCAATCCCTGTTACCACAAAATCAGGGTCATTCTCTACAGGAACTAATCCTCTTTTCTGTAGTGCCTGTTTTAATCCCTCTTCCCCAATAACATAAACCGTTGCTTCTCGTTTTTTTTCCCATATAAAATTAGCAGTAGCTTGACTTGTAGTAAAGACACTTTCTTTAGATGCATGAACATTAAATTCAGTTAGCTTTTTAGCTACTTGTTCTGGTGTTTGAGAAGAATTATTCGTTACAAATAAATACGGTAGACGGTTCTTTACTAAATAGGCAACAAAATCCCTTGCTGCTTCAATTTGTTCTGTTCCTCTATACATCGTACCGTCTAAATCAATTAAATAACCTTTATATTGCTTCAAATTAATCACTTCTCCCCTTAACGAAAGAGGATGATTTATACAGTCATCCCTTTATTTTATGTTGATGGACCTAAATCCTACAGCTTATGATCCCAATGGCTTAAATGCTGTTACTGGCCCTAGTTCGTTTTGAATGTAAGTTCGAACATTTGTTGGGAATGATTTCAAATTACTTTCTTGAGTAGCAAATGTTTGAACTAATATGTCATAGTTTACATCTAGATAGTCTTGAACTAACACCTTCCTGAGGAGTATCACTTCTTTTAAACCTGATGCTTCATCATTGTTTATAACCTTTTCATCGAACAGAATCTCAATAATATCTTCATAGCTCCCTGGATCTCTCATGATAAATCCATCAATCATAGCATTACCAACATCAAGAATTGTTTCAATACTCATATGACAGATTCTTTCAAGAGCTACCCTCTCTAAATCGCTACTCCAATTCGTTTGATTATTAAAAAGGTTTAACTGTTTATCAAGGAAATTTAGCTTTGCTTCAATTTTTTCTCGATCAACAAAGTACACTGTATTCACCATCCTATAGTAAAGCAACACGTTCTTTCTCTAGCGTTCCTGGTTTTGCATAAAAGTATCCTTGCGCTAGATCAACATGATTTCTTACAAGTACGTCTGCTTCTTCTTTTTTTTCAATTCCCTCCGCGACAACAAGAGAGCCTGTTTCTTTTGCAATCAGGATTAAACCTTTCAACATTGATTCCTTTACCTTGTTTGTATCTATGTCTTGTATAACAGATCGATCGATTTTTATAATATCCGGTAGCAGCTCACTGATTGTATGTAAACTTGAGTAACCTGCACCTGTATCGTCTACAGCAATGCGAAAACCCATTTTGCGTAATTTCTTTATATTATCATGAAAAAATGTTAATCCCTCTATAGAATCCCGCTCTGTTACTTCAAAAATCATTTTAGTAGGTTCAATATCTGAAAAGCGAGTTAATAGCTTTTCAAGAGAAGGAATAAATCGTTTATTTCCTAAAGTTATCGGAGTAAAGTTTAAAAAAACATCTTCCAAGCACCCAACACGAATAATCATTTGGAACGCTTTCTCTAAAACCAAAAGCTCTAAGTCATAAATTAAGTTTGATTGTCTTGCAAGAGAAAATAATTGTAGTGGGTTCTCTATTGCTGTTCCTTTTGGACCCCTTGTTAGGAATTCCCAAGCTTTTATTTGTTTGCTTGATAAACCAATAATTGGTTGGGCTAATAATGTTATCTTGCGCTTTTGGATAATATCCCTTATCTCTAGCAATGTTTCTATATAACGAGATTGTATACGCTTTTCAGCCATTGCCACCGCTTGTTGTTGTGCCGTGTACAATGCATCTTGTGTCGTACAATGCTGCCTTTCAATAAACATATACCCGATTTCAAATGTATGATTAAAGTATGGATATTTCGCATAGATCCATCTTTCCAACTTAAGCATAAGCGTTCTTAACATCTTTTCG
The DNA here is from genome assembly GCA_051750265.1 of Bacillota bacterium. Lineage (GTDB taxonomy): Bacteria > Bacillota > Bacilli > Bacillales > Bacillaceae > Metabacillus. The sequence continues at coordinate 43,776 of JBNJJO010000007.1, read as the reverse complement.
ATATGCATGACACTTTGTTTCTCATCATTAATTTTAAGAAAGATTGTTAATCCATCACTATAATAATCGTGAGCGACAAGTAAATTATCTTTGTATGTAGAACCCTCAAAAATAATTTTAAACCCTATTCTGAGTTCTTTTTTGTATTCCTCTAGTTGATTTGGTTCTAGCTGCTGGGACAACTCTCGAAGGTTTGAGACGGATATCACAACTACTGCAACTTGCTGTCCACTTGACATGGCATGATATACTCCCTCTAAAACAGGGTCTCGAAGTACAAATTTTGGCGGATAATAACGTAATTTATGTTGCGGCAAAAAAAGTTTGTTCCACTTTTTTATTCTCCGGAAATGTTTTTCCCAAAATCCACTGTTCATGAGTACTCAACCCTTCTGGCAATAACCGTTACGTACTATTATTTTATCACAATTATGGAAATTTCGACTTAGTTCTCTAAAAATTTTATTTTTGATTTTTACTCATAGCTAATAAAATTTAAAAGAATTCCTACTATTTGTTATGATAAGGATAGTAAAAGAACAATTCTCTAGTTACGTCATTGAGAATCGGGTGAATTTTGTCGATAAGTACTTTTAAAAGAAGTATAAATATTGAATTGAATAAAGGAGAGAGATTATCATGTCAGAACGCTTTTTTTTATACGATGACACTGTTGATACAAAAACAAGATTTGTAAGTTTTACGGGTGAAAATCAACGATTTGATTTGGCCATTATCCATAGTGACCGTTACTACGGGAAGTACATCGTTCTAGATATTCAAAGCAATCGTTTTGCTATAATTGGGGAGGATGACCTAAAAGAACCAGGTTATTTAGAATTTGCGTATAAACTTAATAAAGAAGATGCTGATGAGCTTCGTGATTTTTTATACCAGCTTGTTTAGGGGTCTGCTACATGATCCAAATAAAAATGAAGAACCACCTTATACTTCAAAATAAGTGGTCCATCAAAGTCGCGTGGCTAAAAATAGCCACGTTATTTTTTTATTCTCTTTAAAACAAAATAAGCACAGCCAAAGTTGCAATACTCAAAAATATATTCATCTAACGTGCTAATTTTCGTATCAAATGAAGCCTTTTGATTTTGATCATCAAAAAAGCCACGTAACCTTAGCTGATTATATCCCCAATCTCCAACGATAAAATCATATTTATTTAAGATATCACTGTATCTCTCTTTGAACGACTCTTCATTAAATCCACTTTTCTCTTCTTTTACTAACTCAAAACATTGATTTTGAACACATATCATGTCGTTTTCACCCCATCCATATTCCTTATTCTTATCATAATCTAATCAAACTCAACCATCAATTACTAAGAAAGTTTTAAACAACTTTGGTAATCATAAAATGGAGGAGGTGCTAGTATTGATAAAAACAAAATTAGCGATTAGTGTTGTTGGTTTATCTCTTTTAACTGCATGTCAGTATGGTGCTGAAGAGGAAGCTTCTTTTTTACACGAAAGTGGTAATACACTAAATGTACAGGATCGTACTGACCTTTACAATGAGGAAGGTCTTACAAATGTGAATAATAATAAATCTGCTAACTTTGGATATGTACGTCATCAAAAGAGTGGCATTCCTAATGATGTTACCTTAACACGTACACCAGGCTTAGATAGGGAGCAAACAGCAAACACGATCAGCAGCCTAATTGTCCAGCTACCAAACGTAAATGATGTTGCGACATTAGTGACAGATGAAGAAGTATTAGTTGCATATGAATCAGATTCTGATAATCGCTTCGAAACGGCAGACCAAGTGAAGAAAACCGCTTTATCTGCAATTCCAAGATATTATCACGTTTATGTATCAGATAATCCTACTATGATTCAGCAGATTGAAGCATATAGTCCTCTTGATTCAACTAGTCGTGATATTGATGAAATATTAAATAAAACAATTAAAGAAATGCTTAAATCTCCACAAGGTCGAGCCCTTAATAAGGGCGAAAATGCAAATGGAGAAGGTTATGGTGAGACAAATGAAGATATCGATGATGATATGAAGGACAATTTCGAAAAATCTCGCTACAAAAAAGATTCAATGGAATAAATTGCATAGCAAAAAGGAAGAGTCTTTTTCTCTTCCTTTTTATTAATTGTTCAAAGAAAGTATAAGTTTTTGTACTTAGTTTTGGTCTAGCTAGCCACTCATGAATCTTCTATTCATGAACGTCTTTTTTTCCCTTGCTGACCAAGGCGCTTCCGCTTTTTTTATTATGCTTGTGCCTGCTTTTGTTTAGCTGAAGCATTAACCTGCTCATCTGCATGGTATGAAGAACGAACAAGTGGACCTGCTTCACAATGGCTGAAGCCTTTACTCATTGCAATTTCACGTAATTCAGCAAATTCATCTGGATGATAATACTTTTGAACCTTTAAGTGTTTTTTCGTTGGCTGTAAATACTGACCAATTGTCATGATATCAACATCATTTGCTCTTAAATCATCCATGGTTTGAATGATTTGTTCTTTCGTTTCCCCTAATCCAATCATTAAGCTTGATTTAGTAGGGATTTCAGGTTGCAATTCTTTTGCACGCTTTAAAAACTCTAATGATCTGTCATATTTAGCACGTGCTCGAACTCTTGGCGTAAGCTCCCGAACCGTTTCAATATTATGATTCAATATATCCGGTTTAGCATCCATTAGCATCTTTAAGTTTTCGTAAACCCCACCCATATCTGAAGGTAATACTTCAATTGTTGTAAATGGGCTTTTACGACGAATCGCACGGACAGTTTCAGCAAATACTTCCGCACCGCCATCTTTTAAGTCGTCACGAGCTACTGCTGTAACAACTGCGTGCTTCAAATTCATTAAAGCTACTGAATCTGCAACACGTTCTGGTTCTGCTAAGTCCAATTCCGTAGGAAGGCCTGTTTTAACAGCACAGAAACGGCAAGCACGTGTACAAACTGCACCTAAAATCATAAATGTTGCTGTTCTACGAACTGCCCAGCATTCATGTATGTTTGGACATTTTGCTTCCTCGCATACCGTGTTTAGATTCTTTTCTCTCATAAGTTTCTTAAGATCAGTATAATTTTCATTTGTATTTAGTTTTATTTTCAACCATTCTGGCTTACGTAAATATTCTTCCTTTTTCGCCATCTGAATCATCTCCAGTATGTAATCTAAGAATTAATTTTCACACTTTTTCCATTAACATTTTTATATCCGTTTCAACTTTAACATATGCAAGCGAGAGGGACAAGGAAAAGGATTGTTTGCAATTTCTAACATTTTCTATTAATGAAATAGCAAATGAAAACCAAACTATAAATATGATGAAAATGGCTGAAAGGAGCTCATTACTGTGCGCAAAGTTCTATCTTTTATCATCATCTTTACTGTGATTTGTATTTCAGCTCATCCCCTAGCTTATGGTGCTGAAGCAGATCAAAATGAAGTAAACCAAAAGCTAATGAGCTTATATAAAAAAGTCGAAACTGTTACAAATATCCCGTGGTATGTACTAGCTTCCATTGATCAATATGAGAGAAATGTCCGACATTCACGCAAAGACATTCCTAAAGCCGAAGGACTGATTGAAATTTATATTACCCCAGAGGCATGGGCTGGTCCTCTTAATCCTAACAAAAAGGATATGAATCCTATAAGTATAGGGTTATTTGGCGGAATTGGTGTAGATGGTGATGGAGATAATCGGGCTGATCCAACGAATGATGAAGACGTACTTTATTCATTTGCACATTATTTGCAATCCTATGGTACTGATCTTGAAAACCTAAAGATTGGTTTATGGGATTATTATCAGCGTGATAAAGCAGTTGGGCTTATTTTAAGCCATATGAAATTGTATAAAAAGTATGGCCGTTTAGATTTAGACAAACATGCCTTCCCAGTTCCTCTTAACCATAATTACAGCTATAACAACACATGGGGTGACGCACGAGGCTGGGGTGGCAGAAGGATTCATGAAGGAACAGATATTTTTGCTAATTACGGAGTCCCTGTAAGGGCAACATGTTTTGGGGTTATTGAAATGAAAGGTTGGAATCGTTTTGGTGGTTGGAGAGTTGGTATACGAGATATCGATAATACTTACCATTATTTCGCCCATTTAAATGGTTTTGCTGACGGCCTACAAGCTGGACAGGTAGTAGAGCCTGGACAGCTTATTGGCTCTGTTGGAAGCTCTGGCTACGGCCCACCTGGTACAGCCGGAAAATTTCCGCCTCACCTTCACTATGGTCTTTATAAGGATAATGGGAGAACAGAATGGTCATTTGATCCATACCCACATTTAAGAGCGTGGGAGCGCGCAGAGAGAAAAAGAGGCAAATAATAAAAAGAGGCTGATTTTCAGCCTCTTTCCTAATTATTTTCGCTTAGCTTTGATCACAGCATTTGTAATACTTGCAGCCATGCCGCCCCAAATAATAACAATACCAATAACCATCATTGCAATTGCGCTTCCACTCATTGCTGTGATACCCCCTTATTAGCATCATTTGATTTACGTTTCATTGAGAATAATACACCAACCAAGATTGCTCCAATTGCTACTGTCCAACCCCATGTAAATAGGAATTCACGTGGGTAGTCTCCATCCCCATAATCACTTGTTAAATTCGTTCGAAGGTTGTCAAACATCATATAACCTAATACTAATGGTGTAATAACACCTAAACATAGTCTCCACCATGTACCGACTTGTATATCAGAAAAAGAATTTGCATGTGATTGTAAATTCTTAAGTTCTTTAGCAAACCATGCTACTGCAATAACTTCAAACAATCCTGCAAGTGCAACGCCAAGTGTATTGATAAAATAATCTGCTGAATCGAGGAAATACAATCCGCCTTTGGTTGCAAATATGATTGAGATTAAAGCTGATAAACCTCCACCAAACACGACTGATTTTGCTCTTGAAATGCCAAACTTCTCTTGCACACCAGCGATAAATGTTTCAACTATTGAAATAAGTGATGATAAACCTGCAAGAACTAATGATCCAAAGAATAAGAAACCAAAGAATTCATTAAACGCAGGGAATTCATTAATGATTTGTGGAAATACAACAAACGCAAGTCCAACACCTGCTGATACAACTTCACTTACAGGAACACCCTGTTGTGCTGCCATAAATCCTAATGCACTAAATACACCAATACCAGCTAATAATTCAAATGCAGAGTTACTAAAACCAGTAATAAATGCATTATTTGTAATATCAGATTTTTTAGGAAGGTAACTTGAATAAGTGATCATAATAGCAAATGCAATTGATAAACTAAAGAATATTTGGCCATATGCTGCAACCCAAACTTTACCGTCAGTAATTTTACTCCAATCTGGTTTAAAAAATGCGTCAAGTCCCGCTCCCGCCCCTTCAAGAGTTAAAGCACGAATAACTATAATTGCAAATAAAATAACCAAGGTTGGAATCATAATTTTGTTTGCTTTTTCAATACCTTTTTTAACACCTGCAAAAAGGACACCTAATGTAACAGCCCATACGATAAGTAATGGAATAAATACGCCAGACACTAAGCCTCCAAACTGTCCTGGAGTTTCAGCTAACTTTAAGTAATCTCCAAATAAGAAGCCTTGAGTATCTTTCCCCCAACTTAAGTTGAAAGAAAAAACCGAATATGACATAGCCCAAGCGATGATGACTGCATAATAAGTAGAAATAACAAATGATATCGCAACCTGCCACCAGCCAATCCACTCAGAGCCCTTACTCATCCTTCCTAACGATATTGGAGCTGATCCACGATACTTATGTCCAATTGTGAACTCCATTACTAATAGTGGAATACCAGCTGTTAATAATGCAAATAAATATGGTATAAAGAACGCTCCTCCTCCATTTTCATAAGCGGTTGCTGGGAACCTCCAAATATTTCCTAAACCAACTGCAGAACCAACGGCTGCTAGAATAAAGCCTGCCCTTGATCCCCACTGTGGACGATTTTCCATGAAATTTTTCCCCCTTTTCAAATAGCACATTAAAATGTGGAAACAATTTGAAATTATATAATTTTCTGACTATTTATTATAATCTATACATAGTATATAGCGACATTATGCCTATGTCTATAAAAAAAAAATAGAAAATACTATTTTAATATGATTTATTCAGAATTTTTCCATTTATTTGATTAAATATGGAAATATCTTATTTTTATAGTAAATCTAGTAATTTTCACACGCAGTTCTTTTGTTTATTAACTCAATAAAGGGTATCATTATTGTCAATATCGTAATAATATTTTTCATTTTATATGAATTATTATTCAAGAGAAATATTCTTATATTATCTGTTAGCATATAAAGCTATTATAATAATAGTATTGCCCCCTAATAATTGGATGAAAAAAGGATATAGGAGCAAAACCTATATCCCTTTTTTCTTAAACTGTTTTAGCTCTTTTAGTAAAGAAGAAAATAAATCCAATCAAAAACAGAGAAATAACAACTAATCCAGCGATACCACTACCGGTTAAACCTAGAACGAGGTATCCAATTGTTGCAAAAGCTCCTCCTATTAAAGCATATGGTAACTGTGTCATTACATGGTCTATATGATGACTGCCAGCTCCAGTTGAAGAAAGAATCGTTGTGTCTGAAATAGGTGAGCAATGATCTCCTAAAACTGATCCCGCAAGGACAGCAGCCATTGCTGGTAATAGCATATTGATATCTGTTGCAGCTGTTATTTCGGCTGCAATTGGTAACATGATACCAAATGTCCCCCAAGATGTACCTGTTGCAAAAGCCATAAATGCACCTAAAATAAACATGATTACAGGTAGGTATGCAACATTTAAATTCGATTTTTCTACTAAACCAGCTAAATATTCACCCGTTTCTAATTGACCGATTAAATCAACAATCACCCAAGCAAACATTAGGATATAAATAGCAGGTAGCATTGATTTTATTCCTTCTTTAATACCTAATGGAAGATAGCTAACCTTAATTCCTCTAACAAAAAATAATAAAATCGTTACAGCAAGTCCAAATAGACCTCCATATAAAAGAGAAGCTGATACATCTGTGTTTTCAAAAATCGCAAATATCGTTACAGCCGTTTTATCCTCAATTGCTGTGTATCCAGTCAGAAGCATGGACGCTACTGTACCAACAATTAATGCTACAATTGGCCATACAAGATTACCGATTGTACCTTTATCACTTGTTGGAAGATCCGCTTTTACGTCACCAAGTGACTCCTTAGACGGATCAACAACTTGTCCAGTTTGAATCGCTCGATCTTCATGTACCTTCATGCTGCCGATATTAATGTTAAAGAAGGAAACAGCAAATACGAGAACCAATGCTGTAAAAACATAATAATTCAAAGGAATCATTGTCATGAACGCACCAAGTGGAGTAAATTCTGTTACACCATGTGTTGCAAAAATTGTTGTAATCATGGCAATGATGTATGCTCCCCAACTAGAAATAGGTGAAACGACACATATAGGAGCAGAGGTTGAATCAATGATATACGCTAGCTTTGCCCGAGAAACCTTTTGACGATCTGTAATTGGACGGCTAACTTGTCCAACTGCTAGTGCATTAAAGTAATCATCTATAAAGATTAACATTCCTAATAAAGCAGCAGTAAATTGAGCACCTGTACGCGTTTTAACACGTTTTTCTGCCCACTCACCAAAAGCTCTACTTCCACCTGAAATTGAAATAAGTGCTGTAACAATACCTAAAATGAGTAAAAAGAATAAGATGTAAACATTCCAAGTATTAAGCTCGCCTTCAGAAACAAAGATCGCTTTTATTGCTTCAAAAATAGTAAGACCTGTTTTTACTATTGAGAATTTAGTAAGTAATAGTGCTGCAGAAAGAATCCCCACTCCAAGTGAAAGTAATACTCTTCTTGTTAAAATAACCATAATAATGGCTATTAATGGAGGAATAATGGAATAAATAGTGCCTGACATGTTGTGTAAAGCCTCCCTAATTTAATAGTCTGGAAGGTGCTAATGTCGATTTAAAGGATAAAGATTCGCTATGCAATATATAGCTTAATTTTCAACCTACTCTTTGCACTCTATGTGAAAAAGGGCACGCAAAAAAGAGTAATGATAGAAAATAACTATCATTACTCTTCTTATGAATAATGTTATGTTATCCTCCATCCCGATCAGTAGCCCTCCATTATAGAAATCACTATAATGACAGTATTACCCTTATTCAAAGTAATACCAGCAAATAAAGTGTGACTCCTCCATTTACTTCGGCAAAAAACCCTTTTCAATATGATCATCGGTGTCATTCTCACATATTGTACTTATGTTTTCCGCTCCTCTACCTCATCTTGAGATAAGGTGGTTTAGGTCAATATTTGATTTTCAACATTTAGTAGTTTAGCAAAATAGATGCTAATTAGCAACTATGGAACTTTTGGTAATTCAATTGCAGGGGAGTTTTCACCGCTCTCATTATAATATTGTGGTACATCACCTTGAACATCGTAATCTATTATAGGAATTGTGTTTGTAATAGTTGTTGTTTTCGTTGCAAAAGGGATGACAACTTGCACTTTTACCTCTACAAAAATAGAAAACTTGTGGACAGCATTATTTATCCCATATTCCACAATTTTCCTTTCAATATCAGTATGTACATCCCCGATTAAATAAAATCGAACCGGTATATTGGGACCAAGCGTACTCAAAATAGCATTATCAGTAATTTGTCCTAATGGTATTGCATAAACAATCCCATCATCAAGTTCCAGTTCTTGATTGGAATTTGGATTGGTATCATGAAAATTCCCCTTTTCAATTTCCTCCAATTTAGCTGTTATATTATCTGTTACTCGGCGCAAAGCAGCACTAACTGTCCTTGTATTAAAGTTCGTACTATTGATATCACCTGATTCATCTATACTTTGAGAAACTAAAACTTTCGCTTCCTCTTCGCTAATGATTTCATCTTTTACAGCTTCTTGAATAATGGTAGTTGCAACAGAAGATGCTTCTAAAGTTGCAATATGCATCAAGGTATCTTCAACCTTTTCATTAACAATCCAAAAGCTACTTGCACTTAGAATTATAAAAATAACCAATGTTAGTAATAAGACATACCGAAAAGGTAAGGGCCCTCTACGCGGGCGACGACCGCGAAATTTAGCCAAAGTAAAATCCCTCCTTTACAAGATAATGTATGCATGTAAAGAGGGATGTACGCATCTTTTTTAATACAGTTTTATATTTATATCCATACATGAAAAATTATGCCATCTTTAATAAAGCGTCTCTTCCTTTTGTACCAACAACAACCCCAAGCTTCTCAGCCTCATATGTGACAGATTCTAATGGTGCCTCAAGTAATTGATCAATTGTTCTAACACCAACTGCTCGACCTGCAATGATTCCTCTATCTTTTAATTTTTCATTTAATAATGCTACATCTAAAGCACCACACATGATATATCCTTTTTCGTTTGTGATTGCCATAAAGTTCGTTTTAGGTAAAGCAACTGTGATTGCTGTAAATTGTTTTCCTTCAATGACAATTGGAGTCATCGTAACCATAATGTAATCTACACTCCTTTCTTGTTATATCTTTATGAGTAAAGAAAGGATACGTGTAGATATTCCGCCTAAATTTTCGGTGTATTTTTATCTAATTGCCAAGCTAAGAGATCCCTTAAAAGCTCAGGCATATAGAAGATTTTTTTCTCCGCATGACTAATTTCAGGATACAGAGGTCCAAGGGTAAACATATCAACCGTTGCTACTGCATAAACCCTATCTTTATTGATAGGCTGTCCATTCACAAAGACTTCGGTAACATGATGCTTGCCATCTGCTAACATCTCCGTTTTTACCTTAATCCCATCAAAGACCATTCTTCCCATCACTTTACCTCTAAAGCCCAAGCCTTTTAATTGTAGGTGCTCCATTTTTTCCTCTCTTGCTTGAACAATGACCTCTTTTAACACATCTCCCTTTAAATTGACCTTACATGGATTAATAGGATGTGGACAAATTCGGTGAAGATCTTTTTTCGTCACAGGACCTTTTCTTAACGGCTCTAATAACATTCCGGAATTAACCATTGCAACTTCTCCATCACACCACTCACGTATGGCATGGACTAAAAATAAAGGAAAAGATGATTCATGAAACCAATCAAGTGTCAGATCGTCCTGTAAAACTCCTACGACCTCTGAGAGCTTCATTTCACTGTCTGCTAATGTATTGTGCAACCAAGCATCTGTTTCTTGACAGATCTCCTTTTGTTCCTTCATAGCATAAAGAGAAGCCTCACGTTCTATTAAAGCTTTTTGTTCAATATTTAAGGTAAGCGAAATATGACCGACATATTGTCCATACTTTCCAGCGCAAGCAACCAATGTATTATTGATTCTTTTTCCATTTTGTAGCACGTGATGTGTATGACCACCAATAATAAGATCAATTTCAGAAAACTCTCTCGCTATGATTTCATCATCACTAATTCCAAGATGTGAAAGGACAACAATAATATCAGCTTGTTCCTTCACTTGTTGTACGGTTTCTAATAAGCTTTGAAACGGATCTTTTATTTTCCACCCAAGTAACTCATAAAATTTTTCATAAAACACTGTTACTCCTAAGATAGCCAGCTTTACTCCATTATTTAATGTCATAATATGAAATGGCACTAACCAAGGTGGGCGTTCTCCTAGCTCTGTATACAAATTTGATAAGATAATCGGAAACTTTGCTTCCTCATATAAGGTATTTAAATCATCATGGGAAAAAGTAATTCCTTCATTATTACCAATTGTCACTGCATCATATTGAAGCATATTTAATAATGTCACATTAGCTTTTCCTTTTGTTGCTTCAGTGATTGGATGAAAGCGGTCTGCATGATCTCCAATATCAAGAAGAACCATTTGCTCTTTATTTTGTTCGTGCAATTCTTTTTTCTTTTTTAGAAATTGAACGATATTTGGCCAATTTTCAAAATGACTATGTAAATCATTCGTGTGGTAAAGGTGAATTGTTTCTAGCATGATTCCCTCTCCTTATTCATAAGGTTCTAACTAAGAAAAGCGCAAGCGCCTTGGTCAGTCTCGGGCAAATAAGACGCTCATGAATAGAAGGCAATGCGTTCTTTGCCTTCTATTCATGAGTGGCTTATGACCTAGGAAAAAAGGGTTTTGTTTTTTCCCTCGAGGGACTAGGCGCTGGAGCTAGACACCAAAACTAAGTAATAAAGACTTATACTTTCTAATCTCTTAAATAATCGTGTTTCCATATGCAGCTTCGACATGCTGTATTCACATTTTGCTATCCCATGAAACCTTCGTAGATTAACTTTATGCCTGCAATAACTAGCACAATTCTCAATAGATTAACTACTGTTTTGCCTTTTAGTTTCGTATTAATAACAGCACCAAATCTTCCTCCGAACCAAGCACCTGGAATTAGTGCTACTGCATATAACCAATTTATGTTTCCTAGTGCAATATGAGTGATCGAGCTTGTAGTTGCAGATAGAAAAATGATAAACATTGAAGTCGCAACCGCAATATGGGGTGGGAACAAGAATAATAAGATCATAGCCGGCACCATTAATGCACCACCGCCAATCCCAAATAGACCTGAAATAAACCCAACTACAAATGCAATCAAAACTCCTGGAACAGGATGATAGGAATAAAAGATTTCTTTCCCAGCCTCATCCATGTATGTACGAACCACTTTTTTACCAGCTCGCTGTTTCATTTTAGGAAGTTTATCCTTCACCATCAGAATAATGGATACAAGAATCATAAAAAAGCCAAACCAAATTGAAAAAGAAGTTGTATTAAATAGCTTATTTACATAGGCACCAATAATACCACCTGGTCCACTTCCTATAAAAAAGATAAGTCCACTTTTATAATCAACTTTTTTATATTTCATATAAGTTAATGTTGAAGATAAGCCTGTAAAGATTACAACCAATAAAGATGTACCAACAGCTACCTGTGGTGATACATCTTCAAAAGCAGATATGTACGAACTTAAAGAAAGCAACATAGGAACAACGATAATTCCTCCACCTAATCCAACTAAGCTCCCTATTGTTCCTGCAACAACACCAATAATCAATAAGATAATCCATTCCACAATTTTTTACCGCTCCTCTTCATCACTGAAAAGGCTTAATTGCTTCTCTGCCAATCCACTATATGTGATGTCTAATAAGTTCATCATTATCTTTGCATTTGCTGCCGCATCCCCACCAGAATTATTATTAAAGAGCATATAAATCGTTTCGGAATCTTTTTGAAGCAAGTTTAAATAATCTTTCCATTCTAGTAACTCTTCCCGGTTATAGCGATACAAGTATCGAACATCTCTCCAATCCTTACCAGAAGCTGGCTTATTCCAGCCATGTACATTTCTTCCGTGCAAACGAATGAGAGTTTTACTAGAATCTGTAGGATGGAGCACAGTCGGAATCGATCTCTCCCCAGCCTGTGGTTCATCGACTATACTATGTATCCATTTTTCAGATTCCATGAACAGTAGTGTTTTTTCATAGAAGACGTGCGAAAACCATGATCGATTGCGAAATTCAAGCGCTACCTCAGTATCGCCCATTTGTTCCCTGCACCACTTTAAATACGTAACATTTTCTTTATTACAATCAAACCAAGGGGGAAATTGAAATAAAACCATAGCAAGCTTTTTAGCCTTTATTAATGGTTCTATCGATTTTATGTATGCTTTGAACATATCCTGTTTCGTTTCGAAAGGAGATTCTCCTCGGAGATGCCCTGTCATTCCTTGATATGCTTTAGCTATAAATTGAAATGTATCAGGAGTGTCACTTAACCACTTCTCGATATTACGTTTTGGCTGAATGGCATAAAAGCTTGCATCTATTTCTACTGTAGGAAAGTGTGCCGCATATTCTTGTAATTTATTCGTAGTATTCGTTTTTAAAGGATATAGAGATTCGTGATCTCCCCAGCCTGTTAGACCAATTTGAATTGTTGTCAATCTGATCATCCTTCGGTGATTACTATCCATTTTCTTTTTCTAATCATACTATACCACGGCAATCATTGATAGAACATCGAACTGAGAACAGTTAGAATATTACATTTAGCGTTTAATGTTGGAAATGACTATCGAAGATTTATTTAAGGAGCTTTTATATATGAATCATTTTTTGGTTTAATGGTTTGTCCATTACTAACAAAAGAGGGACTGACAATTGTGTCAGTCCCCATTTTATTAACCGATCGAACCTTCCATTTCAAACTTGATTAGGCGGTTCATTTCAACTGCATATTCCATTGGAAGCTCTTTTGTAAATGGCTCGATAAAGCCCATTACAATCATTTCTGTCGCTTCTTCTTGAGAAATACCACGGCTCATAAGGTAGAATAATTGTTCTTCAGACACCTTAGAAACCTTCGCTTCATGCTCAAGTGAAATATTGTCATTCATGATTTCATTGTATGGAATTGTATCTGATGTTGATTGATTATCCATAATGAGTGTATCACATTCAATATTTGATCTCGCACCATCTGCTTTACGGCCGAAATGTACGATTCCACGATATGTTACTTTACCACCTTGTTTAGAAATAGATTTAGATACAATCGTTGAAGAAGTATTAGGAGCTAAGTGAATCATTTTAGCACCTGCATCTTGATGTTGTCCTTTTCCTGCAATCGCAATAGAAAGTGTCATTCCTCGAGCACCCTCACCTTTCAGGATAACTGCAGGATATTTCATTGTTAGTTTAGATCCAATATTCCCATCGATCCATTCCATTGTTGCGTGCGCTTCACAAACAGCACGCTTTGTTACAAGGTTAAATACATTGTTTGCCCAGTTTTGAATTGTCGTATAACGGCAATATCCGCCATCTTTTACGATGATTTCAACAACTGCACTATGAAGTGAGTTTGTTGTATAAACTGGTGCAGTACAACCTTCTACATAATGAACATGTGCACCTTCGTCTACGATAATAAGTGTACGTTCGAATTGCCCCATGTTTTCAGAGTTTATACGGAAGTAAGCTTGTAAAGGTGTTTCAACTTTAACACCTTTTGGTACATAGATGAAAGATCCACCAGACCAAACTGCCGAATTAAGAGCAGAGAATTTATTATCTGTAGGTGGAATCACCTTACCGAAATGCTCGCGGAAAATATCTTCATTTTCTTTCAATGCTGTATCTGTATCCTTAAAGACAATCCCAAGATCTGTAAGTTCTTCTTTCATGTTGTGATAAACAACTTCTGATTCATATTGTGCAGATACACCAGCAAGGTATTTTTGTTCAGCTTCTGGAATACCTAGCTTATCAAACGTACTTTTAATCTCTTCAGGTACTTCATCCCATGAACGCTCTGATTTTTCAGATGGTTTAACATAGTACGTAATTTCATCAAAACTCAATGAAGCCATATCGCCACCCCATTGTGGCATTGGCATATTATAAAAATGTTCTAATGATTTCAATCGGAAATCTAGCATCCATTGCGGCTCAGCTTTCATACGAGAAATTTCTTCAACGATCTCTTTCGTTAATCCTCGTTTAGAACGGAAGATGGATACATCTTTATCAGCAAAACCATATTTGTAATCGCCAATTTCAGGTGCCTTTTTTGCCATCTACTTTCACTCCTATCCATTTAGAATATAAGGGATATCCCTTAATGGCTTACTCATTGTTGCTATTAACGCCCTTTTCCATAGCTTTCCAAGCTAATGTGGCACATTTTATACGTGCAGGAAACTTAGTTACACCTTGTAATGCTTCGATATCACCTAAATCAATATCGTCGTTATAATCTTTCCCTAGCATCATATTCGAAAATATTTCAGAAAGCTTTAACGCTTCATCAAGTGTTTTTCCTTTAATTGCTTGAGTCATCATTGAAGCAGATGACATTGAAATGGAGCAGCCTTCTCCTTCAAACTTCGCATCCTTTACCACACCATCTTCAAGATCAAGCGTTAAGCGGATACGATCTCCACAAGTTGGATTATTCATATCGACTGTAAGACTGTTATCAAGAATCCCCTTGTTTCTAGGGTTCTTGTAATGATCCATAATTACTTGACGGTATAAGGTGTCAAGATTAACATGATTAGACATTACTGAAGTACTCCTTTGTTTTAATGATACCTTCTACAAGCTTATCAATTTCTTCTTCTGTATTATACAGGTAAAAACTAGCTCGTGCTGTTGCAGAAACCTTTAACCACTTCATAAGAGGCTGTGCACAATGGTGGCCCGCACGGACAGCAATTCCCTCAGCATCTAACACTGTTGCAACATCATGTGGATGTACATCCTCTATATTAAATGTCACTAATCCTGCACGATGTTTCGGTCCATAAATTGTGATACCTTCTACTTGGTTTAGTTGTTCTAACGCATATTTTGCTAATCTATGCTCATGCGCTTCAATATTTTCTAAACCAATTTGCTCAAGAAAATCAATTGCCACGCCAAGACCAATTGCTCCAGCGATGATTGGTGTCCCTGCTTCAAATTTCCATGGAAGCTCTTTCCAAGTTGATTCTTGAAGACCAACAAAGTCAATCATCTCGCCACCAAATTCAACTGGCTCCATTTTTTCAAGAAGCTCTTTCTTGCCATATAAAACACCGATTCCTGTTGGAGCACACATTTTATGACCTGAAAAAGCGAAGAAGTCACAATCTAAGTCCTGAACATCGATCTTCATATGAGGAGTACTTTGAGCACCATCGACTACCATAATAGCACCACGTTGATGGGCAATCTTCGCGATCTCTTTAATCGGGTTGATTGTACCAAGTACGTTTGATACCTGCATAACTGAAACAATTTTCGTATTAGACGTAACTGTCTCTTCAACATCCTTTAAATCGATTGTACCATCTTCTTGTAAAGGAATATATTTTAATGTCGCACCAGTCGTTTTTGCTACTTGCTGCCAAGGAATAACATTGGCATGATGCTCCATGTAAGTGATGACAATTTCATCACCTTCTCTTACATTCGTTAATCCATAACTTTGGGCTACAATATTTAACGCTGTTGTCGCTCCACGGGTAAAAATAATTTCTTGTGCAGAATTTGCCCCAATAAATCTTCTAACCTTTTCGCGCGCCCCTTCGTAACCATCTGTTGCTTTCGTGCCTAGTGTATGCACTCCACGGTGTACATTAGAATTATATTCACGATAATAAGTGGATAGTGCTTCAATAACAGCTAGTGGTTTTTGAGAGGTTGCTGCACTATCTAAATAAACAAGGTCTTTACCATTTACTTGTTGATCCAAAATCGGAAAGTGCTGACGAATATCTGTGATATTCATTATTTAACTTTCCTTTCAATAACCTCTACTAACTGCTTTTTCACGCCTTCGACTGGAAGAACATTTACTACTGGTGCTAAGAAGCCATGAATAACAAGACGTTCTGCTTCTACTTTTGGAATACCGCGGCTCATTAAATAATAAAGCTGAATTGGATCAACACGTCCTACAGATGCAGCATGTCCTGCAGTTACATCGTCTTCATCGATTAATAGAATTGGGTTTGCATCACCGCGCGCCTTTTCACTTAACATAAGAACACGAGATTCTTGCTCTGCATTTGATTTAGAAGCACCATGTTCAATTTTCCCAATACCGTTGAAAATAGATGAAGCACTGTCTTTCATAACACCATGTTTTAAGATATAGCCTTCAGAGTGCTTTCCAAAATGTACAACCTTTGTTGTAAAGTTTTGTTTTTGCTCTCCACGACCAACAACAACTGTTTTTGTATCACCGTAGGATCCGTCACCGATTAAATTTGTAACATTTTCAGAAATTGTATCGCCATCATTCATTAGCCCTAATGCCCACTCAATACGAGCGTCACGTCCTGCTACTCCACGACGATTTACATATGTTGTAATACCTTTTGCAAGTGTATCAACTGCTCCGTAAGTTACACGTGCATTTGTATTAGCAAATACCTCTGTAATGATATTGAAGACACCTTCAACATCAGTAACAGTTGAAATATAATTTTCTACGTAGGTAACAGAACTGTTATCTTCTGCAACGACAATTACGTGGTTAAATAGCGTTGTATCAGGATTATCATGAACAAACACTGCTTGAATTGGTTCAGCTACCTCTACATTCTTAGGAACATAAACGAAGACTCCACCATTTAAAAGAGCGGCATGTAAAGCTGTTAAGCGATGCTCGTCAACTTTTACGCCATCTTTCATAAAGTATTTTTGAACTAATTCAGAATGATCACTTGCTGCAGAATGAATGTCCTTTAAGATCACGCCTTTGTTCTTTAACTCAGCAGATAAAGAAGTGTATGCAGCTGTATTATTTAATTGAACATATAAGTTCTGGTTAGGAGACTCAACGTCAATTAAAACTTTTACATCTTCATGTAAATCATGTAAAGAAGTTAGTTTTTCACTAGTTACCGTATGTTCCTTAAAGCTAGTGAAATTCCATTTATCGATTTTCGTTTTATCCGGTTTAGGCATTGGAAGATCCTCTGATTTTGCAAGTGCTTGTAAGCGAAGATCAGTAAGCCAGTTCGGTTCACCAAGCTGTTTTGAAAAGCTTGTGACATAGTCCTGATTGTAAGTTTTCGTTTCCATACGTCTTATACTCCCCCTACGCTTATGCTTCTAGCCCAACAGTTTCGTCTTCAATACCTAATTCTTGTTTAATCCAGTCATAACCTTCTGCTTCTAAACGTTGTGCCAGCTCAGGTCCGCCTGATTTTACAACGCGACCTTGCATCATTACGTGCACTTTATCTGGTGTAATGTAATTTAATAAACGTTGATAGTGAGTGATCATTAAGCAACCAAAATCTTCATTGCGCATCTTATTAATACCTTTTGCTACAACCTTTAATGCATCAATATCAAGACCAGAATCAATCTCATCAAGAATGGCAATTTTCGGCTCGATCATCATTAATTGAAGAATTTCATTACGTTTTTTCTCTCCACCTGAGAAGCCTTCATTAAGATAACGTTGAGCCATATCTGGATCCATTTCTAATTCTTCCATATTAGCGTCCATTTTACGGATAAACTTCATTAAAGAAATTTCTTCGCCTTCTGCACGACGTGCATTAATAGATGAACGTAAGAAATCTGCATTTGTTACACCACTAATTTCACTCGGATATTGCATTGCTAAGAATAGACCAGCACGTCCACGCTCATCTACTTCCATTTCTAATACATTTTCACCATCTAATGTAATGCTTCCTTGTGTTACTTCATATTTCGGGTGACCCATAATTGCTGATGATAAGGTTGATTTACCTGTTCCGTTAGGTCCCATAATTGCATGGAACTCTCCGCCTTTTATTTCAAGATTTACACCTTTAAGAATTTCTTTCCCATCAATTTCTACGTGTAAATCCTTAATGATTAATGTAGAACCTGCCATAACTATACCTCCATAATATATAAAGTTTACTAATTCTCAATTTATTCTCATTCTAATCTTATAACAAATCAAAACTGAATACAACCTTTTAGGAATAGACTCGAATTCTGTCAAAAAAAAACTAAAATTTCCAATTGCACTACTTCACATTAATATGTATGTAGATAGAGAAATTAGCCTTTTTCTACTATATAATACATTGACCTGTGAATCTACCTTCACCACTAGAATAGTTTTTACTTTAGTTTAAAAAACATTCTCTCTACTTATAACGACAAATACTTCCTCTTGATTGTTAGTATATGTAAAAGAACCAGTCTTCAACTGGTTCTTTTGATGCATCGCTTTTTCTATTTTAGTTGTATAGTTGAGATCAAGTATTTCTTGATTCGAGTGAATAATAAATCAATCCCTTCAACTTAGTAGTTTTACTTTTAGGCTCTTTTCTAAAAGTTTGTTGCTTTAAGACTTATAAAAATCGGCTTTTGGATTTTTATCGTAAAAACTATAAGCAAATTCAAGAGAGTACCACTAAGTAAATAAGCGAAAAGAGCACGAAGATAGGCTATATCCGTAAAGTATATTTATTTACGAAAAACAACAATCTTTGCGAAAACAGCCTACTTTTATAAGCATATAAAGAATCAAATTTTGTGATAAACGATAAGGTTTGATTTTGATTCATTTAGCAAAATTAGGGGATAGTATTGCATATCCTCTCAAATATTCTCTGTTTTCCTCGACCTCATGGCTTTTTTGCAGATTTTTTTATTGCTTTAACTGATTTAGTTCTGTTATGCACTCTTGTACAAGAGTTACTGCTTGGCTCATAGCTGCTCCGCCACCAAATGCAGCTGTTACACCCACTGCTTCTAATATTTCTTCTTCGCTTGCACCTTGGTCTAAGCAACCTTTTGTATGATAGATCATACAATATTCATCTTGGGCGTTAATACTAATACCTAAAGCAATTAAGTGCTTTTCCTTCTGTGTTAATTTCCCTTCCTTAAAACAAGCCTCAGTAAAAGCATTATAATGCTGGGCAATCTCTGGCATTTTTTGAGTAAACGTTCCTAAACCACTCTTGAATTCAAGCAAAGCTTCTTCAGTTGAATTTCTTGGTTCATAATGTTCCATTATACACAGCTCCATTTCGCATTTTTTCCCGATTAGTTTGCTTTAAATGAGAAAATGTATGCCATAAAAAAACAAAAGCGCAAGCGCCAGTTTAGAGAAGTACACTGGTCGCTGGGCGCTGGAGCTGGATGTCATGTGCTTATCCACACAGTACCAAGAATTTTATTATTTCCTAACCGAAAACAAATGAGGCTGCCAACAACAAGTCGGCAGCCCCTTTCATTAATTATTCACCTTGTGCAGCAGAGATTACAGAGCCTTTATATTTCGTTTTAATAAACTCTTGAATTTCTTCTGATTGCAGTACTTCTACTAATGCTTTAATTTCTTCTCTCGCTTCGTCACCTTCACGAACAACGATTAGGTTTACATAAGGATTGTTCTCTGGTGATTCTAAAGCAATTGCATCCTCTGCTGGGTTTAATTCAGCTTGTAGTGCATAGTTACCGTTAATTAAAAAAGCATCTGCTTCATCGTTTTCATATGCCTTTGTTAGCATTGGCGCTTCTATATCAGCTTCAAACACTAAATTTTTAGGGTTTTCAGCAATATCTTCTATTGTTGCAGCCGTTTTTTCAACGCCTTCTTTGATTGTAATTAATCCTTTTTCCTCTAGCATAGATAGCATACGACCATGATCAGCTACTGAGTTACTCATGATGATTTTTGCACCATCTGGAAGATCATCTAATGACTTATGACGCTTTGAATAAACACCAATTGGTTCAATGTGTACGCCACCAGTACTAACAAACTTATAATCATTATCTGCAATTTGAGACTCTAAGTATGGCTCATGTTGGAAATAGTTTGCATCTAATTCTTCTTCAGCCAATGTTTTATTCGGTAAAACATAATCTGTGAATTCAACAATGTCCAATTCAATACCTTTTTCTTCTAATAAAGGCTTTGCTTCTTCTAGAATTTCAACATGCGGTACTGGTGATGCACCTACTTTTAATGTTTTTGTCTCACCTTCTGAACCTTCAGTACCTTCTTCCGAAGTTCCTCCACAAGCAACAAGTGCTGTTGTGAAAATAGCAAGAATAATCGTTAATAATAATTTTTTCATCTTTTTTCCTCCTATCGTTTGTCAATAGATTTAGTTATGATATCTCCAATAAACTGGATGATAAACACGAAAATTAATATGATAATCGTCGCTACTAGCGTAACTTGGTTATTTCCACGGTTAAACCCTTCCATGAATGCTAAGTTCCCTAATCCTCCAGCACCAATTGCTCCAGCCATCGCTGTATATCCAACTAGCGCAATTGCTGTTACCGTTATACCAGATACTAACGCTGGCAATGACTCTGGTATCAGAACCTTCAAAATAATTGTGCTTGTTTTAGCCCCCATAGATTTCGCAGCTTCAATTACACCTTTATCAATTTCTCTCAAAGCAATCTCGACCATTCGTCCGTAAAAAGGAGCTGCTCCAATTATTAATGCTGGTAATGCAGCATTAGCACCTAAAATTGTTCCAACTAGTACTTTCGTAAATGGCAATAATAAAATAATTAAAATAATGAATGGAATCGATCTAAATACGTTAACAATTCCTGCAACAAGACCATTGATAAATTTATTTTCCCATATGTTTCCCTTTGCAGTTAAAAATAACAACAAGCCTAAAATAATACCTAAAATAAATGTTGCCACAACTGATATGCCTGTCATATAAATTGTTTCGTAAGTGGATTCCCAGACCTTTTCCCAATTTACTTCAGGTAGAAGTTGTTCAAGCATTTGCAATCACCTCCACCTCAACTTGCTGATTATTAATAAATTCTAACGCTCTATTAAGTTCTCTTTCATCACCATCTAGATGAATAAACAAGCTCCCGTAAGACCCATTTTGAGTTTGGGAAATCTTTCCTTGCAAAATGTTTACTTCTATTGAAAACTGTCTAATTAGATTTGTAATCAATGGTTGTTCCGCTGCCTCACCGACAAAGGATAATTGAATTACTTTTCCCTTAGGATAAAGCTCTAATAAATGAGACACTACTTCATTCGTTTCATCAGGCTCAGTCACTTGCTTCACAAAACGCTTAGTGATCGGTTGTTTAGGATGCTTGAATACATCAAGTACATTACCTTGCTCAACAACTTCGCCGTTTTCCATTACAGCTACACGATGACATATTTTACGAATAACATGCATTTCATGAGTAATTAGCACAATTGTTAGACCTAATCTTTTATTTATGTCTACGAGTAAATCTAAGATCGAATCAGTTGTTTGTGGATCAAGAGCTGACGTAGCTTCATCACATAATAATACTTTAGGGTTATTAGCTAATGCTCTTGCAATTCCAACACGTTGCTTCTGACCACCACTTAATTGTGAAGGATAAGCATTCTCTCGACCGTCTAGACCTACTAGCTTTATTAACTCATCAACACGTTTCATACGCTCCGACCTTTTCATACCAGCAATTTCTAGTGGGAAAGCAATGTTTTCTCTTACTGTTCTTGACCACAAAAGGTTGAAATGTTGGAAGATCATACTGATCTCTAAACGTGCATTTCGTAATTTCCCTCCACCAATCGAATCTATTAGACTACCAGCCACGTTTATGGAACCACTTGTTGGTTTTTCTAACCCATTCAACAAGCGAATTAATGAACTTTTACCCGCACCACTGTAGCCAATTATGCCGTAGATTTCACCTTTATCAATCTCTAAATTAACGTTATTAACAGCTGTTACATTCCCTGTTTTCGTTTGATAAACTTTTTTAACGTTCTGTAATGTAATCAAGTTGTCACCTTCTCTCAGTTCATTTATCTCACTTTAATTTTTATTTAAATCAGAAAAATTCTTATACTGTAAAAATAATCATAAAATTTCAACATAATTTTACTATGAAACAATTTATATATATAACAAGACTTTTAAACAGTCTTCCCACACAGGTTAAACTAATCGTTTTATAAGTAGATTAACTTGTCTTGCCACCCAGTCCTAAAGGCGAAAGCCTTAGTTTTTCTAATACGACCATCCTTAGAATATAAATTCTCATAGTACAAAAAAACCTCTCTGCTAAATGAGCAGAAAGGCATGAAAAAATGTCCTTTCTCTCATCTTTCAAAGCTTTACAGCCTTTGAGTGAATTGGCACCATTTCAACATATGTTGATGGTTGCCGGGCTTCATAGGGCACTTCCCTCCACCTCTCTTGATAAGAGACTAACTATAAAATTAACGTTTAAATAAAATCTAAGTGAGTTTTAAGTACGATAGTGATTGTATCATGCTATTTAAAATGATGTCAATAAATTATCCCTTTATATAATTAGTATTATTTTAATAGTAATTATATAAAAGGATAACTAGATAAATCGTACAAAAAATAAATTATTCTTAGTAACATATAAATAGGGGATGACTCTTTAATATACCAAAGTCATCCCCTAAGATATTTCTATCCGTTTATTATGAATGCACTTACTCTAACCCATTTACACCTGTTGCCTTATAAATGGCTTGATTAAGATCATCAATTATATCTTGAATATGCTCAATTCCTACTGATAAGCGAATTAAATCCTCTGTTACACCTGACTTTATCAAATCCTCAGCACTTAGCTGTTGATGGGTTGTACTTGCAGGATGAATGATTAAGCTCTTAGCATCTCCTACGTTTGCTACGTGCGACCATAGCTCTACATTATTAATAACAGTAGCTCCGGTTTCTCTTCCACCTTTTATTCCGAAAACAACAACTGAACCCGCACCATTTGGTAGATATTTCGCGGCTAATTTTTTTGCAGGATGATTCGATTGTTCAGGGTATAGAACCCATTCAACAGCAAGATGCTGTTCTAAATACTCGACCATTTTTCTTGCATTTGCTACATGTTCTTTCATCCTTACATGAAGGGTTTCTAAACCAAGACAAAATTGAAAGGCATTATAAGGACTAATTGCTGGACCCAAGTCTCTTAGTAGTTGAACTCTAGCTTTAATAATGAAAGCCAGTTCACCTAATGCTTCTGCATAAACTAAATTATTATAGCTTGGATCTGGTGTTGTAAAACCTGGAAACATAGGATTATTCCAATCAAATTTCCCTCCATCGACAATAACCCCTCCAAGAGTTGTCCCATTTCCTAATAACCACTTTGTTGCTGAGTGAACAACGATATCAGCCCCATGGTCAATCGGTCTGCAAAGATAAGGTGTAGCAAATGTATTATCAACAATTAACGGAATTCCAGCAACATGTGCAATATTGGCTACTGCCTCAATATCAAGCACATCTAAGCTTGGATTTCCAATGGTTTCAGCAAAGATTGCTTTTGTTTTAGGTGTAATAGCTGAACGGAAATTTTCAGGATTCTTCGGATCAACGAATACTGTGTTTATTCCATACTTAGGCAATGTATTTGCAAAAAGATTATAGGTACCACCGTACAATGTCGAAGCAGAAACAATCTCATCACCAGCACTTGCTATATTTAAAATCGCCAGTGAAATCGCTGCCATTCCACTAGCAACTGCTAAACTTCCTACACCACCTTCAAGCTGTGCTATTCTTTCTTCAAACACAGTTGATGTTGGATTATGAATTCTAGTATATATGTAACCTGTTTCTTTTAATCCAAAAAGATTTGCTGCATGCTCGGTATTGTCAAATAAGTAAGCATTCGATTGATAGATCGGCACAGACCTTGCACCTGTTATTGAATCCTTTTTTAATCCCCCATGAATAGTAACCGTTTCAGGACGATAATTTTTTTGCATTTTTTGTTCCTCCCCTTTTAAGCTTTGTTTATCGTTAAAACAAGTCTAATCATAGGATGTTAGATACAAAGGATAGAAAATTCTGTCTTTTTAGACTACCTATCTAGTAAGTGATTACAGACAATATATTCAAGGGAATTCCCATTTTAACTTAATTTAATGATGGCCTCGAGCTTTAAATAATCACGGTATGAGCCTTTAATTGCGATTTTCCCAAAAGCAATTAATTGCTTTAAACTAACATCGTTTAACAAAACTTCTTCGAGGTCTTGCCCCTCACCTTCCATGATAAAATCGATCGTTGTAGGAGGAGATTGTAATGCTTTAGCTCCTCTCGATGTAAGTTCAATATAATGACTAGATTCCTGATAAGGTCGTATTTCTACAAGGAGAGTTTGATTCAAAAGAATCGGAGTTAAAAAACGTGCTTTATTTAAATTAGATATAAAAGTTGTCAAATACATTAAAAATTCCTCCCCGATATCAATCAAGCTATATAATAACTTCATTGAATCGCGGAAGAATCCTTTATAAACAAGTCGACAGTTTCTGCTCATTTATTCAAATGTTTGAGGGTTTGTTTATATTTCCCAAGAAATATGTCAAATTAACGAATATATTGCTTTAAAAGTTCATGTAAGTTGCCCACCGATTGAAACGCATAGACCTTTTCCCTTTCTTGACCATCTTCATAAATAAGTAAGCAAGGCACACTTTCAATCCCAAGCTCTTTTGCCTCTTCGGGATAGTAATTTAAGTTTACCGAATGAATTCTTATAGATGGTAATAATTCATCTACGACTGATAACATCCGTTTCGCGACTTGACATGTTCCGCACATTGGTGTGTACATATACAAAACCATAAGTCCTTCATTTTGGATAGTAAGCTGTATCTCTTCCCATTCAATCATAACTAAAAAATTGTTACACCTTTCTAAAGAAATTTCACATCAACATCAATATTTGCACTTAACAGAACGGAAGCAACATGATGATCTGGTGCCGTAGCCACTTCACGATATGCTCTGTCGATATAAATATGTGACGCTTCTGGAAATTCCCTTTTAAATTGTTTACGTAATCGATCACCTGCATCATCTGAGTCAACTAAAATATAAACATCTTTTAAAAATAATTCATCAATTAATTCATCAAGTTTTGTTACACTTATTGTCCCATTTGTGCAGATAATTTCTATAGATTCATTTAATACATTTAATACTTTCTTTTTATCTGATTTCCCTTCGACAATTAATACTTTTTCAACCTCAACTAACGACATAACCATCACCTGTTTTTATAGTAAAAGTCTTCTCTATAAACTATTCGATTTGTCGAGGTTGTTTCCTTTTTATTTAATGTTTTTTCTAAAGTTTTATGTATTTAATGAAGATGTAGTCAAATAACCTTATCATCCCATGAATTTTAAACATAAATCTTCAATTTCGAAAAAACGAATGAAAGAAACGACCACATTTTAAAGAGCAGTGGATTGTTCCACTGCTTTTAGCACCAGCCATTTTCGTCATCACAGTCAACATATTTTTGGTCTGGTCCTGATATTACATCAGCAAATTGATAAAAGCGGCTATTGTTAAATTCATAGCCTGCTTTTAATTCATAATTATTTTCTGAAACCATCTGGCCAATCTTCTCTTTTTCTAGATAAAGATTTAATTGCCCATCACCAAATTTACCTGCAACTCGATCTGTGATATCTAAACGTTGTTTTTCTATAGACATATGGACACCCTCCTTAGCTACTTATAGGGTGTCCATATTTCATATCATCATGCTAATTAGTCTTCATTTGTCATTTCTACATATTGTTCAGCAGTCATTAAGTTTTCAACATCAGCAACATTTGCTGGTTCAATTACAATCATCCAAGCCTTTTCATAAGGAGATTCATTTACAAATTCAGGACTATCATCAAGATCTTCATTGATTTCAATTACTTTACCACTAATTGGTGCATAAAGTTCAGATACCGTTTTAACTGACTCTACGCTTCCGAATGGCTCGTCCGCTTTGATTTCATCTCCAACTTCTGGTAATTCAACGAATACGATATCGCCAAGCTCAGATTGTGCAAAGTCAGTAATACCGATACGTAACTTTTCTCCTTCAACTTTTACCCACTCATGTTCCTCAGAATAGCGAAGTTCTTTTGGTGTGTTCATTTTTTTCCCTCCAGCATCCATATCATTTTTCATAATATCATTTACTACTGTTAAAGAAATACCCTAGCAACAGTTATTATCTTAACTAGATAGTCAATATTGTTGTACCAATTTGTAGCAAACTATGCAAGAATTATCTTTTATTTCCCCCAAGTTTCTTCAAACTGTTCCTCTTTAAATCCAACTGTAACATGCTGGTCACCGACAGTAATTGGTCTCTTAATTAACATTCCATCAGTAGCTAGCAACTCAATCATGTCATCCTCTGACATAGAAGCTAATTTGTCCTTGAGTCCAAGCTCACGATATTTTTGTCCACTTGTATTAAAAAATTTCTTGAGCTCTAATCCACTTTTTTTGTAAAAAGTTGAAAGCTCTTCCTTAGTAGGTGGATTCTCAACTATATGTATTTCGTTAAATTCAATTTTGTGATCTTCCAACCATTTTTTTGCCTTTCGACATGTTCCACATTTAGGATACCAATAAAAATTTAAAGACATTCCAATTCACCACCTCAACCATAAATTTCATTTTACTTTATCTTATCATATCTATTTATACAATCCTAATTAGAACCATTCTAAATTCATAATTTATATAATTAACATAAAATACAAACAAACCTAGGTAAAACGAGAAAAAGACAACCGAATACTACGATTGTCTTCTATATCATTTAAATGTTTTTTAAGATAGATACGCATTCTTATCAATTAATGCTGCTGCAATTTCTCTTTTCTTTCCGATCACATTAATTGGAGTATGGCGAGTAAACTTACGCAATGCCGACATCATCATACGGAGAGAATCTCCAGATTCAATAGCAATCAATGACTCTTTAGCATGAGCTTCAATTTCGTTGAAAGCTTCTTGACAATACACTTGAGTATAAAGAAGCTTTTGTTTATTTTTCTCTTCTCCCTTTTTCGCAATCGCTTTTTCTGTACGTAAAATTGCTGATTCCATTGCATACACGTTGCTAACGATATCAGCAATATTGACAAGGATTTCTTGCTCCTTTTGTAGTTCCTTTCCATACTTTTGTGCTGCTAATCCAGCAATTAACACACCAATTTTCTTTGCATTTTTAAGAAGGTACTTTTCTTGTTCAAGTGTGCCTTCGCCAACCTCTTCAGGCATAAGCATCATGAGTTCTTCCTGTAAGCTTTGAGCTTTTTGGAATAGTGGAAGCTCACCCTTCATTGCTTTTCGTAAATAAGTTCCTGGAACTAACAATCGGTTAATTTCATTTGTACCTTCAAAAATTCGGTTAATTCGAGAATCACGGTACACTCTTTCTACTTCATACTCAGCCATAAATCCATATCCACCGTGAATTTGAACCCCTTCATCCACTACATAATCAAGAGTTTCAGAGCCAAATACTTTATTTAATGAACATTCAATTGCATATTCAGCAATTGAGGCTGCAACCTCTTTACCGTCTTTGACCTCTTCATCTGTTAAACGGCTCATGCGATCCTCGAAAAGTCCAACTGTTCGGTATACTGAGCTTTCCATTGCATATGTTTTTGCTGCCATGTTAGCAAGCTTTTCTTGAATAAGTGAGAATCTGGAGATGGGTGTTTTAAATTGTTGGCGTTGGTTAGCATATTTCACAGATACATCAATTATTCGCTTTGAACCACCAATTGTGCCTACTGCTAATTTATAGCGACCTATGTTTAAAATATTAAATGCAATAATATGACCTTTTCCAAGTTCACCTAGTAAGTTTTCTTTAGGTACGAGTGCATCTTCCAAGATTAGAGTTCTTGTAGAAGACCCTTTGATCCCCATTTTCTTCTCTTCTGGTCCAGTAGAGACTCCCGAATATTCTTTTTCAACAATAAATGCTGAGAAGTGCTCGCCGTCCACTTTTGCATAGACGACAAATACATCAGCAAAGCCTGAGTTAGTAATCCACTGCTTTTCTCCATTCAACACATAATGTGTGCCTTCTGCGTTTAACTTGGCTGTAGTTCTTGCACCAAGTGCATCAGATCCTGAGTTTGGTTCAGTTAGTGCATAAGCTGCAAGTTTTTCCCCAGAAGCTAATCCAGGTAAATATTTTTGTTTTTGCTCTTCATTTCCGAACAAAACAATTGGTAAGGAACCAATTCCCACGTGAGCACCGAAGGATAATGAAAAACTTCCTCCTCTAGAAATCTTTTCTGTTATTAAGGCAGAGCTAATTTTATCCAGACCGAAACCACCATATTCTTCCGGAACGTCTGCTCCTAATAGACCAAGTTCACCAGCTTGCTTTAAAAGCTTTACTGACTTATCAAACTGATGATTTTCAATATCTTCAAGATGTGGCAACACTTCATTTACAACGAAATCTTCCGTTGTCTTTGCAATCATTTTATGCTCATCTGTAAAATCCTCGGGAGTAAAAATACGATCGTATGAAATATCTTCAATTAAAAAGCTACCACCTTTGATGACTGCATCAGTTGCTTTTGACATTAAAAATTCCCCCATTAATAAAGTATTTTCAATTTGATTTCAGGAACAAAAGCGCAAGCGCCCGTTTAGCGACGTATGGACTGGAGCGCTCCTAATCTAGCTGAGCCACCTAGCTCTTCGAGTCATAAGCCAATCAGCTATTGGGAAGAAAACCACTTCCCATCATCTGCTCGTCTTATGCTTGTCAGAGCTGAACAGTCGCCTCCACTTTTTAATGTATGAGATATAGCGAGACCTCCATTAGAGGGGGGCTCTTCATCCCCCTATGATGGATAGCGAGACTTATCGGACTTTTACGGGCAGTTATCTTTTACTGCCCGTTAATGTGGGGCAAAGGAAACACGAAGAGCGATAGTGATTCGATGTTGACTTAGCGTATAAGGAGCGCGAAGTACACTAGTCACTGGGCGCTGGAGCTGGATGCCATGTGCTTATCCACAGTACGAGAATTTTATAATTTCCTAAACGAGAACAAAAGCGCAAGCGCCTTGAACAGCCTCGGGCAAATAAGACGCTCATGAATAGAAGGTGTTCTTTACCTTGAATTCATAGTTGCTTATGACCTAGGAAAAAAGGGTTTTGTTTTTTCCCTCGAGGCAGTCAAAAACGCGACGATTAACTGCACTTCCACTTCCTGTGCGGTCTGAGGCCAAGGCATCCGATTTTTATCAAAGTCGGACTGCTGGAGCTGGATGAAGAGCACTTATCCACAGTCCTAGAATGGTATAATTCCCCAAACGACGAGAAGACTAAAATTATCCAGCCTTCTATTACTCTATACATTTATTCATCTATCACACTAATTCGAACACTCCAGCAGCACCCATTCCTCCGCCAATACACATTGTGACAACACCGAATTGTTCATTACGTCGTTTCATTTCGTGAATTAGTGAAAGTGTTAATTTGGCACCTGAACAGCCTAGTGGATGACCAAGCGCAATTGCACCTCCATTGACATTTACTTTATTCTCATCTAATCCAAGCTCACGAATAACCTGAATCGATTGAGAAGCAAACGCTTCATTTAATTCAAATAATCCAATATCTGAAAGCTCTAGCCCTGCATACTTTAACGCTAAAGGTACAGCGGCAACAGGACCAATCCCCATAACTTCAGGCGGTACTCCTGCTACTGCAAATGAACGAAACTTTGCCATAGGCTTGTAACCTAGTGAGTCAGCCTTTTCTCGATCCATTAACATAACTACTGCTGCTCCATCACTTGTTTGTGAAGAGTTCCCAGCTGTGACAGAGCCCTTTGAAGAGAAGGCTGGTCGTAGCGTTGCTAAAACTTCTGCAGTCGTATTGGCGCGCACTCCCTCATCTTGACTGAATTGAATGACCCTCTCCTGAAGATTATGATCAGGACCAACCGTTCTGATTGGAACATCAACTGAAACAATTTCTTCCTCAAATTTTCCTTCTTTAATCGCATTTGCTGCTCGTTGATGGCTCCTTACTGCAAAGGCATCTTGCAATCCACGAGAAATACCATATTTTTTAGCAACTTGCTCTGCGGTATGCCCCATTCCCATATAATATTCTGGTGCATCCTCAGCTAATTTAGCATTTGGTCTTACAACATGCCCCATCATTGGAACAAGACTCATGGATTCAGCACCACCAGCTATAGCTGTATCAGTAGACCCGAGCATTATTTTTTCTGCACCATATGCGATACTTTGTAGACCAGATGAACAGTAGCGATTAATCGTAATTGCTGGTACTGTATATGGAAGACCCGCTAAAGCACCAATGTTTCTTGCCATATTTAGGCCCTGCTCTGCTTCAGGCATTGCACAGCCAATTATTAAATCATCGATATTCCCCTGATAATCTCCCGCTCGTTTTATCGTTTCCTTTACTACTAATGCACCGAGATCATCAGGGCGCATATTAACTAATGTTCCTTTTTTCGCTCTCCCAACAGGTGTTCTCGCACCTGCTACAATGACTGCTTCTCGCATTCATCCAACCTCCCTTTCGTTGACTATTTAGAATAAGTGTTTCGGCATCCAGATCAAATGCACTCAGGCAATGTGAAAGGACGTCGCGCTTTAATTTCTAAGTGGCTTTCCTTTTACAAGCATGTGCTGCATGCGTTGCTGTGATTTTCCTTCAGCTATTAAACTTAAAAATGCTTCTTTTTCTAAATTCAGGAGATATTGTTCATCCACTTCTGTACCGAATGGAACTCTTCCACCTGCAATTACAAATGCAAGTTTCTTTGCAATTTTTAAATCATGGTCTGAAATAAAACCCGATAGGTACATTGATTGTGCACCGAGTAATAATGTTGCATATCCCGTTTCCCCAACAACTGGAACTTTCTTTCTAGTTGGTGGCTGGTACCCACTGTCATAAAGAGCGATAACTCGCTGTTTAGCATCGTATAATAAGTGATCACCATTTATACTAATTTTGTCATTGTCATTTAGGAATTGATTTTTTCTTGCTTCTGCAGCTGATGTAGAAACCTTCGCAGTAGCAACTGTTTCAAATACTTGATTTGCAACTGTTTGCAAATCAAAATCTACACCTTTAGGCATATTGTTTAATTGCTTAATATAGAGCTCTTTATTCCCGCCACCACCAGGGATTAATCCAACTCCTACTTCAACTAATCCCATGTATGTTTCGCTAGATGCCTGGATACTGCTGGCAGGTAAGCAAATTTCTGCACCACCACCTAGTGTCATACCGAATGGAGCAGCAACAACTGGTTTCTTACTATATTTAATTCGCATCATCGCTTGTTGGAATTGATGGATAACCATATTGATTTCAAAGTAATTGTCATCTTGAGCATCCATTAAAATCATGCCAAGGTTTGCTCCTACACAGAAGTTTTTACCTTGGTTCCCAATGACAAGCCCTTTATAATTTTTTTCTACTTCATCTACAGCGAAATTAATCATTTTGATAATATCTAAACCAATTGCATTACTTTTTGAGTGGAATTCAAGTAATGCCACATCATCACCTAAATCAATAAAGGTTGCTCCACTGTTTTTCTTAATGACCCCGTTTACTTCTTTAAGAGTTTTTAAATCAATTACTTTTGGATTTTGTCTAACTTGGCGATATTCACCTTGGTTATAGAAGAATAGTTCGCCATTTTCGTTTCGATAGAATGTCTCAAAGCCCTTCTCAACCATTTCTTTTACCCAATCTGGCACGTCAATACCAAGATGTTCGATCACTTTTATTGATTGACTAACACCTATCGCATCCCAAAGTTCAAATGGACCTACTTCCCAACCAAAGCCCCACTTCATTGCACGATCGATCGCAACGATATCATCTGCAATTTCTCCGAGAAGCTCTGCAGAGTATACAAGTGTTGGAAAAGTTATATTCTGTAAAAGAGACCCTGCTCGATCACCCGAATATATAAGCGCTTTCAATTTACTACTTAATCCCTTAGATTGTTTAGCTAACTCAATAGATGTAGCCATTAATTTCTTTGTCTCTTCATATTCAAATGTTTCAGGATTTAATTCTAAGATTGTTTTTCCTTCTTTTTTATAAAATCCCTGACCACTCTTACTTCCAAGCCACCTATTTTCAAGCATTTTGCACATGAATGATGGAACTTCAAAAACCTCTTTTTCTTTACCTTTTACTTGGTCATATACATTTTTAGCAACATGTG
Organism: Bacillota bacterium; assembly: GCA_051750265.1. Classification (GTDB taxonomy): domain Bacteria; phylum Bacillota; class Bacilli; order Bacillales; family Bacillaceae; genus Metabacillus. The sequence continues at coordinate 11,110 of JBNJJO010000007.1, read as the reverse complement.
CGAATGTGTCTAAACCAACAACATCAAGTGTTCGAAATGTTGCGCTTTTCGGCCTTCCAATTAAAGGTCCTGTTACAGAGTCTACTTCCCCAACGCTGTATCCACCCTTCAGCATTTCTTGAACTGTTACTAGCAAACCATACGTACCTATTCGGTTAGCTATAAAGTTAGGTGTGTCTTTCGCTTCTACAACACCTTTGCCTAATACATCTTCACCAAATGTTTTCATAAACGATAAAACATTTTCATCGGTATCCTTTGTTGGAATAACTTCTAAGAGCTTTAAATAACGTGGCGGGTTAAAAAAATGTGTTCCGAGAAAATGCTTTCTAAAGTCCTCTGAACGACCCTTAGCCATTGCTTCTACAGATATTCCTGATGTATTTGAACTGATAATACTTCCTGATTTTCTATGTTTATCAACTTCTGTAAAAACCTTTTGTTTTACAGCTAGATTTTCAACAACTACTTCAATAACCCAATCAACGTCAGAGAGACGATCCATATCATCTTCTAGGTTTCCTGCTTCAATAAGTTCAATATTTCCTTTTACTGTTAATGGGGCAGGCTTATGCTTTAATAGCTTTTGTATGGATGTAGCGGCTATTCGGTTTCTTACAACCTTATCCTCTAATGTTAATCCCTTTTTCACTTCATCATCATTCAATTCACTTGGCACGATATCCAATAGTAAGACAGGGATGCCTATATTTGCTAAATGTGCTGCAATCCCTGAGCCCATAACACCTGAACCTAATACAGCAGCTTTCCTAATATGCTGGATCACGCTTCTTCCCCCTTTTGAATGAATACTCATTCATTTTTCTTTCAAAAAAAATGAACCTTGCGAATGAGTTCCTTTATTATTAATATAAAATATTTTGAAAATTTCTTCAATACATTTATTATTTTTTTCCTAAATAATCAAATTCAATTTAGGAAAAACTACTTCTTTAGGAGGTGATAGTTAATGGCACGTTTAAAAAAGGATCCTTCCAAAGCAGGTGTTAGTGCTGCAAGTGTAAAGGGCAACTCTGGTCCTACAAATGAAAAAGCAGGTGGCGGAAAACGCACAAGCCAAAACCAGCAATACAAGCAACACAATATGGGAAATGACGATATGTGAGGTTTAAACAAACGTTTGATTAAGGGTCTGACTACTAGCGTTTATACGTCAGACCCCCTTTACTAACAAGAATAAACAATCTTTACCTCTTAACTATTCCTTTTAACACAAATGCAACATTTGCTGGTCTTTCTGCTAATCTTCTCATAAAATATCCATACCAATCTGTTCCATATGGTACATATACACGCATGCGGTACCCTTCCTTTACGAGCTCAAGCTGCTTTGCAGAACGAATCCCATAAAGCATTTGAAATTCAAATTGTTCTTTAGGTATTTTATGCATCTTTACCAGTTTTTTCGTATATTCAATCATAGCATCATCATGAGTTGCTATTGCTGTGAAATTCCCATTTAATAAATGCATTTTAATGATTTGTTTAAAATTTTCATCTACTGCTTTCTTGTCAGGAAATGCAACCCTACGTGATTCTTTATAAGCTCCTTTTACAAGTCTTAAATTAGCTTGATACTCATTTAGTTCCTCTATATCCCTTACTGTTCGGTATAAATAGGCTTGAAGAACCGTACCAACATTGTTAAATTCTTTTTTGAGCTCTTTAAAAATTTCAAGCGTTCTTTCACATCTTGAATAATCTTCCATATCAATGGTGACAAACACTTTATGCTTCATAGCTTCAGCTAGGATACGCCTCATATTGCGTATGACAACTTCATCTGATATATCTAATCCCATAGAAGTCAACTTCAATGAAAGCTGTGATTGTAAATTTTCATTTCCAATTACCTCAATTGCTTTTATTGAGTTGTTAGCCATTTCATTTGCTTCTAGTTCATCGTCGATAAATTCACCTAAATAATCAATCGTTACATCCAGACCTTTTTTATTTAAATCCTCTATCACCTTTGTTGCTAATTGAATTGTTTCACCCGCAACAAATCTTCCTGCCCCGAAACGTAAACCGTATTTTTTAGCTAATTTAATCAACACCTTATTTTTGGATAAAAACATGAAAGAGTTTCGAAGTAATTGTTCCATAGTAAACCCTCCTAACCGTTTTTATGCCACTAACTGAAAGAATTTTTTTTATTAAACTTAGAAAGGTGCAAGCGCCTTGTTCAGCCTCGGGCAATTAAAAAGCTTATGAATAGAAGGTGTTCTCCAATTCATAAGTAGTTATATCTCAGGGGCTATAGGCATCCGACTTTTCCAAAGTCGGGCTGCTGGGGCTAGACACAAACACTTAGTACAAAAAACTCAAGTAAAAAAAGCGTGTTCATTACTTATGTTTAGCTTTTGTAATTTTTAGATCTTCCTCTTTTATCAGATCTGTATTCTTTTTACATTATCTATATGTCCTCCCATGAGAAAACATTAAAAGCAAGATTTTTGTATAGATCATTCATTTCGTGGAACGATAATTATGACTATTTGTGAGGAGGTATTCTATGCAACAACAGAATATGCAAGAACAAGCAATGATGCAACAGCCACCAAGCATTGTAACAATGAAAGATCAGCTGTACTTAACTGATATGCTCTCTTGGAACCTTTTAGCCATGAAAAAGGCTCATTTTTATGCGTCTCAATGTCAAAATCAAGAGATAAAAAATCAATTAGATCAGGTTGGCCAAATGCACCATCAACACTATCAAAAAATATTAAATCATCTCCAAAATCAACAACAGCCTTCAGCTGGATCACAAGTTCAATAGGAGTGACTTACATGAATAACAATCAACAACAAAAAATTACCAATCCCGAAACACAGGTACAAAAGGGACCACAAATGAATGACCGTGACTTTGTTAATGATCTTTTATCAACTGAAAAATATATGACGGCTTCCTATTCATCAGCTCTAAATGAAGCAAGCCACCAAGCACTCTATCAAGATATATTATCTATTTGCAATGAAACACAGCAATCACAACGAGATCTATACAATTTAATGTTTAAAAATGGTTGGTACTCACTTGAAGCTGCTGATACACAGAAGCTCCAACAATCTCATCAGCAATTTTCTTCCTATATACAACAACAATCACCATATGGGAACATGACTCTGACTCAATAATTTTATTATTTCCTTAGCTTCAAGAAATAAAAAAACTCAGCTTCGATTTAGAAAGCTGAGTTTTTTATTCAGAACGTGTTGACTTACGATGTTTCTCATTAAGATCTTTAATTTCGTTAATTATTTTTTTTACTTCATCCTTTGCATCGGGATATGTTGCATTCCAATGCTTCGCCAACGGTGGCATTGATTTTGCAATATGTGTATAAAGTGCCCACATTTTAACCTTTTCAGTTAGTTCATCTGATGCATCCCCTAATAGTAACTCTGTATATTTTTCAAGTAATCCATTAAACTGCTTACTAAGCTCTTTGTCCATTTTGATATGCACCTCCTAATTCATTCACTAGTCTTTTACATTCAATTGGACAAGTATTGCAGCGATCACCTTTTTTTGATGTTAAATAAAATAAACAGCATGTCGTACGCATTCGAACATCATTTTGTTTTTGTCGATAATATTGCGATAATGGATTTCGTGCTTTAGTACCGAACACCTGTGAAGAAGCATCAATCACGACATAATAAAAATCCTCCTGCACCTTTGTTAAAAATTCATTAGATAAGCTCTTATCTTCTAATAAAGTTTCATACATCCAAAAGATATACACCGCGATATTTTCCCAAAGGATAGGTTTAGAAACTTTTGTTTGCTTTGAAATAGATGAAATAACTTTAGCTATATTTTCAAGAAAGAGTGTTTGAACGACAGATGCCCTCCATTGATCTCGATCTGTCCCAGGAGTTGTTACTTCCAAATTTTCAAAATAAAAGCCGGGTAACCATAAAGGGTCGGTTTCATCTGTTTGGAGGGAAATATTATCAATCGAACTATTAATTCCTTTATCGAATACACTCATTGAATACAAAACTAGAGTTGCTAAAAAAGCATATCTTTTTACAAGCATTGATCCAATAACATTATGTTTGTCAGTATTTAATTTTAGCTGGAGTTCTTCATTAAAAATCTCTTGAAGTCGCTTTTTATTTAACAAATCATTTCCACTAACATTCAGGTAGGGTGTGTTCTTATCTGTAGTGAAACGATATTTCTTTAAAGATTCAATCTCTGTATTCGTTAATCTAGCCATTAACAATCCCAACTTCTTTTACAATACATCTACCTCTCCCATGAGGTATACATAATGGAGTCCCAAATAACGGATCAACTGTTACTTCACAATTCATTTGAAAAACATTTTGGACTAGACTACAATTTATGACTTCCTCTGGTCTCCCTTGAGCATAAATTTTTTGGTCTTTAAGAGCAATAAGGTTGTGAGCATATCGACAGGCTAAATTTAAGTCATGAAGCACCATAACAATCGTTCGATTTTCACGTTCATTTAATTCAAATAAAAGATCTAATATTTCAATTTGATGTGTCATATCTAGATAAGTTGTTGGTTCATCAAGTAAGATAATATCTGTTTTTTGTGCTAAAGTCATTGCAATCCACGCCCGTTGCCTTTGACCACCTGACAGAGAGTCAACAGGTCTTTCGGCAAAGTCCTGCATTCCAGTCGCTTCAAGTGCATTGGATACGGCAGCTTCATCTTCCTTTGTCCATTGTTTCAGCCAGCTTTGATATGGATATCTCCCCTGTTTAACAAGTTGAAGAACAGTCAATCCTTCAGGAGCAACCGGTCCTTGTGGAAGGATCGCAAGTTGTTTTGCTACTTCTTTTGTAGGCAATTTAGCAATCGCATTACCTTCAAGTAAAACAGAGCCTTCTTTAGGTTTTAAAAGCCTTGCAATCGAGCGAAGCAATGTCGATTTCCCACAGCCATTACTTCCTATAAAAACGGTAATTTCACCTTTTGGAATTTTCACATCTAACTCATTAATAATAATCGTATCTCCATAAGAAAGTGTGAGCGCATTTGTTTCAATCGCATGCATACTAACTCGCTCCTTTTTCATTAAGAATTTCTCGTCTTATACAATAAATATATGAAATATGGTGCCCCAATTGCCGCGGTAAACACACCGGCAGGAACTTCTAACGGAGAAAATAATGTTCTTCCAATTAAATCTGCTACCATCACTAAAATAGCCCCGATTAATGCTGAAACAGGCAGTAGTGAACCAAATGAGGATCCAACTAACCTTCTTCCAATATGTGGAGCCATTAACCCAACAAATCCAACTGCACCAGCAAACGCTACAGCACTTCCTGTTAATGCAGTACTTAGGATTAACAGGAGAAGTCTATTTTTTTGAACTGCACTTCCAACACCTGTAGCTAGTTCATCACCTAGCTCTTGTATGTTAACATTTCGAACCGAGAACATACTAATTAGCAATAATATGAGCACAACAGGTAGTAAAATTCGAACCTGTTCCCAGGTAGCAGCGTATACTGTTCCTGTAATCCAAACATTTGCTTGTGCAGCTTGATAAATCGGCCCTTTTATCATAAATAAGGTCGTTAACGATTGAGTAAGCATTGATAAACCAATACCTATTAAAACAAGTCTTATAGAAGATGAACCATTTTTCCACGAAAGAAGGTAAACAATTAATCCCAAAATTGTAGCACCTAAGAAAGCTGCGACTGGTATCCATTCTATACTAACAGTTAATGCATTATTCTTATTGCTAAATAACATGAGGAATACGACAACTGCTACCGACCCTCCGCCTGTTATTCCAATAATATCAGGTGATGCTAACGGATTCCGGATTAACCCTTGTAAAATAGCTCCCGCTACCGCTAAGCAAATCCCTACTAACAAAGCAATAATGATCCTGGGTAAACGAAACGAAAAAATAAAAAGATTTTCCATGTCAGACCCATAACCAATAAAAGTTTTAAACACATTCAATGGACTAATCATTACTTCTCCAATACCAGTGCTAATAATAAAAATTGCAAGAACTATTGAGAATAATATAGATGAAGTAATAAGTGCTTTTTTATCTATTAAAAAAGAAAGTTTGTCTGAACCAATACGTAGTTTGAAATATTTTGTCATTTTTGATCGAACCCCCTACGTGCAATATAAATAAAAAAGGGAGTTCCTATAAAGGCTGTCATAACTCCTACAGGTACCTCTTCAGGCATAATGATATATCTTGCTAAAATATCTGCCAATACTAAAAATGAACCGCCAAGTATAACACAATATGGGATGATCCAACGGTAATCATTGCCAACTAAAAACCTCGCAAAGTGGGGTATGACGATCCCAATAAAAGCAATAGGACCAGCAACTGCAACAGAGCCACCACCTAGAACAATTACGATAAGAGCAGCACAAATCTTAACAAAACCAGTTCGTTGTCCTAGACCTTTTGCTACATCTTCCCCCATTGTTAATACATTGATTTTCTGAGAGAGAATCATACTTAAGACAATTGCAGGGACTACATAAGGTAACACCGTATATAAGCCATCTATTTTTCTACCTTGAATAGAACCAGCTAACCAAAAAAGCACTTGATCTAAAGCTGCCTCGTTCACAACAAGAAGCCCTTGTGTTAAAGATGAAAATAACGCAGCCATTGCAGCTCCTGCTAACGTTAACTTCATTGGTGTTAATCCTTCTCTGCCGAAGGAACCAACGAAGTAAACTGCAAACGCCGTTATTGCAGCACCGGCAAATGCAATCCATGTATAAGCCTCCAAAGAGTCAACATAAAATAATGAAACAGCCACAACGATAAAAAATCCTGCGCCTGCATTTATTCCAAATACACTCGGTGAAGCTAGAGGATTTTTCGTTAAGGCTTGCATAATTGCACCTGCAATTGCCAAACTTGCCCCTACGACTGCTCCAATTAGAGCCCTCGGCAACCTAACATTATGGATAATGATATGCTCATTTGAACCGTTAAAACTAGTAAATGCATCAATTGCCATTTTCCAATTTGTGTTAGCATATCCAAATATAAGACTTCCACACATTAATAATATAAGTAATGCAAAACCTATTAATAGGAAGACTAATTTTAATTTATTTGATTTAGATAACATAATGTACTCCCTTTAACTTCTTATACAACTTATATTTTATCAAAAATAAATGAACTTGAAAATCATTTTCAATTAAATATTGACATTTTAGATGATAACTCTTATCATTTTCTTAGTAAATGACAATCATTATCAGATCATAAGGAGGAGAAACAATGGAAGCTACATACAAAAAATCATGGCTATCATTATTCGTACTGAGCTTAGCAATGCTTTTATTAGCTGCTTGTGGTAACAGTGCAGAAGAAGGAACTGAAACAGAAGGAACTGAAGGTAGTAAAGAAGCTCCAGCAGAGGAAACATATACAATAGAACATGCAATGGGGTCTACTGAAATTACTGGAACACCAAAAAAAGTTGTAATATTAACAAATGAAGGAACTGAAGCCCTTCTATCAATGGGAGTAACACCAGTTGGAGCAGTGCAATCATGGTTAGGCGACCCTTGGTATGAGCACATTACAAGCGACATGGAAGGCGTAGAAGTTGTTGGAACTGAAGCTGAAGTAAACGTTGAAGCAATTGCAGCTCTTCAACCAGATCTTATTATCGGAAATAAAATGCGTCAGGAAAAAATTTATGACAAATTAAGCGCGATTGCACCAACTGTTTTTGCAGAAACATTAAGAGGTGACTGGCAAGAAAACTTCAAATTATATGCTAAAACATTAAATCGCGAAGAAGAAGGTCAAAAGGTAATTGATGATTTTGAAGCACGTATTACTGAATTTAAAGAAACTGCTGGAGATAAATTAAACCAAGAAGTATCCGTTGTTCGCTTTATGGCAGGTTTAACAAGGGTATATTACACTGATACATTTTCTGGCGTTATTTTTGACAAGCTCGGATTAAAACATTCAAGTACTGTACAGGAATTATTCGCTGATAATCCAGATGACTTATTTGTCCGTGAAGTTGGTAAAGAAGTTATCCCACAAATGGATGCGGATATTCTATTCTACTTCACTTATGCACCACCTGGTGATACTGAAGCTACAAAAACAGAAGAAGAATGGACAAATGATCCACTATGGAAAAACCTAGAAGTGGTAAAAGCTGAAAAAGCTTATAAAGTAGATGACGCGATTTGGAACACTGCAGGTGGCGTAATTGCAGGAAATAAGCTTTTAGATGATCTTGAAAAGATTTTATCTGAATAAATAATTGCTTAAGCGGCTGACTTTTGTCAGTCGCTTTTTTTATTCCTTTCACTGCCATCACCCACCGATAATAATTCACAAATTATTTTTAACTGTTCTATTGATTTTTCTTTTAAACTGGGAAAAATATTATAAACAGAGTACAGGAGATGAGGATTTTGCTTCAAGCGGCACTTTGGGGAGCGTTTGCTGGTTCTTCCATTTTGATAGGGGCTCTTATTGGGGTCTTAACTGATCTTCCTAAAAAGGTAACTGGTCTTATAATGTCTTTTGGTACTGGTGTTTTAATCGGTGCAGCTTCCTTTGAGTTACTCACTGAGGCAGTTAATGAAGGTGGGTTAACGGCAACATCAATTGGATTTCTTTCTGGGGCATTTGTTTTTACAATTTCTGAAGTATTGATTACAAAAAGAGGTGGAAACGAGAGGAAACGCACTAAAAAGAGTCAAGATAATCATTCTGGGCTTTCTATTTTTATCGGGACCATTATTGATGCCATTCCAGAGTCAGTCATAATCGGAGTAAGTTTACTTGAACAAGGCACAGTGAGCTATTTAATGGTGATTGCGGTTTTTATTAGTAACTTTCCAGAAGGATTATCAAGTACTGTCGGCTTAAAGAAGGACGGGTATGGTAAAAAAACACTCTTATCTATGTGGCTTGTTGTCGTATTACTTGCTTCATTAAGTTCCTTACTTGGTTTTTCTCTACTACAAGACGCTTCAACAAGTATTCTATCGATTATATCAGCATTTGCTGCAGGTGGAATCATGGCGATGGTTGCTTCAACAATGATGCCAGAAGCATTTGAAGAGGGAGGAGCTATTGTTGGGTTAATTGCTTCACTTGGATTATTATGCTCTTTATTTTTATCACATCTATAAGGAAGTTGACTCAAAAGGGTCTGACCCTCTGAGGGGTCAGACCCTTTTGTTTTGAGTCGCCTCCTATTTCAGTCTTCGCTGCATCACTCATCCCTAATCCACCAACTTCAATCAGTAAGGTAATGATCAATTGACCTACGACGGTGAAGGTTGATCATGAGTCCACAGTAGCCAGCCCAGTAACCGTCATAGCAGAAGTACAAAGCATCTACCTATTCATTCAATGGAATCATGCATAGAAAAAGGTAATTTCAGCAAGATTGTTCCAATTGTAATAAAGATAACACACCATTACGACTAACTGTGATGGATTAAGTTACTTTTCTTATTTTCATCGTCTACATTCCATCTTCTTCAAAGTGACTGATGTCCTTGTTTTTTCCAATAATCAATAATACATCACCTAGAGCAATTTTTTCATCTGCACCCGGCGAGACACAGATATCTTCGCCACGCTGAATGCCGACAATATTGCATCCGAATTTTGAACGTATATCTAAATCTAAAAGGGTTTTATTATTTAATTTCTTTGTTGCGACAACCTCAACCATGCTATATTCTCGAGAAAGCTCAATATAATCAATCATTTTTTCAGAAATAATGTGGTGCGCAATCCTCTTTGCCATATCTCGTTCAGGGTGAATGACTCGGTTAACACCTATCTTATCTAACACTTTTTGATGGTAGTCATTTTGAGCCTTTGCCCAAACTTGTGGTATTTCTAATTCCTTAAGCAATAAAGAGGTTAAAATACTTGCCTCAATGTCATCTCCAAAAGAAACAAAGGCATGGTCTACATTTCTTACCCCTAGCTGCTTTAAAATTGTTTCATCCATTGCATTGGCTCTAACTGCATGGGTAGCATATGCTGAATATTTTTGAACCTTTTCTTCACTTTTGTCAATTGCTAGAACCTCAATACCAAGCTCATGAAACTCTTTAACTAAACTGCCGCCAAAACGACCTAACCCAAATACAGCGAACTGCTTTTTCACACAAAATTCCTTCTTTCAAATTAAAAAGTGGAAGCGCCTTGCTCAAGCCTCGGGCAAATAAGACGCTCATGAATAGAAGGTGTTTTTTACCTTCAATTCATGAGTGGCTTATGACCTCGAGGGGCTAGGCGCTGAACTAGACACGAAAACTAAGTCAAAAGAATACTCCGTTTTGCAAAAAAAAAGACACCGAGGCATGATGAAGCCCTGTGACTTTTTTAGATCACATGTTCATTCCCTCTAACGCTTACGAAGTTAGCTGTCGGATTCGGGCAAAAGAGAGTAGCCCTACAAACGAATTAATTCGTTTGATTCACCCCAAAGTCGATGAACGACTTAATAATGGGTCCCCCGCTCCTATATTAGGATTAAGCGATTTTGAATATGTTATTCTTTTTTTAAGGCTCTTTTCTAAAAGATTGTTGCTCTAGGACCTGTAAAAATCGGCATTTGGATTTTTACTATACTCTTTAAATCCACATTAAAAGAATATTTGGAAGTAAATGGGAGAAAAGAGCACGAAGACAGGTTAAATACGTAAAGTAGATCTATATACGAAAAACAACAATCTTTGCGAAAACAGCCTTTTTTAAAAACTAACTTTAGATCAACCTTTTTTGTTCTTAATTGTATCAACTATTTTATGAATGTATATTACTCCTCTGGTGTGTACCAGTAAAGGATTGAATTTGACTTAAAAAGCTCAAAAAAGCCTAAAAACAACTAGTTAAACGCTATCATATACAGTTTTCTTATCAGCTCTTCATTTTTCAAATTTGATAATTGAACTTAATTTACCGTTGTGTAAACTTAATAATCCCATTAAATCCACAATTCATTAGAATATAAAGTCTGATAGTACAACAAAAAAAGAGGCTGATCAAAATCTGAGTCAGTCTCTTTTCCTATTAATTATTCTTATATACT
>JBNJJO010000006.1:0-207269 GCA_051750265.1 Bacillota bacterium | reverse complement strand
ACCTTTTATCCAATATTACAGAAGTTTATTTTCATGGTAGTTGAACAACTAATTTTTTATCTCAGTTGGATAATCAATAGAATTTGCTATCTGAACTAAGATTTCGGGAGTCACCATATCAGAAACTCTTTTATCAATACTAAGCATATATTGCCAACTATCTCTTTCAAAAACCAATACATTAAAACCCGAAATGGCCATATACGCTGCTTCATTTCCGTTCTTTAGTTTAAAGACTAAAAAAGGGGGGCAGACCCATTTGATTCTCATTCTCTAGCTTAAATTATCCCAGTTTGTCGCAGCAGGTTTTGTCTCAACAATCATTTTCCCATCTCTAAAAACATAACGACATGCAGGCTGCTTGCTGATCATCTCGACGACATTTGTTACAGGTAATACAATAAAATTAGCTTTATTTCCTATTTGTATTCCATAATCATGCAACAGTCCAAAAGCTTTTGCTCCATTAAAGGTAATCATCTGAATAATCTGATTTATTTCTTCTTCACCAGTCATATGGGCTAGATGTGCTCCCATATGGGCTGCTTGAAGAATGTTCCCATGTCCAAATGGATAAAAAGGGGATTGAATATCATCATGGGCAATGCATATGTTCACTTGTGCCTCAGTGAATTCTTTTATTCTTGTAATTCCTCTACCTTTTGGATAAGAGTCGAATCGCCCTTGCATCGCGCAATTAATTAAAGGACATGATACAACTGTCAGCTTAGCTTGTTTTACTAATGATATGACCTTGGCTGCATAGCTATCAGTATAATAGGCCATTGCATTCGCATGGCTGACCGTAACTCTTCCTTCCATTCTTTCTCTTATTGTAATTTCTGCGATCACTTCTAAAAATCGAGAATGCTCATCATCAACTTCATCAGAAAAAATATGTACCAATTTCCCATATTCCTTCGCAATAGAATAGCACACTTCCAAAGAGGCAATTCCATTCTCTCTTGTAAGTTCAAGATGTGGTACAGCACTAACTGCATCTGCTCCTAATTCGATCGCCTTTACTAAACGTTCTTGGTTTTCTCTACAAGAGATGATTCCATCTTGTGGGAATGCAATAATTTGAATATCGATGAGGTGTTTATATTTAGAGCGGAGCTTGATGATTGCTTTTAAAGCCGTTAATTCCGAATCCGATATATCAACTGCTGCTCTCACATGAAGAATACCGTGCTTAATAAGTAAATGAAGAACATTTTCTGCACGTTCACTTACGTCCCTACAAGTAAGCCTTAATTTTCTTGATTGCCAATGTTCAATACCTTCCATTAATGTTCCAGAACGATTTACTAACTTTTCACTTGAAGTTAATGCTGTATCTAAATGTGTATGCATTTCAACAAAAGGAGGGAACGCAAGCCCTCCTTCTGCCTCCCATTCTTTATCTCCATTAATCATATAAGTAGTGATGTTAGCAATTTTGCCATCATTGATACCGATATGAAATAATGAATCATTTCCAGCTAATCTCACATTTTTGACAACTGTTTGATACACGAAGTCTCCCCCCTTAGAATCAACCCATTTTTTCTATTTTTGATATTTTACTAGGAATAAGCTGTTGTGTATCTGATATTGTCACACTTATCCACTGCCCCTTATGAAATACATATCGGGACGGAGAAAGAGCAGCAAATAAATCATAAAGATCATCTCCATCAACGATTACAAAGTTCGCTTTTGCTTCTTCCTTAACAGCATGATTTTCCAGCCCATAAAACCCAGCTGGGATTTCTGTGATCATCTTGACAACATGGTGTAATTCTCTCTCACTTGCTAAATGTGTTGTATAAGCTGTTAATAATCCTATTTGCAGCATGTCACACCTACCAAAAGGGTGAAATGGATCATTTACATTGTCTGAAGCTGTTGCAACTGAAACTCCATGTTCTATTAATTCTCTTACTCTCGTAATTCCACGTCGAATTAACCCCTTGTCATTTCTTCCTTGAAGGTACATATTCGCTCCAGGCAAAGTTACGGCACCAATTTTAACTTTATTCATTTTCTCCATAATGGTTTGAGCTTTTCTTTCATCCATTGCTGCTAATGAACAGAGATGACCGGTGACCACTTTTCCCTGGAAATCATACTGTATGGTTTTCTCGATAATATGTTCAATCGTGCAAACAGCAGGATCGTCTTGTTCATCTACATGTAGATCTAGAAACTTATTATGTTTATAAGCAAACTGAAATAATAAATCGATATCATCCTCTGCATTTGGTGAAAGGTGCGGCGCTCCGCCAATTCCATCTACACCATAGGATATAGCCTCCTCAACCACCTCAAGCTGCCTTTTTGACCGTGAAGATAAATAGGAAAACATTGGGACAACTTGAATTGACATTACGTTTCTTAATTCATTTTTCACCTCTAGTACAGCTTGCAAATGATGGAGCGCTATTTCCTCACTAATATCCATTTCAAAATTAACATGCGTCCTGATATTTGTTGTCCCATGGGAAAGAGATTGAAGAGCTGCACGCTTAACTCTTTCTTTTATTTCAGAAGGCGAAAACTGAGAAGCCCTTTCACTATAATTTTTAATGGCTTCTTGAAGTGTTCCTGATTTGTTAGGAACACTTGCTAAAGAATAGGCCTTATCAAGATGTGTATGAATATCGATAAAAGAAGGAAGAAGATATCTTCCTTCCACATTGATGATCTTCTGTTCATCTAGCTGATTCACGGTAATTTGTGAAAGAGCACTTCCCTGTAACATCGGAGACTCGAATTGCTTTTCTATCGATTCATACCGTCCATCTTTTATGATGACATGAAATAATTGTGTTGATGGAGTCTCAAGTAAGCGAACATTATATAGATGTAAGGTTTCAATATGCTTCATCTTTAATGCTCCAAAAATTCAAGAGTAAAGGCTTTTGTTATGTCTTCTTTATTTTTTATAATCCCTAAATCTAATAATGCTGCTTGCAAGTTAGCCCAACGCTCCTCTGTCATATAGCCAAAACCATGTTCTTCTGCATCACCACCAAAAATCAATTCTTCCTCAGCTTTTGCGCCATACTCCATTTTTTCTAATGATAAATCCGGATTAGTCTCTTGAATAAATGGATTAACCTTCTCCCAGTTTTCGCGATAAAACCCCCATCCTTTTACAGTTGCATTCATAAATGCTTGTACTAGTTCAGGATTTTCTTCGATTACCTTTTCTGTTGTAAAAATGACATTTGCATATGTTTCAAATCCAGAATCATGGATATAAAGAAATTCGTTTTTCACTCCCTGTTCATCTAGTGAATAGGGCTCAGATGTAGCATAACCTTGTGTGACAGCATTTTCATCTTCAATAAATGTAGCAAGTGAGCCAGTGTAAGCCATATCCTGTACTTCATCAAGATCATAAGCATTTTTAATATATTCCCAGTACCCACTTCCTGGAGCGGTATAAACTGTTTTCCCATTCAAGTCTTTAAAATCTGCAACTGTTCCTTCATGTGTGATTAAGACTTGTGGGCTCTTTTGGAAGATAGCACCTATCGCAACTAAAGGAATCCCTTTATCACGAGCAATTAAAAGGTCTTCTGCTTGAGTATAGCCAAATTGAGCTTCACCTGAAGCTACAATTTGCGTGGATGAAATTTGCGGACCACCAGGCTCAATTGTCATATCAAGTCCTTCATCTTCATAAAAATCTTCTTTCAAAGCCGCATAATTCCCACCATGTTCTGGTTGCGCAAACCAGTTTGTCACTAGTTTCGCTTCTTTCAACTCTGTGCTTCCCTCTGCATCTGTAGCCTCACTTGTCTCAGTGCTCGATGTTTCTGCATTTCCACAAGCAGCTAAAATCATCAAGCAAAAAAAGATACTCACAATACCCCACTTTTTAAATAGCGTTTCTTTTATCATCTATTCTCCCCCTGTTACTTTATCTAGTTTAGTTTTATTTTTTCATTTCTGATTCATGCCATGACCCTAACAGCAGTTTCGAAATTAAATTGACAATTAAGAAAAAGACAATCCCTAAAATCGCTGCAGAAATCCCGCAAGCAAATAGATATGCTGTCTCCAATCGAGATGACGCAACAGTAATGGCATAACCGATGCCACCTGAACCTCCACCTATTCCTGCGATATATTCACCAACAATTGCACCAATAACAGCAAGCGTACATGAAATCTTCAAGCCTGCCATAATGTAGGGTAATGCTGCTGGAATTCGAACCTTCCACATGATTTGCCATTTGGAGGCTTGATAAAGTTTTAATAAATGAATCATTCCACTACTAGTAGAATTTAACCCAATCAAGGTATTGGACAGCATCGGGAAAAAACCAATTGTAAAGGCTATAATTACTATTGCATTCATCCCTGCTCCAAACCAAATAACTATGATCGGTGCTATTGCAACAATGGGAATAGTTTGCAATAGGATAGCATATGGATATAAGCTCTTTTCCAATAGCTTTGAACTCGCCATTAAGATTGCTCCTGCAATTCCACCTATTACGCTAAAGGCAAAACCGACTACAGCCTCTGTAATAGTTGTCATGACAGCAGTGCGGAGATTTTCCCAATTCCCAATTGCTGCTTGTAAAATATCAGTTGGCTTTGGTAATAAATAATTTGGAATTTGAAATAGTTGTGCTCCATATTGCCAAAACGCAAGAAATAAAACAAAGACAACAAGTGGCGGTGCCCAATTATTCGAAAATTTCAGACTTTTTTCTTTGTGTTTATTTTTTGCAATGGGCACTTTTGCAATCTCTGGATGTGAATGTTCCATCAATATTACCTCCTATTCTCATTGAACTATTTCTTTGCGACTAGGAATTTTCCCAGGATTGAGCAAATCAAAAGGGTCATTTTGACGCTTCTTTTCTTCAATTTCTTGCATCCTTAAATTATATCCTCCAAAACCAAGAAGGTACGTATGTGGATTATTAATTTGAACACCAACACTTTCAAAAAAGTCGATAATCTCATCAAGGCGCTCTTTTGATTGGTAAGTCAACACTGGCAGTGAAGCTGGAGTGATTTCTCCTTTAATTTTGATATACTCAAAATGAAATTGAACTTCAAATCCGAATTTTTTCCGAATAGCATTCATTTGCTCAAAAACATCTTCTTTTTTAAACCTTGCTTGCAAATACGTAATACTTTCACCGTGTTTATGTGCCCATAATGTGGCATGATTCCAAGTAAAATCTGAGAGTTTCAACCCTTTTTGATATAAATCAGATGGGATTGTAAACCCTACATCCCCCTTATATTTTTGAGCTAGCTGCTCTATTGATACCTTTGTATGTTCTTCAACCTCCAACATAACAATTGATTTCCCTTCACGAAGAAATTTTTTCAATGGCTGAAAATGAGAAGGAATGGGCCATTCACAAACAGAAACTAATCGTTTTGTGATCTTGTCATCATGTGCAAGTTTATCACTAAATTCGACAGCAGCTTTAAATGTATCAAAGAAAACAATATGCTGTTCCCATTCGACTTTTGGCTCAACATATAAAGTTGCTTCAACTACAATCCCTGTTGTTCCGTAATTATGAAGATATGATTGCATTTCATCTCCACTTACCGTAAACATTTGTGGCTCTTCCTCTATTGTGACAACAGTTAAAGATTGAATGTTATCATCCCACAAGTTCCCCCATCGAATAGATCCAATCCCTCCAGAACCACCGCATAAAAACCCGCCAACGGTAGCCTTCATATATGTACTCGGAAATATTCTTAATTCCTTTCCGTTTTGACGCAACGTTTTTTCTAGCATCCCGAGTTTTACACCTGCTTGAACATGAGCTGTCTTGGCACTTATCTCCTCAATGGTATCTAACTTGGTTGTCTCCAAGACAATACCGCCATTTAGTGGAATGGCTTGTCCGTAGTTCCCAGTTCCTGCTCCTCTTACTGTAATCGGAATACGGTTTTTAACCGCAAAAGAAACAACCCTTTTCACTTCCTCAATCGTATGTGGTTGAACAGCACAATCTGCGATTTTATCTTTTAATTGTTCAAATAAAACAGGTGAATACCAATAATAATCTTTTGATAAACGTTCTTTTGCAGATTCCGAGATTAGTACCTTTTTCTCACCCAGCAATTCTACTAATTGTTTTATCCACATTTTATCCCCTCCTTTTAGAACTTTAAATCTTGTGAAACTTTTGCTGCAATATCACTAAATTGATGCGTTGTTCTAAGATTTTCTCCCCGTGGATATGGCAAAGGAACCTCGACAAATGATTCAATTTTTCCAGGACTAGGTGTCATAACAGCTATTTTAGTAGATAAGTAAACAGCTTCGAACACATTATGAGTAATGAATAGAACAGTCATTTTTTCATTTTCCCAAATTCGTAATAGCTCTGTTTGTAAATTTTGTCTCGTAATTTCATCTAATGCACCAAATGGTTCATCCATTAATAGCAATTTGGGTTTTGCAACTAATGCACGAGCAATCGAGACACGCATACGCATTCCACCTGAGAGCTCTCGTGGCAATGCTTTTGTATAATCCTTCAATCCCACCATTTCAAGAACATGATAAGACTTTTCTAGCTTTTCTTTTTTTGAAAAGCTTCGGAATTCCAAGGGAAGCATGACATTATCTAAAACCGTTCTCCACGGGAGAAGAGTAGGCTCTTGGAAAACAAATGAAACATCTGTACTTCGCTGTTGCGCTAAAGCAGGTGTAGTTCCGAGAATCTCCAATGATCCTTCTGAATGATCAATGATGCCGGATATCATATTGAAAATCGTTGACTTTCCGCAGCCTGATGGACCAACAAAAGATATAAATTCTCCTTCTTGAATATCTAAGTTTACATTCTGAACAGCTGTCTTTCCATTTGGATAAACTTTACTCACTTTGTCCATATAAACAACTGGCTGCTTGGTCGCTTGATGCTGTTCAGTAGTTATTGTTGGCATCCCTTGTTTCAAAACTTTCGCCTCCTTACTGATTCACCATTTGGTTTTTAATTGTAGCTATCTCAAACCTGCGCATTTCTTTTAACGCCTCTGCTAATGATTCGGCTACACAGCGATTGATTTCCACACCTTTTTCCACTGTAGCTTGTGTCGCATCTCCAGCAATTCCAGAATTGGATATATCGTTGATGACCCAAGCAAAGTAGCTTGTTCCTTTTAAATAGAGATGTTTAGTACCTTCTGGCAAGTTCACAAACTCGGTTAGACATTTATCTACTTGAACCCAATTATGTTTAAAATCAAGAACCATCGACGTTTCAACATCACCTCCATGGATTCCAAATTTTTGTTCTTTTTCCGTAATGAAAGAATTTGTTTTCTGAGAGCTTGGATTTAACCGGAAAACCATCATGCCAGTTTCAATTCGAATGTCACGGGATACCATATTTAATAAATCATGATTTCCTCCGTGTGTATTAAACAATAGAAGTCTTTTAAATCCGCTAGCATGGACACTTTTGGCTATATCCATCACAACTGCTTGTAGAGTTGAAGCTGATAATGTCATAGTTCCAGGCATCCCTAGATGCTCTGTACTTTTCCCATAAGGTAAAGGCGGCAATAACCAGATATTTTCATCCTCATCAAGTAAATCAAATGCTTGATTCAACAATCCCTCACCGATTAAAGTATCCGTATAAACAGGCAAATGTGGGCCATGTTGCTCGACTGCGCCTATAGGCAAAATAATTAATGCGTCATCTTTTGACAATTCTTTAACCTCAATTGTCGATAAGCGTGGAAGAAATCTTTTTTCAAATGCAACACCCTTGTAACGATCGTTTAGCATGATTATCCACCTTTCAATTTAGTTGCCCTATCAATACAACGCAGAGTTATGTAACTTTTCCTACCATACTTTTTTGCGTTTAATCAAAAATATTGTTTATCCTTCAATTAATGTTAATAAATGTAACATTGAAATCATTTTATTATAAAATGGCTCAATAATCATTGGTGATTTTGTGAAACTTACCATTTAAATTTAGTTAAATTAACTAAAAATTAAGAATATTGCGTCATATTTTCTTACAACAATAAAAATCCCATCTATTTTTATTTTATTTAAAGTCAAGGTTATGAAGAAATGACTTGATAATAAAGAAGTAATAAATAATGTCACACATTATATAAGGAAAAATAGAAGGATAGATAAAAGCAGAAAATTTTATCAGCTTTATCTATCCTTTTTGTACTACATTTGACCTCATTTACTACAACAATATTAAGATTTACAACGATAAAATAAGAGTTTCTTTATTCAACAAAAGCGCCCTTTAATTGAATAACACTTGTGCTACTATGGACTGGTTTGTTGAATAACCCTGATTTTAACGTAAATGCAAATGCTAATTTAAATATGTACAAATCCCACTGTTCAACTCTTGTACCTTATAATTGTAAAAGACAATATTAATTTGCAAACTTTAATCCTTCAAGTTCGATTATTTCTTCATTAATAAATCTTTCAAGTTTTGTTGCTAAATCATCAAGTTGATTCAATTCGGTCAATAAATAAAAATTAGAACGCATTCTATTAGGTTTATCCATCTTGTTATCAACTGTAACTTCTATACCTACAATTCCTCTCTTCTCCTGTAGAAAAAACCTCATTGATAAAAGATGTGTTGTGTTTTCTGTTTCGCTCCCTGTAATCCAAGCGAATTCTTTTTTTCCTAGATTATTCGCAAAATCTTCAATACCTTGTTGAAGCTCTACTAGTAGATCATTATCTAATAAATATCAATATTGATGTAACAATCGTTGCCTAATAACTCTAAATTGACCTTGAAAAAATCTACATCATCCCATATTTTTTTCAATTTTAATCTGGGTTCTGTCATAATAGAATCACCACCTTATAATATTAAATCTTCTAATAAACTGATTCTTAAATTTAATAAGAAAAACACCTGTAAAATGGCAGCTGGTTCTAAATTGTATTTTTTAAATATTTCTATTAATGCAATTTATTAGTATTCACCATCCAAAGTATATATCCCTTCTTCAGCTAACCTGCCATTTAGTTTAATAAGAAAAGGCTGCCCAATTATGTGGCAGCCGGATCTTCAATTAAAGCGCCCGATTGCTGAGAATCGCTACATAATTAAACCGCGTTTTAAAAATACCTATCAGTTCAATAATATACCTGCTTCATTCAAAGCATTTTTATAGACTTCATCTCTTTTTTGAATATCGTCTTGAAACAATCTTATTCTAACTTCATTAAATAGATCATTTGGGATGTTTGGAAATACATTCTCAAATCTATCTCCATTATCTAAGAATTTTAACGATTCGATGATAACAAAATATATGTTAGGAAATTGCTTCTTTATATCCAATGAATAACTTAAAAACTCTTCAAGATATTTATCAAAATGATGACAATCGTATTCCTCGATACCTGTAAAAAATGGGAATCCACTTCCGTCTTCCCATTCTAACAACAACCCCCAAAAACCGATAAGGGAACCAGATCTATATCTAATAAAGTTATCATTGAAATGTTTATAAAAAGGATACAGAAACTCTCCACACCAATCTAAATCAATTATCCCGTCATCTTCTTCTATATATTCTTGTAATAAATCCAAAATTTCTTTAATTGATTTTGACAATTTTTCTACTCCTTAATGATCAATTTCTATTTGTTAAATCATTAGTTAAATAACATCAGAATCCTTATTATTCAAGGAGAGCGCCCTTATCTGGAAGACTCGATATCAAGACAATCTGAAAGACATAAATAACGATCTTCCGTTTTTGCCCCGTTAAATGATCTATTGGAAAGAAATATAAAGAGTAACCTGAATACGAAAAAACAGGTTGCTTTTTTACAACTAACTTATCTGATTCCAAACCCTATCGAGATTTAAGGGGGCATATATTTTATCCCCATGTATCGATGGGAGTTTCAAAGTATTGTTCCAAACTTTCTGCTTCTTTTTTGTACCTCGCTCTTCGATTTATTCCTAACAAATTTTCTAAGCTTTCTCCAGAAGATTTCATATTCCTTCCTTTTTTATTTTTTATCAACATAACATTTTATAATATATCTCATTACGGATTTTACATAGAAACTAAGAATTAATTTCTTTATAGGGGTAGCAACAAAATTTTGACTTAAAACCCACGTTAAGGACACTTTTTGGTATTGAAATAGTGTTATTCCTTACTTTAAGTATAAATGGAAAAATAAGAATGTACATTTTTGATTATATAAGGATGTACACTTTCGATGATATTACCTTTTTCTGTAAAAATATTTATAATCCAACAACTTGACATGGAGCCTCTACAGGCATGATTATCGAGCCACGAAGCCAGCAGTATCAACGGCTGGCTCTGCCTAACGAGGCTACCATGCCTGCTTCTCCATGTAAAGTTGTTATAAGCAGCATCACAAAAATGTACATCTTTAAGTAATCATTTTTGTACATAGTTAAATTATCATTTGTACTTTAAGTCAATTCCTTTAAACGTGAATAGCCTTCTGAAAAAGGAATTACATTTAGGAAAAAGTTAAAGGAACTCATCGGAGGGTAAGTATTCAACTTCGTTTAAGGGAAACGCTTTATTTATCAAGGGTTTTAGCCTTAGCGTCGGACATGTGATAAATTGGAGCTACCCCATTTTTTATCAACTTAGCTACCGTTTATAGTCTAATACAAAATTTCTGATTTCTTGTATTGGTATTTCAAAGTTAATAACCATTTGAATAAGTTCAACCCATTCTAGTTCTTCTACTGTATCGTTTATCTCCTGATTCAGAAAAGGTGTAATTACTATTCCACTATCAGAATCAGAGGGCAACTCAGCTATTTTTCTCACATCAGATTCAACTTCTTCTTGATAAGAATTTGCTTCTCTGTCTAGCAGTTCCCACTGTTTATATAGGCTTTTAGCTGTCTCATAGTCATCGAAATTCACTTTTAAATCTGTCTGTAATTTTTCTTTTAATTCGCGGTATGACTCTTCCCATTCCTCTAAGCTTTTTAAATCAAAGAGTTTTGAAAACCTTGGTTTTATACTTTCCCAGTAAAAATAAATATTTCGATAATTCGTTTAGTAGAATTTTTCAATTTCCTATCTCCTATTTGTTGACCTAGTCAACAAATATACTATGCAATGTTTGACTAAGTTAACATCAATACAAAACGTACGTTTAGTTTTTATGCTACATCAACGTGAAACATTAAACGAAACTCGAATTGTAGGGGTTCGATGCCCGAAGCTATTACACTCTCAAACGATAGAAGGAAAAAAGCTCTTGGAACTTTTTGATTCGCCAAGAATCAGAAAGGACAAAAAGAGCGTACTATATCAAAAGCGAAGCGTTGATATAGTCGCCTTTGTTATGGGTCGATGCCTTAACAAAGTCATCTTTCAGCTTTTAAAAAGCTCTTTAGAGATTTTTTTATTCGTATGAATCAAAAAGACGAAAAGAGCGTGCTATATCAGCAATGCGTTGATATAACCAAGTTGTTAAGGTTCGATGCCTAAAACAACTTGATCATTTTAATAGTAGGAGCCAAGCGACACTATTCTTGGCTTCAGGTAAGAATTTACCATTTCTGCTGAGAGTAACATTCAAAAGATGTTCGGCTCGTTCGGTATGTCGGCTTGCCGTAAAAGGAACAGGAACCTACGGATTGTTAAGAAAGGCGCTTTTCCTTTCATTACAGTCCGTGGTTATCGGTTCATTTAATGAATCGACACGTACGGAATAAAGGAAAGTGTTCTTTGCTTTCTGATCAGTTCGTAGTGCTGACGCCAAAAAAATAGATTCCTAATATCTAAATTCTGTTTCTAAAGAAAAAAGCTAGCCTAAAGGCTAACTAAGATTCACTAAAATAATCATCTTGAATATCAAGAACGAACGTTCCTACAATAGAATAGAAGTACCAACTCATCTATGGACAAACCTAGATCCCATAAGCGATTTAATCCTCGTAATTCTCCAAACTGGTTTTTACAAATTTTTACAAACCACGTAAGGAAACATAACGTAGTACAAGACGATTGAATGTTGAGGGTGATATCTTGAGTTACAAGGAAACAGATAGAAATAGATGCTCTCTGGTATGACCGGTCATTCAAATGAAAAACTTCTACGTATTTTCCCAATTTCACGGAAAAGGAAGGGATGTCCTAGGTAGCGATGGAACGAGAGGTAGTTACATTTCTACACGTTAATAAAGTTAACAAAAAATCGAATAACACACATTTTCTTCTGAAATTAAAGACGCATTCTACGATAGGTGTGAAAGTCAAAGGGGATAAATAAAATTTTTTTAATATCTAATTATTTAAGGAGATGTTCATTATGCAGAAATCAAATCGAAAGTTGTTAAAAAATGGTCTTATTATGACATTAAATAATCAAGATGAAATTCTCGAGAATTGTGACTTACTTATTGAAGGCGATGAAATTAAAGAAATAGGCAGGAATATTGTCGAACAGCCTAATGACCTTGTAATTGATTGTACTGATAAGTTGATTATGCCGGGTTTAATCAATGCCCACATCCATTCTCAGGAAAATTTATTTAAGGGGAATATTGATAATTTGCCTCTTGAATTATGGATGTTATATACTTATCCGCCGATGAATTACGGACCAATTTCTAATAGATTGATTTATTTAAGAACAATGCTAGGTGCCATTGGTATGCTAAAAAGTGGTGTTACTAGCGTACAGGATGATTCTTATGAATTGCCTTTCAGTACTTTAGAAGGTGAAAGTGCAGTAATACAGGCTTATATCGACTCGGGTCTACGTGCAAATGTATCAATGGCAGAAATTACACAACATCTTTGCGATATGATTCCGTATTTAAGAGAAATCATACCTGAAGATGTTCAAAAGAGTATTCCTACTCCCAGAAGTTCGGATGAAATATTCTATATAAACGAAGAGATCATTCAAGAATGGAATGGCAAAGAGGATGTAAAAATTGTGGTATCTCCTAGTGCACCTCAACGCTGTGATATCGATCATCTTCAGCGTATGTTTAAGTTGGCGGAAAAATATGATGTCCCTTATCACCTCCATATTTGTGAAACAAGAGCTCAGAGAATTACAGGACATGAATTTTATCAATCCTCAATTACACGGTTTGCCGATCAGGTCGGAATTCTTGCTCCTCGGACTACGATTGCCCACAATATCTGGCTTGACTCAGAGGATATTGCTGTATATGCAAAAAATGGAGTCAATGCAGTACATAATCCGATCAGCAATTTAAAACTCGGAAGTGGTATCATGCCAATCCTAAAACTTCAGGAAAAAGGCATTAATATCTGTCTTGGTACAGACGGCATGAGCAGTAACGATACTTACAATATTTTTGAAGTGATGAAGACTACAGCCTTGTTGCATAAAGTTACTCAACCAGATTATCGTAAATGGCTAACAAGTGGCCAAGTGTTGGAAATGGCAACAAAAAATGCTGCTAGAAGTCTTATGCGTTCGAATGAGATAGGCAGCCTTGAAAAAGGAAAAAAAGCAGATATGCTTATTCTTGATTTAAATACCGATGCTTTCGGACCTTTGACGACTCCAGCTAATGTTAAAAATCATTTGGTTTACTGTGAAAATGGTACTTCTATTGAAAAATCAATTATCAAAGGGAAAATTGTAATAGATAATTACAAAATCGTTTCCATTGATGAAAAATCACTTTTAAGTGAGTTACGGGGATTAATGCCTGAATTCTTTGAAAACTATAAAAAAACACTTGCAGCATCCGATAAATTGTTCCCTTATTTGGAGGAAATGTATTGGAATTGTATTAATCACACCGATCCAATGTGGAGATTTTCTGCTCCTAAACCAGAGTATATATAATGATACTTTCAAGAGAGGGGATATTTTATGATTAATTTTAAAATGCCAGAGAAATGTGATTTGATCAACGATGATACAAAACCAGTGAGCTATAGTAAACGACAAATCGGTGTGATATCTTTGATTACATTATGGGTCGGAATGGAAGTAAATCTTGGTGCAATGATGGTTGCGGGACAACTTTATCCCGCATTGTCTGTAGGACAGATTTACACAGTTATCTTATTAGGTATGTTGGGAATGATGATTATTCTTGCTGCAGTTCAAGACATGGGTATTAAATACGGAATTCCTTTTATTGTCGCCATAAAAGCTTCTTTCGGATATAGAGGAGCTGCGATCGCAGGTTTCTTCGAATGTATTCCACTGCTTTTCTGGTTAGGAATCAATACTTGGGCCGGAGGAGCCGCCTTATCAGAAGTTTTCCGCTTACTTTTTGGAGTAGAAAACACGATTATCTGTGTTGTCATTTTTATGATCCTCCAAATGTACTTATGTTTTGACGGCATTAAATTATTAAAATATAGCAGTTGGGTAGCTACACCTATTTTGTTAATTATGTGCATTTATGCCTATACTACTTTAATCAATCAGTCCGGAATGTCTATTGGAGAAATATGGAATATAGGGGGCGGCGAATTCAATATTTCTAATATCCCTGTTTTCTCTGCAGCACTTATGGCTTATTTAGGTGGATGGGTCGGCGTTATGGAAAAAATGCAGGATGTTACTAGAGATGTCTACTCCAGTGATAGAGTTTCAAAGAGCTGGCTTAAAGCTAACGGTAAATATGTTATTGCTCAGATGGTTGGTTTACTACCTACTGCGTTATTGATTAACGGCTTGGGAGTAATAAGTAATGTAACTACAGGAAATTGGAATCCGATCATCATGTTTAGTGAAGTTTTCGGAGCACAATCCACAGCACTGGCAGTAATGGCTCAAGTATTTATCATGTTAGCTTTGCTCTCAACAAATCCCGTTGCGAATATGTACGGACCCGCCATTACAATTTCTAACTTCTCCAAAAACAAACTAAGTATCCGTAAGGCAGCAATCATTTTTGGTACAATTGCTATTTTAATTCAGCCTTGGAATTTGATTAATTCGCTGAATGATATTATTACCTATTTTGGTAGTTTTATAGGACCAATTTTTGCTATTTCTGTTGTTGATTATTACATTTTGCGTAAGAGACAGTATAAGCTAGAAGATTTATATTGGTCAAAAGGTATATACAGATATGACAAAGGATATAATCTTGCTGCCGTCTTATCATTGATTATTGGTGTTGTAGTAGGATTTATACTGAATGATTTTATGTACATTGTTAGCATTATTGCTGGTGGAATTTCTTATTATTTCTTAATGTCCAAATGGTATATGAAAAAACACTCTCAAAATATTGAACTTTTTGAAGAAGTAGTATGATATTCAATGGGAATAAGCCTGAAACCTATTGACTACTTTTGTCTGAGAGCACTCCTATCGTTATGATAGTTTTCCATTTAACTTCAATCACATTTATAGGTAACCTCCGAACTTGTTCAGAATGTATGATTTCTCTATTTCAAAGGCTAATTTGCTTATTTAGTACTGAGCAGCAAGTGTTTTGGCATATCGAGGCAACGTGATTATTCCAATGAGCAAGATACGAGAACAAGGATTAGGGGAAGTTAAAGAGGACTTACTGGACTTGGCAAACGTAACTATGCATCAATTGATATTGATGCTTTCGATCCAACAATCGCCCCTGGAACTGGCTCATCGGGTTGATTAAAAAAGAAGCAAGGGAACGGTTCGATTCTCTTGCTTCCAAAATAGGAGAGATTAAATGAAGATTAACAAATTAAGGTTACAGGAACATTTTGAAATCATATCACAATATGGAAAAATTGGGGAAACAGGTCTTTGCCGTCCTGCTCTTTCCGGTATTGAAAAAGAAGCATTTTCTGTAGTATCCGGTTGGATGAAAGAAGCTGGAATGACGGTTCGAATTGATAATTTCGGGAATTTAATTGGAAGATTGGAAGGAAAAAATCCTGAAGGTCCTATCTTAATGATTGGTTCTCATCTTGATTCGCAGCCTTATGGCGGACGGTTTGATGGAACATCTGGTGTATTGGCAGGTGTTGAAGTAGCCATGACGTTAACAGAGCAAGGTATTACTCCCGAATTTCCAATTGAAATCATATCATTTTGTGATGAGGAAAGCTGGAGATTTAAAAAGGGACTTTTTGGCTCAAGAGGGATTGTTGGAAAATTAGAACCTGGAGAACTTGAACGGGCTGATAAGGATGGAATAACTCGCAGGCAGGCTCTAATTGATTTTGGATGTGATCCGGACAAATTAGAAGAGTCAGTGTATCCACCTGGTGCTATCGGTGCATTTCTTGAATTGCACATTGAACAAGGACCTATTCTTGATGTGCAAAATAAACCTGTTGGTATTGTATCAGGTATTGGCGGTCCGTTATGGCTTACCGTTAAGTTAAAGGGCTTTGCAGGTCATGCAGGTTCTGTACCAATGAATTTACGGCAAGATGCGTTATTGGGAGCTGCAAAGATAATTGGAGAAATAAATCGTATTGTTAGACAAAATCCTAATACACCTTCTGTTGCAACGGTAGGAAGTTTAAAGGTATTTCCTGATTCGGCGAGTATTATACCAGAAGAAGTAGAATTCACCATTGATTTGCGCGATATTGATTTAAACCGCCGAAATCGCTATGAACAACAAATCCGTACTATGATTGAAGAAGTGGCAGCTCAGTATAAACTTACAGCTGAGCTTCAAGAAGATACAAACTTAGAACCAGTAGACTGTCCAGAATGGATTCAAGAAATAATCCTTAAAGAAAGCAAGATGATGGAGCTAGACTCTCCAATGATGGTGAGTGGACCTTTTCATGATTCAGTCATTATGTCAAATGTGTGTGACATTGGAATGATCTTTGTAAGATGTAAAGATGGTATCAGTCACAATCCCGCTGAATTCGCTAGATATGATGATTTAGCAGTCGGAACTGAGTTGTTATATAGAACTGCATTGCAAGTGTCGTCTGTATTAGGGTCACAGTCGACCCGCTGCACCCAATCCACCCGAGTTTTTTAAGTTTGCAGAAGAGTAATTAGGGGACCAAAGATACAATAACGACTTTTCAAAAATCATCTTCTACTAGAGGATGATTTTTACTTTTGGTAATTACTAGTGTTATTATATAAATTAGTACTTGAAAGACCCCAAATCAACTTACAACCAACGAAGAGAGCAGACTATTGTTAGCAGTTTGCTCTCTTTTTGATTTGTGTTATAGGTCTTTTTTGGGTTGTATATTTTTAAGATTATTTGATCTTATTCTACATAAATCTCTAGTGGGTCCACAATGCTTATCCAAAAGCACTACGTAATTCAATTGGAATAACAATTATCCCCAACTAGTCTACTTTTCTTACTACACCTATACTTTTCATAAAAAAATCATCCTTTCCATAATTTTTGCCACCAACTTTTCTTTTCTTGAGTTGCAATAATTTGCTCCTTTACTTCTAATAACAACTTTTTCGTTTCTTGAGACTCTCCTAATGATTGGACTAGCTTGAAATCCAGTTCATTTTGACTACTTCTATTCTGTTTAATTGTTCTTGCATTTGTTGAAGTTGAATAGAATGTAGCTTCGCTTGTTCTTCTAGAGCTAGTAACTTCAGTAGTAATAAGAGTAATAACATCATGACTCTGTTCGTTTTCCTCTATGATGGCATGACAGTTACTCTTCTGTTTTATATTTCCAATCATTCTTGCAACAGACTCAAGGGTCATGCCGTCAGAATTGCTTAATTCAATGAACTTTTCTAACGTCTTTATATCCTCATCAGTAAATAGCCGAAGACCTTACTGATTTTATTGAATCATAATCGCTTCTTTTTCAAGGAACGATATATACTTTTTAAATACTGATACTTTAATTGCTAACTTTTCCATTACTTCTTTTGCTTTATATACAAGGGTCATGACGGTACACCTCCAATCGCAGAGGACATGAAGCGCCTACTTTTTTTATTACGACATCATTCTGCCTGCAACTGGCCGACCATTATAGAAAACAACCTCGCGTGGAGGAAGAGTAGCTAGCGCATGTGGGGGATTCAGTGCCTGGACAAGGGAGAAGTTCGCAGGGCTTCCCTCATGAATCTTGTCAGGGTGGATACCAATAAAAGTATAGGCATCGATCATGCTATCATCGTCAAACCACATATGCATTTCCGCCAATCTTCTCGCCTTTTCTAACATGTCATTGCAGCCGAAAGGCGTCCATGCATCCATCGTCGGATGATCCGTCCCCAGATGCACTTTGACCCCAAGATTCCTAAGGTGAGGAATCGGCGGTAGAGGAGTATCGATTGGTACACTTGAAATAATCGAGATCCTCTGTGCTACTAGCCCCTCCGCCACCTCCTCTAGTTCCTCTCGATCCAATTGGCCGAGGCAATAGGCATGACTAATTGCAACTTTACCACTACGATCTGAAGCTTTTGTTAACTCAATCATTTTTAAAATTGTTTTTTTGCCTATTTGATAGGGATCATGGAGATGCAGGTCAATGTGGGAATCAAATTCTCCGCTTAAATCAAATAGAACATCTAAACTGCGATCCATGTCCCTATCAACTCCAGCAGGATCAACTCCACCTACAAGCTCAGCCCCGTTCCGAAGCGCCTCCTTCATCAATAAGATAGATTCATGGTTCAGTAGTCCTTGTTGGGGAAACGCAACGATCTCCATGTGAATCCGATCCTTAAACCGTTCTTTAAGGTAAAGGATTGATTCTAAATGCTTTAGTCCAATATGCGGATCAACATCTACATGTACCCGGACATATAAAGTACCTGACTGCACAATTCTTTCCAAGGCTTCTTCTGCTCGTATAAGAATGGGACGCTGCAAGCCAGATTGCAACGTCTTTTCCAACTGAATCATTTCTATAATATGATCAAGCTTAGGCCTTGATACCCATCCCTCTCCCAAGAAGCTTTTGTCCAAATGGGTGTGGTAATCCTTAAAGGCAGGAAGCAAAAGCATCCCCCGCCCATTCCAAATAATTGGTTCTCCCTCGGGAGTAAGAATATCCGCAGGAATAGTGGAGGTAATTAGGCCCCCTTCTATGCCGACATGGCAAAGCTCGTTGTTTATCATAATATTTGTTATCCATTTCTTCACCTGCTCTGCACTCCATTCTTATAGAAATCATTAAGGTTTAGGTAAAAAGGAGGTGTCATACAATTTAGATACATCAACTTTTTCCTCTATAATGCCGAGTTCAAAGAGCTGGTCCTGCAGAGTCTCCCATCTTTCCTTAGACATCGTACCAAAGCCCTCAGTTTTTGCCTCTTCCCCGAAGATCAAATCCATCGAAGCTTCTGCCCTCAGTTTCATGTCTTCAAGATCTAGGTCAGGACTCATTTCTTTGATATCCGGGTTGATTTCTTCGTAATTCGTCTTGTAGTATTCCCAGCCTTTTACACTTGCTTGAACAAACTTTTTTACAATTTCTGGGTTTTCCTTGATTTGTTCTTCCGTGGTAAAAATAACATTTGCGTAGGGCTGATAGCCGAAATCGTGCGTACGGATATATTCCGTCTCTACACCAAGTCCAGCCATTGTGATTGGCTCTGCAGTTACGTAAGCATGCGTCATAGACGCTCTATCTTCAACAAATCCGGTGAAATTACCTGTAAATGCAAGCTCATTCACATTATTCAGCTCAAATTTCTCTTTGAAATACTCCCAATACTGCGATCCTGGTACCAAATATATAGTACGGCTGTCTAAATCCTCGAAGCTATCTACATTTTCACCTTTATGAAAGAGAATAGCAGTAGGATTGATTTGGAATTGTGCTGCTAAAGCAACGACAGGAATCCCTCTCGATCTGGCTATAAGCAGTTCGTCACCTTGAGCCATACCGAATTGAGCTTCCCCGGAAGATACAATCTGAATGGAGGATACTTGTGGTCCTCCTTGCTGAATTGTCATATCCAATCCCGCTTCTTCGTAATAGCCTTTTACTTTGGCAGCAAACAATCCACCTTGTTCTGGTTGGGCAAACCAATTCAACACTTGTGTAACTGGCTCTAGCTCTTTTGGTGATTTCAAAGAAGTCACCTGCTTCTCATTATTCAATGAACAACCAACAATTACTGTAAATGCCAAGACTATAATCAGGAACCTCAATTTTTTAACATTTTTCATTGTTCACTCTCCATTCAACTGTTTATTTTAGTTAGTAACTATCCATATTTATTTCAGATTCATGCCATGAACCAAGCAGTCATTTTAATACTGCAGTCATTAGTAGAAAAAACTATATCAATTACCGACGACGCTAATGTAAATAAATAAGGGTGCCTACTTTCCGTAAATGAATGTCTTGTAATTCTTGCTGGAGGGTCTGTATTGTATAATCTTGTCTAGAACACCGAGTGGTTCGACCATATGGAATCGATTCAAGCCCGTTAGCGAATGACAGTCTTATCCCTAACCACCTGCACACCTTTTTTCCATACCCCTAACCTCTTCGGTCGTTCTAATAAAACATTCCGGATGTTCTTTGTATCAAATAAAACAAGGTCCGCCGGATTGTTAAGCGCGATTCCATGTGATCGTATTCCTAATGCCCTCGCAGCATGAGTGGTTGTCATATCCAGTAATGTTTTAGCATCCTTTAAGGTTCCCATCTGTGCAACATGTGCTAATAGTAAGGCTATATCTAATGGATCACCTGTGCCAAAAGGGGTAAACGGGTTTTGAATGTTATTCGTTCCAACGATCACATTTGCCCCTTCTTCTAAAAGGAGCTTTACAGGTGTCACACCTCGCCTAACTCGTTCCTTATCATTTCTACCATTGAGAAATAAATCAGTTGCCGGCAGTGACATCACATGAATGTCTGCTTTCGCAATATCTCTAGCAATTTGCTTCGCTTGGTCATAAGGTACAGATCCAAGTGACGTTAAATGCCCTACGGACACTCGTCCTTCAAATTCGTATGCTTGCGTTCTACTAATAATATCTTTTATCGCTAATTGGTTCGGGTCATCGGAAAAATCTACATGAAAATCGAGTGGTTTATCATATCTATGAGCTAATTCAAAAACAAAATCAAGATGACCTAGTGGATTCGGATCATTGTATGGTATCCCGCCAATAACATCTGCACCCATGATCAGGGACTCTTCCATAAGTTCAGCTGTTCCTTTTTGTTGAAAAATACCTTCCTGAGGAAAAGTAACGAGTTGTATATCAATACGGTTGCTGTATTGCTCTTTAAGCTCTAATAAAACCTCCATACCTTTCAATCCTACAATTGGGTCTACTTCTACATGACACCTTAGGTGGGTGACACCATATGTAAGACAATTTTCTAATACTTTAATAGAGCGTTGTTTAATATCTTCTTTTGTAAAACCTTTTTTTAAATCACCTGTTAATCGAATTGCCTCATCTAACGTCGTAGCGTCTTGCTTCATTTGATCAAGTAAATATGCTTTATCTAAATGAATATGCGGCTCAACAAGTCCTGGTAATAAGACACTGTCATCTGCTTTAATTATTTGCTTTGCATGAGGTACCTGCTCTTCTGCTTTAGATAAATAGGTAATTCTTCCATTCTGAACACCTACATCCATGACATGATCGCAGTTTTGAATGGAAACTTTGTGAAACAACGTATCTAGCATCATTAGCCTCCTCTATTAAATGATTTGCCGTCATAACTGGTAAGACCAGTCCTACCAGTTTACTTTCAATGACGAAATTAACAAGACTCTCCTACCTCTGGTAACAAGCCTAATTCGGATACCATCGTTCGGTAATTATGTTGAACATCCTCGAGATGCCTTTCCATTAGCATACTGCTTCTTTCCGAGTTCTTTTCTTTCACTGCTTTTAAAATTTCTCTATGATAATAATAAGCAAGATCTATGTCGTCATTAATCGCCATTTCTATTCTTACCTTTTTAAAATTATCAACTACGGACTTATAAACGTTGACGATGACAGCATTTTGTGTAGCTGTGGCTAAGGTTCCATGAAAGTCTAGGTCCGGAACAATAATGGATGTTCCATTTGCGATACAAATCCTCAAATCCTCTATAGACTTTTCCAGTTTTTCAATACAATCATCATTCCTTCTTTTTGCAGCTAAAAAAGCAATTTTGACTTCTATTCCTTTTCTGAATTCTAGTAAGTCCAAAGATTGGTTTATATCGATCGAATGTAACCATGTAGTGATGTCCTTAAATTCATGATGATGAATTGTCGTTTTTAAATACGCTCCCTTTCCAGCTTGCTTTTCAATAATACCTCTCTCAGTAAGAGTTTGGAGAGCTTCTCTAACAGATGACCTTCCTACTTCTAATAGTTGAACCAACTCTCTTTCAGACGGAAGTTTATCACCCGTTTGAAGACCCTTCTTTCTAATATAATCTAGTAAAAATTTTTGAACGGTTTCACTCACTACTATCATGTTAGTTTCTCCTCACGCGCTTAATTTTCCGTTAACAGCAGGTGACCGATCTTTCCAGAGATCTACCAATTACGGTTTCTTGTTACTCACGATAACACCACCAATATTCAATCGTCTTGCATTACGTTACGTTTTCTAACGCAATTTATAAACAGTTGGAATAACACCCCGTCTACATCCAGACGGGGGTTCTTGAGAATTAGCTAGATATGTATTGACTAATTAAATTGTGTTCTTTCCCAGAGATAAGGTTCCCTTTTGAAAAAACCGCTTCCCGCTTCGGAACAGAAGCCATGGCATGCTGAATGTTTTCTGCGTCTACTAGCATGAAATCAGCCTTTTCACCGACTCTTGGGAACAAGGAACGATTCGTTATGAAAGAATAGGCTTTGATTAATTGTTCATCTGTAACCCATCCACTCTTCTCTGCCAAACGTGAAGCCCTTTGCAGCATATCACCGTTTCCATATGGTGACCAAGCATCACGGATGTTATCATTTCCAAGCTGGAAGGTTACACCCGCAGCAAGCAGTGACTCTGCACGCGGCATCGGACGATCAATTGGAACACTTGAAATAATGGATACCTCTGTTTCCCTTAAGGCTGACATAGTATCACTTAATTCAGCGTCAGAAAGCATACCTAAACAATAGGCATGACTCACCGCAACTCTTCCTTGCTTTTGTGTTTGACTTGTAAAGTCTGTCACTAGATCTATCGTGTATTTCCCTAGATGACCTGGATCATGAAGATGTAAGTCAATACCTGCATCAAATTCTGCACTTAACTCAAACATTGCTTCTAAGCTTGCCTCCACTCTTTTATCAAGACCAGCTGGATCGACTCCTCCCACAAGATCAGCTCCGTTACGGAGTGCCTCCTTCAAAATACCTACAGAATTCGATTTTATTAAGCCTTGCTGAGGAAAGGCCACGATTTCTATTTCCATCACATCTTTTAATTGTTCACGCAGCTGAACAACTGCTTCTAAATGCTCCAATCCAATTTCAGGATCTACATCAACATGGGTGCGAATTTTCGTTGTTCCTTGTTTTAACATTAATTCAGCCATGAGTAAGGAACGTTCTTCGACAGAGCACTGCATTGTTGACAGCATCTCTTTTTCAAATTTCAATTGCTTCGGTAATGTAATAAATGGTTGAAGTGGGCGCCATGACTCACCAAGAAAATGCTTGTCTACATGACAATGCATATCTGCGAGTGTTGGTAAATATAAAAGACCTTTCGCATCATAACTAGAAAAATCAGTATCCATACTAGATTTTACGATCTCCTGGATGACACCATTTTCAATTACCAAATCCAATAGCTTATCTTCGAATCGAACATTCTTCACTACTTTTTTCATCTTTTCAACCTCCTATTTATTTTCAAAGGAAGTGCCAACCACTTGTTGGCACTATTTTTTTCATTACTTCTTAGGTAAGTACTCGGTTGTAAAGATATCTGTTGCAGCAATTTCTTTATCTAACACGCCTGCTTCATTCAGTTGGTCAATTAATGTAGACCATCTTTCTTCCGACATGTAACCAAAACCATGTTCTGCTGCGTCTCCAACATATGAAAAATCTTTCATCACTTCATTTTCAAACTGTAAAGCTTCCATTGATTTATCAGGATTCACTCCTTGGATTAATTCTAATGTTTCATCTGGTGTTTCTTTAAAATAATCCCAGCCTTCTACAAAAGCTGTTACAAAGTTCTTTACAGTCTCTTCATTCTCTTCTAGATAATCCTTCGTTACATATAGAACATAATTATATGGATCATAACCAGATTCAGAAATTAACTTTACTTCTGTTTCGATTCCTTGTTGTTCCATAAAAAATGGTTCTCCCGTTACATAAACTTGGTTGACGGATGCAACGTCACCTATAAAATTCATATGATCTCCAGTAAACGCTAATTCCTTAACCTCACCTAAATTATATTTGCTTTTTAAATATTCCCAATATGTAATACCGGATTGGATAAAGGCTGTTCGACCATTAATTTCATCAAAGTCTTCAATACCGTGTCCCTTATGGAACATAAATGCTTGTGGACTGTTTTGATAAATTGCCGCTAGCGCAACGAGCTCAATCCCTTGGTTTCTTGCCACAACTAGTTGGTCCCCGTGGGTAATACCAAAGTCTGCACTGCCTGAAGCAACCATCTGGATGGATGAAACCTGTGGACCACCTGGTTCGATTGTTACATCTAAGCCCTTTTCCTCAAAGAAGCCTTGGTCCTTTGCTGCGTATAT
Organism: Bacillota bacterium; assembly: GCA_051750265.1. Classification (GTDB taxonomy): domain Bacteria; phylum Bacillota; class Bacilli; order Bacillales; family Bacillaceae; genus Metabacillus. Next base: position 182,635 of record JBNJJO010000006.1, on the reverse strand, counting down.
TCCGCCATGTCCAGCCTGTGCAAACCAGTTTAAAACAAGCTTTACAGATTTTTGTTCCTGAGTTCCTTCACTTTCCGTCGAGCTCTCAGCTTCAGTAGTACTTCCTGCCTCTTTCCCACTACAAGCCGCTACTAACAAAATAACAGCCATACTAAGTAACAACATGCTTACTTTCTTTAATCCCCCAATTTTCCCCATCTACTAACACCTCTTCTATTTTTTATTTTTCACTCTTCATAGCTGACTCGTGCCAGGATTTAAGCATTACGTTAGCAAACAAGCTAACTAGAAGATAAAACCCAATTCCTAAGATTGCCGCAGTGATTCCACAAGCAAATAAGTAAGGTGTCTTTACTTGAACAGAGGCAACAGTAATGGAATACCCAAGACCACCTTTACCTCCACCAATTCCAGCAATGTATTCACCTACAATTGCACCAACAATTGACAATGTACAAGAGATTTTCAACCCAGCCACGATATACGGTAATGCCGATGGAATTCTTAACTTCCACATACGTTGCCATTTAGAACTGTTGTAAAGGGTAAATAAATCATTCATATTTTTATCGACAGAATTCAGACCCATCAGTGTATTTGAGATCACTGGAAAAAATCCAATTAAAAATGAAATGACAACAATCGAGTTATATCCTGCACCAAACCAAATGACGACAATTGGTGCTACAGCAACTACAGGAATCGTTTGTAAAATAATCGCGTAAGGATAGATACTTCTTTCTAAAATTTTCGAGCTAGCCAGTAGGACAGAAACGAAGATACCGACAACTGCACTGACTATAAAGCCTAGAATTGATTCAACGACGGTAATTTGAACGGCTGGCCATAATAGATGCCAGTCTGTAATGGCTGCATTTACAACATCAGTTGGCTTAGGTAAGATGTAGTGTTTTAGCCCTAAAAGCACAGGTACTGTCTGCCATATCGCAATAAAGACAACGAAGGCAACGATCGGACCAAGATAGAATTGTATAAACTTATTCCAAATGTGATTTTTGCTTTTACTCGCTTTTTTGGTTATTAGATCCTGTTTACTTGTTACCTCTACAGTAGGCATAGACATTAAACCTTCACTCTCCTTTCATTACTGCCTTCGAGCTCTTCAGACGCTTGATCGACATATTCAGTAAAACGAAGATCTGTTCTAATATTTAATTGGCGTGGAAATGGTAAATCAATATCAAGTAGTGATGATAATCTACCAGGTCGCGCAGACATCACTGCGATTCTAGTAGAAAGGAAAACAGCCTCGTACACGTTATGAGTAACAAATAGGATTGTCATATTTTCCTTTTGCCAAATATCAAGTAATTCCATTTGTAATGTTTGTCTAGTGATTTCATCTAGGGCTGCAAACGGCTCATCCATTAACAAAAGTTTTGGCTTAGCCGCTAATGCCCGAGCGATGGACACCCTCATTTTCATTCCCCCAGACAATTGGCGGGGATATGCCTTCAGGTTATCCTTTAATCCAACCATCTCAAGTACACGAATCGCTTCTTCTTTATGTTCCTGTTTATTACCTCCCCTTAGCTCAAGAGGTAAATGGACATTATCAAGTACTGTTCTCCAAGGTAATAAATTGGCGTCTTGGAAGACAAACGCAATATCATTTGTTTCTTTAATGATTTCTTTGGGCGATTTCCCAAAGATTTTGACGGAGCCTTCCGTTGGTTCCCCTAATCCAGCTATCATCCGTAATGCTGTTGATTTCCCACACCCAGAAGGTCCTAAAAAGCTTACGAGTTCACCTTCTTTTACTGACAAATTAAAGTCACTTAAAGCAATTGTTTCATTATTGTAAACTTTATTAACGTTCTGAAATGTAACTACCTCTCGTTCTATCGCTACCAAGGACATCCCTTCCTTTTCCGTGAATTTGGAAAATACGTAGATGTTTTTCATCTGGTATGACCAGTCATACCAGAGAGCATCTATTTCTTTCTGTTTCCTTGTAACTCAAGATAACACCCTCAACATTCAATCGTCTTGTACTACGTTATGTTTCCTTACGTGGTTTGTAAATAGTTGTAAAAACCATTTTGGGGAATGCGTTGGCTGAACTATGTCCCAGAAGCAATCATGGCAGCTTTGGTTGGGCAAGAATTAATATTGCCAGATGAGAAACTCTCGTTTCAAATTAACCTTGAGTTATTAGCCGCATTACCAACTTTTGCGGTTGCCATAGCTGTTAAGATGTATAAGAGTAAAGACTATACAATTAAGCAAATTACAGCTGCGACTGGTATCAGTAAAACCACGCTGTATAGGTATTTAGACAAGGTGAATTAGGAATACCAAATTTAGCCGGCTCTTTAATTTACATTTTATATAAACTATCTGACGGACTAGAGTATTAACCTTGTGACCAGGCTAATATAGGTACTTAAATAGTTCTAAGTAGGTTGTTTACAATAATTAGTATTGAAAAAGGGAGTGTTAAATTCATGAATAATAAACTTCCTCATCTTACTTCTTTTTCAGAAAAAAGGAGATCAGAGGCAATGAAAAAGTATGAAATTATTAAGCCTCATATTTTAGAACAAATATCGATTAGACATATCTCGAAAGAGAAAAATATACCAATTCGAACGCTGCAACTATGGGTTCAAAAATATAATAATTATGGATTAAAAGGACTTGTAAGAAAAGAACGATCCGATATTGGAAAGTTACGAATAAGCAAAGAGGTTACAGATGAAATTGAGCGACTAATTTTATCAAACAGAAGATCTTCTGTAACCTCAACCCACAGAAAAATTTGTGAATATTGCGAGCAAAAGAAAATAGAAAAACCTAGTTATACTCAAGTGTACACAATAGCAAAATCAATTTCTCCTGCACTAAAAAAATTAGCTTATGAAGGAGAAAAGGAATATCAAAATTCATTCGACTTTGTTCATCGAACTGAGGCAAGTAAACCAAATGAAATTTGGCAAGCAGATCATACCTTACTTGATATTATGGTATATAATGAAAAAAATATATTGGAACGCCCTTGGTTAACAATTATTATGGATGACTTCAGTCGAGCTGTTACAGGATATTTTCTCAGTTTTAGTGCCCCCTCTGCTATTCAAACATCTTTAGCATTACACCAAGCCATTTGGCAGAAAAAAAGAAAAGATTGGGGAATTTGCGGAATCCCTGAAAAGTTTTACACGGATCATGGCAGTGACTTCACATCAAAACACTTAGAACAAGTAGCTATTGATTTAAAGATGAACTTAGTCTTTTCAACAGTTGGTGTACCACGAGGAAGAGGAAAAATAGAAAGATTCTTCCTAACTATTAATCAACTATTCTTACAAGATCTTCCCGGTTATATTGGAAATAATTCAATGAGAAACCATCTAACTTTACAAGAATTAGATAATAAGTTAAATGAATTTATAATAAGTGTATATCACAATCGTCCTCATGGAACGACTAAAATTGCGCCTATACTAAGGTGGAGCCAATCGGGTTTCTTACCAAATATGCCCGACAGCCTTGAGGATTTTGATCTTTTATTGTTAAACGTTGCCAAATCAAGAAAAGTTCATACGGATGGAATTTACTTTCAAGGGCTTAGATATATCAATACCAATTTAGCAGCATATGTGGGTGAAACAGTTATCATTCGATATGATCCTAGAGATATCGCTGAGGTTCGTGTCTTTTATCAAGATAAATACATATGTACTGCAATTGCACCAGAAATCTCTGATTATACTGTTGATTTAAAAGATATAGTTTCTGCAAGAAATAAACGTAGAAAAGACTTAAAAAAAGATCTTTATAATAATCAAACCATAGCAGATAGTATTGTATTAACGAAACAAACTGAAATGGAGACGAATATTGAAAAAAGTAAACCTAAAAAGTCAAAACTTAAGAGGTATTTCAATGAATAAAACAAAAAAATTTATTGAGACGAAAGAATATAAAAGGTTTGCTGAATTTTGTGATGCATGTATAAAGTATAAATACATTGGAATTTGTTATGGATTACCTGGTGTAGGTAAGACTTTGTCATCTCGATACTATTCGAATTGGGATTATGTAGAAAAACAAATCGCTTATAAAAGAGCAGATGATATTGGAATAAATGCAGACTCAAGAATACTAGATAGTCGAACGCTTTTCTATACAGCCCCTGCTGTAAAAGCAACAAAAATGATAAGTGATATCGATCTCTTGGGTGGCAAGCTTGGTATTGTAAAGACTAAGTATAAGGCTTTATATTTGAATCAAGAAGAGAAGTATTCAATGGATTGGGCAGAAGACATAGATTTAGTAATAGTGGATGAGATAGACCGATTAAAAATGCAAAACTTAGAGCAATTAAGAGATATTTACGATCAAAATGATATTGCTATGATATTAATTGGTATGCCAGGAATAGAAAAGCGTTTAGCAAGATATCCTCAATTATACTCTCGAATTGGTTTCGCACACGAATTTGATAAATTAAGCAAAGATGAAACCCATCATATATTACAGTACAAATGGAAAGAATTGGGGTTTTCTATAAAAATGGAGGACTTTTCCGATTATGAAGCCATTTCTAGTATTATCAGAATAACAGGTGGGAATTTTAGACTTATTCAAAGGCTTTTTTCTCAAATAGAAAGAATTTTAGAGATAAACCAGTTAGACACTATAACCACCGATGTTGTTGAAGCAGCACGAGATAGTTTAGTAATTGGAATTAAATAAAACGAATTGAGGCTATCTTAAGTAATAGATAGCTTTTTTCGCGCAAAATAAAGAATAAAATCACGCAATATAAATAATAAATTGATATATAGCATTCTCAAGAAAACAGAAAAGTCCCAATAGGGTTTACCCTATTGGGATCTTTTTGTAATAATAGTTCTTGGAGATTTGGTTATTTTTACGAAATGAAATTCATCGTAACGCTCTCTAAACTATTAATCTATTACATTTCTTCTACTAAATTCACAGAAAGTAGCTCACTATTAAAAATATCAAGATGGTACGTTCCGTTTCCTAGCTTCAAAGTTCCTTTGTAAAGTTTGTTGTTTACTTCTTCTTCAAACTCGTCTATTCCGCCTCTGTCTGATGTTTCAATTGAATCCCACTTCACATTACCATTTTGCAGATCATTGTTTGACAAAAAACGAGAAAAGTTAATAAAATGTTACGAGCAGCTTGTGTTGAGGCAGCATATTCTGCAGCAAGAATAAAAAACGCCTATCTTTCTTCCCAATATCAAATGAAATAAAGGAGGGTTCCCTTTCTTATTGTCCTGTTAGATTTCCTACAAACTCAACATCATTAACCCAACCTAACTCCTTGACATAAATCAGTGACGTTTTACCAATAACAGTTTCAGTATTAGCAACATTGTTAAATTCCGTAGTAAGTTTAAATTCATTAAAAAATTCAGCTTCGGTCTTTGGGGATTGATATTCAAAAGGTTTCAATCCTACCATTGAAGATTTGACTGATTGCTCTGATTTTGGAAGCTCCGTTCCTGAAGGCTGGGTCGCCTTATATCCCTGATCGGTCATAAGGGATCGATATTTTCATATCGTTCAGCAGTAGTTTGATAGGTGAAAAAGCTTTCAAGGAACCCTACGTAGATATTAATTATCGATTTTTTACAGGCACTTTTCTCCAGCTTCCAGATTCTGTTATATCCTCTGCACCTTCAACTGCATAGCCCTCACATATAAATCCTGGTACTTCTACACCATCCTGCAACTCCACTTTTCCGATTCCAAGCGGTGCAGGAATTGATGCTGCAAATGCTCCAAAAGAGTGCAAAGGCATTTCCCAGATCTCTAAATGAATGGCTTTTCCACCTGTTTGCTTTTTAATGAGTCCTGGCTTTGCTGGCTCTGTTGGCAGCTTAATAAATTGGTATTTTTCAGCTGTTACAGCTTCCCGAACAAAGGTTGCACCACATTCAAGCATTTGCTTTTCTAATGGATAGCCGCGCATATGCAATCCACATACCGCAACATACGTTGTCTTCTGTTTCGTAGGTTTTTTAGTTACAAAAGCTTCTGCTGCACCTGCTATTAATCCTTCATTCTCTGAAAGAGCAAATAAAGTAATACCAAAAGGTGTATTCGTAGCTGCTTCTCCTGCTGGAACTGCAACAGCACATAGATCTAATAAATTACAATGGTTCGTATAACGCCCCATATCACTATTTGTTTTAATAGGATCCTCTCTTACTTGATCACGAGTCCATGTACCACCAGCTGTTGGTGTAACGAGGACAGCATCCTTTAAAAGTTTTCTAGCTTCAAGCTTGAAGGCTTGTAATTGATGCATGGAATGAAAGACTGATGCAGCATCATATTTTGATGAAGCTCCAGAACGTAACACCTGTTCTGTTACAGGGAAAGTTATCCCAGGATGCTCTTCAATAAATTCTCCTAAGTCTGCCCAACGTTCCGCTACAAAAGGCCCATCATAAAGAATGGCTGCAGCTTCGGCAAATAATCGATAATCAATATATTCAATCGGAATGTTCAATTGTTCTAGCTGTTCTAAAGCTGTATTCCAAGCGTTCCGATACTCTTCTTCATATGGACCATAAAATGCCAAGGGCTCCTTTGGCAAGCAGATTTTTTTTGGTGAATTCCCTATTGGTAGTTGCAGATTACGGGACCATGGATCTTGTTTATCAACACCTCGAACAACTGCATCTACTTTGTATACATCTTCTAAGCTATGCGAAAAAACAGTGACACAATCCAAACTTGCGCATGCTGGAACAACACCTTTGGTTGGCCATGCACCCAGACTTGATTTCAACCCAACAAGATCATTCAATGCAGCTGGAACACGACCTGAACCTGCTGTGTCAGTTCCAAGTGAGAAAACAGCTTGCCCTCTTGCAACAGCTACTGCAGATCCAGAGCTTGAACCACCGCTTATAAGCTCCGGTCGTAGTGAATTATGTGTTTCTCCGTAAGGACTTCTCGTACCAACTAATCCTGTCGCAAATTGATCTAAATTTGCTTTCCCAATTGGAATCGCTCCTGCTGCGATTAGTCTATCTACCACTGTTGCATGTTTCTCTGGTGTATAAGCATACTCAGCACAACCTGCAGTTGTTGGAACATTTGCCAAGTCAATATTATCTTTGATCGCAAATGGAATTCCCCAGAGAGGTGACAATTCCATGTCAAGGTTTGATAAACGATCTAGATAAGGCTGGATATTTTCTATGACAGGTGGTGTGATCCAAATATTCAACCCCTCATCTTCTTTGGCACGTTGGATGATTTCCGCAATCACTTCTTCTGGCTTGATTTCATTATTAAAATATTTCTCACGTAACCAAGCAATTGTTAATTTATTCGGAATCTCTACTTTATTCATTGAGTAACACCCACCTTTTCATTTGCTTTATCCATGATACTGACAATTAATTGTCCTGCATGAACAGCATCACCAGGTTTTACATACACATCTGCAATTGTCCCATCACATGGAGCCGTTTGAGGAAATTCCATTTTCATACTTTCTTCTATTATAAGAATGTCACCCTTCTTCACTTCTTGTCCTGCTGATACAAGTACCTTCCATACACTTCCCGGCATTGAACAGCGTACAGCAGTTGCTCCAGCTGGAACGGCATCTTCTTCTGTCGGGCCTGCTGTATCCTCCACAGAAACATGCTCCTCTATTCCTAGTTCCTTCCATCTTTCACGCTCTGCTTTAAAGGCCTCTTGCTGACGAATTCGGAATTGCTCTGTACTTTCCTTAATTTCTTCATGGAACTTCAAATACTCGCCAAGATCAAAAGTTGTTTCTGTAATATCTGCTTCAAATCTTCCACGAAGGAAGTCTTCCCGCATTTCAAGAAGCTCATCTGCTTCAACTGGATAAAATTGAATTTGATCAAAGAAACGTAATAGCCATGGTTTGCCTGGCTCAAAGCTCTCTGTTGAACGAAGACGATTCCACATTTGAATTGTTCGACCGACAAATTGATACCCCCCAGGACCTTCCATACCATACACACACATGTAAGCTCCACCGATACCAACAGCGTTTTCTGGTGTCCAAGTTCGTGCTGGGTTATATTTCGTTGTGACAAGTCGATGACGAGGATCTATTGGTGTTGCAACTGGTGCTCCTAAATAAACATCACCTAATCCAAGGACAAGATAATTGGCATCAAATACGACATTTTTTACATCTTCGATAGTATCTAATCCGTTTATTCGCCTAATAAATTCTAAATTACTAGGACACCACGGGGCATCAGGTCGAACATTTTGTTGATAACGTTCTGTTGCTAATTGTACCGAAGGATCATCCCATGACAGTGGTAAACGAACAATTCTCGATGGTACTTGTATCGATTCAAGTGGTGGCAATTGACTATCGATTTCTAATACTTTTACACATGCCTCTTTTACAGTCATTTTTGCTGCATCGATGTGAATTTGCAAGGAACGAATTCCAGGTGTTAAATCCAATACTGGTATATCCCCGCTATTTTGAATCGCATCCATTAGAATATGTGCTTGGAATCTTAGTAGTAGATCTAGCTCCATCTCGCCATATTCAACAAGTAAGTTTTCATCACCACAACAACGAATTGTAATCGGGAATTTTCGATTCTTCTTTTCAAAAGCTAATACTGGATAATCAGGTGTTAACTCTACTTCTGATTGTGGAAGCTCTACTTCTTTTAAAAGAGAAGCGTGATTTTTACCAATTGCTTGAAGGTTCTCTTCTTGTAGGTTACGTAATCGAGCAGCCTCTTCTACTGTAATTAGCTGAAATTTAACTGTATCTCCAGGGTGTAATTGACCAATTTTCCAAAACTCTGCAGAGGCTGTTGTAACAGGACAAACAAATCCACCTAAGCTAGGCCCGTCAGGTCCAAGTAAAATCGGCATATCTCCTGTTAAATCTAGAGTCCCTATTGCATATGCATTATCATGAATGTTAGATGGATGTAAACCAGCTTCTCCTCCATCTTCACGTGTCCAAAGTGGTGCAGGTCCATTCAGACGGACTCCTGTACGTGAACTATTAAAATGTACATCCCATTTTGTTTCAGTCAGTTGTGTTAAATAGCCAGCTTGTAAAAATTCTTCGGTACAATGTGGGCCTGGTATTACACCTATTGTCCAAACACGGTTCACCTGTGGTTGATGGATTGGTGCTAGTGCTTCTACTTGATTTGTTATCGTATGATTATGAACTGCTAATACATCTCCAGTACGAAGTGCACGACCACCATGACCACCAAATCCACCTAGCGTAAAGGTTGATGAGCTACCAAGAATTTTCGGCATATCAAATCCGCCAGCAATCAACATGTACGTTCGCATACCAATTTTTGCTTCGCCAAATGATAAGACTTGACCTTTTTTCGCTAAAACTGGCTTATACATTGTGACTGCTACATTATCAATCTTTGCTTCCATGTCAGCACCTGTTAAGCAAAACCACATATCATTTCTGAAGCTGTAAGAGCCACCACGTAATGTAAACTCGAGTCCCGGTGCGTCATCATCATTTCCTAATAATTCATTCCCGATTCTAAACGACAAAGGATCCATTGGTCCACAAGGTGGCACTCCAACATCCCAATGTCCTGTTCTTCCTGGCCAATCTTGAACTGTTGTTTGCACTCCGCCATCTAACACCTCTAGTGCATTTTCAACTGGTGAAAATCCATTTAACATGCGAGTAAACACATTACCTACCTTACAATCCTCTTCTTGTAACAATGCTTGTAAATAGTGTAGATTTGTTGTAATTCCATACATACGTGTTTCACTAAGTGCTTGAATTAATTTATTAATCGCATCTTCTCGATTTTCACCGTGGACAATGATTTTTGCTAACATTGGATCATAAAGGGAGGTTACTGTCATGCCATCTCTTATCCATGTTTCATTTCTTGCTATTTCTGAGAAAATCGCTTGGTCAAGTTGACCTGCGCTTGGGCGGAAATCATGAAGACAATCTTCAGCATATATACGTGCTTGGATACTATGACCTTTTGGCTGTTGAATAAGAGATTGTAAATCTTGTAATTCATCTGCAGCCTCTTTAAGCATCAACTCAACAAGGTCAACCCCAAGAACTTCTTCTGTTACACCATGTTCAACTTGTAATCTTGTATTAACTTCTAAAAAATAAAATTCAGATGATTCAGGATCGTAAAGGAATTCGACTGTTCCCGCACTTCGATAGCCAACCTCTTCTGCTAAACGCTTTGCCGCTTTACACATATTTTCTCGTACTTCTTTTGATAGGTTGGGTGCAGGACTTTCTTCAATCACCTTTTGATTACGTCGTTGAATCGAACAATCACGTTCACCCAATGTCACAACCTCTCCGAAGCGATTACCGAAAATTTGCACCTCGACATGTCGTGCTTTCGCAATATATTTTTCTAAAAATAGACCGCCATTTTTAAAATTCGTTTCAGCAAGGTGATGTACACCATCGTAAGCTGTTCGTAACGCTTCTTCATTGTCACAAACACGCATCCCGATTCCACCGCCACCAGCAGTACTTTTTAAAATAACTGGGTAGCCGATTTTGCTCGCATGTTCTAAAGCAATATCTAGACTTTCAATTAGATCTGTTCCAGATAACATAGGTACTCCTGCTCGCTTAGCTATTTCTCTAGCGGAGTGCTTCAGACCAAACACTTCCATTTGTTCAGGAGTTGGCCCGATAAAGGCAATACCTTGTTCACGACACGCCCTGGCAAAGTCAGCATTTTCACTTAAAAAACCGTAACCAGGATGGATGGCTTCTGCCCCTGTTTCAAGTGCTGTTTTAAGAATTAATTCTCCATTCAAATAACTTTCTTTTGCAGCACCTTCACCGATTAGAACGGCTTCATCAGCATTGTCTACATGCAAGCTATCTTGATCTGCTTTTGTATAAACAGCAACTGAGGAAATTCCTAGTTTTTTTAATGTGCGTTCAATTCTAACTGCGATAGCTCCACGGTTTGCAATCAGTACTTTTTTGAACATTCCAACCTCTCCTCATCTAGTAATCTTTGACGTTTTATTTATCCCAAATCAACACTCTGACAGGTGTTGGATTGTAAGCATTACATGGGTTGTTTAATTGTGGACAGTTACTAATTAACGCAACTGTTTTTACAATGGATTGAACCTCTACATAACGTCCTGGTGCAGAAACACCATCAGCAAACTGAAGGCCACCTTCTGGAGTTACTGGGACATTCATAAAGAAATTAATATTTGGTGCTAAATCACGCTTTGTATATTTCCCATCATATTTTGATAACTGAAGCATAAAAGTATCACGACAATTATGCATAGGGAGTGTATCATGGGAATAACGAACTGTATTACTTTGTGCTGAACAAGCCCCGCCTAATGTATCGTGCCTTCCACATGTATCAGCGACAATTTTAAGTAATTCTTTATTCGATTCGGATCGTAAAACCGTACCCGTAGAAAGATAAATATTTCCTTGACTAGCAATCGTCATAATTGCACTATAGTGATCATCCGGTTCTTCAGCATTATAAAATAACGTATCTGCAGCTTGATTCCCCTCTAAATCTACGATTCTTAAAACCTGACCGGGTAATAATTCGTGCATCCAGCCTTCACCTGCAGGAATGATTTGATCATAGATCGCTTCTTCTGCTTTACGTAGACTTTCAATATAATTTAAAACAGCCATGTTTTTTCCTCCTCGTTATCTTTTATATTTTTTTGGTAAATGATTTATTTTACGACTACTCGATTGTTTGTTCCTACTAGTGTGTGATATTCCCACGTATTTTTAAAAGCTCTGCGATTTTCTTCTCGATAATTCAAACAATAATCATCTGACTCTACGGGCAATGCTTCAAACACTTCTACTTTTACTGACACTGATGGATATTCACTGTTCGTATCTAGTGGATTTGGTGTGTTTGAGAAAACAAATAACGTATCCATTTCGGTTCGAAGCGTAACTGTTGCACCTTCTTGGCAATGATCTTCACTAAAGTGCATGTCACCATTATCGTCACAATAAACCTTTGTAAATAAGTTAAGGACTGGAACGATATCTCGAACTCCAAGGCCATTTCTTACAAGCTCCATTGCAAAATTTTCTTCACCACTTCGAAGCCAGTTATTACGAAGTTCTTGATAGTTCGTTACACCATATTTTTCATCTGTTTGCTTGCGTGTTGTGTAACCACTAATGGTATCATGCCAACCGAGACTATCATCGACAATGCTTATTAACACTCGACCATTATCACTCATTAGCACATGTCCCTTTGTTAAATGGGATGTGTGCTGTGCCTTTAACGTATCTGGCATGTTATAACGCTCTGTTAAGTTATTTGCGTGATACATAAGTGTTGAAAGATTTGCTCCATCACCAAGTGCAGTAAAGCGAATTAGTCTACCTTTACTAATTGTTCCCGACCATTTTCCTCCTGCAGGGATTGTTTTACTCCAAATGCTATTATTCATTAAAGTTCCTCCTTTAATTGATCTTATTAGAAAAACTTGGCTTATCGCCAAGTCCTAATGGCGAAAGCCTTAGTTTTTCTTATACTATCAGCCTTAGAATATAAATTCTGGTAGTATAAATAAAAAAAGGATAAAAGCCTAGGAGATATTCTCCCAGGCTTTTATCCTTCCGTGTATATAGCTATGTATATCGATCCCATCAGCTATACGCTCTCTCTCGGACCAGACTTCTTACATGTGGAATGATGGGTAATTCCAACATTAAGAACGGAACCCTAGAGAGCTTTTTGTTCTCATAAAATGAGAATCTTTATTCAATTTCATCTATTCAGTAAATTCATTATAATATACAATGTGAACACTACGCAACATTTAATGTTATATTTTATAACATCATTTCTTGATCATCTATTATCTAAAGCTATTTTTCCTTCTCCTAATTCAGAAACAGGCTTTTTAAACATATTTTTTCTAACACTCATGTAGATAAACCCTAACAATATCCATGTGATTCCGATAAAGAGTGTTTGTTTTTCCAATAATGTTAACAACCATCCGATAAAGCAAGCACCAATCAACGGAAATACCAGATACAAGAATGTCTGTTTGGCCGACCGTTGCTTATTCCTCACATAATAATGTGCAATAACTGAAAGATTTACAAACGTAAATGCTGTAAGGGCACCGAAACTAACAAACGTTACTGCTGTGTCAAGATCAATTACAATCGAAAAAAATGAAATGATTGATACAAACACGATATTTAAAACAGGTGTTTTAAACTTTGGATGAACATAGCCGAATATTTTATTTGGTAGGATCGATTCTCTACCAAGCGCATATAAAAAACGAGTTACACTTGTTACAGAGGATACACCTTGAGTAAAGATAGCGACAATAAGAACTGTTGTAAATAACGCACTTAACAGATTTCCACCAACCATTTGAATGAGTTCAAAGGAAGCTGTGTCTAAATTCTGAAAAGAAAAGTTCGGGTAGGCAATTTGTGTTAAGTATGAAATCGAAATGTATAATACAGCTGCAATACATACGATCATAAAAATCGCCTTTGGGATCGTTTTTTGTGGATTAACCGTTTCTTCCGCCATCGTTGTAACAGCGTCAAACCCTAGAAAACAAAAACAGATAAGTGCTGCACCCGAAAATATGGTTGTGACCGAAAATTCCGATGATAGGAAAGGTTGTAAGGAGAATAACTCTGATCCATCCCCACCAACAACTATGTCTTTAAAAACAAATAAACAAAAGAAGATGATAAAGATGACTTGAAAAATAACTGAAAAGCCACTCACTCTAGCCACTGATTTAATGCCGATAATGTTGACAAAAGCAAGTACAATATTTAAGATGATGATCCAAACGTAGACTGGGATACTAGGAAACTGTGCATTCAGGAAAATACCAAAGGTTAAGCAAGCAATAATCGGTGATACGATGTAATCGAGCAAAAGAGCCCATCCAACTAGAAAACCTATCTTGGGATTAATTGCTTTTTTAGTATATGTGTAAGCAGATCCAGATATGGGATAAGCCTTAACCATTCTACTATAACTGTATGCTGTAAAGAAAATCGCAATGAATGCTACAACATATGCAGCTACAAGCATTCCTCCTGCTGCTTCAAAAGCAACGCCATATACCGTAAAAAAGATCATAGGTGTCATCCATGCAAGACCTAGAAAAACAACACCAAATAGCTTAAGTGATTTCGTTAACTCCGTGTTTTGTACCATAATTCATCCCTCTTTCATTAAATTTTAAATATTCTGAATCATATAGACATAATTAACTAAATTAATTTGTTTTGCACTTCAGTTTACTTTTTTCACTAGAGTGATAAATGATATTTGATTACTTGTTGATCATTATAGTGTTATGAAATTTCTTCTACTAAAGGCCATAAGTACCAACTCGGAAGGCACTAAAGCCCATTTTGATGGGATCATTTTTTCCCATCGTTACTTCCACTTGCTTCTTCAGATGTGTTTCCACACGTGGCTAACATTAACATCAAGATGAAAGACAGAACAATGATAAAAGGTTTTTTTAAATCCATTCAGTTTAGTTGGTACACCTAGATAAAAAGTTTTTATGAATATACAAGAAGTTGAGAAAAATTTTCGAGGAAAAAAATAAAAGCCTAGGAGAGTAATCTCCCAGGCTTTTATCCTTCCGTGTATATAGATGACATAAGAATCGTCCTCTATACGCCCCCTCTTGGACCAGACTTGGTGAACTATAGATACACCAACGGAACCCTAGACAGCTTTTTTGTTCTTTAATCTGATGACAAGAACCTTATGAAATTGAAATAAACGAATCCTTTGTTAAGTTGAAGTATAAATACGAATTGCATAGCTCGCAATCGTTATGTTATAAAATCTAACATTGTTTCTGCTTAAAAACGTATTATCATATTATTGTTCATAACCACAAAAAAAGCATGGAGTGTTCATCTCATGCTTTAAATGTTCTTTTATCTTCTATTTAATTATTTCGTATCTAGTAATTTACGTTATTAGCTTGATGGGTATGGGGTACCGCCAGCATTTCGGACTTTTACCACGCTAATCGATTTTTAGCTAAATTAACTCTATTTTCGGTTGTGTTGCATCCAAAAAAAGCCTTTTTTTAATAAATTGTATTACATTATTTTTATTTTCTATTTCTTACTCCTTCAGCATCTTGCTCATATCCATATACAACACATTCCACCGATGACCATCCAAATCAGCAAAACCGCAGCCATACATCCAGCCTTGGTGCTCTGATGGTCACCAAAGATTGTACCGCCAGCCTTTACCGCCTTCTTTGCCATTTCATCTACTTCTTCTCTGTTCTCCGCATCAATGGAAAGCAATACTTCAGTAGCTTGATTTGTATCGACAATTTCATGTCTAGTAAAATTTTTGAAAGTGGAATCCGGAAATAGCAACACGGTAGCATTTTTATCTCCGATGACTAATTGCGCTTGATCGCCATTGCCATTTTGTGTATTAATCGAAAATCCAAGTTTGGTATAAAACTCTTTTGATTTATTTATGTCTTTTACTGAGCCCCTAATGATATGGTGCTGCTAGTAAACTAGCCTCTAATAATTGTCAAGTTGTAAGAGTATATCAATAGCCTTTTTTGTTTTAACTACTGGTATTGGACGCGCAAGACTTTAGCATCTAATGTTTTACTAATGGATCATTTTTATTTAACCTCCATTCATTTTCAATGTTCTCTTAATCGAATTTACCCTTAGGGGTATGTGGTAGGTTAAATAAAAAAGGAAATCAACCTTTTTTATTATCTACTTTTAACTAATAAATTTACAGCTTCCTTCACTAATTCTTCTGTGTTTTCAACTTTTTCATTAGCTTCTTGAACACATTCAATTAGATTGGAGCTTACAATAACACCAATTGTACGGTCAATAGCTGTTCTGGTTGCAGATAGTTGCGTAATGATGTCTTTACAATCTTTATTTTCTTCCATCATTCTCAAAATTCCTCTTAATTGACCCTCTATCCTTTTAACTCTATTCTTCATTGGATCCGTGTATTCCATAATACCCTCCAATCTACAATGCCATATCTGTCGTTTTATTATGACACGTACATTCAGATAGACTATAACCTGTTACATGGAAGCCATTTTTTTGTAAAAAACGAACGCCGATGTTTTTTTCGAGATTATTAGCAGCAATCACATGCACATATTTACTTGGAATTTCATGATAATATCTTTTTAAATAGGGTATGGGAATAACAATTGCATTAGTAACTTGATTATTCGATAAATTGTTATAATCTCTAAAATCAACAACCACTTGTTTTTCATCATGCAAGGATTGCTTTACATCAACACAAGGAACACTTTTTATCGACATATATCGAAGATAAAGAAAAAATCCAATAAGCAAAACAGAAATTAGTACAATTAATAGATAAATAATGATTATTCCCTCCTTTACTTTTTATAATGAACTGCTTTGATAAACTTATTTTATACCCATATGGGTATGTTGTCGATGGAAAGTAAAAACTTAATTTTTACTATATATTGGATGAAGAACTTTAATCAAGTAAATGGATTATTTTGTACTGTTTCTCCAGTAAATGATTTTACTGGGTGTCGAATAATCTCTTTTTGATATACTACGAGCATTAGATAATTGATCTTTGACTATAATTATTCGATATTCGCTCTATATATGGAATTTATGGAAGCTAATGTTGTTGAAACAGCCTAATACCAACTAGGGTATCAGGCTATTTTATAGTTGTATTACTATTTCTTGTTAAGTTCATCTAAAATCGAATAAAGTTCTTCAAGATGTGTAATTTCAAAATCAGGTATGACTTCATTTCGTTCTTTATCATGACGATTAATCCAAACTGATTTCATTCCAACTCTAGAAGCTCCCAGAATATCTGTCATTAAATTATCACCAACCATGATGGCTTCATCTTTTGTTAGATTCATTTTCTCTAAAGCATGTTCAAAAATGGTAGCATCTGGTTTTCCTCTTCCAAACGCACCAGAGATAATAATTTGTTCAAAATATGGCACAAGCTCAGGCGTAATATCTAATTTTGTATTTTGAAGATCTGGTGAACCATTTGTTAATAATAAAAGTCGATAAGTATCATTTAACTTGTCTAATATGTTGAATGATTCATCGTAAACAAATGGTTTTTGACGTCTTTGCGCAGGAAACTCTTCAGCTAGATGGGCACCGAACTCTGGATTATCAATTCCACACGCTTTTAGACCTCTTGTCCAAGCTTCCTTACGATATGTGGGAACGATTTCTTTCATCTTTTTAAAATTTTCTTCATCATCTAAAAAGTTGCCCCAAAGACCCTCAAATGGATTAATCCCAATCATTTGCGTAAATTCGTAAGTTTCATATGAAGAATAAAGCTCTCTCGCTTCATTACGTACTGCCTCTTCCAATTTATCTGAATCGATTCCATATTTTTCTTGTGCTAGCTGACATGTAGCAACAAATGCTTCTTTTACACTTTTTTGATCCCATAATAATGTATCATCTAAATCAAAGAAGATTGCTTTAATCAATTTTAATTCCCCCAATTCTGTAAACGATCATTTGCAAAAACTCTTACTATTCAAACAATAGATTACAGAGATTTGTTGAATATGTAAATAGTATTGATAAAATCAATTTATGAAAACAGAAAATAATTGACTATATACTTCTTAAGACTATAAAAAAACCGTTTAACTTGTAAACGGTTTTTGCCTATCTTTCCTATTATATATACAAAATTGCAGAAGAAATTGCTAGACGTGGTGATAAGCTATTATTTTTTCAATAAATCATATAAGCTCAGTGCAACAATTTTAGTAGCTCTAATTAAATCGTCTATTTTTACATGTTCATCAGCTCTGTGCCCATTGGCTTCTAATAATGTTTTTGGCCCTGCTCCAAAAAGGATAACCGGAATCTCCATTTCGTAAAAATGACGTGCATCTGTATAGAGTGGTGAACCATGGACAGGTAAATCCTCATTATATAGAAGCTTTGCATTATTTACTACAGATTGAACAAGAGTAGAATTCTTTTCAACTGGTCCAAAACTTTTCGCTAATAACACTTTAGAAATTTCCACTTCAATTCCTTTATGTTCTTGAACCTTTTGATCAATTAAACTTCTAATTTCTTCCTCTATAAGTATGGGATCTTCTTCAGGAATGAGTCTACGGTCAAGTCGAATTGTACACTTATCTGGGACAACATTTGTATTTATCCCTCCAGAAATTAGCCCGACGACCATTGTTGGTGATTCTATCCCTTCTATTGCTGATTTTTTATGGGATAGTTCTTTTCTATATTTATATAATGCTTGCAAAACATCTGTCATTGCTTCTAATGCATCATTACCATGAAAAGGTTCAGCGGCATGTGCAAGTTTTCCATATAGATTAATTTCTAAATGTAAACAACCATTATGTGCATTGATAATTGAATATGAGAATCCAGGGCAAATTGCGAGGTCAGGTTTAATTAGTTTTTTTTGTAAAAGCCATTTTGGCCCAAGCTCTCCCCCTGTTTCTTCATCAAATGTAAAAGCAAGAGAGAGTTTTCCCTTTAATTTATCTGAGACCTTACGCAATGCTAGGGCTGCGTATGTAAAGCTTGCTATATCTGATTTTGAGACAGCTGCGCCTCTTCCGTATAGACAGTTATCTTTTATTTCCCCGCCATAAGGATCCATTGTCCAGCCAGTTCCTGGTGGTACAACATCACCATGAGAATTCAACGTGATTTCAGGTCCATCTATAGTATTGAAATCTTCAAATGCAACCACATTTCCTGCATACACCATTCCAGTTTTTTTTGCGTCATCCTCTGGAACTTCATATAGCTTTGCATCACGAAAACCCAAATGTGACAGTTTAACTTTTGTTAGCTCAGCGATTGTCTTACAATTGCCTGGAGGATTATCAGAAGGTACTGCTACTAATTGTTGTAAAAATGTAATAAGTTCCGATTTTTGATTTTCTATTTCATTTAGTATAAGTTGCTTTTCTTTTTCCAAAATGGTATGAATCATTGGTATCAAACTCCTTAATTGATGACAATTTTCAACACCGTCTCAAGTAATAGTCTCGTGCCAATTTCTATATCTTCTATAGAGACATATTCATCTGGATGATGACTAATTCCATCTTTGCACCGAACAAAAATCATTCCAACCTCCGTAATATCTGACATGGCCATTGTATCATGACCAGCACCACTTACCATATGAATAGCTGGGAAAGAGTTCTCAATAAAGACTTCTTCAATTAGGGTTACAAATTCTTCAGAACACGAAACAGGTGGTACCTCAAATATTTTTTCATATCGAAATGACAATTTCCTCTCTTGACAAATATGTTGAATTTCCTGAAATATATTTTGGATAAAAGAATACTTTCGGTCCTCGTTTAGATCCCGTACATCAAGTGAAAAACTTACATAACCTGGTATTACATTACTAGCACCTGGTTTAACCAAAAGTTTCCCGACAGTAGCCATTAAGCAATTCATTAATTTTGCATTATTTTCAATTAGTACAATCGCTTCAGCCGCTCCTACAAGGGCATCTTTTCTTCTTTCTAAAGGAACTGTGCCAGCATGACCTGCCTTCCCTTCTATATGCAACATAAAGCGTGAAGCACCTGCAAAGCCTGTGACAATTCCACAAGGAAACTGTTTCTCTTGTAAAACAGGGCCCTGTTCAATGTGTAGTTCGAGAAAACCTAATAATTCTTTCCTGTTTCGTTTAGCAGCTCGAAATTTAGAAGGATCAATACCTATGTTATTTAGAGCTGAAGCAATTGATATTCCTGAATCATCTTGCTGTTGTAGATCCTCTTCTACTAAGGTGCCTGCAATTGCTTTACTCCCAAGAAAGGTTGTGTGAAATCTCGTTCCTTCCTCATCACAAAAACTTATGACCTCTATGGGGTGAATTGGGGAAATTCCACAATCACTCAGTACTTGAACTACTTCTATGGCAGCTAACACTCCAAGAATACCGTCATATTTACCAGCATCAACGACAGAATCTAAATGCGAACCCATCATTAACACAGGCGCTAAAGGGTCGATACCCTCGTATCGACCGATAATATTGCTCATTTCATCTTTTTTAACAGACATTCCTGCTTGTTTCATCCAATCAATAACAAGATTTTCAGCAGCTCTGCTTTCCTGAGTAAAAGACAACCTAGTTACACCTTTAGATGGTTTTGAACATGTTGCGAGTTTGTCAATCCGCTCTAGTATTCGATTGGCATTAATGTTTGAAATTTTAATCACCCCCTAAGGAGAAAAGTGCACGCACCTTAAATTGAACTATTGTCCGCAATTTACTTTTTATTGTCAGTTAGCTCATTATATTGTCCACTTTTACTTTTTTGTCCGGAATTTCAGCCGAAAACACTAAGATATCGACCGTTCGACAAATAACAACATACTTTCCTGCATCATCCACACCACTTTAAGAGAGGAGTACTGAAACTAGACACCAAAACTAAGTAAAAAGTATGAAACTCGTAACCTTTAGCTGAACTTTTCTTCTTTTAATGCGTTATAAACAAGTTTCCCCTTTACAAACGTGAAGTCGACCTTTCCTCTAAAATTCTTCCCTATAAACGGGCTTTGCTGATGCTTATAAAATAAATCCGCTTTTTTTAATACAAATGTCTGATTTAGGTCAATAATGGTAAGGTCTGCATCACTCCCTACTTCTAATACGCCTTTTTGAGGATAAAGGTTAAAACGTTTAGCTGGATTTGTAGCAGCCAATCTTACAATCGTTTCTAAAGAAATGTTTCGTTTCCAATATCCTTCTTCAAGCAATACGTTTAATGTTGTCTGTGCTCCTGAAATTCCTCCCCATGCATTGAAAAAATGCCCTTCCTTTAATTCTGGAGGAGAAGGAGAATGATCTGACCCGATGATATCGATTTCTCCATTTTTCAAAGAATCCCATAGCTTTTCTACCTCTTCTGCTTGACGTAGAGGTGGAGCACATTTTGCAATTGCCCCTTTCTCTTCTAGATCAGCAGTTGTTAGTGACAAGTAGTGTGGACAAGTTTCAACCGTAACATCTACACCTTGATTTTTTGCAGCAGTTATCTGTTCAATAACCTCACTACTCGTAACATGGACAATGTGAATTTTACAGTTTGTTAGCTTTGCATACGTAAGAATTCGTTGAACTGCCTCTATCTCAGATAAAATCGGTCTTGATTGACTAAAAGTTTCTGCTAAGAATTCTCCTTTTCTAATCAGTGCATCTGTCAAATGTTCCGTTATCAGTTGACTTTCAGCGTGAACGGCTAAAAGTGATTGAAGTTCGCTTATTTTCTCCATTCCTTTTATAAGATGCTCATCATCACAAGCTTCAAAATCCTCGATCCCACTACTTGACATAAACGCCTTAAAACCGATAACACCACAATCTGTTAGCTCTTCTAACTGATTCAGATTGCTAGGTACTAATCCTCCCCAGAGATAGAAATTAATCAATGATTTTTCTAACCCTCTTGAGTATTTTAGGTGAAACGCTTCTTTATTAATTGTGGCAGGTTGACTATTTAACGGCATATCAAAAAATGTAGTCACTCCACCTGCGGCTAGTGCTTTACTTCCGGTCTTAAATCCTTCCCAATAGGTGCGTCCTGGTTCATTGACATGAACATGGGAATCAATCAAACCTGGTAATATATATCGATCTGTTACATCCATTTCATTACTTGCATCACCTTGGAGAGGATCAAGAAATGAAATAGCGGCAATTTTCCCACTCTTAATAGCAAGATCACCTTTTGAAACCCCATTTTCAGTGACGATATAACTGTTACGTAGAATCACATCATATTTTTGCATATAATCAGCCCTTTTTTATCTTTTTAAGAAGAGCATCGCCATTAGCTACCCCGATACGTTTGATAGCCCCATGGTGAGACAAGCAGTGGAATATGATAATTGCGTTTACTGATGTCAACACCAAACTGAATTGGTACTTTGTCTAAAAACATGGGTTCTGACAATCGATTGTTTGTTGGTTTAAAATAATCTCCGATAAAGAACAGCAACTGATACTCTCCTGCTTGTTCAATCATTTGTGGAGAAACCCTTCCATCTTGATTTGTTATCATGTAGGTTACAAGATGCTTTTCGGTTTTTTCTATTTTCCAGAGTTCAATTTTCACACCTTCTGCAGGGACTCCACTTGTTAAATCAAGTACATGAGTACTTAAACTAATCGTCATATTTGCGAAATCTCCTTATCTACGATACTTTCCTGACCTTCCTGCATAAGGTCATCTCTAGTAATAGTAAAGCCTTGAAAGCCATATGGAGGTCTTGGTTCTGTGTAAACCTTCCCATCAGAATCTGGGATTGTATCAACAACAGTTTCCCATGTACGATTTTGCGATTGAAACGTAACATTAGATAATTGTGGGAAACGAACTAAAATTGTTAAGCCTATTTGATAAATGAGATGCTGAATTGATAAAGTGTCAAGATTGTGGAAAACAGATGTCACTATATCCTTTACTTGTTCACTACATACATAAAGGACTGGAGTTTCTCCTGTGGAATCTTTGTATTCTTGATAATTCCAATTAATATTTAAATAGATAAATAGCGGTCGATTATTGTCCTCAGGAAGTGTTGTATATTCATCACGTATAAACCCAGCAAATGAATTCCCATTAATTTTTATTAGCTGTAACCCTTGGATTCCACTGCTATGCTTCAAAACTTCTAAGCTATTGCTTTCATTTTTCTTTGCAAATAATGTCGCAACTGCTTGCTCATTTCGTGAATGATTAAAAACAAGCTTACTTTCCTGCGAATTCTCGTTTATCAAGGAATTTGTAGGAAGAAAAGGTGTTTCCTCTCCTATTAGCTTAATCGTGTCCATTTGAGGATATGTGTCCAGAAAACGCTCTGCAACAAAGGCTAAAAATCCTTCTATCGTTCTACCGTTATAATAAGCTAGGTGTTTTTGAATAAAGTTTTTCATCGAGTCAGTCGCAACAATTAACTCATTGTTTCCCTCTGAAAATGAGGTGAATAATTGTTGGCCACCTACCTCAACTTTTATGTTCCAGCCAAATATTATGTTATTTCGTTCTGTTACATGCGACTCAGGTATTTTTCTCAAGCCAGTTAACGGTTTTACATTTGTCCGATAAACAAAAACATCACCTTTACCGTAATACATTGTTCGATCTTCCATGGTTATATCTCCCTTCGTTTGTAACAATTTCTCTTAATCTAAACAATGATATTTTATAAATTTCCTCCATGGCTGTTTCAAATTCTTGATCTTCTTTATTTTTAACTCTCTTTTTCATCGCATCGTAGATAGAATCTTTATTATGACCACGTACTGCTAAAACAAAAGGAAAACCAAACTTCTTAACATATTTGTTGTTTAGCGCAATAAAACGCTTGTATTCTTTTGGAGAGAGCTGATCTAAACCAGCTTGTTGTTGTTCTATTTTAGAAGAAGTGGATAGTTTTATTTTTGTGCCCAAATCAGGATGTGCTTGAATTAAAGCAAGCTTTTCTTCCATTGATGATGCCTCCACAAGTTTCACCATTGATTGATGGAGAAATTGTACAGTAGGAAAAGGTCGTAACTCCCATACATGGTCAGCAATCCATGGAGTATCCTCAAATATCCAGCCAAGTTGTGCGACAAACTCTTCTCGTGAAAATTCGTTCACATCCTGTATTGTAATCAAATTATCACTCCACCCCAAAATTAATGTTATTTATTATTACATATTATGTTATATTAATTAACATGATAATCGTTTTCCTTTCTTTTTTCATTGGTTACCATCACTAATTTTATAAATTTTTCTTAGTTAATGTAACTAAAAAACAACAGATAATGATTTTATCTAGTTCTTTTATGTAACTTTTTCTAACATTTTAATAAGGCGGGGATCTTTGATGAAAATGAGTGAATTATTACAAATTCCAATTTTCTCCAACGCGAAAATTGCAGCTGGTAAAAACGGTGTTGGCCGAAGTGTGCACACAGTAAATATGATGGATGCTCCTGATATCATTGATTTTTTAAAGCCAAACGAATTATTAGTAACCACGGCATACTTTATTCGTGACAATCCGACTGAAATGGTAAAGCTCGTTAAATATATGGCAAAGAACGATTGCTCTGGACTTGGTATAAAAACTAGACGATTTATACAATCCATCCCCTCTGAAGTTATAAAAATAGCAAATGAAGAGAATCTCCCCCTAATCGAGCTTCCTCTTGAACATTCATTAGGAGAAATTGTTAACGAATCACTAAGTCATATTCTAAAAAGGCGCACAAAAGAACTACAATTTGCAATAAATACGCAAAGAGAGTTTACCAAGCTTGTACATAAAGGTGAAAAATTATCAAAAATAATTGATCGACTTTCCACGATTCTCGATAAACCGATTTTACTCATTGATCATTTAAATCGCGTATTGGTTGAAACACATCACTTTCGTAGCAATGAAATGAAAAAACTATCAGAGAATATCGTAAAAGACTTAGAGGAAAATCATTCGTCAATTAAGCAGAAACCACTTTACTTTTCTGTCTACAGTCCAACCTCCCTAAAAGGAAAGTTCGTTCATTTTTTTCCGATCGATACCTATTTTAAGAAAAGTTATTTAATTATTATCGGCTTCGATTTTCCAGTTGATGGATACACACTCCTATCAGTAGAGCAAGTAACAAACGTCATTTCCTTTGAACTGCTGAAACAACATGCCTTATCAGAGAAAAATCTGCATATTAAAAATAATTTTTTTGCTGCTTTCTTAGATGGTGACATACCCGAAATTGAAATCGCGAAACGAGGGGAAAAATACGGGCTAAAAAAAGATCAATTTTACAACGTGATCGCCTGCAAAATTGACGGAAAAAACGAAAATCTCACCCAATCTATTTCTTTTTATAACTCATTTCAAGCTGAAAGTTTTAAATACACGATATATGAGCATTTAAAAGCGAAATTTTCAAAAGGTGAAATAGAATTTAGCATTTTTATAAAGAATGATGTATTCGTTCTATTACTACCAGTGAATCGTGAGGATAAGCAAACCGAACTGCAAATGACGAATTTAATACAATTCGTCCAAAAGGAATTAAATGAGCAATTAAACATATCTATTTCTTTCGGTGTAAGTAGTAATCGTGAGGATATACGGAGTATTCGCAAGGGATATCGACATGCTTTAGAAGCATTAGAGGCAGGGTATCAGCTCGGAAAGAACCACTTCGTTCAAACATACCGCGCCAAAGATATCGCTGAATTACTACAAATGGTCCCTATAGAAAATGTAACAGAATTTTACGAGAATACTCTAAAAGAACTTGCCTATACAACGAACAAAGATTTACTAATTTTAATTCAAACCATTTCAGTCTTTATCGAAAATCATTGCCAAATTGCTGAAACAGCTAAACGGTTATATGTTCATCGAAATACAGTTGTTTATCGACTTGAAAAATGTGAGGAATTATTAAATATTACCTTTAAAGACCCGGATGAAACACTTAGACTTCGGATTGCATTATTAATTCGTTCATTTCTTCTTGAAAAAATAAAACCTTAGACGCATTTTACTCTAAGGTTTTATTTTAGATAAAAAGTCGTTTTTATAGCGTTGAACCGCACGAAGAATTCCATTATAACCAGTACACCTACATAGATTTCCGCATAAATAGTCAAGCACTTCTTCTTCCGTTGGCTGATTGTTTTTGTCCAGTAGAGATTTTAGTGTAATGACCACGCCTGGAGTACAATAACCACATTGAAGGGCTCCCTCTTCCAAAAACGCTTGTTGAATCGGGTGGAGATTCTCTTGTGAAACCTGTTCGATTGTTTCAATAACCGTGTTATTTACTTGATAGGCCATAACTAAACATGAATTCACAACGTTCCCGTTCATTAAAACGGAACATGCACCACATCTACCAATTTCACATGAAATCTTCGTTCCTGTTAATTCTAAATCTTTACGGAGAAGATCCACTAATCGATACGTAGGGGGTACAGAATGCCTGTGCTGCTGGCCATTTATAGTGATGTTTAATTCAATCTTGTTTTCTAGCATACTTTCATCTGCACTACTTTCTAGTCTCTTTGCCTTCATTTTGATACCTCCTGTTTATGAAAAGAAAATGAAGTTGACTGAAGAGCATTTAATAATTCTTCAGAAGAAACAGGAAGTTTCTTTACCCATATTCCGCAAGCATCATGAATTGCAGCAGTAATTGCTGGTGCAACAGCAACGGTACCTATCTCACCAACACCCCTCGGCCCAAACACGTCGTTTTCAACTAATGATTCATCAACATCAACATTTGTCGTAAGCGGAATGTCCTTAATCGTTGGAATTAGGTATGAATCAAAATTCTCTGTATGATAACGAGCGTTTTCCATTAGTGAATCTTCCAATATAGTAAAACCGAGACCCATAATGGCACCACCCTCAATTTGCCCTAAATAGCCAAGTGGGTTGACAACAGGGCCAGCCGCAACAGCATGATCAAGCTGGGTCACCCTAATTTGACCTGTTAATTGATCAATTTCAACCTCTGCCGCAACTGCTGCATATGTGTGTAAATAATGCCCGCCAATAACGGCATCAGGAGTGGTCGGAAAATGAAAATGAGTTGAACAAACTGGAAGATCAGTATGCAAACAACTCGCTAGTTCTTTATAGGTGATAACAATCTTACTCTTTTCTCCATTCTCCCAAACTCCATTTTCCCCGAGCATCAGAAGCTTCTCTGAAACGCCAGTAAGACGTGATACAGCATTTACTAATTTGTTTTTCCAAGGTCCTTTTAACTTGTTAATACCTTGCCAGATCATACTTGTTGAACGAGAGGCAGTCGAGGAGCCTGACGCAGGAACTAACTCAGTATCCCCAATAACGATTTTTAAATCTTCCTTCGCACAATTAAGCATTTCTGTCATCATGATTTCAATTGATGCAAGTAATCCTTGACCAAATTCTTCAAAACCGAACGCTATTTCAATCTTCCCCTCTTTCGTCAATGAAAGACGAGCTCCAGATGGATCAGGTCTTCCAAACCCAAGACCACCTCCATGCATTGTGATCGCAGCACCTTTCCCTCTCAAAATCCAATTATCTTGTTTTTTTAGAGGAGTTGTTAAAATTGGTGAGGTCTTAATCATAGACAGAACATTTTTCGCTCCATCGTTTGCAACAATCCGTTGACCAAGTGGTCCTAAATCCTCCGCCTCTCTAATATTCATCTCTCGTAATTTCAAAGGGCCTATTTTTATCATTTCTGCCAGCCTATCAATCTGCGACTCTAGAGCAAAGGTTACTTGGTTACCCCCAAAACCTCTAAATTCACCTGAAACTCCGTTATTCGTAAAAACAGAAATACCTTCAATATCAACATGCGGAATCATATACGGACCAGTAGAATGCTCTACTGCAAAATCTAATACAGCTGGTCCTAATGTGGCATACGCTCCTGTATCAGCAGTGATTCTCACAAAATGACCTACCAACTTACCATTTTCATCTGCACCAGTAATCATTTTTATTTTCATAGGATGACGTTTTATTCCTGCTCTGACAGATTCACTTCGCTTGTTATGGAGTTTTACTGGTTTTTTCGACTTTATCGCTAGCAATGCAGCATATGGTTGGATATTTAATTCATCCTTCCCACCGAATGAACCTCCGATTGGACTTGAAATCACTCGAATATCACTTTCTGGCATGGCCAATATTCTGGCTAACTGCATTCGATCCTTGAAACCGTGTTGTGTTGCAGCATAGACGGTGATTTTCCCATCCTCTTCAGGAACAACCACACCACCCTCTGTTTCCATGTAAGCATGCATTTGTCTTGGTGTCTCATATGTTTCCTCCACAATGTATGGACAATCTTCAATTGCAGACATGACATGTTCACTACTTTTATATCCTGCACGATGGAGAACATTACCTCCAGGATGCAGTTTAACCGCTGAATCGATTAATGCCTTTCCAACTTCATCAATCACTTCAAGTTGTTCATACTCAACCTCAATCAACTTGATCGCCTTCTCAGCAATTTCTTCACTTTCAGCCGCTACCGCTGCTACTGCATCTCCGACATACCGAACAACATCCTCACATAAAACCGGCTGATCTGGAAATATCAATCCAAAACGATTCATGCCAGGCACGTCCTTATAAGTAACGACAGCGATAACACCTTCTAATTGTTCTGCGTTCGCTGTAGAGATTGACCGGATTTTTGCATGCGGATAAAAACTCCTCAAAACTTTCCCATAAAGCATATCTGGAAATGAATAATCAGTTAAATATTTAAGGGTTCCTGTTACCTTTTCATATCCGTCAGGGCGGATTTTCCATTTCCTTTGAAAATTTTCTCTTATCAATTTCATTTATCATCATCCTCCCCTACCGCAAAGATGTTCATTAATTCAGCAACAAGTAAGTTTCCCACAACCTGCCTTCGATACGATTCACTAATAAATGGATCAGAGTAGGAATTGAATTCATCAAGAAATTCTAGGTAAATGGATTTTAATAACGTTTCATTACAACGGTTTGTTTCTAAAATTTTTTCAACAACTATTAGTCTGCTCGGATTGTTGTTACCCCCACCAACCGCAATCCGAATATACTCCAATTCCTCAGCACTTACTTTCTTCCATTGCGCGCTGATTGTCACCAAAGCTGGAGTAAATGCTTCTCTTCTCCCTACCTTTTTAAAGAAGGTTTGATCACTCTTCTTTTGACATGGAATTTTAATAGTTATTAATAGAAAGTTAGTTTGAGGTGTTTCTCTTTGTATTTGAAGCCACACCCACAATTTTACGATCTTTGTCTTTTCTTGAATTCTTACTGTCAATTCAGCATCTAAAGCAAGAAGAGCAGGTATTGAATCACCGATACCACTCGCAACATTCCCACCAAGAGTTGCTCGATTACGGACAGCTGGAGCTGCAATTTTTTTACAAGCCTCTACAAGTAATGGAGCATGTTCTATAATAATCGGGTTTTCTATACATTCAGAAATTGTCGTTAGTGTCCCAATTTCAATAAACGAACGATCTTCCTGCACCACATGCTCTATCCCTTTTAACTCTCTAATTAATTCTACGTTTATTAATGTCGAAGAAAGCTTTAGACCAGCTTCCCAATTAAGCTGGATAAGCGTTCCTCCAGCGATAAAATCTCCCCCTGATTTTTGTTTCATCATCATGGCATCCTGTATAAGATGTGGATGTTCAACTAAAATACCAGATTTCGTCATGACAGCCATCTCATTGTTCACTGTGATCACCTAATTTCTCCTGAAAATTTTCGAGGACATTATTACAAAAGATGAGTACATGTCAAAAGAATCGTTATGAAGGGAGGAGTAATAACACAAGGAGAACATCTAGCTATAAACTCAAGAAATCATGTTTGAATTTCTTAAATAGAAGGATTTAGCATACTCATACTCTTCTATCGTATCAATATCAAATAGCTGATCTGTACTCACAGTAATACTCATTCCGGTAAAATTATCATTTCTTAACAAACTACGAGCTCCTTCATCACCACGAATTGTCATTAGCTCTGTAAATACTTTTTGGTTAAATAAAATCGGCGGCTTTAATACTCCACCATCAGAAGATGCTACATAATCATGCTCACTTTTCGCTTCATTTATTACGCGATTAATCATGGTAGCTGTAACAAATGGTTGATCTGCAAGAAAAATAATCACTGATTCTGCACCCAATTGACTTGCGCGGCGTATACCTGTGCGGAGAGAATAAGATTGACCTAAATGTGCCTGCAAACAAACGATATTTTCCCATTTATTTGAATAAGAATGAAGAGCATCTGCAGAATTAAGCCAACCTGCACATATATTATTTGTCACTACTAACAGATGATCAATATTTGATTGAATGATCTCTTTTAATGCAATCGTACCGAGAGGTTTTGCAGCTAATGGTAAAGATAATTTACATTTCCCCATTCGCTTACTTTTACCTGCAGCAAGATAAATCCCTATTATTCTCTTCATATAGCAAAAGCCAACCTCCTCGCTTTATTTTGAATAAGCTCGGCCATAATACTTACCGCTATCTCTTGCGGCCCTTCTGCTCCGATTGATAAACCAACAGGAAAATGAACCCACTCCGGAATACTCACATCTTTTAAAAGTTTTTCCGCACGGACTTTAGAGCCTAAAATCCCTAAATACCCAATTTTCTTTTCAAGTAGCGAATGGATGAGTTGATCATCTTTTTCATAATTATGAGTCATTAAAACAATGGAATCTGAGGAAGAGAAGGAAAAGGAATGAGCAAATTCATAAGGTGAAGCAATGTATGTTTTACAAACAAATGGATAATGGATTTCATTGCAATAGGCTGGTCTCCAATCAGCAACAATCACTTGAAAACCTGTATAGTGTGCTAGGTGTACGAGTGGAATCGTATCCACTCCAGCACCATATATTATAAGCCTTGGTCTTGCTATGATCTTTTGCTTAAACAAATACGCCCCTTGATCACTTTGTAGCGTTAGTGTTTTTTCCTCTAATTTATGAATAGGTGGCACCTTACCCTTCCATTGACCAAAAAATTCCCCATTTGCCGTACAAAAAAGGTAATCCATTACTTTGTCATTCATCGAGATTCTTTTTACATGTGTTACATCGATACTTCGGTTTACAAGATCCCTCACCTTCCTTAAGTCCTCGCGAAACAGTGATGTAATGGATTCAACCACTACTTTTATGACCCCATTACAACCTGCACCTTGCCCCCATGACAAGTCATCTTCAGCGGTGAGATCGTATGTAACAATTGTTGAAAACGGCTCATAGAAGAAATCATTTACTCGTGCAAATAAGTCTTGCTCTAGGCACCCTCCACTTAAAAGCCCAACTTGCTGACCATCCTCTTGAAACAACATCGTTGAACCTGCTTTTTTATACGCAGAGCCTTGAACATCAATAATTGTTGCTAAAACGTTTTTGCATGGAGAATCACAAACCGTATCGAGTATTTCATATATGTCCGTACGCATGCTGTTCCTCCTTTCGCAATCATCCATCTAATACACTCATCTGGCTCATATTAACCTAGCGTTGATTGCCCCTTAGGCAATTTGCTCAATAATCGTTTAATCGATTTATTTGCTTCCTTTAAAACGATTGACTTGTCAATTGTCTTCATCATTCTATTTTCCATAACCACATTTCCGTTTATGATTGTCGTTTCAACATCAGCTCTTGTTGCCGAATAGACGATTCTCGAAATAGGATCTACATCTATTGAAGGGTATGTATGGAAATTATTTAAATCCAAAATAACAACATCTGCTTTTTTCCCAACTTCTAGACTCCCAATCTCCTGATTTAATCCCATTGCTGTCGCTCCACCCATTGTCGCCATGCGGAAAACTTTTTTTGCATCCATTGCTGTCGGACCATGAATTGGTTTTTGAATAAGGGCTGTTAAACGCATTTCATTAAACATATCCAAATTATTGTTACAAGGAGCACCATCGGCACCAAGACTTAAACATATTCCTTGATCAAACATGTCAGGTGTTTCAGCAATACCTGATGCAAGCTTTAAGTTTGAACCTGGGCAATGACTTACCTTAACACCTCTTTTTCGTATAATCTTTTTTTCAATGTCATCTAACCATATACAATGAGCTAAAATTAATCTTTGGTTAGCCAAGCCAATATGATCTAAATAGACGACATTTCTCATTCCTCGTTCATTTTCAACAATCTCTATTTCTTTTAAATTTTCTGAAGCATGAGTGTGAACCATCACTTGATAATAATTCGATAAATCCCGAACCTCTGTTAACATAGCCTCTGAACATGAAATGACAAACCTAGGTGAAAAAGCGTATTGGATACGTCCATTATCGTAGTTGTTCCATTTTTCTAACAAGTCAACACTTTCTTGAATGGACTCATTCGTTTTTTCTAGGAGATTAAGAGGAACATTCTCCCCTTGATCCATCATCACTTTACCTGCTAGAGCGCGAATTCCACTCTCTGAAATGGCTTGGAACGCATATTCAGTGTGACGTACTGTCTCCATATCAATGATAGACGTTGTTCCACTTTGAATTAGTTCACCAATCCCTAACATGGCAGAATAATAGATAGATTCTTCATCATGCGCGGCTTCAAGAGGCCATATTTTTTTCGATAACCAATCTAGAAGCTCTAAATCGTCACCCTGACCTCGAAATAACGTTTGACAAAGATGGATATGACTTTGAATTAAACCCGGAATAACCGTTTTACCTGTTGCATCGATGATTTTATCAGGTAATACACCCTCTATTTTTTTAGAAATCTCTACAATTCGATCGTTTTCGATCAGTAGATCTCCATAAATAATCTCCGTTTTTTCATTCATTGTAATAATTTCTGCGTTTTTAATAAGTATTTGCAAGACTTCCGCTCCCCTTCCGAACGACTCAACACCTTATACCGTTATGTCATTTAATATAACAACATATGTTAGTTAAGATAATAATAAAACCTAAACTTACGTTTGTCATTGTGCGTTATTAATAAATTCCTTTCTGTAAATTAGCTACTATAGACAAAAGCATCTTAAACTGCGAATATTAACGTTACATTTTCTTACGCGCCATTCGAAATAAAATTTCACACATGCTAGTTTACCTTTTTTAAGTTTATTATTTTCAACATAAAAAATGACTAACTCAAAAACTAAGAGTCAGTCTCAAATAACAATATTTGTTTTTGTAATTAGATAGAGGAAATTTAAAAATGCAAGAACTTAAATTAAAATTAGAAAAGTCGACCTTATATGTTTCTCATAAGATCGACTTCTTATTTTTATATCGTTACTTTTATGTTTAGCACAAATTCTTCCACAACTTTCGCTACACCATCATTCATATTCGTATCAGTTACAAAATTAGCAATTTCTTTAATATCATCAGGAGCATTTCCCATAGCAACCCCTAGACCAGCAAATTCAATCATTGCCAAATCATTATAACTATCACCTATGGCGATCACTTCTTCACGGTTAATGCCACAGATCTGAATTAATTGATTTAAACTCGTTCCTTTTGTCACGCCTCTTTCAGTGAATTCTAAAAAGAAGGGCTTTGAACGCATCACACTAAATTCTGCATCTAGTTCTACTTGAAGTTTCGCTTCGACAGTTTTTAATTTTTCAGGTGCATCCACCATCAAAACCTTTACAACTGGCTCTGTTACTGCTTTTACAAACGTATTAACAACATTAATTGGTAATCCAGTAATATCTGCCTCGATCGTTGTATAAGGATTTTCATCTTCTGTCACAATTTCATCCCCTACAT
Organism: Bacillota bacterium; assembly: GCA_051750265.1. Lineage (GTDB taxonomy): Bacteria > Bacillota > Bacilli > Bacillales > Bacillaceae > Metabacillus. Next base: position 149,203 of record JBNJJO010000006.1, on the reverse strand, counting down.
ACGTATGGATATAAACACCTTCACGGCGACTTATTTCATAAAGGTTATGAACAGCTTCAGGAGTCAGAGTACTGCTAAACATTTCTTCATAAGTTTGGCAGTTCAATATTTTCCCCCCATTAAAAGATAGAATGAAACTTCCATATTTAGCCAAGGAAAGTTCTTCAGCAATATGCTTCATACCGAATGTAGGGCGGCCAGATGCAAGAACGACCTTAACTCCCATCTCCTGTGCTTCCATAAGAGCTTGTTTTGTACGATCAGAGATTGATTGGTCATCACGTAGTAATGTATCATCTAAATCTAACACTATCATTTTATAGGACATTTTCGAATTTCCTTTCTTTTTGAGCAATTTCTTTAATCCTACTACAAATCGATAGGAAAAGGGACGAAAACAATGAAAAAATCATTTGCCAGATTTTTTACTTATTTAGGATGAAATGGACACTTACCTTCAATCGACTTAACATCATCTCCAATAAAATATTGCTTCCACTCTCTATGGTTAGGATCTCCGTAGTGGCTAATATTAGGATGTTTTGGAAGTTTGTCCCATTTCTCAACACGTTCTCTTACTTTTTCTCTTGACATAATTCCACCTTGCGAAGTGCCTTCTAACCCCTCAAAAATTCTTCTCGGCTGGAAACCAAGGACAAGACTTTTTCCGAGATCTCTCGTTTTTCTCTGCTTATATGCTGGCGTATTTCCAAAAACAAAGAACGGCTCATTTGCAAATGAAAATGCCCATAAATGATGATCAGGATCTTGAGGGATTTTTTCAGGCCACGGTTGATGATCTACTTCATGTAAGTATTTTAATATATTCCAAAAGTATTCCCGATAATATTCTATAGACTTCTCTACTTTTTCTGGTTCAACAAACACGAATAATCCATGTCTAATAAGCTTTGGTGCATCAAATAGCTTAATAAAGGCTTCAATGGTAGCAGGCAAGTCCGACCAATCATCATGATGAATAAACGAATATCTTAATTCACCTTTCTTTTCAGCTGTCATACCAAAATAACAAGGAAATGTTTGATCAGTCACTGTATGATGAAACGTGTCGTATTCTTCAATTACCCAATTTGGAACAATATTCGGATTGACCATATCATCTTTTTCTAATAAATATGTAGACGTTGATTTCATAACCATAAACCCTCCATAATTAGTAATAGAAACCCTTTACCCTGTTTTCTTTACAAAAAACCTACTAACAAAAAAAAAAAAAAAAAAATAGGTTGGCAATCAACCCTCAAAAAGGTTTTTGCCAGCCCGTATTTATATTTTAGTAGCAGCTTGCTTTGATGCCAAAACTTGAACTTCAATCGCTCCATTGTTTACAATCGTTTTAATCATAACAGGGTAATCCTTGTTATTCATAAATTTAAAGTCTGGACCTCCCCATGAAACTGTTGCATCTTTTCCTGCTGGAACATAACCGACAGATCTTGAGTGTGAATGTAATTCAAGTATTTCTAATCCAGCATTTGCCACAGCATTATATAAAGTAGATGAGGTTTGACAGATCCCCCCGCCAATACCTTCTACAAATTCTTTATCAACGATTTCTAACGCTTTTTGATACCCTCTTTCAACTGTACGCTCTCCAACAACTAGATTGAAATAAAAACGGTCTCCAGGTCCTAATATAATTTGATTAATTTCGTTTGCTGAAAGGGCAATATTTTGCGAACGTCCCTTAACATTAGCATTGAATGTTGTTTTGTAGCTACCTAATACAACCTCATCAATTCCTTTAATCGTCTCTTGTGTAACATTAGGTGCATCTACTTGAAGTGGTAACGCAATTGTTTTTTCAAGTGCACGAACATTTTTTAACGAATTGACAAGCTTTTCTTCATCAAGAATAACACGACTCATCCCTTCTGTAATCTGTCCATTACTTAACTTTACAGGAACCATTGGTTGGTCTAATTGATCTGCTAAATCTCCAGCAAGCTTATTTAACTTTTTCTCATATTCCTCTGGGTTAAGATTCAAGGTTGGTTTAAATGAGTAGATTATTTCTTCAGAAGTAGGATGAATTAAATTAACTGATACTTCTACTGCTTCTTTCTTAGCTAGCTGTGAAGCGTGTGTTGCCATACTTCTTACTGATAATGGTTCCTCTTTTTGATTTCCGCTTGCCATACTGGAACTACACCCTGTAACCATTAATAATAATACAATCGAAGAAACATATTTTCTATACATTCTCTCTCCCACATTTCCCACTAAGATTTCTTTCTCTAACTAAAATAACTAAATCACAAATTTTATCTTTTTCAAAAAGCACCCCTTATGTTGTATAAACCATAAAATTTTTAAACATTAACCAACCAATTAATATATATTTCTTATTTTATCAAAATATCCTACATTATGTAAAAAATTTCCTTAACTCAGTAAAAAATAGTCAATTAATAAATACTATTTTACTACATTTTTTGGAAAAAAACCTTTATTGCTTACAAAAAATTGTTCCGGTTTATACTTATTCTTAATAGACGTAATCGGAATGGTAATTGTTTCAAGTAGATACTTTATAATTGGATCACGATTGTAATATATTTTTAAAGACAAAAAAAGACCACTTCATCTGTGGTCTCCAAGATTATTATTATTATTATTATTAGTTAACTTCAACTACCCAATTCAAAAAGTCTTCATGAATCCCTTTTTGAATGCCAGTTAATGTATCATATAATTTCTTTGATAATTCTCCTGTTTCTCCATTGTTAATGATCATTTTCTCTTCTTTATAGAAAAATTCACCGATTGGAGAGATTACAGCAGCAGTTCCAGTACCGAATGCTTCTTCTAAGAGACCTTCTTTATAAGCTTTATACACGTCTTCCATTGACAACTTTCGTTCTGATACACGAACTCCCCAATGGTTTAACATTTGAAGAATTGAGTTTCGTGTTACACCTTCAAGAATACTACCGTTTAACTCTGGTGTAATAACTTCACCATTTATTTTAAAGAAAATATTCATACTTCCTACTTCTTCAATATATTTCTTCTCAACCCCATCTAACCAAAGTACTTGGGAGTATCCTCTTTTTTCTGCTTCTTCCTGTGCTTTTAAGCTTGATGCATAGTTACCACCAGTTTTTGCTTTACCTGTTCCTCCAGCCACGGCACGAACGTATTTATTTTCTACAAATATTTTTACTGGATGAATACCTTCTTTATAATAAGAACCTACAGGTGAAAGGATGATCATAAAACGATAAAACTTAGATGGTGCAACACCAAGATAATACTCTGTTGGGATAATAAATGGTCGAATATATAATGAAGTTCCTTCGGCAGTTGGAATCCATTCCTTATCAATTTCAACTAATTGTTTTAAAGCCTCAATAACAAATTCACCATCAATTTGTGGAATACAAAGTCGATCATTTGATAAGTTCAATCTTTGCATATTCTTTTCCGGTCTAAATAACAGAACTTTATCCTCTTTTGTTCGATATGCTTTCAATCCTTCAAATACAGTTTGACCATAATGAAATACCATCGAAGAAGGGCTTAAAGAAATTGGTTCATACGGTACGATTCTTGGATCATACCATCCTTTTGTTGCACTATAATCCATAATAAACATGTGATCTGTAAATACGCGACCGAATTCTAATTGATCTGATTTAGGTTTTTCTTTTTTTGTTGTACTAAGTGTAATCTCAATTTTATTTTTCATGGCTAACTCTCCCAGTTTATAATTTAAAAGTAGCATTTATCGAAATAATAACTCCTGAAAATTTTTACAATTTTAGAGCAAAACTGCTTGTTGCCAAGTCTTAATGGCGAAAGCCTTAGTTTTTCTTATACTATCATCCTTAGAATGTAAATTCAGATAGCACTGAAAAAATTCAACTTTCATTATTTATCTATTTTATAACTTTCTAGAACTAGATAACAACTGTTTTTCGACAAAAGATTCAAAATAATCTATAAAAATGTTATTCCAAACCAATTTAGATGCTATATTTATATAAGAAATTCCAAATCAGGCTCTTGCACACCCTTTCTAATAGGTGAATGGTATAAACTTATTACTATTTTTTAGCTTATGAATATAAATTCAGATCGTACAAAAAAGACACCTAAAATAAGATGTCTTTGTAGTAAATTATGAATGGAGCGAATATTTATTCCTTGATTTGCTTTATTTGAGAGCCTTGACTTTCTATTGCTTGTTTTACTTTAACAGTTTCAATTACATCTTCATTGAATTCAACCTTTATGTCTCCATCATTTAGATCTATTAACGCTCGTTCAATTCCGTCCATATTGGAAAGGGATACCTCAATTTCTTTATACAACTCTTCATTCCCGTCAGCTAATGTAAAGGTAACAGTTTTCATCCTTTTTCTCCTCCTTCCTATCCAATCGACAGATCGCTATTCTTGTACAAAACAATCTACGTTTTATATTCCCCAATTCTTGAAAAACTAAAAGACATTTTGAGAGATAAAAACCATCGGATCTAAACAAAGAGTTGCTGTGGAGAAACCATAGTTCTACACTCTAACACGAAAACAATAATCTTATTTTTCTTCAACTAAATTTTCTTTTGGCTAGTTTTAAACCAATAACAGCTATGACTGATCCTACAAGTAATACATTACTATTCATTGTAGCCGAATCAGGGAATTTTTCACCTTTTGAACAAATCCCCAGAAATGGAAAAAATATGAGTGTACCACTGAAATCACATCGAACAAGCAACTTCTATTGCATAAAATCAAAAACAAAGAAAAACAATAAAAGCACGGAAAATTTGTCCGTGCTACTCTCTAACATTCTTTAATTTGGAAATGTAAGTTGCCATGAAACACCGAACTTATCGACAACCCAACCAAACTTATTACTAAAGGAATAATCATCTAATGGCATTAGAACTCCCCCACCTTCAGTTAAATTCTCATAAAGTCGCTTAATTTCCTCTTCCGTATCACATGTGATAAACAAGGAAAACGAAGGTGTAAACGTAAATTCATGCTTAACATTACTATCAATACACATAAATTCCTGGCCCTTTAATGAAAAGGTAGCTCGCATAACACTTCCCTCTTCACCTGCTTCATTTGCTCCATAACGAGTTATACTTGTTATTTCTGACTCTTCAATTAAAGATATGTAATAATTCATGGCCTCTTCTGCATTTCCTTGGAACATTAAGAATGGTGTAACCTTTCCCATTTGAATTCACTTCTTTTTTTCTATTTTTCATAAATCAAAATTAGCTTACTACAATTTCAATCAGACTGCCAAATATTAAATCCAACCATAAGAAATAGGAGTTGCTGTTACAACTCCTTGTTAAGAACTTTTGATCCCGTTCGTGCGTCTTTGTGAAAAATTAGATTCCTCGCTGTTCGCAGTATTCATCAATTAGCTGTTCAAATTGATCAAGCTCCGGAAATTTTCCAGAAAAAGAAAATTTTATTTCTTCTACAAACTCACCTTCGTTATATACATGAATCGCGCCATTCTGATTGATTACACTATATTCCGGTTCAAACCGATACCCATTTCGTTCCACAGCACCCATTTGCCAAATCAACTCCTTAACCTAAGTATTACTACTGTAATTATTATTTCACTAATCTGATGTTAACAGTCTTAGAATTCATATTTTCCTTATTTATCTGATTCAATAAAAATACAAAGAAATAATCCTCTGCTATAAGCAAAGGATCTGACCCCACAATTCAAACAATATAAATTATTGGCTATATTATACCGAATTCACTTTCAAAAGATATTTGTACTTTTAATAGAAGAAATTACTTCTCTAAGCTTAAAAGTCCCCTGCACCAATGCGATTCTGACAAACCCCTCTCCATTAGATCCAAATGCATGACCGGGTGTTACAACTACGTTTCCCTTATCAATTAAAGCATACGTAAATTCAAGAGATGTCCAACCTTTTGGAATCTCTGCCCAAATAAACATACCAGCATCAGGCTTCGCAATATCCCATCCTATTTCTTTCAAGCCGTTTATCAATACATCTCTTCTCTCTTGGTAAATTAATCTGCTTTTTTCACAAAAAGCTGCCCCTTCTTCTAAAGCACGTATTGCAGCCTTTTGAATTGGCAAGAAAACTCCGTAGTCTAAATTACTTTTCAGCTGATTCATAGCTTGTATGATTTGTTTATTCCCCGCTATGTAACCGATACGACTCCCTGCCATATTATAGTTTTTAGAAAAAGAAGACATTTCTACTCCTACATCTTTTGCACCTTCTATCGATAGAAAGCTCACTGGTTTATTACCTTCAAAATAAAGCTCTGAGTAAGCAAAGTCATGAAGTACAAGAATGTTATGCTTTTTAGCAAATGCTACCACATCAACAAAATACTCCTTGCTAGCTAACGCTGGAACAGGGTTTCCTGGAAAGTTCAAAATCATTATCTTCGCATGTTCTGCGATCTCATTCGGAATAATTGAAAGATCCGGCAAAAACTTATTTTCCTTTTTCAGTGGCATAAAATAAGGCTTTGCACCTGCCATAGAAATTCCAGCAGCATATGCAGTATAACCTGGATCAGGGACTAAAATGACATCTCCTGGATTGGCAAACACCATTGGAAAATGAACAAGCCCATCCTGAGACCCCATAAGCAATAATACCTCTTTGTCTGATCGTAAATCCACTTGATAGTTGCGCTTATAAAAAGAAGAAACCGCATGATTAAACTCGCTCGTTCCTGTTAACGAATACCCATACTGATCCTCTTTAAGCACCTCGTCTGCTAACGTTTTTATTATAAAAGAAGGTGGTGCTAGATCTGGACTTCCTATACTTAAATCAATTATTGGTGCACCTTCAGCAAGTTTTTGTTTTTTATATTGTGACAATTCACTAAAAATTGATGGTTGAAAAGAATGCATTCTTTTTGATAATGTTATATTCATCTGACTCCCCCACATATTTCCCATGTATGATATATTCGTATAATTATATTTTTCTGAAAATAAGTGTATCATAATTCGTCGTTATGCAGAATAACGAATATTTATTACCCTCACTAAATTGACGTCTGTGCACTGTTTCTCTATAATGGACAGGTTGAACAAATGTAAAGTTAGGTGCTGAAATTATGGAATTCCAAATAAATTTCTTGTCTTTTTTTGTCATTCATGTCGAAGGAAAAGAAGAAGATTCAACAAAACACTACAAACACTTTCAAACATTAAATGAAGAAGAATATGAAAACAGTGAATTGAAGGATTTTCTCGATGGTGAGTTAAAGAAAATTGTTAAACGTAAAGTAGACAAACACCCAAGATCGGAACAGGTACCAACAAAGCTCGGATATTTTATCGTTGAACCAGGCCATGAATTAGACTCCAATCCGAACTATAATCAATTCCATCGCGCATTAATTGCTCCAACCAAAGAAGAATTCATAGAAACGAGCGAGCAATTCATACGCGCTTACCTTGATACAAGCGCAGTACGTGGCGGTGCCTTTCTAGTTGCATCCACTACTCCTGTAAAATATTTTGATCATAAGTTTCTATTTATCATGAAATGCGATTTTGAACCAAAAGTGGCTTCCATAGCCGATGAAGCAACCCTCATTCGAAAAGTCGAAATGGCGATCACAACGAAAAATATGAAGTCAATCCAATACCCCTACATGCCTGAAGAAGGAATGATTGAATCAGGCGAACTAAAAATTCACCAATCCTCACATGCCCGTTACTTTGAGGATTTCTTGAAATTTGTCGAATACGGGGAGTCCATGCCTGAAATTATGAAAACACAGGTAATGACAATGGTGCAGGAACACGTATATGAAACATACGAGGAAAACACCCAAGAACGCCAACAGTTTGAGCATGAACTTGAGATTTGGGAAGCTAGTCCTAAGCGTGAGATTCAAGAACGACTTACGACTGAGCAGGTTGTGGAAGCTACCGCAATGATTGTTGAACATACTCCAGAGGCTGAGTTGAAGATGAAGCTTGGAGATACGCATATTAAAGGTTTGCTTGCTGATTTTGGAGAAAATGTTCATTTAGGGAAGATTAATGGGCGGTATGTGCTGTTAGTTGAGGCGGATACGATTGAGTTTGAGAAGGGTGTTTCGCCGATTGAGTTTCATAGGCCTGATGAGTTGGGTGAGATTATTGAGAGGATTAGTAGGAAAAGTACTGAGTATTAGCGTAGTTTTTGTAGTTTTTAATTCTATTGTAATATTTTATTACTGTGAATATAAGCATTTTTATGACCCCATTGGTCAACAAAATTTATCATAGAAATTGTGGCTAGGGTTCCATTTCCTATATTAAAAGAAGTTCCAATTCAGGAACTTCTTTTAATTATAGATTTTTATTTTAGAAAAAACTGTTGAACTTATCTCTACGTACTACTAATTTTTAAACAAAAAAGACGGTCCCCTTTAAAACCAAGTAAGAATGATAAGCACTTCATTATACAATTGTATAACACCTTTTTTAAATAAAGCATTTTTATCTAATGTGATTGAAATTGAAACAGATACCGATATTTATGTGTGTCTTAACACTATCGGTTTTTCTTCTTTTCAATATTTTCAATGGTTTCATCGTTAGCGATATGATACAACCTACTCTTAGGTTCATATATTTTTTGAGAAGGCCATAGTCCATGGTGTCCTGAAAAGATGTAACTAACTAGACAAGCAACAAAAAAGTACTCTACTCCTTTTCCATCAAACATTTCCATTGCCAATAGGAAAGCTGCTATCGGGGTATTAGCACCGCCACTAAAAGCAGCGATCATTCCTAATGCAGCAAGGAATGACATAGGTAAATCCATAAATGTGTGTAAGGTATTCCCTAATGTTGCCCCCATAAAAAATAAAGGTATGGCCTCTCCACCAACAAAGCCAGTTCCAAGAGTAACGGCCGTAAATACTAGCTTGGCAAGGAAGGCAAAAGGAGGAACATCTTCTTTAAAGGATTGTTCTAACATTTCTAAGCCTCGGCCATTGTAATCTTGTGAACCTACTATTAGAGTTAATACCACAATGATAATTCCGCCAACAAAGGCTCGTTTCATGTGGTTTTTCTTAAAAAATTTCTCAGAGAATTTTTGTATACTATGTCTCAACTGACAGTATAAAACACTTAATAGACTGAAGATAACAGATACAAGAATAACTTTTGTAAACGTAAGAAAAGATAGTTCTGGTACATTTTGTATAATAAATTCTTCGTGTTTATGTCCCCATGCTGCTGTCGTCATAAAGTGACCAACAAAGCTTGCCACAAGACAAGCGACGAGCGCTTCAAATTTCAGCTTTCCTAATACAGCCATTTCCATCCCAAAGACAGCACCTGTTATAGGTGTTCCAAAAGCTGCACCAAACCCAGCACTAATGCCACTCATGATTAAAATTTTAGTGTCGAGTATGTTTACCTTAAAGAACTTGTTTACTGCTTCAGCTACACTGCCTCCCATTTGGACAGCTGCACCTTCTCTTCCCGTTGAACCTCCAAAAAAGACTGTTATAAAGGTTCCAAAATAGACGATAGGTCCCATTCTTCGAAGAACCTTTTTTTTTCCATGAACCGCGTCTATCACTAGATTATTTGATTCAGCAGCGTCATGTAAAGTATTATTTAAAAATGATTTTCCGTAGTTCATGTATATGTATCCTATGACAATTCCTCCAAGTGGGAGAAGGAATATAAGCCATCCACTTTTTTCTCGTACATCTCCTAGATAATCGTTTGTCTCTAAAAGGAAAGCTGTTGTCGAACCCACAATTATACCAATGATGCTTCCAAAAAATACCCACTGACTAAGAACCGAAAAAAAATTTTTATACTTTAGCTTTGTATCCATTTTAATAATTATCCTCATTTCAAATTTTCTGGAGGCTCTTCTACATGCTTTTTATTTTTAACTTCAGTAAAAATGTTATCTGATCCACTTGTTTGAGTTCCTATTGTTTCAATTGGTGGATTAGACTGATTCGCTTCAATCATCGATTTCAGCATTTGAATATCATCTTTTGTAGCGTATTGCTTACCAGGTTTTAACATATATCCTAATTGACCGTTCGGTTCAATTGTAGCCCATTGTAAATCACTAATCTTTTCAATGTTTTGTTGTCTCAATCGTACTTCAAGCATATCAACAGTTAAGCGTATCTTTTTTAAATTGCTTTCATTAATTTGGCCGTTTTCAACAACCAGAAGTGATTTTCCGTAAATAAACGTCTCTAAAACATCAGATTTCAAAGCGGCATACTCAATAAAAAGAAGTGTAAGTACCATTAAAAATGTAACCAGCATAGTAATCCAAATGTTCCTGTCGCCTACCGGTTGAATAATTAATGAACCTACAGCAATCATCATGACAGTCTGAGCAACCGTAAGCTGTGAAATTGATTTTCTACCAGCTAACCGTAAAATAAGTACTCCTCCAATAACAATGACTATCGCTTTCCATATGAATTGTAAGTCCAAATAAACATTCCCCCTTGTCAAAAAACCAATATTAATATATTGTGCAAAAATTAGTTAAAAATATTCTATTGCGGTAGAAAAGTCTTGTCCGTTTACTAAATAAAAGCCTTGGATACAGAATATTTAATATCTATTGGCACTTTTTTTGGATCTTATCCTATACTTCATTTTTTTCGCCCTAATAAGAGTACTTCTTTTGGAGTAAAAAAAGATAATTTTTATATAAATATATCCTTTTTACTGTATCAATAAGGTAGCCTAGATAAAACCTATGAAACAGGATAGACTTACGACAGAACAGGTTGTGGAAGTGACAGCAGCACAGAATGGCGGGCACACACCAGAAGTAGAACTAAAGATGAAGGTTGGTGATACACATATTAAAGGCTTGCTTGCGGATTTTGGCGAGAATGTTCATTTAGGGAAGATTAATGGTCGGTATGTGTTGCTTGTCGAGGCTGATACGATTGAGTTTGAGAAAGGTGTTTCGCCGATTGAGTTTCATAAGCCGGATGAGTTGGGTAAGATTATTGAGAGGATTAGTCGGAAGAGTGTTGGAGAGTAAGTGGGGCGTATTTATAGTATTTTGTGAGCAAAAATGTGATCAAAATGCTAAGCTTGATGAGGTTTCCTTAAAAACAATCTAATTATCTCAAAAAGACAGCGAGGTATTTTTCCTTCCCTGTCTTTTTTTTATATTTGTATTTAAAAGCCTTTTGCATATCATCGTTGTCCTTATAAATGATTATCAGTAATGTAAACTGTTTTTGTCAGTAAAAAAAGAAGACTTCTTTTTTTAAAGTGGAATGCTACTAGTATAGAAGAATTGGAAATTAAAATACAAAAAATATATTAAAAACCGAAAAATAAAAACACTCCTCATTAGGAGTGTCAGTCCATTAATCCTTCATCAACATAAACTTCCATACCTTCCTCTTCCAGACAATCACCAAAGTACTTAACTTCTTTCTTATAATCCCAATTGATAATATTTAAATCTTTTTCATTAGCCTCATACACAGCGATTACAGATCCATTAGCATAAAGCTTTATAAAGTCCTCATCATCTCTACTTTCACCCTTAAATTGAGCTTCAACACTGAATAGTTTCCCTTTTACTATTTCTTTGTTAGCTTTCAATGCTTTAGATAGTAAGTCTTTTATTTCAATCAATTGAATAACCCCCATAACTTTATAATTTGATTGTATTAATTTAAAAAGACAGGGAGCTTGTAAAATTGCTCGCTGTCTTTTGGTGTAGTAATATTGTTTCCTACCTTTTTTCATAAAATCAACCCTTAAATATATCTTAACCCTTTACTTCTCCTCATTAGGATTAACTTGCTTAACTCCTGCTTCTTTTTTTGAAGCACCATTCTGAGATCCAATAGTAGCCGTATTTTCAAGAGCTTGACCTACATCACCTGTATAATTCATTTTATGTTCTGGAATTCGTTGACTCTTCATCGATTAATACCTCCCTTCTTCCTCTAGTATTTTCCACGTAATTACAACGATACATACATTATACTTTTTATCCCCTTTCAGAGAGGTTAAGAAAGTTCGGGAGAATATCCGTATTCATACCATCATCAATGAGAGATAAAGAAAATCATCTCGTACCATAGAAGAAAAACGTGTAGCTTGCAAGCTCTCTCCTCTGAGGATTTTCTCTGTAGAGAATTCTAGTTCATATATTTTACTAAGGATTAATCACTGAACAACTTCTAGAGTAAAGCCCTAAAAAGAAGCTGTGATATCAAGCAATAAATGTTATCCCCACGTCTATAAGAATAAGCCAAAATTGATTCATCCCTTTTCCGAATCCACAATCTCAACGAATTTAACTCGTTACTTTTCTCATATATTTGTTTTGGGTTGAATTTTTGTTTTCTTAACAGGTAGTGTAGTGATTGCATTATATCCTTTTGGAAAAGGGATATAATCCCAAGTGTTTTACATCGTTTTTTTACAATATTATTTCTTTTATTGGAATTTTTATCGGTGAGGGCGGTGCGATCACCTACCATATTAATTGGAATTTATTATGGTCACTATTCTTCGTTGTTGTAATGTTCATCATCCTACGTATCCATTACCTCAGACCATTGTTCGGACTTATGATTTCTGTCGTTATTACTGTTTCTTTATGCTTGATTTTCAATGTTACACTAGATAAAATGAAATAATTTTTTTAACCATTTAACATCGGGTGTAAAAAATTTAGAAATTTCAGAATAAATTCCCCTCACAATATAAAGTTATAGTCTCCACTTTACTAATATAATGTTGGAAGCTATAAATAAGTTGAGAATAAGGATTTCTCTCTTATATAAAATCCAACTATTACCCCATCCTTGAAGATAAATTATCTTTATTCTATCTCAGGAAAACAATTTAAAGATAGGAAATCACAAATAGAAATGGCTTTGATCTCATACACAGCTATTTCTGTGACATTTTATTTAACTTTTCCCAGTTACATGCATTTTCCGACATAGAGTGCGTAACAAATGTCAGGTCCTGCGCTTTCCCAAGAAATAATTATTTCTTTGATCTCTAAAAATTCTAGCAACACTATCCAACCAAGGTTCTACAAACTAGCATTTTTCAGAACATTTGTCATCATGTTCGCATTCGGATAGTTTTCTTCTAAGTATTGATCAACAACTCTTTGCAAATCAAAATCCACGCGTTCTATCGAAGTACTAAAGCCAGCTTCATTGATTTCAATTACACCATAGGATGCTTTTGTTACTCCGTCAAATGGCAACCCGACACTGCCAATATTCATTACGACTTGTCCGTTAATAAATCGGATATAAGGCTTATGTATATGAGCATATATGTATATCTCTGACTTCGTTGAGGACATGAGCTTATTTTTTATGTCCTCATCATCCGCATTTGGAGGTATTACATGAAATAAATTATTTGGTGTTGCATGAAAGGCATGAATTGATACCCCTTTTATTTCTAAGGAAAGCTCCTTAGGCAAATTCGCCAAATAGTCAAGATCTGATTGCTGCAGCTTCGATACGGTCCATTCCCTTTCCTCATTCATCATTTCCAACGCTCTATCAGGAACTTCTCCTTTCCGAACACCTCGTACCACCCACTCATCCGCATTCCCTTTTATTACTTCTGTGTTTAAGGAGCGAACTATGTTTAGAGAACGTACAGGCTCCGGTCCACGGTAACATAGGTCACCAAGGATACAAATTCTGTCAATGTTTTTCTTCTTAATATCTTCCAAAACAGATTCAAGTGCGACTGCATTTCCATGGATGTCAGAAATAAACGCAATCCTCAATTGGTTAACCCCCCTATAAAATATATTTTTAACTTATACTATAGCATTTTCACTCAAAGATCGCTCTGCAATTCCTTAATCTTTTTCTACCTTGTGGAATGTTTAAAAAACTTTTGCATATGTAACATGTAAATTCCTTGTTAGATTGACTGTTGTTTTTGCTTAAGTAGGATTAAAACAGATGGAATTGGTGGTAGTCTGATTAATTTTTCCACCAATTACACCAAATTTTGATTCCAAATAAACCGACAGTAGGACGCAGATACTTTTTTAATGTTTACATAAACTGTGTGGGAAACCATCGTTTTTCAAATTATATCGTGATTGTGGAAAAGGCGGTTGTTTTATTTGTAGACGGGAGCGGTTTGCTCTTCCTTTCAAACTAGGTCTAGTCGTTTTGAAATGTAATTAAGCTTAGGGTACTAACACAACTTATATAGCTACTTTTTTATTCTATTCTTTTAAGTTTTTCCATTATCTGTTTTTGATTAAATCCAACCACCCATTCCCCACCAATTTCCAATTGTGGAACACCTTTATGTCCCGTTACTTTTATTAATTTCTCCATTTCCTCAGGGTGTTTGCTTACATTGACAACTTTATAGTCTACCCCTTGCTTATCTAAATATTTTTTTGCCATTACACAGTAATAACATGCCTCTTTGGAATAGATAATAACTTTTTTATTCATAGTTATATTCTCCTTTCTCTTATTTTTCTTTTTCTCCATTTCAGTCTTTGAAATTATGTTTCAATTACTTAAAATTCTTTTAATAGTAAAATATGTTAGTAGCAACCGTATCGAGAGGGTATACAACTATAGAAATTGTTAAATTTTTATATAACAATCAATTATTGACTTAAATAACTACTCAGCAAAGAAAAAACCTTCTCATTCAGAGAAGGCTTAGCGTAAGAAATCTTTATGTTTGTGTTCTTCTATACCCATTTTAGCTTTAATGACGTAATGACCTTGATATCCCTTACTATTATCTTTAATTTCTCCAACTGATACTGATTTGCCGTGCTCCAATAGATCCCTTACTATATATTTTAAATCTGATTCAATCATTTTTAATAGACCCTTCATTTTCCTCTCCTACTTTCACTTTATTTAACTTTTCTTTAAGTAAGCGATTTTCTTCCTCTAATGATTTTGCTTTTGTTGATAAGTATGGATCACTTTCCCACCAATCTAAACCAATTTCCTTTGCTTTGTCCACGGATGCAACAATTAACCTAATTTTAATCGTCAGTAGTTCAACATCTGCTAAAGATATTTTAATATCTCCGGCGATTACAACCCCTTTATCTAAAATCTTCTCTAAGATCTCTAAGATATTACTTGATTGAGAAGAATGTTGGATGGCCATTTGTGTTCCTCCTTTAATTAAAGCAAATTCCCAATTGGTCCTAGATCAATATTTAAATCTTCTCCTTCTAAGTTAAAAGCACGTTTTAACTCCTCCATTTTCTCTTCAAGTTTCATTAACGTGAAGCCAAGTTCTTCGATTTCTTGTTCAGAAAGAGTATCACCTTCCACCCGGCGTAGCGCTTGACGCTCAACAAGCTGTCTCAATAGTTCAATTACAGTCAATACTAGTTTTGCTAATCCCTGTTCTATGTTTTCTGAGTTGAAATTCATCTTTTCACCCGGTATAAGATTTGAACCATACATAATTATACCTCCATGGTTTTACAAGGTTTTCTCTAGTAGTCTTTTATTCTTTTCCTGTTATTCAGAGATTCAACTGAAGTGACAAGTAAGCGTAAATCTACATAAACGAGATCAATGTTAGCAACCGATATTAGTATTTCTCCACTTATTGTAACGCCCTTTTCTAGTACAGCATCCAAAATATCTAACAAACTAACATCTTTATTTTGACTTAAACGTAAATCATTTAATCCATGTTTCACAGTTTCACTTCCAAAAAGTCATATGGAGGCCATGGCCCCGTACATTCTAATAGAAAACCTAATTCTTCATATTCCTTCTGAATCTGTAGAACGTCTAATTTAAACTTCTCTATCGCATCACCATTAATTAAATAGACTCCATTCCATACCATATCTTCCTTTTTGCCGGTTACTTGCTTACTCCATATTTTTTTGGGTGTATACTGGTCAGAACTATTAACTAGTTTTTCGTGTAATTTATTGGTTAAAGTTTCTATCTCCTCATTTACACTTTGTGTTAACTGCAGATCAAACCTTTTCTTCATTAAAAATTGTTTTCCAGGCGACATATTACCAATTTTTTGTTTCGCTTCCTTGATTAAAGTATTATTTTCATCCACATAGTTTGTGACTTTTTCTTTATCACAATAGATTTTTACATTCCAGCCATCTCGATTCTTAAAGTGGGAGTGTAAACGACAAATATTCTCTTGCTTCTGATTTAGGTCATCCTTTAGGCTTTTCTCATTTGAGTAGATCGTACAAAATTTTAAAGGCAGAACAGTACAACGATTATGAAGACTTGATATGACATCATGATGATGTGTTGCTTTTACTTTTATCCAACTTGGATCATGAGCTTGTTGCTCAATACTATCTTTTGAAAAGTCATTTTCATTCAGGTTACAAACAACAGCTGTTATTTGATCGAATTCTTTAAGTAAGATACTATGCTTTTCATCAATACCTAAATCTTTCAAAACGGGAAATTTCTCCTTTTCTTTTGTAGGAACTAAGGCATAAACATAAATAGGCTCATCCTTATTATAGAAAGTTGACATTTGAAGGCCCTCCTATTCTTCTAACTCATCCCACTCTTCTTGTTCTCTTTCTTTAGCAACCTCGAATCGTAAGAGTAACTCTTCTTCTCTTTGTTGATAATATTCCTCTGTTATTTCGTCCATCTCTAACAGAGTTTGTAATTGGATAAGCTGTTGCTGAATAAAGTCAATGTCATATAGTTCCCGATCAGCTTCTTCTTTGATTATCTCTCCCACTTTTATTACAGCCTTAAATGGAAGAGTAAACAGTTTATGAAACATCGCTATCCCTCAATTTTTAATTTAATATTTATAAAATTATATGGAGGCCATGGTCCTGAGTATTTAAAATCAACCTTATCCTCCCACTTTTGGTAACATTCATTAACTTTCTTATCGAACTCTATCTCTTTATTACTTTCAATTAAAAATGCAGCATTTAAAAGCATTCTTTCATTAACAACATCATTTTGTTTAGCCGATACCGATATCTGAGATAATGGTGTAAATACATCCGAAACTATTTGTTCCTGAAGAGAAAAGAAATAATCTCTCGTTAGCTCTCCTAGCTTTATTCGATCATAGAAAGCGGCATCTTTAGATTTATTCTGAATTTCTTCCTTTAATTTAAAGATACTTGAATTTTTCTCAAGTTGGTTTTTCAGCCATTCTTTTTTCCCAATAACTTTTAAGCCAACTTCAATTTTATTCTCAATTTGTGGAAATAGTTGTGTAAACTGCGGGTATAATTTTTTTAATAATACGATTACATCGTCTTCCGTTTTGAATATATTTCCAAAATTCATTGGAATAACAGCATGTTCTTTCATGACAGAGGAAATGACAGTTTGGTGTGCTAAAAGGTTTTCTTTTTTGGGAGTGTAAATTTTTAGTGGGATTTTTGTAACGACCATTGCAATATCTTTATAGTGGACGGTATATACTTGTGATTGTTTATTCTCAAATTGAACAGAATCAAAAATAGAAGGTTCTTGCTTTTTTATAGAACAAAAAGTGTAAATCCCTTCCTTACTTTTCACTATTCCACCCCCTTATATCATTAATCAATTTATGAAGTTCATCTTCAGATTTACTTGTATGGTTTCTTATTAGAGATGTGTGTAATACATCTTTACAAAGAGTAAGAAAGTTTTCATCCTTATAATCAATCTTAATTTCATTTTTTTGTGCAATAGTCGCAATCATTATGGCAGATCTTAAACTAGGTGCTTGTGTTTCAATAATAATAGAACGGGCATAGTCTATTATCTTCGCTATTTTTTTTGCTTGTTCTATTACTAAGCCTGTATTTCCTGAAATAATTTTTGCTTCGGTTTCAATATCATAGTAGTTTAAACGAAAGGTAATCATTCGATCTAAAAGGGCATCTTGGGTTTTAAAACTACCCGTATATTCTGCTGGGTTACTTGTAAAAATTATCGAAAAGTTGGAATGAATCGGCAACATTTTATCTTTAGTTTTTAGCCCATATAATGGAAGGTATTTTTCCTGAAGTACAGGAAGTAATATATTATTAATTTCAGGTTTTGAACGATTGAATTCATCATAAATAAAGGTGTATCCTTTTTTGGCAGCCTCTAATAATGGTCCATCTGTCCAAAATTCCTTCTCTTGTTCTTCTGACTTGTATACTGTATGGATATAATTATCAACTACTTTCTTTCTTATAAACCCCGATACTCCTCCAATGAAATCAATATTGGTTAGTTCAGAATTTCCTTGAATAAATGAATAAGGTCGATTTAATTTATCAGCAAGATAGAAAGCTAGTTCCGTTTTCCCAACTCCAGTTGGACCTATTAAATGGACTGGAAATCCAGCTTGAATATATTTTAACGCTCGATTTACTATACTTTCTAGATACGGAGAGAGTACCGTTTTTCTCGACTTTCCATGATCAATTTGTTTCACTCGTAAATCCTCTCCTTAAACATCTTGTGGTATCGAGCTTCGCGGTCGTAAATTTTGTCTTTTAAATGCCGTGATTTCCATGTTTTTATTTATTTGAATATGATATACACCGAGTATTTGATCTTTGGCATGCGATTTCATATAGTCATTTTCTTCAATGACTTCGAGAAAGACATCCCAGCCATTATCAGTTATTTCAAGTGGTATTCTCTTGAAATTGCTTATAGTTTCTACGATAAAAATCCAAAAGCCGATTTTTATAAGTCTAAAGCAACAAACTTTTAGAAAAGAGCCTAGTAAAAAGACATCCTACCTCAATAGGATGCCTCGTACAAGTACAACTATTTACTCTAACCTTTAAACTCTGCCCCTACTCCTCTGCTCTTGTGCATCTTGGTTATATGGGTAAGAAACAAACAACTTACTCGCTTCATCTAATCGCTTTATATCCTCAGATGGCAATGACCAACCAGGCGTACCAAGGTTTTTTTCAAACTGCTCCATCGTTCTTGCACCAATGATCGGAGCTGTTACCCCTGGTGATTGAAAGTGCCAATTAATCGCAATCTATGCAGGCGTTTTCTACTCGCTTCGCTACATCGAGGACGTTCCATGAATGTTCGTTATTATAGTTTGACCATGATTCTCCCCAACCTTGTTGTTCTGCTTGAGCAATCCGAGTATCAGCTGGAGACTTATTCATATCTCTCGTAAATTTCCCGCTTAAGCCACCACGTAAAGGGCTCCATGGAAGGACACCAAGACCTTCATTCATACAGACATCAATTAATTCCCACTTGGTTGCACGTGCGAGCAAGTTATATTGTGGTTGTAAGCTAACGAATGATTCCCAACCATTTTGCTTACTTACTACTATAGGTCAAGAGAGTCCAATCCTAATTTAGTAAGACTTTCCTCAAATGAAAGTCAATATGGATTCATATCCTTGTTCTAAATTCCATAACTTCGTTGTAATAAAAAGCTATACACCAAGACCTACTCTTGGCATTTTCACTCCATTATGTAACGTGGTTTAACAATTTGCAGTTTCCACTCTCGATCAATTTTATTCTTAAGCTAAATAGAAGTTTCGAACCCAACGATGTGCTTTTAACTTTTGCACCATCTCTTGAGGTAGCCCTTTACCATCCCCTACTTGACAGTTTCTATCCACATTCCGCAACGAACGCATTCCAGGAATTACGGTAGAAACAGCTGGATGGCTTAATACAAAACGCAAAGCCGTTTCTGCTAGTTGATCCGTAGTAATAGTTAAATCAGTTTTGATTTTCTCGATCCGATTTACTAGCTCTTGCTTACGGTCACCTTTGAAATAATTATTTCTGAAGTCTCCCTCTTCAAATGTTGTTCCTGGCGTAATACGTCCTGTTAGCCCACCTTCATCCAAGGCTACTCGAACAATCACTCCGACATTATGTTCCTGACAAGCTGGGAACAGGGCATCTGCTGGGCTTTGTTCAAAAATATTGTAAATTACTTGAACACTATCAACTATACCTGTTTCTATCAGTTTAATAGCATTTGTAGGTTGATAATCATTGATAGAAACACCGAAATGCTTGATTTTCCCATCCTTTTTCAATTTTTCAATCCCTTCAAGCCAATCACCATGATTCACCCAATCATCTGACCAAACATGGAACTGTTGCAGATCAAGCGACTCTACCCCAAGATTTTGCAGACTTTGCTCAGTGCATTTGATGATGTGATCTGCTGGAAATGTTTCTTCAACAAGAACTCCTTCACGAGCTGGCCACTGCTGATTTTTTGGCGGTATTTTAGTAGCTACATAGATTGTCTCAGAGCGCTCTTTTAATAGTTCACCAATTAATCTTTCACTATGTCCTTCTCCATATCCAAGAGCCGTATCAATAAAATTCAATCCAAGAGCCACTGATTTATGTAATGATTTTAATGATTCACGGTCATCTGCACCAATCCAACTCGTTTTTCCAATCCCCCATGCACCATAGCCAATTTCTGAAATCTTAAGGCCCGTTGCTCCAAGTGTTCGATAATTCATATTACCCACTCCCTAGTCGTTTTTTAACAGTTAAGCCCTTTCACAATGAATTATAGTAGATCTTTGAATAGTAATACAGTAGTGAATTTTTTTTAATTTAATTAAAAGAATGTTATTTAGTATACTTTTTTATAGTAACTATGGTGTGAATATATGGAAATTTGGCCAGTAACTTTGATGCCGATCGCTTAGCCCTGTTCATTATATTTCCTCAATTTCGTCTTCTGTCATTCCATTTTCAGTACCGTTAGTTACCGTTTCCCCCTTCAATTCCTTGCTTCGTACTCCGTACCATAATTATTGCTCCTTTCAATGTTAATCATAGAATTTTGGCATGTTTGTTGTTTATTTTACCCAACTATATTAATTTCTTACTGGGGAAATACGTCAACTTTTAAGACAAGTTTTCCATGAACTAAAAAAAGAGACAAACGATCTAGGGTTGGTCAATTTGTCTCATATGCTTTATTCTTCTTTTTTCTCACCTAATGCAAACATAATTTCCTTTTCACAAGTAATTTCTCCATCAACTGTTGCTGTTGCTTTTCCTTTACCAAGTGATCCTCTTAAACGGATAATTTCAACCTCAAGACTTATTTGATCACCTGGTTGAACTCACTTTTTTAATCGGTAATTATCAATACCTGCGATATGACATATTTGGGAAAGTTCCTTTAAATTCCTATTTTCCAGGTTAACACAATTTTTACTATTCTTTATAGATTGATAATTTCATCTTAGTCACTCATATATTTCATCCGCATTTTCGTAGCGTAACTTTTCGGAACGAATGGCATCTTCTTGGTTATTTGAAACTTTTGGATTTCCAAGTGTATAGTCAACATTGGTTACATTTTTGTCTTTTTCGGTTTCTTTTATCAATTGTCGATTACTTGCCTTTTTCATATTCATTAATTCTCCTATCATTTGGACTTGTTTAATTATTGGCCTATTTTTTGGTGCAATACCCCTTCTTCCTATAGTAGATACTGGCAAGAGGAGATAATAAAATATTTGGTGAGAACCCTTGTTAAGAGGTATCCCCTAAAATGATCAGTTTGTAACAAATGGTCATATAAAGCTTGCTGGATAAAACTACATGTTCAGTTTTTACTCAAATTGAAAAAAATATTACTGAAAATCAACTAAAAGGAGATTACAAAAAGTGGTGGATAAATGCTTTTATTGCGATTACGAAATTGAATATGGAATAGTGTATCACGTTACATTTTTAAAAGATCAAGATGAACATGAAAAATCACTTTGTGATTTTTGCTATGCTGAGTGGTTAGAGGGAATTAAAGAATAAAACAAATCGTGCTAGCTCGCTAAGGAGGAATATAAAATATTACATTTCATGATTACCCTTCAGTTCTATTATTTCAATGAGACCATCAGTAATAAGCGTATTTACCACGAAAGCCACTACAGATAAAAAAGGAACTGGTTTTCATCACGAAAAAAGGTGGAACTGGCTTTAATTATTATTTAGATGTAATGACACACCAAGAATTTTCACAAAAGATTGTATTTATAAAGTCTTTAATGTACATGTGAAGGCGGTAAATTCAATCGAGAATGATGCAACAGAAAAAAAGAATTGTTTTTTTACAATTTATTATTTGTAATACAGGCCTTGCACTTAAACAATCTGAAAAACAAGCATTACCCTGTGACTAGGAATGGTTCAAAATAAAGCTGTATATTAGTTCTTTATAAATAAAAACTCCTAAATAGTGATTATTTAGGAGCTTTTATGATTATCTTGGTTTTATTAAAAGAATCCATGGTTTCCATACGATGAAATATCGGCATTAGGTCTAGAACATTGCAATAGAGCATTGTTTTTTCATGACCATCTATACCACATCAAACTTTGATAACTACTCGATAACTCCTTTCGAACCTTTGACTACTAAAGGTGTAGAATTCTTACTCCTACATGTTATCTATTTTTTCTTATAAAATGTTAGTGTTAGGATTTCACCATTAAAAAGTAAATACCAAAGACTAGTGCAATCATTATTACAAAAATACCAAGTATTATAACAGTTGTTTTAGGTGTTCGGAATGTCTGATTATTAATAGCATTAATTTTTTTCATATATGCAACTGTAGCCATAATAATTGTAAGAATTCCTAGTCCTACAGAAGAAAGTCCTATAATATTGGCTAATAAATCGCCAATCGGCGAAAGACTTGATTTCATAGTAAAATGCAAATTAGTTACAAGGAATCCAACTCCAATAATAGCAATAGCTGTCCGTATCCAAGCTAAGAATGTTCGTTCATTTGCTAGGTGCTGCTGAATATATTTAGAATCTACAGTTAAATTGTTGTTCTTCAACTTTTTTGAGTTATCTGTATTCATAAAATCACTCTCTTTTATAATAAGTGTTTTTTATTTGACTTTTTGGGTAACTAGTATTACTTCAGCGTTTTTGTCCAACAACTGAATGACATGGGACAAGCCATTATGTAGTTCCCCTTCATGGCAGACAACCTCACCCATAAAAAAGTGAACGATGCGCCAATTATTAAAGGTTTGCAAAAACTCTTCCGGTTTATATAAAAAAACTAAGTATTGAGGACCACCACTTTTATATGGAATTTGATATTGTGAATACACTTCCGTAATAAAATAACCACCTGGCTTAACTGCTTCTTTCACTCCTTGAAGTGTTTTCTGACGCAATTCGGTTGGGCAGTTCTAATTAACCTCTTAGAAATTCCATTTCCTCTAAATTCTTCTATAACAAATACTTGTGGAGAAAGTGACAAAACCTTTTTGAGTTCAATTGTTAGGTTTTCTAATATCCCTTAATTGAGTCCAGTCCTTTCAATTTCCTATTATTCAGTTTAGCATAATTAAACTATCCTGCTTCTTTAGTTTTTTGTAGCATTATAATTCGACCACTTTTTCATTTTAGATAGGATAATATCAAATCATTAAGATAATATGTGAAAAGGGGAAGGATCAACGTGAAGAAGCTAAAGAAGTTGCTCTCGATTTTGCTAATTGGATTTATGCTGACTATGTTAGGAATAACTTCAGCTTATGCTGAAAATATTTCGAACGAGAAATTTCTTTTTGCTGGTGTTTTCAATACATGTGATGAAGAGGTAGTTTTTGAAGGAAATATCCATTATATCGAAAACATAACTTCTAATGGTAACGGGGGCTACCATGTCAAAATTCAATGGAACTATGTAAATGTAAAGGGATACGGACTAACCAGCGGTGTAAGTTATGTGCTTAAAGCAAGTGATACGATTGTTTTAAATGTAAAAGCAGGTATTACCCAATCGGGAACATTCAGTTCCCATGCCATAGCACAGGGGCCGTCATCTGATTTTCTAGTCCACGGCACGTATCATATAACGATTGACGCAGATGGCAATGTAGTTACAGAAGTAACACAGCTAAAAGCAAGTTGTTTCGAATCTTGATTTTTACCGTAAGACAGCTAGTTGGTAAGACCATTGAGCGGCTTTGATCAGCCGCCTTTTTAAGGAGTTACAAATGACAGCTAATAGCAGTTCCATATTCAATAGCCCATTTAATATATTTATCTATCAGAGTAATAATTCCCATAAAGACATACCTCACAACCTTCATTATATTGAGTTTATATTAACTACTCTTATTCAACTGCCTCGTCAGTTCAATAGAAAAGCCTTACTCCTTCTTGAAGTAAAGCACCCGTTAGTCATAATGAACAAAACGGCTCCCATCGCTTAACATGTGGTATAGGTAAGAACGAATCATAATCTTTTCTAATGATATCTGCAAAGGTTCAACACCTTGATTTTCTAAACCTGTAATAAAAAGTGTTAACATATCTTGATATGCTTGACTTCCCTGTACAAAGTTAGTAAAGGAGGGAGATATAACCCTTTACCCAATTTCTTTGAGTAGTTTCTGGTACACCAAGTCCCTTTGACAATTCTATAATACTTCCATCAAACTAAGATTATCTGGTCAATCCTATAGATACATAAAAATAAAAAGAGCTGTAAACTTTTTGTTTTTGTCTACAGCTCAATTCTAGTATATATTTTATTGTTGAAGTATATTTTTGCCTAAAGTTTATTGAAGTATATCATTGCCAATCTGATAAAATTATGGTTCAAGTGACAGATCGCTACTTAAAAACTTGTCTTGAGCTTCACTTCGAAAATGAGTACATTCCCCAAGCTTTTCCGTATCCATCTTTTCTCTTAAACTTCCCAAAAAGTACTACCATCTGCTAATCTAAGGACGATATTCTCTCCTGGTCGGTAAACATTTAGCTCCAATAGATTTTCTCGAGTAATGGTTATCTGCTAGGCGAAAACTTTACCAGATGATTTGTTTTTAATTAAGCATATTCCAAGATAAGAAACTACTTATGGCTTGATCACTAAGTCCGGCTTCTTTTTTAAACTATGTTTCCCATCGATAAAGCGAACTGTCCCTGATTTAGCACGCATCACTACTGATTGTGTGGTTCCTATGTTTCCTTTATATTGAACTTCTTTTAAAAGTTCTCCGTCTGTTACTCCTGTTGCAGCGAAAATAGCATCATCGCCTTTCACAAGATCTTCCATCATTAATACTTGGTTAACATCTTCTATCCCCATTTTTTTACAACGAATCAACTCTTCTTCACTTTGCGGCAAAAGCTTTCCTTGAAGCTCACCACCCAGGCATTTTAATGCAACAGCTGCCAATACCCCCTCGGGAGCTCCTCCTGAACCAAGCATAATATCTACTCCTGTGTCTTCAAACGCTGTATTAATTGCTGCAGCTACATCCCCGTCTTCAACTAATTTAATTCTTGCGCCAGAGTCACGAATCTCTTGAATTATTTTTTCATGTCTTTCTCTATTTAAAATAGAAACAACTAAATCTTCGATATCTTTATTTTTTGCCTTAGCAACTGCTCTTAAATTGTCGATAACTGGCGCATTGATATCAATCGTTCCTACTGCTTCTGGTCCAACCGCAATTTTTTCCATATACATATCTGGTGCGTGCAAAAGATTACCATGATCAGCCACTGCTATGATAGTAAGCGCATTCCATGTACCAGCAGCCACGATATTGGTCCCTTCTAATGGATCGACAGCTACGTCTACTCGAGGACCAAAACCTGTCCCTAACTTTTCTCCGATGTATAACATAGGTGCCTCATCCATCTTGCCGAAGCTAAAGCAGCTGCTTCAGTGACACGGACAAGCTCCATTGACAAACTTCTTTCCATCACCTAACATCTCCATTTCCTATTTATTAAACTTTCTTTCTACTTACTAGGATAACTGTAAAATTAAGCAATGTGTTTTTCTGCCTTGTAACTCTCTGTTTGATTCTTCGGTTTTAAGAATCCAACAATAAGTGCTGTTACAATTGAACCAATTAAAATGGCTGCAACATACAATAACGGGTTTCCTGATACGATCGGAATAACGAATGCTCCGCCATGAGGGGCTGGTAAACCGATCTTAAATACCATCGTCAATGCTCCTGCAGACGCTGAACCGATAACACAAGCTGGAATGACACGACCTGGGTCTGCTGCTGCAAATGGAATCGCGCCTTCTGTAATAAAAGATGCTCCCATAATATAGCTAGTTTTACCTGTTTCACGTTCTTGATCTGTAAATTTGCTGCGGAAGAATGTTGTTGCTAGTGCAAGACCTAACGGTGAAACCATACCGCCAGCCATAATCGCTGCGTGAGGAGCGTAGTTGCCTGCATCGATCATCGCAATACCGAATGTAAGTGCAGCTTTATTAACGGGGCCGCCCATATCAATCGCCATCATACCGCCAAGTATTAAACCAAGAAGTACCAAATTTCCTGTACCTAACCCTTGTAGCCATGCTGTTAATCCATCGTTAACTGCTTTGACTGGATCAATAATGATGTACATCATCACAAGACTTGTCAGAAATACACCAAATAACGGGTATAATAAAACTGGCTTAATACCATCTAATGATGTTGGAAGATTACTAAACACTTTCTTTAAGCCAACGACAATATAGCCAGCCAGGAATCCGGCAATTAAACCACCTAAAAATCCTGCTCCCCCTACTGATGCCATTAATCCGCCTACCATCCCTGCAACAAAACCAGGACGATCAGCAATGCTCATCGCAATAAAACCAGCTAATACCGGAATCATTAACGCAAATACATACTCACTGCCAACTGTTTTTAATGTTGCCGCAATTGGATTATAAGATGGATGGTTAGGATCTGTTGCCTGAACTCCGAAAAGAAACGAAATAGCAATTAAAATCCCACCTGCAACAACGAACGGGAGCATGTTTGATATACCATTCATTAAGTGCTTATAAAAACCGCGACGTCCTAATGAGTTACCTTCTGCTTTTTCTTTTATGTTTGAATCAGAGCCGCCCTGGTATACAGGAGCATCTTGTTTTAATGCTTGTTCAATTAGTTCTTGCGGACGGCGAATACCTTGTGCAACAGGGACTTGGATAACATGCTTTCCTTTAAAGCGATCCATTTCCACTTGCTTATCAGCTGCGACAATAATAGTCACTGCGCGCTCAATTTCATCTGCTGTTAACTTGCCTTTTATCCCACTTGAACCGTTTGTTTCGACTTTCAAGTTGACATTCATTTCTTTTGCTTTTGCTTTTAAACTGTCAGCAGCCATGTATGTGTGCGCGATACCTGTTGGGCAAGCTGTTACGGCAAGAACGAGATCATCATTGTTTTCTTCTATAACCTCTTCTTCCTCTTCTTCGCCTTCTTTTGCATCGATCGCATTAATCACATCATCAATCGATCCCGCTTCAAGCAATGTTTTGCGGAATTCTGTATCCATTAACAGCATTGATAAACGGGAAAGTGTTTCAAGATGAGCATTGTTTGCCTCTTCACTTGCGGCGATCATAAAAAATAAGTGCGCCGGTTGACCGTCAAGTGATTCATAATTAATTCCGCTAACCGAACGGCCAAATGCGATTGCTGGAGTTTTGACCGCACTTGTTTTTGCATGCGGAATCGCAATCCCTTCACCAATTCCAGTTGTACTTTGAGATTCACGTTTTAAAATGGCTTCTTTAAACCCCTCGGGGCTTTCTAATCGGCCTGCCGCATCTAATTTTGCTATGAGTTCTTTAATTACGTGATCTTTTGAAGTACTTTGTAAATCAAGAATGATCGTATCTTTTTTTAGCAACTCTGTAATTTTCATGCCTATATCCACCTATCCGATTCTTTTGATTTCCACTTCGGGTACTAGACTCTGCACATCTTCTAGTGTGCACAGCTCCAATGAAAACGCCGTCGCACTTCCAGAAGCAACACCTGTTCGAAATGCTTTAACAATATCTTTGTCCTGTACGTAAGCGCCTAGAAATCCAGCAACAAGTGAATCCCCCGCACCTACTGAATTTTTCACGGTTCCTTTTGGCACAGATGCTTGATACACTGCATCTTTTGTAACAAGCAAAGCCCCTTTTTCTGCCATCGAGATCGCAACATGCTCAGCACCAAATTCAAGAAGCTTTTGACCATATGGAATCGCCTCTTCTGGTGTATCAATTATGACGTCAAACATCTCACCTAGTTCATGGTGATTCGGTTTAATGAAAAAAGGTTCTTGTTTAACAACATCCAAAAGCGCCTTACCACTCATATCAACAACTACTTTTGCCCCTTGCTTTTTTGCCAACTTCGAAAGTGTTTCATACAGATCGCCTGGCAATGAACCTGGAATACTTCCAGCCAATACCAGGATATCTCCATCCTGAAAATTTTCTACTTGTTTAATAAGCTGACTAAACTGGCTTTCTTTAATCTCAGGTCCTTGTCCATTAATTTCTGTTTCTATTTCTGTTTCCGTTTTCAATTTAATGTTGATGCGAGAGTCACCGTTTACGCGGATGAAATTTGTGGAAATCCCCTCTTCTTTTAAAAAGCTTTCCACGTATGTACCCGTAAATCCGCCAAAAAACCCTAGTACTTGACTTTCAACTCTAAAACGCTTTAACACCCGAGAAACATTAATACCTTTTCCGCCTGGATACTTCGCTTCGAATGACATACGGTTTAAATCACCAAGTTGAAAATCATTTACATGTACGATGTAATCGATGGATGGATTTAATGTGCATGTATAAATCATCGTTTCACGACCTTTACTGTTGTTTTTTCTTTATATAGTCTTGCCATTCACTTTCATCATGTTCATTTGCAATAATGACAGCCTCATGTATATCTGCAATTTTTGAAAATAATGTTTCGGATAATTTCGAGTCATCAGCGATAATAACGCTTCCCGTGATAATGACATGGCTGTCTGCTTAATCAATGCCTCTTCCGTATCTGGTGTTGTATATCCAAACTGTAAGTGAATACCATTCACACCTATAAATCATTTATCGAAATAGTATTGCTGTAAACTTAAGATAGCCCCTTTACCAATTAATGCTCCTGTATGATGCATAACCCGCCTACTAAATACACAGACATTTAATTTTCAATTAATGGGGGCAAGTGCATTAATTCATTTGTCACGATAACGATATCCTTAAGTGAAATAAGGAATCATTTAAAACGTCGTCGTTCCTGTAATCGAGATAATGCAATCACCTTCTTCTACTAAAGTTGCTGCATATCCAGCAATTTATTTTTTTCTTGAATGATTTTGGATGATTTTTTGGGTACACTTAATAGCCTGATTTCTCTCAGAAGTTAGCAACTCGGCACCTCTTTTCGACAATTAAAACTTTCGCATTTCTATTCTCAGAAAATTCTATCGTAAAAAATGACAAAAATCAATCGATTTCTGTCATAAACATTCATATTCATCCAAAAACATTCAAATTCATTCAATGAAATCAAAACTATAAATCTTGGACGTACTGATGCTATTACTCTAAATGATTAAATTGAAAGCAAAAATTAATTCAAATGAAAATCAGTCTGATGTTATTTTATTAACGGTAAGAAGGCACTATAGTTTTAGTGATTGTTGAATAGCCTTGCTCCGGTTGAGCAAGGCTATTTTAAGTAGGGCTATGGAATTTTCTACTCCCTTTGCGACTGCCCGTCGCACGAAAAGCAGCCTTAAAGGCTGCTATATGCGTAGTTTATGTAAGTAAGTTAACTCAATACTTTGTCCATTACCTATAAATTTTCACATGCAGTATCCTAATTATAAAGTATAAGTAAGGGTGTACTACATACACCCTGTCTTTTTTTTCAATTGATCTATAAAGTCACTTTTTTATAGAGTTTTTTTTCGCATAATTAACGGATTAGTTCATTGTTAATAAATGAAATAAAAAAGAGGGAAATCCTCTATTCCCTTTCTTAGCAACATATTCTAGTTACGTACGAAATGCAAAATTTTATTAAATACCATAAATTAAAAGTCACTAAATGCATACTGGGGCAAAATAATTTGAAGGTTTGTTCCTTTTGGACTACTATCCACAACATTTATATCTATACGATGTTACCTTTAATCCCTACTTAATTTTCTTCATAACGATAATGATCCACCATCCTATAGTCGTTTTAGAATTACCATAATTTACATGTATAACTTTGTTCAAATTCATCAAACTAGCATTAAGCAAGCTTGCAATAATCTAATTCTTACAAACTTTAAGGGGATGATTTTATGGCTCGCAATAATAATAACAATCAATTAGTTGTTCCAGGTGCTAAACAAGCTATTGAACAAATGAAATTTGAAATTGCATCTGAGTTTGGTGTTAACCTAGGTGCAGAAACTACTTCAAGAGCTAATGGTTCAGTAGGTGGAGAAATTACTAAACGTCTAGTTGCAATGGCTCAACAATCTATGAATGGACGTTTCTAATTATGTAGGAGGAGCAGATATGCTGCTCCCCTTTTTCTAATTGTATTTCTTCTACCTGTACAGATAGCTCCATAATAATTTATGAATTGAAAAATTCATCGAATAACTTAATCCTTATGACTTCAATGATTAATGGGCAATTGTTCGAGGTCGGTGGGCTCTGAATTGTGATTCTCTTTTAGTTCGAAAAACTAGTATGATACCAATTAACACCATTACAGCGGCAATTATGTTCCATATCAAGTCATAAATAAGTACATTTTCTACGTAGCGAATCTGGTGTATACTCATAAGCTTGTGTTGGATTATACCATCGTATAACTGGAATCCGCCTCCACCAAGCATCATGCCACCCCACCATCTTTTCAACCAAAATGCATTTCTACGGCGAAGATCAGCAACCATAAACCCCCCCCCTATTGTCGCAAACCAACTAAAGGCGTGAAAGAGACCATCTGAGATTAGACCAATATCTGTTGTGGATTTGTCATAAAAATGATGCCAATGTAGAAGTTGGTGAAAAACAGTCTCATCAAAAAAGGCTACTAGACCTAGTCCGAATAGAAAACCAGACCATAGATTACGGGCCATGTATGCAGAGCGAGTTGAATAAGCTGTTTGATTGATTTCAGGAGCCATAACTTTATTCCTGCAATCGGATCTTTATACATATACACTTTCTTACTGTTTCTAATCCCAGTTTATCCAAGAGTAACAAGCTATAACAAGATCTGAACATTCTAAGATATTTCTACTTGGCATTACATCAGCTATATTTTATGTCACAGTATGTGTCAAATAAGCATTACAAAACAAATAGATTTCTTAGTAAGTTAGTTCACGAAGATAACTAAAAAAGACACAATTCCTTATACAAGAATTGCGCCCGATTGTCGAAACCAGAACTCTTTTACCTCACCGTTCTTATCCAGACAGCTAATTTTATGCTTTATGTTGTGTAAACCAGACCATACCATCTTGTACTGTAGCTATACCGTACGGACCTGAGTCAGGAGTTGATAAATGAAACTTTCTAAAATCAAATTTTATTTAAACACCTCCAATATTTAAAATTTTGACCACAAAAAAACTCCTATACCCATTTTCTGAGATAGAAGGTATTGTAATTATAGTACAGACTCAAAAAAGGTTAGATTTGGCCAATTCCATTTTTTTTCAGTCTTAATAAAGTCCATTACAATAACCCCATATCAGAAAGTAATCGACAACATAAACATTTCAGTATTCAGATTGATATAAAAACCCGTTCTGAAACTAAATATAGAAAATTATATCGACTCTTTTTTTAGTTAGGATTATTGAATCTCTTCACCCTTCCGTCTTTTAATAGCTATGCTTTTCTAATCAGAATAACAAGATCGTTTACACCATTTTCTCCCTCATTATTTTTTTACTCAGTTTAATTTACTGGTTAATCTCTTGTTTTACCATTTTATCTCCCGACTGATCCCGTACATCAGTATAATATTGATTGAATAAAGAAGTTAAGTATGAATTTAATTCAAATCGATCTCCATTGACAAAATCAGATAACACAAGTTTATTCTCCCTTTGCACTTTTCCCCCTCCTTTATTCTTATCTTCATGATTCTCAAACTATCAATCTCTATACATATAAAAATAAAATATTAGTATTGAAGTAGTAATTTCCTAAACCGATCATATAAAAAATGTATTTCTTTCTCATTATTGTGTAGTACCAGAAAGAGCTCAAAAGAAAAAACTGATTTAAATTAGTCATCCTTCAACGACCTTTGAGTTAGCCTCTTTCTCCTTAAGTATTCAGGTACTTTTACAAAAAGATTTTTAATTGCCCTATGCTACTATCTCTTGTGATTACTTAAGAATAATCTTTAATTCCTCTGTTAATCGTAAGAATTCTTCCTTGTTTCTATACTGCAACGTCTGGTCTATTTCCTTAAGAATTTGATCGATCCGGAAATCACGAAGGGCTTTGTCTAACACCATTTCAGCAAATAGAGAATTCATGGTATTTATTTCTTGTTGTTGTGATGTATTAAGTAAAAACTTATCCATAGGAAATCAACTCCTCGACCTTTTTTCTATCACATTAAAATAGTAGACTGTTTAAATATTAATATGTGGAGCTTAAGTCTCTGGCAAATAGACGAATTGATCAATCGTTTCGGAAGAAATCTAAAATCTTCATAAAAAAGGTAATATATAACCACTCTTTTCCTTGTATCGGCCCTTCCTATGCCAAATACCATGATGGACACTCGTGCCATCTAACCTACTTTCAGTATAACTGAAAGCGCTTACAGTTGTAAAGGTTTTTAGAAGCAAAATTTGTAAAAAGTTGGGTGAGGAATTAGTTTAAATCGATCCACTCCAACAAAATCAGATAAAACAAGTTTTATTCCCCCTAACCATTTTTCCCTCTTCTTAAATCATATCTTCATAATTCCCTAACTATAAATCTGTTATACATTAAAATAACAAATACGAATTTATTATTGGGGTTGCGCCCTATAAACAAGCAATTAATAACCGAAATACATATGAAGATAACTCAGGCTCTATTCCTGATGCATGGATATGTGGAGAAAATTTTAATTTGTTATTCGAAGTTAAAATTAAAGGGATTTTAGATGAGTCATATTTAGTAGCTCATCAAAATCTTTTTGGGAAAGACTGTGAGATCATCCGATTAGAATGGACTCATGTAATAAGTGCATTAAAAACAGTTCACATAGATTGCAAAAGCAACGAGAAGTTTTTGATTTCTCAGGTTACGGAAACTGTTAAATCTAAGAGAAAGTCCTCTGGAATTCCTAAACAAGTAATTAGTAATCTAAACAAAGAAGTTGACTTTCACTTTATCATCATAGGAAGTAGCAAACTCAAAAGTTTATACGGTGGAACAGGTATATAACGATGAAAAAGTAATGTAAAACAATACATTAAAAGGAATACAAGAGGCAAGACGATTTATTGCTAATTATGACTTTAATAACAAGGATCAAATTTCAGTGTATTTTGATGGATTATATACGAGATTTCTGATTATTGTGTGGTACCAGGAAGAGCACAAAAGAAAAATCAATGGAGGTTAGGGGCTTTTCTTAACTACGATTAATTAAGGGGCATTATGAAATTTATTGACTAAATCGAGGTGATCGAATATGAGAGCTTTTGGAACATTCTAAAAATGGATAGAAAATATTGAGAAGCACCTTCAATGGGAAAAATCTACACAATCTATCGGTACTGTAAAAAGAAATGAGTAATTAATAGCTTAGGAGGCTGTCACTCTATCCTACTGTACTAAATGCACAAGATATTTATAAAGGAGAAAGAAGGATTTTTTCACCCTTGCGCTGCAGAGATATATCCTTAGTATTTGCACCTCTTCAGCCACTTGAGTATTCTCCATATAAAAATGGCTCCGCAGGTAGGACTCGGACCTACGACCGATCGGTTAACAGCCGATTGTCATGAATATTTTCTTTACAGACATTCATAGTATTGATAATAAGGGATGGTGAATATGATTTCTTATGTAGAATGTTTAGTATTAGGATTACTATATTGAGGGGTATCTTAACGTCTGAACTAGTAAAATCATTGAGCAGTAAAAAATCGTATAAAAATTTAATTGGAAAACAAGTAATAGTATATATAAATGGTATAAACGACAATAAACCTATTACGATGGAAAAAATATTAGTTGTCTCCGGAATTTATAAGCAACAAAATAATAGCTTTTAAACAATTTATTAATTATTTATTAATTCTTTGTAGATAATCTCAGGTTTAATCGTGACATTGACAATAAAGCAGCATGCTAAAAATGTTGATTTTACTTATTTAAGGAATCTAGTCAAATAAATTCAATGTTTTTCTGGTGAACAAATCTGAACTTTTCATATAAATTCGTGGATTTATTCGTCTGTAATATCTTATCTATTTACTACTCACCCGTTAATAAAGAAGCACCTTCTCTTCTATTGCATATAATCGCGTACTCTTATCAAAATAACTTACAAATACTGGGTTATTTGTTCAATTCTATTAATTTAATTAACCTTTGTTAGAATATTGCATAGATTATTAGTACTCCGAATTGTATTAATAGAGTTTCTGTTTGACAGTTATCCTTTGATAACTGTCTTTTTTTCTGTCATGCATAATATCAGCAAACATGTATTAGAATCCGAATATTATTATCATTTAGCCGTTAAAAATAGAGGTAGTATCTCTATTTTTTTTTCTCCTTTTGAATCTAGAGAATTAAAATCAGTTCAAGATGAACTTGATTTTGCGGAAGAATTCAGAAATGATTTTATCAATACCATCCAAAGATTTAATGAAGACGATCTGATTAACAATAATATGGATCGTTCAGATTTTGGATTTAATAGAAACCTTGGTGATATGTTATTACGAATTGCTTATCATGAATTAGTCCACACCGGACAAATTCTAGACTACTTACGTATTGCTGGAATAAGAAGACTTAACATATGGGATTAATTGTTTAAGAGTATTGATTTCTAATTAATACTCTTTTTATCCTTGATTCTAGTCATTCAATATGTAGTTTAGATTTAAACTTTTTGACTAGTTCAACATTTCAAACAAATAGATAACTGAAGGTACACGTCTAATTAATTAAACAGATACTCTCGATGCCAATAGATCATAAGAGTCTGCTCTAACTTCTATCAAGAGCTGTAATCTCTATCTTTTAGAAATTTATCTATTACTTCAGTAAATTTCTCCGGAGTCTCCATATTGGAAAAATGTCCCTCATCAGGTAAATCTATTGGTAAGACGGTACGAAGTCTTTTTAAATTGGGTCGATCCGGAGAAACGAGGTGCGATTGCTTTGGGCTCGGTCTGAATATGCATTAAAAAAGACTGAACTCTTTAAGGAATACAGAGTTCAGTCTTTTTCATGAATAGGATACAGATGTTTATGAATTTTTATTTTTATTTGGAATTCTGTTGTTTTGACTACCATTTCCTCTTGAAAATTCCTTCACTTCAACATCATGTCCTTTTTCGATTGCTCTTTTTTCAGCTCTTGAGCGAATTTGGCGGCCATCACTTTGGTTACCCATTTCATCATTCTCCTTTACCTAATTATCATGAATAGCATTGGTTATTTTCATGAAAATATTTATATAATAAAAAAGAATTTAAGATTTACATGTACAGTCAAAGATAAAGTGGTAGCAAATAAGCAAATGTTGGAGTTGTAGCTTGATCTGAGGGGAGTCAAAACTTAAGCGATTCATGTGGCTTCTTAGATAAGATCAAGGTTGTAAGGATTGATCGCAATTGAGTTGATTTCCCGGAGCCTGTTTCCCCAGCTATTAAGATATGAGGTTGTTTAAGCAGATCAAAAGAGACGTATTGACCGTTTTGATCCTGACCGCAAATAATTCCTAACTTAATCTGACTTATGTTGCGAATTAATTCTTCTTGCTTATATATCAACTCTTTCGGCATTGTCGTTTTATAGATCGTTAATTTAAACGGTTATAATCTAACTCGATATTTGAACCGTATGTTTCTTTGAATACGTAATATTCTTCATGACTTCCTTAGGAAAGTAACGTGAAGGTATATTGAATTGAGCCATCTTTGAAAACAACAACATGTAATTTAGGGTTGGAGTAGAACTGACGACCACTACTTTTTTTATACGTTTTATATAATCCTGCATTCATAAAACACTTATTTAAAGTCCCACTTAGCCTTCTGACTGAAAATATTCTGATTGAAATTCGCTTTTTTAGTTCGGTTGTTAAAAAAAAATAGCCGCCATAAAAAGCGACGACTCAATTACTCTTTTTTAAACAAAATTATATATACATTTTCCATTTATTTAAAACGTGTTATAAACATTTTCACATGTTTCAGCTGTTGGTTCATAAAAACAGTGAAGTTTGTAACGTGCCACATGCGGCTGATTATACCACTGTGCAGGGCAATCGCCTGGTGGTCTAAAATACCACAAACTATAACGTGCAGGCCAGAATCTTTCTCCATTAATAACTCTACGAGCCAAGCGTTTTTCTTTTTCTCTTGCTCCTTGATAGAAATACCCCTTTATTGTAGCTTCAAAAGCATGTGGTTGATGAATCATTTGCGGAATGGTACGAAGTCCCTTAAAATCAGAACAATTAGCTCTTAATCTGTTAATTCCTACATTCCCAACTAGAAGCATACCCTGTATTCCCTCTCCCTCAGCTTCGGCCCTTAGCAACCTTGCCAAGAGATTAATATCTGCTTCTGTCGCCTTAACAACTGCCATGATTTCACCTCCATTTATGTTCTCTTTTATCATATTTCTTTTAAGCTAGTGTCATGAACATTAAAACAAAAACTTCTGTCGTACAATTCATACTTTAGAAAAAAGTAAAAATCAGTCACTGTGGAGTTACTTCCGCTTATTACTAAATAAAATATGGATGCAATAAAGAACACCTTCGTAGGATGCTCTTCTCCAAACCACAACAGAAAGTCACAAAACTCAATTAACCCTTTCAAGCTCCTCCACTTTCGAAACAATAGATTCAGTCAATTCCTTCGTCATTTCTGCGAGGTTTTTCTTTAGCTTCGAATTGATCATTTTAGCCATTGTACCTTCTGCCGTAAAATCAAGATAACCTATCATTAATGTGTTGTTTGCATCGATCGTTTGCGCCTCAAAATAACCTACACCGGTAATTTTTTCATTAATGCCTGTCAGGTTAAATGTAACTTTTGTAGGCTCCCTCCAACTTGTGATATCGACTTTTAGATGGACCTTCTTTTTTATAACTCCAAAATCACTCTTGAACTTCCAAGTTGACTCGCTATCATTTAAGATCTCATGTTCAATATACCCAGGTACAAGTGGTGCCCAATTATCCATTACACTGACAAAGCTCCATATAGAGTTAATCGGCAAATTGACTTCAACTTTGTATAATTCACTTGGCATGTGATCATCCCACTTTCGTTTAGCATTAATGATGTAAGCATCCATCTCTATACTTTTTATGATTGGCCGTTATCATGAAAAAATGGTCATTCTGAACTTTATTCAGTAAGGACACATGTTATTCCAAGTGGCCTCATTTAAACAACCATTATTTCCAAATGACGTCTGCTCTGATTTAACATACTAAATGAGCCGTTCGCCTCTTTAAAAATTGCTAATATGAAAAGCCTTCCTACGTTTTTACAATTTAGGAAGGCTAATACATAAATTGATCTTTTGGTTCAGACTCCTTCTTCCTCCTCCACATACACAATCGGAAGCTGTATATAAATCGCGGTACCCTTTCCACTTTCACTTTCTGCCCATATTTCACCATTGTGACGTTTTATTATTTCTTTACAAATTGACAGACCTAGTCCGTTCCCTTGTCTTGAAGAATGATTCGATTTTGTAAAGTTTCTTTCAAATATATAAGGTACATCCTCTTTTGCTATTCCTAAACCTGTATCACGGCAGGAAATTAATACCGTTTGTTCCTCGATCTCTAGCTGTAGCTTGATGCCACCATTATTTGTATGCTTTAGAGCATTTGTAATCAAATTAGCAAATACTTGTCCAATCCTCTCAATGTCAATCTCAACAAGTGGATAGAATTTTTTATTGACCTTATGTAACTGAAGCTTAAAAAATAAGTTTTTACTAGTTACTTCATGGAGAAATCGCTTTTTCATGCTAGTCAAAAGACGATCAATTGGAACATAATCAAAACGAAATGAAAGGTTTCCAGCTTCTAATTGTGTTAAATCAAATAGATCGTTAATTAGCACGTTTAAACCTCTTATACGTGTAATGCTATTTCGTATATATTCATTTCGCTTTTCTTCAGTGTGTGCTAAACCATCCAAAATCGCTTCCATGTATCCTTGTACACTAGCTATCGGAGCTCTCAAATCGTGTGAAATATTAGAGAGTAGCTCCCTCCTCATTTCCTCAGATTGAGCTAGATGTTTGTTGGCCTCTTCAAGGGTTTCGTTTACTTGTTCAAGCTCGGCTGTTCTTTCCTTCACTTTATCCTCAAGGTTTTTATATAGTTCAGCATTTTCAATCGATATAGCTGCTTGAGTTGATAAAAGTGTTAAAAATCTAAGCCGTTCGCTTGTAAAAACATGAGTTACCTTATCATTTTCTAAATAAAGAATTCCTTTTAATTTTTGATTATAGAAGATTGGCAAACAGATAATAGACTTCGCATTAGTCCTTGACACGTATTTGTCTTCCTGAAAATTACCTTTATGACTTGCATCATCTAATTGCACAACTTCCCCTGTCCTATTTACATAATGGACAATACTAGCTGGAAAATCATTACATTCATGTTTAGATTTTGACCGATCAGTATTTGTATACGCAGCTACAACTAGTTCTTCACCTTGCCTAAACAAAAACGTTCCTTTCGTTGCACCTGCATTTTCCATCGTTATGTGCATGACTTTTTCTACTAATGGTTGAATTTGCATTTCACTAGAAATTGTTTGTGAAGCTTGATAAACAGCATTTAAATCATAATACCCTGGCTGTCGACCATATAAATCAGGAATATCTCTATCAGATTTTCGTATGTATTTTCCATATTTTGTATACATCTGGTGCGCTTTCTTTGTTGCACCCCACTTTAAATAGCTGTTATATGCATCAGAAAAGTATAAGCTTGCAATTTTATCCTTCTTACTCTTAGCATAAAAACAACCTGCTGCCTCATTACATAAAGCTACTAGTTGAATGAAATGATTTTCTTCACTAGATCTAATCGCTTCATCAAAATATTTCTCTGCGTCTATTTTATTACCTAAAATAGCAGCTAGCTCCGCTTTTACAAGCATTTTTTTACACTCATAATTTACTGGAGACAACTTTGCATATTTCTCTAGCTTTCTCAAATTTCTTTTGATCTTTCTGAAGAGTTCATTTTTACGAAAATAAGTGAAGTTTCCAAGTCTAACAAATCTCAAAAGCCATAATGCTTCGAAAAAATAAAATACTGGTGCGATCACTAACGTCAATCGATTATTCACTAACGGCGATAATTCTTGTAATACTTGAATAGCCAATTCGTCTTTATTAAAAAGGTAAGCCATTTTTAGGCGAATTGTATAGTGAATAATTTTAGCTGAATCATCATCAATGATACTGTCAAACTTCCATTCGATGTTTTTATCATTCGTAAGATAGTCAATCCATTCTTGTATTTCTTTCATAAAACCTGCTGAGATTGGATATTTAATCTCTTCAATAAAGGATTTCTGAGCTTGAATTACGCTCTTTACCTCTTCTAATTTAGAGCCCTTTATAAAATGAGAAATAATGATAAACGAGCTATTTGCCCCGGCAAGATAGATATTTCCTGCTTGGATACAGTATTTTTGAGATCGTTCTAAATAGTTTATGTTATCCTTTATATGGTTTTTCCAGTGGTTCACAAAGCTACCGAAAACAAAGTGTACCCTTCCTTTTACACCAGCAATTCCTTGCTCTTCAGCATATAATAAAGCTAACTCTCCAAATTGATAGCATTTCTTATAATCATTTAAACCTGCACTTAAAATAAGTGCGTAATTATTAAAAACTAAGGGACTAAATTCTGTTAGGCCATATTTAATCGTCATTCTTATTGCTCTTAGCATGAAGATTGTTGATAGATTCTGATCAACATGATAGGTTGGAGCATTTATATTTATCAACGTTTTCAATGCTAAGCGATTTTCTTTATTTTCCATTTCAGGTAACTTTAATAAGTCTTTTGGTTCTTTTCCTACAAATATTAATTTTAAAAGGAATAATTCTTTAGCAACCTGAATTTTACTTGGTTTACGAGAGAACTTCAGGTCAAATAGTTGCAAAGCAGTTAATCCAGCATCCACTGCTTCTTCCACACGATGTAAATGTGTATATAACGTAATTTTCAGATGATAAATAGCCAGTTTTTCTACTTTCGTCTTGGCTTGCTCAAGCAAGTGATTAAACGTACTTTCAGATTGGATAAACTCACTATTTAAGTATTGCGCTTCACCCAATCCCATTAGTAGTTTAAATGTTATGTCATAGTGGGAGTCCCACTTTTCACCTAATAATTCATATGCAACGGTATAATAGGACAATGAAGCTTGAAATGCTGCAGAATTTTTTGCGAATTTTCCAGCTTCCACATTCATTAAGGCAAGTTTTATTGTTTCTTCTTTTGGTAGTAAATGCCTAGCTAAATTTAGATGATAAACTGTGTTTAATAATTGTATATCATTCATACCTTCTAGTTTAAGCATAAGTTGTTGCCCAATCTCTAAATGGTTGGATGCCTTTTCTTTATCTGTCATTGTTGAATAAATAGACTGTTGGATGCGATCATGTACAAATCGAAAAGATGCAATAGGCACATCATGGGTATCTAGAATTTGATTGTTTCTATTATCTTCTTCAATTAAGGGAAGTAGTAACCCCATGTCAATTGCACTTAGAAGAATAGAACTTGTTCTAAAATGATCTAGTTTAGCTACTTTAGACACTGTTTGTAAATCAAATTGGTTTCCAATACATGCTCCGATTTGCATAATCCTTTGGATCTTGTCTGGAATCTGCTTCAATCGATTAATCAAATAAAAAATAACATTATCTTGAATAGAAGCTTGTGATAATTTCGTTACATCAATTGACCAATTCCCTTTCTCCTCATCAAAATAGAGAATCAAATTCTCATAAAAAGATTGCAAAAGTTGTTTAATAAAGAATGGATTTCCTTGTGTAATCCGGTATGTATAAGATGTTAACAAAGTAGCATCTTCTTCTTTTTCTGAAAGATAGGTTTTAATCCAATCATATAAGGTGTTCTTTGGTAACACGTCAAGTGAAATAGAATGAACCCTTATTTCATTTTTTATCCGACTAATCACCTGATCTAAAGGATGTTTTACATCTATTTCGTTTTGTCGATATGCACCAATAACCAATAAATAGTGAGTATTTGAAAGCAAATACTCAATCAATTCTAAAGACGCGGTATCCGCCCATTGCAAATCATCTAAAAATAGAATAAGTGGATGATTTTTTTGCGCAAAAATTCGAACAAGCTTTTGAAAAATATAATAAAAGTGGGTTTGGTTATCTACCGACGTCAAATCAACTTCATCTATTTCTTTATCTACAACCCATCTCAAATCTGGTAATACACTAAATAAAGTTGGTAAATGAAAAGAAATTTCGTCTTCAATCATTTTACCCCACTGATTGATCTTCGTCTCGTCTTCCGTGAGAATTTGCTTAAATAGCATCTTAAATGCATCTAGAATTGCACTATATGGATTTTGTTTGAGGAGAAGATCAAACTTGCCTTGTATAAAGTATCCCTGTTTTCTTGTATACATTTGCTTTATTTCATCTACTAATGCCGTTTTCCCCGTTCCTGATTCTCCAGATATGAGAACGAGCTGTGTTTCTTCGTTTTGAAATGTTTCACAAATAGATAATAATTTATTAGCTTCATCTTCTCTTCCATATAATCTATTATTTGTTTCTATAAACATAAATGTATCTTTTTTACAAATTTCAAATGATGTTAATTGTCCATTTTCATATAGTCGCTGACATGTCTTTAAATCCTCTCTTAAACCGTAGGGACTTTTATAGCGATCAATTGGAGATTTATTTAAGAGTTTCATAATGATCTGGGATACTATCTCTGGAATTTCTCTATTTAAATCGGTTACTAATGGTGGCTGTTTCGTTAGGTGAGCATGTATCCAATTATTCGGTGATTCTTCTACAATAGGTGTTTGTCCTGTTAGCATTTCATAAAAAATGACTCCAACTGAATAAAGATCTGAACGATAGTCTAGTTTTCTATTCATTCTTCCTGTTTGCTCTGGGGAAATATAGGCTAATTCTATATCCATCTCTTCTAATGTTGGATATGGATAGTTAACATCTCTATTTTGATGTATGTATTGGAGTCCTGTTAATTTAAGTTCATTTGTAGAAGGATTGATCAAGATCGTTGAAGGATTGATATTTTGATGAACAAGTTGTTGACGATTAATTTTGACTAGTGCATTTGCAAGCTTTATTGCAATTCTTAAAAACTCGTCCACTTTCAATCTTATATCTTTCTTTAGGTAATCTCGTAAAGTTACACAAGGGAAATATTCATAAAGGATGAATGGTTGGTTTATATCCTCTACCATGCTTAAGGGACGCAGGATTTCTTTAACCTCTAATGTCTTTGTTAAGTGATATTCATGACGAATTGAAGCGATAATATTTTGGGAAACATACTGATCCTTTATTATTTTGATGAGAAGGTTCTTTCTTGATTCAGTAGAAAACCCTTTATAAAGACTAGAAAATTGATGATTAGTAATGATCTCTAATGATTGATACCCCTTTAACAGTTCCATTTGTTATCCACCTTTTGCTAATCGTTTTTTTGTACTATCAACAGAATTTATATCCTAAGGAGGATAGTATCAGAAAACTAAGGCTTTCGCCTTTAGGGCTTGTCGATAAGCCAAGTTTTTCTAATAGAATTTAAAGAATCTTTAAGAAACCTTATATAAGCTTTATAGTTCATAAAGTATGATAAGATTATCAATTTTTTATGACGGAGGTTTCAAATGGAAAAGATTCAGCCTTTCAATTTAACGAATTCCAAAAGGTTTATGGATAGAGATCTCGATTATGAATGGGTAAATCTCATTCAAGAGGCATTAATGATGGGTATTACACAAGAAGAAATAAGACATTTTTTACAGTTTAATGTAGGTATTAATCATAAAAACCATTGAATTTATACCCCATGCCTCTCATAGTCAAAACATAAATAGGTACCGTTGGATCTGGTTCTATTTTTTTTCGCAAATTGCTTATATGTACCATTACAGTTCTATGATCACCAAGACTCTCCTCACCCCAAACCCTTTCAAACATTTGCTGTACATTAAATACTCGATTAGGATTTTCTGCTAATAGGCATAATAACTGAAACTCTTTTGCTGAGAGTGGTACCGTCTTTTTATCTACTTTTACAACACAGCTTTTTTTATCAATTGATAATCCAGGAAAAACCAGAACTGAATTCTCAGTAAATTCATTCTGTATATATACTTGATGGGAAATATTACGATTGCGCCGTAAATGAGCTTGTACCTTAGCAACAAGAACTGCAGGACTAAACGGTTTTGTTATATAGTCATCTCCTCCTATTCGATGTGCTAAAATCTTGTCAAGATCATCTTCTTTTGAGCTTAAAAATAAAATTGGAGCAGATGTTTTTTGGCGTAATAATCGACAAACTTCATAGCCGTCCATATCAGGGAGTAATACATCTAAAATAATCAAATTCGGTCGATGCATATCGACTAAGTTTATAGCGGTACTTCCTAAGGCAGTATTAAAAACTGAGTACCCTTCTTTTGACAAATACAGCTTTAATATTGAATTGATATCTTCATCATCATCTATTACTAAGATTGTTTCTCCTGCCATTTGCTTGCCTCCAAATACATGAAATGTTTCTGTTAAATACGATTTGCACCTCAAAAATAAGTTCTAAAATACTATACTATCTTAGTTATATTATCCTAAACTACTAGGCTTACATTTATAGCCTTTACACGATTAAGATTATTTATTATTTCGATTGAAAAGTTTTCCATATTACCTATTATAAACGCTTTCGATAATTGTTCAACGTAAAATAAAGTAAGCAGTATTAAATAATTGAATGGTTTTCTATGGTTCTTTATAAGGACTTCTACATAAATAAAATGCCCTAGAAAAAACATTGGATTTTTTGGTAGACTTTTATAACGAAGAATAAAACAGGTGGTTTTTATAATAATGATCAACATGGATTCGGAGGGGAGCTAATCGATTCCTGCATCGTCAAAACTCTGATGTGTAAGTAGTATTTTGTACGCTAATTAGCAAGCTCCATCTCGTTTTCCATTAGAAGAATTGATTGGATTAAAGCCATCTTAGTGCAATTGTTAAGTGACAGCAATCAGAGCTTCCTACTTTGGATGAAAGCTTGAAGTTAATACCATCTGGATTAAAGGAGGTCTTTACCTTTGACTTAATTCCTGTTGATTGTATTAACATCTCGACTTCCTTCATATTAGAGTGCTGTGCTGCATACATAATCTTATTAGCAAACGGTTTTGACTCTGCTAGCTTATTTAAAACCAA
The DNA here is from genome assembly GCA_051750265.1 of Bacillota bacterium. Classification (GTDB taxonomy): domain Bacteria; phylum Bacillota; class Bacilli; order Bacillales; family Bacillaceae; genus Metabacillus. The sequence goes on along the minus strand of JBNJJO010000006.1, from coordinate 104,646 downwards.
ACTTGCCTCTTTCATTAAGTTTTGCATCGATTTTGCTGATTGTTCTAATAATGATGTATCAACACCTGGATATAGTCTAATTGGCTGTTGATAGAAATAATTGTAAGGTACCATATTTAACTGTCTTATTGGAAATCCATTTAAATGACATACCATATTATACATGGGCTGACAATATTGAGACACTTTAAGCAGCTCCTAATAGTTAATTACCACTTTATAATATACGACTAAACGACCTAATTGTGATTATTTTTCACAACATTTACCAACAAGGTATCAACTAAGTTAAATATTGGAGTATATACAAGATGCTCACAGCTATTAAGATTGGTAAAATGGTTTTCACAAACCTGACCATTCGCTTCTTAGCAAATTTTTTATTAAATTTCATAAAAGCTCGTACCTTTTTCATCAAATTCCTCCTAGTTTATGGTCTTTTTTTTCTTATATATGTTCCCTAAAAATAATTGTGTTGGTGCTTACTCAAAAAAATTGATCGAATGCAACTTTAATAATATACTATCACATTTTTGTTTAAGAATAGGTTTCGTTTATAAATAAAGGCTGTTTACGCAAAGATTGTTGCTTTTCGTAAATAACTATACTTTACGGATATAGCCTATCTTCGTGCTCTTTTTGCTTATTTACTAAGTGGTACTCTCTTGAAATTGCTTATAGTTTCTACGATAAAAATCCAAAAGCCGATTTTTATAAGTCTAAAGCAACAAACTTTTAGAAAAGAGCCTAAATAAAAAAGCCCTATGTTACCGTTTTTCTTTTAACAAAACAGATATATAGGGCTTGATTATCATTTTTTTATTGGAAGTACTAGCTCAACTGTTGTCCCTTCATCTACTTTACTCGTAAAGTGGATTTGACCTTTATGAAACTCTACAATTCTGTAACTAACTGTTAATCCTAGACCTGTACCTTTTTCTTTCATTGAATAAAAAGGTTCACCTAAATGTTTTAATCTTTCCTCATCAATCCCACAACCATCATCTTTAAACTTTATACAAATGTTAGCGTCATCTTTCATTTTAACTATAACTTGAATGTTTTTTGAGGACGCCTCAATTGAGTTTTTCATAATGTTAATAAATAATTGTTTTAATTGATTAGGCTCACAATCTATAAGTGGAAGGTGTTCGTTTGTTTGAATATCTAGCGTAACACAATATAGATTTGCTTCAGACTCCAGCAATGATTGAACATTTTCTAGCAGTTCATTGATGTTTCTTTTTTGAAATTGTATTTGCTGTGGCTTTGCTAATACTAAAAGCTCGCTTGCAATAATATTAATCCGTTCAAGTTCATCAAGCATAATTTTATAATAGAGATCATTTTCATTACTAGAGGTTTGCAATATTTGAACAAACCCTTTTAATGATGTTAACGGATTTCTTATTTCATGAGCAACACTTGCAGCTAATTCTCCTACAACCGATAGTTTTTCTGTTTTGCGAAGAAGCTGCTCTGTTTCTTTTTCTTTTGTAATATCGACTGCATATCCGATTAATCCAACTGTCTCATCATTGATGATCATGGGGACAGCTGTACAACGTAAACTTTTCCTTGATTTATCTTTGGTAAAAATGTCAATTTCTTCATTAATCCAAGACTTATTTTCTTGAATAACTTCTCGAAACGCTTTAAAAACACGACTACGATCATTTACTGAAATCAGGGATGAAATTGTTTTGTGTAAATAATCTTCTATTTTGTATCCAGTAAACCGCTGAAAATTTCCATTTGCATTTGTCAGCTTTCCTCGTAAATCAATCATGTAAACCAATTCGGGGTTAAACTCAAAAAGTGATTTATATCGTTGTTCGCTTTCAGCTAGTTTCTTTTCAGCAGCAATTTTCTCTGTAACATCTCTTCCCATCACTACTAGTTCTTTTCTTGAGCCTTTCTCATGAAATATTGGAATTTTTATTGTATCAAACGTTTTAACTGTCCCGTCTGGCATCGGTATTTCTTCTATACATCGGCTTGGTTTTTCTTTTAACCAAGCTTCTTCATCTGATATTTCACAGTACCTCAACGCATCGCCATAAAAGTCACTATAATCAGCAAGTTCAGAATCTTTTTTTCCACGATAATCAACATGCTCAATTTGAAATAACTTTAATGCAAACTCATTTGCCTTCGTCCATCTTCCCTCTCCATCTTTAAAATTAACAAAATCAACCATCGAATTAATTAAAATATTCAATTTGTTTTTCTCTTCTTTTTCAGTTTCGTATGCTTCTTTTTTTAAGATTAAGTAATATATAAAGATACTAGTTAACATAACAAATAAAAAGCCTTTAGCATTTTGAAAAATTAAGTGAATTTCTACTGGTATATCTAAATATACAATAAAGTTGTCTGTGACAATAATCCATATGAAGCTAAACAATATATAGATCAAAAGCAAATTAATTTTATTAGCCATAATCTTCTCCTTACAATCGAAGCTTAAGCCTATTTTACTATAGTTATTAAATCATTACATTACTATTAAGCAATTGGGATTATTTTTATTAATGAATGACCCACAAAAAAAAAGAATGACACCAAGTGTTGTAAGAAAACACTTGGTGTCATTCTAATTTATTTCAACTAATTTGGCCTGTATTATGCTAATACAGTACTACCCATTAAATAACGATCCACTTCACGTGCAGCTTCGCGGCCTTCATTAATAGCCCAAACGATTAAGCTTTGACCACGTCTTGCATCACCTGCTGCAAAGACACCTTCAATATTTGTTTGGAAATTGCCATATTGAGCTGATACAACGTTTCTTGCTGTTGTTTCAACGTTAAATTGTTTTAATACAGGTTGCTCTGCACCTTCAAAGCCAATTGCAATGAATACTAATTGAGCAGGCCATACTTTTTCAGTTCCTGGAATTTCCTTAAAATAATATAACCCATTTTCATCTTTAAGTTTTTCCATTTGAATTGTATGAAGCTCTTTTAGGTTGCCATTTTCGTCAGCAACAAGCTTTTTCGTTTGGATCGAATATTGACGAGGATCATCACCGAATTTTGCTTCTGCTTCCTCATATGCATATTCCATCGTGAATACATGTGGAGCTTCAGGCCACATATTTTCATGTGTACGAGACATTGGCAATTTTGGATGTTTACCAAATTGAACAACGCTTTTACAGTTTTGACGTAGTGCTGTTGCCACACAGTCAGCACCTGTATCTCCGCCACCAATAACGATAACATCTTTACCTTCTGCATCAATATACTTTCCATCTTCAAAATTAGAATCAAGATAGCTCTTTGTAGAAGTTGTTAAATAATCCATAGCGAAGTGAACACCATTTGATTCACGGCCTTCTATCACTAAATCACGTTGCTTTTGTGCACCAACACAAAGGATAACTGCATCATATTGTTCACGTAGTTCTTCAGATGTAATATCTTTACCAACCTCAGTATTTGTAATAAACATTATACCTTCTTGGCTTAATAGATTAATACGTCTTTCAACAATAGTCTTATCAAGTTTCATGTTTGGAATACCATACATTAACAATCCACCTGGACGGTCAGCACGCTCATAAACTGTTACTGAGTGTCCAGCTTGGTTTAGTTGGTCAGCACTTGCTAAACCAGCAGGTCCAGATCCAACGATTGCAATTTTTTTACCTGTACGTTTCGCCGGAATACGCGGTGTAATCCATCCATTTTGAAAGCCCTTTTCAATAATCGCTTTTTCAATGTTTTTAATTGTAACGGCAGGATCAGAAATTGCTACGTTACATGATCCTTCACATGGTGCAGGACAAACTCTCCCTGTAAATTCAGGGAAGTTGTTCGTTTTTAATAAACGTTCTAATGCTTCCTTCCATCTTCCACGATAGACTAAGTCATTCCACTCAGGAATTAAGTTATGAATTGGACAGCCTGAAGTGAAACCATTAATCTCAGTACCAATATGACAGAAAGGAGTAGCGCAATCCATACAACGCGCTCCTTGTCTACTTAACTTATCCTCAGAGAAAGGAGCTGAATATTCTTTCCAGTCATTAAGACGTGGAAGAGGCTCACGTTCAGCCGCCTCTTCACGTTTAAATTCTAAAAATCCTGTTGCTTTCCCCATCTTCCTCTCCCCTTTCTACTGTACTACTGCTTTGGAACGCGCCGACTTAGACGACGATCCCTTTTTTTCATTTTTCGAATTTGCTTCAAATGCACTCATTACTGCTTCTTCAGATGTTAATCCTGCTTGCATTTGTTCATCAATTCTCTCCATCATACGTTTGTAATCCTTTGGAATAACTTTTACAAACTTAGGTAAAACGTTGTTCCAATTTTCAAGTACAAACCCTGCTTTTGCGCTGTTTGTATAATAGAAATGATTTTGAACCATATCCTTCAAGAAGCTTATTTCTTGGTCATCAACTAAGCTCTCAAATTCAATCATTTCTACGTTACATAGATTTTTAAATTCATCTTTATTATCAGCAAGTACGTATGCAATACCACCAGACATACCAGCACCAAAGTTCTTACCTACTTCACCTAGTATAGCAACACGACCACCAGTCATATATTCACAGCCATGGTCACCTACACCTTCAACTACAACATTCGCTCCACTGTTACGTACACCAAAACGCTCACCTGCGCGTCCATTGATGTATGCCTCACCACTTGTAGCACCATAGAACGGTACGTTACCGATGATTACATTATCAGCTGACACAATGCTTGATTCATTAGATGGAGAAACAATAATTTTACCACCAGATAGTCCTTTACCTACATAGTCATTGGAATCACCAGTTAAGTGCATTGTAACACCTTTAGGAACAAATGCTCCGAAGCTCTGACCAGCCGATCCAGTGAAGCGTAGTGTAATTGTATCTTCAGGTAAACCTTCTTCACCATAACGTTTAGAAATTTCACTTCCAACAATTGTACCAGCAACACGGTTTATATTTTTGATATTGAATGATGCGTCAACATGCGTTCCAGTTTCAATTGCTTTCGCCACTGCAGGTAAAATTTCAACCATATCAAGTGACTGTTCAATTTTATGGTTTTGCTTAATTTTCGCCGTACGTGTACCTTCAGGCTGATATAAAAGTGTAGATAAATCCAAGTGTTTTGCTTTCCAATGCGCTTTTGCACGGTCGCTAACTTGTAATACATCTGTGCTACCAACCATTTCTTCCATGTTTTTGAAGCCAAGTTCTGCCATGATTTCACGAACTTCTTGAGCAACAAAACGCATGTAGTTAACAATATGATCAGGATCTCCAGTAAATTTGTCACGAAGCTCTGGATTTTGAGTAGCAACACCGACTGGACATGTATCTAAATGACATACGCGCATCATGATACAACCCATTACAACTAGAGGAGCTGTTGCAAATCCATATTCTTCTGCACCTAAAATTGCAGCCATAACAACATCGCGACCTGTCATTAATTTACCATCAGTTTCTAATACAACACGATCACGAAGACCGTTTAGCATTAAAGTTTGATGTGCTTCAGCTAAACCAAGCTCCCAAGGTAGACCTGTATGCTTAATACTCGTTTTCGGAGATGCACCAGTACCACCATCATATCCACTAATTACGATTACATCTGCTGCACCTTTTGCAACACCAGCTGCAATTGTACCTACTCCAGATTTAGAAACTAATTTAACACTGATACGTGCGTCACGATTAGAGTTTTTCAAATCATGGATAAGCTGTGCTAAATCTTCAATTGAGTAAATATCATGATGTGGAGGAGGTGAAATCAATCCCACACCAGGTGTTGAACCACGTACATCTGCAACCCAAGGGTATACCTTATTACCAGGTAATTGACCACCTTCACCAGGCTTAGCTCCTTGTGCCATTTTGATTTGAAGTTCATCAGCATTTACTAAATAATGGCTTTTAACTCCAAAACGTCCTGATGCAATTTGTTTAATTGCACTTCTACGGAAATCACCATTTTCATCAGCAATATAGCGTTTTGAATCTTCTCCACCTTCACCACTGTTGCTTTTTCCACCCAGACGGTTCATAGCAATCGCTAATGTTTCATGTGCTTCCTTACTTAATGAACCAAATGACATTGCACCTGTTTTAAATCGTTTTACAATTGAATCAACTGATTCAACCTCTTCGATCGAAATCGATTGTCTACCACTATTGAAAGAAAATAGGTTACGTAAGAAACCAATTCTCTCTTCATTTGCTGCATCAGAGTATTTCTTAAATAGGGTATAATCATTTTTTCGACAAGCCCATTGTAGTGTATGAATAGTAGTCGGATTAAACGCATGATGCTCCCCTGTTTTTCTCCATTGGAAGTCACTACCTGAATCTAAAGTCTTATCAACCATATCAGAGTAAGCTTCTTTATGGCGTAAAGTTGCTTCATTCGCAATCGTAGCTAAATCAATTCCACCAATCTGTGATGCTGTTCCAGTAAAGAAACGATCAATAACATCTGAACTAATTCCAACAGCTTCAAAAATTTGTGCACCACGGTAGCTTTGTACAGTTGAAATACCCATCTTAGACATTACTTTTACTACGCCTTCCGTAACACCTTTGTTGTATTTTTCAACTGTATCTTCATAGCTTACCGATAGGCTTCCGTCTATTACTGCTTCTTTATATGTTGCATAAGCAAGATAAGGGTTAATTGCATCAACACCATATCCAATCAATGCAGCAAAATGATGAACCTCTCTAACCTCACCTGATTCGATTACAAGACTTGCCTTTGTACGAGTTCCTTGGCGAAGTAAGTGCTGATGTAATGCACCAACTGCTAATAATGCTGGTATTGCAACTTGTTCTGCATTCATTGCACGATCAGATAAAATGATGATATTTACATCGTCGGCAATTGCTTTATCAACTTCTGTACAAAGCTCTTGCAAAGAAGACTCTAAATCATCAGTAAATAAAGTGTGAATCGTTTTGCTATTAAATCCAGGATTAAGATTCAAGCGTAATTGGGCTAATTGGTCGTTAGTAAGCACCGGTGAATCAAGCTGAATTCTGCGAGCATTCTCTTTATTTGGATGAAGGATATTTCCTTCTGTACCTAATAATGTCATCGTTGATGTCACAATTTGCTCTCTAATCGCATCAATTGGCGGATTCGTTACTTGAGCAAATAGTTGTTTAAAGTAATTGAAAAGTGACTGCGGACGATCTGACAATACAGCAAGTGGAGTGTCATTTCCCATTGATCCAAGTGGATCCTTACCTTCCGTAATAATAGGAAGTAAATACTTTTGGATATCCTCATACGTATAACCAAATGCACGTTGACGCTCTGAAAGATCAGTAACAACTTCCTCTACTAACACTTCATTATCAAGCGTAATAAGTTGCTCGTTTAACCATTCTTGATATGGCTCTTGTTTTGCCATTTCATCTTTAATTTCTTCGTCTGAAATAATACGGCCTTCTTCTAAGTCAATAAGAAGCATCTTACCAGGACTTAAACGATCCTTATAAAGTACATTCTCTTCTTCGACTTCGATAACTCCTACTTCAGAAGAAAAGATGATGTAATCGTCCTTTGTTACATAGTAACGTGCTGGTCGAAGACCATTTCGATCTAATATAGCACCAATTTGTTTTCCGTTTGTAAATGAAATAGCTGTTGGACCATCCCATGGTTCCATTAAGCAGCTATGGTATTCATAAAATGCTCTCTTCTCAGGATTCATATGAGGATTCTCTGTCCACGGTTCAGGAATCATCATCATTGCAGCATGTGCTGGCTTGCGTCCTGCTAATACGAAGAATTCAAAAGCGTTATCTAGGATAGATGAATCACTACCATCTACATCTAAGATTGGTAATACTTTTTCAAGATCTTCACCAAATGCTTCTGATACAAATTGTTGCTCTCTTGCTTTCATCCAGTTCATGTTTCCGCGAAGTGTATTAATTTCACCATTATGAATTAAATAGCGATTTGGATGTGCTCTCTCCCAGCTAGGGAACGTGTTCGTGCTAAAGCGTGAATGCACAAGAGAAAATGCTGATACGAACTCCTCGTCCTGTAAGTCTAAATAGAAAGCATCAACTTGCTCTGGAGTAAGTAATCCTTTATATACAATCGTACTGCTAGAAAGACTTGTAAAATAGAAACGAAGTTCACGTTCTCTAGCCCAATTTTCTGCTTGTTTACGAATCACATATAATTTACGTTCAAAGGTTATATTATCTTGAATGCTGTCATCAGCACCAATAAATACTTGGCGAACAACAGGACAGCTCATTTTTGCAACTGGTCCAATTTCTTCTGCATTAACTGGAACTGTTCTCCAGCCTAATAAAGTTTGACCTTCAGCTTTAATAAAATTGTTAAGTTGTTCCTCAATTTGTTGGCGCTCTGCGTCGTCATTAGAAAAGAACATCATTCCAACACCGTAACGTCCATTTTCAGGAAGATTCATTTCCTTGCAAGTTTTTTTGAAAAATGCATCAGGAATTTGCACCATTAAACCAGCGCCATCTCCTGTAAGTGGGTCACTGCCTTGTCCACCCCTGTGGTCTAATTGACAAAGCATATTTAGTCCTTTTTTTACAATATCATGTGTAGCGTGGCCTTTAATATGAGCGTATAAACCGATTCCGCATGCGTCATGTTCAAATTCAGGACGGTAGAGACCTTGCGCTTTAGGAATTTGATTGTATGTCATGTATATCTCCCCCCGTTAGATAATGTTACACCCGATAATTTTCAGATAATTATATTATATATTTTCAAATTGATGTTAACAATATATAATTTAGATTAAATCAATCTAATTTTGATATATATGATCGGAGGACAACTATGGAACTACGTCAATTACGTTATTTTATGGAAGTTGCTGAACGTGAACATGTTTCAGAAGCTGCACAATATTTACATGTTGCACAGTCTGCAATAAGCCGACAAATTGCTAACTTAGAAGCAGAGTTAGGTGTGACATTATTCGAAAGAGAAGGAAGGAACGTTAAGCTAACTCCAATTGGAAAGGTTTTTCTTACACATACAAAAACCGCAATGAAAGCGATCGATTATGCGAAAAAGCAAATTGATGAATATCTTGACCCTGAAAGAGGCTCAATCAAAATCGGATTCCCAACTAGCCTTGCGAGTCATCTTTTGCCAACTGTCATTTCAGCATTTAAGGATAAACATCCCAATGTTGCATTTCATTTACGTCAAGGATCCTATAAGTTTTTAATCGATGCAGTAATCAATCGTGAAATTGATTTAGCATTTTTAGGACCTGTACCACTTAATATTCCTGATATCGAAGGTACAATATTATTTACTGAAAGAATATCTGCTTTAATACCTGCATCCCATCCATTAGCTGCTAAAAAAAGCATACTCCTTAATGAATTGAGGAATGATGCATTTGTTTTATTTCCAAGAGGATTTATCTTACAAGAAATTGCAATAGATGCTTGTAAACAAGCAGGATTTACTCCTAATATCTCATCAGAGGGCGAAGATTTAGATGCGATAAAAGGATTAGTATCAGCGGGGATGGGTGTTACTTTATTACCTGAAAGTACATTCCACGAGTCAATTCCTCGTTTCACAGTAAAAATACCGATTGAACTTCCATTAGTTAGAAGAACTGTCGGTATCATTGTTTCTAAAAAAAGAGAGCTTGCACCCTCTGAAAAGGTATTTTACCAATATGTTAAAGATTTTTTCTCTATGCTTGAGCAATATCAATAAGTTATTACTTTTAAGGGCTGACTTAACTATGAAAAGTCAGCCTCATTTACATACTAACATATCAATCAACCTATCTTTGTGAGTTAATTAATGGAAACATTTATGAAAGTGCTTTCATGAACGGACTAGTTTCTTCTATTATATATAGATTACAATTTGTGGTTGCCTTTATGTAGAGCATCTAAGAACAAAGAAATCATCTTTTTCTCACCAGCAATTGGAGAAACGATATAAGAAAATTTCCGTTTAAACAACTCTTTATCAGGTTTGATTTGAATTAATGCGCCTTGTTCAAGATCTCTCTTCACCACACAGGTTGAGAGTATCGAAATACCCAAACCATTCATTACAGTTTCCTTTACACCTTGGTTACTACTAATGGTAATTAAACTGTTCATTTTCAAACCATTTGAACGTATAACATGTTCTAAATATTCCCGGGTTCCTGAACCTTTCTCCCTACTAACCCATGTTTCGTCATGAATATCCTCTATTTTTATAGATTTTGCGTGTTTTAACGGATGATCTGGTGGAGCAATAATTGTTAGTTCATCTTCCATAAATGGTTGAATGATTATATCTTTTTCATCTGTATTTCCTTCGATCAAACCAATATCAACTTGTAAAAATTGAACTAACTTTACCACTTCATCTGTATTCCCAATTGTGACAACAAAATCGAGTTTTGGATATTCTTTATACAGCCCAGCTAATATTGCTGGCAAAACGTATTCACCGATCGTAAAGCTTGCCGCTATTTTCAAGGTCCCTTTTATTGTGTGTTGTTGTTCGTAAATTTCATTTTTTGTATTTTCGTATATTTGCACCATTTGTTTTGCACGTTCATACAAAATTTCCCCTGATGGTGTAATTTTTAAGGTTTTTGGTGAACGTATAAATAATTGAGATTGAAATTCTCTTTCTAGATTTTTAATGTGTACACTTACACTCGGTTGAGAAATCAGCAATTTTTCTGCAGCATTTGTAAAGTTTTTTTCTTCTACTACAGCAATAAACGTCCTTAATGCATCATAATACATATCTCCACACCCTTACTATTAAAATTATTAATGATAATGATAACTAATCTATATTTTACTAATAATAAAGCTTCCTTTAAAGTATTTTTATAGCATTAATAAGGGATGTGTCATTTTTGAATGTAGCATTATATAACAAACCAGATAAAAAACACTATTCTTTCATACAAGGGATTTTATTAACCCTCCTTATTTCCATTCTGGCAAGTGTTTTTGCTAGTCTTCCGCTTGTGTCTATTATGGGGCAACTTGTACTCGCCATTTTAATTGGAATGGTTTGGAAAGCAACAATAGGTGTACCAGATCAATTACTGAAAGGTGTTTCATTTGCAAGTAACAAGCTTCTTAGAGTAGGTATTATTTTATTAGGAATGAAATTAAATTTAGTTGATATTTATCAAGCAGGTCTTAGTGTGTTCCTAATTGCAGTGATAAATGTAATCTTCACGCTATTTATCGTCTTCTTTCTAGCTAGATTGTTAAAGGTAGAAAAAAATTTAGCAATCCTGACCGCGTGTGGCACAGCAATTTGTGGTGCGGCTGCGGTTATCGCTATCTCATCGCAAATTAAAGCAAAAGAGAATGATACTGCCATTGCAGCAGCAACGGTTTGCCTATTAGGAACAATCTTTACTTTGTTTTATACGTTGTTTTATTCAAAATTAGGTTTAACACCAATGGAATTTGGTCTATTTTCTGGGGGAACTCTTCATGAAGTTGCACATGTTATTGCAGCTGCAGCACCAGCGGGATCTGATGCAGTCGATATGGCTGTGATTGTTAAACTAACAAGGGTAGCATTACTTATACCAGTTGCTATATTGATTGGGATGTTTGTAAACAAGGACAAAACAACTAAAGAAAAATCTCCCCTACCTATCCCTTGGTTTATTTTAGGATTTCTACTCATGAGTTTGATTAATACATTAGGATTTGTTTCAATTACCTTTGCATCTAACGTTGTAACGACTTCTTATGTCCTTATGGGGATGGCGATGGCTGGATTAGGGATTAACGTACAATTTAAGGCATTAAAACAAAAAGGAAAGTTTTCAATTATCGCTAGCTTATTCGGTAGTGTTTTGTTAGCTGTCCTTGGTTATACATTAATAAAAGTATTTACAATTTAAATCATGAATTTCCTTTTGTTCAACTTTGTTTCATACGAATATTAACAAGTGAGAATGAGATACCGAGTTTTTGATAAAGCTATGATTATCATTATAGAACTAAACAACAAAGATTTTAGGAGGCTACATTAGGATGGAAAAAGAGACCTATCTTACGAATGCACCAAAAAAAGAGCAAATAACATTGCAAACAGACGGAACATTTCCTAATCAAAAAAATATAGATGGAGATTCTGTGAATGAGCATAAAAACATAGAAGTAGCTAATTCCTTAATCGCAGAAAAGGAAATTGGTCAACAGCAAGAGAATTTATAACTTCGTAAAAAGAGGCTTGACATTAAATTTTACGGGGTTTCGTTTTATTTAAATGCAAAAAAGAAAAACACAGGCAAAATAACACGGTAAATCACACAATAATCAGTTAAGTTACAATTAGCATTTAGATAGAGCTTGAAAAAATTTCCAAGCTCTTTAACTTTTACCATTCGTTATTAAATTAAAACACCCTAAAGTTCAATTAGTTAAATTTATTTTTTCTTTTCTAACCATTCATTTTCTAAAATGCTCATTTCCCAAAGACTCCAATATTTGTCACCAATTTTTCTTGAATCTCTATGTAACCCCTCTTTTATAAATCCAGCCTTTTCATAACAAGTAATAGCAGACACATTGAAATCAAACACACCAAGACTTACTCTATGCAATTTAAGTTCATCAAATGCGACTTTGAGTATTTCTCTCATCATTAAGTGACCGATTCCTTTTCCCCTTACATTTTTATCACCAACTAATACTTTGCCTACTCTTGCTGACTTGTTTTTCCTGTCAAGAAGACCTAATGATATGTGTCCAATTACATTTCTATTTTCCTTTTGTATAACGCTATAAACAAAAGTATCAGAGTTATCCTTATTAGCATTTTTAATATAATTTTCTATTTGTTGCTCATTTAAAGGATAAACGAAAGTAGGACCTCCCCATTGAAGTAAAAATTCTGGTGTATCAATCCAATTAATAAGTTGGTTACTATGAGAACGCTCAAAATATTGTAGTTCAATCAAAAGAAATCCCCCACTGGCAATTTATATCTATAAAAACTAGAAAGAAGCTTCACTTAACCCCAAAATATCTCCATAAGAAAAAGCGTTACACCCCAAGCTACCCTTATATTTAGTTTGATTATTCACCTTATTCAACGAATGTATTGAAACAAAAATGGCAGATTTTTAACTTTGTGGAAACATTAACTACACTAATTAATGTTAGTAAATCAAAAAAACAAAAGGATAAACCTTTGCAATTTCGTCCTCTAATTATACTGCTATTAGTATTGTTTGCACCTCGAAACGGAACCCCTTAATCAAATGTCAGCCTCTTTGTTGTTATCATATACCTTTGAAGTAATCAGGATAATCCGTTACAATTCCGTCTATTTTTGCATCCATCAAGCCTTTTATTGACTTTTTGTCTCTAACTGTATATGGAATAACCTTGATTTTATATGAATGGATTCTCTTGACCAACTTTTTTGTTATCAGAGCTTTATTAGGATTTATATATTGAACGAGTGAAGACCATTCTTTCAGTTGCACATTTGAAATTCCATGAACCCGATATTTTACAAGCAAACCTACAGGTACGTTTGGAACGATTTGTTTGAATTTTTGTAACAACTCAAAGTCAAAGGACTGGACAATTACTTCATCGTTTTGAGGAGAATGTAGATTGTTCTTTTTTAGTTCAGATGCTAATCTTTCTGCAATAGTTGGATATAAATTTGGATTTTTTATCTCGATTAACAACCCGATCTTCCCGTAGCATTCTGTTATCACTTCTTGGAGTGTCGGGATTCTTTGTCCTGAGAATTTTTTATGAAACCATTGTCCCGCATCTAGTTTTTTTATCTCATGATATGTAAGCTCCCGTATTTCACCTATACTGTTTGTGGTACGATCTACATTCGGGTCGTGAATAACGACAAGCTCTCCATCTTTTGTCATTTGTACATCTAACTCTATATAATCAGCTTTTAGCTCTACCGCTTTTTTAAACGCAACCATCGTGTTTTCAGGTGCATATCCAGAAGCACCACGATGTGCAACAACTAGAAAACTACTTTTATTTAAGTTGTTTTTCTCTCCTACTTTTATAGGACGGACGTTATATATTTGACGAAAATTCCTCAACAAGGAGCTTATTAACACTTTATACCCTCCCGTTCTCCCATCTTCACTACCTAATACGTTTAAATTGATCAATAAAAGACTTTGGGCTGGTTTTAACTGTATAAGAATACATCCCTTTTGTTGTGTGCAAATATAAAAACCCCATGTCTTTCGAAAAAAATCGGTACGAAATATCCAAAACTTCATCCAATAAAAAAGAATCAAAGGATGTACATACTCGTTCAGAGGACAATGTTATTTTATGCTCCTCTTCCTTTTGGTATTGAGTATTGTCTTCTATAAATCTAATTACTTTGATGTATGGTAGATTTGCTAAAATTTCCACATTGTTCCTCCTTACGTACAGCTCATGATGACAAGTATGACATTCTTCCATTTTAAGATAAAACATTTTCTTCTCTAACATAAAGATGCCTTGGAATTCCACTAATAAATGGTGTTATTTCACCTTTATAGTAGACAAATAATTCGTGCATTGCCCTTGTACATGCCGTATAAAAAAGGTTCCTTACATCTTCGCTTCTATATTCCTCATTAGAACCATTAAATATGATTACAGCATCAAATTCAATTCCTTTTGCCAAATAGGCAGGAATAACTACAACTCCCAAATCAAATTCATTACTACGTTTATCAACTAAATGAACCTCAATGTAAGCTCTAAGTAATTTGTGTACCTCTTCACTTTCGCTAGCTGTTTTACAAATGACAGCGATCGTCTTGTATGAATCCAGTGTTCTGATTTTTTGAGCAATCGCTTTTATTAATTCTTCTGTATTGTTTCTTTCAATAATAACAGGCTTACTTCCTTCACGATTAAATGGATCAATCTCTTTTCCGTTCTCCAAGAATGCACGTGTAAATTCAATAATTTGCTTTGTTGATCGATAGCTTCTTTTAAGCTCAATCATTTCAGACCGTTCTGACTCAAATAATACCTTTAACGCTTCAATACCCGTATAGGAATTATGGGCGTAAATGGCTTGATTCATGTCACCAAGCACGGTTAACCTTGCATTAGGAAATAGGTGTTTTATAAAGGCAAATTGAAAAGCTGAGTAATCTTGAGCCTCATCTATAAACACATACTTCACATTTGTATTTACTTTAAAACCCTCGATTTTCTCTTTTAAATATAAATATGGAGTTGCATCCTCATAGAGAAGCCTCTTATGCGTTATCTCATTAATGGAAAAGATACAAATATCCTTCCAATCAGAGTCAGAAATATTTTCTTCTCTTGTTTGTGTGATCGTTTTTCTTGGCAATTCAAATAACTGCTGATAAATAGCACTCATTTCAATAAAGGAATGTGAGTTGATATTCTTCCTTATCGTATTGAAATGTCGTTTAACAACATATTTACTCAACATTTCTTGCTCTCTATCAAAATCATCAAACGTATTTTGAGTAAATCTTTTTTGTTTACTTATTTTTTTAAAATAAAACTGATATTCTTCCTTACTTAAATACTGGATTTCATCTTCTACCCATTCTTTGTTACGCTCATTTTTTTCTATTCCCTTTAGTTCACTAAGCAACCACTCTGAAACAAGCTTGATTCGATTTGTAATCGATATGGTTGAGCTTAAATTGTAAAAGTAAGCATGAATTTCTTCTGATCTAAAGAGCACGTTCCCTCGAAATGTTATATTTTTAAAGATTAACCCTTGTTTACTTAAATAAGTAAGATAGCCTTCAATTTGATCCATATATTGAAAAGAAGACTTATACTTTGCCGCTTTTCGTCTAACTTCATAAAGCTCCTCTTTTTGAGCGGTTAACATATATTCCATCTGTGAAAATGGATCCTCTATTTCAAAGTAGTCTCCTAGAGAATGATGTAAATATTGTTGAAACGTAGTTTGTTGCATGTTTTCTTCACCAAGCTCTGGTAAAACGTTTCTAATATAGCTATGAAACATTGGATTTGGTGAAAACAATAGTATTTCCTCTGCTTCTAATGTTTCTCTATATTTATAAAGCAGAAATGCTACTCGTTGGAGGGCAGCAGATGTTTTACCACTACCTGCTGCACCTTGGACAATTAGGAGTTTTCCTTTTTCATTTCGAATGACTTTGTTTTGTTCCTGTTGAATCGTAGCAACAATGCTTTTCATTTGGGTGTCAGATTGTTTACCAAGTACTTCTTGAAGAAGTTCATCGCCGATTGTAATCCCTGTATCAAACATTCCTTGAATTGTTGCATTCTTAATAATGAATTGCCTTTTTAACTTTAATTCTCCACTTACAATCCCACCCGGTGCATTGAAATTCGCAGATCCAAGTGCATAATCATAATATAAACTTGAGATTGGAGCACGCCAATCATACACAAGAAACTCCTCTGAATCTTGATCAAGGTAAGAGGCAATTCCTAAATAGATGCTCTCTACTTCCTTTTCCCCTTTCTCTAAAAAATCAATCCTTGCAAAATAAGGAGTTTCAATTAGTCTTTTTAAATTCTTTAAATCACGATCAAGATTTCTATGCCGATGCTCTCGTTCCGATAAAAATTCAGCCTGTTGCTTAATACTAGTTGCCGTTTCCCCTACTTCAACTGCATCATCCATATTGACCGTTACATCATCCCAAAAATTTTTACGAATCTTAACAATATCTGTTTTGACTACAGACGTTCGTTGCTCAAGAGAAGCTACATCATCAATCATTTTATTTAAAATTTTATTAATTCTCGTTTGTTCTTCCTTCAGGTCTTTCTCAAATTGATTCATGAAACCCCGCCTTTTTCTTCCTCTTTTGTAAAAGCTTTTACAAAAAGATTACATTATATGAGAAAAAATCTCTTGCAAATTCTTTGTACTCTTATATTTCGCGGCTTCGCTATAAATCCCTACGTACAATTAAGCTTATGTTCTAATTATTAAATTCATTAAAACTTTAAGGTTCGTTAAGTTAGGATTCATTTATGGGTGCTAAGCTTATAGTGAAACGAATTAGGAGGAATCAGACTTGACTAAGCAAAGAATGATTATCCTGTTGTGCTGTATCAACTTGCTAATTTTAGGGATCTTGTAAATGTCCAATTACTTGGGATCAATGATTTACACGGCTAGCTAAATACCTATCAAGATATGTTTGGTTACAAAGTCGGTGGTGCAGAATATGTAACTGCCTATATTAAAAAATTACAAAATGAACAGAAATATACTCTTCTCGTTCATGCTGGCGACATGGTTGGCGCTAGCTCCCCCATTTCAGCTCTATACAAAGATGAACCAACTATTGAGTTTCTAAACCTACTTAATGTTGATATTGGTACTCTTGGAAATCACGAATTTGATAAGGGAGTTCACGAGATGAATAGACTTTTATATGGCGATCCTAAAAACAACTATCATGGGACGACTACTACTTATATATCCGCCAATGTTATTGATAAACAAACAAATACGCCGCTCTTCCCTCCTTATCTTATAAAAGAAATAAACGGATTAAAAATTGGCTTTATTGGTGTTTTAACAACAGAAACAAATGATTATGTCGTATACAAAAATAGAGAACAAGTACTAATTATTGACGAGGTTACCGCGATTAATCAAGCCACAGAACAATTAATCAACAAAGGGGTTAAGGCTATTGTTGTTTTAGCACATATTTCTGCCAAGTCGAACATTACAGGTGGTAATCCAAAGCAAGCGCTGGTCGAAATGGCTCCTCTTATTCATGATGAAGTAGATGTTATTTTTGCTGGACATAGTCACTCCTATGCTAATACGTTAGTGGATAACAAACTTATTGTTCAAGGATACTCCTATGGTAAAGCGATATCACAAGTACAACTCCAATTAGATTCCCAATCTGGTGAGATTGTCCGTAAGGAAGCAAATATCTATCTTACTCTACACAATTTTATTCATCCTGACAAAGAAACAATGAAACTATTAAACAAATACGAGACTATGTTAAGTGAAAAAATGAATGAAGTAATTGTTACATTTCCTAAATTAATATCCCGTAAAAAGAATAAGGAAGGAAACTCACCTCTTGCAAAAATAGTTGCAACGTCAATGATGATGGAAATGGATACTGATATGGCATTTATACATCATGGTGGTATTAGATTAAACCTTAATAAAGGAGAATTAACAACTGAAGATATATACCGTTCATTACCTTTTGATCACAAAGTAGTTAAAATAAGTTTAACAGGAAGTCAAATAAAAAAGGCACTAGAACAGCAATGGAAGAAGGATAAGGAAAATCTCTTACAACCTGCAGGGATTTCCTATTCAATAGACCATGACGCCCAAGATGAGGGGAAAATTCAAGATTTATTTGATAAAGATGAGCAAAAACTAGAGCCTACTAAAGTTTATACTGTTGCTATTAGTGACTACTTAGCATTAGGCGGAGATGGTTTTTCAACCTTTCAAGCAGGAAAAATTATTTCAACTGGATCATTTATCAGGGATGTTTTTGTTAAACACATTAAAAGTCAAAATAGATAGCAGGACTCTAGTTCCACAAAGACCTATTCCCCCTAAAAAGGGGGGCTAACTGATTTTCAACTTTCTCAGACTACACAATTACTGTAAGTCAAACTCTGATAAAGAATCCATATGACTAGCAATCATCGCGATAATTGTACTAGCCTCTTCTTTACTGAAGATAAAGTTTGTCTCGTCTTTAATTAACTCGTCCTCGTCAGTCTTTATTCGATTTGTTCTGCGAAGAACACCATCACCTGTTTCCTGGACAATTCCAAATTGATACGTTACTTCTACTTCATCCTCATATGTAAAAGCTGTAACCTCAGGTGTCTCCCATTCAACATCAATTTCTTCAAAAATGTCAGATTCTTCATCTGTTTCATATACAACGGAAAGCTCATCGTCCTCATCGTAATCGTCATTCATATAACTATGAAAGCTTTCATGAACAGCATCAACAATGTCTTCAATATCTGAAAGAATCATTCTAGAGGTTTGCTCGTATTCAAAGTCAAATGTTTCAATATAGAAATCTTCATTATGAGGATCAAAAAATAATGTGCAGAAATAATCTCGATCATCATCTTCTGTCTCTACAAAAAATTCTATTCTTGGATGTTTTGCGCCGCGGTCAATTGACATATGACCTACTTGGTCATACTTTTCACAAATTGATTCTAGATGCTCCTGTAATTCACCGCTTACACGGTCAAACCATTCTATACTCATCCTTCAACCACCTTTCCATTTTCATCCTCTCTAGTATGTCCTATCTTTTTAGAAAACCTACATATTTTTTTAACTCAATATCTAATAACAAAAGCTATTTCGATTCATAACAAAAAATATATGTTATCAAAACATGTAGTTAGAACATATGATATTAACATCATTTTCATCAAAGGATGAAAGGAGTGAAATTATTTGGTCTATATAAAAAATGAAGCAAATCCTTCAATATATAAACACCCTTCTGAAATCAAATTAACTTCTAATCAAGATTCTATTCGGAGAAATTATTTACAGGAATTTATCACGCAACAAGGTGAAATGAATTCTACATTAAAAAATGCCTCAATTGAAGTAAACATGTTAGTTAATGAAACGAAGTATGAACAACAACAACATTTTAAACATGTATTACTACAACTTGAACATCAAAAGTCACGTACGATTCCCTTAATTGAAAATATGAATAAACAAGAAGAGACATATAAAAACTTGCTGCAGCGCTTTGAGGCTATAGATGAATTTAATCATGAATTAATTAAAAAATATGAAAATGAAGGATTAGTAAATCAAGCAATAGTTGATCAGCTTACTATTCAGGATACAGCCATTCAAAGGCTTTCAAAAAATATCGAACAATTTGATGGACTTCATAAAAGCCTAAGCGAAAAAATAGATGATCAAAATACAATAAACGACGATATTTTAAAAACACTTGAATTACAAGAATCCTTTCATAAAACCATTTTAGAGCGACTAGATCACCAAGAAGCATTGAACCAAAAATTGTCTAGAGATCTAGAAAGTCTAAAAGCAACTTTATTTGAACGAATTAGCTATGTAGTAGAAAAAATCGAAGATAATTACAAACAAATCACTGGTTTCGTCACACAACTTTTCACAAAATCAGGGTTTATTCAAAAAATTACGATTGAAAAAGATAAAAAGCAAAAAGAAACGATGAACTCCAAATAGAGCAACGGAAAAAACTGATTCATCGGTTTATTATTCTCGAAAGTAAGACACCGATGAATCAGCTATTCCTTTCTATTCTCATGTTTTATTATATTTATATTGCTGCCATTGTAATCGTAAAAAACATCCTATACAAAAGCCTAAAATTGCTACAAATGCAGCTATTGCAACCATTGCTGTTAAGAAGTAAGCAACCATTTCATAATGAAAAATATACCCTAAAAGGCCACCAACTAAGCAGACAACAGATATGATTGAATTGAATCGTTGTTGTTCAACATCCTCAGGTATATATATTGATTTATCATTCTTCAAAAACATTTTAGCAATCTCCATGATGAAATTATAATTAAATAACAAACCAGATAATCCAGCACTCAATGGAATGGCAAGAATCCATTCTTGTCCGGTAAACCATGTCAATAATACACTTATTACAATCGACCACTGATACGTTCTAACAAGAGGTCTAGGTATTGATTTTACTTCTTTTTCCATAATAATCACCTTTCCTCATTTAATTTATATTAATAATACCTGTTTACTTGGAATTCAAAAAGCAATAAGCATTATATAAATAACTTACACATACATAAAAAAATTATTAATTACTTTACTTTATTTTATTTCAATCTTGAGAGATTTGTTTTTTGGATATTAAAAAAAATGTTTTTCCTTCAAGGTACAGGTAAAGCTAAAGAAGAGCAGGAAATGTGATTGGAGGAGAAAATATGCCAGAGAAACATCCTAAATTTGTAAACAGCGAATACTTTGTTGATGAGCCTGGTAACTGGCACTTAAAAGAAGGTGCACCTAGGGAAATTCAGAAAGAATTTGCAAATTATATGCAGTCTCTTAATGTTATTCAAGATGAACCGGGTACGATTGATAGTATTCATGTTTCTTATCCATATGAGAAATGAGTGAAATCGCAAGAAAAAAACCGCTTCTACTAGCGGTTTTTCCAATTTATGTATTTGAGAAGATATATTTTGTAGTTGTTTTATACTCATCTCCTACATCTAAAATACAAGGATTAAATTCAGGGTGATGAATGGAGTCAGGTAGGCCTTGCGTCTCTAAGCAAACACCAAGATACTTCTTAGCCTGAACATCTCTAATTTGAAAATTGTCATCCAGCATATTTGACGTATAAACCACAACACTTGGTTCATCAGTTTCTACAACTAATTTTCTTCCATTTTCCTCATCAAGTAAAACGATCTCTTGATTGTGGTTATTTTCTAGTAAGAATGGATGGTCAATTCCTTGTCCAACTAATTTAATTTGATTATGGTCAGAAGATATCCCTTCTTTAATCGTTTTTTCTTCTCTAAAATCAAAAGGAGTATTATCTACCTCAAGGAATTTACCTGTTGGAATTAATTGTTCACTGAGTTCAAGAAATTGTTTACTATTTATTTTTAATTTATGAGATAAAATATCAGTCTTAACATTCCCACTTAAATTAAAGTATGTATGATTAGTTAAATTAACTAATGTCTTTTTATCAGTTGTTGCTGAATAAGTAATATTCAATTCATTTTGATTATTTAATAGATACGTTACCTGTACAGATAAATTCCCAGGATAACCTGCTTCCCCGTCTTTACTCAAATAGGAAAATTCTACGCCAGCCTCATTTTCACCGTCCAACGTTTTCGCTTCCCAAAGCTGACGATCAAACCCTTCAGGACCACCATGTAAATGATTAGCGTTTTCATTTGTTGGCAATGAATATGTTTGCCCATCTAAGTCAAAGCTGCCGTTACTAATTCTTCCTGCAACACGACCTACAACTGCCCCAAAATAAGGAGAATTCTCAAGGTAATTTTCTACATCATCAAAGCCAAGAACTACATTTTCAAATTCCCCTGCTTTATTAGGAGTAATCACCTCTGTAATTATACAACCGAGGGTAATGCATGTTACTTTCATACCATTACTATTTTGTAGAGAAAAGGAATAAACGGGTTCCCCTTTATATTCTCCAAATTGTTCTTTTACGATCTTCATGATTCTCTCTCCTTTTGCTATAACGATTAGATGTCTAAACTTACTTTTTACTACAACTATAGTCTTAGCACATACCTTTGAAATCCCTTTCAAAAAACATCAATCTATATAATATTAATCATTTATCATGAGTTTCCTGCTAAAAATTTAAATTATTTTAATTGATTTAGATTTATATACATTTATTTGTCGCGTCAATTCTCTTCTTTCACTTTTTTCCTGGACGCTAAAAAATATAAAAAAGGTCAATGGATGTTGACCTTTACGTTTAATAATAATTTTTTTTATTATTACAATAACTCATCTTGTCGTTTGCTTCATGTCCTCGTTATTCAATTTACGAATATATTGGACTATTTCTTCGTTTGCTTGTTTCCATCTTTTTGTTGGGGTTTGGTGATTTGTATGTTTAAAAAATACGATGCGATGCTGATTTGTTCTTTTTTTAAAGAAAGTAACGTATTGGTTAATCGCATCTGACTTTGTTCCATATATCAATAACATAGGGACGTTAATTTTGTTAATTTGGTCAATTAAATTCATATGAAGGACCTCTTGATAATATTTATACCAAGCACCTTGCTGCGATTTATTCATATGTAAAATAAGTAGTTTTCTTAATTTCTTATTTTTTGTATGACTCATAGCTAAAACTTGCGTTAAGATGTCTTTATGGTGTTTGACCATATACATTCCTAACTTATGCTCCCATCTTAAAGGTGGATTTAAAACAGCAGGATATCCCCCAAATAAAATTAAGCCATCTACACGGTCATGATAATGTGTACTAATATATTGTGCAATTGCACCACCTGCCGAATATCCACAAAAAACCGCACTTTTCAACTCAAGATGATCAAGAAAAGCAATCAGTTCTTGAGCATAATATTTTATGGACACTTCATTTTCATTTGCTTGCGAACTGTCACCATGACCAGATAAATCTGGAAAAATGACTCTCATATTTTTGCTAAGATTTCGTTGATAATAGAAAACATGCCTCCCCATTCCTGGTGGGTGAATGAATATAACTGGAGTTCCTATTCCAAAATCATCATAAGTAATTTGCTTACCTTCTTCTAAAGAAACGCTTGGCACAATGTCATCTCCCATTATACGAAATATATTTACTCGTATTATTCCACAATTTTTTTAAGTTAGCCGTGTTTTCCACAATGAAATTGGCTGTTCACAAGCGATAATTTCATTTTTATATTGGAAAAATTTACTCTCTTTTAAAAAAGTATAAATCCACTAAAACGTGAGATATTATTATCAACAAATGCAAGACATTAACGGGTTAGCCTAGTAGGCTACAAGATTGGTGCAATTCCAACCTAACCCACCAAACAATTATTCATAAAAGGAGATGGATCAACATGGCAGGCAACAGTAATAACTCAAACCAACTAGTGGTACCTGGTGCTGCACAGGCTATCGACCAAATGAAATATGAAATCGCTTCAGAATTTGGCGTAAATCTTGGTGGAGAAACAACATCTCGTGCAAATGGATCTGTAGGTGGAGAAATCACAAAACGTTTAGTATCTTTTGCCCAATCACAAATGAGTGGCGGAGCAAGATAATAACTTTAATTTAATAAAATTGGCAAAAGGGTACCTTAATTGGTGCCTTTTTCATTTCCATTTAGTGTAATCATCAAAAAATGCACAAAAGGTTACTATAGAGAAGAAGCCTATTAACTTATTGGAGTGATTGAGGATATGGTAAACCAAAACTTTGACCAATTTATCAAAACGGAAGCTGAACATAAATCAACATACCTAGGTTCTGATCAAAAACATGCACATGATAAAAATAAACGTGAGGATGACATAAATTCTCGGTCTAATACAGACATGTCTGTCGGAGCAGTTGGTAGAGATGTTTTTGAAGACAATAAACGAAAATAATATTTAGGGGAATTAATAGAATGGGGCTGATTCAAGTGGCTAAGTATCAGCCCCATTTTTAATCCTATCTACCCTTAATAAACATTTGAACCCATGCTCCATGATAGAATCCAACACCGATTGTATCAAATTCAGGTTTTAAAATGTTTGCACGGTGACCTGATGAATTCATCCACGCATTCATCACTTCTTGTGGAGTTTTTTGACCTTTTGCGATATTTTCACCTGCATAAGAATAACTAATTCCAAATGTTTTTAGCATATCAAATGGTGAACCATAGTTTGGACTTGTATGAGAAAAATAATTAGAATTAATCATATCCTCAGCTTTTTTCTGTGCCACATTTTTCACATCTGCTCGATGAGTAAGTGGTCTTAATCCAGCTTTAGCTCTTTGTTGATTTACAAGCTGCACTACCTGTTCCTCAAATCCGCTAGGACTTGATGCAGATGCTTTTAAACGAATAACTTCTCCTATGTGCATATTTCTTGGTTCAACTGTAGGGTTTAACTCCATTAGCTTTCTGTAATCCAACCCATAACGTTGTGCTATGTACCAAAAGGTATCCCCTGGAGACACTTTATAAAATTCAAAAGGTGGTTCTTTAAACGTTTGAATTTGTCCGTGAGATATAGTCGGTAGTGCTAACAAAAAAATTGTTGTTGCCAATACTAATTTTTTCAGCATTGTTTTTCCTCCAATTATAATAGTAGTTTTTTCCACCATTATAGTTTGGCTTTTTTTACAAATTGAATTCACTTTTATTAAAAAAACCCCTAACTTTTCCAATATAGATAAGAGGCTGGACAAACAATATGTACAACCCCTAAATCTCTTTACGGTGTTTGAATATTTAAAGCTTCTAACATTTCCTTAACAGCCTCTTGAATGTCTTTTGATTTGGGTTTCACCATTTAAAGCAGCAAAAATTTGCTCTAAACGTAGAAACAGCTTGTTGAACGGGTTCTTTATGGTGATAGACTAGAATGGAAAAGTATATTTTTTGATGATAGAAACTAGTTTGAAAGCCCCTTACATTTTAATGACTGTCATTATCTATTACATATGTGTGGATTGTTAATCTATTTTTATTTAGTCAAATGTGATTTTTTGGTAATTATATTTTGTTCGTTTTAAGTGGATTTTTATACTAAGGAGAAAACCTATTATAAGGAGTGATTTGAAATAAGGTGTGAATTCCCATTAAAGTTTTTGTATATTAATACACCTTATCTCCTACTAAAGAAGCCTGCCTGTCCTATGAATACATACAGGTTTCGTTCATGCAATCAATCTTTTATTGTCGTCTTTGTGGAGGCTCTGTATTATTTCGATTTTTACTTATTTCAGTAAATATTGTAGCATCTTTAGTAGAACCAACATTTAATTGGGTATTTGATTGTGCTAGTGGATTCATTGCTTGTTTTAAGTGTTGAATTTCATTTAATAGAATTGCAATAGCATCCTTTGCAGGATGCTTGTTTTCTACACATTTCCAAGCTGACCATTAATCTCCAATATAGCAAGCTTAACATCATAATTTTACTTATACTTGCTTGTCTTAGTTTCAGTTCTAATTGATCGACTGTAAATCTCAGCTTTCGTAATCGACTTTCTTGCAATTTACCGTTTTTTATTAGTATTTTTGATATTCCAGTTATAAACTTTTCAATTTTATCTGATTTTAATTGACTAAACTCGACTACCACAAGAGTTAGAACTAACATTAGACCGACTAGTAACGTACTCCATACGTTTACCAACTAACGGTTTCACTAATTACGATCCAATTCCAACCATAATGACAACTTGAGCAAGTGTCATTTATGAGATTGACTTTCTGCCTGCTATTCGAAGTAAAATCGTACCAACAAAATTAAGATTGCTTTCCATATTAAATCAGCGTTCATACTCTAGCACTACCACTTTTATAAATAATCTTTTAAATTAGTTATAGTTTTGGTTTATTTTGGATGTTTTATGCTTTAGAAAAGGAGGTTTATACAAATGACTACTAAAAGTAGAAGAATTCTGTTGTTAGACATTATACGTGGAATTGCTCTTTTAGGAATATTGCTAGTGAACATGCGTAGTTTTCATTCACCTGATTTTATAGAGACCTATTATGGTATACATCCTCAGTATCAAGGTATTGATACTATGATCGATCGATTTTTTCAACTGTTCATCCAAATGAAATTTTATCCGATTTTTGCTTTTCTTTTTGGATTAGGCTTCTATATATTTATCATGAAATCAAAGAGTACAACTATATTTATAAAAAGAATGATCTGCTTATTCATTTTTGGACTTTTTCATCTTGTTTTTCTATGGTATGGAGATATCTTGCATACTTATGCTGTTTGCGGCCTATTACTTATTTTTTTTCAAAAGCTCCCTAGTAGACAAATCTTATATTGGGCTGTTGCTTTTCTAACTCTTTATCATTTATTACTTAGCGCAAGCGTATTTATCCCTGTCCATTCTTCAATAGATTCTGAATTTATTTCTCACAAGGTTTCTGAGTATACAGCCATCTATAAGGAAGCACCTTATATCGAATGGATTTTTTATCGAATAAATATCGAGGTACTACCCATTCTTTATCAGCTACCAATAGCGATGATGCCTATTTTAGGTTCGTTTTTACTAGGCTTGTATGCAGGAAGGAAGAAATTATATATTCATAACAATAAAAATATTGATCAAATTAAGGCGTGGTGTAAATGGAGTTTAATGATAAGCACGCCCCTAGTTTTAGCAAACGGACTTATTATGTCATCATTAATTACTATTGGACAGGTAGAGCAAGGACTTACTCACTTACTTACAAGTGTTAGTGGTATATCACTCAGCATTTTTTATCTGAGTTCTCTTTTTTTACTAACTGCACATTCAAAAATCGTGAAACTTTTAATACCTTTTAGCTATGTTGGGCAAATGGCATTAACAAATTATTTGCTCCAAACGATTGTTTCCGTGACTTTTGTTCGTTTTTTTGATTTATATGAAAAGATTAGCTTGGTAGAGGGTACATTCATCAGTTTACTTATTTTTTCTGCTCAATTATTGAGTAGCTATTTTTGGCTTGTTTATTTTCAAAATGGACCAGCAGAATGGCTATGGCGTTCATTGACTAATGGAAAATTCCCCTTAATAAAAAGAAACCGTAAATTTTCTTAAAATTAATCCTCATTCATAAGAAAAACTAGGGCTTGATGCCAAGTCCTAATGGGGAAAGCCTTAGTTTTCTTATACTATCATCCTTAGAATAAAAATTCTGATAGTATAAAAAAAGCGTTTTTTGTGAATAATAAAATGATGATTTATTAGGAGGTTTTTTTATTGGATATTAATCGAGTAAAACAAATTCTTTCTTCTTCAGCTGATGTTAAAGTAATGTACAATGGGAGTTCTGTTTGGATTGATGAATTACATGAAGATCAAGAAATGGTTACTTGCCATTTAAGAGGACCACTTGAGGAAAGAACTCAAGTAGCTGTTTCAGAATTAATTGAGGAATAAAAGGAAACTTCAATCAGAGGGGGGTTCTTTTCCCCTACTGATGGTTTATAATCTTTCGGACTTATACTGACCTTTTAACGATGTAAAAATATTATGATGGAAACACTGGAATGATTTTGTTAACTAATATACATATTGTTAGGAAAAATGTGTATAATGTATGTAGTACTAAATCTCCTTACTAAAGGATGTGTTTAAATGAGATTTCAACAGCAAGTCGAAAAACCACCAGAGGTAACCTTAAAGATATGGACTTGTGATTCCGAAGAGTGTAACGGTTGGATGAGAGATAATTTTAAATCTGACGAAAAACCAAATTGTCCTCTTTGCGGACACGCTATGGTTGAAGATGAACGTACTTTACCAGTGTTAGAAAATTTTTCAGCAGTTAGTATAAAAAAAGAATAAAAATTATAAACAACGAACTTTCGTTATTAAAAGTAAAAGAAGCTGACTCATTTGAGTTAGCTTTTTTTATTTTGCACAGAAGTTTTCATCTAATTTACTTTCGATCTTTTTAATGAATTGTAGTAAGATAGTTACTTAAGAGTTCCTTTTACAAACTAAAATAACTAGTTAGGGACATTTCACGAAATTTATGCTGGTTTTGAGGTGCAAAATGTCTTGGATAAATAATGAATTAATCAAAAACATAACAATTAAAAGCATAGTTCCATATGATCCTGTCAAAGTAAAAAACGTCCCACAAGAATGGAAACTGATTGGAAGAGGGAATTTTGCAGCTGTTTTTACTCATCCATCACTAGATGGTAAGGTTGTAAAGGTGTATGCAGAGAATCGAGAAGGAATTAAAGAAGAGATCAATGTCTACAAAAAACTAGGTGATCACCAAGCATATTCAAATCTCTATGAATATGGAGATCGCTATCTCGTTCTTAAAAAATTAGATGGTATAACATTGTATAATGCATTCAAAGATGGTATTTTTGTCCCACGTACGGTAATAGAAGATGTGGACAAAGCGATAGAATACGCAAAACTTAGAGGGTTAAATCCTACAGATATACACGGAAAAAATGTTATTATGAAGGATGGGAAAGGATATATTGTTGATGTATCAGATTTTTTAAAGCCATATTCCTGTCCGAAATGGAACCATTTTAAAAAAATGTACCTCCTTTTTTACATTCCATTATTTAAAAAATTTCGATTTGCTCTTCCCTATTGGTTTTTAGAAAGAATTAGAAAAAGCTATCAGTATTATTTAGTTTTTAGTGGATTTAGAAAAAAACAGGAATCTTATGACGGAAATGATATTCGTAATTAAATTCATAAAAGTAAAAAAGACTCATTAAGGAAAACTTTAATGAGTCTTTTTTCATTTATTTCGTTCCCTTAGCTTTTTTGTTAGTAGCAATAATCGCATTTTGAATAAGTTGTTGAAACCCACCATTATTAAGAATAGTAAGACCTTCTGCAGTTGCACCACCAGGAGTTGTTACTTGCGCCCGAAGCTCCTCGGGAGACTTCCCTGATCTTAACATTTCTGCTGATCCAATCACCATTTCGGTAACTAATTTTTGCGAAATCTCTTTAGTGACCCCTAATTTTTCTGTTATATCAATAAGTGATTCCACAAAAAGATAAATAAAAGCTGGAGCACTACCCGTTACAGCTGTTAAATCATGAATGTCCTGCTCTGTACAAAGCTGTGAATGACCAATCGAGTCTACTATTCGTACCATTTGCTTTTTGTTTGTTTCCGTAACAAACTTTCCATATGTATAAAGAGAAATTGAATGTCCTACCTCTGCTGCTGTATTTGGCATAATCCAACCAACCGCTACATTAGAGGGTAGCCTTTCTTCTAAATATGATGGATCTATTCCTGCTGCTATCGTTACGATGAATTGATTCGTAACGTACTGTTTTAACTGTTCGAGAATTGACTCATGCTCTTCAGGTGGCATTGCTAGTACAATGACATCAACTTCTTCAATCACTTCTCTCCAGTGTAGAGCAGGAATTACCCGATACTTTTCCTCAAGTTTTTGCAACCTATTTGAATTGGAACGATTAGAAACAAACACTTTTTCTAATTGATTACGACTCGTTTTATGTAAACCTGCAATAATAGATTCTGCCATACGGCCTGCTCCAATAAATAAAATACAAGGATTCTTCATATAATTCCTCATTTCAGATAACTTTTTACATTTAGTAACCCTTAATTGGTCCAATCATCCATTTATTTTATGCTAGAATTGAAAAATCATTTCAGAGTATCAATAGAGTGTAAAAAAACATAAAAAAGACGTCTATAAAGACGTCTTTTTGCGTATTGAGGCGAAAGACTGCACGCCACATCGTGCATTTAGCCTAATGGCATATCTGTCGACTTACACAATTCAGCTCATCGCTTTATTAATATAACATTCTTTCGAATAAAATAAAACCCCCTTTCAATAAATATTAAACATTAACAGCTAACAATTATTAGAAAGATTACCAAATCCCATTTTCTATTCTATGTTTATTCTCTTGATAACGATAAAAATCATTTCATTTTAAACTTTTAGACAAGTTCCCCTTCTTATTGTCATATAGATGATGTAGACATGCTTTTAGGAGGGAAGTTTATGAAATTTATCGTCATCAAAAGAAAGTGGTTGTTTTTAGTCGTTGCAACTATTCTAATCGGTAGTTTGTATTTTTTCACGAACGAATCCATACCTACATTTCAAAATAGTCAGGAACAAGGCAATGAACTTGTCATAAACATGGTAACAGGAGAATTTTCATCAACAACATCAGATGGAAAGAAAATTGAAGCCTATCGTTTTGATCCAGGTACAATCGTTATTCCAAAGGATAAGGACGTAACATTAAGTATTTTTGGAGTGAATGGTGAAGAACATCCATTTTACATTGAAGGAACTGACATAAAAGGAACAGTTAAAAAAGGTGAAGAAACAATTGTCCCTTTACACTTTAAAGAAGAAGGCTCTTACCGTTTAATTTGTGATACGCATTCACATGAGGACCATGGTGTTCCGATGATTGCTAATATAGTTGTTGATTAAGTATTCAAGCAAAACAGTGCTAAAAACCTAGTTTATCCAGAATAAATAAGGGTATTGGATCGTAACAAAATAGGAAAAGTAAAGGTGGTTAAATTTTGGAGGTTGTCATCTACAATGAGGAATTGTATGAGGTATTTTATACATACTCCAGTGGTTACTACGAGCTAAGAAAAGTTGAATCAGTGATTAATGATATTATTCTAGTCCACCGTTCAGAAATATCTCAAGTTGAAACTAGTGCTTAAATAATTCGTCTTGCGTATAACTTTCATACTAACGACTAAACGAAAATAATTCTTATCATAAGGTAAAGCAAAGCCAAATTAGCTTTGCTTTTTTACTGTGGAAAAAGATACGTCCCAACTTACACTTATAAGCTCGAAAACGAAATCATTATTTTTGTTTCATTCGTTCATGGGAATCCCTACCGTTGGGCTACACCCTTCACACGCTTGTGGAAGGGGAATTCTGTCCGAATGCTATTAAATAACTAATTAGCTTTTCATCCTTTGAAAGCCCTGCTGAATATGACCTTTTCAAGAATCGTTCTGCTAATTGATAGGAAGGATATGCTTCTGGTAGTAATACATGATTTTTTTCTATAACCCACCGTTCTTCCGCATCAGAATATAGTAAAAACTGGTCTTCCTCCTTATTTTCATAGTGCGCGCAACGTTCTTTGTTATTATATTGATTATGACGTGCATCTTCTTTTAATGGCTTAATGGCAAATGGTTTTTCTACAAATTCTTTATAGGCTTCTTTCGTTATCTGGCAACCTGCAGCTTTCGCATGTCCCCCACCCCCATACTTTGAAGCTAAATCAGACACATCAATACAGTCATGAATAGTACGGAAACTAATTTTTTTACTTCCCATGTTCAAAATTGAAATACAGTCCAGATGAGGATACTCCTTACTCAGTGCGTTTCCTAATTCTGAATGATAGGACTCGGCATGAACAATCCCCACACAAAGATCACCAATAAAAGCTTGAACCAATTCTCTTCTTTTGCGGCGAATATAACGGTCTGTTTTTTTCTCTTCAATATCTAATAGTTTTTCTTCAAAGTCATCAAATGAAAAATGATCATTTTGACTGACCCTTTCAAGCATTTTCTCTTCGAATTCCTCAATGGATTGCATATATAAAAGATCATTTAATCTTTTCGCTTTTATATTATCATTTTTTTCCCATTCCCATGTATCATACTGACGAACTAACTCGACGAACTCATCTAAAGCAGATGTAGGACGAATCATGTTGTGTTCTACTAGATACATGTAAAATAAAGAGGTGGCCGAAGCTAACTTTCCTTCCGATTCTTCCACCTTAACTAGACCCCAATCGTATTCATTAAAATGTAGCGCAGTTTTATGGTGATCAATTAATTTTATTTTCCCCCCATTTAAAGCATATTCTTTTAATCTTAATTCATTTTCTTTGTTAACTGACAGATCCGTTATATAAAGTTGATGATTTGTTTCCTTTTTACCGTATTCACTTAAAAATTTCTCCACATGGAAGTCTAGACTGTTTACAGAATTGTAATGTACATCAACATTATTATGAAATGCATACTTCGCAAGAATACCACAGCTTACACCATCTAAATCATTATGAGTAAATAATTGATCTTGCATGGACTCACCTTCTAGTTTAACTTTTTATGTAATTGGAATTTTTCAACCTTTATTAAGTATGTGTTTTAAACAAACGAAACTATTCAATATACGCAAAAAATTTCTAAACGAAAAGGATACAAAAGGAGTAAAAGAGCCATTTGTACCCTTCTTTTCTTTATTAGTGAGTAATTCGTCTACCAAGTATAAGTAAATCTCTTTCTACACCAGCCATATTAGCAATATTAGGTAAGTGAGCCCACTTTTCAAATTGGAACTTTTCAAATAACTTAATGCTTGGATCATTATGTCCAAAAACAAATGCAAGTAATGTTTTTATTTCTAATACAGGACATTGTGAGATTGCTCTTTCAATCAAAATACGAGCATAGCCTTTACCATGTACAGAAGGATCTAAATAAATACTTACTTCTGCTGTAGCATTATATGCAGGTCTTCCATAAAACGATTGAAAGCTTAACCAGCCAACAGTCAATTCATTTTCTTCTAAAATCCATAAGGGTCTATGATATGAGTTATGATCATGAAACCACGCTACTCTGCTTTCAACGGTTATTTCTTCTAAATCAGCTGTTGCGAGTTTTCCTGGAATGGACGCGTTGTATATTTCAACAATTTTCGCAAGATCTTCTAGCTGTGCGTCTCTAATGTTTAATTTTTTCTCACCCATGTTCGTCTTTCCTTTCATGATGAATCCCTGCAAAACCATTCCATATTGAAGGTGCAAGTAATCTATTTATCTATGATGAAATTTAAAAACTATCATGTATTGTTTATACTAAAAAAGTGGCATAATTACAAGATCCTTTATCTCCTATTCTCAATTCAATTAAAAATCTATGGATAATAGCGTCGGTAACGATATAGGCAATCATTGCTTTTTTATTTATTTTTTTTCGCTTCAGGAATAAAGATATTGGCTATATGTCTCGCTGTTCTTTCACTCGACGGTTCATGATCAATCACTTTTTTCATAAGCTCTGAAAGCCCTATAGCAAACTCTTTAAACTCCTCATCAGATAAATAGACAGTTGCCTCTCGAAAGCCTACTCCATCCTTAAATAAATCAATTTGATCCTGCTTTAAGTAATTCTCGTATTGACCAAGCACATGTGTCATAAACGTTAAAAACAAGTTTAGATGTTCATCACGACTTAATTTTTCTATATCCTCTTTACCAGAAAGTTGATGTTCACTTAATGCATAGATTTTTTCAACCGTTCCACGAACTTGATTTTCCTGAACCACCTTAATCACTTGAGCCTCTAATAGCTTGTTGAGATGGCGATAAAGTGTAGCTTGAGGTACATCTGTTAATTTCTGAGCTATTTGTTGTACATTTAATTCTCTCCCGCCTATTAACGTTTGAACAATTTTCATTCTTATTGGGTGAAGGATCAATTTTGCTTTTGAATCCATGCTGTGACTCCTCCTTGATTTCCTGTTTGATATAGTGTTTGATATTATTTTCATAATTGATAATAAAAATACAAAAAAAGATCAGTATGATTTGTCTGCTTTAATGATTAATTTCCATTATTATCACTTATAACAATAATACTATTTTTGATAATATCAACTGTTTCAGAGAATTTTTTTGTGAATTGTTATAAATCAAAAAAAAGAATGACACTTGGTCACCCTTTCCGCGTACTATTTATGCTTGTACTTCGAAATAATCCTTATAATACCCGCCAACTTTACCAGTGTTATCAATAACAAAATAAAATTCTTCTGTCTCATTTTGTACATCGTACTGTTTTCCAGCGGTTAATGCACGATTAACCATATATTTTTCAGCATTTGTATGTACACATGTTACTTTTTTTATAGGGGCAGTTGTTTGCCATGTTTTATGTATCATATCTTTTCAAACCTCTCTTCTTTCTTCATATTTTATATGATTTTGAGTAAAATGCCAATTGTAGATCATGTTTCTTTAAATAATAATAAATTATACTAGAAACAAAGAAAAAGAATAGTCCAAAAATGATTTACTTCGATTTCATTAGAAACACAACATAAAATCCTTTTGCATACTCATATGGTGAGGTGAATGATGAGTATGACAATAGACGTACGTTATTCGCAAATATGCTCCATTATCTATATACTATTGATAATCTTTAAGTATTGTTAAAATCTCTTCATTTTTATTTTCACTTGCAATATCTATGACAGTTTGTCCATCTGAATTTTCAACATTCACATATGCTCCATTATCCAATAGAAACTGAACCATGTTCAAATCCTCCATATAAACAGCATCGAA
This sequence comes from Bacillota bacterium, assembly GCA_051750265.1. Lineage (GTDB taxonomy): Bacteria > Bacillota > Bacilli > Bacillales > Bacillaceae > Metabacillus. The sequence goes on along the minus strand of JBNJJO010000006.1, from coordinate 69,988 downwards.
TAATGGTGTTTCACCATATTCATCATCTATGTTTAGATCTGCTCCTTCATTAATTAACAGCTTTACACATTCAAAATAGCCTTGAGTTGTCGCATAGCTTACGATTGTATCTCCATATTGATCTGTTGAATTTGGATCTGCACCATATTCTAATAAGAGCTTTACCAATTCCACATTTGTAGGAGTTTCCACAAGTTCATCATAATCTTCCACATCATAATCTTGCCATGAGATTGCATAGTGAAGAGCCGTCCAGCCATCAGCATCTTTTGCGTTTATATCAATCTCCTCTTTCAATAGATCTTCTACCTTGTCCATATCCCCATCTGAAACAGCTAGCATTAAAGGTGTTGTACCCTCTGATTCCAACATAAAATCACTATATAAAGATGTTTTTTGAAAAACTTGAAAGCCGTGAACACCGCCGACAATAACTAGTAATCCAATCGTTACTAATCCAGTAATGATCATTTTAACCTTTACCGAAGTCGTAAAATGAAAACGATACGGTTCACCTAACTTATATTGAATATTGGCGATCCTTTTAGGTAAATTAGGATGAGTAGAAATTTTTTCACTTAACCAGCTAAATAAGTTATCTTCTTTGCTAGCTTCTAGTAAATATTCATTTATATCGACATCTTTAGAAAGTTGTTTCCCAATCGCTAAGATTATTAATGCCCTTTTTGAAGATTCTAGATCTGAGATGTAATGCGCAGCCATCGTATCACATGTATACTCACATGATCTAGAATACGCATTCCCTAGAAACGGGATCCAGTTTCCTGGTAATAAAAGCAGCTGTTTCACAACATGATTTCGTTTAATATGTGCTAATTCATGGGCAATAACAAAACGTAATTCTTTTTCTCTATCAGCAACAATCAAATCAGCCAATTCTGAGTAAATGACGATCATGTTTTTCTGAAAGAATTTTGAAGCAAAAGCATTTAATGCTCCTTCAAATTGAACAATATAAACATCTGGTATAGAGGAAATCCCCATATCTTCTGCCGTTTTCACAACCATTTGATAAATGGAAGGAAATTGATTTTTAGTAACTTTTACACCATTTGTTCTGATTTGACCCAATGTTAACAAAAATAAAATCAACGGCACAAGAACTAATAAGAATAAGATAAAAATACCAATAACTGAAATAAAGAAGAAAAAGTAGAGAAGTAAGCTTGATATCAATAATATGACAAAATATATTTTTTCCTTTTGAGAAATAAGTTCATTGTCCATCCTAGTCCTCCATCAATATGTATTCAATCTATTATAGCTATTTTTTAAACTAATAGCTCTATTAAAGAAACTTGGTAATGTAGGAGATCCAAAGGAAGTTCCAATCCCCCATGAAAAACCCGACCGCAAGAGATCGGGTTTTTGCATGTATGGAAAGCATATGGCAGGCAACTCTTACACATTTTTAATGTTTTCAAATACACAATAGAAAATATACTGTTAATCTTTCTTCATTAAAGATCAAACTACTTCACTAGCTTTTTCTTTTTCTTTTTTCTTTGCTATTCGTAGGAGCAACCGTGATACCTGTTGTTTCTTCAAAATTATATAAACTTGTAGGTAAATCTGTGAATCGTTCTAATTCATTATAAGCTGGAATGCCGTGGTAGGACATATCTAAACCTTCTTCTTCCTCACGTTCACTTGCTCGGAAGCCGACTGTCTTTTCACATACCTTTGCTATAAATACACCACCGACAAGTCCCCAAACAACTACTACTGCTGCACCTAATAATTGTATTTTAAAAAGAGAGAAATCACCCGTCGTTAAAAGACCTTGGGAACTATCAAACAATCCAACCGCAATGGTTCCACACACTCCATTGAATCCATGAACTGCCACAGCTCCTACTGGGTCATCCACTTTTAAATTGTCCACATATAACGTAGCATAAATCACAATCAAACCACTTATAGCGCCAATAATAATCGCACTCCATTGAGAAACAAAGGCACATCCAGCTGTCACCGCTACTAGACCAGATAATACTCCGTTAATCGTCATACTTGGGTCTGCTTTCCCGAACTTTTTCATCGTTAGGAACAGGGCAGCTGTACCCCCACTTGCTCCCGCTAGCATCGTATTAATGGCAATCGATGCAAGGGCTGTATTAGGGAAGGTTGGTCTTGAAGTTTTCGATCCTATTTTCATTATCCCCTTTTTTAGGATATATTTTCACCTATTATTTTCAATCCATTCAACGAATTCAACTTAATAAAATCTTTCGTGAGGACAAGTAACTGATAATGGCGATATTTAATTCCAACTTAAACCCCTTCTGATTCAAAGGTTGCTATATCTTGATTTTGTCCCATTACTATTAGGACATCGCCTTTAAAAATGTTTTCTTCAACAGAAGGAGAAACCATTATTTCCTCCCCTCTTTGAATACCAACAATATTACAACCGAATTTTGCTCTAATATCTAAATCCGATAAAGATTTATTATTTATTTTATCAGTAGCAATGATCTCAACAACACTATAGTCTTTAGACAACTCAATATAATCAATAATTTTATCTGAAGCAATATGATGTGCAATTCTCTTTGCCATATCTCGCTCAGGATGAATAACCTTATCCACTCCTATTTTCTCTAAGACTTTTTGATGATACTCATTGTGAGCTTTTGCCCATACTTGACTAATTCCGTACTCTTTTAGAAGTAAACTAGTAAGTATACTGGCTTCAACATCATCTCCAAAGGAAACAAAGGCATGATCAAAATTTCTTACACCTAATTGCTTTAACATAGACTCATCAATCGCATTTGCAACAACTACATGAGTAGCATAATTTGCAAATTCATTTACTTTTACTTCACTTTTGTCGATAGCAAGCACATCAACGCCCATTTCATAAAATTCTTTGACTAGACTTCCTCCGAAGCGACCTAAACCAAATACCACAAATTGTTTTGACATATTAATTCCTCCATTTAAGATTTCATAACATACCTATTTTAGTGTTGTGATTTTAAGTGGATACTCTTAATTGCATTATCTATTAAAGTAATCTTAGCATCGTCATTTACTGTGTTTATTAAATTTATCACTTCAAATGAACAACTGTTCCAACCTATAACTAGTACGTTAATAAGATTTTTCCCACTCATTTTTTGCCCCTTACCCATACTATGGATTTCATTGTATTAGTCTTTTACAAAACGAGCACCCAGATTAATCTGAGTGCTTTTTGCAATTATCCAGTTAATATATCCTCTTTTGGGTATTTAATTTTGGCTTTATCAGGTTTTGCAAGAGTATAAGCAAGGGTTAACGGTCCAAGTTTACCAAAAAACATGACAAGGATTATAATGCATTTTCCAATACTTGTAAGTGTCCCAGTAATCCCCATAGATAACCCCACGGTTCCAAATGCCGAAACAACTTCAAACAATATCATTAAAAAAGGTTTTTGTTCAGTTAATGTAAGTATAATTAAGCATAATAAGATAAAAACAATAGATGTTGTAGCTATTGCCAAAGATTTCAGTATTGATGTTTGACTGATTGATCTATTTGAAATTACAATCTCATCTTTTGCTTTTATGTAGTTTATAACACTAAAGATAATGACTAGAAAAGTGGTCAACTTAATTCCACCTCCAGTTGATGCACTACCTGCACCTATAAACATTAGAAATATAATAAATAAAATAGTTGGTTCATTTAGGCTTGCAATATCTAAAGAGTTAAATCCAGCAGTTCTTGGAACCACCGCTTGAAAATAAGATCCCCATAACTTTCCTGCCCAATCTAATCCACCTAGTGTTTTTGGATTAGAATATTCAACGAAGAAAATAAACAGCATTGCAATAATATTAATAACAAATGAACCGATCAGCATTAACTTTGTATGTAAAGATAATTTTTTGAATCTCTTCTTTTGCTTTAAATCCATAAGTACAGTGAAACCTATTCCACCGATGATGAATAGGAAGCTGATCACAATATTAATGATTGGATCTCCCACATATTGCATTAAGCTATCCGGTAAAAGCCCAAAACCTGCATTATTAAATGCAGATATTGAGTGAAAAAAACTAAAATAAATCCCTTTTGACCAACCAAACTCAGGAACCCACCTGAAAGATAGGAAGATCATTGCGATAAATTCAATAAGAAAAGAAAAAACAAATAGATATCGAACGAGATTAATAACTCCACCTAAAGATGTTTGATTCAGTGCTTGTTGAATAAGAAGTCTTTCTTTCATCCCAATTTTTTTACCTAACATGATATAAATTAATACAGCAAAAGACATAATCCCAAGTCCACCAACTTGTATTAGACCTACAATCACTAGCTCACCGAATAAGTTGTATGCTGTACCTGTATCCACTACAACCAGCCCTGTCACCGTCATAGCAGATGTCGCAGTAAACAGTGCATCTAGCCAAGAAATAGGTTCTGTACTCGCTGCAGGAATTTTTAATAATATTGTTCCAAGAACGATAAATCCTAAGAACAAGAATAACAAAAGCTGCGAGGGATTAAGTTTAATTACCTGGTTTTTCATTATTAATTAACACCTACTTCATCATTTTTTTCTAATAAATTTGATAGTAACTCAATCATTTCCCTTCTTCTAATAATTCCAATAAAAACTCCAAAATCATCAATAACTGGAACAAAATTTTGATATAATGACGTATTCACAATGTCCTCTATTTCACTATTAACTGTGATAGGCTCAGATTTTGTATGGTGGGGAATGTCTCTTAGCATTACTTTATGAGTATGCTGAAAATCAAGACTTTCAGAGTTTTTTAATTTCCATAAAAGATCTCCTTCTGTTAATGTACCCAAATAGTGGCCATCTTTATCTAAAATAGGAACAGCACTTTAGCGATGATACTCCATTTTTTAATTGCTTGTCTCATCAAACAATGTTCATAGACATAAACTACCTCATTTTTGGAATTAAGAAAAAAGCAACATTCATAATGGATTAAACCTCCTTTAATGGCTTGCTGTCAGCAACAATGTGAATGTTGATATTCGTGGTATCACTCATGATCTCAGTTACAATTGATCCCTTTTTGATTTTTCCCCATCTTGTTCTATACAAGATATCATCACGCAATTGATGACTTTCCCCACTTTTTCTCCTATTTCAACAACTCATACATAGGATATAGTTCATCCATCATTTAAAATGGTGTTATTTTTCATTAAGGCTGTTTTCGCAAAGATTGTTGCTTTTCGTAAATAACTATACTTTACGGATATAGCCTAACTTCGTGCTCTTTTCGCTTATTTACTAAGTGGTACTCTCTTGAAATTGCTTATAGTTTCTACGATAAAAATCCAAAAGCCGATTTTTATAAGTCTAAAAGCAACAAACTTTTAGAAAAGAGCCTTCATTAAAAAGAAACCCGCTGTATTACACAGTGGGTTTTTAACCAAAGGCAATACCTTCTCTCTTTACGCTTACGAGGTTAGCTGTCGGATTCGGGCCATGGGAGTAGCCCAACCTTTTAAGGATTCACCCCAAGTGACATTGTCACAAAATTGGTTCCCCCGCTCTTTATAGATTCAGTGTTTTAAGATATTAACGTATTAAATTGTTAAAGATTAAAAAAGACCACAGAGGGCTACCCCGTGGTCGAGTTGAATTTTTTCGATCACCAGTTACACATCCTCTCCCTTCACGCTTACGAGGTTAGCTGTCGGATTCCGGCCATGAGAGTAGCCCTACCTTGTAATGGATTCACCCCAAGTGACATTGTCACAGAATTGGTTCCCCCGCTCTTTATAGACTCAGCGAATAAGAATGATTTAATTTATGAGAGTAATATTACTCCTGGAATTTCCAGTTGTAAAGTGGGAAATAACTGAATTGTTTTAAAAAAAGTCTGTTTTCGCAAAGATTGTTGCTTTTCGTAAATAAACTATACTTTATGGATATAGCCTAACTTCGTGCTCTTTTCGCTTATTTACTAAGTGGTACTCTCTTGAAATTGCTTATAGTTTCTACTATAAAAATCCAAAAGCCGATTTTAATAAGTCTTAAAGCAACAAACTTTTAGAAAAGAGCCTAAAAAGAACACTAAAAACAGTTGAAATAAGCCAATTTTATAACCTAATCAAACTAATATTAAAGAATAAAGGTAAACAAAACCCGTTTAGATTAGGTGGCTTCAACGGGATAAACGAGATATGCATATATATGTATTGATAACCATAACTTTGAAAGTAATGCACCCGTTAGATCACCTATTTAAGGAGTCTCTTAACAAATCATAAATACATTAATCTCCTATATTTAGGTAAGAATAAGGTTTACGTTCCAGCATTCAAAAGGAGAAATAAAACTTATGCGATATAAACATAAACAAGAATTTAATACATATAAATCGCCAATCGCAGCTCTTTTATGGTCCTGGTTTTGGTCCGTTATATAATCGAGACTACACAATAGGTTTTGTTTTGATCATATGGGAAATTATTATAAATAATATGACTAATTTGAACTGATGGATTAAATAGGAGGTTATTTATGGAAAATAGTCACCAAAAAAAAGAAATAGGAACATTGACCGAAAAACTACTATTTTACTCTTTACCCTTTTGCAGATACTCGAATATTTTCACCCAATTTACACCCAACTAAATAACCTACCTTACCAACGATATTTGTAAACCGCTTTTCTTTTTGTCTGCATTTTATCTTTCATTTTTTTGGAAAAAAATACAAAATTAGTTCCCATTGTAATAAAGGAGGAATAAAACCGTGCATGATTTAGATTTACATCATATATTTGAACTTGGTCTCATTTTAGTTATGATTGCAGCAGGAATTACCGCAATTGCGAAAAAGTTCAAAAAGCCATATCCGATTGCGCTAGTCATTGTTGGAACAATCATCGGTCTCGTAAAAATTCCTGTGTTGGAACCACTAAAAGAATTTATCACAGAAGGAGAAATTTTTAACTTTGTGATTATTTCAATGTTCTTACCTGCATTATTGGGAGAAGCTGCGTTAAAGCTTCCATACTCTCATTTAAATGAAAATAAAAAACCCATTCTTGCTTTAGCATTTGGTGGAACCCTTGTTTCATTTATCATTATTGGTTTTTCCGCAATGTGGCTTTTACATTTTTCAATCCCAGCTGCCTTTGTATTTGCCGCATTAATGAGTGCAACGGATCCAGTCAGTGTTTTATCAATTTTCAAAAGCGTCGGGGTGAATAAAAGGCTTGCTACTGTTATTGAAGGAGAAAGTTTATTTAATGATGGATTAGCAGTCGTCCTTTTTAAAATATCAGCTTTTTATTTACTTACATATATTGAACTTGGTATTGAAGGTGCAGGTTATGGATTATGGGAACTTATTAAAGTTATATCAATTGGTATTATGATTGGAGGAGCACTTGGGTATGGATTTTCACATTTAACAAAGTATTTTGACGATTATCCTTTGGAAATTATTTTTAGTATAATTCTCTTTTACGGTTCTTTTTTACTTGCTGAAGGCGTTCATGCATCAGGTGTAATTGCAGTTGTTGTTGCGGCTCTTATTTTTGGGAATTATGGAGGGAAAATTGGTATGAGCCCAACGACAAAGTTAAATATTAATAACTTTTGGGATGTTGCAGCGTTGCTAGCAAATTCCATTGTATTTTTAATGGTAGGGTTAGAAATCACAGTAATCGATGTAACTGACAAATGGGGTTTTATTTTTTCAGCAATATTGATCGTTCTTATTTCTAGAAGTATTGCGGTATACTCAAGCTTATTATTCATTAAAAATTTCCCAAATTCTTGGAAGCATATTGTAAATTGGGGAGGTTTAAAAGGATCTTTATCGATTGCTCTTGTTCTTAGTCTCCCTAGAGATTTTACAGGTCGTGAAGAGATTTTAATCATGGCTTTTAGCGTCGTGCTGTTTTCATTAGTCGGCCAAGGTCTATCCATTAAACCGCTTTTATCATTATTAGGAGTTAATAAAAAAGATGAAGGCTATAAGGAGTATGAAGAACTTATTGCACGTTCACATCGATTTGAAACCGCCATTACGGAAATAAATAAAGTGAAAAAAAACTTGTTTATAACCGAATCAGTAACAAAGGAAATAGTCAATCAATATGAACAAGAACTTACAATATTGCACAAGGAAATCGAACAACTTTTTCATAAATATCCTGACCTTAAAGAAAAACAGCAAATCATCTTACAACAACATTCCTTATATGCGCAGTACGAAGCAATTGAACGCTTGTTAAAAGAAGATATCATTTCAAATGAAGTTGCTGAACAAGAACATGACTTGATAACAAACAAACTCGTGAAATTAGAGAATAATCATTAATAAATATAATTTATTCTCATAGCCTTTTCCCTTATGAGGGAATAAAGGCTGACGGTTTTGAGTTTACTATTGAACAAGGTTAATTTTTTAACGAGTTTCTTCTAAAAAAATATTACTAGGGGTAAATTAGGTACAATAGCCTTTTCTGTACGTTTAGAAGAATCGGCTTTTTTTATTTTACATTTAAAGGGCGAAGCAAATCGATGGTTGTTCGAGTTTTAGATTCATAATTATGGTCATGATTTAAAATTGGAGAGACTTAGGAATTGTTACTATAGAAGACTACATTAAAGATGTATAAGCTCAACAAGAAATTTTAAAAGAGAGCCTAAATCAATGATTACTTGGTGATCATTGATTCAGTATATAAAGCTGATCTGGATACATCGGTGATGTCACATATTTGTTTCACCTCCATGTTACCTTCTTGATAAAGTTACGAGATAATTCATTCCAGCATGTTTGGTAAGGATAAATTGTTCTTACATGGTAGTAGAAGAACAATTTCTTACTTATTAGCTAGTTTGATGAACCGTTTAGAATTTGTATAAATTCCTTTTCAGCACCACTTAGCTTAACAACGATTTCAAATCCTTCTATGGAAAACCATTTGGTCAGTTCCTTCAAAACCCATTGATCGGTACAGTTTTCTTGCGTTCACTAGCTAATAAGCGAATGGTATTAACTTCATTTTTAGAAAACCAATCTAAAACTTCGTTTGTTAATTTTCGTCCGTAACTTTGTTTTCTAAACTTAGGATCGACATATACATCTCCAATAAATCCGTACATTGATTCTTTATAAAAGGCTGTTTTCGCAAAGATTGTGCTTTTCGTAAATAACTATACTTTACGGATATAGCCTATCTTCGTGCTCTTTTCGCTTATTTACTAAGTGGTACTCTCTTGAAATTGCTTATAGTTTTTCTACGATAAAAATCCAAAATCCATTTTTTATAAGTGTAAAAGCAACAAACTTTTAGAAAAGAGCCTTATAAAAAGCTTCTTTTATAAATGCTCCCGCACAAGTAATAATCTCATTACCCTTTTTAATGACAAGATGTGTTGTTTTTTCTATTTGGTATAACTCTTTGTATGTTTTCTCAACTTCCTGAATAAAATCAACTTTAAGAATATGTTCCATCCCAACTTCTTAAACATTTTTAATTTAAGTATTGCAATTGAAGAAATATCTGTTAATGTTCCTGGACGTATCACGTTACTTCCCTTCGACAATAAGTTTTGAAATATAAATTCTATCTATATCCACAAAAGGCCTTTATTGCCCATAGATTTCCATTTAACAAATAGTTGCTCAATAACTCCTGTTTATTTCACTAACTTGAATTCTTATATTCTACCTACGAAGGTGGGCAAAGATTGACCACCTTTTAAAACTCATAAATGTAAGTTCATCCCCAAGCAATCCTCTTATTCTCCAGTTGTGTTTTGGAGTCTCAAAAATAGTTATTTCAATATCCTGAGGGGATATATTTAATTCGCTATTTATGCGTTCAAAGAGTAATTTTATCAATCGCTTTTTATTTCTTTGATACTCTCCCTCAATGTCATTTTAAACCACTCACTATCATTCACTTAGTCATAAACATAAGTTCGATTTAATCAACTATCAACAAAGTTGTTTAACAGAAGAATATAATAAATAGAGGTATGTAAACTTCATTTATCATGAACATTTTTTCATATATCGTTTCTTACAGTCCTTTTTAAGGTGTAAAGATGAAATTCCTAAAAAACATCATCCTTTCTCTCTTCATGCATATATTGTCTACGACTGATTACGGGGAGGGATTTGATTGTCTGAAGAATACATCGTTTCAATGAGACAGTGGTGTGGAAAAATTTTAGAAAGCTATAATGATTCACTTAACGAGTTACGTGAACAGGTTAGTTCAAATACCTTAGAGGAATGGAGACAGCAATTAATCCAATTTCAAGAAGAACTTTCAGAAGAAGGTTCATTGCTGGACATAAAAATCTATGAACGTGCAAATGAGCTGTACTTACAACTTGAGAATTATTTGGAACAAAATGCTGAAAACGAGCAGAATGAGATAACACGTGTTGCAAATCAAGCAGGAACAGTTCCAATTGGTGGGCATACACTTCCCCCACTACCTTATCCATACGATGCATTAGAGCCTTATATTAATCGTGAAATTATGAGACTACATCATGATAAGCATCATAAAAGTTATGTTGATGGATTAAATAAAGCAGAAAAAGAAATGCAAAAAGCACGTTCTTCTAATAACTTTGATCTCATTACGCATTGGGAAAGAGAAGCAGCGTTTCATGGAGCAGGACATTATCTTCATACGATATTTTGGAGTATCATGAGTCCTAATGGCGGCGGTAAGCCATCAGGACTGTTAATGAGAGAAATCAATCAAACCTTTGGTAGCTTTGATAAATTTAAAAAACATTTCTCGGAAGCAGCTAACAATGTTGAAGCAGTTGGTTGGGGAATTTTAGTCTGGTCACCTCGATCTAGACGATTAGAAATTCTTCAAGCAGAAAAGCATCAAAACCTAAGTCAATGGGATGTTATACCAATTCTTGTCCTTGATGTGTGGGAGCATGCCTACTATCTTCAATATAAAAACGAAAGAAAAAAATACGTTGAAAATTGGTGGAATATTGTTAATTGGCCAGAAGCAGAACGACGTTTTCATGAAGCACAGCAAGTAAAATGGAAACCTTTTTAATTCGGGTAGATATATTTAATACCTTGAAGAAGGCGGATGACTGAAAAAATCGGTCATCCGCCTTCTTATTAAATAATACCTAAAGCATCTAAAAACACTAAAATAATTACAATTGGAGCAACAAACTTTAATAACATATACCAAATGACAAATAACTTTTTGCTCATTGACGATCCTTTTGAAAGCTCGTTAAATAGAGATTCTTTCGACAATTTAAATGGAACAAAAATAGCAATTAAAAGCGCACCAAGAGGCATTAATATATTGCTTACCAAAAAGTCTGCTGCATCAAAAATCGATTTATCAAACAAAGTCACATGACTTAAAACTCCAAACGAAAGTGCGGATGGAACACCAACAATAAATATACATACCCCAAGCAGCCAAGCATACCTTTTACGTTTGGACTCATTCCCTTTCGCAAGTGGAGCTACAATAATTTCAAGCATTGAGAATGCCGATGTTAATGTAGCAAATAAAAACAGCAGCAAAAATGCGATTAAAAAGAAAACCCCAAATGGCATCTGATTAAAGACTGTAGGTAACACATTGAATAATAAAACTGGACCTGCATCAGGTGCCAAACCAAATGAGAATACAGCTGGAAAAATGGCTAATCCTGCTAGGAGGGCAACTAATAAATTTAAAAAGACAATCGAAATTGCTGACTGAGGCAGATTTTCATTTTTTGATAAATAAGAGCTATAAGTAACCATTACTGAAACCCCTACACTTAATGCAAAGAACGATTGTCCCATGGCATATAAGATTGTTTCAGACGTCACATTTGCAAAGTCTGGTTTTAGAAAGAACATGATTCCTTCCATTGCTCCATCTAATGTCACAGAACGAATAATTAAGATAATAAATATAATGAAGAGTGCAGGCATCATAATACTACTTGCCTTTTCAATCCCGTTTGAAACACCTTTTGAAACGACAAATATTGTAATAAGCATAAATAAAAACTGTGCAAAAATTGTTAAACCAGGATTTGATATACTTTGTCCGAATAAGTCACTATACTCTTGATCTGTAAGTCCACTTAATCCGCCAGTTATTCCCTTGAAAATATAAATTAAGATCCAGCCACCAACTACACTGTAAAATGACAATAAAATAAAACATGTAACAATACCAAGGTGACCAATAAAATGCCAGGAGGAATTAGGTGCGATTTGTTTATAGGATTGAATCGCATCCTTTTGCGTACTTCTACCAATAATAAACTCACCTAATAAAAGTGGTAAGCCTACCAGTAAAGTAAATAAAATAAAGATAAGAAAAAATACTCCTCCCCCACTAGTTCCAGCTACATAAGGAAACTTCCAAATTGCTCCTAACCCTATTGCAGACCCTGCCGCAGCTAGTATAAAGGCCAACTTCGAAGACCATTGTTCTACATTGTTTCCCACAAAATCACCTCTAAATTTTCTACTGTAAGCTAGATTGATTAGAAATGACTATGAATAATCAATTTTATAACCAATACTATACAAACATTATTAATAACAAAATATAATTTTAACATTTTACTACAATAATTTAAATTACAAGTTATAAAAATATTATCATTCTATCCCAAATGAAACACAATTTTTTAAGGAGTAATTTCATAATAAATAATGAGGAAGAAATTATTTCACTTATTAGAGAAGATAAACCGATGATGGAAATATGAAAATCAGCCAAATTATTGAATTTGCCTGATTGGTAGATAAGTACTGGATTTGTCCAATCAAAAGTCTGGGGTGTTTAACATTGTTGGAGTGAAGATCCTTGAAAAAAGTCGGTTCCTTAATGTACAGGACATCGACTTTTTAATGTTAAATTTCGCTTAGCGTACAAAATTTCCGAAATAGAAGACCTGCGAGCCGAAAAGCTAAAAGAACTAATGAAGTGGGCAAACGTCTTTGCCCTTAACTCTTCGAAGGACTCTGTAATAATTGGCTCTATTGATGGTGGTGTTACTATGACATGTTATCAATTTATCCAGTTCATGTCAGATGCCGAAGCCTACGAAGTCGGTCTTTATCAGAAGCGGATAGCGCTCGAAAACCAAGTCTATGATTCCAGTGAGCAGGAGCTAAACGAACTAGTGACAAGCTTAAGCTAATAAGGGGTGTAAGCAATGACACTCGATAACATTACAGCCCTTACGTTTGTAGAAAACGCTATTCTTTCCCTTCATGAATAGCGTGGGCTAACCTAAATATTTCATCATTGTTTTCCTGAATGATTTTCGTATTAAACGACCATGTAAAATTCTCTTATGATATATGTGTTATATGTTCCGTTTCAATAGATTACTATGTTGAATATTATATAATAAATACATTGCTTAGAATGGAGGGAGAATTATTCTTTGATTATAAAACCATTGTTCCGACCGTTCGTGATGATTTGGGCCGACTCTGGTATATTACTAGTTAACGCGGTTCGGTTTTATCGACCAGGAACAGCTTCAGCTTCTCTTACGACCTTTATCCGAATCGATCAAAATGCTGTTGTAAAATCACTAAGTGTACGAGTTGTCACCGGTCCTGGAGGTTTAAATACGGACACTTGGACCATTCGAAAAAACGGTATAGATACACTTCTAACCGTTTCCTTGACTGGTGCTCAGACTAGCAATATCAATAATACTGTTTCTGTGACATTTCTCGCAGGTGATTTGATCTCACTAAAGGTAACATCAAGTCTTCTTACTACCACATCAGATACAATAATACAGGTTGATATTTTCTAAAAAACCGATAACCAGAAACCGTGATTGCGATCTTGTACGATTCGCAGCGCAAATGGGTGGAAAAAACAAAATAAATAGTTAATAACTGCCATCGCTATTAAACATACACCCGTTGCTCATCATAGATTATTCTCCCTCTCATGCAGTAGGATGGCTTCTATTATGTTATGTTCCAACTACACATTGATATGGTCAAACTCATTAACTAACAGGAATTTTCCACTCTTGTCTAATCGTTGGTGAAAAAATTCCAAATAGATGTTTCATTCAAAAAGCCTTGATTCTATGAAATTCAAGGCTTTTTTTATTGCCCATAAGAAGCTTTATATTAACTTACTTAAAGGTCATACGTATTTCACATTGAATAATGAGTTTGAGTGAAAAGAGGGTGAATTTTCCTTTGTCTCAAACCTGTAACGACCGATCGATTTCTCAATTGTCTAAAATTGATGAATTCCAAAACCTGTACACTATATATAAACCTAGCTGTCACTTTTATTATGTACGCCTTTTTTATTGGTATTGCTTTAAATGATAATAGTCGCAATTTGCGCAGCGAATAGAGCCGGTTACATAAATTATTACATATAGCCTTTCTTTATCGCATTGAGGGCAAAATTTCAAATTCGTTTGTGCTGTTTTTTCAATTGTTTCATTCATGTAAAAACCTCCTTTATACATAGAAATCAAATTCGTTGAAAAATCAACATTTTCATCTCCTAAAGAAGACTCACAACTGCATAAAAATGCTAGTATTACAAATTAAAAAAGTCATTTCCTCTAATGAAAACAAATGTTTTGTGTTTGGATGAAGCTTAAGACCCAATTCTTTATTCTATTGCCTTTTTATCTCAGGTTGTTGTGATATATTAAGTAAAGAATTTTCTATAGGAAATCAATTCCTCAAATCTTTTTTCTATCACACTAAATATCAGACTATGTAAATATTAGTTCTAAATGTAAAATTGGATCAAATTAATCAATTAGCACAGCATCTCAGAAGAGAAGAATGACATATAATAAAAATATTGAACTACCCTTTGTATCGGCCCCACCTACGCCAAATACTATGACGGCCACGCGTGCCATCCAACCCGCCAAATCTGAAAACACTTACATCCGTAATGATTAATAGAACCAAAGTTTCTAATTGTTGACGCCATTGTAATTATCGTAGCTTTAAGGAAAACTTTGCAAGGTTGACAGCTTCTCCAAAGTTTATGAAGAGGAAAAACTATTTTTTAACGGTCAGACAGTAAGTTTGCAGCCTCACACATCAATCCCACTTCAAAGGGCAAATCAAAATCTATCATTTAAGATTAAACGTAGAACACTCCCTAAATGATATATCCGTTTTTTGTTTTCATTAATATAGAAATCGATGTTATAATAAAAATGGATCATTTTAAAAGGGAGAAAATTAATCATGGATGACATTTTAAAACAGATTCTTAGTGAATTAAAAGAGATGCGTTCCGATATTAGTGAATTAAAACATGGACAAAAAAGACTTGAAGATGGCCAAGAAAGATTACAAAAGAACCTAATAGATAGTTTAGGGGCTTACACAGAGAAAATTGTTGACCATGTTGATGACAAAACTGAAGTGTTGAATAAAAGAGTTTTCAAAGTTGAATCAGAAATAGAAAGATTAAGTAGACAGTAGTAAAGTTAATCCTTACTGTCTCTTTTCTGTTTCTGAATTGTTTAATTTAGTAAATATCTATTTGAATTTAGGTAATAGATTTTTCACTGATTTAGAAGCACTTATCCTTGAATACGCAGACGACATTGAGTTTGCACATATCGGGTTCCCCATCAATTGGAAAGAACTTTTAACGAATTTAAATAACAAAAAGTCATAAACTACAGCTATATTATTTAACAACACATAAATCGATTAATACTTTTGCTTCGTTTACATCTTCGCTTCCTTTGATCTAGTTTACATAATTATATTATTTTCTACGAACTATGTATGATGTGAAATTTTTTATTAGTATATCCTTATTAAACACGAAAAAACAGAATGACGGATATCATCATTCTGCTTTCTTAGTGGTTTAGAATCTTATTAAATGCAATTACTGTTAATAAGGTACGGCATCCAGCGCAAGCCCCTTATGCCCACGGCTGTTCAAGGTCTTGCACTTTAGTTCTTATCAACCTTCTAATAATAAAGATTCTGGATCTTCAAGAAGCTCTTTAACAGTAGCTAAGAAGCTTACTGCTTCTTTACCGTCAACAATACGGTGATCGTAAGAAAGAGCAATGTACATCATCGGACGATTTTCCATTCGCTCTGTATCAATTGCAACTGGGCGAAGTTGAATTTTATGCATTCCTAAAATACCAACTTGCGGTCCATTTAAAATTGGTGTTGAAAGTAAAGAACCGAAAACACCACCATTTGTGATGGTAAACGTTCCACCCTGTAAGTCTGATAAGCCTAATTTATTGTCACGAGCTTTCGTAGCCAGGTTTAAGATCTCGCCTTCAATACCAGCAAAATTTAAACGATCTGCATCACGAACAACTGGTACAACTAGTCCTTCTGGTGCCGATACAGCAATACCGATATCATAGAATTTTTTCATTACGATCTCATTACCTTGAATTTCTGCATTTAATAATGGGAATTGTTTTAATGCAGCAACAACTGCTTTTGTAAAGAATGACATAAATCCTAAACGTACATCATGTTGTTCGAAGAATTTATCTTTGCGACGTTTACGAACCTCCATAACATTCGTCATATCAACTTCATTAAATGTCGTTAACATTGCAGCTGTTTGTTGTACTTCAACTAAACGATTTGCAATCGTCTGTCTACGTCTTGACATTTTCATGCGTTCAACAGGCTTGCCTGGTTGCTCAACTTGTGCAGCAGATTGTTTCTCAGGTGCTTTTGCTGCAGGTTTTACTGGAGCGGTTTGAGCAGGCTTTTCTGAATGTGCTTCAACATCTTGTTTACGAACACGTCCAAGAGGATCAAGAACTTGTACTTGTTGCAAATCAATTCCACGCTCACGTGCAAGTTTTCTAGCGGCAGGTGAAGCAATAGTTCGTTGTTTATTATCATCTTCTTTTTCAACTTCAGCGCTCTGTTGACTTAATGTCTCTGGAGCTTTTGTTTCTGCTTGTTCAGTTGCTGGTACGGAAGTCGACGCTTTTCCACTCTCGTCAATAACCCCAATCGTTTCTCCAACTTGTACAGTTTCACCGGATTCTTTATGTAATTCTTTTAAAACTCCAGAGAATTCAGCAGTTAATTCAACATTTACTTTATCAGTTTCTACTTCTAAAAGGTATTCACCTTTTTCAACTAAATCACCAGGTTGCTTAAGCCATTGTGCGATTGTTCCTTCAGTAATCGATTCTGCAAGTTCTGGTACTTTAATCTCAGCCATGTTGGTTCCCCCTTGATCACTTGCTAATTTAGTTTTTTAAAATTAACGCTGTTAATACGCTTATATTTATTAACAGCGTCATTAGGAATTTAGCAAGCTACGCCTATTTATTTTGAGTTAACAAAAGAACGGTCTAGTACTTTTTCAGTTAATGCTTCAGTTACAATTCTTTCTTGATCCTTTTTATGAATATTAGGATCTCCTTCAGCAGGACTCTGTCTTCTTCTTCTACCGATATATCGAACCGGGACTCCCTCAGGTGCAATTTCACGTAATCTAGGATCAATAAACAACCAAGCACCCATATTTTGTGGTTCTTCTTGAACCCATACGATTTCTTCCAGAGATGTTAAACGGGCAATAATTGATGTAATAATCTCTTTAGGGAAAGGATAAAGCTCTTCTACCCTTAAGATGTGTACCCAATCTGTATTACCTTCAAGAGTATTTAATTTATCTACTAAATCAATTGAAACTTTTCCACTACATAACACAAGTCTCTTCACTTTTTCAGGAGCATTGCCTAATCCTGGTTGTTCAATTACAGGCTTAAACTCTCCTTCGCTTAACTCAATGATATCTGAAACTGATTGTGGATTACGTAATAAGCTCTTTGGTGTCATAATGACTAACGGGCGAACTTCTTCACGTTTCAACAAATCTGCTTGACGACGTAAAATATGGAAATATTGGGCTGCACTTGTTAAATTTGCAACTTGCCAACTATCTTCTGCTGCCAGCTGTAAGTAGCGCTCTAAACGAGCACTTGAATGCTCAGGACCTTGTCCCTCAAATCCATGAGGTAAAAGCATAACTAAACCAGATTTTTGACCCCATTTCGCACGTCCTGCTGCAATGAACTGATCGAAAAATACTTGTGCAGCATTTGCGAAATCACCAAATTGTGCTTCCCATAAAACCAATGTTTCGGGTGCGAACACATTATATCCATATTCAAATCCAATTACAGATCCCTCAGATAATGGACTATTGTGAACAGCAAATGATGCTTTTGCATTTGTTAAACGGTGAAGCGGTGAGTACGATTCTCCATTTTCAACATCGTGAAGAACAATATGTCTATGGGCAAATGTACCACGTTGTGAATCCTGTCCAGTTAACCGGATAGGTGTACCATCTACTATAATGGACGCAAAGGCCAACGCTTCTCCTAAAGACCAATCTACTTTTCCATTTTCAGAAAATGCTTTTGCTCTTTTCTCTAAGATTCTTTGCAACTTAGGAAATACTTTAAAGTTATCCGGCCATTTCACGATCTCATCATTTAATTTTAGTAATTCCGCTTTATCTATTGCTGTTTTTAAATCTGGCAATCCACTATTCACAAATTTAGGAAGCTTTATTTCGTGAGCCTTTGCTACATTTTTATCAGGTACTTTTTGATAAGCTTTCTTAAGAGTTGTTTCAACATCTTCGATTATCTTTTGAATATCTTCAGACTTTAAAACGCCTTCATTTTCTAGTTTTTTACCATATAATTCACGGACTGTTGGATGCTTTCGAACCTTTTCATATAACTTTGGTTGAGTCATTGAAGGCTCGTCCATTTCGTTATGTCCAAAGCGTCTATAACCGATTAGATCGATTAGAAAGTCACTTTTAAATTTATTTCTATATTCCATCGCAATATATACTGCAGCTAAACATGCTTCTGGGTCATCTGCATTTACATGGACAATCGGAATTTCATAGCCTTTTGCTAAGTCACTTGCATATTTCGTTGAACGAGAATCACGGCTTTCTGTTGTAAAACCTATCATATTATTAGCAATGATATGAATCGTTCCACCTGTTTGGTAAGCAGTCAACTTATTTAAGTTAAGTGTTTCTGCAACAATACCTTCTCCAGGGAATGCGGCATCCCCATGAATTAAAATTGCCATTGATGCATTAACATCTAGCTTTGGATATCCCTTTTCAGAACGATTCTCTTGAGCTGCACGAGTATATCCTTCTACAATTGGATCTATAAATTCTAAGTGACTTGGGTTGTTTGCTAATGTTACTTTCGCTCGAACTGTATTCTCATCTTTAATTTGTTTGTTAGCACCTAAATGATATTTAACATCTCCGCTCCAACCATAGTTAATACCAATTGAACCTTCAGATGGAACTAACTCTTTATTTGGTGCATGTTGGAACTCAGATAAGATGATTTCATATGGTTTACCAAGTACATGAGCCAAAACATTTAGTCGCCCACGATGAGCCATACCAATGTTAATTGTATCTGTACCAACTTGAACAGCACTTGAAATCAATTCATCTAGAATTGGAACAAGCATGTCTAACCCTTCAATTGAAAAGCGCTTTTGCCCTACAAATGTACGGTGGAGAAATTGTTCAAAGCCTTCTACTTCTGTAAGTCTCTTTAAAATTGACGTGCGTTTTTCATTAGATAGATCCTTGAAAATAGTACCAGACTCAACCATTTTCAAAAGCCATGTTTTTTCTTCGTAATTGTGCACATGGCTAAATTCAAACGCAATGGTATTCTTATAAACTTCTTTTAAGTATTGATATGCTTCTAGTCCATTTGTAACATTTTCTGGAGCATCCTTGCACAGAAGATGAGCAGGAATATCCTTTAAATCCTCTTCTGTTAAATCGTATTCTTCAAGAAGAAGAAACTCATTTTTTTTACTACAATCCTCAAACGGATATATAGAAGCATTTAAATGTCCATGTCTGCGAATATTCGTCGCTAGATTGACTGCTTCGGCAATTTTTGTCATTTTATCAGCACTAATGGTTTCATGATCTGCTGATGTTGTTACTTGTTTAGTCTTTATAGAAGGAGAACCCCAGTTATCAAAGATTTCTTTTAATTCTATATCAATAGAGTTTGGATCTGCTTTATATAGATCATATTGCTCCATGACATAGCCGAGGTTAGGACCATGAAAGTCTTCCCAAGGGAAATTTCGCTTATGTGTACCTTCTGACATCTAATATTACCCCCAACTATTCTTAAATAATCAGAAAAATTTTTCTGATTCGTAGGAAGAATGATATTATCCTACAATATTATCTAATGCTACAAGTATAGTAAAATGATATTAAAACGCTTCCAAACCTATTTTAACATTGCTAACTCTACATTCCAAGCTAGTTAAGGAAAAAATTCTAAAAAAATCTTTCTTTTTTTCGTTGGTATTTCAAGTTCTAGAAGTTGTTTGAATAGTTTGAATCATCTAACTAATCACTTGTTTTTCTCTATTACCATCATACAACAAATCCTTGAAAAAAAAGTACAATATTTATTATTTTAGAGTATTTATAAGAAACTTATTAAGAAACATTAAAAACACACTGAAAACATCGTATTTTCAATTATACATCTTTGCCTTAACTATTAAAAAAGGAGGCTTACTCAAGCAAAGTGTCCGACACTTATGAGTAAGCTTATTCGCTATATCGTCTTTAATAGTAATCTTTTTAATAACGGGTATAGCTGCCCTGGTAGCTCTTCGATCTTATCTACAAAGATACTGTACTTTCCATATATATTTTGTATCGTTTTTTGTGACGCTTCGTCAATTGCACCGTTCGATAAAAACACGTTTATTACTTCTATTCCCTGTTTTCTTGCTTCTAAAACAGCTTCATGTGTATCGATAATTCCATTCCTTTCATATCCCATTGCAGCTGGCTCACCATCTGAAAATACGAGGAGGAATTTTTGTTTTTCAGTTCTCATGGTTAATTGTTTAGTCATATGTCTAATTGCATAGCCATCTCGGTTATCCTCCTCAGGTGATAACTGCATGATTTCAGGACCAGACTTCTGTTTTAAAGAATCTTCAAAAGAAATAACCGTATGAAAATGATTAGGTTGATGTGTTTTAGATGCTTCATTTGTATCTTCCCAAAAGCCAACAATTTGGTGTGGGACTCTTACCGATTTTAATGTTTCATGAAAAAGTATAATACCCAGTTTCGTTTGATCCATTTTATCAAACATTGAGGCAGAACAATCGACTAAGAGTGTAAATACTGCATCGATTTGCGGTGATTTTTCTTGTTTTTTATAAAAAAGCTTCGGATTGTCATCTGTTAGAAGCCTCAAAAGCTTTTTATTTAATCTTCCTAAATGAAGATCTGTTCTAGGCAGTGTTTTTTTATGCTCCAATGTTTTCTGAATCATGAGCTTAAGCTTATTCTGAAATAGAAGAATGCCATTGCGATCTTTCTTATATTGTTCGACTTGATTAGCTAATGGAGGTTTAGCTGCAACAAATATAGGTATAGCATATTTATTTTCTTTACCATAAGCGAGATCACCTGTCATTGCACGTTCTTCACTTTTATTTTCAAGTGCCTCTAGCTTTGAATAGTCATTCTTTTTTGCCTTTTTTGATGTTCCTTGAATCATCCCAAGTGCCTGATCACCATCATCACCCTCACGTACAATACCGTCACCATTGATTGTCGTGTTTGTTCCTTGCTCTAATTCAAATTGCAAAAAGCTTTTAGTAGGTTTGCTAGTCTCACTATGCCATGTAGGTAATTTGTCTCCATGTACATCTTCATCACCTTTTTTGGCGTCCTCAAGAGAGTCTTGATTTTTTAATTTTGATTTCCGTTTTAGCTCATCAAAAAGACTATTACATTGAAATGTATCATAAGGTACATCTGCTAAAAAGAAATATGTATTTAACATATCTTTATCAAGCATTTCATCTAATACATCAATAATAGATAAAACAATCTGTATCACTGCTTTTGTTGTTTTAGCTTCATATACTTGAAATAGTTTAGATTCAATATATGGAAGAGCGCGATCCAAACTTTCAGAAATAAGCGGAAACTGCTCAAGTGGAGATTGCGCTGTTAACCGTAAATATAGTGAATTAAAGAGAGCATCTGTCAAAATACTTCTTTCTTGATGGATAGTTAGTTGACTTTGAAAATGCTTTCGATACAAATACCTTCTCACTTCAAATGCCTTTTTTGTACCTGGTCGTTCTTTTTTACATATTTCCTCTAGTCGTAAATCTTCTAATAGCATGAATAGTTGTTTTGTAAAGCTATGTAGCTTTACTTTCTTCGTGGTCTCAATAAACAATCCAATCTCTCGAAAGTTAGTATGATAAAAATTACCGATGCTTCTTAGATAGATATCACTTTTCAATGCTTGAACAGTATCGTTTTTTTCTCGATGGTCCCAAAAATGACTAATATATATTTTCTCTTCAATTGGATCTAAATAAGATTGTACGCTATAATCAACCTCAATATCGCATTGTTTCGTAAGAGCCTTCGCAAGATCAGATAGCTCCATAAATAGGAAGGAATCAACTTGTTGATCGTTAAACTTAATAAACCTCAATGTAAAAACCTCACTCGAATAAAGTTTCTGCTAGATTTCGAATGGCGGCTTTCTCTCTTTCATCCTCTAGCTTATCAACAATACCTCTTTCGATTGCACGAATTGGTGGCAAATATCCAGCTAAATCACATGTATCAATTAAAGCACGAATAGAAGCAGCTTCCTCTGACACCTGTCCGTTATGTACAAGTACAAGTAAATCAGCTGACAATTTCGTAAAGGTATCTAATAATTTCTGATCAGTAAGCTTTGATTGATTTTGTAAAACAGTTCTTAATTCTTTGCCTTGGATATAGGGTACATCAATGACAATAAAGCGATTCTTTAATGCTTCGTTTAATGGAACTGTTCCAACATAGCCTTCATTTATAGCTGCAATCACACCGAAAAATTCATTAGACTTTATTACTTCACCAGTAAATGGATTTGTAATCATTCTTCTATAATCTAGAACTCCATTTAAAATCGGTAATGTTTCAGGCTTGGCCATGTTAATTTCATCAATATATAGTAAATGTCCACTTTTCATTGCTTTTACAACAGGACCAGCTACAAATTCAATTTTTGTTGTTCCATTTTGATTTTCAATTGTTTTAAAACCTAAGAGAGCCTCCGCATCCATATCTATCGAACAGTTGATACTGTGCATTGGTTGCTGAAATAAATAAGATAAGGTTTCTGCAAGTTTCGTCTTTCCGGAACCAGTTGGGCCTTTTAACAATACATTTTTCCCTAACGCTAGTGAGATCATTGCATCTATTAAAATCGATTCATCAGATGGAGTGAATCCGCCTTCTCCTACTAATAAAGATTCTTCTTCATTCATTGAGCTTGACGATCGATTTTGTATTACCTTTTTTATTTCATCAGGTAAGTTATAATATTGTAAATTATCCATATATATAGTCCTACTTTCGTTTCCATATCTATTATAAATTTGTTTTTAACCAAACATGAGTATACTAGAAACTTAAGCAGTATTCAAAAGAAAAGATGATAGAGACTACCTTTATGTATGAGTTAACTCTTTAAAAAGCCAGCATACATTTTGGTAATCTCTATCAAGTTTATCTAAAATATAGCTTCTGTTTAAAAATGTTGTTGATTTCTAAACCACCCGTTCGTTGCATAGGGTTCACCGTAACAGTTATTAAGCGAATGCCTTAAGTTGTTCAGGTTTTGTATGAAGTTCTTCTGCTAGTTAATGCATACATCCTTACTCTATAAGTATCTTTCTTCTCTGTAGCAATTACTAGAGCTTTTACACTTGGTGAAGTACTACTTGTCATTCTTTCAAATGGATCATTTGTAAATAACGCACGCTTAACAATTCAATTAGTTAATATATGTCAATAAAGGCGGAAATGATTAGGAAATATTCCGTGACGAGAAAAATAGATAGAGGACATCCTTGACTGGTTGTCCTCTATTCCATTGAAAGCTTCTTCGTATGAAGATCATTTCTCCATTACACATCTTCTGAAAGTGACAAATTATCGCATTCAGAATTTTATATGTGAAAAAACGCATACAAAATAAATACGTCATAAACCTGATTGAATACCCCACTCATACCGCGTAAAGGTCAGTTTTATATAGGTGTCTACTTTTTATAAGTTCGATCCAATCATGTGTTCAAACCTGAATATTCGACTAAAAAAGAACCTCTTTTTTTAAAATCTATCAAATCTGGATATCTTACTAATAATGTAAATATCGTTACTTTGGTAATAATAGGAGTAAATTAAAAATAGAAGGCGGATTTCCCTATGGAAAGAATATTTTTGTGGGCATTGTTTCTAATCGGCATTGCCCTATTATTTTTCAGTTTAAGAAAACCTTCAATCAAAGACTGGATTTTAATTTTCTTATTGAGTGCATATCTTTCAACGTTTATTGGTGTTCTTGTTGTAGAAGAAAAAATGCTGCGATATCCTAACAGAATTTTAAGTAAATATTTCGATACCAATCTTCTCTATGAATATTTTCTATTTCCAGTTGTCTGTATTTACTTTTATCAAACAACTTATTCTTCAAGATATTTCAGCATTGCTCTTCAATGTGCATTGTATACCACTGCTTTAACGATCATTGAGGTTCTATTTGAAAGATATACCAATTTAATTGAATACCATACATGGACATGGATGCACACGTTTATTAGCACCTTTTTTCTAATGATTTTTGTCCGTATCTTAATGCAATTAATAAACAAAAAGGAAAGATAAATCAAATGTTTTCAGCAATTTCCTGATTTATTGTTTGAAGTGGAGTAAACATCAGCGTACTTAGTATAACGAAACCCTTTTTTCGGTAATTACTTTTTGTTAAACCATCTTTCTTAGCTGAAAAAGATTTGATCCAACTTTTTATAAATGATTAAACATTATAGCAGTTCGAAAAAACTTTCAACTAATAAGTGGTGATGCAAAAGAATATTTCCGATTTTTATTAAATTTTAAAGTTTGTTAGAAGGTGATGATTATTCTTCAAAAATACAAAATTCCTAAACGAAATGTTTTCATTATTTATTTTGCTTCAAATCGGAACTACGACCTTATGGCTTTTAGGGATTGAAGTTAAACAAGACGCGTGGATCGCACTTTTTTTGAATTTATAGTAGGATTCTGCATTCTTTGGTTATTCACTGACATTCAAATGCATTTCCCTAATAAAAATCTAGTTGAGATTAATTTTTTATTAGGAAAATGAATTGTATTCCACTGGGTTTACTCTTTTCTTTCTGGTTTTTTTATACAGCTTCTTTTAATTTGTATGAAACTTCGTCATTAGTTGTGTTTTTTTTGTTCTAGCTTCTGGAGAAATATTGGTCTTTTGATGTACTAGATCCATTTGCAAAATATAAAAGATATTAGAAAAACATCTATTATCGCTTATGTGTTGCTCTTAATACTGATAAATCAACTTGTTACCCTTTCTGTCCTTGGAGCCAAACAGCAACTACTCAAACTGTTCCTTTTTTGCTTTAATTTATTTACTCAAAAGAAAAAATAATATGAGCACTATCATTTCGTTTAAGGAGTTACATTGGAAACTATCCATGGTTTCGATCAACATGTTCATTCTTTTGAAGGTAAAACAACATTTGAAGATGGGCTTTATCTTTCTTCTACTTATTCTTTCCTTTTTGCATTCTTTTGGCCTTATACTGTTCAAAATCCCACTTCGACAAAAATTCTTTTGCAGAAGTATATCCTGATTTTGATAGAAAATCGATTTCATCCTCATTCAGTTCAAAATCAGTTGCGGTGATGCCGCCAGTTGGAATTTGAATCGTTCGTTCAATCGTTTCTTCGTTCATATTTCTTAAATCATGGGCTTGAAGCATCGTTTTAAATATATTTTTGAAAAGGTGGATCGGTGTTGGTATAACGGCATCTATGTTAATTTCATCTTTCACAAAACGGAAGCCGAACGTTGGAAACCGAGGATTATCTGTATCAAATATCCATATTGGAAAATTACTAAGTAATCCACCATCTAAAATGTAGGATTTTTTGCGGTCTTTTGATTTCCAAATAACTGGACGGAAGAAAAATGGCAAAGAGGTACTCATCATAACGGCAGTTGAAACTTTTAAATCAGCAGGAGTCATCCTATACCGATCTAAATCATCTGGCAAAATAAGCATTTGGCCATTCGAAACATCAGAAGCGATAATCTTCAACTTTCCGTCTGGAAGATCGGCAAATGTCTTAATGCCTTTTTCAAAAAGAAGTGAATCCACCCATGTTTCCAGATAATCATTTTTATAAATTCCAAGATGAACCATAAGTTCTAAAAAGCTACCGATAATGGGAATTCGATTCAGGATCGTCTTACCTCGAAATTTTGAATAATCCATTTCTCTTAGCCGGTCTCTAATTTCATAGCTTTTATAGCCGCTTGCCAAAAGAGCAGCTATTACAGCTCCCGCAGATGTTCCAGCCAGCCTTTCCCATTCTACATTTTCCTCTTCCATGGCTTGAATTGCTCCAATAAAAGCAATTCCCCTGACCCCGCCACCTTCAAAAACAGCATCTGCCTTCAATTTTTTCCACCTCTCGATAAGAGTTTATTTATTATATAGATCTTCAATACTATTTGTGTATTTTAGTGGCGTTAAATCTTCTTTTAGAAACTGATAATGTGTCCTCTGTATCTTTTTATAATAAGTTACTCTCCTTTGATAAATTTCAAAAAAAACCCCTTACCTTGAATCCTAAAGCAATTTACGTTCATTTAAAGAATTTTTTCTAAACAAAAAAGAACCTAAAAAGGCTCTTTTTTCGAAGAAGATATATCCAAAAATTAGTTTACGAAACGTTTAGCACCTAAATAGCGTTGCTTCCAATACGAAGTATTTAAGTTTGAAATTGTAACACCAGAACTGCTTGCATGAACAAATTCATTATTTCCTAAATAAATTCCCATGTGTGAGGGACCTTTTTTATAGGTTGTAAAATAGACAAAATCACCTACTGAAGGCGTACTAATAGTCTTCATTATATCCCAATATCCCGCAGCACTTAAGCGCGATACAGATGTAACTTTATTTAGCACATAATAAATGTATCCACTACAATCAAAACCTGCAGGTGTATTTCCACCCCAACGATATGGCGTACTTATAAGAGATTTAGCTTCACTTATCATCTTATCTATTTTATTAGTTGTTGGACTTGTAGCTTCGGTATTTACATTTTTGTTGTTATTAGTAATGATTTCTTCCCCACTAAGCTTTAATACTTGTCCAATACTTATCATGTCTGTTTTTAGGTTGTTAGCGACTTTTATTTCTGCAACTGTTAAATTCGTTTGATTGGCAATTTTCCATAGGGAATCACCAGCTTTTACTATATATGTAAAAGTAGTAGTATCAGTTTTGGTAGGTTGTTGGACAGGTTGTTGGACCGAATCATTTGATTGGGTATCTTCTGCTAATTCAACACCTTCCTTTTTTACAGTCAGATTTTGTCCTACTCGGATAAGATCACTTTTTAATCCATTAAGCTCTTTTAAATCTTTCACAGAAGTATCATATGCTCTAGCAATTACCCACAAAGAATCTCCTGATTTCACTTTATGTGTTATGACTTTTGATGTAGTTTTCGGTGTTGAAGCAGGTGCTGGTGCGGATACAGAAGTCGTAGGTTTTGATGAACCTGGAATTTCTAAAACTTGTCCAACCCTTATGAAATCATTCGTTATTCCATTCGTATTCTTTAATGCCTGAACCGTGGTGTTATATTGCTGTGAAAATTCCCAGAGTGTGTCACCACTTTTTACAGTAACACTGTCTGCTGCGGCAATTGATGTAAGTAGGGACGATCCTACAACAGCTGTTGCTGTCAATCCAATCAGTTTCTGTTTCATTTCATTATGTACCTCCTAGGCTTCTATACAAATATAGTTTAATGGATTAGTAGTAGACAAAAAACTACATAAATATGAAATAAATAGTATAAATAGATAAAAATAGTTATAAAGAAACAAAACTACTTTAATAATCATACATAAAATTACAGTTATAGACAATGATTTCTTTAATTCTACAACTTGAAACTACTAAAATAGTAAAATAAAGCATATGAAGGGGCAGAATCACTAATTCTGCCCCTTCATGCACACTTTATTTGATTATAGTACTCCCTTTTGCTCGTTCATTTTATTGGCATCAATTGAATTAGAATGAAAGTATTTGATTCCAAAATAAATAACAGCTGCTAATGATAACGTTCCAAAAATAACAACCATTAGTTGTAGACCAATTGTATCTAGAAAAAGCCCTGTACTTAATAATACAACTTGAAACATAGCGCGATCTAGCATGTTACGAAATGAGAAGAATCTACCATGATATTCCTTTTCAATTTTTGTTTGGAAGATTGTAGCTGCAATGGGAAAGAAGCATCCAACCCCTAATCCAAAAATACCGAACGAAATAAGTGACATGATTTTTATATCACTAAAGAATAGAGAAAGGTGAGCGATTGAAATAACAAATGCAAAAATAAACATGAGTGTAATTGGTGGTAATAAATGTGTAATTCACTTTACAAAAAAAGCACCAAGCATAAAACATATTCCTTCAGTGGTATATAAAAGTCCCTTAATTGCCGTATCACCTTGTAATTCGCTTATATTAATAACCATTAAATTAAATCCGCCAATGAACAACATTGGAATTATTGTTAAAACAAGAGCTGATATAACAATGGGGATTCCCTTAAGAACAGGTAATACATCTTTAAAACTTCTAGACTTTTTATCTGTCATTTTATCATTATTTTCTTCATCAAACCTTAAAGCAAAAGTAATCAACAAGATAATAGCATAAGCAACCATGGATCCTACGTATAAGTAATCTAGTTGCATGACGACTAGCATAACCCCAGCTAGTGCTGTTCCAGCTACACGTGCTAATGTTGCTATATTCATATGCACGCCATTCATTTGAATAAGGTCTTCATCAGTAACAATTTTCGGGATCACTGCCTGTAATGCCGGAAAGTAAAACGCTGCACTTACTTGGATGCTAATCATGAAACAGATCATAAAAAAGATTGATTCAAAATGTAAGGCCATAAACATAAAAAGTACGCTCAATGTTCGACCAATACTAGAGTAAATTAACACCTTCTTCTTTGAGTAAGTATCAATGACCCTACCAGCTAGAGGACCAACGAATACACCTGCTAATAACCCTAAGAACAAGATAACTGATTTCATAAAATCTGAAGGAACATGTTTCTGCATAAATTCCAAGTTACCGATTATTCCCATCCATAAACCGAGGCCAGCCACGAGTTCTCCACTTAATAAAATCCAAACATTTTTATTTCTCCACATATTTCTAGCTTCTTCCAATAGGTAATTATAGGTTAACTATAGCACCCAATTGAATATTTCGCCACTCGAAATATTATTCTTATGAAGATTAAATTAGCTATTATTGAAGTTTAGCTTCAGTTGAACTTATCGGGTAAAGAGTACCATTTATCGCAAAAGACATTTTTCCTGTTTCCTCTGAGACCACTAATATAAGAGCATCTGATACCTCAGAAAGACCGATTGCAGCTCTGTGTCTTGTACCTACTTTTTCATTCCCGAAATTCTGTGCTGTTAATGGCAAAACATTTCCAGCTGATAAGATAAAATTTCCTTTAATCAGAACTGCTCCATCATGTAATGGATTTCCCGGGAAGAAAATACTCTCAATTAACCTATTTGATAAATCAGCATTTATTTGGATTCCACCCTGAACATGGTGATTAATGGAATGATTACGTTCAACAATAATAAGTGCTCCATGACGCTGATCGGACAAATTCTGAATCGCTTTAGCAATTTCTATGTAGTTTTCTGTAAAGTCTGCTATATATGCCTTTAAGTAAAAAAAGGAAGCTGAAGATTGTATCTCATTAAATCGATTTTTTATTTGAGCAAGTTCACATAATAAGCAATAATTCTTTTCCCCTATCGATAATCTCATCAATTCTGCTTCTTCAATGATTTGTCCTAAGTGATAAGAAATGTGATTCTTTATGTTAGTAAATGTATGGTTACTCTCCAAATTAAACACTCCTTCCTTTTTATTCGTTTTCTTTTTTATCAAGATACTATAAACGACATCGTACATTTTTTAAGTGTAATGCATTCATTATTTTTAAAAACTCCTCTTTTTATGCAAGTAGCGTATTATTTCCAATTTTTGCACCATACTACTAAGGGAGGTTTTAGCAATGATTACACAAAAAGTACTTCAATATACCTTTAGTATTCTAGGTGTCCTATCTTTAGGATTCTTTTATTATCAAATGTTTAAAGGGGAATCCCGAAAATCGGACAATCAACCGAAATGACTATCAATTTGGTTTTTTCATGTTATAATTCTCTAGTCAAAAAGAAGAAACGAGGATATATATATGAAAGAAACCGTTACAAAGCGTGAAAAAATCATCCTATTTTCAAGTATTTTATTCCCTATTCTTATTACACAACTCGGATTATTTTCGATGAACTTTTTCGATACAACAATGTCTGGAAAAGTTCATCCTAACGATTTGGCAGGAGTTGCAATTGGATCAAGTCTTTGGATACCAGTATATACTGGCTTAAGTGGAATACTTCTCTCCATTACTCCGATTGTTGCTCAATTAATTGGAGCCAAAAAGGGTAAAGATGTTCCTAATATGGTTGTTCAAGGTTTATATGTAAGTGTAATTATAGCTATTGTTATCGTCATCCTTGGATATTTTGCGTTAGATCCGATTTTATCTAATATGGGGTTAGAACAAGAAGTTCTACACATTGCAAAAGGATACTTAATTGCTTTATCTTTCGGAATTCTACCATTGTTTATTTACGCTGTTTTAAGGTGTTTTATAGATGCTCTCGGTTTTACTAGAGTAACAATGTTTATTACTCTCACATCCTTGCCGATTAATTTTGTTTTTAATTATCTCTTCATTTTTGGGAAGTTCAGTTTTCCTAAACTTGGAGGTATTGGTGCTGGAGTTGCATCTGCTATTACTTATTGGTGTATAACGGCTATAGCATTCTTCATTATTATGAAACAGTCACCTTTTAGCGAATATAAAGTGTTCAAGACATTTTATCGTGTCTCCTTTAAAGCATGGAATGACATATTAAAAATAGGTGTCCCTATTGGTCTAGCAATCTTTTTTGAAACGAGTATTTTTGCGGCAGTTACATTGTTAATGAGTCAATATAATACGATAACAATTGCTTCTCATCAGGCTGCAATTAACTTCGCATCCTTTCTTTACATGTTACCATTAAGTATATCAATGGCACTTACTATAATAGTAGGGCATGAAATTGGTGCAAAACGATTATATGATGCTAAGCAATACAGCTACATAGGGATTGGTATGGCTCTATTTCTCTCAGTCTTATCTGCTGCATTGATCTATTTCTTCCGTCCGGAAGTAGCATCTATTTATACTTCAGATGTAGCTGTATTAAAGCTAACTCAGGACTTTTTAATTTATGCTATTTTCTTTCAGCTTTCCGATGCAATAGCTGCTCCAATACAAGGAGCTTTAAGAGGATATAAGGATGTCAACGTTACATTTATGATGGCACTTATTTCATACTGGGTGATTGGACTTCCTGTCGGGTATCTTTTAGCAACCTATACATCATTGGAAGCATTCGGCTATTGGATTGGGTTAATTTCCGGGCTTGCAGCAGGTGCGATTGGACTTTCAGCACGACTTCGCGTTATTCAGCGTAGAAAAGAAAATGCCTTAGAGGTTAATTATTAGTAAAAAGGGGAAAGTTTCTTATATGTATTCAAGCACCAAAAAAGCTAGTTCACTAGGAATTAGCTTTTTTTGTGCATTCTATTATCAGAAGTTTAATGTTTTGCGCTTCGATTTAATGTTAAGCCCATTGCCATGACCCCGAAGTACAAGGGCAGGCAAAAGATGAGTCCGCCCGAGTTTTTGACTGCCTCTAGAATCTAACCACTCATGAATAGAAGGCAAAGAGAACGACTTATTTTCTCGAGGCTGAACAAGGCGCTTGCGCTTTAGTTCTTTAATCATTCCCACTTATAAGTATAGTACAATTCTTGCTCAAACCAATGCATCGCTTCAGGATCTTTATTTAGAAACTTCTCTTCCATCTGCTTTAGCATACCTTCAGTTTGTGAACGGTGAGCTTTTAGTGCATTTAATTTGATATCAGCAACATCTGTAATTGTAATACATATATCCGGTTCACCAATTATTTCAAAGCGATTATTTGTAAATGCCATACAATAGGTTACTGGTCTCTTTTCAATAGGACGTCGTTTCAACGCACGAATAACAGCTGCACCACAAGCGTCATGATCAGGGTGTACCCCATGTCCAGGATAAAACGTTACAATGAGTGTTGGTTCGACTTCATCGATAATCTTCTCCATCATATCAGCTAAAAGCTCATCATCTTCAAATTCAAGAGTTTTATCCCGAAGACCAAGCATTCTTAAATCTTGTATATCCATTGCTTTGCAAGCATCTTCTAACTCTTTTTTTCGGATATGTGGCAAGGATTCACGATTAGCAAATAGAGGATTACCCATATTTCTTCCCATTTCACCTAATGTACCACATGCATATGTTACTGGAATACCTGCTTTTCTTTTTTGTGCAATTAGTCCTGCAACACCAAACGATTCATCATCAGGATGTGGTAAGATTACTAGAACATGTTCTCTCATCTTCAATCTCCTCTTTACCAATTTATTTTACCGACTTCAATGATTATTAATACTGAAAAGGCTTTTCACATAATTGTAAAGCAATAGCTAGTTGTCCTTCTGAATTGTGACCAGCCATTAATAGCTCATTTTGTTCATTGTAGATCCAATCTGTTAATCCCTCTGCATAAATCCAACCTTCATCTAATTTTAACCCGACACGATAAGGACCATTTCCAGTGATTTTTGCTTGGTTATATGCGACTTTCGTATTTCTGATAAAAGCAACTACTGTCATATTTGATTCGTTCTTATGGGCGGAGTAAGCACCTGTTGTCGTTTCTAAATGGACATATACTGTTTTGTTTAAAAATTTATCTAAATGGGCTTGTACGTCTTGTTTTGTTATTGGCTTCATCTTCATTCCTCCTCATCAAAATTTTTATTTTTTAAGTGTTTCAAGTACGTTAATATGCCAATCAATTAATTTCAGCTTTTGGTTATCATTTAAAGAAGAAGAAACAATTCTTTTAACTGACAAGTGAAATTTTTCATGGGGATTTTTTCTAAGTCGTGGATGTGTCATTTCATCCTTAAGCTCCTTTTCGATGGAAACTCTTAATGTTTCAGTCTCACCATTTTCAACAGGTATTGCCCGATTTGACCATAGTTGTCGATAAGCCTCTAATAATTCTTTGGAATTCATGTATTTTATCCCTCAATTTCTTCTTTCTACAATCCAATCGAATTTTTTCTTGTTCGTTTTACTTCAACTTTTCTAAAATATTTAGAATGGGATAATGTGAAAAGTAATAAAGCACTCCAAATAAACGTAAATGTAATAACTTCAATATTAGTAAACGGTTCTTTATATATGATGATCCCAATTATTAACGTTATTGTTGGAGCTATATATTGTAGGATACCAACCATGAATAATGGAATACGTTGGGCTCCACTTGCAAAGAGCAATAAAGGTATAGCTGTTGCGATGCCTGCTCCTATCAATAATAAATTTGTCGTTACATGATGAAATGTAAAAAACTCTGATTCCCCTCTGCTTGCAATCACAAATAAATAGTACGCTGCAATAGGTGTTACAACCATTGTCTCAAACGTTAAACCAATTGCAGAACTGAATTTTGTCATCTTTTTTGTTAAACCATACAACCCAAAGCTCAATGCTAATGTAATTGCCACCCATGGAACCTGACCATAATACAGTGTCATAATTAAAACACCAATTGCTGCAATAACAAAGGATATCTTTTGCCAAAAATTTAGTTTTTCCTTAAAAAAGATCATCCCCAAGAGGACACTTATTAAAGGATTTATGTAATACCCTAAGCTTGCCTCAATCATATGCTCATTATTTACAGACCAAATGTATAAAAACCAATTTGTGCTGATTAACAATGAAGATAAAACTAACGAAAGAAAAAGTAGCGGTTGTTTTATGATCCTTTTACTTGCTACTATACTATTTTTCCATTCTTTATTAAAAGACAGTAACACGAGCATGAATAAAAAAGACCAGAAAATTCTGTGTGCTAAAATCTCTTCTGCTGAAACATTTTCGATCATTTTCCAGTACAAAGGTAAAATACCCCAAAGAAAATAAGATCCTGCTGTATAAAAAAGGCCTTGCTTGTATGTATTCATTTCTGGTGTATTCATTATATTACCCCACTTCTTATCACCTAAAGACCATTATAAACATGAAGGTTCATGTCCTACAAGATATAAGCGTTGCTAACCGATTTCTCCGGCATTGCATATCATGTTATTACCTATTTTCTAACAGGAAAGGATGTGAAAAAATGTTTCCCTGGAATAAGCAATTTCCATTTGATCAAACAGATTTTTCCCAACACTTAAATAAAATGAATCCAAAGGAAATTGAAAACTATATACAAACAGTCATGAAAAATGTATTTGGAGGTGATTTTTCACAAAGCTTCCCGTTTCAAGGAGAGCTTTCGCAAAATGAGATGAGAGAAAAACCTTCAAAACAACCTTTTCCAGAGATATTTGAGACGAACGAATATGTTTATGTAAAACTCCCAGTTTTAAAAGATGATGTAGAAAACATTACAATCCAACATACAAATAATCAATTAATTGTAAACAACTATCCAAAACAATCTGAACAAAATAAATATATGCTTCCATCCCCTGTAAAAAGGAAAGGAACGAAAGCTAGGTACGTTGAAGGGTATCTTGAAATTCAATTTTTAAGATTAAAAGAGCATAGTATATCAAATGTTGATATTTCGTATTAACATTGAAAGCGGAAGCGCCTAGGGGGAAATAAGACTATCCTGAATAAGTACTTTAACCTTCTATTCATTATTGAAACTAAGTCAATAAATATTATTTTCTGAACTAAAAAAAACTACCTCCTGAGCAGGTAGTTTCTTTTTTTAATTAATATGGATAACCCCCACCATATGGGTAGCCATAGCCGTAACCATATGGATATCCTCCATAAGGATAGTATGGGTAATATGGAGGTCTTGGTCTAAAAATTGCACTACCAACTAAACCTCCAAGAAAACCGCCCACAAACGGGCCACCAAAAAAGAATCTCCCACCTGGATATGGTCTACGAAAATCATTTCGCATCATATAAGGTCCCATTATTTTACCTCCTCTAATATATACCTACACTAAAAAGTATTCATATAAGTAACTATTGGAGTGGGCTAATAACTATGATTTAGGTAAATTGTTTATTTTTTCATGTTTTATTCTGAACTTTTCTTGTCAAAAGGATCTTTAAATCATTCTTCATAAATCATCTTTTTTGTCATTCCACCATCAATTACAAGATTAATACCTGTTACAAATTCGTTTTCTTCATCAGTTAAATAAAGACAAGCTTTTGCAATATCTGAAGGTTTCCCGACTCTTTTTGATAAATGCTGCGAGTGATCAATTTCTCTCAAAGATTGATAATTACCCGTTTCAATCTATCCAGGTGAAATGGCGTTAAATTGAATTTTATCTTCACTAAGTGATGCAGCTAAAGCATGTGTTATCGCAACAATACCACCCTTAGTAACAGCATATGCCTCTCTAGTTTGCTTCAGACATTAAGGCTCTTGTTGAAGCCATATTAATGATCTTACCACCTAATCGGTTCTCACTCATGAATTTAGCTGCTTCTCTTGATGCAAACATCACACTTCTTAAATTTGTTGAGATAACTTTATCCCACTCATCAACAGTAATGTCATAAGGTGATACCCATTTTGAAATACCAGCATTATTAATAAGTATATCAAGTGTATGATAACGTTTTTTCGTTTCTTTCATAATGGCTGTTTTCGCAAAGATTGTTGCTTTTCGTAAATAACTATACTTTACGGATATAGCCTATCTTCGTGCTCTTTTCGCTTATTTACTAAGTGATACTCTCTTGAAATTGCTTATAGTT
The DNA here is from genome assembly GCA_051750265.1 of Bacillota bacterium. Taxonomy (GTDB): domain Bacteria; phylum Bacillota; class Bacilli; order Bacillales; family Bacillaceae; genus Metabacillus. The sequence goes on along the minus strand of JBNJJO010000006.1, from coordinate 33,752 downwards.
TCTACGATAAAAATCCAAAAGCCGATTTTTATAAGTCTAAAAGCAACAAACTTTTAGAAAAGAGCCTTCATAATAAATTCAATTTCAGATACCTGTGATACATCTGTCTTAATAAAGCTAACATTAAAGGATTGCATTTGACATTCCTTTTCGATTTCTCTACCAGCTTTCTCGTCAACATCTGCTATGACAACGTTAAATCGTTTTTTAGCATATTGAAGAACGATTTCTTTTCCGATATCTTGTGAACCCCCAGTAACAATTATTGTTTTAGTCATTCCAGTTAGTCCTCCTCTGGGGTACAATATTCGTTGGCCCATTTACCGACTTCGTTCATTACACCTTCTAAGCTCTTCCCTTTATTCGTTAACTGATATATTACTTTCACTGGTGTATCATCGATAACGATTCTTTCTAAAAGACCTTCATTTTCCATCTCTTTTAGCCTTTCAGAAAGCATCTTTTGACTAATACTAGGGATAATCTCTGTCAAATCCTTAAACCTTTTAGGACCATTTAATAAAACATGAATGATAATTCCGTTCCATCGTTTCCCTAAAAGACTGAAGGCAGATTCCATTTTCGGACAAAGATTAATTTTCATTTTTATCTCCCCTTGTTTTAAATTCTTGACTTATTTTATCACATCTATTATGATATGTTATGCTAAACAACTTACAAAAAGTAAGTTTATTACTTTAAGTATAAAAGATATATATAGTAAATTCAACTAAGGAGGATTTTCTCATGAATACAACTTACTCAGAAGATCTATTAACAGTGATAAATAATCGTGCATCAGTACGTCACTATGATCCAACAGTGAAAATTTCAGAAGATGAATTATCTGAGATTTTAACTTATACGACTAAAGCGCCATCTGCTTGGAACTTACAACATTGGTATTTTACTGTTTTTAAGAGTGAAGAGTCAAAGCAAAAACTACTTCCTGTCGCTTATAATCAAAGCCAAATTGTTGATTCATCTGCCGTTATTGCCATTTTAGGTGACCTTGAAGCAGATAAAAACACTGACTTAGTATATGATCCATTAGTTGAAGCTGGATTTATGACGACTGAAATTAAAGAAACCTTAGCAGGTCAAATTAGTCGTGCTTACACTGATAAAGGATTCGCTAGAGATGCAGCATTTTCAAATGCTTCTTTAGCAGCAATGCAATTAATGCTTGCAGCTAAAGCAAAAGGATTTGACTCTTGTGCAATAGGTGGTTTTAATAAAGTACAATTTATGCAGGAATTTAACATCTCGGAAAGATATGTTCCGATTATGCTTATTTCGATCGGAAAAGCAGTTAAACCATCTCATCAAAGTAACCGTCTAGATTTGTATAAAGTGTCTACCTGGTTATAATTTCCTAAACAATAAACAAGGGTGCCAAAGAAGTATGTACTTCTGAGACACCCTTGTTTTGTACTATCAGAATTTATATTCTAAAGGATGATAGTATAAGAAAAACTAAGGCTTTCGCTATTAGTATCTAGCCATAAGCCTTAGTTTTTTTAATGATTACATCTTTTCTTTTAATACAGAAATTGCTTTTTCAAGCTGTGTATCATTCTCTTTAATTTTACTTGAAATAAGTTCCATAATTTTAATTGTTGTATCTCCAGTAATTTTACCATCTACAGAGAGATTGTTTTTCTTTTGAAATTCCTCAACAACCTTCGTTGTGCTCGCATCAAAATAGCCTCTTACATTTATTTCTTCATAACCTAATGCTTTTAACATTTGTTGAGCAGCTTTCACTTCTGTTGTTGAATCTCCTTCTTTAAGTACATTTTCTGGATTAATAAACGGTAAATTAGCATAAGCAGGCAACTCTGCTTTTATTTCTGGCTCAATACCTTTTTCATGAATCCAAGTACCATCAGGTGTTAGCCATTTTGCTGTCGTATATTTAACTGAAGATGAATCTTTAAATGATTTAGCTGTTTGAACGGTTCCTTTACCAAAGGTCTTTTCACCAACTAACGGGATTCCTGCAGACTGATGTAAGGCTGCAGCCATAATTTCCCCTGCACTTGCAGTTCCACCATCAATTAAGACCGTAATTGGTAATTCGATTGCTGCTTCATTTTCTGATTTATAAACTTCTTTAGATCCATCATTATTTTCTACTTGTAGAATATTCTTTCCCTTAGGTAGGAATAGATCGGACATTGCCAAGGCTTGATCCATTAATCCACCTGGATTTTGTCGTAAATCAAGGATCAGTCCTTTCACTTTTTTGTTTTGTAATTCTGTTAATGCTTTAGCCAGCTCTTCACCAGAAGACTCAGAGAATTTGGTTATTTGAATCTTACCGATATTATCTTCAATTACCTCGGAATAAACTGTTTCTAATGGAATTGTGTCACGGGTAATTGTAAAAGTAATCTCGCCTACACCAGCTCGTTTAACAGCAAGATTGACTTTTGTTCCCTTTTCACCTCTAATGATCATGACAGCTTCATTGACTGATAGGCCTTCAACTGATTTATCATCCACTTTTAGAATGACGTCCTTAGGCTTTAATCCAACCTCTTCTGCTGGTGACCCTTTAATAGGAGATACAATCATAATGCTTCCGTTACTTTCTTGAATCTCTGCACCAATTCCTTCAAAAGAAGATGAGATATTTTCACTAAAACTTTTTGCTTGTTCAACATCCATATAAACAGAGTATGGATCTTCAAGAGATTCGACCATCCCTTTAATTGCGCCTTCTACTAATTTGTCTGTATCAACATCCTTGTAATAACCCTCTTGTAGGATGTCATACGTTGACCTTAACTTTAGAAAAGGATCTTCCTCACTAGCAATACTTACTTCTTTAGGCTGTACAACATTGTATGTAATTCCTGCAGAAACAATTGCTGTAACAATAACCCAGACGATTAATCTACTATTTTTCACTGTTACACTGCACCACCTTTATGTATGTTCCTATTATGTCTAAGGTAAATTAATACGTCAACAATTTTGAGAAAAAGAAATAGAGCCATTACTATCATTATTAAAAGTAATTAGAGTATAATTTACATTAATTCAAAAATTAGGATAGTCTACTAATGTAACCATTTTTTAAAGGTTATCAAACAAAATTTTTTATTTGAATATCTCATCTTGTAACCATTAACATTGTTTATTTCCCTCAAAAGATCTATTGTAAATATCCTTCCTTTTATTCAGAACGACTTCTTTCAAATTTGAATAAGATTAAGTAAGAATTTTCTTCACTTCGACAAATAGTACGATACTTTTTTATTAATTAATTGTAAAATTTATTACACAAATGTAAATTCGGGAGGTTTTTTATTATGCAACTAGCAGAATACATCGGAAAAACTGATCTAGAGATCATTCATTTTTCTTTATCCTTAATTAAAGACATTGATTTAAAAATAAAAAGCAAAACGTTTTATTATAAAAATCAAGTTTTAACCTATATAAATAATTGTGTAGATTATTTTCTAAATACATTACATGTGAAATGTTCCCTGCTATCGATTTACAAAGCGGAAATTCATCAAATGATTAATATAAAATTAAAAAAAGTTTATGCAAAACACAGCCTCCTAAGTTGTGTCTAATCACCTCCTATTGTTCCCGCATAGTTTAAGTTTAGGGAACTAATTGGGGGTTACAAATGGATTATTTAAATTTGTTATCTTTATTAGGTGCACATCCTGGCGGAATAATGTTAACAAAAGCACTTTTGTTTCCATTAGATATAAATATTTTGACGCTACCTGTGGCACGGTTCAAACAACAAGTTTTTTATATCAATTAGGTTATAAAGTAACAGGGTTAGACAATGACACTCTTATGATTGAAAATGCAATAAAGAGAAACCTCAATTTAAACATTGATATCCCTTATATGAATGAGGATCTTTCAAACACTACAGTGCAAAATGATACTTTTGACCTTATTTTATGTGAATCAGTTTTAAATTTCACCTCACTTCAACACACTTTACCTGAAACCTCACGGATGTTAAAGCCAAACGGTATTATATTAGCAATTGAAATGGTTCGGAATGCTCCGCTTACTAAAGAAGAAGAGATTGAGCTTACGACATTTTATGGATGTGATCACATCTTTTCCATTACTGAATGGAAGGAACAATTCACTCAACAAGAATTGTCTATTTATAAAGTTTGGTCTCAAGAAGACCTTTCAATCGAAAATAGTGATGAACCAACAACATAATTTTCTCTAATAGACTCTATCCCAGAAAGCGTTTTTAAGATACTTGCTGAACATGAAAGACTATCTACGGAATACGCAAATAAGCTATCATATCGTATTTTCTTTGCTCGAAAATTACTAAACAAGTAAATAATATTAAAGCTATGGATAGGCGTACAATCCCTCCCTTTTCATCTAACATACTATGTTAAAGATGTCACAAAATATTATGATTTATGTTGTCGCTATAATGGTAAAGTTGTACGGATTAATAACAGAAGTGGACTTGTGCATGTTAGGAGAATATGTAGAGTTACACGTAACAAAGTGTATATAGAGCCAATGGCCCAAAGAAGTGGCTATGGAATGGCGTTTTATAGTGGATATGGATACGGTTATGGATACCCATATGGGATTGGTTTAGCCTTTAGCCTTTATTACTGGAATTGCTTTAGGTGGATTATTGTTCTGGTAATTAAAATTACTACTATTACCTTAAAGAGAGAAGGCTTTTAGCCTTCCCTTTACTATAAAAGGTTTAATCTACTAAGCCTATAGAGAAATTTTATTCACTTCTTTGTAAATCGATAGGATGTCATCGACTTTCATCCTTACTAAGCCACTAGAGGATGGTGCAACAAAGTCAATTACACCTTCTATGATGCTATGTTTTTGTTTTCCCCAGAACGCCTTTTTTCTTTTGCTGTAATGAAGATAAACTCCTTTTCCTACAAAAAAGGCAATTTTAGGCTTATATATTGAGATCTTTTGGCGTAAAATTTCTCTTCCTTCTTTATATTCTTCAGAAGTTATTTCATCAGCAGCTCTAGTTGCTCTTGATACAATATTAGTAAAACCAATACCCTGGTCTAGTAAAGTAACATCCTCTTCAGGTTTATACAGTTTATCAGTAATACCAGCTTCATAAAGTAACTTCCAAAATCGATTATGTTTATTTGCATAGTGATGACCTACTTCACCAGAAACAAGACTTGGGTTGAAGCCAATAAATAAGATGTTCAAATCATTTTTAAGTATGTCCATTTTGTCTACCATAAAACAATCACCGTTTAGATTTTTTTCACCTTTAGGAAATATTCTTCTAATGTTAGTTTATTCTTATATATTGCAAAAGCTTGTTTTTTTCCTACATAACGCAAATGCCAAGGTTCATATTGATAACCTGTAATTGATTCCTTTCCTTCAGGATAACGGATAATAAAACCTGACTTATGCGCATTATTTCGGATCCATTTGCCTTCTTCTGTTTCACCAAATTCTTCTGTTATTTCAAGGTTCACACTTCTACTTGAAACATCCATCGCTAGGCCAGTTTGATGCTCACTTTGACCTGGTAATGCAACTGCTTGAAGAGCCTGCTTTTCTCCCTTACCTTCCTTTTCAACATTGAATATTCCTTGTTGCCTGGAATATGATCTAAATCCTGATACTGCGAATAGTTCTATTCCTTCCGATTCGGCTAGTTTAAATAACTCTTCTAAAGCTCGAGCGGCCTCTTTTCTTAAATATCGTTGAGGCACATCGGCATCACCAAATGAAAAGTTTACGTTTGGATTTACCATGTCAGACGGCTCGTATGTCTCAGGCAGCGTATATTCTTTATTAACCATTGCAAGAATATTGGTTGGATTCTCTATTATTTGATTTCCATCTACTTGTTTTACAACATTAAAGTATTGAGATTCTAATAAAAATTCTTCATCAATTTGTTGATTCTCATTATTTACTATGTTATATTCGATTTCATTTTTTTGTCCAGATTGTTTTATATCCTGCCCATTTTGATCACCGTTAAAGGAAATCCCTTTAGATAGTGAAAAGTTCGTGCAAGCTATTAAAGTTACTGTAAAAAGCAAAATTATACTTAATTTTACATAAAACGACATAATACCACCCTATCTAATATCAATAACTCCATTTATTTTATCATTAAACGACATTTAAAATAAATGATTAAAAGCACCTACTCTCATCTTTACCTTTTTACCTAAAGGCTAAAACTTATTTATACTAAATTTATATCGACAATATCTGCGCGATCCTCAGAACAAAAGCACAAGCGCCTTGACAGCCTCGGGCAAATAAGACGCTCATGATTAGTAGGTGTTCTTTACCTTTAATTCTAGAGGCAGTCAAAAACTCGGGCGGCCTTATCTCTTTCCTGCACTTGCACATACTGTGCGATCTAAGTCCACGCATCTGACTTTTCACAAATTCGGACTGCTGGAGCTAGATGAAGAGCAATTTTATCCACTGTCCTAGAAATTTATAAATTTCCTAAATAATTTAAAAAACGTGTGCATCGCACACGTTAGTTTTACTTAATAGCCGCATCAAGTGCAACAACGATCATATCGTTAAATGTTGTTTGTCGTTCATCTGCTGTTGTTTCTTCCCCTGTTAAAATGTGGTCACTCACTGTTAAAACAGAAAGAGCTTTACGATCAAATTTTGCTGCTAGTGTATAAAGAGCAGCTGATTCCATCTCGATTGCAAGAATTCCATATTGTGCCCATTTTTCTAATTCAGCATTATCGTTGTAAAACATGTCTGCTGTAAAGACATTACCTACCTTAAGGTTTAACCCTTTTTCTACCCCTGTATCATAGGCCTTTTTAAGAAGTTCAAAATTAGCAGTTGGTGCATAATCAACACCACCAAATGTTAAACGGTTCATCTGAGAGTCAGTTGAAGCACTCATCGCCAAAATCACGTCACGTACTTTTACATCTTTTTGAATAGCTCCACAAGTTCCAACACGGATTAGCTGTTGTACTCCATAGCTTTTCATAAGCTCATTTATGTATATAGAGATGGAGGGAACACCCATTCCTGTTCCTTGAACAGAAATTCGTTCACCTTTATATGTACCTGTAAAACCCAGCATTCCTCTAACTTCATTATAGCAGAAGACATCCTCTAAAAATGTTTCGGCAATATATTTAGCACGTAATGGATCACCTGGTAGTAACACCGTTTTAGCTATTTCATTTTCTTTTGCACCTATATGTACACTCATTATCTTTCCTCCTACTTAAAAATAACTAAAGAGCCAATTAACTATAACATAAGAAACAAACCAATTAAAAGTTTCCCTATTCAATAAATACTTATTCAACAACCCTTTATTTTCACAAGTTTTTATATTCATTCTAAGCATATTTTTACAGCTTTAACATTTGATAAATCGGACAATCTAATAAAGTAAAAATTTTAATAACATGAACCATATTGGAGGGTCAATCAATGGGAAAAAAGCATCGAAATCGGAATACTCCTAAAAAAAATAATCATATATCACCTGAAGTGCTTGCGGCAGAAGAAACTGCTCACGCCAAGGAGGCTTCTTCTGCTAAGCGTAAAAATGGTCCTGGCCATAATGTGTGATTTTAACATTAAAATAATATCGAAAAAGGAAAAAAGGCTGACAGTTAAATTTAACTAGTCAGCCTTTACCTTACATGTATACGATTTATTTGTTTCCAATCTTCTGGAAAAAGCTTATAATAAAATTGCCCTTTTTTCCCTTGATCAATTAATACAATATCACCAGTACTTAAATATCTAGCCTGATACTCTGATGGCATTCGATCTGCGACATTGAATGTTTGAAAAACCTTTTCTAATACATTTTTATGACCATTTCCTTCAAGAAAACATCGAAAAACTTCTTGATAACCCTTTTTGTCTCCAAAATTAGGCGTTTGAAAAATTGTAATATCAAATGTCTGTAACCTCTTCTTCAGTAATAAGGAATATACCAAATTTCTCCCCCCTAATTAAGTTTGATATCTTGTTACTACTTAATTAGAGATAAAAGCGGAGATTCCTTTATCTAATAGTCTCTATTTTTGTCGAACAACCGATTTATTTTAGCTAATAGTGTTGTCATGACTATAAACCATGCAAATCCTGCACTAAAACCAGCAAGAATATCTGTTAAATAGTGAACACCTAAGTAAATCCTACTTATACCTATTAAAGAAATTAAGATGATTGTTACAATCAGTAAAAGATTCTTTTGTTTATTATTTTTTGTATAATGAATAATTAATAAATAACATAGAAAGCCATATATTGCAGTAGAATTCATTGCATGTCCACTGGGAAAGCTATAATGAGACGCTTCATAAACTGCGTTAAAGGAAGGACGGTCTCGTATATACACCTCTTTAAGCAGATAATTTAATTGTCTCACACTATAAAACATACTAAATAAGAAGACCACATCTATCACTTTACGTTTAATGAGAAGTAAAATAGCGATAATAATACATATTGGTAAGGTATATTTTATTGAACCCACGTCTGATATAAATAAATACAACTCAGTAATAATAGGTGAACGGATTTTTTCAAAGAAAAGCGTTACCTTTACATCTAACCCACTGATAACTTCAAGGGGATAAATAAGTGCACAGACAATAAATAATAGCAACGCAGAAACAAACCACTTTATCAAGTGCCTTCCCCTCCCCCCTATTTAAGTAACTTCTTTATTTAAAAAGGCTGTTTTCGCAAAGATTGTTGTTTTTCGTAAATAACTATACTTTACGGATATAGCCTATCTTCGTGCTCTTTTCACTTATTTACTAAGTGGTACTCTCTTGAATTTGCTTATAATTTCTACGATAAAAATCCAAAAGCCGATTTTTATAAGTCTAAAAGCAACAAACTTTTAGAAAAGAGCCTTTAAAAAAGACCGATATATTACCTTATCGGTCTTCCTAAAGTCATATTATCACTTTATTCTCTTTATACCTTTTTATGCTTTGACTGTTCACGATGTCCAGGAGCAGGTTTCTGTTTATAAGCATATTCGCTTCCAAGCTCAGTATCTTTATGAGCCATTATTGCTTTTTGTTCAGGACTATTATGATGTTTTTTTGACATAAATATCTACACCTTTCTATCTAAAATTCGTTCAGAAATAGTATTTGTCGATATCAAAAAAACATTCATTTCGTCATTGACGCTCTTTTTATTTCTCTTTTATTCATGTAAAAGTGCCGGAACTTATTTAAATATAGGAAGCAAATAAAACATGCTAATACGGTAAGTCCGAATTCGATGATCAAGGCATCTTTCCAAATAATATTTTTAAGCCTAAAATGGGCAAACACACCACTAATTGAAGTTCCAATTGTATATAACAAGCTTATAATCATCACTTTAACCGGGTCATACCTAACAATAATAGTGTTGGTGTTAATATAAACCTCCACCGACCCCAAAAAACCCCGACAAAATCCCTATAAACAAACCAACTATAATAAAAATTTAAAATCAACACCTTTTCTAGTTCCACTAACTAAAGTATATCATTTACTAATCATTATTGACGAATCTAATGTATATTCGATCCTTCCAAATAAAAATGATTTACCTATAAAAAAGAAGCCAAACCATAATGGTTTCGCCTTTCAACTATTTTACATAAACACACTCTTTTCGAGTTGCTTCATTTCGAAGAAATACCCCTGCTGTTCCATAAGCTCATCAAATGTTCCTGATTCGATTAGTTTTCCATTTTCCATTACAATGATTTGATCCATTTTTTCTAATCCTGTTAAACGGTGGCTTACAAGGACGAGTGTGTCGCCTTTTGATTGAAGGAATAAATTGTCGTGTATTAATTGCTCTGTCAATGAGTCCACAGAAGATGTTGGTTCATCTAGTAACCATAATCGTTCATCTTTTAACATCGCACGGGCTATTGCTAAGCGTTGCTTCTCTCCTCCAGACAGATTTTCACCCTTCTCAAAGACTTGATCTGATAATGAAAACTGCCTAAGACTTACTTTTTCAAGAATATCTTCCAACTCATTATCGCTCAATCCATCTTTTGCGAGCAGAAGATTTTCTCGAATTGTTCCAAAGAAAAAGTGGTTTTCCTGTAGCACAACATTCGCTCTTTGCCATAGATCTTCTTGTGATACTGAGTCAATCAAATTATCATTTAAATAGATTTCTCCTAAATTTGCTCTGTATATCTTTAAAATCATCTGCAATAAGGTTGATTTTCCCGAACCGCTTGGACCGACAATTGCCGTTTTTGTGCCGGCTGGTATGTGTAGGCTTACATGATCAAGTGCATGCCTTGATTCACCTGGGAATGTAAACGTCACATGATTCATCATTATAGACATTGCATGCTGGTTATCGAGCTGGATTGTAGCTTTACTGCCTTTTTCTTTTACTTGCTCATCTTGAACAACTGAAAAGAGTCGAGTAGCAGCTTCACGACTATCTTCTAAATGACCAGGCAACACAGCCATTGGCGTCGCATTTTCAAACACAGTAAGTGAGATCATTACTAACATTGCCAAGAATAGCCCATCCAACTGTCCCTCAACAACTAAATACGCACCTATTGTAAGCACTAACCAAGAGCCAAGTAGAGAGACTATTGTATTAAGTGAATGGTTAAATATGGCTTGAACCCCTTCCCTCTCCTGCTCTTTTATATAAGCATCGGAGGATTTAATGAGCTCCTGCTTTTTTCCTCCGAGCTTCTGATAGATCTTTAAATCACGGAAGCCATACATTAACTCTGTTACATCTGTTGATAATACCCCTCGTCCTTCTCTTACATTTTTGTCAATTCTTTTCTGTCTCACTGCAAAGTATACCGGAATAAGATACCCAGTTACGATAAGACCTATTAACAAGATTATTGCTATATAGATTGAGTAAAAGGATGTGAATACGATCGTACATAAAAAGACAATTCCAAGCACGATCGGTGGATAATACACACGTAAAAAGAAATTTTGTAAGCTTTCTACATCACCAACAATTCGTGCAAGTAGATCACCACTTCGGTATTTTTGATAAATTCGTGGTGCTAAAGGCTCTAACTTTTCATAAAACGAGACACGTAAATTACTTAAAATTGTGAAGGTGGCTCGGTGGGAAAAATATCGTTCAGCATAACGACTCAATGCCCTTGAAAAACTAAATAACTTTAATAGAGCAATCATTACAGTTAGTGCGTATAGAGGTGGTACGAGAGCTGATTTTGAAATCAAATAACCACTAGAAGCAAATAAACCGACAGCTGATATCCCTGCTAAAAAGCCAAAAATAATTGAGAAGAAAATATCCCTTTTCTCTTGCATCATCAGCTTAATAACGTACGCTAAATCTCTCATCGTGTCACTCCTCCTTGCTGAACCGTAACCATATTGCGATATTCTGACACTGACTCCATTAACTCAAAATGCGTTCCTGATGCAACAAGCTCTCCATTGTCTAAAAATAGAATTTTATCAGCATTTTTTATTGTATGAAGACGGTGTGCAACCGTAATGACAGTCGAAGTTTTAGCCAACTTTTTAATCGACGATTGTAAAATGCGTTCTGTTTGAAGATCGAGGCCTGTTGTAGGCTCATCGAATAAAATAATTGAAGGCTTTTTCAAAAACGCTCTAGCAATCGCAACTCGCTGTTTTTCACCACCAGAAAGGCCTCTTCCCGCTTCACCAACTCGGGTGTCGTAGCCTTTTTCAAGCTGTAAGATCATTTCAGCAATACCTGCATTTTCTGCAGCTTCTTCCACTTCCGCTCTACTAGCATTCTCGTTTCCGCCAATCGCTATATTTTCAGCAAGCGTTCCTGAAAAAAGATACGGGTGCTGTGAAATGTAGCTTAATTGATCAAACCAATCCTTTTCCTTGTAGCTTGACAGTGGATGTCCATTGACAATTATCTCACCTTCAGTAGGACCGACTAAACCGGCGATCACGTGCAATAGCGTTGTTTTACCTGAACCACTTCGTCCTACAATAGCTACTTGACCATATGATGGAATTTCTACGTTAAAAGAACGTAACGCAAAGTCTTCTTCACCGTAGCGAAAGCCTAACCCTCTTAGTTCGATTGCAGGTGGATTCATATTATTTTGAAAGATCTCTTCACCCCATTGGACGGTTTGCTCTTTTTCCTCTAACTCCTCTGATACTTTTTCAGCTGCACCCATACTACCTCGACCAGTATGGAACGCACTGCCTAACTCTTTTAGAGACAAATAAAATTCTGGTGCTAACACGAGAACAAAGAAACCGGTAAAGAACGTGATGCTCTTAAACACTACTAAGCCAAGTCCAACTTCAAGAGCAATTAAACCAATACTAAGCATCGAAATAAACTCCAGCATCAACGAAGAGATAAAAGCAATCTTTAATACCTCCATGGTTACATCTCGAAAACCTAGGCTACTCTTTTGAATCAATTCTTTTTGTTGCTCTGATCGCCCGAATAATTTAAGTGTCGTTAGACCTTGTAAGATATCTAGGAATCTTCCAGAAAATGCTGATAACTTTTCCATTTGCTCTTCTGATTTCTTTTTCGTCTTAATCCCGATAATTGCCATGAAAATTGGTATGAAAGGAGCTGTAATTACCATTATTAGTCCCGAATAGATGTGCTGTGAGAATACAACACCAAGAATCATGAGCGGTACAATAGATGTTTGAATTACTTGAGGTACATACCGACTAAAATAGCTATCAATTTCGTCCACAGCATCCATCATGACACTCACTTTTTGTCCTGACTGTCCTTTCAAGGAAGCTTGCACGGGATTTCTTGTATACTTAGATAAAAGTGACTTTCTGAAATCACTCTTTACCTTTGCCGCCATCTTAATACCAGCTTTACCACTAACATACGTCAGACCTGCTCTAGCAATAAGAACGAGCAATAATCCACCCGTAAATGGCATAATCTGTTGAAATGATTTTCCTTGTAAAAAAACCATATCAACAATCTTAACAAAGAAATAAGCCTGTCCGATCACTGCTGTACCCATCAATAATGATGATAAAATAAGTAACAATCTTGTTCCTCTTTGTGCCTTTGCAATTTTTTTCAATTCATTCATTTTTGATTAAACTCCCAATAGGTAGTGTCGATAGTATAATGGTAAATTCATTTTTCGTTTAGTTCGTGAAATACTTCACATAATTATATACTTATTGTAATTGAACTATCTTAAAATGTTTAAAAGGGGATTGAACTTTTTATGACACTTATATTCCTTTGAGTATTCCCAATAGTATAAGTTAGCTAACCTATTCAAAATTATTTTGACGCGAAACTTTTATTTATCATAAATGGCTAATAGGGAGAAAAAACTTTGCGAAAATATGCCGTTACCACCTAATGCGGTAACGGCACTCAATTAATAAGGAGATATATAGTATAGAATTTTTCAACCTTTTGTGTAATACCACCTTGGGATTATTCGTGTGAAACGATCGTGATCATTTCCTTTCAATACCGTACCCACTGATCCCGAATTTAATTTTCAGCTACTACACATTTTCAAGGCATTTTTTGATGCTATATTTTCTTTTTTAATTTCCTGGTAAAGCAGTGAAAAAACGACTGGTTGCTACCAATCGCTTTTCATCGTTTGAAAGTTAATTCGAATTATTTTTTCATTCCTGTATAAATATGAACGGCATCTCTCAAAAATGCTGCTGTTCCAGGCTGTTTACTATCATAGTATGCTGTAAATCTTTCATCATCTACATACATTTGTGCAACACCTGCATGTGCTTCTTTTGTGTAGCTATCCCAATAGAAGCTTAACCACCTGCGATGTAAATCCGCAGCTTTTTGTGCTAATTCACCTGCTGGGTCACCAGTTGCGAATGCCTCGTTCAGTGTATCGATTACATCAGCACCTAATTTTTCAACTTCAGCATATTGTTGTTCAGTCATGTCTTTTATTTTGTTGTTTGACTTATCAACTTGTTCATCACCATATTTTGCACGAATTTCTTCGCCATATTTCTTTTCGTTATCATCAATCAATTTTTGTTTAAAGCCTTCAAATTTTTCTTTGTTATTCATGGTCATTCTCCCTTCTGATACAGCTAATGTTTTATCAACATTAGCAATTAACATATCTAATTGTTCTCGTTTTGCCAGAAGCTTCTCACGATGTTCTTTCAGTGCATTAGTACCATCAAAAGACGGTGCAGTTACGATATTTTTTATGCTTTCCAAGCTTACGCCCAGCTCTCTGTAAAATAGTATTTGCTGTAACCGATCGACCTCTGATTGACCATAAATACGATATCCTGATGAATTGATTCTTGCCGGCTTAAGAATTCCAATTTCATCATAATATCGTAGTGTCCTAGTACTAACACCTGCCAATTTCCCAAGCTTTTGCACTGTGTATTCCATGCTTTCACCTCCTGATAACAACACTATACACCTTTACGCAACGTCAATGTAAATAGCTTATTGATAAAAAACTTATCATTTTTCTCCGTTAAAAAGGTAGCAATTCTTTTAAATGGAACGGGCCTACAAAGCCTCAAAAAAGTCATTATTCATTTATTATTAATCCTAATAGTTTAGAAAAACTTATTGCTTGTTCTGTTGAGACGATGTATCCTTTAAAGATTTTCTAGAGATAACTATTAATTGTTCAAAAGTGCAGCTATAAATATATAACATTAAAATTTGCTTATTAATCACAAGAAAAAGGCTGACTTAAAGCAGTGTCAGCTATTGTGAACAAGAATCAGAAAGAACGAAAAGAGCGTACTATATTATAAGCGAAGCGTTGATATAGTCGGTTTGTTGATGGGTTCGATGCCCTAAACAAACCGACTTTTTCCTTAGGAGCAATGCGAAGCGAGTGACTTGATTCTTGGCTTCAGACAAGAATTTACCATTTCTTCTTTGATTAGCATTCAAAAGGTGTTTCGGCTCGTTCGGTATGGTGGCTTGCCTTAAATGGAACAGGAACCTACGGAATGTAGGCGACAGCCGTACAAACCGTGGTTATCGGTCCATTTAATGCCGAAGCGACACGTACGGAATGACAGAAAGGCGCTCTTTCCTATCTGATCAATCCGTAGTGCTTCCGCCCAAAGTATTTTCTTGAATTATTAAGTTCTTATTTCTAATGAAAAAAAGCTAGCCTAGAGGCTAGCTTTTTGATAATCACACAAACAATTCACTTGAATAAAAAGCACAAAACACGCTTGACACCGTGAGGCATCTAGTGAAAGTTAAATCAAGCCTACTGTTTTTTCTTTTTCTAAACTGCTAAATGCGGCAATTTCGTTTTCAAGTAGTTGATACTGATTTCAATACTTTCAAATGGTGTACGTCGGCTCATATCCTGCTCAACCACCCACCACTGAACACCGGCTTCTTCTCCTATACTTAGCACGGCTTCAATATCCACACCGCCTGTTCCAAGCTCCGCAAAAAATCGTTCCGTATCTTTTGTCATGTCTTTCAAATGAACGAGCGGTGTTCTGTTTTTATAACGGTTAATCCACTCAACTGGTTGTTCTCCCGCTTTTGTCAGCCAGTATATATCCAGCTCTGTTTTCACATTATCTGCATTCGTATCATCGAAAATAGATTCAAGCGCTGTTCTGCCATCAGACAGACGATCCAGTTCAAAATCGTGATTATGATAACAAAGGGTAATACCTTCACGCCGGCACACTTCACCAGCTTGATTTAATACTGAAAAAAGAGCTTGATAATCTGCTTCATTGCGACGATCTGGCAGTAAGTAAGGGCAGACAACATACTTGCTTCCTAATATTTTCTGATCTTCAATGACTTGAGCCAAATTGTTTTCCAATTCTTCAATTGGTACATGGCTGGATGCAGCTTTTAGCCCAAGATTATCAAGCAACACTCTTACTTCTTGTGCAGTCAATCCTCCATACCCTGCAAATTCAACACCATCAAAGCCAAGCTCGGCCACTTTTTTCAATGTGCCCGCAAAATCTTGCTGGCTTTCTTCACGCAACGTAAACATTTGTACAGCTACTTGAATTGTCGTCATCTTTACATCCTCATTTCCACAATTTAATATAATCAATATACAAACGCTTACTTATATTGGTAAAAAATATATACCAACAGTTCTATCTAGTTGAATCCAGCTTCTTTATCACTCGTACAGGTACAAATCCCCTGCTGCTCATGATTTCATTCATATTACTGATTTGATTCCATCATATATGATGTACCTTAAAATGAACATAAACGATATAATTAAAACATCTACTATTTTGTTATTTTACTAAAACAGGGGGAGCTTATGACGACGAACATTTTTTTATGCGGTTATTCATATCACACACAACGATTTCATTCCCAACATAAATCCGGGTTCCCAGGATATCTTTTCCGCCTCCAAACAGAAGGTGTCTGTGAAGTAGTAGTGAATGGAAGAAAAATGGAGCTTGAAAAAGGAAATCTCCTGCTGATTAAACCGGGCGAATACTATGAACTTCTGGTCAAAGAAAACCAAAACAGCGGGGACTATTACTTAGCCTGCGAAGGTGCATGGGTTAATGAATGGTGGAGCCGTTCCATCAAGCCGGCTGTCTCCTGCATTGACCTTGACGGAAAGCTGCTAACCTTATGGCGCCATATCATTATCGAAAAACGCCGGCCATCGTCCAAAGAAAACGACGAGCTTACTGACTATTTGCTGCGCTCACTCTGCTTATCGCTGGATCGGGCCGTCAACGAAACGACCTCCTCCTTCAGTCACCCATATACGGTGACGCGAATGATGCGATACATTGAAGAACATGCTACGACAGTATTTAAGATTGAGGAGGTTGCAGTGCACGCCGGCCTCAGCATCTCTCGGGCCGGTCACCTGTTTAAAAATAGTGTCGGAAAAACCATGGTGGAATACGCACAGGAAATTCGGCTATCAGTTGCAATCGAACGGATGGAATACACTACGATGACGCTCGAACATATTGCCGAAACCTGTGGCTTCGGTACCTATCCTTATTTTCACAAGGTATTTAAAAAGAAATACGGTGTAGCTCCCGGAACGTACAGGCGTCTAAATCTAGAGTAGATTTTTTATGCTTTTTTTACGTCAAGAACAGGCTTTGGCGTAGACTCAAAAATAGTAAAAGAGTAGTAACATTTTTGTTTTTTATCCTACTGTTCATCTTAAGCCAACAAATGATTCCTGGAGAATAGTTAAACGTATATCAAAGTAAAAGGTCAATGAATGTATCTGTATCGTTCACTTTTAGTAATGTAATATAAGCGTACTATGCAGGAATAAATTCTTTCTATGGATAAAATTATATTTAACAAGGTATTCCATCCCCTAGATGGAGGCTTGTCTTACATTTTTTTGTCCGAGAGTAATCTCGGCTTTTTTTACATTTCCCTTTTTATAATTAATTTGGACATATAAAAACTATTATATTTTAAAGGGGAAATACAGGAGGAAAGTCATGAGTGACTGCCACACATGCCATCCAACCCATTATCATACAGCGGAAACCGCTTACATTTACAAAAAATAATAGAAAACAAGTTTTTTTAACACTTCCTAAAGAGATATAAATGATTGGTCAATCTTTTATTTGTTCCCCTTCCCAGATCCAAGTTTGTCCTATACATAAGGAAAATATGGTTTTTGAGATGAATCAAAACAACACTGGAAATCTTATAACTTTCTTTTTTATTTGACGTATTTTTTCATATTTAAATGTCGTAAATTTATAAGTGAAAAGCTTAAAGTTACAATAAAGTTGTTTAATTTTAATACTCCAAACACACAAAACACCGTTCGAAAATAGAACGAATCTAGGAGGCTTTTTTTATTTAAGAAAATAACTTTATTTGGAGAATTATGCATTAAGAAAAAATACGTTAAGCAGAGAATTGTAGCAAAACAAAGAGACTTCCTAACAAAATCTAGAAGTCCCTTCAAGAGAAAATCGGTCTTTGGGCATTAAATAGTTATTCATTCTTTATTTAATCTATTCTAAAACCGTTAATTTAAATATTTTCGTTTTTTTATTAGTGCTTGTCTCAAATACTCCTCAATCTCCTCTTCTGTTAGTTGTTTTAATTCTTGCCTCAGAATGTTTATACTTCAAAAAGGTAAAGAAAAGCAAAAGTCTATTTAAATAACACGACTGTAGTAAAGCTAATGGTTTGAGGTTTGCTCAAGAAGTTCACGCTTTTTTATTTTCCCTAAATTCTCAATTCCACATGATGGTCGTGCCCATCATCCCGTAATTCCACAAATAGTCCTATAGATTTTTCCTTTTCCAAAATTGGCATCTGCACACCGTCAACTGTCAACCCATTTTCAACACCAGAATTATTTATGATGCTAATCAAATAATGAGTACCACCAAATCGGTAGGTGATCGAAAAACCTGGCCACTCACTTGGTATACACGGATCAAGATAAAGACGAGTTTCTCTCCGCCGAATGCCAAGTATCCACTCAATTCCAGCCTGATAGAACCAACCTGATGCACCTGTATACCATGTCCATCCTGCATGTCCCTGATTCGGGTCTGCAGTATACACATCGGCAGCAATCGCGTATGGTTCACCTGTATACCTTCTTACTTCTTGATCGGTACGAGTATGCATCATCGGATTAAGCATCGTAAACATCTCCATTGCTTTATCACCGTTACCAAGCTGACACCAAGCAATAATGCCCCAAATAACTCCATGAGTATACTGGGCACCGTTCTCCCTGATTCCCGGCGGATAACCTTGAATATATCCAGGGCTTGGCTCGGTCCGGTCGAAAGCTGGAGTCAATAACCGGATAACGGCAAGATCCCGTTCTACTAGCTCCCTGTCGAACGAGTTCATTGCCTGAACAGCACGATCCATTGGAGCTGCCCCTGAGATTACTGACCATGATTGAGCAATGGCGTCGATCCGGCACTCCTCATTTTGAATTGAGCCAAGCCATTGTCCTGCATCGGTAAATGCACGTCGGTACCACTGACCATCCCAGCCGTGCTCGTTGAGAGAGTCTGTTAGCTTCTGGTGTATTTTTTGGAATGCCTCTACACGTTCAGAATCGCCACGCAATCCGCAAAGCTCGGCAAACCGGTTCAACACGTCACAAATAAACCAGCCGAGCCACACGCTTTCGCCTCGTCCTTTTACGCCAACCTGATTCATACCATCATTCCAATCTCCCACTCCGATTAATGGCAAACCATGCTCGCCAATCCGGTTCAAAGCCCGATCGATCGCTCGCAGGCAATGCTCGTAAACAGTGCCCGTTTCAGAAGAACGTACAGTCGGCTCATAGCGTTCGTGTTCATCCTCAGCAAGTGGTTCACTCATTAGAAACGGTGCCACTTCATCTAAAACCGTTCGATCACCTGTATGGTCAATGTAACGTGAAACTACATATGGCATCCATAATAAATCATCAGAAAACGTTGTTCGGATACCACGCTCAGTTTCTTCATGCCACCAATGTTGCACATCCCCTTCTAAATATTGGTGGGACGCGTGAAGCACAATTTGTTCTCTTGTTTTTTCCGGCATCGTATGAAGGATTGCGAGCGAATCCTGCAATTGATCACGAAAGCCAAATGCTCCTCCAGCTTGGTAAAAAGCAGTTCTAGCCCATATTCGACATGCAAGCGACTGATATAATAACCACCCGTTCAATAAAAAATCTGTTTCCTTCGATGGGGTTGACACTTGAATTTGGCCTAAATGATGATCCCAAAAAGCAGTAACCTCATCCATCGCTTGCTTACAAGATGAAGGTTGGCTGTATTTCTTGGCTAACTGTAAGACGCTTTCTTTAGAGTCGTCACAGCCTAACAAAATATAAACATCCTGTTCTTCACCTGGCTTTAGCGTGAACTTAGCCTGAATCGCACCACAAGATTCGTAATGTGTACCTGTCTGACACGACAAACCAACACGACCCATTGCAGCTGGATGTTCCATACTGCCATTTCGTCCAATAAATTCGTTACGGTCCGCCGTCCACGTAAGGTCGTATGAATGAGCTTGGTCCAAAGGAGAAACAGAACCCTTAATTTTATCTTGCGCTTCACTTGAATCTTGCCATGCTACTATACCGGAATCTTTTACTTCACCGGAACCCGTAACAGTAGCCGGTTGCGGATAAATCCCCAAAAATGCAGTCGCATCCCGGAAGGTTTCTTGATAAGTGTTTTTGGCGATCATGATCCGCTCAGAATCAACCCATTCGGTTACAATAAATGGTGCATTTGCTTGTCGCTGTACCCCTAAAACCCATTCGGCATAATAGGTCAAAGAAATTCGCCTTTGCTCCGTAGTCTTGTTTTGCAGCTTCAACCTCATGATTTTGACAGGATCTTCTAAAGGTACGAATACCAGCATTTCATGTTTGATGCCTTTTCTTTCGTGATCAAACTTTGTAAATCCTTTGCCATGCGTTATTTTATATGGCTCCTTTGAATGAGCTGCAGATGGTGCGACAGACCATACATCACCACTTTCTTCATCCCTTAAATAGGCTGTTTCCGTCGGTGGATCAAGGACTGGATCGTTGGACCATGGCGTTAGCTTGCATTCACGGCTGTTCCGCCACCACGTATAACCTGTTCCCATCTCAGAAATAAGACAGCCAAAACGAGGATTGGCCAGGACATTAATCCACGGCGCCGGCAAATGATTTCCATTTTTGATCATGATCCGGTACTCTTTTCCATCAGGGGAAAAGCCGCCCCAACCATTGAAAAATAACCATTCTTTCGCTTCCTCTTGTATTGTTTGCCCAGAAGAAACATTTTTATGATTAACAGAAGACAACGGAATCAGTTCTTCCGGCAA
Source organism: Bacillota bacterium (assembly GCA_051750265.1). Classification (GTDB taxonomy): domain Bacteria; phylum Bacillota; class Bacilli; order Bacillales; family Bacillaceae; genus Metabacillus. Next base: position 12,905 of record JBNJJO010000006.1, on the reverse strand, counting down.
CCCATTTTCCTTTTCACCCTTAGGCAATCGCATTTGCGTTGCTAAACTGGCTCCACCAGCGCGAAGCTCGACACGAGCTACTGCCATCAACAATGCTTTGTCCTCCGTAGCCAACTGGTTTGAGGCAATTACATATACACCTGACAAACCTGCACCAAAACGATCAACTCCATGTTCTGCTGCCTGTTGAAGTGCTTCTTGCAAGTGTTGGTGATAGCCTTCCTCTGACTCGTTAAGGAGAACAAGGTCAAATAAAAGACCAAGCCGACGGATGTATTCATGACCTGCTAACATTTTAACAACGAACGGCATTTGGCTGCGGTCTTCAATTCGTACGAGGACGATTGGTCGATCCCCAGATACCCCAAAACTCCATAGTCCAGATTGACCTTTTGTATTGATTAAAATGCTTTGAGCACGCTCCTTCTTAAGCGGGGGAGTATATAAAATATGACCTGCCAGCCTTTGAAAATCGGTTGCCTCTCGATTCGTTAAATGCAGATTACGAATCTCGATCTGTCCTCGGTTCCATGATAATTGAAACGCACGTTCCACTGCTTGATCAGGAGCAAACTTACCTACAATTTCGATCGCCTCTTCCTTTGTCTCACCAACCGAAGTAACAGCAACTAATCGAATTTGGTTACCAGGTTCAATGCAGATGCGCCGTCTCATCACAAAGGCCGGGTCGGCTACCGAACCGACCTTGCCACGAAGGCGAGTCCGGATACCTTGAGGATCGGATAGTCGATAGCCCCTGCCGATAAAGCTAGAGCGATCTGTTTCAAATTCAACCGAACCAAGAGTATCACCATCAATCATGAGTGAATGTGCTGACCAAAGTGCCTGGTCTTTCGCTTCACGAGGTCTTCGGCCAGCAACAAGGCAGCCTGATTCGGCATCAAAAGCAGTCCGAATAAAAAGCTTGCTAAAGGCAGTATGGGCAACATCTGCTATCGGGTTTGACAAAGCTAGCTCAACAAAAGTAGTAACCTCCAAAACTTTTGCTTCTTCACCGCTATTTGTCAAGGTTATTCTTCGCAGCTCTGCATTCCATTCTGAAGAAACGCAAATCTCCATACTTGTCTTAATGTCCCCATCCACCCGCATAAACGTAGTACGATCTAACTCAAATTGTACGCGTTGTTCCGAAGATTCCACTCGGCATGGTTGATACGACGGTGACCATAGTTTATCCTGGGTGACATCCCTAATAAAAACATAGCTCCCCCACGGATCCATTACTGGATCTTCGCGCCATCTAGAGACCAATAAACCTTTGTACTGGCTAAAACCACTGCCGGTATTTGTTAAGACTGTTGTGTACGAGCCATTTGAAAGAACGCTGACCTCAGGAACCGTTGTGTCAGGTGAAATATATTCTCTTGCTGTTGCAACATCCTGAGCTTTTTTTGAATAAGGCTTGTGCATACGACCCAAAGCTGGATGCTTAATAAACCTAGGCGTTTTAGGAATTCTTTCTTGTAAGAGCAATTCTGCTGAACGCATTTGTTTGTTGCGATGGAATCTCTCCACCATTGTTTTTGGCTGTAATAGGTTCGCCAGGGTTAGTAAGCTCATGCCTTGATGATGGGCCATAAAACTTTGAATCACCTTATGGCGCTTACCTTTTGGCAGCCGTTCTTGCGTAAAATCCATCGCTTCATAAAAGCCATATTTTCCTCGGCCATTTAACTGCTCTATTTTTTTCAAAGCAGCCAAAGCCTGATCCTTTGCAAAAGGCAGAGCCATGATCGTGGCGTAAGGTGCGATGACCAAATCTTGTTCAAGTCCCCGTTTGAATCCGAGACCCGGAACACCAAAGGCTCGATATTGGTAATTCATTTGATAATCAAACGCATAATAGCCTGACTCAGAGATCCCGAATGGCACTTCCCGCTGGCGTGCATATTCAATTTGTCGATCAACAACCGCATCATACGTTTTTTCCCACAATGTATGACGATACGTCCTCATTAAAAGCCATGGCATTAAATATTCAAACATCGTCCCAGACCAGGACAAGAGGACGGGTCGTTTCCCAACTCTGGTCATCGTTCTGCCAAGTACGTGCCAGTGGGAGACTGACACTTGGCCAAGCGAAATCGCGACAAAGCTTGCAATTCTTGCCTCAGACGCCAATAAATCATATAGCACATTATCCCGTTCATTTCGATCAGCATGATATCCTAGGGTAAACAACTTGGTTCTATGATCAAATAGAGGCTGGAAATTAGTTTCTTCAATCAATTTTTCTAAACGTGTAAGCAACATTTGACCCTTATCCCGCCAATTAACAGTTGCCTTCTTACCATTCAGTATTCTCGAGACATCCGGTGTGATTTCTTCAGAAAAAGCAATTTTCAGATTTTCATCGTTATGAAAGTGCTCAGTCGGATTTTCCTTTTTATCATAGGCTTCTAGCCACTCGGCCAAGCCTTCTTTTACGGTAATAAGACAGGCAACTAAATTTCCTGAATCAACTGTTGATACATACCTTGGCAATAACGGGTTCAGTGTCTCTGTGTCATACCAATTGTATAAATGCCCTTCCCACTTTTCCATCTGCTCAAGCGTCTCCAATGTGCGCTCCAACCGTAAAATTAATTCAGGGGTATCTATAAACGCAAAATCCCTTGCCGCTAAAGCACAGGTAAGATACAACCCGATATTGGTAGGAGAGGTGCGATGCGCCACCCCGTTCGGCGGTTCCATTTGCACATTGTCAGGCGGCAGCCAGTTCTCCTTTTCAGTAACATAATCTTCATAAAAAGACCATATTTGCTGAGCTAGGTTCGTCAATTCTTCCATCTCATCTTCCGAAAAAGTAATACGATCCTCTGGAAACGGCTGATCGAGCCACTTAATCACAAATAGGGCACATGCCCACACCGCACTCAATGTAAGTCCAATGATTTGCAAAACTATATTTCCATTAAATAATGTTGCTGCCAAAAACAAAATACAAAGAACATAACCTCCCAACATGCCTTGGAGCAAAGGAGCACCGCTCTGTTCGCTATTGCGATTCTCTTCATCTGATGAGACCCATTCGAGTAATCGTTTTTTCGAAAAAAATAAACGGTACAACGTTCTGCCAATTGCATCGAGCAAAACGACAATTTGAAACGGCAGGGTAACAATCCCAAACAGGACTTGACCCGCCGTGTTCAAAATACCGCGCGGATTCTTTAAACCGGTCTGAACGGTGACAAGCTGGCGAAGAACTGGCAAGAACCATGTTACAGCCACCAAAGCCATCCAGCGCAAAGGTGAACCCGGAAGGATCGTCACTGCTAAAAGAAGGGTAGCAAATAGTGTCATAGGTAATAGACTCCGTCGCATATTATCAATGATCTGCCATCTAGTCAGAACAGATAAATCGACTGGCAGCAATTGACCTCTTCGGTTATGCAATCTTGGAAACAACCAAAGTAATAGCTGCCAATCTCCTCTTACCCATCGATGCTGCCGCTTTTGAAAGGCAATGAACTTCGTCGGAAAATGATCAATTAATTCGATATCTGAAAGAAGGCCTGCACGAAGGAAACCGCCTTCAAGTAAATCATGACTTAACACCCGGTTGTCCGGAATCCGTTCACATACCACCTGATAAAACGTATCGACATCAAATATTCCCTTTCCGGTAAAAATTCCCTGACCGAGTGCATCTTGATACGGATCAGAAACAGCAAACGCATATGGATCAACCCCTGGATCTCTTGACCAAAGACCGGCAAATCGCGATCTCATCGAGGCCTCATGACTCATACTGATTCTTGGTTGAAGTACACCGTAGCCTTCTATCACTCTTGTCTTCGAATCATTTAGTACCGGCTGATTATATGGTAGATGCAGCGTCCCGATCATTCGCTGGGCACTTTCAAGTGGAAGCAGCGTGTCAGAATCGAGAGTAATGATATAACGCACATCCTTAAGTAAAGTCAAATTTGCATCAATAAAAGCAAAGCTAGTATCCTTTCTCCCTTTTAGCAGCTCCACAAATTCTACTAGCTTTCCTCGCTTTCTTTCCCTTCCCATCCATACACCCTCAGACGGGTTCCATTGCCGCTTTCGCTGAAAGAGATGAAAGTTTGTGTTGGGATAGATATTTCGCAAGCGTTCAATTTCTTGTTTGGCTGCTGTCAAAATGACTTCATCCTGTTCGAGAGACTCTGTGTCCGTATCCTTGAAGTCGCCTAATAACGCAAAGTGAATATTGGAATCCCGATTCGCCAAATAATGCAATTCAAGCCGTTCCGCCAACTCCTTCACTTCTGCTGCCGATGACCAGATGATTGGAATCACAACTATCGTTTTCGCATCAGAGGGAACACCTTTTGAAAAATCAAATCTCAACAACGCGACTGGACCTTTGACTCGTTCAATGAACCAATGAGTTGAAGTAACCGCCCACTCTAACGCCGGGAACAAAAGGATTACTAGGATAGCAACCCATTGAAGCGGTGAAAAAAATTCATTCCAACCTATCCAGATTGAAAAGCCAAGCAAGAAAACAACGAAACATACTGCTAACAGATTAAAATACTTCCCCGTAGCACGGCGCATTAACCCTGTTTCTGGGAGAGCTCGCGGTTTACCGCACATCTTTAACGCTTGTCTCAATTGCATAATGCCATTAGGATCTAATAAGTAATATGCAACAAATGCTTGCCGATTTCTCTCCCCGCTATTTCTCTCCGGAGGCTTATTACCATACTTTTCTGCTAATTGTTCACTAGTTACCCATTTTTGTACTTCATCATCAGATGGTTCCTCTCCAACTGTATCCGCTCGTTCCCGTTCCTCGCTATTTGCCCTTGCTCGTGATAACTCAACAGATAGATTCTCTCCATATTTATCCGCGAGCTCCACTGCCTGCGTAGCCACAAGGTTTTCCGGCAGGTTTAAGCGTCTCGCTAGCTGCTCGACCCTCTTTCGAAGTGTATCACGACTAGAGAAATCCAATTGCGAATAAAAGCCTGTCCTCTCTTTCCGCAGCGATTGTTCAACCATGCTAATTTGCTCAAAGGTTTCATTCCAATCCCAGCGAGAAAGCTTACGTATGCTTGTGATTAGGTTACCTGTCGTTACTTGAAGGGCTGCTTGGAACTGAAATTCATATGACAATATGTGATCAAGGCTCTCTGGTCCATTCTCCAATTTGCAAATGAGCCATTCACCAACTGTTGCTGTATAATAAGCTCGTTCGCGCAGATGTTTAACTAAATGGACAGTCATTGGTCCAGAAAGAGGCATTTCTTGTCCAGCTTCCTCTAATACTTGCTTCAGTTTTTCGGGAGTGATCTCCGATGCCTTGATACCGGAAAGTAACTTTTCAACTAACGCACAAACATCGCGTCTTTCCTTAACTGTATCCATGATTTCAGCGAGACGACGAATCAAAGCCACCCTCATAATAAGTGGTATCGCCCAAACTTCAGCCATTGTTAATACGGAAACTTCCTGATATGACTGGAGAAAGGAAATAAATGAATCCATATCCAAATGCCCATCGTTAAATTGGAGATAGTCTGTACAAATAGAAAAAACTCTTGAATCCCCCGTTTTTTTTAGGTGGGGTAAAGAGTTAACAAACCTTTTAGTTAAATCTTGATTTACTACAAGCACTTGTTCTTCCAAAAATTCAGCATTATCTAGTAACCATTCTTCGGCCGGCTGTGAACAGGAAGAACGATTATCTCTTAAATCGTTAACAAAGCTGCGCAATTTCTCGAAGTCCGAATTATTAGACTGTAAAAAGCGTGCAGATGGCCTTCGGCTTATAAAAGGATCGTGGCTTAATGCTGCTTTATGCGCTTCTTCTCTTAGCTGCTCTTTATTAAAAATCATTATATCCCCCCCAAAATAGCATTTTCTACCAAAGTATTATTCTGATAAAATTTACCCATTCTGTCTGGAAAATATACAAAAAAGTTCCAAGTGTTGATTTGAAATAAAGTTTAATCAAAATCATACCAAGAACCTGATAAAACGATTAAAAAGAAAGAGCATGTTTTGAAAAAAGATTTCAAAGGTTCCTCGATAATCTATTTTTCTTTATTTTTTTATCAAAAAACATATGCTTTTTATTTCACAAAAACGTCTTCCTTTTAATGAGATCCTCTTTGAATACTTACACTTTAAAGGATTAGACATCGACAGTGGCGTAGATCTTATCATTAAGGGAAATGCCACGCAAAGACTAGACTTTTTGAGGGACTTGTTGAGATAGGTCTAGGGATTAAGAGTAAGAGGTGGTAGATTTATATCAGCAAAGTTGCCATAAAATCGGAATGTTGCTAATAAAACGGTATAAGATAAAGGGCACTTGATGGGGGAGCTGTAATGCATTAATTCCTGCTTCTCCGTTAATTTTCGGTACCATGTAAGCCGTTTTATTTTCCCAAGGGTCATCCGTATCCAAAAGAAGGACAGGTATATTCTGTTCAACAAATCGGTCTAAAATTGGAATGATAGGAGTTGGATAAGTAGGAGAAATTATTAAAACATCTGGATTTTCCTTTAGAACGATCTCTAACATTTCAGCCTGTCCTTCAACGGTACCACTAATAGGAGCAATCACACTCCCGTCTAAACCAAAATTAAGGGGTAGCGTCAGGAAAACGCGGTTATCTATACTTAAGAGTTCCTCATCATAAAAATCCCAATTTATCTATGAAATACAAAGATAATTTTGGGATTTGTTTTTTTACTAAAGCACCCGTTACTTCAATAAAAACCCTTGAATTGATACAAATAATATAAATAAAAATACAGTTATAAATATCCAGCCAGTACCTTTTCGTTCTTTTTGAAATTCTTCTAATCCCATCACCATCATCATTAAACTTAGAAAAAACATCATATATGGTTGAAACTTAAAATTTTGTGTAAATAGTCCAAATCCAGAAATAAAAATAACTATTACCGCCAAAATAGTTCTTGAAATTTTCAACAATTAAAATCACCCTATATTGACCTTCTGGAATTAACGCCCCCGTTAGCCATCCATGCAGCAGAAATATCGTCGCTGCACCACAGAGAATGAAAATATGTTGAGCTGTCTATACTGGTTCTTAATCCAGTCAACCCAATCCATAGATCAATGCATTTGCGGCTCTCTTCATTTTTTTTAAACGAATGAGATGGGTTTTCTTTGGTATTGTCTTTTTATCAGTTACTGAAGTTTATTTTCATGTAGTCGAATAAACTATCTCTTGTTTTTCTGGAGTAAAAAATATAATTATCATTGACTCTATTTTTTAATTTTTCTTATAAAAGGGTTTGAAGAACTCTGGCTGTAGTATTCTTACCTACAGCCACACTTCCGGCAATTCCAATAATATAAGGGATTTTTCTATCCTTATAGTCTAAAAATGAGTTGGTTACTCCCTGAAGTTGTTGCGAAGATTTCACCTTTAAATTAATTAAACGAGTTAACGGTAAATAGACTTCTTCAACTTCTTGAAGAGAAATTTCTTCATTTAATCCTTTTATATTCTCTAATTCTTCCTCTGATAACAACAAAGGAGTTTTATTGCGTAAAGCTGCCCATTTTTCTCTATTAAATTCGATATAGTTTGTATAAGGATTCATATATTAAATTACCTCACCGTTAGAAGTATGTTAAGTTTAACAAATTACTAATTCAGGCCATTATACGGCGGTGTGGTTCCATGTTCAATGTAAACATGGTGCTTTCTTTTAAAAAATTGTAATTGCAGAATAAATGAGTAACAAACACATGATCGTATTCATTTTTTTATCGTATTTTGAAAATATCTTTTTAAAAGCTGAACCAAATATAGACCACAATAATAATGCTGCACAACCTATTAGTATTGTTAAAGACATAAAAGAGAACGTAGCTACATTTGAATCTTGATAAGGAAGTATGAAAGTTGACATTGCCGTTAAGAAATACAAGATACTTTTTATATTGAGAACTTGGAAAAGTAGCCCCGAAAAAAAGGAAGACTGGCTATAAGCAGCATTATTATTACTTTTCTTAGAAAAAGCAATTTGCCATGCCAAATACAACAAATATGCTGCACCGACGATTTTAAAGTAAGGTTCTACCATGGGAATCCAATGGTAAAGACTCGTAGTTAACAATGAGGTTACCACGCCAAGAATAATAAACCCTGTAATAATTCCAGTCTGGAAAAGTATCGAACCTTTGAATCCAAATCTTCTTGCTTCATTCATCATCAAAATATTACTTGGTCCTGGTGTAATGGATGTAATAATTACGTAGGAAAGGAATGCTATAAGATTCATCTAGTTGATCTGTCCTCTCAATAAAAATAGTTGAATAAGTTCTATGATTCATTGTAATATAGGTCTATCTATCAGTAAAATTGAAATTATAAATAGTCAATATCATTTTTTTAAATACATAAAAGGAGATTAGTACGAATGGAAATACGACAGCTCATTACTTTCCGGACAATTGTCGATGTTGGAAGTTACACGAATGCTGCCATAAAATTAGGGTATACGCAGTCAACCATTACTTCTCATATTCAAGCGTTAGAAAAGGAGATTGGCGGAGAATTATTCACTTACGTCAAGCGAGAGGTAAATTTGACATCCTTGGGAAAAGAATTAATTCCTTTGGCTGATGAATTACTTTATTCCTATAACCGTATATCCCGAATGAAGAGTCGTAACAAAATAAGTGGAGAATTAAAAATTGCTGCACCTGAGTCATTAACGATTTCAAGATTAGGACCGATTCTGAAAGAATATTTGACTAGATATCCAGACGTTAAAATCATATTGAGTAACGGAACTTGCGGGCAAAACCAAAAAGACCTTATGAGTGGATATGTCGATGTTGCTTTTATGATCTGGACAAGTTTAGAGTTAGATAATTGTAATTACCATCAATTGCAAAAGGAAGAGATTGTTTTAATTACGAGTCCGAATAAAAACCAACATTTTGATGATTATAAAAACAAACGGACTACTGACTACTTTATTACGAATGAAAAGGGATGCAGTTATCGTTCCATGTTTGAGACACACTTAGCAAATCATAAACTTCCTAAATTTCAAACAATGGAACTATGGAGTTTGGAAGCAATTAAACAAGCAGTAATGAGCGGCTTAGGATTTGCTGCATTACCCTATATCACGGTAAAAAATGAGGTTGAGAATGGATTATTAAAGATTATGGAGCACAATGAAGAATTTGAGCCCACCTACTCATATCTACTCGTCAAGTCAAAAAAATGGCATTCCCCAGCGATTGAAAAATTCATTGAGTTAACATTAGAATCTGTATAACCATCGACTTATGGAATCAAGTATTGATTATTTATATATATTTGATAATGTTTAATATTTAAATGGGATTAAAGAAAACATAATCTAATCAAAAGCCCCTTGTTCAGCAAGGGGGAGTTTTGATTAGTTGCTCTATTTTTTTAGTTTTATGCATTAAAGATTTCCAAAAAATGTCTAGCTGAAGTAGACAGATAACGGTTTTTCATCCATACTACTACTATTCTTGTAACAAGAGACTCTTCCTTTATCTCTTTGAAATGAAGTTTCAAATTTGGCACCAATGAAATCATGTATCTAGGAATGATTGCTATTCCCATTCCGAAATTTGCCCAGTTCAGCATTGATCTCGTATCATCTATCCTACATATAACCCTTGGTTCAAAACCAGCCTTTCTTCATGCCTCTTCTATGTTATTCGCATACCGATTATATATAAGTAATGGTTTGCCTTCAAGTCCTGTCAAATCCAAACATTCGGCACCGCCATTCCAGAATAAGTCCAATGCGCCAGCCAGAACATAATGAAGTCATTGAAAGACCTTTATTATAATTCTTTAAATTCCCACATGGTTAAATGGCCAAATAAAAAAACCTTACTGAGGTTTTTTTATTGTCGAGAAATATTCGTATTTTTCCAGGAATCTCCATTACAAGGGAGCTAGCTTGTAAGTTAGTGTATTGCTAGCTCCTCACTATCATATGACACGAAAAATATAAATTATCACCCTCCTCCCTTTGGTGTATCAGCCCTTTTTGATTCACTGAACCACTTTCTCAAATTGAAAATTCTAAGAAAAATGGATGTTGTTTGCTTTTGAAAAGAGTGGAGGAGGTTTCTTAAAGTCATTTGGATGATTATTAGATTGATAATTTTATAGAAAAAAAGATTTAACAGGTATGGTTTTGGACTGATCATGTAATCAATACACGTAAAAAACACGAACATTTACTTTCTTCGTGATACTGTTCTTACGTATTTTTATCATAAAAATTCGAATGCTTCATCAGTTAAATCAATTGATTACATTTGTTTCTTTCGACAATTATACAAATGGCTTCTTATTACCTTATCAATAGACGTCTTGATTCGCTCTCTAAACATAATACCCATAGCTATCACTAAAATTAAAAGGAAGGTTTGTCTGGGTATGTTCAGTTTAAAAGGGAGGCGTAATCCCTTTGTTAAATTGTAATTATTCGGTCTATCACGCGAAATGCTTACATATCCTATAACATCACTACACCACTAATTCACTTATGGAGTATGATATATAGATGGCGGTTGTTAAAGTACCCAATAAATCAAAAAGTGCTAAAACAAAAGGATTAGGAGGCAAACGGTGCTGCAGATTTTCTATTTCAGTTAGTAATGATACTGCAAAGAAATTAGATACTCTTGCAATCAGTGTAGATTTCTCTCGCTCAGAGCTGTGTGATTATCTTCTTCAGGCGTGCGTGAACTCACCTGATTTTGTCTATGCACTTCAAGAAAAATATAATGTTAATGAAAGATACAAAGTTTATCCTACAGTTATCAATGTTGGTGAAAAACAACAAGTCGTTTATTGAGTCCTCCGATTTGGATGGCTTATTTATTTTGCTTTTCTCTTTGGAGGAATGGCGAATTTAAAGCCTTGAGAAATCCATTTCATCTCTTTTTCATGGCAACTTTTACACAGTCCGTGACGTTTTTTATGAAGCTCCTTGTCTCTCACTCGAACATTCTTATCACATTTTCTACATTTCATTGTTATAGATCTCCTCTCAATCAACTCAGTTGCTACCACTAATGACCAAAAGAGATTTATTTATACATAGAAATCAAATATAAGAGCTTTAATATGTTTAGGAGCAATGTTGGTGTACATCTGGAACTAACAAACTATGATTTATACATTTAAACACATTTTGATAGATGCCTATGAATTTTATAGTTTGTTATTAACGACTATTTTTAGTTACAATATATGTAAGAATATTCTAAATGTAAAGGACACGATAACCGGGCTTATTGGAGTACTCTAGTTCTTTTAACAAACATCACAGGCCGAATGGTTAATGGCTCCCTTTGGTGCAAGCTGTGTGCTGGCATTTGGTGTATGGAACGCGCCTTTATCACAGTCGAGAAATATTATTGGGGGACATTTTGTTTCAACATTCGTTGGATTAGCCACATATCAGTTATTGGGTGATGAACCTTGGGCGATTGGTTTAGCTGTCGGTTTAGCTATTGCATTTATGATGATCAAAAAAACGACTCACCCACCCGCAGGGGCAGACCTTGTTATGCTAGGTCCGTACAGTTGGATTTACTTAATTACACCGGTCTTAATCGGCTCGGTAATAATTGTTTTTTTTGCTCTGATTATCAATAATTTGCGCAGTAACTGAGAATACCCTACTTTTTGGATATGATAAAGAATGTTTAGGAGGGAATAAAGTGGAAAACTACATTTTTAAACAATTAAGATTTGTTCGAGACAATACGATTCGTCACGTGGCAGAAATGAATGATGAGACATCACTTTTCATACCAGAAGGATTCAACAACAATATAAAATGGAATCTGGGACATATATATTTCGTACAAGAAAAGTTCGCCTTTCATTTCACTGGAGAAAAAATGAAGATGCCGGATCATTTTACGGAATTATTCAGTCCAGGAACGAAGCCAGACCATTGGGGAGAACCGGTGCCACCGATTCATGAATTAATCCAATTGCTCGAAAATCAAGTCAATAGGATTGAGCAAGCATTGGAACTTCGGATGAAAGAATCGGTAGAGCAGCCGTACACAACGTCCACGGGTCTTACATTATCAACAGTAGAAGAATTTCTTAGCTTTTGCCTATACCATGAAGGCATGCATTTTGATGCGATTAAATCAATCAAGCGGGTTATCTAAAGTAAGAGAAGAATGAAGTATATTTGAGAGAGTAATTTTTAAACTACTTTATTGTTGTGTAACAATAACTGACTAAGTTTTTAGATGACATCTGGAGTATTATATTATAAATTTTCATTATTCAACAATCGGGCGCTTTAGTTTAATAAAAATGACTTATAACAAACAAAAGAAGAGCAGCCTATGACTGATCTTATTTTGTTTGTATTGGTTTATAGTTAAAACTAGGGTCACTTCTATTTATACGCGATTTTATGCAAAATGACACACGATCACGGAGCGTTCATAAAGATCCAAACCCTTGAGAATACTAGGATGTATAAAATCGTGCATAAACCATAAAAAACACAAAAAGCGAATCCCTTGTGTACCAAGGGATTCGCTTTTTTGCAACTTCCTGAAATTATGTTTATGTCAACTAGATTTGTATAAGATATACATCTTTTCTAACCAAATTAGGTTGGTGCAATCAGAACCAAGATTCTCATAAGTTTAATAGTTTTTATTTTCCGAACTGAAATTCTTCATCAGTAAGGTAACCTGTTCTTTTAATTTTGCTAACTCTTTGAGTTCTTCAACACGATTAGATTGATTTGCAGGAACAGAGTTAAGCAGTACCAATACTTGATTTGGCCCAGTACGCTCCATTACTCGATATCCTGTATCTGAAACGGTTGCAATCCCCTCATTATTCGGCTTACAGTAG